>NZ_JBIWAG010000001.1:0-117348 GCF_044759965.1 Curtobacterium sp. NPDC098951
AAGGGGGACCTTGTGGGAGAGTAGGACGCCGCCGGACTCAACGTTGGTAACACCAGGGAACCCCTGACCAGTACTGGTCAGGGGTTTTCTGCGTTTCCAGGCGATGTACGTTCGCCGCCAGAGCGAACCGGATCCGAGCGCGCCAGCCGGATTCTGGTCGGGCTCGTGCAGGAGCCGTGGTGGCCTGCCAGATAGCGGGGGTCGTCGTCCGGGACGGGCAGCGTGGTGTGCACCGGATTGTTCTGCGGGAGTTGACCGTTCTGGTTCGCGATCGTCGGCGATCGCGAACCAGAACGGTCACTCGTGCAGCACGAAGGGCGGACCCCGTCGGAGTGCACGCGTCAGCCCCGCTGGAGGAGGTGGGGGAGGAGCAGGGGCGGAGTCAGCGGAGGAGGCCGAGCTCCATCGCCCGGGTCACGGCGCGCGTGCGGTCGTTGACGCCGAGCTTCTCGAACACGTGCCCGAGGTGCGTCTTCACGGTGGTCTCGCTGAGGAAGAGGGTGCGGCCGATCGCCGGGTTCGAATTGCCCTGCGCGACGAGCTGCAGGACCTCGAGCTCGCGCGGCGACAGGGACGGACCGGGAGCGGGCTTGCCCGTCGTGCGGCGCACCAGGGCGGCCGCGGCCGAGGGGGCGAGTGCCGTCTCACCGCGGGCCGTGGCGCGGAGGCCCGCGAGGATCTCCGACTGCGGCGCCGCCTTCAGCAGGTAGCCGGCGGCCCCTGCTTCGATCGCGGCGAGGATCTGGTCGTCGGACTCGTACGTCGTGAGGATGAGCACCCGGACGTCCGGCGCCCGGGCGAGGATCCGGGCGGTCGCGTCGTCGCCGTTCAGCCCCGGCATCCGCAGGTCCATCAGGACGACGTCCGGTCGTTCGGCCAGCGTGACCGCCACGGCGGCCTCGCCGTCGCTCGCCTGCCCGACCACCTCGACGTCGTCGGCGTCCTGCAGCAGCGCGACGATGCCGGCGCGCACGATCGGGTGGTCATCGGCGACGACGACGCGGATCACCGGGTCACCTCGGACACGGGCTGGGGGACCGCCCGAGAGCGCGGTTCGGCCGCGCTGGGCAGCGTCACCTCGACGACGGTGCCGCGTCCGACCGCGCTGGCGATCGTGCAGGTACCGCCGGCGAGGGCGAGCCGTTCGCGCAGCCCGCGGAGTCCGTGCCCGGCCGTCGGGCGGGAGGCGTCGAAGCCCGCGCCGTCGTCGGTGATCCGCAGGCCGACCCGGTCGGCGGCCACGTGCAGTGCGATCCGCGCCGAGGCTGCGTGGGCGTGCGCGCGGACGTTGGCCAATGCCTCCTGGGCGGTGCGGAGCAGCACCACCTGCGCATCGCGGTCGAGGGCGCAGTCCGCCGCGTCGACGGTGACCGGGACGCCGGTCTCGCGCGTGAAGCGTTCGCCGAGTCGGTGCAGGGCGGCTCCGAGCCCGTCGCCAGCGACCCCGGCGGCACCGGCCGCGACGAGGGTACGGGACTCTTCGAGGGCGGCGCGTGCCGACTCCTCGAGGACGGTGAGGCGTTCGTCGAGCCGGCCGACGCGGTCGGCGGCGAGGTCGCCACGGGCGCGTTCGGTGAGCATGACGATGCCGGCGAGGTTCTGCGCGACGGTGTCGTGGATCTCGCGGGCGAGGCGTTCGCGTTCGCTCGTCACGCCCGCGGCGCGGTTCGCCTCGGCCAGGGAGTCCTGCGTCGCGCGGAGCTCGTCGATGAGTCGGCGTCGTTCGTCGGAGAGCTCGGCGATGCGCGTGATCCAGAGGCCGAGCGCGCAGGCACCCGCGATGCTCACCCCTTCGATGAGGACCGTGCTCACGAGGCCGCTCGGACCGCTGGCGATCTGCAGGCCGATGCCCGCGGCGACGCCGATCGCCACGGACACCGCCACCGAGGTGCGGACGCGGTCGAGCTGGCACCACGCCACCGGGAAGAGGATGCACTGGATGAACGCGGTGCTCGGCACGACTGCGGGCAGGACCAGCGCCGCGAGGACCAGCAGCGGGACGAAGCCGGCGGCCGCACGGCGGTCCTCGTAGCCGCGCCACCCGAACGCCCAGTACGCGACCGCCAGCACGCCGAGCATCGCGAACGCCGGCCACCGGACGGACCACGGCGACCACCCGAGCACGGCGATCACCGCGACGAGGGCGACCGTGACGCCGAACGCCACGTGGAGCCCCCAGTTCCGGTGCGCGGTGATGCGGTCCATCGCCCCAGCATCCCACCCTCCGGCGGCTCCTCGGGAGTTCTCCACAGGGGACATCACGCGTCCTTGCGGTTCCACCGGAATGTCAGCAGGCAGGCCACCGCGCCCACGACCAGCCATGCTGCCAGGACGAGGGCTCCGAGGCCGAGGTGCCACGCGCCTCCCGGCTCGGCCGACGCGAACGCGTCGGGCAGGAAGACCGACCGCATGCCGGACGCCATCCACCGCAGGGGGAAGACGGACGCGACGTTCTGGAGCCAGTCGGGGAGCTGGGTGAAGGGCAGGTACACGCCGGAGATGAACTGCAGGACGAGCACCACGGGGACGATCGTCGCGGTGGCACGTCGGCCCTCGCGGGGGAGCGCCGAGATCGCGATGCCGAGCACGCAGCTCGTCGCGACGCCGAGGAGCATGATGCCGGCGAAGCGTGCCCATGCACCGCCGTCGGTGGGGAGGTCCACGCCGAACACCAGGCTCGCGATCGCCAGCAGCAGGGCCGTCTGCACGATCGTGGTGACCAGCACCATGCCGATCTTGCCGATGAAGTAGCTCACCACCGGCAGCGGGGTGCCGCCCAGGCGCTTCAGCGTGCCGTCGCTCCGCTCACCGGCGATGTCGACGCCGAGGGACTGGGTGCCCGAGAGCAGGATGCCCGTCGCGACGAGGCCCGGCAGGTAGTACGTGGCGTAGTCCACGCTGACGTTCGGACCGGCCTGGATGTCGGGCGCGCTGCTGAACGCCACGGAGAACAGCGCGAGCATGACGATCGGGAAGAGGAAGGTGAAGAAGACGGCGTCGGGCGCGCGGAAGTACGAGCGGAGCTCGTAGCCGATGCGGGCGGCGCCGATGCTGACGGGGTTCGTTGCGGTCATCGTGTTGGCCTTGTCGGTCGTGTTGGCTGTCGTCGCGGTGCTCATCTGTGGCCGACCATTCCGAGGTAGACGTCCTCGAGGGACGGGCGGATGACTTCCAGGTCGTGCATGGGCGATGTCGTGCTCCTGACCAGACCTGCCGGGTCGATGGTGCGTTCGTCGTGCCCCTGGCCCGCGTCGTCGCGCCAGCGCACTCGGGGCGTCCGGGCCTCGGCGCCGCCGATCTCGTCGATCGGGGCGATGTCGAGCAGGGTCCCGTCCGCGATCACCGCCGCGCGGTCCGCGAGGTGCGCGGCCTCGTCGAGGTAGTGCGTGGTGAGGAGGATCGTCGTGCCCTCGCGCTTCACCTCGTCGATGAGGTCCCAGAACTGCCGGCGGGCCTCGGGGTCGAAGCCCGTGGTCGGCTCGTCGAGGAACAGGACCTCGGGGCGCCCGATGATCCCGAGGGCGACGTCGACGCGGCGCCGCTGACCACCGCTCAGACGGCTGATGCGGGTGTTGCGCTGCGACTGGAGCCCCGTCTTCTCGAGGAGTTCCTCGACGCTGCGGTGGCGCGGGTAGAACGTCGTGAAGTGCCGGAGCTGCTCGGCGACGGTGACGTTCGGCGACTCGGCGCTGGTCTGCAGGACGATGCCGATGCGTGCGTTGTGACTGCGGCTCGTGCGGGCCGGATCGTGGCCGAGCACCCGGACCTCGCCGCCCGTGCGGGTGCGGTAGCCCTCGAGGATCTCGACCGTCGTGGTCTTGCCGGCACCGTTCGGGCCGAGCAGGGCGAAGGTCTCGCCGCGGGGGATGTCGAACGACACGTCGGCCACCGCGCGCTTGCCGGTGGCGTACTGCTTCGTGAGGTGGTGGACCTCGATGGCGGGGGATTCGGGCATGGGTCCAGCGTGGCCCTCGGCGGGGCGCGGGGGATCGGCGGGTCCGGTCGTCCGGCATCCTCCGATCGGAGGATGGTGCGTCGGACGGGAGGCGCGGGTCGGCCGGGTCCTGCCTCCGGTTGTCGGCAGGCTGGTTGCGTTCGACAACGGGTGTGATATGTTGCCGGTAGGGGGCGTCGCGGAGGGCGCGACGACGGTGAGGGGGAGACGATGGCTGATCTGCGGGTCTCGTACAGTGCGCTCGACGGCGTGCAGCGCGCCTTGGACTCTGCGTCGATGCCGTGAACCGCTTGTCCAGTTCGTTCCTCGGGTTCGTCGCCGTGGTCGGCCTGCTCACGACGGCGACGGCCTGTGCTTCGAACGGGGGAGACGAGATGCAACCAGATGAGGCGAAGCAGAATGCCGTGGCGTTCCTGCGAGAGACGATGGACCACGAGCCGCTCGCATGGCCCGGGGTTCCGGATCCAGTCGCCACGCGGTGCTCCGACGGGGAGGACGGAGTCCGGTTCCAGTACCTCGTGATGATCGACCAGAAGACCGATCCGAAGGAACTCGCTACTTCGTTCGAGGAGTTCTGGAGGAGGAAGGGGCTCGACGTCCGACCCTCGCACGAAGACTTCGGGAAGTACGGAGTCGCCTATTCGGCAACCGCGCGTGCAGACGGGAAGCCTTGGGGATCGTTCCAGTTCAGTCAGCGTGGCATCAGCCTCTACGTCGACTCCCAGTGCGCCGAGGGCTCGCCGGACGACTACGACGAATGACGTGGGTGTTGTGAGCAGCCCGAGCCGAGCCCTCGTGGCGCTCGCCGGCGCGACCACCCTCGTGCTCGCGGGGTGCAGCACGGCAGGAGCGGGACGAGCAATGACGATCGAAGAGGCACAGGCAGGAGCGATCGTGGAACTCCGATCCACGCTCGCGTTGGCTCCGGACAAGTGGCCGCAAGGGGTGCCGAGGGCAGCCGCGTACGACTGTCGGATCGACGGGGAACGGGCCGTGCAGTTCGGCTACTACGTCGAGGTGGACGCGCCGGACGATCCCCGGACGCTCGTGGCACAGGCAGGTCAGCACTGGGAGCGCGAGGGCTACGAGTTGTCGAAGACCCAGACGGAGATGGACACAGCAACCGGTCAGGTCTACGCCGTGGTGGCGCGAGCCAACGGCAAGCCCCGTGCTTCGATGACGGCCACCAAGGTCCGCGCGCACGTCAACGTCGACTCGCGCTGCGTCCTGGGCGACCCGGACGAGTACCGGTGACGATCAACTCTTCCTGGGGTTCCACGAATGACGGCGGAGCGGCCGCCGGGCCACAGATCACGGCGATCGTCATCGGCCTGCTCGCCACCATCCCGGCGCTCATCGCCGGGATCCGAGCGCTCCGTGATCGAGTCCTCGAGGTGGCCGCATCGGGAGCGACGGTGGTGGCGGGCGTCGGGTTCGTCGTCGTCGTGCTGCTCGTCGTCGTGCCGGCGTTCGGCGTCCTGCCGCTAGCCGCGCGTGACGCGGACGCGTACCAGGAACAGCAGCGGCTGGACGAGCTCGACGACATCGACGCCGGATTCGGGCCCGGATCGGCCGAGGAAGTGGGTCAGAAGATGCAGGAGTGCGTCGACGATGCGCTGCGCTTGCTCGAAGTGGCGCCGAGCACGGCGCGGACGACCACCTGGTCCACGAGCGGCACGACGGCCGCGGGCAATACCTGTCGGGCCTTCCACGAGCGCATCCGGCTCGGGGAGCAGGTCGACCGTTCGAGCACCGCGGAGCGCTTGCGAACGGCGTGGAAGGCGAGGGGCGATCACGCCAGCTTCTTCGAGCGAAACGGCGTCCTCGAGCTCAGCGTCCACCCCGCCGACGCCACTATCTCGTGGATCAGGGCTGACAACCAGCTCATCGTCGAGAGCGACTGCATCCCGTAGGCGGCGCCCTGACGAACGCCGCCGGGGAGGCGCGGGTCGGCGGTGATCCGTGCCTCCCGTCGGACGGCTGGTGCGTCCCGATCCTCGTCGCCGGTCCGCTCGCTGAGTGCGGATGGACGACGTCCGGTAGACCGGACGGGTGAAGGTCGTCGGAGTCGAACAGTTCGGAGGGCCCCAGGCCCTCGCCGTCCACGAGGTCCCGGAGCCGCACGCCGGCGCAGGGTCGGTGCGCATCCGGGTGCAGGCGTTCGCCGTGAACCCCACTGACACTGGCGTCCGCGCCGGGGAGCGGGACTCGTCCGAGGCGTCACCGCCCTACGTGCCGGGGATGGACGCGGCCGGGGTCATCGACGAGGTCGGGCCCGACGTCTCCGGGTGGGAGGTCGGCGACGAGGTCATGGCGATCGCGCTGCCGCTCACCGCCCACGGTGGTGCGTACGTCGAGGAGCTCGTCGCGCCGGTCGGGTCGTTCACGGGGATCCCTCGGGGGATGTCGCTCCCGCTCGCGTCCACCGTGCCGATGAACGGCTTGACGGCGTTGCAGATCATCTCGAGGGCGGGGCTCGCTCCCGGGCAGACGCTCGCCGTGACCGGGGCTGCCGGGTTGCTCGGTAACTACGTCGTGCAGCTCGCCGTCGCTGCTGGGCTCACCGTCATCGCGGACGCCGCGCCGGCGGACGAGGCGCTTGTACGCTCGCTCGGGCCGACGCACATCGTGGCGCGCGGGGACGGGTTCGCTGGTGCGGTGCGAGCGCTCATGCCGGACGGGGTCGATGCGCTCGCCGATGCCGCGGTGCAGCGGGACGCGGTGGTGGACGCCGTGCGGGACGGGGGAGTGTTCCTCGACGTGCGGGGGTGGGGCGGGAATGGTGCTCGCGGCATCCGATTCGAACAGGTCATGGTGTTCTCGGAGTACCGGTCGTTCGACAAGCTCGAGCAGCTGCGGCACGCGGTGGAGAGCGGGACGGTGACGCCGCGGGTGGCGGAGGTGCTGCCGGCCTCTCGGGCTGCGGAGGCGCATGAGCGGCTCGAGGCTAGGGGGACTCGGGGGCGGTTCGTGTTGACGTGGTGAAGTGAGGACAGCGTGATGGTCGGGAGGAGCGATGCCGGCTAGTTCCATGTCTCTCGCTGTTCAGCGGTGGCGTTGACCTTCGCTCATTCGTAGTCGGCGATGTCGCCAGCGCCGCACGCCGACTGCTCGACCAAGCTGACCATGCCGTCTCGTGCCTGCTCGGCGTCCATCTCGCTCCCTTTCGGTTGTTGCGCACATCCAGCCAGCAGCACCGAAGTACTCACCAAGGCCAGGATCGCTGTCGCGGTGCGTGTGCTCACCGGTCGCTGAGCGTCCCGGTGGTCGCGCGGGCGATGTTGTCGAGCGACTCAGTGTTCTTGTCGAAGTACCCGTACTGGCCGGCGTGATCGGTCGCGTTGTTCCAGATCGGATCGTGACGATTCACGCCGTTCATCGTCGGGTCATGCGGAAGACCAGCTGTCGGCAAGGAGGTCGCGCCGAACGCGGGGCTGGCTGGATCTCGGCGAGTCATGCTGAAAGCCTGCCCGATTCCTCGCTCAGTGCACGACGCCGACCAGGTTGCCGTTCCCGGCGGGGGTCGCCGCGATCACGGCGTTCTGCTCGGGAGGGCCGCTGTCGCTGGTTACCTGCTCCCGAGGACCACCGAGCAGCGATCATCGCAGCCGCACGGGTCGGCTTCGATGATGCGGGGATCCTCAGCCGATGACGGTGATGCCGTCGATGAACGCATCGATCTCGGGTTCCACGACGGCGAGGTTCTGCGGGTAGTTCGCGACGGTCGAGATCCGGACGTCCGTCCCGCCCGATTGGAAGACCCACACCACGGCAACCTGTTCGCCGCCCTCGCCGTCGTCGGTCGAGAACGTCCCCCGGCTGCCGACGCCGAGGCCCTTGGCCGTGTGGGGGCGCACCTCGTCGGGCTGGCGCAAGCCGGCAGCATCTCCGAGTCGCAGTAGATCGGCCACCGCCTGTTGAGCATCGCTGCTTGCCTCGATCGGCAAGACCTGCAGCGTCAAGAACGGACCGCCGACCTGACGAAGGAACAGGTAGAGCGCTGCTTCTCCGGGGTTCGGCATCGTCGCAAAGCGTTCCAGAGCGGCGCGCAGCCAAGCGCGGTGCTCTCGTGTCGTTCGCGGCGAACGATTCTCGATGGTACGAGCGGCCGCCTTCGCCCATCGAGCAGCGCTCCGACCGAACTCGTCGTTCGGCCAGACGCGCGGGATGAACGTCCACGCGTCCGGGTCGTGCTGGAAGGAGAGGTCGCCGTTCATCTCGACATCGTCCCATCCGGTTCGACGACCAGGTGCGCGCCGTCGTTCGTGCGCCACTGCACTGAGGCGCACATCGCGTCGAAGAGGACACCGAGCGCTTCGACGACCATCTGCTCGCCAGCGATGTCATCCTCGTGTTCGGGCGCTTTGGCCGCGCTGGCAACGGTGAGACGCAGCATGAGCAACAAGTCCGAACGCTGCGGAATCCTCGTCAGGACCACTCGTGCTCCGATGCTTCGGGCATGCTGCGGGAGGGAATCGGGAGCAGCTGGCTCGTGCTCCCACCAGCGGACTGCGGGAGCACCAGCCACCTGGAGCATCTGTCCTCGATGCTTGGCGAGTTGCGCGAGGAGCAATTCATCCAGATCTCCGCTCGGGGCGGAGTCGACCTCGACGGCTGCGACGACAACGCTGCAGGAGATGTCCGTGCCGGGAATCCCGCCCGCTGGAACGTACGAATCAAGGACGAGTCCCAAGGTGTCTGCCTGCAGCGTCTCCCTGAGCTGCGAACCGACTTCGGTCGTCCAACCTCCGTCCGGGGCGCCGGCACTGAGCACTTCATTGACTGCGGTTTCGGCGGCGATCGTAGGGTCCGTACGCCCTGCAAGGCGAACCCATCCGGCGGGTACCGCGATGCTGTACCGCTCAGGAGTGCGCGTCACTTCGCCGCCGCAAACCCATTCGTGGCGCTGCGGTTCACCACAGCGCTCGCGACGAAAGCCACCACCGAAAAGATGGCGAGTGCGATTCCACACCAGAGCAACGAGTGTGGCCAAGCTTCGACTCCTGGGAACCGTGTTCCGAACACTGACGTCACGAAGGCGCCGAATGCCAGCGCGATCCCGACAACCGGAGTTCCGCGGAGGATGCTCCGATCGTTCCACACGAGGCTGCCGATGAGTCCGACGAGCGCGACGAGCGTCACCACCCAGTAGGGCCATGCCGGTGGTACGGGATCGGGCCACCCGGAATGCTGCTGCCACATGTCGTCGGCGTTGATTCGTTCCGGGAGCACGGTGAGCAAGTAGATCCCAGTCGCCAGGACGACGAACGCTGGCAGCGCAACGGCCACGCGAACGAGGATGCTGACAGGATGCCACATGTGATCCGAACGGCTCATCGTCGAGTCATCGCTCACCACGCTGTACCCAACCTCGGGCTCCAACGCCAGTCGAGGGTATCCGTGAGTCCCAACGCACCCGCGGAGGTCGATGTCATGCCGAAGGTGAAGTTGAACGCGCTCCACGCACGAGCTCTCCCTGCGAGTTGGTTGAGTCGGACAGCGTCACCGACGACCTGCCCGGGAACGGACCGCGCCGTGTAGTTCATGACCTGTGCGATGTCGGGATCACCGAACGCGCGGATCAGCGATCTGTCGCCGAGCTTCGGCCGCGAGCGGGCGAACGTCCGACGCACGGCAGCCATCATCGCGCGTGGGCGGTTGCTGTTGGCTGCCAGTTCGAAGCCCCGGGTCGACAGCACACCCTTGGCCTCCGCCGACATCGCCTTCGCGGCTGCGGATCCCGCACCGAAGGTGAAGCAACCTGCGATCGAGAGCACTGCGTTCGTCCACGAACCGGTTCCCGCGGCCGCGCGGGCTGTATCGACAGCAGCGCCGAGCGCCATCACGCCCACGGCGATTGCCGCGACGATTGCGAGAGGCGGGAAGATCAGGGAGACCAGCGCGAGGCCAGCACCGATGTATCCGAGGTAGTCGCTCACCTTCGACAGCCAGGCGTCGTTCTCCTTCATCCAGTGCTGGAAGACGTTCCAGGCGTTGTCGTGCAAGCCGTCTTCGGTCGCGTCGTCAATGCGTGCGATCGCGATGTCCGCTGCGCGGTCGCGATCACGACGTGCGTCTTCGAGAGCAGCCGTTGCTCGGGCAGCATCTGCTCGGAGTGAGGCGGCGCGCTCCTGCTGCGCTGTCGCCTGATCCTGGAAGTGTTGCAGGTCGTCAGGACTCGTTGTTTGCTCCGCAAGCGCGCTGTAGTGCCGATCGAGGCGTTCAGCCGACTCCAACTCGTCCGCCGTCGCGGCGTTGGACGCGGCAGCGCGCTCCGCGTCGTCGATCGCTGTCTCGAGTGCGGCAGCGTAGTCGACGAGAGCATCTCCGGTGTCCTGGTAGCGCCCCTCTGCCTTGCGGAGCTTCGTCGCCAGGTCCCCGGCCTTCTTCACGAACGCGTCGATGGCGTCACTCGATGTGCCAGCGGTGTCCATGCGCGAGAGCGTGTCGGAGGCGCTGCGGATGTCGGCGGCGATCGTGCGGTAGTGATCGGCCATTGCCCGCACCGCCGACGGATCGCCCTCGATTTGCTGCGCGGGGCTCACTGCGCATCTCCCGCGATCGACTTGGCGAGTTCACGTTCGGACTTGTCGAACGCCTCGTCCAACTTCGAGGCCGTGTCCGCCAGGCCCGCGATCGCTTCACTCAACTGATCACGCATGCCGTCCCACCCGCTCGAGAATGACCTGATCCGGTCAGCGAGAGCCGCATGACCGACCGCGTCAGCGGCCGTGCCTGAGTGCTTGTCTGCATGGTCGAACTCGGACTTCACCGCCCGCAGCTCGCTCCAGAGCGAGTGCAGCGCCGTGCTGTCGTACTGAAGTGTTCCCCGCGACACTGTAGATCTTCCCCTCATGATCGATCGTTGACGACGAACAGAGCCTAGCAGCAACTGACATATCGGTCGGAGCATGAGGTGGCCGTCCGCTGCCGGTGAGGACAGATCGGTGTCGTGCGCCCTGTCGGACGAGCTCGGCTGCGCGGTCTCCGGTTGTGGCAGCGCTCCGTCAGCGCCACCATCGCGCACGACAGGTCCTGCGCCTCGTCGACGATCACAGCGTCGTACCGCTCGAACGGCACCGACGCGATCGCATCGCGCGCGAGCAGGACGATGTCCTCCCAGTCGTGTGCGCGCCGCTCAAGCAGCCCGCGCGAGTACGCCTCGTAGCGGTCCCACACCGCCTGCCGCGTCTCGACGGGCAGCGCGTGCTTGCGCCCCGACACGCGACAGATCGGCGTACTGCTCGAAGCGCGTCAGACCGCGGCCCTTGATGACGTGCTTGATCTCGTCCTCCCAGTAGGAGCGCGAGAAACGCGAGGACCGCAACGGACTGGAGGCGCGGATCGCGTTCCAGGAGTCGTCGAACGCGAGTCGCGCCTCCCGTGCGGGTGCACGGAAGCTGATCCCGCGTTCCTTCAGCGGGCGCGTTGCGAACCTGTGAGCGCTGAGGCGCCGTCATGGTGACCGTGCCCATGTCTTCGGGTGCTGCTCGCTCGTTGCTGCGCGCGAAGTGCCTCGGGATGGTGTGGTGAGGTGACCGCTCAGGCAGCCACGACTCCTCGCCCTGCGACGTACTTCCACCGCTTGCCGAGCGCGTCCGTGAAGGACATGGAGACCAGAGTCCATCGATCGACGACGGTGAAGGGTCTCATGCCCATGTCGTTTCGCTCCAGCTCGGAACAACCGGAGAGCAGCGACCAGGCACGCGCCTTGTGCTCGCGCTTCGTCGGGTAGATCCACTCGGCGTAGGACTGGCCCGGAGGGCAGACCTTGGCGGAGAACGTCACTTCCTTCTCGCCGTTCATCACCGCAGTGGCTTCGACCTCGTGGATCACGGCGTCCGAAGCGTTGCGGATGACGAGGACGTTCTTCCAGTGCGACTTGTCGCTCTGGTCGAGGTTTGAGAAGACGAACGAGACCCACGCGCTGACGCGCGCCGCCTCTCGCTCGTCCCGGTCACTTCTGGCTGCGCGGTCAGCACGCTGCGCGATCAGCAGGCTGCAGATGGAGATGGCGAGGGTCACCGCCACCCCGAACCACGCTGCGAGTGCCTCATTGCTCATGGAATCCCCCGTGACTTGATTGGTACAGGCTTCGGCAACCTATACGAAATATCAGACATTTGCGAGTGAGCCCAACCACAGGCCGGCGCGCGCGCGGGTCATGCCGACGTCCAGCTCGCGGCGCTCACGAGCCGCGACGAACTCGGTGTCGGGCGCCTCGGCCAGCAGCTTCGCCGCCACGTGGGGGAGGAGTACCTGCTTGAACTCGAGGCCCTTCGCCCGCTTGATCGTCCCGACCCGCACGTGGTCGGTGTGCTTGCCGGCGTAGTTCTTGAGCGACACCGATGGCACCCCGGCTGCGTCGAGGACGGCCCGCACCTTGTCTGCCTGCGGATTGGTGGCGGTCAGGATGCCGATGTCGCCGCGCCCGGTCCCGATGAGCCGCAGGACCTCTTCGACCCGAGCGAGCAGGGCAGCATCGTGGTCGGCTCGACTCGTGAAGTGGTGGACTCCGGGTTCCTCACCGGAGCGCGTCACCGCGGACACCGTGTCGCCGGCACCATCGACGCCTTCGATGTCGACGAACTGGTCGTCCGCGACCATCTGCTTCGCGAAGTCGAGGATCTCGGCCGTGTTCCGATGGTTCACGTCGAGGACGACGCCGCGTCCCGCGAGGTTGACCCCCACCTCACCGAGGGTGTAGCCGCCGGGGTAGATCGTCTGTTGGCCGTCACCGATCAGCGTCAATCCGTCCGGACGATCGCCGATCACCGCGTGCAGCAGCGAGACCATCGCACACGAGAGGTCCTGCGCTTCGTCCACGATCACCGCGCTGTACCGGTCGAGCGGCATCTGCCGGACGGCGTCGCGAGCAAGGAGCACAACATCCTCGAAGTCGCACACCCCTCGCTCCCGCAGATTCGCCGCGTAGCGCTCGTACAGGTCCCAGACGGCCTGCCGCACCTCCACCGGGAGGGCGTGTCTCCGACCCACGCGGGCGAGATCGGCGTACTCGTCGAAGCGTGTGAGCCCGCGGCCCTTGATGACGTGGGCGATCTCTTCTTCCCAGTAGCGGCGCGTGAAACGCGCCGCGCGCAGTGGACTGGAGGCGCTGATCAGGTTCCATGCGTCGGCGAACGCACGCTGGGCCTCCAGGGCGTCGATGCGGAACACGACCCCGCGTTCCTTCAGGAGCTGACTGGCGAACGCGTGGACGCCCACGAAGTCGACAAGGCCCATCACGTCGGGGGCGAGCCGCTCGAGCAGTGACTCGAGGACGGCGGGAAGGGTGCGGATGTAGGTGGTGAAGAGGACGCGGCCGCCGGTCGAGCGTGCGAGGTAGGCCGCGCGGTGGAGGCCGACGACGGTCTTGCCGGTGCCGGCGGCACCGCGGATGCGCGCCGGACCGTTGAAACTGCGGCGGACGAGCTTCGCCTGGGCGGGGTCGAGGAAGGCCATCCAGTCCTCGATGGGGGCCTCGAGGACACCGTCGAGGAGCTGGTCCGTGAGCTCGTCGTTGAACGTGGCGATCGTCGTCGCGCACGGTGGCGTCGGCGCGGGGTCGCGGGGCAGGACGGCTGCGGGGACGACGATCTGCGGCGGTGTCGCTGCGTCCTCGCCGATCACGGGGAAGCGGGTGAGCATCGCGGCGAGGATCTCGTCGACGCGTGATGCGGAGAGCCGGGCGCCGCGCTTCGTGATGTGGCCGACGAGGTCGTGCGTGCCGATGACGTCGACGGAGGCGACGCGCGCGTGCATGCGCTTCTGGCCGGCGAGTGCTGCGACGGCGTGGACCTCGCCGGGTGCGAGGCCGATGTCCGCGAGGGCGGCCTCGGTGCTGTACGCGAGGTCGGCGAGGCGGGCGATGTCGTCGGTGACGTCTTCCTGGCCGCGGGTGATGCGGTCGCCGTGGACCGCGACCTCGCGCCAGGCCTTCGTGTCGACGATGAAGACGCCGGCGCGGCCGACGACGACCATGTCGACCTGGGCAGTGCGGCTGCCGGGCCAGCGGCGGTCGGCGAGGAGGTGGTAGCCGATGCCGGCGAGTGGGGCGAGGAGTTGGGCGGTCTCGCTCTCGGTGCGTTCGGCGATCTCGAAGCGGGCTGCTCGTTGTTCGGCGTCGTGTGCCTGGCGGCGGAGCTCCTGTGCGTGGCTGCGTTGGCGGCGTGCTTCGACACCTGCCGATTCCCCGGCGATCGTCATGGTGTTGTCCCTCGGGGAGTCCCTGGTCCTCGGTGCCGCTCGTCGTCCCCGGGACGAGCGGTGTTGAACCATCCTCGTGGGTGGGGAGAGTGGGCGGGAGTACCCGTTGTGGGGGCGATTGAAGGCGTGTCAGTAGTCGCGTGGTGGGCATGCGGTTCGGAATCGACGGGTTTGCTGACACCGTCCCCTGGCCTGGTGACTTGTTGCTGGGGTGCCAGAAGAGCTCGGCTGTGCTTCTCGGACCAAAGTTGTTCGTCGGCGTCAGTGTCGGTCGCGCCATCTCACCGTGCCGATTCCTGGTCCTTCCAGAGCGGTCCTTGTGTTGAAGCCGTCCCGATCGATCTGACTGCTAGCGTGCCCGCATGGCGGATGAGCGGCTACGAGACGAACTACGGCGTTTCGTGGCGGAGCGCGAGTGGGCTCAATTCCACTCGCCGGAGAACTTGGCGAAGAGCATCGCGATCGAAGCTGCGGAGCTCCTCGAGTGCTACCAGTGGTCAGGCGACGCGGACGCCCATCGAGTCAGCGACGAACTCGCTGACGTCCTGACGTACTGCCATCTACTCGCGGATCGTTTGGGGCTTGAGCCGACAAAGATCGTCCGCGACAAACTGGAGATCACCAGAAAGAAGTACCCGGTCGAGACAGCCCGCGGGCGCAGCGTGAAGCATGACCGCCTCTGAGATCGCCGTCCTCGACTTCACTGCAACTTCGCTCGGCGCGTTCGCGGAGATCGAGCCTCGAACGGTGAACTGGCCAGTGGTCTACGTGATCGACGACGAGGACGCCGGCCGTGCGTACGTCGGGGAGACGCTGAACACCAGCGGGCGCATGCGGCAGCACCTCCGCGCCCGCGGTGGCCTGCTCCAGCGCGTGCGCCTCATCATCGACGAGACCTTCAACAAGTCCGTCTGCCTCGATCTCGAATCTCAACTGATCGCTTGGTTGAATGCGGATCAGAAGTACCAGTTGCTCAACAGCAACGCTGGGATCGTGGGCGCCCAGTACTACGACCGAAATTCATACCAAGAGACCTTCAGGAGGATCTTCGCGCAACTTCGCGAGGACGGTCTCTTCGAGCAGTCGCTCGAAGACCTCGAGAACAGTGAGATCTTCAAACTCTCTCCGTTCAAGGCCCTCAACGCGGATCAGACTCGGGTTGTGCTGCGTGTGGTGGAGGACCTCTTCCACGACGTCGAGAACAGAGTGAGTGAGACCGTGGTCGTCCGTGGCGAGCCGGGTACGGGAAAAACTGTACTCGGGGTCTACCTCATCAAGCTCCTCAGAGACATCATCGACGGAACGGACTTTGACGGTGAGCGCGAGTCACTCTTCGCTACGTTCCTGTCGAGCGAGTACCAGGCAATCCTCGGGAAAGGCTTCCGCAGCGGGTTGGTCGTGCCGCAACAGGCGCTGCGCCGCTCACTCCAACGGGTCTTCCAGAGCACCCCCGGTCTCGCGCCGGAGATGGTGCTCTCTCCCTTCGACGTCGGGAAAGCCGACACGCGTTGGGACCTGCTCGTCGTGGATGAAGCTCATCGTCTCGGCCGACGCTCCAACCAGTCCTCCGGTGTTCAGAACCGTGACTTTTCGGAGATCAACCGGAAGCTGCTCGGTGACGATGACCCACGTCACACGCAGCTCGATTGGATCGTTGCGCAGAGCACTCATCGAGTGCTGCTCCTCGACCCTGAACAGAGCGTCCGACCCGCGGACCTCTCGGCGACATCCCAGCGTTCCCTTGTTCGGGACGCCCGCGACACCGACCGATTCCATCCCCTCACGACCCAGATGCGAGTTGCCGCTGGATCGGACTACGTCGGGTTCGTGCGGTCGGTGCTCCGTGGTGAGCGGCGTTCGCCTCCGGACCTGGGTGACTACGACCTCCGCCTGTTCGCTGACCTCGGCGAGATGCATGCCGCCATCAGGAGGATGGACCGCCGTTTCGGCCTCTCGCGCCTCGTGGCGGGATTCGCGTGGGAGTGGAAGAGCAAGAAAGACCGCGACGCCGTCGACATCGCACTCGACGGCGTCGAGCTCCAGTGGAATCGCACGGACAAGGACTGGATCACCTCGACAGGCGCCGTTGACCAAGTCGGTTCGATACACACGGTGCAGGGTTATGACCTGAACTACGCGGGGGTCATCATCGGCCCAGACATCAAGCTTGACCCGAACTCGGGGGAGATCGTGTTCAGCAGGGCGGATTACCACGACAAAAAGGGAAAGCAGAATCTGCCGAAGCTCGGCGTCGTCCTCACGGATGACGACATCCTGCGGTACGTCGCGAACGTCTACTCGGTTCTGCTGACCCGCGGTATCCGGGGAACGTACGTGTACGTCGTCGATCCACTCCTCCGGGAGCACCTCGCTCGAAGCCTCCCGTTCCGATCGGACGGCTGAGGACCGCAGCTGTTGATGTCGGGTTGAGCCCTGACTGGCTCTTTCCCCTCGGCCCCATTAGCCTCACGTGCGTTAGCAAAACGGGCGATCGGGGAAACTGTGCGGGTCTTTTGGGTCAACCAGGGACAGACCTTCGACGAAGAACGGCGTGCAGGAGTCCTTTGGGCACCGAAACGGTCCCGACCCCGCTCTGGGCAGAACGTCGGCACGCCTCGTGCGCACTGGGACCGCATGCTCGAGGCGAGACCAGACGACGTCGTGATGCACTACTCGCGCAATGCGCTTCGGGGGTGGAGTCGTGTCCTGGCGCCGGCCTTCGACGGACCCCCGCCGTTCGACGTCGCGACGCGGGCGTGGTCGGCCGACGGACGTCTCCTTCGCGTCGACCTGCAGGCACTCGAGATCCCGATAGCGCTTGCGGACATCCCCGTGGAGCTCCGGACTGATCGGGACGACACGAGTTGGCCGTTCTCGAAGAAGGGTGCGGTCAAGCAGATCTACCTGTCCGAGGTGAGTGGAGATCTCGCTGATTGGTTGTTGGACGAGGTGGGACTGCGCGTCGATGCCGCACAGGTGCCGTCTTGGCCAGTTGACATCGAGGCAATGACGGGCTTCGACTACCGGGGAGACAGGCAGGTCGTCGTCAACGTTCGCGGGGAGCAGACCCGTCTGAGACGGCGCTTGTTCGGTAGCGAGCTCCTTGCCACCTGCGCGCTGTGTGCGCGCGATCTCCCAGTCTCGTTGCTCGTGACCGCGCACATCAAACGGCGATCGGACACGACGATCGCGGAGCGGAGCCGCGAGGACATCGTGATGGCCGCGTGTTCCTTGGGATGCGATTCGATGTTCGAGCTCGGTTACGTGACCGTGGCGCGCGACGGGACAATCGAGAAGGGGCCCCGCAGAACACCCATGACCGTCGAGCTCGAACTCGCTCTGGCGGCCATCGTCGGTCGAACCTGCGGCGCGTGGAGTTCTTCAACGGAGCGGTACTTTGCGTACCACCGAAGGTGGCAGAAGGCCGCCGCTCGGCGTTACGGTCTCGGCTGATCGACGCGCAACAGGTTCACCGCGGGACGATCGGGCAGAGCCCAGTCGAGGGTAGAGAGGTCGGCCGGGGTCAGCCACTGCAACGCGTCGTGGTCCGTGCTTCCGCTTGGCTCTGCAGTCGTGAACGACACCCGGTAGCACGTGAGGTCGATCATGAGGTCTCCGACCACTGTCACATCGCGCGTGATCAGATCGCCGACCTCAGCCGCCACTCCGAGCTCTTCGCGTATCTCCCGCCTGAGGGCATCGCTTGCTCGTTCGCCGTGCTCGACCTTCCCGCCGGGGAACTCCCAGAGGCCGGCAGATGCTCGCCCGGCCGCGCGTCTGCACGCGAGGATCGTGCCGTCCTGACGAACCGCCACGGCCGCAACCACTTCTACGGTGTCCACAACTCAGGTCTACCCGGTCAGCGGTTGACGATCCATCTCCAACGGGCGAGCTCGGAATCGATCGAGTCCGCGGCCTCACTTGGGTCCTCGTGCTCCCACACCCTGACCACACGCCAGCCTTCCGAGCGGAGTACAGCGGAGTTCGCGGCATCCCTTTGACGATTGGCGAGCAACTTCCGACGCCACAGCTCCGCATTCGCCTTCGGCAGGTGGGCGTGCTCCTCGCAGTAGTGCCAGAAGCAGCCGTCCACGAAGACGGCGATCCGCGCCCGCGGGAACACGAGGTCCGGCCGCACCAGGCACCGGGCGCTGACCCGCCGGTCGACGAAGAACCGCCGACCGCGCCGATGCAGCTCACGACGCAACGACAGCTCGGGGGCCGTGTCGCGCCGACCGAAGCGAGCCATGAGCCGTCGCCGAGCGTCGTCCGCTTCCCATTCCTCCACGCCCCGATCCTCGTCGGGCGGTCAGCGTTTCGAGGATCGAGTCGCTGATCTGTGGAGCAGTGGGTCGCCGAACGGTCCGGTGAGGGAACGAGCGATCATCGAGGGCTACCTGAGGTGGCCGCAACCGGCACATTGAGGGGCGCAGCCGGAGCGACAGGGTCTCCAGGCGAAGCCGCCGACTGCGCCTCGAGATCAGCCCGTACCGACGCCGACACCCCGAACACCATCGTCGCCACGAACCCCACGACGTACGCCACCACGAGCCCCGACCCGTACCCGAGCATCGCCCAACCGTAGCCAGAGGATCCGTTCAACAGCGGGATGAGCGACAGATCCGACGCCCCGATAGCGATCGCCCCGACGGAGTGCCCGAGCTGGTCGAACAGCCCGACGACCCCGCCACCGAACGCCCCGCCGATGCACGCGGTGATGAACGGCCGCCCGAGGGGGAGCGTCACACCGTAGATCAGCGGCTCGCCGACCCCGAGGAACCCTGCCGGCAGCGCCCCACGGATCGTCCGCACGAGCGAGGCGTTCGACCGGAACCGCACCCACAGCGCGATGCACGCACCGATCTGCCCGGCACCACCCATCGCCAGCACGGGGAGCAGCACGGTCCACCCGGTCTGCTCGATGAGCGTCGCGTGGATCGGGATGAGTCCCTGGTGCATCCCGGTCATGACGAGCGGCAGGAAGAGCCCGCCGAGGATGAACCCGGCGAAGGCCCCGCCGTTCGCGAGCAGCCAGGTCGCCGCGGTGCCGATGGCGACGGAGACGACGCCGGCGACGGACATCAGGATGCCGAGCGTCACGGAGCCGGCGACGAGCACGGTCACGGTCGGCACGACGATGAGCGCGATGACGTCGGGCGTGACCTTCCGCATGAATCGCTCGACGTAGGCCGCGAGGATGCCGCCGGCCAGTGCTCCGAGCACACCGCCCTGCCCGGGCGCGAGGGTCTCGCCGAACACGGTCACGTTCGCGACACCGGCCGCGACGATGATGCCGCCGACGGCCCCACCGAGGATGGGCGTCCCACCGAACTCCTTCGCGGCGTTCATCCCGACGAACACGGCGAGAAGGGACAGGAACCCGCTGGACAGCACCGCGAGGAAGGGCGTGACCCCGGGCAACCACCCGAGGTTCGTCAGGATGCCGTTGATCCCTGCGATGAGCCCGCACGCGATGAGCGCCGGGATGAGCGGGATGAAGATCGCCGAGATGCGACGGATGGCACGCATGGTGCGGCCGTCGGACCGGGCACGGGCGGATGCCTTGATCGACGCGCCCCGCGCCGCCAGCTCCTCGGGCGACACCGAAGCCGAGGACGCACCCGGAACAGGAGCAGCACGCAACGACTCGAGCGAGTCAGCCACCCGGTCCACCAACCCCGGCCCGAGCACGATCTGCAGGTTCGACCCGGCGGCGATCGCGGCCATGACCCCGTCGGTGGCCTGCAGCGCCGGCAGGTCGACCGAACCGGGGGACGCCACCTCGACCCGCAACCGGGTCATGCAGTTCTCGACGTCGGCGATGTTCGAGGACCCGCCGACGGTGTCGAGGATCTGTTGTGCGAGTTGCTGTGCATCGGCCATTGATGGTGCTCCTCGGGGGAAAGGAATCGGACTGAGAAGGGAAGGAGTCAGGAGATGACGGCTCGGAGCGACCCGTCGGCAGCAGCGAGCTGCGCCCGGACGGACGGAGCGGACGACCCGGTGAGGATCATCGCGATGGCCGTCTTGACCTCGCCGTCGGCTGCATCGAGAGCCGCGGCGACGTCAGCGGAAGCAGCCCCGGTCACGTCCTGCACGAGCGAGAACGACCGGGCGACGAGCTTCTCGTTCGTCGCCCGCACGTCGACCATGCGGTTGCCGTACGTCTTGTTGCTGCGAACCATCGCGAGCGTGGTGAGCATGTTGAGGACGAGCTTCTGCGCGGTGCCCGCCTTCAGGCGGGTCGATCCGGCGATGAACTCGGGACCGACGACGACGTCGATGGCGATGTCGGCCTCCCGCCCCGCGGCCGAGTCGGGATTGCACGCGACGGAGACGGACAGGGCGGACCTGCGCCGCGCCTCCAGGACGGCCGCGATGACGTAGGGCGTCCTGCCGGACGCGCTGATCCCGACGACCACGTCGTCAGCCGACAGGCCGAGCGCGTCGAGGTCACGGACGGCGGCTGCTTCGTCGTCCTCGGCGCCTTCGACGGCGGTCGTGAGGGCGACGTCGCCGCCGGCGATGACGCCGACGACCTGCGAGGGATCGGTGCCGAAGGTGGGTGGGCACTCGCTGGCGTCGAGGACGCCGAGCCGGCCCGGTGTGCCGGCGCCGACGTAGATGAGGCGGCCGCCACGTCGGAAGGCTGCGGCGATCGAGTCGGCGGCGAGGGCGATGGCCGGGAGGCACGGCTCGAGTGCCGCGGGCACGCTGCGGTCAAGCGCGTTCATGCGTTGGGCAGCTTCGAGGGTGGAGACGAGGTCGATGTCGTCGAGGGACGAGTCGGTTGCCTCGGTCGCGAGGTGCCGCAGCTCGTCGCGCAGGTCGTGGTGGTGCATGGTGCTCGATTCAGGGACGGTGGTGCGTGCGGACCGCGTGGCGGCTGCGTGCGAGGAGCGTGCGGGAGCGGTCGTCGGTGCGCTGGGCGACGACGATGAACAGGGCGTCGACGATGGCGAGCTGGCTCATCCGGCTGCCCATCGCGGCGGGGCGCAGGTCGCTCTCGGCGCCGGCGACGCCGAGCAGGACGTGGTCGGCGTGGTGGGTCAGCGGCGAGGTGGCGTGGCCGGTGATCGCGACGACGGTGGCCTCGTGCATCTTGGCCTCGGTGGCGACCTCGAGCGCCTCGACCGTGGTGCCGGAGTGGCTCGTGATCACGAGGACGTCCTTCGGGCCGAGGACGCTCGCGAGGGTCAGGGCGTTGTGCGGGTCGTCCGCGATCGAGCTCGCGATGCCGATGCGTTCGAGCTTCAGGTGCAGGTCGCGGGCCACGATGCCGCTCGCGCCGACGCCGTACAGGACGACGCGTCGGGCCTCGCTGATGCGGACCGCGGCGGCTTCGAGTGCGATCGGGTCGAGCGTGGCACGGGTGTCGCTCATCACGGCCCGGACGTCCTCGGTGACCTTCGCGATCACGGTGGCGACGTCGTCGTCGACACTGACGCCCGCGTGGATCTCGGTCTCGCGTCGTTCGTGGATGCCCCGCTCGACGGCACGGGTCATGCTGCGCTGCAGTGCGGCGAAGTTCGCGAACCCGAGGTGCTGGGCGAAGCGCGAGACGGTGGCGGGGGAGACGCCGGCGCGGTCGGCGAGCTCGGCGGCGCTCGTGGTGGCCGCGGCGCCGGGGTCCTCGAGGACGGCGTCGGCGATCGCGCGCATGCTCGTCGGCATGCTCGCGGACTGGGTCCGGACGAGGGCGAACGCGTCGGCGCGCTCGGACCGCTCTGTGATCGTCATCCCACTATGAAAGCGTCTTTTCTCATGCAGCGCCAGTGCTGCAAGTTACTTTCGTCGGTGCGTCGGTGCGTCGGTGCGTCGGTGCGTCGGTGCGTCGGTCCGTCGGCGCGTCGGCGCGAGGGGGCGTGGCCTCGTGGGCCGGTGACTCCGCGCGAGCTCGGGTCGGGGAGTAGGGCGAGCATCGACAGGCGGAATCGGCTCGTGCCCCCGCCCATGACCTCGCGGTTCGGTGATGACAAGCTCCCGCATTCAGGATTTCAACTGCTGACATATTGCACTATGCTGGCTGAGCGTTGATGATGAAGGGGGGCAACGTTGGGGGATCTGACGATCGATGCGTCGGTGATGCACTCGGTGGCGTCGAAGGCAAAGAACGCCGCGGCGGAGTTCGGTTCGGAGCGTGCGCTGTCCGGCGCGGATGGCGGGTGCTTCGGCTCCGTCGGCGTGGCGTCGGCGTTCACGACGTCCGCGCGAGCGCAGGACGCGATGGTCCGCTCGCTCGGTGATGACGCGGACACGCTGAGCCAGTTCGTGCGGGACGCCGTTTCGGAGATGGAGCAGGCGGACGCGGGTCTGGCGGCGAGGCTGCGATGACCGCCGATCCGACAGCGGGTGACCCGGACGGGATCCGTCGGCTTGCGCGCCTGCACACGGAGCACGCAGACGCGGTCCGTGCGGGGGCTCGGCACGTGGTGGATGCTGCTGCGGCGGCGCAGTCGGGTTGGACCGGGAGGGCGCAGGAGCGGTTCGTCTCGGTGGCGGCGACGGTGCCGGCGAGTGCGCAGCGCATCGCGGCGCGACTCGACGAGGCTGCGTCGGCCTTGGACACGTACGCGATCGAGGTCCAGCGGATCCAGGACGAGGCACACCGCGTGCAGACCGCTCAGCAGGCCGCGGCCGATGACGTTGCGGCGAACGCCCGCGCGATCCGCTCAGCGACCGAGGCTGCCGAGAGCGCGGAAGTGGTGGAGTCTGACACGACGAAGCTGCATCAGCTGCAGAACGGAGCGGCGAGCCTTGCCGGGCTGCAGGGGCGGCTGTCAGCGCAGTGGGACGAGTTGGTGACGCGGCGCGAAGCTGCCGATCGACAGGTTGCCTCGGCTCTGGAAGCACCGGAGGTCGTCGGCAAGCTGCAGTCCGCGGCTGCTGTGGCGAAGATGGGTGACGGGCAGTTCCTCACCTGGCTCGGCTCGCTCGACAAGGAGTCGATCGCCGCGTTGCAAGACGATCCAACCATCGCCGCACGCTTGGCGCGCGTGGACGCGAAGGACGTGGCGCTGTGGTGGAACGCGATGTCCGGTCTGGACGGTGCGCACTCCGCTGAGCAGGATGCGTTCGTCGCGGCGATCCCGGCGGCGCTCGGGAACTTGAACGGGGTCGCCTACTGGGCGAGGGCGCGAGCGAACTCGACCGTGCTCGCGGACAAGCTCTCCGAAGCGAAGCAGAAGACGTCGTACTGGGAGAAGCAGTTGAAGAGCGCTTCGAGCCCCGCGGCTGCGGCTGCTGCGAGAGCACAGCTCCAGACCTGGCAGCGGCAGCGCGACGGGTACCAGAACATTCAGAATACGTTGAAGACGAAGGCCGTCTCGCTCATCTCGCTCGTCGATGACAGGCCGCCGTTGGCGCAGATCGTCGTCGGTGACATGGACACCGCGGCGCACGTGACGTACGTCGTGCCCGGCATGAACACGGCGACGTACCAGGACGGGACTGTGAGTAACTATGCGACCATCGCCGATGGGATGCGCAGTCGCCAAGCCGCGGTAGGCGGTGTCGTGCCCACTGACGTCGCGGTGGTGTCATGGATCGGTTACCACGGGCCGATGGCCGACGACCTGTCGTTCGCCTCGGTCGTGGCGAACGGACGCGCCCGTACGGGCGCTGACGCCCTCGCCGCCGATCTGAATGGCTTCGACGCGGTTCGTGCAGCGTCGGGTCGGGGCGCTGACCTCTCAGTCGTCGCGCACTCCTACGGCACCAACGTGGCCACCATCGCATTGACGAAGACCCACGCTGACCACGTCGTACTCCTCGGTTCCGCAGGGGTCACGGACGTCGCGCCGAACGCCGAGGCACTGCAGGTGCCGAAGGGCGAGGTATTCGCAAGCCAGGGTGCGAAGGACGGGTGGGCGATCACGGGGCAGAACCTGTCGGGCCGTCAGGATCCCACGGACCCGTCCTGGGGCGCCCATGACTTCAGCTCCGAGACACAAGGGTCCGGCGCTGACGAGTTGCACGGCGTCACCCATCACGGCCCGTACGACGGCCGCGAGGGCAACGATCACGGGCGGTACTCGTACTTCGACAACAACACGACCTCGCAGTACTACACAGCGAAAGCGACGATGGGACTGGGCGATGAGATCCCGGAAGCCGGCGCCCCGTTCGATCGTATGCGACAGCAGACGGAGGACAATTGGTTCATGTACCAGTGGCAGACAGGACTCACCGGTGACCCCACGCTCTAGACGCTTGACCCAAATGGGCGGATTGATCGCCGCCGCCGTGCTCCTCTTGACCGCATGCTCCGACACTGGTCCGCATGCTCCTGCCAGTAAGGACTCCTCGATGACACCCGAACAGTCCCACGAGAACGTGATGAGCATCTTCCGAGCGGTGAAGTCGGTCGTCGGAGCGGAAGGCTGGGACGAGGGAACAGTATCCGGATGGAACGACTGTTCATCGAACGGCGACGCCGCCGCTCAGTTCACACTCACGGCCATCCGCAAGCATCCACTTCCCGCTGCACCCGAGGTGGTGACCCGCGGTGTCAAGAAGGCATTGCAGGCAGACGTGGGGTTGGACGGTGTTCCGGTGCAGCATGACGACACGCTGCGTCCGCCGCGCACCGTTGTCTCCTACCCCAACGGCTACAACGGCGGGACCGCCGCGGACGGGTTCGGCGTGGAGTTCCAGTCAGGCACAGACTTTGCCAGCCTCCTCGTGTGGGGACATTGCGTACCGGGGGAAGTGCCGGACCTCGGCACCCCTCTGAATCCGCGCCCCACCGATCTCCCGTAGTGCAACTCGGCGCAGTGGTCAGGCGCAGATCACCGATGGGCGGACCTCGACGCTTCGCCGCGCTCGCAGTAGCAGTCGTCGTCGCCACCTTCGTCGCATCGTGCGGTGCGGGCCGCCCGCACGATCCCGCCAGCGTTGACGCGACGATGAACATCGAACAGTCCCACCAAGACGTTCTCAACGTCGTCGCCGCGGTCCAGGGCGTCGTCGGGACGGATGGTTGGGCTGACGACGATGCGGGCTGGAACATCTGCAGCAGCGGCGGGACTGCCGCTGCGCAGTACACGTACGCGACGACGCGCAAGCTTCCATTGCCTGGTACTCCTGACGACGTCGCGGGGAAGGTCGCGCAAGCACTGGACGCGATCGGCTACGAAGGAGCGCGCGTGCAGCACGAAACGACGCTGACATCAAAACGCACGGTGATCGGGTACCCGAACGGCTACAACGGAGGTACTGCACCGGACAAGTTCGGTATTCAGTTCGGGGTCAACGACGGATACGCCGACCTCTCGGTGTACGGACACTGCGTGCCCGGCAACGTGCCGAAGCTCGGCAGCTCCTTGAATCCTCGACCTACCGACCTCCCGTGATGCGGCTCACCACCCCACGCCGACGCGGCGCTCGTTACGAAGCTCGGGCAGTCCCCGTGCGGCGCCGTGTGTCGGAGATCCAACATCGTGGCCGAGGCGCTTTCGGGCTCGCGATCGCGATCTCTGCGGCTCTCGTCGTGACCAGCTGTTCGGGCGCGGACCCGTCCGCCGAGGCGACCAAAGACTCGACATTGACCCCGCAACAGGCTCATCGGAACGTCAACGACGTGTTCGACACGATCAAGGGCGTGGTGGGTGAGGACGGATGGGACGACGACTTCGACTCGTCATGGGATTCCTGCCCGGCACCGTCCGGCACCTCGCAGTTCAGCTTGTATGCAGCGCGCCGGTTGCCCCTGAGCGACTCACCCGATGCGGTGACGAAGCGGGTCGCCGCTGCGCTCGAAGCCTCCGGCTACGACGATGTGCGTGTCCAGCACGACACGACTCTGCAGCCACCGAGGACCGTGATCGGGTATCCGAACGGGTACAACGGCGGCACCGCGCACGACGGATTCGGAATTCAGTTCCAGTCCGGCACTGACTACGCGGCGACGATCATCTCCGGCCACTGCATCCCCGGCGAGCCGCCGAAGCTTGGAACCCCGCTGAACCCGAGTCCCACGGATGTGCCGTAGTGCGATACGCCGCTGCGAGCCTTCGGAAGGGTCGGTGGGTCGCGGGTGCGTTCAGCGCACTCGTCGCGATCCTCATCACCGGCTGCTCCGACACGGAACCTCACGCCCCAGCGAGCAAGGACTCATCCATGACGGTGCAGGAGTCACATCAAAACGTGCTCGACATCTTTGCCGCGATCACGTCGGTCGTCGGAGAGGACGGTTGGGCCGAGGGGACCGAGTCTGAATGGAACGGCTGCTCCTCGCAGAGCGGAGCGGGCGCGCAATTCATGCTCACCGCGATCCGGAACCAGCCGCTCCCTGGCACGCCGGAGGATCTGACGAAGCAGGTCGCAGAGACGCTCGAATCGAAGCTGGGCATGAAGGGCATCCGAGTCCAGCACGATGAGACGCTGTCGCCTCGCCGGACGGTCATCGGGTATCCGAACGGCTACAACGGCGGGACCGCTGCCGATGGGTACGGGCTGCAGTTCCAGACCGATCCTGGTTTCGTCGGCGTCATCATCTACGGGCACTGCGTACCCGGGGGCCCGCCCAAGCTCGGGACGCCGTTGAACCCCCGCCCTGCCGATCTCTGGCAGGAGCGGGCGTCGGTTCACGTTCGAGTGGCAGACAGGACGGACCGGTGAATCGAGATACTCGTCGTTGGCTTCCGACAACGACCGTGGTCGGGATCGCCGCGCTGCTCATCAGCGGCTGCGCGGGAACGGGTCCGCACACACCTGCTGAGAAGGACTCTTCCATGACGGTCGCACAGTCCCACCGAGACGTGCTGAACATCTTCGCGGCGGTTCAGTCCGTCGTCGGGAAGGACGGCTGGAGCGATGAGCAGCCAGCCTGGTTGATCTGCGGAAGCGGTGGCCATGATGCGGCTCAGTACACGTACTCGGCCACTCGCAAACTGCCTCTCCCCACCACTCCGGACGAGCTGGCGAAGCGCGTCGCCGATGCTCTCGACGAGATCGGCTACGGCGGAGCTCGGGTGGAGCACGATGACACGCTCACCCCGCCGCGACCGGTCATCGCGTACCCGAACGGCTACAACAGGGGAGCGGCTGCTGACGGCTTCCTCGTGGAGTTCCAGGCCTTCGATTCCTACGCTGATGTGTCGATCACGGGACATTGCGTCAGCGGAAAGGCTCCGAAGTTCGGGACGCCGTTGAACCCTCGGCCGACCGACCTTCCGTGAGCATGGCGCAGCGGCCATCGACGCGGCAACGGGAGAGGACTGTTCGTCATGGAGATGAGAAGCACCAGTGATGGCACGCCGTAGGTGCTTGGCCGTCATCGTCGCGCTGCTTGGGTCCAGCGCAGCCTTGCTGACCTCGTGCGCCGACAACGGTCCGCATGCTCCGGCGAGTGAGGGCTCCTCCTCGACCCCCGAGCAATCACACAAGAACGTGCTGGACATCTTCGAGGCGGTGAAGTCGGTCGTCGGCGAAGACGGCTGGGAGGCGGGAACGCAGTCGAATTGGCTCGGGTGCTCCTCGAACGGCGAGGACGCCGCACAGTTCTCGCTCGTCGCCATCCGGAAGCATCCGCTGCCCGCAGCACCCGATGAGGTGACTCGAGGTGTCGCGAACGCGTTGAAGACCGACGCGGGGTTGGACGGTGTTCCCGTGCAGCACGACGACACCCTGCGTCCGCCACGGACGGTCGTTTCGTACCCCAACGGCTACAACGGTGGGACTGCGGCAGACGGGTTCGGCGTGGAGTTCCAGTCGGGCACGGACTTCGCGAGCCTCATCGTGTGGGGACACTGCGTGCCCGGGGAAGTACCGGACCTCGGCACCCCGTTGAATCCCCGCCCCACCGATCTCCCGTAGTGCAACTCGTCGCAGCCGTCGCACGTCCGTGAGCAGGAATGGTCGGATCGCAACGGACGACCCGACCACTTCTGCTCACCAAGCAGTCGGCCTCAGGCGCGCCGGTACCGCGTCGCCGGCTTGCCCGGCCCGACTGCCGCGCGCGACCCCGTGTCGACGAGCAGCGGCAGCATCGCCCGGCGTACGAAGCTCGCAAGGAGGCCACCCCGAACGCCACGATGTCGTCGTGCCCTGCACGGGTGGCCGAGCCTGCGTGCGGACGACCTGGTCGCGCTGAGCGAGCAGGCGCTCGCGACGCACTGAGCCGTCGCGCGCTCGAGCGGTGGCGGCGGAGGATGTCGTGGGGGGATCCTCCGCCGTCACCGACGAGGCTGGGGCGAGCCGCGCCTCCAGTCCGTCTGTTCAGAGGGCGCTGCGCGCCCGCTCCACCGCCTCGATGAAGCGAGGGATGCCCCACAGCAGGAAGGTCGGCTCGATCCCGGTCCGCAGGGTGATGCGGACCTTCTTGCGCAGGCCGTTCGATACGTCGTCGAGTCGAGCGATCTCCTCGACGGGGATCCCGAAGTCGGAGCGGGCGAAGTTGAGCGGGTGGGCGGTGAACCAGAGGACCTCGGGCGTGAGGGTGAGGCGCCCGCCGACCTCGATCCGACGGCTCGGGCGGGAGCTGGTCGGGGGCGCGTAGCCGGGGATGATGTCGGACGCGCCGGAGTTCTCGTCGTCAGCGAGGTAGGTCGCGATCTTCTTGAGCAGGACCGTGGAGGCGTCGGTGTACGGCACGGCTACGCCTCCGCGGTCGTGCTGTCGGCGGTCGGGCGCGCTGGTGCAGTGTGTTCCCCCCCCCATGCGGTCAGCCTACGAGGCCGGTGCGGGGAGGCCGGGAGGCGCGGATCGCCTCGACGACGCGACGTGCGTCGCGTGGGTGGGTCGCGCCTCCTGGCCCGTGATCAGGCGGCCGTGCGCTGGCGGAAGACGCCCGCGCGGACCAGCCACACGTAGAGGAGGCAGCCGATGCAGACGTCGAAGACGGCGTTCAGGAACGCGGCGACGAGCGCGATAGCGGCGCCCATCGTGGCGGCGTACGGGACGCCGACGAACGCGAGGACGAGGGCGAGGGCGGTGATGACGAGGCCGACCTGCTGGGCGAAGGTCGGGGGCTCCGGGGCCTCGAGTTCGGCGGGCGGGGCGAGTCTCGGGCGGACGAACCGGCGGAACAGGGTGCCGTACGGGTGGCGGCGGATGCCGGCGATGCCGCCGATGGCGAAGAGGACGACGATCGCGGCGAGCAGCACGATGCCGGCCGCCCACGTCGCGGGGATCAGGGTGAGGACGATCGTCGCCGCGAGGAGGACGGTCGTGATGGCGGCGCCGAACCTCGGGGAACGGGGGTCGATGCCGCGGGCGGGGTCGTTCGTGGCGGTCATGGGGACTCGTCTCCGGGGGTCGGTGCTGCTGCTGTCAGGACGGTGTCGAGGGCTGCGGTGAGCTCGGCCGGTCGGGGCGGACCGCCGAACCGGGTGTGCACGGCGCGACTCCGGTCGAGGAGCAGGACCGTGGGGGTCTGCATGACGGCGAAGCGGCGGGCGAGCTCGGGGCGCTCGGCGAGGTCGATCTCGAGGCGGCTGACGCCGGGGTTGGCGGCGGCGACGGCGTCGAGCTGACGACGGGTGGCCGGGCAGCGGGCGCACGTCGGCGTGGAGAACTGGACGAGGGTCGCGTCGGTGCCGAACGCCTCGGAGGGGGCGAGGTCGGCGGTCGCCGGGTCGGCGGCGGTGGTGGACGTGTCACGAGGCCGCGTCCGGCGGGCTCGACCGGTCCGGGCACGCAGGAGCAGGCCGAGGACTGTGGCGAGTGCGAGGACTCCCACGAGGACGGCGACGGCCGAGGCGACGGTCATGCCGTGACGGTACGTCCTCCGGTGGCTGTCGGGCACCGAGATGACCGCGTGTGACGGGCCGCGGCGCGTGGGCGTCGGGCAGCGGGCGGGCGGCGGGAGCCGGTTCGGGCGGGCGGGCGGGACGGCGACGGTCGCGTCGGTGCGTGCCGGCGCGGGCACGGAGCGGAGTCCGGGGACGGTACCGGCCCTAGCATCGGGAGCATGGTCGACGACGTGACGCCCGGACGGTACCGGCACTTCAAGGGTGGGGAGTACGAGGTCGTGCTCGTGGCCCGTGACGTCGAGACCGAGGAGCCGGTCGTCGTCTACCGGGCGCTCTACGGCGAGCGGGGACACTGGGTGCGGTCGCTCGCGGACTTCACGGCGTGGGTGTCGCGGGACGGGTACGAGGGGCCGCGGTTTGTCCGGACGGGCGGTGTCGGCGGGCAGCCCTAGGCTCGCAGGGCACCGATGAGACGGGGGAGACGCATGCAGATCGGCGGCGACGGGCAGGTCCTGCTCAGCCCGAGCGACCTCTCGACCTGGGCGGCGTGCGAGTGGGCGTTCCTCCGACGCCTGGACGCCAAGCTCGGCCGGGGCGAACCGCTGCCCGAGGTCCACGACGACATGCTCGAACGGACCGCACGGCTCGGCGACCAGCACGAGCTCGACTACCTCGAGATCCTCAAGGGCTCGCACCAGGTCGTCGAGTTCGACCGTCCGGCACCGGCCGACTACGCCCGCGCCGCAGACGAGGCGCTCGCAGCGATGCGCGACGGCGCGGACGTCCTCTACCAGCCGACGTTCCACCGCCCCGCGGTACCGGACGCCCCCGGCTTCATCGGGTTCGCGGACTTCATCATCCGCAACGACCGCGGCGCGTACGAGGTGTACGACACCAAGCTCGCCCGCCACGCCAAGATCAGCGCGCTGCTGCAGCTCGCCGCCTACGCCGAGCAGATGCAGGCGCACGGCATCCCCACGGGCGAGCAGGTGCACCTCGTGCTGGGCGACCGGACGACGACCACGCACGACCTCGCCGACATCGCCCCGGTGTACCGGACGCAGCGCGCCGAACTCCAGCGGGTGATCGCCGAGCGGATGGCGGCGGACGACGAACTCGCCTGGGGCGACCCGCGCTACGGCAGCTGCGGCCGCTGCCCGATCTGCACGACCCAGGTCACGGACCACCGCGACCTCGTGCTCGTCGCCGGCATGCGCCTCGACCAGCGGACGAAGCTCATCCGGGCCGGGGTGCGGACCATCGACGAGCTGGCGGACCGCACCGCGGCCGTCCCGGCCATGTCGCGCGGAACGCAGGCCAGGCTGGTGCGTCAGGCGCGCCTCCAGGTCGAGTCCGAGACGAGCGGTGGCCGCGCGCCGGTCTTCGACGTGGCGGACCCGCGCGCCCTCGACGCGATCCCGGAGCCCGACGCGGGCGACGTCTTCTTCGACTTCGAGGGCGACCCGCTCCACACCGAGGACGGCGTGCACTGGGGACTCGACTACCTCTTCGGGCTGGTCGACCCCGAGGCCCGCTTCACGGCGTTCTGGGCGCACACGATCCGCGACGAGCGGCAGGCGCTCGTGGACTTCCTGGCGTTCGTCGAAGCCCGACGCGAACAGCACCCGGGCATGCACATCTACCACTACGCGGCGTACGAGCGGACCCACCTGCTCTCGCTCGCGGCGCGTCACGGTGTGGGGGAAGACGCCGTCGACGACCTGCTCCGGGCCGGTGTCCTCGTCGACCTCTACCCGATCGTCCGCAAGGCACTCGTCGTCGGCAGCCGCAGCTACTCGATCAAGAAGCTCGAGCCGCTGTACATGGGGTCCGACCTGCGCCTGAGCGACGTCACGAACGCGGCCGACAGCATCACCGCCTACGTCGACGCGATCGAGGAGCTCCGGAACGGCGACCGAGCGGCCGGGCAGCACATGCTCGACGAGGTCGCCGACTACAACGCCTACGACTGCCGCTCGACCCTGCGCCTGCGCGACTGGCTGCTCTCGCTGCGCGCTGCGTCCCCGGCGCCGATGGTCGACGACGCGGTCGAGCTGTTGCCGCCGATCCCGGTCGACCGCGAGCCGAACCCGGTGTACACGGCGCTCGCCGCCACGCTCGACGGGGTCGACGCCCTCGACCGCACGCCCGACCAGACGGCGCTGGCGCTCGCCGCAGCCGCGATCGACTACCACCGCCGCGAGGCGAAGACCTTCTGGCAGGACCACTTCGACCGCCTCCGCAACCCGGTGGACGACTGGGCGGACACCCGCGATGTCCTCGTCGTCGAGCGGGCATCGGTCGAGCGAGACTGGGACACGCTGCCGCGTGCCCGCTCGCAGTCACGTGAGCTCCGGTTGTCGGGGACGCTCGCGCCTGGCTCGCGGCTCCGGCCTGGAGGCACGCCCTACCTCGTCTACGACGACCCACTCCCGCCGTCGATCACCGCTCCGGCACCGGGATCGAAGGGCGCGTCGGCTCGCGCGGTCGTGCTGGACGCGTTCGACAACGGCGAGGCGTTCGAGGTGATCGTGAAGGAGAGCCTCCCGGTGGGCGGGGGCGAGCCGCACCACGACTTCCCGGTCGCCCTCGCACCGGCAGCTCCGCCGCGCGCGAAGCCGCAGCCCGAGGCGATCGCGGAGTGGGGCCAGCAGGTCCTCGACGCGTTGCCGGCGATGCTGCCGGATCCCGCGTTCGACCTGCTCCGTCGGGTCCCGCCGCGGGGTCCGATCGTGCCCGTGCAGGGCGATGACACGGTGTCGGCGGTGGTGGCGACGCTGCTGGGCCTCGACCGGTCGTACCTGGCGATCCAGGGGCCTCCCGGGACGGGCAAGACCTACGTCGGCTCGAACGTCGTGGCCCGGCTCGTCCGCGAGCACGGCTGGCGCGTCGGGGTCGTCGGCCAGTCGCACGCGACGAGCGAGAACTTCCTCGACTCGGTCGTGCGCGCCGGCGTCGCACCCGACCGCGTCGTGAAGGTCCCGAAGACCGGCGCCACGGACGAGGACGTCGAGTCGGCCGAGTGGACCGCCGTGAAGAACGGCGCCGCGATCGCCGCGTTCTTGTCGTCGTGCGCCGAGACGGGCACGGGCGGTGTCGTCGGCGGCACCGCGTGGACCTTCGCGAACGAGTCGACGGTCGCCCGTGGCTCCCTCGACCTGCTCGTGGTAGACGAGGCCGGGCAGTTCTCACTCGCGCCGACGATCGCCTCGTCGGTGGCGGCGACCCGGCTGCTCCTCCTCGGCGACCCGCAGCAGCTCCCGCAGGTGTCGCAGGGTTCGCACCCCGAACCGGTCGACGAGTCGGCGCTCGGGTGGCTCGCGGACGGTCAGCACGTGTTGCCGGACGCGTTCGGGTACTTCCTGGCGCGGACACGGCGGATGGAGCCCGCCCTGACCGCCTCGGTCTCCGCCCTGTCCTACGACGGGCAGCTCGCCTCGATGGTCTCCGGCCGACACCTCGCGGGCATCGACGCCGGCGTGCACCCGGTGCCGATCACGCACGTCGGCAACACGACGTCCTCGGTGGAAGAGGCCGCCCGCGTCGTCGAGCTGGCCCGGGACGTCGTCGGACGTCGCTGGGTCGACGGTGACACCGAACGGGTGCTCACGGACGAGGACGTCATCGTCGTCGCGCCCTACAACGCGCAGGGCGCGGTCATCCGCGAGGCCCTCGACCGCGCAGGACTCCGGGGGACGCAGGTCGGCACGGTGGACCTGTTCCAGGGTCGGGAGGCCGTCGTGTCGATCGTGTCGCTCGCGGCGTCGAGCGCAGCGGACATCCCACGAGGGCTCGACTTCCTGCTCATGCCGAACCGGTTGAACGTGGCGCTGTCCCGGGCGAAGTGGGCGGCGTACCTCGTCTACTCGCCGGCGCTGGCGACCGGCCTGCCACCCTCGATCGCGGGGCTGTCGCTGCTCTCCCGGTTCATCGAGCTCGTCGGGCCCGCTCCGAGCGTCCGTTAGGCGCCGGGGTCGCTCCGGTCGGGGTCCTCGTCGGTCGACGGGACGCCGTTCTGCATCTGCGCGCGCATGGTCGCCAGGACGTCCGCGTGCAGGAAGTTGGCGTCCGCGGCGCTCGTCGGGTCGACCACGATGCCGAACTCCTCCGGCAGGGCCGTCACGAGCTCGGACATCGGGACCGGCCGTCCCTCGGTGTCGGGCAGGCCGGCGGCGAGTTCGGCCGGGTCGGTGAACACCGGGACGAACGGCTTGTCCCGGATGACCACGTGCGCGACGCTCCCACCGTCCGGAGTCCCCTCGGGCCGCCACGGCACCCACGCGGCGCTGCGCAGGAAGCCTGCGGGCGAGGTCGCCATCCGCCGGCGCAGTTCGGCGGCCGCGGTCGGCGGGGCGTTGTCGACGCCGCGACCGAAGGCCGATCCCGAGTGGTCGTTGGTGCTCATGCGGTGCTCTCCTGACGATCGACGACCATGCTGTCACGTCCGACCGGCTCGTCCGGACGGCGTGCGGCAGGCGCGGACTGGACGGGAGGGGCGATCGTGCGGGGCTGTTGACCGTTCTGGTTCGCGGAAGCCGGGGATCGCGAACCAGGACGGTCACGAAGCCGGAACGAAACCACTCCGCCGGACGCAGCCGCCGGCCTCAGCTCGACGAGATCGCCGCCGTCGTGGCCGCGGTGCTCGCCATCAGGGCGGCCGTGATCGCCGCCGCCTGGATGTCCTCGAGCACGGCCTTCACGGCGGGGCTGGCCCAGCTGCCCGAGGTGATCTCCTGCAGGCGGGCCCGGTCGACCGCGCCGAACTGCTTGCGGAGCGTGTTCGTCGCGTCGAGCAGGCTGATCACCGCCGCGGCGAACGGTGTGGGTTCGGCGCGTCCGGCCAGGACGTCTCCGATGCTCGCGCGGAGCAGTGCCTCGGGTCCGCCGTCCCGCTCGGGGTACTTCGTCGTGGGGAAGATGCCGAGGGCCTTCCCCTGTTCGAGCGTGATCGCGCCGCGGGCGATCAGTCCGGCGAACACGTCGTCCCGCAGTGGTCGCTTGGCGATGCGGGTGACCCACCACTTCGCCGGGCGGGGCTTGTCGGCGGCTGCGATGGTGCCGACCACGCCGTCGAGGACCGGGTCGCCGGTGGCCGCACCGTTGACGACCCGGACGAGGCCGTCCCGCAGTGAGACGACCCGGCGCAGGGCGAGGTCTGCGAGGACGGCTCCGGCGAGCCCGTTGTCGAGCGTCTGGACGTCCGTCGACCAGCGCCCGTCGGCCTCGACCTGGAGCAGCGCGAACGCCTGCGGCACGGAGAGTTGCTCAGCCATGTCCGCAGCCTGCCACGCGTGGCGGGGGTGCGCCGCGCCTCCAGGCCGATGCCCAGCGCACGCCGAGGCGGGCGCGCGCCGGGCCGCGTGACTCAGTACGCGGCGGACTGGCCGCCGTCGATCGGCACGACCGTGGCGTTGACGTACGAGGCGTCGTCGGAGAGGAGGAACGCGACGACCGCGGCGATCTCGGGAGCCTCGCCGTAGCGCTTCGAGGGGTTGACCTGGATGAACTCCTCGGCGGCCTTACGCGGGTTCTCCGGGTCGAGCTGCTTCATCGAGTTCTCGACCATCGGCGTCCAGATGGCACCGGGGGCGATCGCGTTGATGCGGATGCCGTGGCGGCCGTACTCGACGGCCGAGTTGCGGGTGAGGCCGACGACGCCGTGCTTCGCCGCGGCGTAGCCGGACTGGTTGCCGATGCCGCGGATGCCGCCGACGCTCGCGGTGTTGACGACCATGCCGGAGCCCTGCTCGCGCATGACCTTGAGGACCTTCTCGAGGCCGAGGAACACGCCACGCAGGTTGATCGAGACGACCTTGTCGAACTCGGCGGCGGTGAACGACTCGGTGGGGTTCTGCTTGCCCTCGATGCCGGCGTTGTTGAAGAAGCCGTCGATGCGGCCGAAGCGCTCGGTGGTGGCGGTGACGTACGCCTCGACCTGCGCCTCGTCCGAGACGTCGGCGACGGTGGTGAGGACCTCGGCGTCGGGCGTCGCCTCGAGGACGGCGGCCGTGGTGGCTTCGAGGCCCTCGGCGGAGACGTCGACGAGCGAGAGCGACGCGCCCTCGGCGGCGAGGCGGACGGCGGTGGCGCGGCCGAGGCCGGAGCCGCCGCCGGTGATGAGGACGACGCGGTCGGCGAAGCGGGCGGTCGACGTGCTGGTTGCGGTCATGGTGTGGAGGCCTCCTGCGGTCTTCGACGGTGAAGGGCTCGGGGTCCGCGGTGGAGCAGCGAGTCCGAACGATGCGTTCGCATCGACGGAAGATAGGCTACACCTGTTGTCCAGCTGTCCCCTCAGCAGTTCCTGAGGATCCGGGTCATCGCGTCCCGCTCCGCCGGGGTCACCCAGAGTCGGTAGCTCGACTTCACCGACACCTGGTGCTCGACGTAGGTGCAGCGGAACGCCTTGTCCGCCGGCAGCCACGTCGCCGCGTCGCCCGACCGCTTCTGCGAGTTCGAGTGACCGTCCACCGCGAACAGGTTCTCCGGGTCGTTGGCGAGGGCCTCCCGCTCCCGCTGCGACAGCTGCTGGGCGCCGGTCCGCCACGCGTTCTCCAGCGCGACGACGTGGTCGATCTGCACGAGCGTGGAGGTCGTGTTGCCCCGGACGAAGTCGATCCTCGCCCCGGTGTACGGCGACACGAGGGTCCCGGAGAGCACCCGGCACGGACCCTGGCGGCTGATCGCCGTGAGGTCCCGCGCCAGCACGTCGTTGCGGGTGTCGCACCCGTTGTGGTCGACGTCGAGCCAGGCCGTGCCGAAGTCGGCGACCCGGTCGTACCCGGTGGCGGGCGCCTTGCCCTTGACGGGCAGTGCCCCGAGCTGCGCCCGCGCGGTGGCCGCGTCCGCGCGGGCCGCGGCCGTACCGGTCGGCTGCGCTCCGTCCTGCGAATGCGCTCCGTCCTGCGAATGCGCTCCGTCCTGCGGCTGCGCCGGACTGGAGGCGCGGCTCGTCCCCGTCGCGCCGGGTTCCGCCTCGATGGTGGGCGCGTCGGACGGCGCGGAGGCGGTGGACGGGCCGGGAGCAGCCTCGGCATCGGGTGCCAGGACCCCGGCGGTGTGGAGCGCGTACCCGCCGACAGCGAGTGCGAGGAGGACGAGGACGGACGTGAGACTCGTGCGGGTGCGGCGTCGACGGGACGTCATGCGGGGGTGGGACTCCTGGTGGTGCGGTGGTGCGGGCCGGACGGCCTCGTCGATGATGGCGGACACCTCGGACATCGCCCCGGACCCCGGCGGAGGGTCGGCCGCCCGGCCCGCCGGAGTAGCGTCCACGAAGTGGGCACCGCACTCCTCGTCATGGACTACCAGAACAGCATCGTCGAACGACTCGGCACCGACGAGGCCCTGGCTGCGGCGACGGCAGCGGTCTCGGCCGCCCGTGAGCGCGGCATCCCGGTGGTCTTCGTGCGCGTGGCGTTCCGGCCGGGCGCACCCGAGGCCGCGCGCACGAACAAGATGTTCGGCGGGATGCGGGAGCGCATCGGTGCCCAGGCTCCGGGGGCGACCGACGTGCACTGCGCGTTCGGTGTCGGGGACGACGACCTCGTCGTGACGAAGCTCCGCGTCAGTGCCTTCGCCGGGTCGGACCTCGAGGTGCTGCTCCGCGGCCTCGAGGTCCGCGACCTCGTGCTCGCCGGGATCGCCACGAGCGGCGTCGTCCTCTCGACGCTGCGCCAGGCGGCGGACCTCGACTTCGGGGTGACGGTCCTCTCGGACGCATGCACCGACGGCGACGCGGAGGTCCACCGCGTCCTCACCGAGAAGGTCTTCCCGCGGCAGGCCGAGGTCGTCACCGTCGCCGAGTGGACCGCCTCGCTCTGAACCGTTCCGCGGGCACGGCGTAGACACGACGCATGACCGATTACGCGAACCCGTCCGTGTCCGTCACCGGTGGGTCGATGCCGCTCCTCGGCTTCGGCACCTGGCAGATCCCCGACGCTGAGGCGCCCGCCGCCGTCGGCGAAGCCCTGGCCGCCGGCTACCGCCACATCGACACCGCGACCGGCTACCGCAACCAGCGCGGCGTCGGGAGGGCGATCGCCGACTCCGGACTCGCCCGCGACGAGGTCTTCGTGACGACCAAGCTGCCGCCGGACAACGCCGACCGCGTGCGGCAGACCATCGAGGAGAGCCTCGACCAGCTCGGCCTCGACCACCTCGACCTCTGGCTCGTGCACTGGCCGCCGAACGGCGAAGCGCGTCCCGACGTGTGGGAACAGGTCGTCCAGGCGCAGTCGGACGGCCTGACCCGTGCGGTCGGCGTCAGCAACTACTCGCTCGCCCAGATCGACGAACTCAACAGCGCCACCGGGGTCACCCCGGCCGTGAACCAGATCAAGTGGAGCCCCGTCGAGTACGACCGCGCCGTGGCCGACGGGCTCGCGTCGCGCGGGGTCGTCCTCGAGGGCTACAGCCCCTTCAAGGCGAGCAACCTGCAGGACCCGACGCTCGTCGACATCGCCCGGTCGCACGACGCCGACAGCGCCCAGGTCATCGTCGCCTGGCACGTCGCCCACGGCTTCGTCGTCATCCCGAAGTCGTCGAACCCCGAGCGCATCCGGTCGAACGCCGCCGGTGCCCGGATCGAGTTGTCCTCCGACGAGGTCTCGGCGATCGACGCCCTCGCCCGCTGACCCGTGCTCGCGCGCCTCGCGCGCTGACTCCCTGACGGGAGGCTTACGGGAGGCGCGGTGCGGGCCCGACCCGCGCCTCCCGTCCCGCGCGGCGTGGGTTCCGCCGCCTGATGGCGGGGTCGCGCCCTTGTCACACCGCGCACGGTGCAGAGTTCGCCAGCGAGTGCGCGGCCGGCGGGTCGCACGGCGCTGCGCACGGTGCGAGGTTCGCCATACGGTGCGCGGCTGCCCGCTTGGTGCGCGCCTACGACCTCGCACCGAGCGGGCAAGCCCGCACGTGTTGACGGAGGCCGCACCGTGCGGTGCCCGCCGCGGTGCTGCGCACCGTGCGGCGTTCGCTGGCCGGTGCGCGTTCGGCGGGTTGCGCGGTGCAGCGCACGGTGCGAGGTTCGCCAGCTGGTGCGCGGCTGCCCGCCTGGTGCGCGCCTACAACCTCGCACCGAGCGGGCGAGCCCGCACCGGCTGACGGACGCCGCACCGTGCGGTGCCCGCCGCGGTGCTGCGCACCGTGCGGCGTTCGCTGGCCGATGCGCGGTCGGCGTGTCGCGCGGTGCTGCGCACGGTGCGAGGTTCGCCAGCTGGTGCGCGGCTGCCCGCCTGGTGCGCGCCTACGACCTCGCACCGAGCGGGCAAGCCTGCGCCGGGTGACGGACGCCGCACCGTGCGATGCCGCGCCCGTCCGCGCGGCCGGCGCCCACCCCGGCACCCGGCCGACGCGCCGTCGCCCCGGCGCGCGTCAGCCCAGCAGCGAGCGGATGTCGTCGGCCGTCAGGTCCTCGGCGAAGAGGGCGTCGTCGTCGATCATCGTGCGGAACAGCTCGGCCTTCTTCGCCGCGAGCGCGAGGACCTTCTCCTCGATGGTGTCCTCCGCGATGAACCGCTGCACGTTCACCGACCGGGTCTGCCCGATGCGGTGCGTCCGGTCCACCGCCTGGTTCTCGGCAGCGGGGTTCCACCACGGATCGAGCACGAACACGGTGTCCGCCTCGGTCAGGGTCAGCCCGAAGCCTCCGGCCTTGAGGGAGATGAGGAACGCCGGGGCGGTGCCGTTCCGGAAGCGGTCGATGACCTCGGGGCGCCGCCGGGTCGAGCCGTCGAGGTACTCGTACCCGACACCGCGGCCGTCGAGCGCCGTGGCCACCATCCGGAGGAAGGAGGTGAACTGGCTGAACACGAGGGCCCGGCGCCCCTCGGCCGCGAGCTGTTCGAGTTCGTCGAGCAGCAGGTCGAGCTTCGCCGAGGGAACGCCCCCGGACGCGTCCGACGCGTCCGACGACACCAGCGCCGGCGACAACGCCAGCATCCGCAGCAGCGTCAGGGACCGGAAGACGATCATCCGGTTCCGAGCGAGGTCGTCGATGAGGTCGAGGACCTTCAGCCGCTCCCGGTTCAGGGTGCGCTCGTACAGGGCGCGGTGCGCGGGGTCGAGCGTCACCCGGACGACCTGCTCCTGCTTCGGTGGCAGGTCGGCGGCGACGCTCTCCTTCGTCCGCCGGAGCATCAGCGGCCGGATCCGTCGACGGAGCCGCTCGGTGAGCTCGCGTCGGGCCGCCCCGCGCAGGTCGGGGGAGCCGAGCGGCTTCACGTAGTCGTCCCCGAACCGGGACCACGACGACAGCAGCCCCGGCGCGACGATGTGGAACAGGGCCCAGAGGTCGGTCAGCCCGTTCTCGAGCGGCGTCCCCGTGATCGCGAACTTCACCGGCGCCCGCAGGTCCACCGCTGCCCGGTGCGTCTGGGACTGCGGGTTCTTCACGAACTGCGCTTCGTCGAGCACGAGGGCCGCCCACGGCAGGTCGGTGTACGCCGGGGCGTCGAGCCGGAGGAGCGCGTAGGACGTGACGACGACGTCGGACTCGGCGGCGGTGCGCGCGACGAGCGACGGGTCCTTGAGCGAGGTCGACTCGATCGTGGTGACCCGCAGCGACGGTGTGAACCGGGCCGCCTCGACCGCCCAGTTGCCGACGACGGAGGTCGGCGCCACGACGAGGAACGGCGGCGCGCCGGGGCCCGTGCGGGCGGCCGCGATCATCGTCAGCACCTGCAGCGTCTTGCCGAGGCCCATGTCGTCGGCCAGCACCCCGCCGACGCCGTGCTCCAGCAGGAACGACAGCCACGCGTACCCGGCGTGCTGGTAGGGACGGAGTTCGGCGTGCACGGTGTCGGGCACCGGGACAGCTGCGGGGGGTGTGGCACCGAGCAGCCCGGACGCGATCGCCTGCCACCGTTCGTCGTGCGAGGTCTCGTCGGCGAGCTGGTCGAACTCCGACCACAGTCCGGCCTGGAGCGGGGTGACCGTCATCGGCTGGTCGGGTTCCCACTCGTCGAGGTCGCGGGCCTCGTCGATGAGTTCCTTGAGCCGGTCGAACGCCGGGTCCGCCAACGACAGGTAGGAGTTGTCGATGAGCTTCATCCGCCGGTCCCGCTTCGCGAGCGCCCGGAGCAGCGGCGTGAACGGCACCTGCTTGCCGTTGACCGTCACGAAGATGCCGAGGTCGAACCAGTCGTGCTTGTCCGACGGCATGGTCGTGACGCGGATGTGCGGCCGGCCGCTCAGCCGTTCGTAGTCGACGCGTTCGCCCTGCACGACGGTGCGGACGCCGAGTCCCGGCAGCTCCGGCAGCAGCTCGTTCGCGAAGACCGCGACGTCGGCGCCGTCGATCGTGCCGTCCTCGAACCACGCGAGTCCGCCGCCGGGTCCGGTCACGACGTGGTCGGCCGAGGGGCCGGGAGGCGCGGCTCGGCCACTGTCGTCGGCCGCGGTCTCCGGGGCGCTCGCGTCCGCGGCGGGGCCGTCGTCGATCGCCGGCCCGCCCGTCGCGGCGCTGCCGCCGCCGTCGGCTGCGGCCGGCGGCACCGGGTCGTCGGCGGCGCGCAGCCCGGCGAGGTCGGGGAGCGGGCCGTGCAGGGCGACGGGGTCCTTCCGGCCGTCGACGTGCCAGCGCCACTGCAGGTGCGCGCGGTCGTCCGTCCGCGGTGCCCGGGCCGGTTCGAACGTCACCGTGAGCACGAGCTCCGGCGGCGTCCGTTCCGGGAGCTCGACCGACCCGTCGGCGCTGACGAGGCCGAGTGCTCCACGCAGCCGGGGCGACCAGTCGGCGAGGAACTCCGGAATCTCGGGCTCCGGCACCGTGATCCGCGAGCCCTCGACGAGCATCCGTCGCTGGTCGTCCGGCACCGGCGCCGGGGTCGGGGCGAACGCGACGTGGAACTCGGGGCTCTCGCGGAAGACGTAGACGCCGTGGTCGCCGATCGTCCGGGCGGTCCCCGGTGCCGCAGGGCGAGCGTCGAGGACCGCGCTCGCGCCGATCACCAACGCGCCGTCGTGCCGGGCGACGTCGAGCAGCACCCGGGCCTCGGCACCGAGCACGGCCCCGCCCTCGCGCTTGCCGGTGACGAACGCGATGCCGAGTCCCGGTGCCTGCGCGAGGAGCGGCCAGAGCAACGGGCTCGCGAAGTCGTCGAGGTGGATCCAGTCGGCTTCCCCCGGCAGCCCGGCGAGGGCTCCTGCACGGTGGAGCGCGGCGAACTGGACGAACCACGCGTGCTGCTCGGGAGCGAGCCCGAGCCGGTTCATCGAGTAGGGGAGCGTGCCCCACGTCAGCTGCCCGCGCACCCAGTTGCCGGCGTCGCTGCGGGTCACCGGCCGGACGCCGAGTCGCACCGACCGCGAGGCCGTGGGGAGCGCACGACCGGCCGCCCGCGCACGCGAGGCGAGCCGGGCGGAGACCGCGTCACGCAACTCGAACTGCAGCCCCATGGGGGTGCCCTGCGGCTCGGCCACCTGCGCGTCGTCACCGGCGAGGCGGGCGAGGTCGTGCCTCCAGTCCGAGGGCGGCGGAGCCGGCTGTTCCGGCTTCGGGCCGGCCGCTGCGGCGAGGGCTCGGGCGTTGACCGTGAGGAGGGCAGCCGCGACGTGCTTGCAGTCGCCGCCCAGCGGGCAGGTGCAGGTGCTGCGGACCGGGCGGACGAACTCGCCGCGCGCCGGGGTGGTCTCGACGCGGAGTTCGTAGGGGTCGTCTGCGGAGCCGGACACGACACCGGTCACGGTGCCGTCGTCGTCGTGCCAGACGACGTCGTCGACGAGGCCCGCACGGACGAGGTCGCGCGCACGGCCGAAGGCCTGCGGCCCGACGAAGCGGATGACGTCGACGGCGTCGATCATCGGAGCGGCTGGCACGGGTCAATCGTGCCAGGTGCCACCGACCTCCGACGCCCGTCGGTTCAGCGGATCGACCAGGTGCTCCCCGCGTTCAGCTGCAGGACGGACGGACCCTTCGACAGGGTGATCCGCTTCGAGAGGTCCTTGCCGGAGCCGTTGTCACTCGCGGGGATGGTCTCGTAGTCGTTGCGGAGCAGCGTCTCGCGGAGCATGCAGGTCGCGACGCGGGTGTTCGTGCAGCGGAACTGTCGGGTGGCCGTCGCGCCCCAGTAGAGCATCACGTCGTCGCCGTGACCGGAGGCGGTCAGCGCCGGCGCGCTGGACACCTGGCTGAACTCCAGCGTCCACTGCCCCTTCGCCTCGACCTCGAGCGCCGCTGGCTTGCGCCACGAGTCGGTGCCGTACGCGACGCGGCCGGCGTACTTGCCGGACAGGCCGATCCGGATCGACCCGGTCGGCCCGCCCTTGCTGTTGAGCTCCTTCACGAAGAAGTCCGCGTCGGAGGAGTTCATGTCCTTCGTCGTCGGGGTGAACGTCGCGAGGATGATCCCGCTCCGGGCGTTCTGCGGGAGCACGATCGTGGCGTTCCGGCTGCCCGACTTCGTGAACGGCGTGAACGTGCCGTACTGGTGGTCGTACTGCGCCTTCATCGCGGCGGGCATCCCGGCCGCCTGTGCCGGTGCGACACCGACGAGCGACGACACGACGGCGGCGACGCTGACGACGAGGGCGGCGGCGATGGTGGTGCGGCGCATGGGGCTCCTCGGGGTCAGTGGCCGTCCACGATCGTGGCGCGGGGCGTCCTCGGGCGGCAGACCCCGTCCGGGGGCCGCTGGCCCGTCGCGGGACCGCGATACTGGACGGGTGACGACACTGCGAGGAGAACTGCGCTCGACCGCGACGACGGAGGCCGAGGGCAGCGGCGAGAACATCGAGGCGGCGCGGACGGCGGCGGTCGAGGCCCTGGACCTGCACGGGTTCGAGCTGCAGCAGGTGAACGCGGTCACGAGCAAGGCGACCGGGGAGACCACCGTGCGTGCGATCGCCCGTTCCCGGGAGACGCGCCCGCACGAGGCGACCGGCCCGAGCTACGAGGCGGCGCTCGAGGCGTTCCGCGCGTCGGTCCCCGAGGGGTGGCAGGCGCAGAACGTGCGGGAGATCCGGGCGTAGCGGGCGGGCCGCGCCTCTGGCCGGTCCGGGTCGCGTCTCCTGGCCGGTCAGTGTCGATCCCGTTCTGGGGGCGTCGGGCGCGGGGTGATCGGTGCAGGATCGAGGGCATGCTGCAGTCACTCGTCTACATGAGTTCGGCCACGGAGCCGTTCGACGACGACGCGCTCGAGGACGTGCTCGCACACGCCCGGGAGCGCAACACCGCCGACGGCCTCACCGGGCTCCTCGTGCACCGCAACGGTCGGTTCATGCAGTTGCTCGAAGGGCCGTACGACCAGGTGCTCGCGACGTACCAGCGGATCCTCGCGGACGACCGGCACGACGAGGTCCGGCTCCTCGCCGAGGAGTCCATCCACACCCGGCGCTTCCCGGAGTGGTCGATGGCCTACGACCGCGACACCCCGGGCGCTCCGACCCCCGAGGGCTTCAGCGACTTCCTGACCGCGGGGGACCAGAGCGCCGACAATGGGCGGTCCCGGGAGCTGCTGCGGTGGTTCCGGAACCACCCGATGGCCGACCCGACGGCGGCGAAGGGGAAGCACCGGCGCGAGGCGTAGCGCCGCCCTGCACCGGCCGCGGGGCCGGCGGATCGCTGCGCGTCAGGCGATCGTCTTGCCGGTCATCTAGCCCATCGGCTTGCCGGTCGTCTTGCCGGTCGTTTCGCCGGTCGCGAGCTTGCTGTGCCGACGGGAGTAGCCGAAGTACACGCCGAGGCCGATCGCGAACCACACCGCGAAGCGCACCCACGTCTCCCACTGCAGGAACGTGACGAGCCACAGCGACGCGACGACGCCGATGATCGGGATCACCGGCATGAACGGCAGCCGGAACTGTCGGTCGAGGTCGGGCTGGCGGTAGCGGAGCACGATCACGGCGGAGCAGACCACGACGAACGCGAGCAGGATGCCGATGTTCGTCAGCTCGGCCACGACGCCGATCGGCAGGACCCCGGCGAGCACCGCGGACGCGATGCCGAGGATCCAGGTCACGCGGGTCGGCACGTGGCGCTTCGGGTCGGTCTTCGCGAACCACTTCGGCATCAGGCCGTCCCGGCTCATCGAGAACCAGACGCGGCTCGCGCCGAGCATGAAGGTCACGAGCACGGTGATGATGCCGACGATCGCGCCGATCGCGATGATGTTGGCGACGCCGCCGAGCCCCACGGACGCGAACGCCGACGAGAAGCCCGAGGCCGGGTCGATGTCGGTGTAGTTCTGCATCCCGGTGAGCACCAGGGTCGCCAGGACGTAGAGCACCATCGCGATGCCGAGGGACAGCAGGATCGCCTTCGGCATGTGCTTGCGGGCGTCGACCGACTCCTCGGCCGCGGTCGACATCGCGTCGTAGCCGAACACCGCGAAGAACACCGTCGCGGCGCCCGTCATCACGCCGCCGAACCCGAACGGGAAGTACGGCGAGTAGTTCGCGCTGTTGATGTGGAACAGGCCGAGCACCACGATGAGCACGACGAGGCCGACCTTGATGCCGACGGCGACGAGCTCGAACCGGGCGGCACTGCGGATGCCGCGGGTGAGGACGAACGCGGTGAGCAGGCAGAGGATGATCGCGAAGACGTCGATCACGTGGCCGTCGCCGGTCCCCGGGGCGCCGAGCATCCAGGCGGGCAGGTCGACGCCGAACTGGCCCACGAGGAACCCGACGTAGCCCGAGATGCCGATCGCGACCACCGCCACGATCGCGGTGTACTCGAGCAGCAGGTCCCAGCCGATGAACCAGCCGACGATCTCGCCGAGGACCGCGTAGCCGTACGTGTACGCGCTGCCGGCCTTGGGGATGAGGCCCGCGAACTCGGCGTACGACAGGGCGGCGGCGGCGCTCGCCACCCCGGCGACGAGGAAGCTGATGAGGACGGCGGGCCCGGCGACGCCGTTCGCCACGGTGCCGGCGAGGGTGAAGATCCCGGCGCCGATGATGCCGCCGATGCCGATCGCGGTGAGCTGCCAGAGGCCGAGGTGCCGTTTCAGGCCGTCCTCGCCTCCGGTCTCGTCGTCGATCGTGTCGATCGGCTTCCGTCGGAAGAGGGTGCGTGTCGTCGTCGTCACGCGCCCACTCTGCACCCTGGGCGCACTCCGCGTCCGCCCTCGCCACCGGACCGGGTCCGGCCCGGGGAGGCCCCGGCGACGTTTCGCGCTGGGCGACAGCTCACGCGGTCGGCCGCCCGTGAACTGTCGCCCAGCGCGAGAGAACGCGCCCCGCGCGCCCGCGCCCCGCACCCTGCGCCCTCCGCCAGCGTGACCGCGCGCCGGGGGCGAGCCGGCGGGGCGGGGGTGGGCCGCGCCTCCGGGCCTGGGGGCAGGGAACCGGCGTAGACGGGAACCATGCGTCGACCGAACCGTACCGAGCCCGCCCCCGGCCAGGAGTCCGTGTGGGACTACCCGCGGCCTCCAGCCGTCGAAGCGGTGCACGACCGTGTGGTGGTGCGGCTCGGCGGCGAGGTGGTCGTGGACACGACCGACGCGGTGCGGGTGCTCGAGACCTCGCATCCGCCGGTGTACTACGTGCCGATGGCCGACCTCGAGCTTCGGCCGGCCGAGGGGTCGAGCATGTGCGAGTTCAAGGGCCGCGCACGGTACTTCGACGTGATCGGCGGGGACGTCGTCGCGCCGCGGGCCGCCTGGAACTACCCGACGCCGGAGCCGGGGTACGAGCAGCTGCGCGACCGGGTGGCGATCTACCCGTCGGCGATGGACTCGTGTGAGGTCGGCGGCGAGGTCGTCCAGGCGCAGGAGGGGGACTTCTACGGGGGCTGGATCACCTCGCGGGTGGTCGGGCCGTTCAAGGGGGCGCCGGGCACGCTCGGGTGGTGAGAGGTCGGCGGCTGGCAGGCGCGGCGGGCGGGCTGCGGCGGTCCGGGCGCGGCGGTGCTGCGGCGGCTGCGGCGCGGCGGTCGCTGCTGCAGTCCCGGCGCGGCGGTCGCTGCTCAGCGGTTGGCGTACGGCGTCCAGAACGGTGACGGGAACGCGCCGCCGGTGACGACGACCAGTAACTGCCACACGAGCATCACGAGCCCGACCACCCCGAGCACGATCCCGATCCACGACCACACCCGCACCCCGCGCTGGGTCCGTCGTGCTATCGAGAGGGCACGCCAACCGCTCGCGATGGTCACGACACCGAACACGGCGCCGAGCACGGCGTGCCGTCCCATCGAGGCGGCCGGCACGATGAACCCCATGTAGAGCGCCACCGGACCGAGCAGGGCGGCCAGGACGGCGGGAGCCGCGGGCGGCTCGTGGTCGCGGGAGGCTGTTCCCATGCGTCCGAACCTAGCGGGACGCGCGGGGGCTGTCCGACGCGCGGGTGCGCACCTCTGGTCGCCGGGAGGGGCACGATGGACCCATGCGATCCTTCCTCCGCGTCCTGCTCGGCCTCGCGCTCGTCTTCGCCGGGACGAGCCACCTCACCTTCGCCCGCCAGGACTTCCGCGCCCAGGTGCCCGAGTTCGTCCCGCTCGACGAGGACACCACGGTGCTGGCCTCCGGGATCGCGGAGATCAGCCTCGGCAGCGCGCTGGTGCTCGCACCCCGTCGCTCGCGTCGCCTCGTCGGGAACGTGGCGGCCCTGTTCTTCACGGCGATCTTCCCCGGGAACATCTCGCAGTGGCTGAACCGCCGCGACGCCTTCGGCCTCGACACCGACGTCAAGCGCATCGGCCGCCTGTTCGGGCAGCCGCTCCTCATCGCCTGGGCGCTCTGGTCCACGCGCGGGCAGCGGTAGGCATGCAGGCCCCCGTGGTCGCGGATCCGCTCGGCTCCGGCCCGGCGGCGTTCGGACGGGAGGCGCGACACCCCCTGGCAGGCGGCCGTCGCGTCGCGGACGTGGTCGCGACGGTCGTCCTGCTGGTGGTGCTGGCCGCGGAGTCGGTGGTCGCCGGTGGCGGCATCGTGTTCCTGTCGCTCGCGTTCAGTTCGTGCGGCGCTCCGGGCAACTCCTGCGACGAGACGCTCGGCGGTGCGGTGGTCTATGCCGGGCCGGTGCTCGTCGCCCTCGTGCTCGTCGCGGCGCTGGTGGTCTGCGTGCTGCGGCTCGTGCGGCGTCGGCTGTCGTGGCCGTTCGCCCTGGTCGGCATCGCGGCGGTGGTGGCGGTGTTCTTCGGCGCGATGCTGCTCGTGGACAGCGCGATCTCCCACGGCATCTGAGGACGTTCCTCCACAGGCGGCCGCTGAACCGCGGCCGTCCACAGATCGCGACCGGTCGCCCAGCGACGGGGGCGATCCGGCGACGCTGAGGGCATGCCAGACACCGACATGCTCGACCGCCTCATCCGCACGACCGTCCGCACCGACGACGACGTGGTGGACCTCGTGACCGCCCTCGTCGAACGCCCGATCACCCGCCAGTGCTGGGTCCTCTTCCTCGACGAACACGCCGTCCCGGTGTCGTTCGTGATGCCGATCTCGGACCTGCCGTGGGAACCGGACGAATACGTCGAGGACTTCGCCGCGCTCGTCGGGGACGTCCTCGTCCAGGTCGCCGCGGCCGAGGTCGTGCTCGTGTGGGAGCGACCCGGCGAATCCCGACTCTTCCCGGTCGACTGGGAGTGGGTCGACGCGTGTGCGTGCGCGTTCGAGGAGCACCACGTCCGGCTCCGCGCGCAGGTGGCGGTCCACACCGGGGGCATCGCGATCGTGTCCCTCGACGACGTCGAGCCGGTCGATCGTGCCGTGCCCCCGGCGCCGGTCGACGACGACCCGCTCCCGCTCGCGTCGTGACGGGGCGGTCAGCCCTGCGGCGCAGTGTCGGGCACGGTCTGCCCGGTGAGGCCCTCGACGACGGCCTTCGCCTCGGGCCAGAACTTCGCGTAGTGGTCGGGGTCCGAGTTGATCTGGACGGCGTGCGCCATCTGGGTCGGCGTCATCGTCTTCCACCCCGGGGTCTTCACGAGCTTCGTGTAGAACATCGTCGCCGCGGTGTACGGGTCCATCCGCTGCTCGTACGTGCCCCAGGCGCCGTTGTCGCGCTGCTGGAAGAGCCCGCGGCTGTCGGGTCCGGCGGCGTCCCCGTGGTCGAGGTTCACCAGGCTCGATTCCCCGATCGCGGTCATCACGCCGACCGACTGCGTGTGCGGCCCGATGCCCATGGCACGGGCGGCGCTGATGACGTACGCGGCGTTGACCAGGCGGTCCTGGCAGAATCCGGCGACGGGTCCGGCGGGGACGACGATGCCGCCGACGGTCCTCGACGCGACGTCGGGGCAGGTGGGCGTGGGGTCCCCGGTGACCGACCGGGCGGCGCCGGAGAGCGAGTTCACCGCGATCACGATGACGACCACGACGCCGATGCCGATCGCGACGACGCCCGCGCCGAACACCGACGCGAGCGTGATGCCGACGCGGCGCATGGCGGGTCCTCTCGGGCGGGGCGGGTCAGGCGGAGCACGAAGATGCTACGTGCGCCGCCTGGGAACCGCACCCGCCCGATCGGGGGTGTCGCGGGACCGGTCGGTCGGCGGCTCAGGCGTCTCGGTGGTCCCGGTCGGTGCGCGGCGCCGACTCGTCCGGGTGCTGGACCTTCGTCGGTTCGGTGACCAGCCCGGTGGGCGCCTTCTCGGCGCGCTTCCGACCGTGGGTGAACCACGTCACGATCCAGAGCAGGATCCCGAGCGCGAGCAGGGCGCCCGCGATCTCGTACTGCTGCGGATCACGCCCGGACGAGAAGGGCAGGACGAGCCACAGGCACGTGACGACACCGATGATCGGCACGACGACCCCCGCGCGGAAGTGCTTGTGGTCGACCTTGTCGCGGCGGAGCACGAGCACCGACAGGTTCACCACGGCGAACACCGACAGCAGCAGGAGCGAGGTGGTACCGCCGAGCACCACGACGATGGGGGAGTCGGGGTCGAGCGACACCCACCCGATCAGCAGCAGCGAGATGAGGGTCGTGAAGACGATCGCGGTGGACGGCGTGCGGCGCGTCGGGGAGACCCGGGCGAGGAAGCCGGGCAGGACGCCCTGCTTGCTCATGCCGTACAGCAGTCGCGACGCCATCATCATGTTGATCAGGGCGGTGTTGGCCACGGCGAACATCGAGATGAACGGCAGCAGGTCGGCGATCGGGAAGTCCGGCGCCGCGGTCTGCACGACGGTGACCAGCGGCGTCTCGTTGCCGGCGAGCTCGCCGATCGGCACGACCGCCACGGCGCAGATCGACACGAGCACGTAGATCACGGCGGTGATGCCGAGGCCGGTGAGCATGACCTTCGGGAAGATCCGAGAGGGGTCCTTCGTCTCCTCGGCCATGTTCACCGAGTCCTCGAAGCCGACCATGGCGAAGAACGCCAGCGAGGTGGCGGTCGACACGGAGAGCAGGAGCGTCTTGTCCTCCGGCGTCTCGAACATCACCACACGCGAGAAGTCCGCGTTGCCGCCGGCGATGGCCCAGAACCCGATGAGGATCACCATCACGAGACCGGACAGCTCGACCAGGGTGAGCACGACGTTCGTCTTGACGCTCTCGCTCACACCCCGGAAGTTGATGGCCATCACCGCGAGCATGAAGCCCATCGCGATGAGCATCACGACGCCGTTCGGCAGCTCCAGCCCGAACCCGGCACCGAGGTTCGCCGCGAAGGCCCGCGACGCCGTCGACGCCGATGTGATGCCCGAGCACATCACGATGAACGTCACGATGAAGGTGACGAAGTGGATGCCGAACGCCTTGTGGACGTACAGGGCTGCTCCGGCGGTCTGCGGGTACTTCGTGACGAGCTCGAGGTACGAGAACGCCGTCAGCAGGGCCACGGCGAACGCGATGAGGAACGGGAGCCACGCAGCCCCGCCGACCTCGGCTGCGACCTGACCCGTCAGCGCGTAGACGCCCGTGCCGAGGATGTCCCCGACGATGAACAGCAGCAGGAGTTTGGGACCGATGACCCGCCGGAGCTCGGTCTGCTCCTGCTGCGGGCGCTCTGTGTTGGTTGTGGCCATGCGTCAGCCTGTCCCGTTCCGCGCCATCCTGTCCAGTCTCACAGGCGAATCGGCGCGGATCGCAACACGGATGTGTCACCCCCGACACGAGACGCCGGGCGTGTCCGGGCACCGACGGCTACGCTCCGGGCCATGTACAGCGAGTCGAACACGACCGAGGAGTCCGTGGAGTTCGCGGACTTCAACGCGAAGCTGCTCGTGCTCGACGTGCTCTGCTACGACCTGGACGTCCTCGACCCCTACGACGGCGATGACGACGAGACCGACGAGGACCTCGACGTCGAGGGGCAGGACGACCGTGCCCGCGAGTACTACGACGACCTCGAACTCCTGCCGTCGCAGCTGTCGCTCGTCACGGAGCTGACGGTCGACTCCGACCTCGAGGTCCTGCAGGACGTTCACCCGGGGTGGGACGGCTCCGACGACCGCTACGACCCGCAGAACTGGGACGACCTGCTCGACCTGCCCGCGCTCGGCACCGTGTACGCCGCGGCGCCGCTGCCGGCGCACGTCGTCGAGCGGCTCGCCGCGAAGGGCGTCGAGGTCCGCTCCGCCTGAGCGGGGCCGCTGCCGCTGCCGCTCCGGCAGTGAGCGGCGTCCCGCAGCGCCCGGTCAGCGGCGGAGCGCCAGGACCTGCTCGGTGAACTGCGCGGCCCCGCCCTGCGCCGGGTGCCGCACCGCCACGGCGTCGATCCCCGCCACCGCCAACGCCCCCTGGGCCTTCCGCCCGACGGCGACGACCCGGACGTCGTCCCGGGCCGGCCCCGCCCGCAGCGCACCGAGCAGCGCGAGCGCGACCGGGGCGCCGTCGCGGACCTCGGCGGGCCGCGGCGTCCGGTTCGTCAGCCGGTCCGGCGCGGCGAACGGGTGGTGCGGGAAGATCGCCCACGTCATCGGCAGCGCCCCGCGCCACGACGCCAGCGCGGCCTGCACCACGCGCGACGACGCCTCCCACGGGGCGGTCGGCTCGGGCGGGACGAGGTACCCGGCGCCGAGCTCCCGCATGCTCGTGAACGGCACACCGGTGTTCGTCATGCCGCGCCACCCCGGGGCCTCGGCGACGAGCACCGTGTCCGCCCCGGCCCCGACGGTCGTGAGGTACCGCTCGAGGTTCGCGCGCCGCAACCGCCCGGGAGCGGTCCCGACGTCGTACAGCGCCTCGGCGTCGTCCGCGACCGGCACCGCGTCGAGCGCCGCCCAGAACGCGTCGAACCGGTCGCCAGTGGTCACGAGCGTCCCAGCACCCGGCGGTACACGTCCTCGAGCCCGGCGGCGGACCGCTCCCAGCTCAGCCGCTCGGCGTGTTCCCGGCCTGCGGCGGCGAGCGAGGCCGAGTACGACGCGTCGGTCAGGATGCGCTCGGTCTCCGCAGCCCAGACAGCCGGATCGCGGGACTCGAGCACCACCCCGGTCTCGCCGTCCACCACGGCCTCACGGAGTCCACCGGCGGCGGCGGCCACGACCGGCACCCCGGACGCCGAGCCCTCGAGCGCGACGAGACCGTACGTCTCGGAGTGCGACGGCACCAGCACGGCTGCCGCGCCGCGGAACAGGATCGCCAGGTCGGCCCGCGACTGCGGACCGACGAACGTGACGCGGTCGGCGATGCCGAGTCGGGCCGCGAGCCGACGCAGTTCGTCCACGTAGTCGCCCGCTTCGCTCGAAGCGTCCCCGGCGATGACGAGGGTGGGTCGCGCCTCCTGGCTGATGGCGGCGATCGCCTCGATCGCCAGGTCCAGCCCCTTCAACGGCTGCACCCGTGCCGCGGCGACCACGTAGGGGACGTCCGCGCGACGGGCGCCGGCGGCCGACGGTCGGAACACCGATCCGTCCACCCCCGGTGGCACGATCCAGATGTGACCCGACGCGCCGCCGAGGCGCGTCCGGACCGTGTCGGCCTCGGCCGAGGACACGACGACGACCGCGTCCGAGTCCTGCGAGAGCATGCGCTCGCCGGCCATCCGGCCCGCGGACTCCGGCCGCTCGCCCTCGGACAGCGGTGTGTCGCTGTCGGCCGCGATCGAGTGGAAGGACTGCACGTGCGGGATGCCGCGCTCCCGGGCCACGGGCAGCGCCGCCACCCCGGAGAACCAGTGGTGCGAGTGGAGGACGTCGTACGGGCCGAGGTGCTCGAGCTCGTGGCGGAACGGCTCGATGAACGCGTCGTGCTCACCCTTCGGCACCGGTTCGGCGGGCCCCGCCGACAGGAACCGCAGGCAGACGCCCGGCACGAGCGAGACCGAGTCCGGCTGCGTCGGCGACGAGCGCCGCGTGATGATGTCGACGTGGTGGCCGCGGTCGGCCAGCGCCTCGGCCTGGTGGCGGACGACGACGTTCATGCCGCCGACCTCGCCGGAGCCGGGTTCGTCGCCGGGGGAGGTGTGCAGCGACACCAGCCCGATGCGCAGGGGTTCGGTGGTGGTGCTCACCGCGCAAGCCTAGCCGCGCGTCGGCCGCTGCGACGGGCGCGCGGGTGCCACCACGACGGGCCGTCGGCCCGCCTCGTCCACGGCGTCGGACGGGAGGCGCGGATCGCCTCCCAGGATCTGCACCCGCTCGTCGCCGTGCTGCTCCCAGAACGCGGCCGTCCAGGCGCACAGCGCGCCGTCGAGCAGGTCCTCCCGGTGCTTGTGCGTCGGCCCGTGGATCCCGGAGGAGTCCGCCAGCGCCCGGGTCAGTGGATGCGTGTCGAGCCGGAGCGGTGGGTCCAGCGGCGTCTCGCGAAGCCGGCGCACGAGTTCGTCGAACGCCGCCGCCCGTCGAGCCCGGGCCGTCGCCGGCGGGACCGTGAGGTCGAGCCGCTTGTAGCGCGGCCGCTCGATGTCGTAGCCGAGCTCCTCGACGCCGACGAGCGTCGTGTACGGGTAGCACTCGAACATCGCCGGCCCCGTCCGCTCCCGCATCGCCGCCGTCGATGACACGTACCCGACGCCCAGGGCCGTCAGCCGCTCGAGGAGTCGGGCTCCGGCGCTCGCCGCGGATGCGAGGTTCGTCGGGTTCGCCGCGACCATCCACCGGCCGTAGCGCTGGCCGACCTGCCGTTCGGCCTCGCGGATGCCCGTCGGGTTCGTCACGACGAGCGAGGCGTCCACGGCGATGAGGGATCGCTCGCCGAGGTGTGCGGCGATCCAGTCGGTGACGGCGTCGACGCCCCGGGCCCAGCCCGCGTCGGTCACCCGGCCGCCGGCGTCCATCGCGACGAGGCCGGTCTCGTTCGGTGCACGGGTCGCGGTGCCGAGGCCCCACGCCAGGTCGACCCCGAGGTACGCGTTCACCCGTCCATCGTGCACGCCGAGCGGGCGCGACGTGCCGCGCGCGGTCCGCCGAGCGGGCGGAAGATGCCGCTCCCGCGCGTCGAGCGGGACGTATTCTGCCCGCTCGGCGAGGCAGGCAGGCAGGCGGGCGAGGCGGGCGGGCGAGGCGGGCGGGACAGGACGGCAGGCGCGCGGCTGGGGCCGGGCGCGGGCCCGCCCGTGTACGGTCCGCTGCATGGCGAGCGAAGCGACGACGCTGACGGTCCCGGGGCCCGACGGCGACCGGGAGGTCCGGATCAGCAGCCCCTCCCGCGTGCTCTGGCCCGACGCCGGGATCACGAAGCTCGACCTGGCGGAGTACCTCGTCGCCGTCGGTGCCGAGTTCGTCCGGGCGAACGGGGACCGTCCGATCTCGTTGCAGCGGTTCCCGGGCGGCGTCGACGGCGAGCAGTTCTTCTCGAAGAACCCGCCGAAGGGTGCCCCCGACTACGTCCGCGCGGTCACGGTCACCTACCCGAGCGGTCGGCAGCACCCGCAGCTCGTGGTGGACGAGCCGGCCGTCGCGGTCTGGGCGGCGCAGATGAACACGGTGGTCTTCCACCCGTGGGCCTCCCGTGCGGAGGACGCCGACCACCCGGACCAACTCCGCATCGACCTCGACCCGCAGCCCGGCACCGACTTCCATGACACCGTCCCCGTCGCCCACGAGCTGCGGAAGGTGCTCGACGAGGTCGGGCTGACGGCGTGGATCAAGTCGAGCGGGAACCGCGGGCTGCACGTCTTCGCGCCGATCCACCCCGAGCACGAGTTCCTCGACGTCCGGCACGCGGTGATCGCCGCGGCGCGCGAGCTCGAGCGTCGGATGCCCGACCGGGTGACGACGGCGTGGTGGAAGGAGGAGCGCGGCGAGAGGGTGTTCGTCGACTTCAACCAGGCGAACCGCGACCGGACGATGGCGGGCGCCTACAGCCCGCGGGCACTGGCGCACGCCGCGGTGTCGACCCCGATCACGTGGGACGAGCTCGACGACGCGGACCCGACGACGTTCACGGTCCGGTCGGTCCCGGATCGCCTGCGGACCACCGGCGACCCGTGGGAGGGCATGCACGACGACCCCGCGAGCATCGCACCGCTCCTGGCGTGGTGGGAACGCGACCTGGCGAACGGCGAGGGCGAGCTGCCGTTCCCGCCGGACTTCCCGAAGATGCCGGGGGAGCCGTCCCGCGTCCAGCCGTCTCGCGCCAAGAAGCACTGACGGACGCGCCAGGAGCTCCTGACGGACGCGTCAGACCGTGGCGCAGTCCTCGGCGCGACCCTCGGGCTCGGCGACCCGGGTGGTGTGCGTGGGGAGCGAGACGCTCGCCGTGTGCAGACGCGTCAGACGGGACCACGTCCCGCGGTGGACGTCGCTGATGCCGTCGATGATCATGTCCCGCTCCCGTCTGTTCGATGCGGATGCGTCCGCATGGATCAATTTACCTAGTTAGCCTAACTACATCAATGTGTGAGCGTCAATCGGACATGAGGACGGCGTCGAGGTCGTAGGCGGCCGGGACCTCGAGCTGGTCGAAGCCGCACGACGCGGCCTCGCGGTCCGGACGCCACCGTTCGAACTGGACCGTGTGCCGGAAGCGGTCGCCCTCCATCTGGTCGTACCGGACCTCGAGGACCAGCGACGGCACCAGCCGGACGAACGACGTGTCCCGACCCGACGAGAACCGCGACCGTTCCCCGTCACCGGTGAGGAGCCTCCCGTCGTCGTCCCGGAGGACCACCGGGTCGAGCTCGTCGACCAACTCGGCCCGGCGCTTGTCCGAGAAGGCGGAGACGCCGCCCACCTGGCGGAGCTCGCCGTCCTCGCCGTACAGCCCGACGAGCAGGGAGCCGACGCCGGTCCCGCTCTTGTGGACCCGGTAGCCGATCGCCACGACGTCCGCGGTCCGGTGGTGCTTCACCTTGAGCATCGTGCGCTTGTTCGGCTCGTAGGGCTTCGCGCGGGGCTTCGCGACGACACCGTCGAGCCCGGCGCCCTCGAACGTGGTGAGCCAGTCGCGGGCGAGGTCGACGTCGAGGGTGGTGCGCGTGACGTACAGCGGGTCGGACATGTCCTGCGACAGCGAGTCGAGCCGCGAGCGACGCTCGTCGAACGGCAGGTCCAGCAGCTCCTCGCCGTCGACCGCGAGCAGGTCGAACGCGACGAACTGCGCGGGGGTCTCGGCGCTGAGCGTCGCGATGCGTGAGGCCGCGGGGTGGATCCGCTGCGACAGCGCCTCCCAGTCGAGCCGTTCCGCCCCGGCGGTCCCGGAGCGCAGGATCACCTCGCCGTCGAGCACCACCGGGTGCGCGCGGCCGCCGAACTGCGCCCGGAACGCCGCGACGAGCTCCGGGAAGTAGCGGGTGAGCGGCTTCGCTCCTCGGCTGCCGATCTCGACGTCGTCGCCGTCGATCGTCACGATGCCGCGGAAGCCGTCCCACTTCGGCTCGTAGCGCAGGCCACCACGGACGCTGTCGGGGTCGGGCACGGTGGCGACGGCCTTGGCGAGCATCGGTGCGATCTCCATGCGCCCTGTCTACTCGGGTGGTCGCGTCCGTCCGGCAGGGCCGGTCCGGTGTCCCGTTACCACGGGCCTGGAGGCGCGGCTCGGCCCGTCCGCGCCGGCCCGGTCGCTAGGGTGGTCACGTGACGACCGTGCCCCCGCCGGCAGCGCCGGCACCGGAACCGATCAGCCCCGTGCAGGCCGCCGCGTTGCAGGCCGGCGTCCTGCCGCCCGTCGAGGCGGTCCGGCCGGGCATCTGGACGCTCGCGGTGCCGTTCCGCTTCGGTGTGCCCGACGCGACCCTCGTCTACGTCGTCGAGGGCTCCGACGGCGCGCTGACCCTGATCGACCCGGGGTGGACGGCCGACGACGACCTCGACGCCCTCCGCGACGGCCTCAGCGGGATCGGCCGGTCCCTCGACGAGGTCGGGCTCGTCGTCGTGACGCACCTGCACGCGGACCACCTCGGTGCGGCCGCCGCGATCCGCCGCGCCGCCGGTGCCCGGGTCGCGATGCACCGGCTCGAGGTCGACGCGCTCCGCCGTGAACGCGAGGACGCCGCGGCGAACGACGCCGACATCGCGACCTGGGGACTGCCGGAGCGCCTGCGCGCCGGCGTGGTCGAGGCCTGGGGGAGCGGCCGGCGGATCGGACTCGGGCGGACCGCCGAGCCGTTCGCCGACCTGCTCCTCGAGGACGGCGACGTGCTGCCGGTCGCCGGGCGGACGATCCGGACCCTCTGGACCCCGGGGCACACCGCGGGTCACTGCTGCTTCGTGGACGAGCCCGACGGGCTGCTCTTCACCGGCGACCACGTCCTGCCGCGCATCAACTCCGGGATCGGTCTGGGCGGCCGGACCGACGCGAACCCGCTCGGCGACTACCTGGCGTCGCTCGGACGGCTCGACGGGTACGCCGACCTCGAGGTGTGCCCGGGCCACGAATACCGCTTCCGCGACGTCGTCACGCGTGCCCGCACCCTGGCGCGGCACCGCGAGGAGCGGTCGCAGCACGTCGCCGCGGCACTCGACGCCCTGTCCTCGCCGACGCTCTACGAGGTGGCGTCCCTGGTGCCGTTCAGCGGCGGGATCGAGTCGATGACAGGGTTCCTGCTCGCCAGCGCCCTGACCCAGACGGCTTTCCACGCGGAACTGCTCGGCCGCGCCGACGAGGTCCGGCCCGCCTGACGCGGCCGGGCGCGGTCCGCGGAGCCGTGGTTTCCACCGCCCTCGCACAACGCAAGTGCATCCGCGCCGTGGATTCCCACGGCGCGGATGCACTTCGGTCGTGCGGGACGCGCGGCCTGACCGCGGCCGGGCTCAGCCGAGCGTCGCGGCGAGGCGCTCCAGCGTCGTCCTCGCGTCGGCGAACTCCGCGGCGGCGTGGTCGGCGAGCGGCGCCAGGTCGGGCAGCCGGTCCGCGAGGGTCGCGCTCACGGTGATCGGGTACGGCTTCATGCCGAGCGCCGTCCCGAGGATGAGCTGCAGGACCGGCGAGCCGTGGTCCCAGCCCTCGGTCGGGGTGCCGGCGTCGTAGGTGGCGCCACGGCTGACGACGGTCACGACGGGCCGACCGGCGAGCGGCTGCACGTCGCCCGCGAGGACGCCGGGCACGTGGACGCGGTCGATCCAGGCCTTGAGGGTCGACGGCACCGTGTAGTTGTACAGCGGCGCACCGACCACGACGACGTCGGCGCCGAGGAGTTCGTCCATGACCTCCTGTCGGCGAGCGTCGTCCGCGGGCGCGACCACCTCGTCGTCGGTGCGGTCGGCGGCCGCCCAGTGCAGCGCCGAGGTCTCGAGGTGGGGGAGCTGGTCGACGTGCAGGTCGCGTCGGACGACGGTGTACTCCTTGCCGCGTGCGCGCCAGGCGTCCGCGAAGGCCGCGGTGAGGGCGCGGGAGCGGGAGTGCGCGAGGTCGGCCGAGGAGTCGATGTGCAGGAGGGTGGGCATGGTCCCCACGCTACCGAGCGACGCACGCCGGATGACGGGAACGGCCCCGCCGCGCCGGTGCGGGGCGAGGCGGGGCCGAGGTGGGCCTCCCGTCGGTCACGCGGGTACGCGAGCGACGAGAGGCGTCCGGTGTCAGCGCTGGGTGTGACGGCGGCGCAGTGCGCGCGCACCGATCAGGCCGGCGCCGGCGAGGACGAGGGCGAGGGCCCACGGCAGGGCTCCCGTCGCCTCGGAACCGGTGTAGGCGAGCTGACCCTTGGCGGTGGTGGGCGTGACGACCGCCACCGTCGGGGTGGTCGGGCGCACGTCGACCGCGAACGAGAGCGGCTGGAGCGCACCGCTCGACACCGTCAGCGTGTGGATCGACGCGTGCGGGAACGTGACGCCGTAGACGCCCTGCCCCTCGGCGCCGTTCTCCTCGTACGGGGCGACGACGTCACTGGCGACGTTCGAGGTGACGGTCGGGACGAACGTGGGGTTGCCCTCGTCGTCGAAGTCCGTCGCGTCGTTGCCGAAGCGGTCGACGGGCGAGCCGGACACGACGAGCGTGCCGCCTTGCGCCACGGTGGGACGGCCGGTCGGCGTGAGGGTGAGCTCCTCGGGGAAACCGTCCTCGTCGGTCGACAGGTCGACGGTGTAGATCGTGCCGTCCGGCTGGATGAGCCAGATGCGCTTGTCCCGGGCGGTGATCGACTTCTCGTCCAACGTGAACGCCGTGATGCCGAACGCGGCGGCGTGGTCGACGGTCAGCTCGACGTACTGCGTGGTCGAGACGTCGCCGCTCGTGGCCGTGACGGCGAAGTCGTAGAACGACGCGAGGGTCGCGGTGCCGCTCAGCTCGCCCGTGGTCGGGTCGAACGTGATGCCCTCGGGGAGCTGGTCGTCGACCGTGTAGTCGCCGTCCTCCTCGAAGCCGTACCCGACCGCGATGGAGTCGGCCTGCGACTTGGACTCGACGATGGAGTCAGCGGAGTCCTCCTCGTCGCCGTAGAACCAGTCCAGCTCGTAGGTCGGCGCCGGGTAGCCCTGTGCGCGGAACGTGTACGAGAACGCGTCGCCGGCCGTGGCGTCGAGGTACAGCGGGTCGTCGATGTCGGTGCCCTCGGCGACGGGCGTGCCGTCGGCGTCGACGAACACCGGGTCCTGTGTGACGACCGCGGTCGGGTCCGAGGTCACCGATCCGCGGCCGCCGCCCGGCAGGTCGCCGGTCACGGTCACGACGAGCTGCTTGCCGGCCTCGACCGGATCGACCGTGTAGGTCTGGGTCTTGGCGATCGTCGTCGGCGTCGGGCCGGCGTCGGCCTCGGTCCAGACGTACTTGAAGGAGCCGTCCTCGTCGAACCCGGTCGTGTCCGCCGTGAGCTCGGACCCGACCTTCGCGTCGCCGGAGACGGTGACCGTGGGGTCGGCGGCCAGGGGGGTGACGGGAGCGTCCGTCGATGCTGCCCGCGGAGCGGTCGGCGCGGTGGTGGACTCGGGCGTGCTCGGCGCGGTCGTCTCCGGGGATGCCGGCTCGTCGGTCGGCGTCGGGTCGGTGGGCGCGTCCGTCGGCGTGGGGTCGGTCGGCTCGTCGGTCGGCGTCGGGTCCGTGGGTGCGTCGGTCGGCGTCGGGTCGGCCGTCGCGGTCTGCGTCGGGACCGACGTGTCGGTGCCCTCGGCGTGTGCTGCCGTCGCGGTCGCGATGCCGAGACCCGTCGTCAGCGCGATGAGCGCGGCGGTGGTCCCGAGCGCGCAGGCGCGTCGGACGGTGGAAGTGCTGCGGCGCACGTGTTCCCCCAGGTGTTCAGGTCCGGTCCAGTACCGGATCGTAAGAATCTGCCGAGAATCCTCGGCCTGATCGGATCGTAGGGGTACGCGCGCGGGACGGCGACGTCCGAACCCGAAATGTGACCTGGCTTGGGGGTGCGTGCGGAACACCGCAGGCAGGGCGCCGGACGGCTCCCCGCCTGCGGTCGGGGTGGACGGTCAGTGCGTCGCGTGCGCCACCGAGACGGTGAACGACGTGTGCGCGTGCTCCTGGGTCACGGTGAGACGGTGCGACCACGCCCCGCTGATCGTGATCGTGTCCTCGGCGCCGGTCCGGGTGACGTGGTCCGACGTGATGTTGCTCGTGACCGTGGACGGGTCGCCGCCCTCGTCGGGGGCCTTGATGACGTTGCCCTCGGCGTCGACCGCGACCCCGGAGACGACGAACTGCTCGAGCCGGGTCGCGGGGACGGACTTGACGATCGTCGCCTTGCTGGTGGGGGTCAGTCGCTGGTGGATGACTCCGTTCGGGGCGATGTACCAGATCGGTGCGGTGGTGTTCGGCTGCGAGACGTACGTCCGCACACCGACCGCTGCCCCCGGCTTCACGGTGAGCTGCACGTACGCGTGGGCCTCGACACCGTCACGGAGCGCGACGACCTGGAAGTCCCAGATCCCGCTCTCCACCCCCGTGCCGGACAGGACGCCGGTGTTCGTGTTCACCGAGAAGTGGTCCGACGCGCGCGGTGAGTCGGCGGTGAGCCCCGGGCCCTCGTCCATGGCGTAGGCGACCGTCCCCGCCTTCGCGTTCGTGGTGAAGGTGTGCGAGAAGGCCTTCCCCGCGGTCGCGGTGAGCGCGATCGGGTGGGCGGCGGAGGAGCTCTGCGTGAAGGCGAGCGGAGCGGGCGTGGCGGCGGCGACGTGCTGCGTCGGCGACGGCGTCGAGGCGGTCGCGGCGCTCACCCCGAAGACGGCGCCGCAGCCGGCGGCGACGACGGCGGCGGATGCGGCGACGGTGACGAGCGCCGCGCGACGGCGCGACGAAGTGGTGGTGTTCATGGTTCCCCTGGTCGTTCTGGTGCAGGGCGGCGATCCGCTCCTGTCAGCGACGACCGTACGTCCGGACGGCGTCCTCCGGGTGGCTTCCAGATTGCGGTTCCATCACGGAAGCATTCCGGTTCACTCAGGTCCTGACCTGGGGTTTCGTTCAGGTGGGGTCGCAGGACAGGAGGCGCGGTGCCAGCTGGCACCGCGCCTCCCGTCCCACGCGATGACGCGGTCTCAGGCGCGACGACGACGCAGCCGGTGGACCAGCAGGCCGCCGCCCGCGGCGAGCAGGCCGAGCGCCCAGGCGAGGGGACCCGAGGTCTCCGCGCCGGTGTACGCGAGGCGGCCGGAGCCCGTGGTCGTGGTGGCTCCCGTCGTCGCGGCGGTCGGGGTGACGTCGAACCGGATGTCCTGCGTGCGGTCCTGGTACGCGACGGTCACGACGTGCGGCGACGCGTGCTCGAACGTGACCCAGGTGCCGGCGGTGCTCGGGTCATCGACGATCCGGTCACTGGCGACGTCGCTCGTGACGGTCAGGTCGTCGTGGTCGGCGACCGCGTTCCCGTAAGCGTCCACCGGCACCGCGAGCACGAGCATGCGCTGCCCCTGTCGTGCGGGCACCGCGTCGACGACCGCAGAACCGCCGTCCGGGGTGATGTGCGTGATCGTGTCGCCGTCGATCGACCACGTCTCGGACTCCGGGTCCCGGTCGGACGGCAGGACCGCGACGACGAGCTTGGAGAAGGCCGCGGGGGAGACGGTGACCTCGACGTTCGCGACGGCCTGCTCCCCACCGCTCGTGGCGACGACCTGGAACCGGAACGACGTCGCCGCCGTGCCGGTCCCGGTCAGCACGCCCGTGGCCGGGTCGACGGCGAGGTCGAGCCCGTTCCGCGCGTAGGTGTCGTCGAAGGGCTCGCCCTGGACACCGCGGAGCTCGTAGCGGACGTCCGACGGGTCCGTCGCTCCCGTCACCGCGAACGTCCGCGTGAACTCCTCGCCGGCGGTCGGTGTGATCGCGATCGGGGCGTCGGCGGACGACGGGTCGACGAAGGCGAACGGCACGTCGGTGACGACGACGGTGAAGGAGGTGGAGACGCCGCCCTCGGAGACCGTCACCGTACGGGAGCCCGCCCCGGAGAACGTCACCACGTTCGCGCCGTTCGGGTCCCACACGGCACGGTCTCCGGCGGCGGTGCTCGTGACGGTGGAACGGGGGTACTCGTCGTCCTGGTCGCTGCCTGTGACGCGGTTGCCGAAGGCGTCGACCGCGAGGCCGGCGAGGGTGAGCGACTGCCCGTCGACCACGGGGACCGAGGGCACGATCCGCACGCGGCCCTGGCCGACCGCCTGCTCCCAGATCGTGCCGTCGGGCTCCACCTGCCACAGGCCCGAGGAGTCGGAGGTCGAGGCCGAGAAGGTGACCCCGACCGGGGCGCCGGGCTCCACCGTGAGCTCGACGTACTCGACGGCGGTCTCGGAACCGCTCGTGGCGACGACCTGGAACGTGTAGGTCCGGAGGGCGTACCGCGGCGAGCCGGACAGCGTGCCGGTGGTCCCGTCGAACGAGAAGTCGGCGTTGAAGTCGCCCTGGCCGATGACCGGGCTGCCGCCCGGGCCACGCACCGCGTACGTCACCGTCCCCGACCCGCCCGTCGCGGTGAACGTCCGGGACACGGTGTCGCCCGCGGTCGCGGTGAGGACGAGCGGGGCGTCGGCGGTCGTGCCCTCGGGGAAGGCGAGGGCGGCGGCGGTGGACTGCTCCGGAGCGTCCTCGGCCGGCGCGCTCGCCGTGGGTGCGCTCGCGGGGGGAGTCGTCCCCGTCTCGTCGGCGGTCGCCGACGTCGTGTCGGCCGCCGCGCCTCCCGTGCCGGCGGACGTGCCGGTCGTGACGGTGGTGGCGGACGTGGCCGGTGTCGGAGCCGCGTCGGCGATCGCGCTCGACGCGCCGATGCCGAACGCCGAGGAGGCGGTGACGATGGCGACGGCTGCGCCGATGGCGGCGCCGCGTCGGACACCGGCGGTGCAGGACTGCTTCATGGGATCCCCCTGGATGCTGTTCGGGACACCGGGAGGTGCCCTCATCCTGGAGGTGTCGCGGCACGGGCGATCCTGACGACCCGGTCCGTCTCGGTCCGGTGACGACGACGGGGCGAACGGTCGGTCGCGCTCGGGTCGGTCGCGCTCGGGTCGGTCGCGCTCGGGTCAGTCGCCGACGGTGGCGGCCGCGCGCTCCAGGGCGTCGCGGAGGGCGCGGACCGCCGGCGACGAGGACCCGGCCGTGCGGACCACCGTGAAGATCGTCCGGCGCGGCCGCTCCGGGAGCTCGACCAACCGGCAGGTCGTCGTCCGACCCGTCCACATCAGGTCCGGCATGAGGCTCACGGCGTTGCCGGACTCGACGAGGCGGATCTGCGTCTGCAGGTCGGCGGTCTCGTAGCGGACGTCGGGCTCGAAGCCCCACCGCCGGCAGACCTGCTCGGCGAAGTGCCGCGAGGCCGTGCCCCGCGGCTCCATGACCCACGGCAGCACCTCGGCGTCCTCGATCGACGACACCGGCGCGAGCGCGGTGTCGAGCGGCGGCAGCGCGAGCCGGACGGCATCGGTCGTGAGGTCCTGGCGGTGCAGCCCGGGCAGGTGCGGCGCCGCGTGCGCGGGGTACTGCTCGGCGATGACCATGTCGAAGTCCCGCGCCCAGGTCTCGTGGAGCGCCGTCTCCGGTTCACGCTGCACCATCTCGATGCGGACGTCGGGGTGCGCGGTCGCCATGGCGTGCAGCGCGTTCGGCATCAGCGCGAGGGCGGCGGACTGGAACACCGCGACGCGGATGCGTCCCTGCACCGTCGGCATCGTGCCCTCGACCTGCGACTGCGCCTGTTCGAGCACATCGAGGACGTGACCGGCGGCCTGCACCAGGACCTCGGCCTGCGGGGTGAGCTGGAGTCGCCGTCCGGCCTTGCGGAGGAGCGGGACGCCGGCCTCGCGTTCGAGGGCGCTGAGCTGCTGCGACACCGCCGACGGGGTGAAGTTCACCGCCTCGGCGACGGCCGCGATCGTGCCCCGGATGGAGAGCTCCCGGAGGAGGACGAGACGGCGGACGTCGAGCACGAGTTCACGGTAGCGGAACTTACGGGTATCCATCACCAACCGTTGCTTCCGCTGATGGGTCGAGCGCTCCACACTGAACCCATGACGACCCTGCACGAGCACCCGGCCACCGATCACGACGCCCTCGCGGACCAGTCCGTGGCGCTCGTGCGACAGTGGCTCGCCGAAGCCGAGACCCACCCGGTCGACGGCTCGGCGAAGCAGCTCGCAGGCGTGCTCGCCGACCCCGCCGGCCTCGACTTCGCCGTGGGGTTCGTCGACGGCGTCGTCCGCCCCGAAGACCTCGGCGTCGCCGCCCGGAAGCTCCGCGCGATCGCCCCCGGAGCCCCCGGCTTCCTCCCCGCGGCGCTCCGCGGACTCGTCCGGCTCGGCGGCGGCATGGCCCCGGTCCTCCCGGGGGTCGTCGTCCCGATCGCCCGACGGGTCCTCCGCACCATGGTCGGCCACCTCATCGTCGACGCGACCGACGCCAAGCTCGGCCCGGCCATCGCGGGGATCAAGGGCGACGGGGTCCGCCTGAACGTGAACCTGCTCGGCGAGGCCGTCCTCGGCGAGGGCGAGGCCGCCCGGCGCCTCGAGGGCACGCACAAGCTCCTGGCCCGCGACGACGTCGACTACGTGTCGATCAAGGTCTCGTCCACCGTGCACCCGCACTCGCCGTGGGCGTTCGACCACGCGGTCGAGGACATCATCGCCAAGCTCCGCCCGCTCTTCCGCCGTGCTGCCGCAGCGTCGCCGCAGAAGTTCATCAACCTCGACATGGAGGAGTACAAGGACCTCGACCTCACGATCGCGGTCTTCACGAAGCTCCTCGACGAGCCCGAGTTCACCTCGCTCGAGGCCGGCATCGTCCTGCAGGCGTACCTGCCCGACGCGCTCGCCGCGATGGAACAGCTGCAGGAGTGGTCCGCCGCACGACGTGCCCGTGGCGGCGCCGGCATCAAGGTCCGCCTCGTCAAGGGTGCGAACCTGCCGATGGAGCAGGTCGAGGCGTCCGTGCACGGCTGGCCCCTCGCGACCTGGCACACCAAGCAGGACTCCGACACCAACTACAAGCGTGTGCTCGACTGGGCGCTGACCCCCGCGCGCATCGAGAACGTCCGGGTCGGCGTCGCCGGGCACAACCTGTTCGACGTCGCGCACGCCTGGCTGCTCGCCGGTGAGCGCGGGGTGCGGGACGGCATCGAGTTCGAGATGCTCCTCGGCATGGCGCAGGGGCAGGCCGCCGCGGTGAAGAAGACCGTCGGCTCGCTCCTGCTCTACACGCCGGTCGTCCACCCGCAGGAGTTCGACGTCGCGATCGCCTACCTGATCCGCCGCCTCGAGGAAGGGGCGTCGCAGGAGAACTTCATGTCCGCGGTGTTCTCCCTCGTTTCCTCGCCCGCGCTGTTCGCCCGCGAGGAAGCGCGCTTCCGGGCCTCCCTCGAGCCGCTCGCCACGCCCGAAGGCCTCGCCGCTCCGGCCTCCCACCGTGTGGCCGACCGCTACGCCGCCGTCGAGCGCCCGCGCGTCGGCCACTTCGAGAACACCCCGGACAGCGACCCGTCGGTCGCATCGGTCCGGTCGTGGGGTGACGCCGTCACCGCGCGGGTTGCGTCCTCGACGCTCGGCACCGCGGCCGTCCAGGAGGCGCGGCTCGACTCCGCCGCGCAGCTCGAGTCCGTCCTCGGTCGCGTCCGCGCCGCCGGCGCCACCTGGGGAACGTGGTCGGGTGGCGCCCGGGCCGCCGTGCTGCACGCCGTCGGCGACGCGCTCGAGGCGAACCGCGCCGCCCTCGTCGAGGTGATGGCGTCCGAGACCGGCAAGACCATCGACCAGGCCGACCCCGAGGTGTCCGAAGCGATCGACTTCGCACACTTCTACGGCGAGCTCGCCGCACAGCTCGACGACGTCGACGGCGCGTCCTTCACCCCGGCCGCACTGACGCTCGTCGCACCGCCGTGGAACTTCCCGGTCGCGATCCCCGCCGGGTCTACCCTCGCCGCGCTCGCCGCCGGGTCCGCCGTGGTGCTGAAGCCCGCGCCGCCCGCCGAGCGCTCCGGTGCCGTGCTCGCCTCGATCATCGAGACCGCGCTCGACGCCCACGGTGCCCCGGCCGACGTCCTCGCGTTCGTCCAGGTGTCGGAGAACGACCTCGGGCAGCAGCTCGTCGCCTCGCCGCTCGTCGACCGGGTGATCCTCACGGGCGCGTACGAGACCGCCGAGCTCTTCCGCTCGTTCCGGCCCGACCTGCCGCTGCTCGCCGAGACCTCCGGCAAGAACGCGATCATCGTGACGCCGTCGGCCGACCTCGACCTCGCGGTGAAGGACGTCGTGGCGTCGGCGTTCGGGCACGCAGGCCAGAAGTGCTCAGCAGCGTCGCTCGTCGTGCTCGTCGGGTCCGTCGCCACCTCGCGGCGCTTCCGCTCGCAGCTCATCGACGCCGTGTCGTCGCTCACCGTCGGCTACCCGACCGACCCGACGACCCAGATGGGCCCGGTCATCGAGCCCGCTGCCGGCAAGCTGCTGGACGGCCTCACGACGCTCGGCGCGGGGGAGTCCTGGGCCGTCCGGCCCGCGAAGCTCGACGACCCCGGCAGGCTCTGGAGCCCCGGTGTCCGCGACGGCGTCCGACGTGGCTCGGCGTTCCACCGCACCGAGTACTTCGGCCCGATCCTCGGCATCATGACGGCGAAGACCCTCGACGAGGCGATCGACATCGTGAACGAGGTCGACTACGGCCTGACCTCCGGCCTGCACTCGCTCGATCAGGCCGAGATCGGGACCTGGCTCGCTCGCATCGAGGCGGGCAACCTCTACGTCAACCGCGGCATCACGGGCGCGATCGTCCGCCGCCAGCCGTTCGGCGGGTGGAAGAAGTCGGCGGTGGGTGCCGGGACCAAGGCCGGTGGCCTGAACTACCTGCTCGGGCTCGGCTCGTGGGCGCCCGCCGAAGCCACGTCCGGCTCGTCCCCGTCGGCACCGGTCGCCGCGTTCGTCGGCGCCTCGGGTGTTGCGTCGCCGTCGCTCGACCGGGCCGTGGCGTCCGACCAGCAGGCCTGGTCGTCCCTGTTCGGCACGGCGACCGACGTGTCGGCGCTGACCGCCGAGCGGAACATCGCCCGGTACCTGCCGTACCCGGCGGTCCGGGTGCGCCTGGCCTCCGCTGCGGAAGACGCGGTGACCGACCTCGTCCGGGTCGTCGCGGCATCGGTCCGAGCCGGCACCACGATCGACGTCTCGACCGTGTCGACGCTGCCGCCGGTGGTCGCCGCCGCGGTCAAGGCGCTGCCGAACGTGCGGTCGCTGACGCAGTCGCACTCCGACGCGGCGTTCGCTTCGGCGGTGGCGAGTGGTCCGTCCGGGCGCGTGCGGCTCGTCGGCGGGGACACGTCGGCGCTGTACTCGGCGATCGGCGGACGGCCGGACGTCGCGGTCTACGGGGAGCCGGTGACCGAGGCCGGGCGCCTCGAGATCCTGCCGTTCGTGCGCGAGCAGGCGGTGTCGATCACGGCGCACCGCTTCGGTACGCCGAACCACCTCACGGACGACCTGATCTAGCCCGGCGCCCGCCGACGCCTCCAGGCGACTCCACTCAGTGGGTTGGGTGCGTGGCGCGAGGGGCGAGTTCGATCGGACAGACGGGGCAACGGGTCTCCGTCGCAGACCGTGTCGGCGCTGCGCTGGTCCTCCCATCGCAGGGTGGATGGCTCGCGCTCGCGCTGGCCCACGGCGGCATCTGGTGGGCGACCTGGGTGATCCTTCTCGGCGCACTGGTCGCCGTCGTGATCTGGACCTTCGCGACGGCCAGGCGTTCGGGTCGATCGCCTCGATCGCCTCTGCTGCTGGCCGTCGTGGCGCTGATGCTCGGCTGGATCGTCTCCGCGATCGTGCTCGGGGGCGCGACCTGACCGCTTCGGATCGCCGAACCACCTGACGGACGACCTGATCGGGCGCGAGGCACGGCGTCCCGCGTGTCCCGCAGGCGCTGCGCGCCGTCTGCCCGGCGGCACGTCGACTGCGGGGACGATCCGCGCCTGGCGGCGTCAGGCGGTCACGGTCCCCGGTGCAGGAGTAGCTCGATCAGGGTCAGGCCGGGACCGACGATGAAGAGGCAGCCGATCACCCTGATGAAGCCCGGCGTGAGGATCGAGGCCGCCCAGTGGTCGCCCTGCATCTGTTCCAGCTTCCGGCCCCAGCGGGCGAACTGCTTCGGGAACACGAGCAGCACGACGCCGTACGCCATGAGGAAGATCGAGATCCAGAACCATGAGCCCACGGGTCGACCCTACGGCTGTCCGGTCGCCGCATGGTCGGGGCGTCCGGTCAGGTGGGGCGCGTTTCGTCGGTGTGGTGCCGGACCCTTCCGGCCACGTCCTGAGGAGCACCTGCCGTGACCGAACCGTTCGCACGACCCACCGCACTCGCACACGTCCGCGTCACCGTGACCGACATCCACCGGAGCAAGGCCTTCTACCAGCAGCTGCTCGGGACGGAGCCCGCGATCGACTTCAGTGACCAGGTCGACGAGCCCGGCGTCCGCGAGGACCGGGAGCGCTTCTACGGCGGCAGCGTCTTCCGGCTCGGCGACCAGGTGTTCGGGCTCCGGCCGGTGGCGCCGGCGGGCCAGCGCTTCGACTCGGAGACCGTCGGCCTCGACCACGTGAGCTTCGTGGTCGGTTCCGTGGATGAACTGCACGAGGCGGCCGCTCGACTCGATGCCGCCGGTGTCGAGCACGGCGAGGTGACCGACCTCGGTGACGCGGGCATGGTCATCCTGTCGGTGCAGGACCCCGACGACATCAACCTCGAGCTGGCGGCACTGAAGGGCTGACGCGAGCTATCCTCGACGCATGCGCATCGTGCGGGTCATCGGCCGGGGGATCGGCTTCGTGCTGCGAACGATCGCGAAGGTCGTCGGGACGTGGAACGGCCACGACCCGGCGGGTGAGGACCTCGCGGTTCGGCTCAACAACCCTCGCCGCGGGGACTACCGCCCCTGACGGCGCCCGCTGCCGGGCCGGCGCACGCGGTCAGTCGGCGGCGACCGACGCCGGGGCGCTCATCGTGGCGGCGACGAGTTCGCGGAGGGACTCCGGCAGGGGGACCGGTCGACGGTCGCCCTCGCGGTCGATGACGACGTGCACGAACTCGCCGGTCGCGAGCAGTGTCCCGTCCGACTGCCGGAAGAGGCCGAACTCCCACGACAGGCTCGTCCGGCCGAGGTGCTTCGAGCGCATGCCGATCTCGATGACGTCGGGCCACACCGCCGACTCGACGAACCGGCAGCTGGACGACACGACCACGGCGATCCAGTCCGACGTGAACGGGTCGAGACCGGCCGCCTCGCGGAACCAGTACGTGGCCGCGTTGTCCATCGCGCTGTAGTAGATCGTGTTGTTCACGTGGCCGAACATGTCGTTGTCGTTCCACCGCGTCGGGTACGTCCGGACGAAGGGGTAGTCGTCGATGGTCATCGGGCTCCTGTCGCGAGAAGGGACGTCGTGGTGGGGCGGAGGACGTACTCGAACGTGGCGCGTGCGCGTTCGGGGTCTGGCGTCTCTCCGGAGATGAGGTCGGCGTAGGTGAACGACTCCGAGATGCGCACGAGCAGTCGGGCCAGTTCCTCGGGGGAGAGCGGGCTCGGGTCGAACGTCCCAGCCGCATGCTGCTCCTCGACGAGGCTGGTGACCCGGCGGACGAACCGGCTCTGCACGTCGCTCTCGGTCGTGGTGAGCAGGCGGAGCGCCCGGGCGGGTTCGCGGGTCAGGAACGACCGGAAGTAGGGCGCCTCGATGAGGTCCGCCGTGAAGCGGTCGAGCACGTCGACGATGCGCGCCGCGCCGGACGGGGCGGCCGCGGCGGCAGCCGCGTCGAAGGTCGGGACGGCGAGCGACCACAGGATCTCGGACAGCAACCGGTCACGGTTGCCGACCCAGCGGAACAACGACGTGCGGTCCACGCCGAGCGAGGTGGCCAACGCGCCCATGTCGATGCGTGAGCCGGCGATGAAGGTGTGCCGTGCCTCCCGGAACGCGCGCAGCGCAGAATCCGATGTGTACAGGTGATCCTCCCTTGCAACGTTTCCGAGAATGATGCATCGTGGACCTCATGTCAACGCTGACGCCCACCACCGCGCTGCTCGAGTCCGACTTCTACCGCTTCCAAGAGGGACTGACCGAGCAGGAGCGCGAGTCACTCGGGCGACTCCGCAGCTACCTCGAGTCCGAGGTGCGCCCGATCGCGGACGAGTACTGGGCGCGCGCCGAGTTCCCGATGCAGGTCATCCGGCCGCTGTCGGAGCTCGGCATGTACGGCCCGGGCATCCCGCTCGTCCGGCAGTTCGAGAACTCCGCGGTGTACCGCGGGTGGGCGGCGCTCGAGCTCGGGCGCGTCGACGCCAGCGTCGCGACGTTCATCGGGGTGCAGTCCGGCCTCGCGATGAACTCGATCGCGGTCGCCGGCAGCGACGAGCAGCAGCAGGAGTGGCTGCCGCGCATGGCCGCCGGCGAGATCGTCGGGGCGTTCGGGCTGACCGAGCCGCTGTCCGGCAGCGACTCTGCTCGTGGCCTCCGCACGACGGCGCGGCGTGAGGGCGACACGTGGGTGCTCGACGGCGAGAAGCGGTGGATCGGCAACGCGACCTTCGCGGACGTCGTCGTGGTCTGGGCCAAGGACGTCGCCGACGACCAGGTGAAGGGGTTCCTCGTCACGACGGACACCCCGGGCTTCACCGCGACGAAGATCGAGGACAAGATCGCGCTCCGGGGCGTGCAGAACGCCGACATCGTCATGACCGGGGTGCGGGTGCCCGAGGCGCGTCGGCTGCAGCGCGCCGAGTCGTTCCGCACGACCGCCGAGGTGCTCCGGCTCACCCGGACCGAGGTGGCGTGGCAGGCGATCGGCATCGCGGTCGGTGCCTACGACGCCGCGCTCGAGTACGCCCGCACCCGGATCCAGTTCGGCAAGCCGATCGCCGCGCACCAGATGGTGCAGGACCTGCTCGTGAAGTCGCTCGCGAACATCACCGCCTCGATCGCGCTCTGCACGCAGGCGTCGGCCATGCAGGACGCGGGCACCGGGGGCGACGAGCACTCGGCGATGGCCAAGGCGTTCGCGACGTCGAAGATGCGCGAGACCGTGGGCTGGTGCCGCGAGGTGCAGGGCGGCAACGGGATCGTGCTCGACAAGGGCGTCGCCCGGTTCTTCGCGGACGCCGAGGCGATCTACTCCTACGAGGGCACGCGCGAGGTGAACACACTCATCGTCGGGCGGGCGATCACGGGGCAGGCCGCGTTCGTCTGACGCCGGTGCCGATGCCGGCGTCGGTCCTGTGCTGGCGGCGGTTCGGGTGCGGTTGTCGAACGACACGACCCATGTCGTACGACGACGAGCGTGTCGTTCGTTGCGCCTGCAACTGTTGCGGGCGCGCGGCTGCGACGGTGCCGACGTCGTACGACATCGACGATGTCGTTCCGGGTCGGCGCCTTCCACTGACTCCGCCCCGCGCGCCCGGCCCCGCTACCCGAGCAACTCCGGGCGCCGCCACTCGCCGCCGAGCACGTGTTGCTCGAGGAACGCGAACACCGTCTCGTACCAGACCACGGCGTGCTGCGGCTTGAGCACCCAGTGGTTCTCGTCCGGGAAGTACAGGAACCGGTGCGGCATCGTGCCGTCCTCCGCCGCGTGGTGCTCGGCGAGCTCGGACCAGAGCCGCAGCCCCTCGCCGATCGGCACCCGGTAGTCCTTGTCGCCGTGGATGACGAGCATCGGTGACGTGATGTCCGCGACGAAGCGGTGCGGGTCGTTCTCGTGCAGACCGGTCTCGTCGAAGATCGACTGCCAGTACTGGGACATGTCCGTGGTGCCGTTGAACTGGTCGAGCGCCCACAGGCTCGCGTGCGTGACGATCGCCCGGAAGCGGTCGGTGTGGCCGGCGACCCAGTTCGCCATGTAGCCGCCGAACGACCCGCCCATCGCGGCGGTGCGGGTCTCGTCGACGTCGTCACGGGCGACGACCGCGTCGGTGACCGCCATGAGGTCGGTGTAGGGCGCCTGCCCCCACGCGTTCCACCCGCGGTTGATGAAGTCGAGCCCGTACCCGGTCGACAGCGCCGGGTCCGGCAGGAGCACGGCGTACCCGCGCGCCGCCGCGAGCTGCGGGTTCCACCGCCAGGACCACTGGTTCCACGAGTTGAGCGGACCGCCGTGGATCCAGAGCAGGAGCGGGTGCCCGGCGGCACCGGGTTCGTCGTTCGGCAGCAGCAGCCAGCCGCGGACCCGGGCGCCGTCGGCAGCGGTCGTCTCGACCTCTTCGAGGTGACCGGGGACCTCGGGCAGCGGCGCCGGGGTCGCGAGGGGCGTCACCGTGCCGTCCGCGTCGATCCGCACGGGGTGCAGGGGCGCGGCCCAGGAGGCACGGAGCGCCACGACCGTGCCGCTCGCCGCCGCCACGCGCAGGCTCGAGTACGCCCAGTCGTCGTGGGTCAACTGTTCGACGGCGCCGCCGTCGAGGGGGAGCCGGAACACCGGCGCGCGGCCGTCGTGGTCCGCCGTCGCCAGGAGCGCACCGTCGTCGTGCGCGAACACGAGTTCGCTCGGCCACCGGTCCCACTCGGTCGCGATGCGCCGTGCGTCCGAGAGCGTGGATCCGTCGAGCCGGGCGACCCAGATCGCCTGCTCGGTCGCACCCCGGGGCGTGAACCGCTCGGTCCGGACCCACGCGAGGGTCCGACCGTCGTGGCTGATCGTCGGCATCTCGTGGTCGACGTCGACGTCGTCGAGCAGGACGGTCCGGGTGCCCGACGCGACGTCGAACGCGACGATCGTCGAGCGCGAGCCGCGCGCTTCCTGCACACCGACCGTGGCGACGACGGTCGAACCGTCCGGGGTGACGGCTCCGGCGACGTGCTCGAGCGAGCGGCCCGGGGCGGGCGTGACGTCGGAGAGCGCCGGGAGGTGCGCCGGGTACGTGTCGGCAGCGGTATCGGCGTCGGCTTCCGTGCCGTCCTCGGTCGTGTTCGTCGACACGTCGCGGGTGGTCGACGCCTCGGTCAGGGTGGCGAGGTCGAGCGTGAGGACGTGCGTCTCGTCGGGGCCGAGGTCGTGGTCCCAGAAGCGCACCGGGTACGTCTCGTGCAGGATCGCCCGCACCTTCCGGTCCTTCCGCCGCCCACGGAGCGCGGCATCGGCGGCGACGACACCCGTGCGGTCCGTGCCGGCACCCGGCAGGAGCCCCGCGGTCACGGCGACGGTGTCCGCCTGCGATGCGGTGCCGAGGACCCCACCGATCCCGCCCGCGAGCTTCGTGACCGGTCGTGCCTCGCCACCACCGGCCGGCAGGACCCAGAGCTGCGGGGCGTCGCTGTCCTCGTCGCCGTCGCCGTCGGGGCGTCCGGACACGAACAGCAGGTCGCCGGTGCGGGTGAACGACACTCCGCCCTCGCCCTTGGCCGAGCGCGTCAGCCGGACCGGAGCGGCCGACTCGTCGGTCGTCGTCGCAGGGACCGCCCAGACCGACCGCCGGTACCCCGTGCCGTCGGCATCGAGGACGCTGACGGTCAGGGCGACCCGCGAGCCGTCCGGACTCAGGGCGATCCCGTCCACGCGGGGGAGGGCGGTGTACTGGTCGAGGTCCGAGAACAGCGTCGTCATGCACCCACGCTAGCGGCGCTCCCCGCCGCGGCGGCGGTCACCGGCCGGTCTGTGGAGAACTCACGCCCAGAACGCGGCGATGCCCTCGGCGACGGCGGTGCCCTGCGTGCGCCCGGCGTCGGCCGCGGGCGCCTGCGTGGACAGCGAGAGGGAGTTCGTGCCGAAGGCCTGCTGCGAGGTGCTGTCCGCGATGACGACCTCGACCGAGCTGCCGGCCGCCCGGAGCTCCTCGACCGCGACGTCGAGCCACGGCCCGAGCGGCGACGGCCCCTCGGGACCGCAGGCGATGACGAGGACGCGTTCGTACCCGGCGGCGACGTCCGCGTTCGTGGCCGATCGCATCCCGCCGTCGACGTAGGGGCGCCCCTCGATCGTGACCGGCGACCAGACGAGCGGCACCGAGCAGCTGGCGGCCACCGCGCGCGCGAGCGGCACGCCGTCCGCCGCGGTGAGCACGCGGAAGGTGCCGTCGGTCGCGTCGATCGCGGTGACGGCGAGGGGCTTCGGCGGCCACTCGGTCGACGGCAGGGTCTCGGCGAAGGTCGCAGCGCGCTGGTCGTCGGTCTGGCCGGTCGTCGTGCGCTGGGCGAGCCGGCCGAGCCGGGCACGGGCGTCCTGGTCGGAGGTGGCGCCGTCGAGCACGGCGCCGATCCGCTGCTGGAAGTCGTCGCCGTCGATCGGGACGGGCTCCTCGTAGGTCGTCGGGACGGCGGCGTGCTGCTGGTCGTACGCCTGCTGGACGGCGCCGGCGCGGACGAAGGTCCCGACGACGCTGCCCGCGCTCGACCCGACGACGAGGTCCGCTGCGTCGAGGTCCACCCCGGCGTCCTGCAGGGCCGACAGCACCCCGAGTTCCCACGCGATGCCGGCGACGCCACCACCGCCGAGGACGAGTGCTCTGGTTCCGGGCGCTGGTGTGGTGACGTCGGTCATGCGTCCTGCTTACCAGGTGCGGACGACGCGGAGGACCGCGCGACGCGACCTGTGGAGAGCGACCGGGCGCGGCACCGGTCGTGCGCACGGGCGGACGGGCGGACGGGAGGCGCGGTGCGGGCCCGCACTGCGCCTCCCGTCCCCTGGTGGGTGCGCTGGGTCAGACGCCCGCGGTCGAGCGGATCCAGCTGGCGGACTGGGTGAGGACGGCGTAGTTCGAGCCGGCGTGGGTGTTCGCGCCGGGGTCGGCCACGTCGCCGGTGGAGCAGACGCCGACGACCTTGCCGTTCACGACGAGCGCGCCGCCGGAGTCGCCGTGGTTCGAGGCGCCGGTGACGCCCGTGACGTGCTGCGCCCGGCCGCCGTACGCGTCCGTCGAGCTCCCCGTGAGGTTCACCGTCGCCTGGTAGAGCCCCGTCGTCGGGACGCTGTTCGCGCGGTTGCCGTAGCCGAGGATCGTGCCGGTGCCGGAGCTCTTGGTGGTGTACGCGAGGTCGAGCTGCGCGTAGGACGACAGCGTCTTCGGCGTGCTCAGGTGGACGAGCGCGATGTCGCCGGACGGCGCGGAGTAGAGCCGGTCCGCCGCGGTCGCGGTGCCCCGGTTCGTCGTGCTGTTCGAGTGGTAGACGTTCATCGCGGTAGTGCCGTCGACGCAGTGCTCTGCGGTGAGCACCCACGAGGCGTTGAGCTGCTCGCCGGTGCACCCGTAGGTGCCGGTGCCGCCCTGCTGGAAAACGAGCTGCACCTCCCACGGGGTGCTCGGTGCCTGCTCGCCGCCGATGACCTGCGGCGAGACGGTGGCGGCGTTCGCCGCGGTCGCGCCGAGGCCGCCGCCGAGGAAGGTGATGGCCGCCGTGGCGGCGAGGGCGAGGGCCCTCAGGTTCTGTCGCTGCTTCATGGCCCGATCGTGCTCGCCCCCTGTTCGGGGGTCAAGTCAGCGTTGCAGGGGACAACAACGTCACCCTGTGGACAACTCCGTCGGCGTCGGTGGGGTGTCCTAGCGTCGTCGTCATGACAGGGGACGGGAACACGACGGGCCGCGGGCGGCGCCGGGCCGGAGCGGTGGTCTGGCCGATCGTCGTCGCGACGGCGCCCACCGCCGCCTTCCAGCTGCCGAACCTCGTCGCGGCACCGGGGGTGCGGGTCTCGCTCGTCGTGTTCGGGCTGGTGGTGCTGACGGCCGCGGTCGTCGTGCAGGTCGTCCGTGCCCGTCGGGCCGAAGCGTCGGTGACGGCCGCGGCGGCCGTGGCGCGGTCGACCGAGCTCGAGCAGGGCACCGCCGTCCGGTACGCGTTCGGCCAGCTCGCCTCCCGGCTCGCCCGCTTCGCCGAGGTCCGGCGGCGGGACCGCTGGCAGGAGCTGCCGGCCTTCGCTGACCGGGTCGCGGTGGCGCTGGCCTTCTACCTGCTCCCCGGCGTCCCCGACGTGAGGGCGAACGTCTACCAGCTCTCCGAGGACCTGCACGCGCTCGAACCGATCGGGCACGGGGGAGCGGAGGACACGGCCGGCGTGTTCCGTGCCGGCACCCCGTACGGCGACCGCAACCTCGACTGGGTGTTGGTCGGCGGCGGGCCGCGGGTCGTCGGTGACCGTGCCGCCGACGTCGACGCCGACGACGACCTGCCGGGGTTCGAGCCGCGCTACCGCTCCTACGTCTCGGTCGTGATCCGGTCCGAGGAGTACTCGTTCGGCATGCTCACCGTGGACTCGCCGGCCCCGGACGCGTTCACCGACTTCGACGCCAAGTACGTCGCGCTGATGGCCTCGTTCATGGCCATCGCGTTCTCGCTCGCGACCCCGTTCCCGGACCGCGACCGCAACCCCAGGAAAGGCCCGTGATGCGCACGCGATTTGTCGGACGCTCGACGTACGATCCCCACATGACCATCGTGACCCCCGAACCGAAGCCCTTCGGTCGGTCCCGGGTGTACACCCCGAACTGGACCGACGACACGACCGACGCCGACTACGAAGACCTCGAGGTCATCGCCGCGAACATCGAGCGCGAGCGGGTCGCCGCCCGCCGCCGGTTCGAGGCGCGCCTCGCCGCCGCGCTCGCCCGCTGATCCGGCCTCGCGGCGCCGACCACCGAAGCGCTGCGTCCGCCCGGCCCGGGCGGACGCAGCACTTCGTCACTCCGCGCTGACGTCGATGAGCACCTTGCCGACGGTGTCCTGCTCGACGGCGTCGTGCGCCGCCGCCGTGTCCTCGAGCGCGAACCGCACGAGCGGCAGACCCTGGTCCTCGCCGACCGGCAGCACCCCGTCGCGGAGTGCCGCGGTGACGTCCTCGGCCGCCGCCGACAGCGCCTCGTCGCCGATCGTGTACAGCAGCAGGAACTGGTACCGGGCGTTGATGCTCATGTTCGGCCGGATCGGCAGCGTCGCCTCGTCGCCGCCGTTGTTCGCGTAGATCGAGACCACGCCGTGGTTCGCCAGCACCTCGGCGACCAGCGCGGCGTTCTGCGGGATCGACACCTCGACGACGATGTCGACGCCGTCCGGGGCGATCGCACGGATCTGCGCCGAGGCGTCCTCAGCGCGGTAGTTCACCGTGTGGTGCGCGCCGGCCGCGGTGGCGAGGGCGGCCTTGGCGTCCGAGCTGATCGTCGTGATCACCGTCGCACCGGCCCACCGCGCGAGCTGGATCGCCGCGTGCCCGACGGCCCCGGCGCCGCCCGCGACGAGGACGGTCTTCCCGTTGAGCGCCCCAGGTGCGAGGCGGTCCGGGCCGTGCTCGTGCGTGGTGAGGGCGCGGTGCGCGGTCATCGCCGGGACGCCGAGCGAGGCGCCGATGTCGAACCCGGTGCCCTCCGGCAGGCGGACGGCGCGGGCCGCGGGCACCACGGTGTACTCCTGTGCCGTACCGGTCGGACGGCTCGCCGCGGCCATGTACAGCCAGACGTGGTCGCCGACCGACAGTCCGTCGACGCCGTCACCGACCGCGTCGACGACCCCGGCGCCGTCCTGGTTCGGCGTGATCTCGGGGAACGGCAGGTCGTCGCCGTACGTGCCGCCCTGTCGTGCCTTCCAGTCGGTCGGGTTGACCCCGGAGACAACCACGCGGACCCGGACCTCGCCGGGGCCGGGCGTCGGCACCGGCCGCTCCTCGAGGGTCAGGACGGACGAGTCACCGGGCTTCGTGTAGACGACAGATCGCATGCCCCCAGGCAACCACCGACGTGCCGCCGAGATTCCGCGGACGGTCAGCGAACCCGCGCGTCGTACTCCTCGCGCGAGACCGCGACGGCCTCCATGTGCGACGTCGCCCAGTCCTCGAGCGGCTTCAGTACCTCGCGCAGGGAACGCCCACGATCGGTCAGCTCGTACTCGACGTGCGGGGGGATCTCGGGGAAGACGGTCCGCGTGACGAGTCCGTCGCGCTCGAGTGCCCGCAGGGTCTGCGTGAGCATCTTCTGCGAGACGCCCTGCACGCGTGCCGCGATCGCCGAGTACCGTGCGGGGCCGTCGGCCAGGGTGCCGATCGTCAGGACGCTCCACCGGTCGCCGATGCGGTCGAGCAGCTGTCGCGAGGGACATTCGGCGGCGTAGGGGCTGTACTCGAGCGCTGACATGGTGTCCTCCGTTACGCACTGTGAGGTGCCTACTTACTCAAAGAGAGTAACGCTTGTACGGTGAGTGTCAACGATCCACGAAAGGACTGCTCCATGACCAGCATCGTCGTCTTCGGTGGCACCGGCTACGCCGGCTCCGCCATCACCCGCGAGGCCCTCTCCCGCGGCATCGCCGTCACGGCCGTCGCCCGCGACACCTCCAAGCTCGAGCCGGCCGAGGGCCTGACCCTCGCGCAGGGCGACGCCTTCGACAGCGACTTCGTCGCCGAGGTCACGAAGGGCACCGACGTCGTCGTCGTGTCGCTGCACGCGGTCCAGGCCGACGGCAGCGAGCTCAAGGACCGGTTCCAGCCGTTCGTCGACGCCGCCGCTGCCGCCGGAGCGCGCCTCGGCATCGTCGGTGGCGCCGGTTCGCTGCTCGTCGCCGAGGGCGGCCCGGCCCTGTTCGACACCGCGGAGTTCCCGGACGCGTTCAAGGGTGAGGCGAAGAGCCACGCGGCGATCCTCGAGGCACTCCGCGCATCCGACACCGAGGTCGACTGGTTCTACGTCAGCCCGGCAGCGGCCTTCGGCGGCTACAACCCCGGCGAGCGTCGCGGCACCTACCGCACCACCGACGAGGTCCTGCTCACCGACGCCGACGGCAACTCGGACATCTCCGGCGAGGACTACGCGATCGCCTTCGTCGACGAGATCGTGACGCCGGCACACCACCAGGCGCGCTTCGGGGTCGCCTACTAGGCGGTTCGCTTCGCCTCCGCACAACGGAAGTCACCCGGAACCGCGCCATCGCGCGGTTCCGGGTGACGTTGCTTGTGCGGCGGCGGGGCGGCGGGGCCACGGCGCGGCGGAGCACGCAGCGGCGCGGCCCCGACCGCGACGTGCGTGCGGGCGGCAGCGCGCTCGGTGCGGAACCACGGAACCGACATGGAACCAGGCGGCCCGCCTGGTTCCACGTCGGTTTCGTGGTTCGACGCCACACCGCGGCGACGGGGCAACGCGGCACGCGCGCGCGACGCGACCACGTGCGGACGGGAGGCGCGGTGCGAGCCCGCACCGCGCCTCCCGTCCGGCGGATCAGCGGTGGCCGACGATCGACGGCACCGGCATGTGGTGCCGCATCCGCACGGCGAGGTGCAGCCCGCCCCGGCGGGCGAGGACGAGGCCGACGACGGCCGCGGCCGCGGCTGGGACGCCTCCGGCGACGACCATCCCGACGTGGGCGCCGAAGTGGTCCACCACCTGCCCCATGAGCGGGCCGCCGATCGCCTGTCCGCCGAGCAGCACGAGGACGTAGAGCGACATCACGCGGCCGCGGATCGCGACGTTCGAGGACAACTGCACGAGCGAGTTCGACGCCGTCTGGAAGAGTAGCTGGGACATGCCGACGGCGACGAGGGCGACGGTGAACGGCGCGATCGCGGGGATCGAGCCGGAGACCACGAGCAGGATCCCGGTCCAGAAGACCCCGCCGACGATCGTGCGGAGCCGGACCGTGGCGCGGCGGGTCGAGAGCAGCGCGCCGGCCAGGGCACCGATCGCGACCGCGGAGTTGAAGACGCCGTAGCCCCCGGCGCCGACGTCGTACACCTCGGACGCGAACGCCGACAGCAGGACCGGCATGGTGAGCGCGAAGACCGAGAAGAACGCCACGAGGATGACCGGCACGATGATGGTCGGTTTCCGGACGGCGTAGCGGAGGCCCTCGACGAGCTGCCCCTTCCCACGGGGTGCCGGGGGCGTGCGGTGGAGCTCCGAGACCTTCAGGAACCCGAGCGTCACCACCACGGCCACGCAGGCGATCGCGTTCACCCCGAACGACCACCCCGCGCCGACGGCCACGAGCAGCGCGCCCGAGAGCGCCGGGCCGATCATGCCGCCGAGCTGGAACACCGACGAGTTGACGCTGATCGCGTTCCGCAGGTGCTCGTGGCCGACGATCTCGGTGACGAACACCTGCCGGGCCGGGTTGTCGATGACGGTCACCATGCCGACGAGGAACGCGATCGCCCAGATGTGCCACGCCTGCACGACGCCGGTCAGCGTGAGGACGGCGAGCAGTGCGGACAGGACCGCGAACGAGCCCTGCGTGATCATCATCAGCGCGCGCTTCGAGAACCGGTCGACGAGGACCCCGCCGAGCAGCCCGAACAGCAGCATCGGCGCGAACTGGCACGCGACCGTGATGCCGACCTGCGCGACCGAGCCGGTGAGCTGCAGCACGAGCCAGTCCTGCGCGATGCGCTGCATCCACCCGGCGGTCATCGCGACCAGGTTGGTGGCGGTGAACAGTCGGAAGTTCGGCACCGACAGGGCGATGAGGGTGTGGCGCCACGGCGGTCGGGTCGCCTGGATCGGCAGCGGTTCGGTGGGCGGGGGGAGGGTCGTCGGTGACGCGCTCACGGTGGGGGATCTCCGGACGTCGGCTGCGGAACTGGTACCCCAACGAAACTACGTGGTGCGGCGTCATTCGATACCCCTATGGTGGCTATCACTCCATTGCGATGTCGAATGAGGTTGCCGTGCTCGATCCGGTTCTGCTGCAGACGTTCCTCGCGGTCGCCGAGACCGGGAGCTTCACCCAGGCCGGTGCGCGGCTCGGCATCAGCCAGCCCACGGTGTCCCAGCACGTGCGGCGACTCGAGACGGCGGTCTCCCGCACCCTCGTGGCGCGGGACACCCGGGGCGTGGCGCTCACCGACAACGGGGACGCGATGGCCGGGTTCGCGCGGACGATCCTCGCGGCGCACGCCACCGCGGACGCCTACTTCTCCGGGGCGGCGACCCGCGGGCGACTCCGGTTCGGTGCGGCGGACGACCTCGCGATCACCCAGCTACCGCGGATCCTGCGGGACTTCCGGCGGCTGCACCCGCAGGTGAACCTCGAGCTGACGGTGAACCAGTCGTCCCCGCTCCTGCGCCGGGTGCACGCGGGCCAGCTCGACCTGGTGTTCATCAAGCAGACCGCGGGGGAGTCCGCCGAGGGGACCCGCGTCGCCACCGACCAGATGGTCTGGATGGCGCAGGACGGCATCGCGCTCGAGCCCGGGGAACCGGTGCCGCTCATCGCGTACCAGGCGCCGAGCATCAGTCGGCAGATGGCGATCGACGCGCTCGAGGCCGCGGGCCGCACGTGGCGGATCACCTGCAACACGCGTGACGTCAACGGTGTGCTCGCCGCCGTCCGGGCCGGGATCGGTGTGGCGGTGTTCCCGCACTCGCTCATCCCGGCGGACCTCGTGAAGGTGTCGCAGCGGTTGTCGCTGCCGGACCTGCCGGCGGTCGACTACGTCCTCATCGCGAACCCGACGGTGCAGCGGGAGCCGATCGACGCGCTGACGAACGCGATCCTGTCCCGCGGGGTCGTCCGGGCGGTGTGACGGGCGTGGCGTCGTGCGCCCGCGTCGTCCGCCCGGGTCGTCCGCGGGGGCGTTTCGTGAGCAGGAATGGTCGGGTCGGTGACGCGAACCCGACCGTTTCTGCTCACGAAGTACGCGGGGTGCGGGGTGCGGGGCGCGCGGCGCGCGGCGTGGGGCGCGGGGCGCGCGGCGCGGCGCAGCCAGCGCGGCCCGCTACGGCGCGAGCGTCGGGACCGTCCCCGTACCGGTGAGGTCCGGCAGCGTCACCCCGGCGATCGCCAGCACGGCGGTCGCGACCGCCCACACCAGCACGAGCGTGCCGACCCCGCCGAGCACGGCCCCGAGGAGCGCGACCGGCCGCTGCCAGGTCGCCCCCGGCCGTCGCAGCGTCAGGATCGAGAGCACGAGCGCGAGGACGCCGAGTGCCACTCCGACAGCGTGCACCGTCGCGGGGGCCGTGAACCACCACGCCGCGAGACCGAGCGTCGCCAGCCCGGCGACGGCCCCGAGGGCCGCGGCCGGAGTCGTCCCGAGACGCTCGGACGACGTGGTCCGGTCCGCGGACGTCGCGCGTGCGGTCCGAGCTGACGGGAGGCGCGGCTCGGCTCCGCCACGGACCGTCCTGGGCGTCGTGGTCGCCGGCACCGCGGAGGGCACCGCGTCCGCGTCGCTCACCGGGGTCGTGGCCGACCGGGTGCGGGTCGGCCGCGAGGACGTCCGGGTCCGCGGGGCGCGCGGCTGCTTCGTGCGGCCCCGTCCCGGGCGGTCCGCACCACGGCGCGACCGGTCGGGGTCGCGCGTCGGCAGCTCGATGAGCGGGAGTGCCTCGGTCGGCGGGAGCGCGTCACCACGGGGGCCTGAGGTCGTCGTGACCCCCGGCGTCGGCGGGGCGATCACGGCGTCGAAGGCCGGTGCCGGCGTGGGTGCTGCCGGGGAGACGGCGGCGGGGCGCTGGTGGGCGAACCGTGCTGGGGTGCGGTAGCCGATCGGTCCGGAGGGCTCCGGTTCCGACCCCTCGACGACGACGTGCTCGAGGCCGGGCACCGAGAAGCGGGGCTGTCCGACGCCGGGCACCGTCGGGCTGACCGGGGCGGCGACGGGCGCGGCACCCCCAGCACCCCCGGCACCCGCGGCTCCGGCGGCACCTGCGGCTCCGGCGGCACCGGCGGCACCCGCGGCACCCCCGGCACCCGCGGCTCCGGCGGCACCCGCGGCTCCGGCGGCACCCGCGCCTCCGGCGGCACCCGCGGCACCCGCGACGTCGATCGGCGAGACCGGGGCCGGGCCGACCGCGGCCGCGTCGAACGGGACGGTGTGCACCGTGGGGGACGTGGGTGCCGGCGGCAGGAGGTGCTCCTCCGGCGGGAAGTCGGGCACCACGACGGCGTCGTCGCCGAGCGTCGGTGCCGGGGCAGCAGCGGGGAGCGTCGTGCCGGGCGCGACCGACTCCGGGACGGGGGCCGGGGCGACGGGGGCGGGGCGCGCCTCCAGGCCGTCCGTCGCGTCCTCGGGGGGAGCCGTGACCCAGTCGGGGACGGCGCGACGCGGCCGGTCCTCGTCCGGCATGCGGTGCGATGCCACTGCGGTGTTCCCTCCGTAGGCTGATCCATCGTCAGTTCTAACGGCAACGCGTGCGGCTGTCGCAGCCCCAGTTCCGGGGTCGCCGGTACGGTCGGGTGATGACCGGAATCGAACACCGTCCACTCGGGCCGTCCGGGCTCGTCGTCTCCACCGTCGGCATCGGCTGCAACAACTTCGGCCGACCGGGCACCCAGACCGAGACGCAGGAGGGCACGGACGCCGTCGTCCACGCGGCCCTCGACGCCGGCGTCACCCTCTTCGACACGGCCGACGTCTACGGCGGCCGCCCCGGACTGTCCGAGGAACTGCTCGGCCGGTCGATCGCGGGTCGCCGTGACGAGGTCGTCCTCGCGACGAAGTTCGGCATGGACATGCGGGGCGCCAACGGACCGGACTGGGGTGTGCGGGGCTCGCGGCGCTACGTGCGGCTCGCCGTCGAGTCGTCCCTGCGGCGCCTCGGCACGGACTGGATCGACCTGTACCAGATGCACGGTCCCGACAGCGTGACGCCGATCGAGGAGACCCTGTCGGTGCTCGACGACCTCGTCCGCGAGGGCAAGATCCGCTACGTCGGCCACTCGAACTTCGCCGGGTGGCAGATCGCCGAGGCCGAACTGACCGCGTCGATCGCCGGCACCACGGCGTTCGTCTCCGCGCAGAACGAGTACAGCCCGCTCGCCCGGGGCGTCGAGGACGAGGTGCTGCCGGCGGTCCGGGCGTACGCGCTCGGGTTCCTGCCGTACTTCCCGCTCTACAACGGCCTGCTGACGGGCAAGTACACGCGGTCCGGCGGGCCCTCGGACGGACGTCTCACCCGGGCGAAGCCGCAGCTGCTGCAGGACGCGCCGTGGGAGATCGTCGAGGCGTTCCAGCGGTTCTCGGACGAGCGCGGGGTCACGATGCTGCAGGCGACCTTCGCGTGGTTGCTCGCGCAGCCGGGGTTGTCGAGCGTCATCGCCGGGGCGACGAAGCCGGAGCAGATCCGGCTGAACGCCGAGGCCGGGAGCGCGTGGGAGCCGTCCGAGGACGACCTCGCCGAGATGACGCTCGTGTTCGACGGCGCCTGACCGGCCGCGCGCCGGGCGCACCGGTGGGCGTCCTCACGCGCTGGCCGACAGTTCACGGGCGGACGTCGCGTGAGGCGTCGCTCAGCCCGTGAGGACGGTCGTCGTGCGGGACAGGAGGCGCGGTGCGGGGCGGCACCGCGCCTCCCGTCGAGCAGGCGGTCGCGACCTACATGTCGCGGTAGCGCTTCGCGGACGCGAGGGCCTCGCGCAGCTCGGCAGCGGTCAGCCGCGGTCCGTACCCGGGGGTGTCCCGCTGGATGCGCCAGCCCTCGGCGAGCGGCCCCGCGTCGACCACGTCGAACCCGAACTGGTCGATGAGGTCGGTCACGACGCGCTTGGCCTCGGCGTCGTCCCCGGCCACCACGAGTGCGCGGCGGTCCGGCGTGCCGGCGGGCGAGGCGTGCCCGGTGAGGTCCGCGGCGCCGATGTGGTTGAACGCCTTCACGACCCGGGCGCCGGTCAGGTGGTCCTGCAGGAGCTCGGCCGTCGTGGTCGTCTCGTCGTCGAGCGCCGCGATCTGCCCGTCACGCCCGGGGTAGTAGTTGTTCGTGTCGATCACGACCTTGCCCATGAGGGGCTCGACCGGGATGCTCTCGATCGCGCCGAGCGGGACCGTCACCACGACGACCTCGCCCGCGGCCGCCGCCTCGTCGCGCGTCGCCGCGCGGGCGCCGTCGCCGAGCTCCGCGACGAGGTCCGCCAGGGTCTCGGGGCCGCGGGAGTTCGCGATCACCACCTCGTGTCCGGTCCGCACCGCCAGCCGTGCGAGCTGGGATCCGATGTTGCCTGCGCCGATGATGCCGATTGTCGTCATGGTGCCGAGCAACGTCCGGAGCGGTCCCGGACATTCCCGACCGCCGACCCCGCCGCCGCCGAGGGTGCATGATGGCCGCATGGACCACGAGTTCCGCGACGAAGCCGACCAGGACCGCTACGCGATGTACGTCGGCGGGGAACTCGTGAGCGTCCTGGACTACCGCGAGAACGGCGACGCGATCGCGTTCCCGCACACGTACACGGTGCCGAAGCACCGCGGGCACGGGTACGCCGCCGAGCTCGTCGACTTCGCGGTCGCCGACGTCGAGGCGAACTCCACCAAGCGCATCGTCCCGATGTGCTGGTTCGTCGGCAAGTGGTTCGACGACCACCCCGAGAAGGCAGACCTGCTCAGCCGCGGCGCTGCGGACTGAGCCGGACCGAAGGGCGCCGCGCATGCCGACGATCACCCCGTTCCTCTGGTACGACGACCAGGCCGAGCAGGCTGCGGAGCGCTACGTCGCGCTGTTCCCCGACAGCCGCATCGACAGCGTGAGCAGGACCCCGGACGGGCGGACCCTCGTGGTCGAGTTCACGCTCCTCGGCTCGCCCTACCGTGCGATGAACGGCGGTCCCGGGCACGAGCACACGGACGCGGTCTCGTTCCAGGTGGACGTCGACGACCAGCAGGAGCTCGACCGGATCTGGGACGGCCTGCTCGCCGACGGTGGCCGACCGAGCCGCTGCGGGTGGCTCTTCGACCGCTGGGGCGTGGCGTGGCAGGTGACCCCGTCGATGATGGGCGACATGATGACCGGCTCCGGCGACCCCGCGGCGAACGCCCGCGTCTTCGAAACCATGCTGCAGATGGAGAAGCTCGACATCGCGGCCCTGCAGGCCGCGGCGGCGGGTCGCTGAGCCGGCCCGATCCGTACCCGCCGGTATGGTGGCGGGACCGAACACCGCCGGCAGCGACCGGCACTGACAGGCTGGAGTCACGGCGATGAGCGAACCGAGGCCGGATGTCCGCAACAGCGACATCGGACGGGCCTACACGGAACTCGCCCGCATCACCCGGCGCGCGAGCATCCGGGCACGCGGCTCGGAGTCGATCCTGAGCGTCGTCGACCAGTCCCTCGTCGACTTCGTCGTGCAGCACGAGGGGTGCATGGCGATCGACATCGCCCGGTACCTGCGGCTGAACCGCTCCACGATCTCGCGGCAGCTGTCCGGGCTGCTCGCGGCCGGGCTCATCCGGACCGTCGACGGCGGCACCGGCAACGCGAAGCCCCTCGTGGCAACCGACGCGGGGCGGGCCGCACTCGACCGGTCCGTGCAGCTGCACCGTGACGCGCTCGACGAACGGCTCGCCAGCTGGTCGGACGACGACATCGCGCTGCTCGCCGGGCTCCTCGAACGGCTCGGCGCCGCGGACGAGGCCGGGCTGCCGATGCCCGGCCGCCCCGCCACGTCGTGACGACCTCGTTCGTCCTGCTCTCGGACACGCACCTGCCGAAGCGCGCGAAGGACCTGCCCGCCGGGCTCTGGGCCGACATCGACGCCGCCGACCTCGTGGTGCACGCCGGCGACTGGGTCGACCTCGCGACGCTCGACGCCGTCCAGGCCCGCTCGGTCCGCTTCGAGGGGGTCCGCGGCAACAACGACGGCCCCGAGTTCGACGATCGCCTGCCGCTCGAGGCGCACTTCGCCGTCGAGGACCTCCGCTTCGCCCTGGTGCACGAGACCGGTGCCGCGACGGGCCGTGAGCGTCGCATGACGGCCGCGTACCCGGACGTCGACGTGCTCGTCTTCGGCCACTCGCACATCCCGTGGGACACCGTCGCCCCGTCGGGGCTCCGCCTGCTCAACCCGGGATCGCCCACGGACCGTCGCCGCCAGCCGGACCACACGTGGATGCGCGGCGCGGTCGACGGCCGCGACCTGACGGTCGAGCTGGTGCGGCTGCCCCCGGCGACCCGCTGACGGACGGGAGGCGCGGGTCGGCCCCGACCCGCGCCTCCCGTCCGCCCCCACGCACGTCCGGACCCGCCTGCGGCCCTCCCCACCGGCGGGCCGTCGCGCCCAGCGACACGTCACGGCCCGTCGGGCGCGTGACGTGTCGCTCAGCCCGTGACCACGGCGTCGGCGATCGCCGTCGGCATCCGGAAGAACGCCGCCTCCCACGCGGTCGACGTGCGGAACGCGCGCGTCATGGCGCCGCGCTCGGCGGGCGTCGCCACGGCCGCGAGGCGTTCGACGCGCGCCGTCGCCTCCGCCGAGGCCTCGGCGAACGCGGGGGCGCCGTACGCGCCGATCCAGTCCGCGAACGGGTGGTCCGCCCCGACCGTGCCGATCTGCGTGCCCACCCAGGCGTAGACGCGGAAGCACGGCAGCACCGCCGCGGCGAGCACCCCGGCGGACCCGGAGTCGGCAGCCGCCTGCAGGTGCGCGAGGTAGCCGGCGCAGACCGGGTGGACGGGGTCCTCGGCGTGCGACCCGGCGAGCCGTCGGTGGTGGAGGTCGCGCGCCTCGTCAGCGCAGCCCTGGGCCGATGCCTGCCAGAACGCGGCCTCGGCCCCGGTCGTCCACGAGCCGAGCAGCGCCAGGTGCCGCTCGTACGCGCGGAGGTAGTGGACGTCCTGCGCGAGGTACGCGGCGAAGACCTCGGGGTCGAGGGTCCCCGCCCGCATGCCGACGAGGAAGTCGCACGCGATCGTCTCGTGCAGCACCCCGGCGACGTCGTCCCACCAGCGGTCGGTCCACCGCGGCTCCGGCAGTGCCGCACGGACGAGGGCACCGTGGTCGACCGGTCCGTTGCCGGTCCCGACGTCGAGGGCGTCCGCGCCGCGGAGGGCCGCGGTGAGCCAGCGCTTCGCCGTGCCGATCGCGAGCTCCCAGTCGCCGTCGCGGGCGGCCAGCGTCGCGATCGCGCTCGACAGCGAGCACCCGGTGCCGTGCGTGTTCGTGGTCCGGACCCGGGGTGCGGTGAACCGCCGGAGGACCCCGGCCGGACCGACGAGGACGTCCTCGGCGGTGTCGCCTGCGTCGTGGCCGCCCTTCGCGAGCACGAGGACGTCCCAGGCGCGGGCGATGGCGAGGGCCTGGCCCTCGGGGGTGTCCGTTTGATGCGGCCGGAGCGACCGATCTGGCCGGTCTCGTCGCTCGTCCGGTCCGTGCAGCGTGGCCAGCTCGGCGAGCACCGCGAGTTCCGCCCGGTTCGGCGTCACGAGGTCGGCGAGACCGATGAGAGCCACCATCGCCTGCGAGGCGTCCTCGTCGAGCAACCGGTCCCCGCTCGTCGCGACCATCACGGGGTCGACCACCACGACCGGCGGGCGGTGCTCGCGGAGCCACTCGGTCACGACCCGCACGACCTCGGCAGTGCCGAGCATCCCGATCTTCACCGCGTCGATCGTGACGTCGTCCGAGACCGCGTCGAGCTGCTCCCGCAGGAACCCGACGTCCGGCACGTGCACCGACCGCACCCCGTGCGTGTTCTGCGCGACGAGCGCGGTCACGACCCCCATGCCGTAGCCGTCGTGCGCCGCGACGGCCTTGAGGTCCGCCTGCATCCCCGCCCCACCCGTCGGGTCCGTCCCGGCGATGCTCAGGACACGCGGGATGCGCGGCGGTTGCGGGGTGTGCGGGGCGTGCCGGGGGCGCGCGTCTGCGCCGTTCACGCGTCCGCCCCGTGGTGCGCCCGGTCGGACGGGAGGCGCGGGTCGCCCCCGGCACGTCGGCCGTCGGCACCGGACCAGGCCGCGACGAGCGCGGCGGCGGCGGAGCCCGGGTCGGCCGCCGCGCAGATGCCGGACACGACCGCGACGCCGGCGGCCCCCGCGTCACGCAACGGTCCGACGTCGTCGAGCGTCACCCCGCCGATCGCCACGCACGGCAGGTCCGTGCCGCGTGCGAGCCGGGCGAACCCGGCGTGCCCGAGGGCCGGCGGGTGGTCGGCCTTCGTCGCCGTCGGGTGCACGACCCCGACCCCGAGCAGGTCGACGGTGCCGCGGGGGAGTGCGGCCACGGCCGCGAGGTGCTCCGGGCTGTTCGCGGTCAACCCGACGTGCGCGCCGGGACCGAGCAGGGCACGGGCCGCCGTCACCGGGACGTCCGACTGGCCGAGGTGCACCCCGGCGACGCGGTGCCCGGCGTGCCGAGCCGCGAGGGCGACGTCCAACCGGTCGTCGACCACCACCGTCGCCCGGTCACCCACGGCGTCCGCCACCGCCGCGGTCAGCGCCAGCAGGTCCCGCGCCGACGCGTGCTTGTCGCGCACCTGCACGATCCGCACTCCGCCGTGCACCGCAGCCCGGACGACCCCGAGCACGCCGATGCCGTGCCGGTCCGACAGCACGGGGTCCGTCACGAGGTACACCCCGAACCCGCCGGCGCTCACGCGGGCACCGCCGGGGACTCGACCGTGATCCGTGCCGTGCGCACGACGTCCTCCGGCGAGAGCGACGCCAGACGGTCGAGGAACAGCGGCTGGAACGTGCCAGGCCCGCCGGCCTCCCGCGCGGCGAGCTCGGCCGCGATCGTGTGCACCGCAGTCGCGGCGACGGCGGCAGCCCCCGGGTCGTCCGGCGAGACGGCCGTGAACGCGGCGACCACGGCACCGAGCGCGCACCCGCCGCCGGTGATCCGCGTCAGCAGCTCCGTGCCGTTCGCCACCCGCACCAGGCCCGTGTCCGGCGCGACCAGCAGGTCGACCGGACCGGACACGGCCACCGCGGCCACGCGCCTCCTGGATCCGCTCGGGCCGGACACGGCGTCGACCGCAGCCGCTCGCGCGTCGTCGGGACCGACCGTGCTGTCGACGCCGCGACCACCGGCCGAGGCACCGAGCACCGCGAGCACCTCCGAAGCGTTGCCCCGCAGCACCGACGGACCGAGCGCCAGCAGGTCGCGGGCGAGCGCCGTCCGGACCGGCAGCGACCCGACCGCGACGGGGTCGAGGACCCAGGGCGTCCCGGCGTCGACGGCCGCCGCGGCCGCCTCGAGCGATGCGGCCCTCGGCTCCGCGTGCGGGGTACCGGTGTTCACCAGCAGGGCGTCGGCGACCCGGGCGAACGGCCCGGCCTCGGACACGACGTCGACCATCGCGGCCGAGGCGCCGAGGGCGAGCAGCACGTTCGCGGTGACGTTCTGCACCACCGTGTTCGTGATGCAGTGCACCAGGGGACTCCGGGCGCGGACGGCCTCGAGGAGCGTGGCGGTCCGATCGGCCCAGTCCGGGTCGGGACCCCCGGCGGGCGGGGTGGGTACGGGCGCAGCAGTGTGCATGGACGATCCCTTCGCGAGTACGAGCTCGAGCAGGTTCGACGGGTGTGATCTCAGCCGCCGGTCGCGGCACCCCGTGTCTCGAGCGACACCGTACACGAACTGCTCCGTCGTCCCCGGTCACATGACGGGTCCCGTGTGACAGGGTTGACGGGTGCCAGACACCACGCCTCCCGGGCCCCCACCCGGCCCCCGCGATCCCGGCGACGCCTGGGCGGTCGGACCCGACGGCACCAAGGCCTGGGGACGGTTCGGTGCGGCCGGACTCCTCGTCGACGACGGCTCCGGCCGGGTGCTCCTGCAGCACCGCGTCGAGTGGAGCCACCACGGCGGCACCTGGGGGATCCCCGGCGGAGCCCGACACCAGGGCGAGGACGCCGTGACCGGCGCGCTCCGCGAGTCCGCTGAAGAGGCCGGCGTCCCCTTCGACGGTGTCGACCTCCGGCACACCGCGGTGCTGGACCTCGGGTTCTGGACCTACACGACGGTGGTGGGGCGCGCCTCCCGTCCCTTCGAGCCGGTGATCGCGGACCGCGAGAGCCTCGAACTCGCCTGGGTGCCCGTCGCCGACGTCGAGGACCTGCCCCTGCACCCCGGGTTCGGCGCGTCCTGGCCGGCGCTCCGGGCACGGATCGAGACCACCCCGCACGTCGTGGTGGACGCCGCGAACGTCGTGGGCAGCGTGCCCGACGGCTGGTGGAAGGACCGACCCGGGGCGGCGTCGCGGCTGCTCGGGTCGGTCGAGGCGCTCGCCGCAGCGGGGGTGCCCGCCGACCGGTTGGCCCTGCCGTTCGACCGGTGGTGGCCGCGGTGGACCGTCGTGCTCGAGGGCGAGGCGCGCGCCGCCGACCCGTCCGGTGCGCCTGGTGTTCCCGGTGCTGCTGGCGTTGCCGACGCGGCGGCTGGCCGTGCCGTCGCTGCCGACCAGGTGTCCGTCGTGCGGGCGCCGGGGTCGGGTGACGACGCGATCGTCGAGGCCGCACGGGCGGCGGTCGCCGTGGCCGACGCCCCGGTCGTCGTGGTGACGGCCGACCGAGGCCTCCGAGCCCGCGTCGAGGACCTCGGCGCCGTCGTGCACGGGCCGTCCTGGCTGCGCGACCAGTTCTGACGTGAGGTGCCGGGCGCCCGCTCGCGCCCCGTGCGCGCCGGCGCCTGCGCACGGTGCGGTGTCGTTCGTCCCGTGCGGTGTCGGCGGCCCGGTGCGGTGTCGTTCGTCCCGTGCGGTGTCGGCGGCTCGGTGACGGCCTGTGTCGTCGCACCGAGCGGTCAACCGCGCACCGGGTGGCGGAGCCCGCACGGTGCTGCCCGCGCCGGCCCGCTCGCGCACGGTGCGGTGTTGTTCGTGCCGTGCGGTGTCGGCAGCTCGGTGACGGCCTGTGTCTTCGCACCGAGCGGTCAACCGTGCACCGGGTGACCGAACCTGCACGGTGCTGCCCGCGCCGCTCCGCTCGCGCACGGTGCTGTCCGCGCTGGCCCGCCTGCGCACGGTGCTGTCCGCGCTGGCCCGCCTGCGCACGGTGCGGTGTTGTTCGTGTCGTGCGGTGTCGGCGGCCCGGTGACGGGCTGTGTCGTCGCACGGAGCGGTCAACCGTGCACCGAGTGACGGACCCCGCACGGTGCCGCCCGCGGCCCCGCCCGACCCGCCGCACCGGCCCCGACCGACCGCCCCGCGGCGCCTGCCCCGACCGACCGCCCCGCCGCGCCTGCCCGCGCCCGCCCCCTACGCCGGAACGCCCCGCCGCGACGACACCAGGATCGCCACCCACGACACCATCCCGAGCCCGACGACCACCCACAGGATCGTCGGCACCGCCACGACGTTCGCCACCGCCGCGATGACCGCCGGCGCCAGGAACCCGGCGTACGCCGCCGCGTAGAACACCCCGGTCAGCCCGGCCAGGTCGCGCGGTCCCGCGATCCGCTGCACCTCGAGCAGGCTCGACACGAGCCCGATCCCGATGCCCAGGCCGATCACCACGTTCGCCGCGAGCCCGATCACCACGGACTGCAGCTGGATCGCCACGACGACGACCGCGATGCCTCCGGTCATGAGCGCCACCGCGACGAGCAGCCCGCGGGCGGACAGGAGCGAGGTGAGCCGGCCGGCGAGGGGCTGCACCGCGCTCGACACCCCGAGCGCGACGACCGTGGCGGCGGTCGCGAACACGAGCCCCCACTGCCCGGTCGCACCGGCGAGCTTCGTCGGCAGGTACCCGTAGCCGATCGCGGCGGAGCCGAAGATCCACGGCGCGGCGACGAGCACGACCCGGGTGAACCGGCGGTGTCCGGCGCTCGGCACGGCGAGCTGCCTCCACCACGGACCCGGCAGGCCTCCGGTGCGGCTGGTCTCGGGCGTCCGCCACACGATGACCGCGAACGGGACCGCGACGCAGATGTGCACGAGGAACGGCAGCACCTCGGGGATCGGGCCCCACTGCGCGATGAGGCCGGCGACGAGGGCACCGGACGCCGACCCGAGGGTGAACGCCAGCGACGCGCGGCGGGCACCGGACCCGGCGTCGGCGGACGGGTCGAAGCGGCGTTGCGAGAGCTCCTTCACCCAGCTGTTGCCGACCGCCATCGCGATCCCGACGGTGACCCCGGAGAACAGGCGTCCGGCCATCAGGAACCCCGCGCCGAGCGGCCCGAACGCCAGCAGCCCGCTGCCGACGACGGCCGAGACGATCCCGACGAGCATGAGCGGGCGGCGGCCGTGCCGGTCGGACAGGGACCCGGCGACGAGGAGTGCCGGCGCGAGTCCGAGCACGTACACGCCCAGGAAGACGTTCACGAGCAGCGACGAGTAGTGCGCGCGCTCCTCGTACATGAGGAGCAGCGGCGAGAACTGGTTCCCGCCCCACGAGCACACGAACACCGCGCCCCAGACGGCGACCCACGGCAGGACGCGGGCGTTCGGGACCGCGAGCGAGCCGGTGGTCGGGACGCTGCCGGTGGTGGCGCTCACAGCGCGCCCCGGTGCGATGCGACGTGGGCGCCGAGGACCTCGGCGTACCGCGCGGCGTCCCCCGCGTCGAGCGCGGCGGCGAGGGCACGGTGGTCGTCGAGGGACGCCTGCAGCTGGGACGGCTGGAGCCGCATGAGGTGGTGCCGCAGCCGCTGTTGCCGGTCGCGCAGGGTCCGGGCGAACATGACGGCGATCGCGTTCCGCGACGCCTCGATGACGGCACCGTGGAACTCCGCGTCGACCTCGATGAACCGGTCGACGTCGGCGGTCGTGACCGCCTGCTCCTGCTCCGCGAGCATGGCCTGGAGGCGCGGGGCGACGTCCGACACGCGGCCGTCGGTGACGACGCGGGTCGCCGCGGTCGACTCGATCGCCTCCCGCATCTCGAGCACGTCGGCCGCCTCGCTCGGGGACATCGGGCGGACGACGGCACCCTTCCGGGACTCGAGGGTGAGCAGGTCCTCGGCGGCGAGCCGCAGGAACGCCTCGTGCACGGGGGTCCTCGACACGCCGATCTCCAGGCAGAGTGCGTTCTCGCTGATCGCCGTCCCGCCCGGGAGGTCCCCGCGGATGATCGCGCGCTTCACGTGGTCGTACGCCCGCTCGGACGCCGCCGGGCCGGTGATGGTCGTGCTCGGAGTGCTCACGGAGGACGATCCTACGCCTTGCATGCAACGGTGCATGCACTGCTGTCACACGCTGTTCACGCGTGGACCGGTACATCGGCGCCCGGAGCCGGATACGCTGGGCCACCACGTCAACGGAGACGTACAACAGGAGGTTCCGATGGAGCGGATCACCAGGGCCGACGATCGCGTGCACCGCCCGGCAGGGCCGTGGACGCCGACCGTGCACCGGCTGCTCGCCCACCTGCACGAACAGGGGTTCGTCGCGGCACCGGAACCGATCGAGCTCGGGCACACGCTCGAGACCGTTTCGTTCGTCCCCGGCGAGGCGGGGGAGTACCCGTGGACGGCCGACGTCGCGAGCGAGGCAGCCCTCGTCACGACCGCCCGGCTGCTGCGGCACTACCACGACGCCGCGGCGACGTTCCCGCGCGACGACGACCGCGACCTGTGGTCCCAGGCGGAGCGGTACCCGGCCGAGACGATCGTGCACGGCGACTTCGCCCCGTACAACTGCGTCTACGACGGCATCGCCGCGGTCGGGCTCATCGACTTCGACACGGCGCACCCCGGGCCGCGGGTGTGGGACGTCGCGAGCGCCGTCTACCGGTTCGCCCCGTTCACCACCGGCGAGGTCGAGGGGTCCACCGCGCCGTCGCTCGACGAACGACTCGACCGTGCCGCCGAGTTCTGCCGCGCCTACGACCTCGACGCCCGGTCGCGCCAGGTCCTCGCCGAGACGATCATCGCCTCGCTCGTCGCCCTCGTCACGACGATGGAGACCGAGGCGGCCGCGGGCAACCCGAAGTTCGTCAGCGACCTGCACCACGGCCACGCCGACCTGTACCGGGCCGACGTCGCGTACATCGAGCGGCACGCGGCCGACATCAGCGCCGCCGTCGCCTGACGGTGGTGCTGGGCATGCTGGTGCCGTGACGACGACCCCGGCCCGACTGCGCGCGATGCGACTCGCGGCGCAGGGGATCGCCGCGCCCGGACACGGTACGACCGCGGTGGTGGAACGCATGCTCGCCGTGCAGGGCCAGGACCTCGCGCAGGTGACCTGGGCCGTCGGGGTCCGGGCTCCCGGGTCGACCCGCGACGACGTCCGTGCAGCGTTCGACCGTGCCGAGATCGTCCGCTCGTGGCCGATGCGCGGCACCCTGCACGCGATGCGGCCCGACGACCTGCGACTGCTCCTCTCGCTCACCGCCGAGCGGACCATCCGGTCCATCGCCCGGCGAGCGGCCGAACTCGGCATCGACGATGCGGTCCTCCGCACCGCACGGGACACCACGGCCGACGTGCTCTCGGGCGGCCGGTCGCTCGTGCGCGACGACCTGTTCGACGCCTACCGCGCCGCCGGCCTCGACCCGGCCGGCGGCCGCGGCTACCACGTGCTGCTCCGCCTGTCGCTCGAGGGGATCGTCGCGTGGGGTCCGACCGCCCGGGTCGCCCAGGGGCTCGTGCTCCTCGACGACTGGGCACCCGCCGCCACCGACCTGCCCGACCGCGACGAGGCGCTCCGCCGCGTGCTGGTCGGGCACCTGCGCGGCCGGGGCCCCGCGACCGAGGCCGACACCGCTGCGTGGACCAAGCTGCCGCTCGGCGACGTCCGGCGTGCCCGTGCCGTCGCCGGTGACGCCGTCGAGGACCTCGGCGACGGCCTCCTCGCTCTCGCCGACCGGCCCGACCCGGGTGGCGTGCCGACGGCGCACCTCCTCCCGGGGTTCGACGAGTACCTCCTCGGCTACGCCGACCGCACCGTCCAGCTCGATCCCGTGCACGCCGACCGCGTCGTCCCCGGCGGCAACGGCATCTTCCTGCCGATGGCCGTCGTCCGCGGCCGGGTCGTGGGGACCTGGAGCCGATCCGAGCGCACCCGGGACGTCCGCGTCACCGTCACGCCGTTCGAACCGCTCGACGCGGCGGCCCTCCGCGCACTCGAGGCGGCCGCCGGCCGCTACGGCGCGTTCCTCGCGACCCCCGTCTCCTTCGCCGTCGCCGGACCGTCCTGATCCCGCACGCGGTCGACGACACCCCACCCGTCGATCGACCGGTGCCGGGTCGCGGACCGATGCCGCCTGCCGGGCGCGCGCCGCGCCTCCAGGCAGCACCCAGCCGCCACGCGGCGGACTCCGACGCTCCCTCGGGTAATGTCGCAGGGCCATGACCGACAGCCCGGCCGACGCCACCCCGTACGAAGTCCTCGGCGTCCCCGCGTCCGCCGACGACGACGAGCTCCGCCGCGCCTACCGTCGCGCAGCGCGCGAGTCCCATCCCGACCTCGGCGGCGACGCGCGCCGCTTCCGCCAGGTGCAGATCGCCTGGGAGCGGATCGGCACCCCCGCCGCACGGCGCGCCTACGATGCCGGATCGCAGCGTGGTGGCCAGCAGGGCGCGTCCGGCCCGTCCGGTTCGTCGGCCTGGAGGAAGGACACCGGTCGCGACGCCTACGCACCCCCGGCGGCGCGTCGCGACACACGCCCGCGGGCCCGGTCCCACGGACACCCCGGCGGGCGGTCGCGCGAGGTCTTCCTGCAGGCCGAACGCGAGTGGGTCGGCCTCGGGGACCCCATCGAGGACCCCTACGACCCCACGCTCATCCGCTCCGCCCCGCGGCACATCCGGCGGCTCCTCGCCGAGGCGCTCGCCGAGGAGGCCACGGCGTCGATCGTCTCCGAGATGGGCATCGGCGTGACGGTGTGGCACGACCTCGACGCCGGTGCCGAGGGCAAGCTCGACCACGCCGTCCTCACCCCGAGCGGCCTGTGGGCCGTCGAGTCGATCGACTGGGGCGCTCCGGTGCGCATCGAGCACGGCGAGATCGCGGGGGAGACCCTCGCGGACGGCGAGCGTCCCGTGAAGGAGCTCGTCCGGGCCGCCCGCGCCGTGCAGAAGCAGACCCGGGTGCGCTTCACCGGGCGCCTGCTCGTCGTGCCGGACTCCGCCGTCGACGAGGACGTCCAGCTCGTCGGCTCGCCCCGCAAGCCCACCGCGCTGGTGGTCCGCCGCAGTGCGCTCGGCCAGGTGCTGAAAGGCGTGTGGTCGCCGGAGGGGCACGTCGACGTGTTCGAGGTCCGCGACCGACTGCAGCAGACCGTCCGGTTCGTGTGATGCCCGAGCCGGTGGTGGTCCTCGTCGGTGGCTGGGAGCACCAGTGCTGCGGGCTCCCCGTCGAGATCGGTGACGTCGTCGAGTACGGCGTGGTGTCGGCCGACGGCGCGCGGCGCTTCGCGGAGATCCGGCACGACACCGTGCCGAACCAGCGGATCCGAGGGCGTGTCACCGAGCTGTTCGCCGTCGGACGGGACGGCCGCGTCGCGATCGACCGCGTGCCGAGTGGTCGAGCACTCCGTGGCTTCGACGATGACGACGACGGACACCTCGAGGCCCGGTGGACCGGACAGCCCGTCACGGTCGAGTGGGATGGGGACCCGGAGTTCGAGGTCGTCGTCGATCCCGACGGCAAGCGGAAGCGTCAGTAGCCGCGGAGCTTCTCGAGGTCGCGGCGCTCCCGCTTGCTCGGACGCCCGGCGCCGCGGTCGCGCATCGGGACGAAGCCGGCCTCCTCCTTGGGGAGTCTCGGCGGGGTCCTGTCCTCGAAGTGCTTCGCCGCCTCGGGAGCACTCGTCCGCTTGAGGATGATGCCGGTGACGACGACGATCCGGTCGAACCCGTTCTGGCGCACCCGCACCTCGTCTCCGGGGCCGATCGGTTGCGCGGGCTTCGCGCGCTCCCCGTTCACCCGGACGTGCCCGGCCTTGCACGCGGCGGTCGCGGCGGAGCGGGTCTTCGTGATCCGCACCGCCCAGATCCAGCTGTCCACGCGAGCCTTGGCCATCCCCACACTCTAGGGCGGACCGGCCGTACGCTGGCGGTGTGGGAGACGGTGCCGGGCAGGACGCGATCGCCCGGGCGCTGGCGCTCGCGGTGCTCCGGGACGCGGCGATCGGCGACCGGCTGGTCGTCCGGGCGCTCGACGGCGCGGGGGCGCGGGACGCGCTCGGGACGCTCGTCGGCCGTACCGACTCGTCCGTGCGGGTCGACACCCGCCGAGGCCTCGTCGACGTCGCACTCGCCGACGTCGTCGCCGCGAAGCCGGTCCCGCCGCCGCCCGCACCGCGGCACCAGCGCCGCTGACCTCGCACCGTGCCGCCTCGGCCGGCCGCTGCGGCGTCGGCGGCAGCCCCGCACGGTGCGGCCTCGGCCGGCCGGTGCGGCGTCGGCGGCAGCCCCGCACGGTGCGGCCTCGGCCAGCCGGCGCGGCGCCGACCGCTCGGTGCGGGCTTGTAGCGCGGCACCGGGCGGTCAACCTCGCACGGGCTGACGGAGCGCGCACCGTGCGGCAGGCCGCGCGGGGGCCCGCGCGGGGGCGACCGCTCGTTTCGCACGGTGCGGTCTTGGCCGGCCGGTGCGGCGTCGATCGCTGGGTGCGGGCTTGTAGCGCGGCACCGGGCGGTCAACCTCGCACGGGCTGACGGAGCGCGCACCGTGCGAGGGGCCGGGCGGGCGCCTACGCGAGGGCGACGGCACGATCCGCACGGTGCGGCCTTGGCCGGCCGGTGCGGCGTCGATCGCTGGGTGCGGGCTTGTAGCGCGGCACCGGGCGGTCAACCTCGCACCGGCTGACGGAGCGCGCACCGTGCGGCAGGCCGCGCGGGGGCCCGCGCGGGGGCGACCGCACGATCCGCACGGTGCGGCCTCGGCCGGCCGGTGCGGCGTCGACCGCTGGGTGCGGGCTTGTAGCGGGGCACCGAGCGGTCAACCTCGCACGGGCCGACGGAGCGCGCACCGTGCGACGGGCCGCGCGCACCCCCGCCCGCGCACGCCCACCCGCCTGCACCCCACCCCGCACCCCACCCCGCCCCGCCCCCCCCCGGAACCGGGCGACCCCGGCGAGCCGCCGCCGCCCCCGCGCCGGCCCCGACGTAGCCTCGAGCCATGGCCGTCCCCGTCCCGCTCGGCACCGAGGACCGCACCGCCCGCCTGACCCTCCGCCGCCCCGACGCGTGGCGCCGCGAGGACTCGGCCCAGGCGGACCTGCGCGTCACCGGCGACGACGTCGTGCTCACCGTCCGCTCCCGTCCGAGCGACCGCACCGTCGCGGAGGAGCACACCAGCCTGCTGGAACGCCTCCCGGGCTCGGTCGACGGACTCCGGCTCATCGGCTCGGACCCGTGGACGACCACGGGCGCACCGGCACGGCTCGTCGAGTACGTCCGACCCGACGAGGACGGCGACGTCGCGGGAGCGCACCTGCTCTTCGTCACCGGGCGGCACCGCGTGGACCTCACGATCGAGCGGCCCCTCGCCCGCATGCTCGCCACCGACGACCTCGTGTTCGCCGTGCTCGACAGCGTCCGCGCCACCGAGCCGGCGCCGTCGCGGGTGCAGCGCGACCTCGAGCCGCTGCCGGACGCCGCGCCCGCGGCCGACCTCGAGGGCACCCACCTCGGCACCGAGGCACTCGCCACCCTGCGCTCCCTCGCGGGCCGTCGGTGGAACCCCACACTCCTCCGCACGCCGGCCGGCCGCGAGCTCATCGAGTCCGGCCTGGTCGGCCGGCTCGGCACCCTCCCCGAACCGACGCAGGCGCTCCTCGCGCCGTGGGAGGGCGACGCCCAGCCGGTCACGCTGGAACAGCGGCTGCCCGACGGGCGCACCACGCGCCTCCAGGCCTGGTCGGAGACCGTCGTGGACGGGACGGACGAGACGGGCGCGGTGATCGCGCAGCTGCCGGTCGAGCGCGTGGTCGCGATCGTGGCCGGGAGGCTCGGCATCGGTCCGGCATGGACCTTCCCGTTCCGCACGGGGTCGCTCCCGGCGGACCTGCTCGCGCGCCGGACCTCCGGGTCGGAGGCAGCAGCCGACCTGCCGACGGCGACCGCCGAGGCGGACCCTCGGCTGGCGCGCTTCTGGGCGGCTTCGTGGACGGTGTCGTCGCTGCGTCGACCGGGCAAGCCGAACCCGATCGTGGTCGTGCGCGCCGCGGGGCAGGGCTTCGCACGGGTCGGACGCACGGAAGCCGGGGAGACCGTCTTCACGACGGACTCCCCGGCGAACGTCTACCGGTCGGTGGTGCGGGCGCTGCTCGGCTGAGCCGCTCCCGCTCCCGCTACGCGGCGGGGCCGGCGGTCAGGGTGACCGTCACGGTCTTCGCGGCGCCGGTGCTGTCGGTGTAGCCGACCGTCACCTTGTCGCCGACCGAGTGCGACTGGATCGCCGAGGTCAGGGCGTCCGAGCTCGCCACGGCCGTGCCGTCGATGCTCGTGATGGTGTCGCCGGCGGCGAGACCGGCCGACGCGGCACCCGAGCCCTCGACCGTGCCCGCGACGGCGACGCCGCCGGTCGAGGCGGTCCCGCTGACCTCGACCCCGAGGAACGCCGGCAGCCCGATGGTGATGGTCGACGAGGACTCGCCCGCGAGGATCTTGTCCGCGATCGACTTCGCCGTGGTGATCGGGATCGCGTACCCGGTGACGTCCGCGGTGCCCGACGAGGCCGCGGTCGCCATGCCGACGACCTCGCCCTCGCTGTCGAGGACCGGACCGCCGGAGTCGCCCGAGACGATGTCCGCGGCGACCTCGATGAGGCCCTGCAGCGACTCCGTGCCGGTGCCCGACTCGCTCTGCACCTGGATGTCCTGGTCGGTCGCGGTCACGGTGCCCTCGGCGGCGACGAGGTTGCCCGTGCCCTCGGCGTTGCCGACGTCGGTCACGGTGTCGCCGGTGCTCGGCTCGCCGTCGTCGTCGAGCGTCACGGTGGACAGCCCCGACGCGCCCTCGAGCTTGAGGACCGCGACGTCGTGCGTCGCGTCGGTGCCGACGACGTCCGCCTTGTACTCCTTGCCGGTCGTCTCGTCGGTGACCGTGATGCTCGTCGCACCCTGGATCACGTGGTTGTTCGTGAGGATCGTCCCGTTCGACGTGAGGATCATGCCCGTGCCGGCCGCCTGCGACGACTCGTCGTAGTTGAGGACGGTGTTGATGGTCACGACGCCCTTCTTCTGGGCGCTCGTCGCCGCGGTCGCGGCGGACTGCGTGCTCGTGCCGCTGCTGCCGTCGCTCGAACCGGTGCCGTCTCCGGGCACCGTGAAGCCGTTGGTGCCGCTGCCGTCGGTCCCGGAGCCCGTGCCGGACCCGGTGCCCGGCAGCGTCGTGGTGCCCTGCGACTGGCTCGAGGTGGTCGTCGTGTGCTGCGAGGACAGCCCGAGCGCGGTCCCGCCGGCGGCACCGACGATCGCGAGCGCGGCGATCCCGGACCCGATCATCAGTCCGAGGCGACGGGGGCGCTTCGTACCGTGGTTCGTGGGGGCGAACCCGTGGTTCGCCGACGCCACACCGTGGTCGGCGGTCGCGGCGCCGTGCACCCAGCCGTGCTGGAAGCCGGGGAGTGCCGGGCTGCCGATGCGGAACGGACCGCGGCCGTCGGGGGTGTACCCGTAGGGGCCGGAGCCGTCGGGGCCGTAGAGGTACGGGCCGCTGCCGTCGAACGCGTACGCCGAGCGGAGGGTCGACGGGTCGGCGTGCGGTGCCTCCCACGTCGCCCCGGCCTGCGGCTGCGCAGCGTCGGTGCGGGCGGTGCCGTTCTCGTCGGCGGCGGGGTTCGGGGTCTCGTTCATCGGTGCTCTCCGGTCGTCCCTCGACGGCCCGGTCGGGCGTCGATGGGTACGAGTACAGGCCCGGTTCCCATGACGAACCTATGAACGGACCCTGCGGCTGCTCACGGCTTGCTCGGGGGTCGCCGTACGGGCTGATCGGGGTCGACGTGCGGGATCGTCCGTTAGGGTTGCCTTACTTCCCATGCGTTCGCCGTCGCCCACTCCTCCCGCGCCCAGCTCCGTGCCCCGCCTCGTCGGTGCCACCGTGCTGGCCGTGGTCGTCCTCGTCGTGGCGGTGGCGCTCTCGGTGGCCTTCGGGTCGCGTCCGATCCCGCTCGGCACGGTGCTCGACACCGTGCTGCACCCGGGGCGGAACGACGAGATCGGCCTGATCGTCCTCGGCAACCGGGTGCCCCGCACGGTCGTCGGGCTCCTCGCCGGATCCGCGCTCGGGGTCGCCGGCGCGGTCATGCAGGGCGTGACGCGGAACCCGCTCGCCGACCCCAGCGTCCTCGGGATCAACTCGGGGGCCGCCCTCGCGGTGGTCGCCGGGATCGCGCTGTTCGGGATCAGCGGCACCGCTGCCTACCTGCCGTTCGCGTTCGGCGGCGCCGCCCTCGCCGCGCTCCTCGTCTACGGCATCGCCGCCGTCGCGCGCCGCGGCCTGTCGCCGGTCGGGCTCGCGCTCGCGGGGGCCGTCGTCGCCGCCGCGCTGTCGTCGATCACCACCGCGGTGCTCGTGACGAGCCAGAGCCTGCTCGACCAGCTCCGCTTCTGGCAGGTCGGTGCCCTCGCCGGCAAGGACCTCGGCACCGCCGGCGTCATCACGGTGCCGGTCCTCGTCGGGCTCGTCATCGCGTTCGGTCTCGGCCGGTCGCTCAACACGCTGGCGCTCGGCGACGAACTGGCCGCCTCGCTCGGGCAGCGGGTCGTGCTCGTCCGTGCCGTCGGGGGCGTCGTCACCGTGCTGCTCGCCGGGTCGGCGGTCGCCGCGGCCGGACCGATCGCCTTCATCGGGCTCGCCGTCCCGCACGCGGTGCGTCGGCTGAGCGGGCCCGACCACCGCTGGACGATCCTCCTGTCCGCCGTCGTCGCGCCGGCCCTTCTGCTGGTCGCCGACGTCATCGGGCGCGTCGTCGCCTACCCGGGGGAGCTGCAGGTCGGCATCGTGACCGCACTCATCGGTGCACCGGTGTTCATCTGGCTCGTCCGGTCGCGGGCGGTGAAGGGGCTGTGACCGCGGTGCGCCCGACCGCTCGTCGCCGCGAGGCCCTCGTGCTCGTGGCCGTGCTCGTCCTGCTCCTCGTCCTCGTGCTCGTCGGGCTCGGCGTCGGCGAGATCCCGCTGTCGCCCGTGCAGGTCGCGAGCGCGCTCGTCGGGCACGGCGACACGATCTCGGACTTCGTGATCGGACAGCTCCGCGGCCCCCGGGTCGCCGGCGCGATGCTCGTGGGGGCGTCGCTCGGCGTGGCCGGTGGCATCGTGCAGAGCGTCGTCCGCAACCCGATCGCGAGCCCCGACGTGATCGGCATCACCTCGGGGGCGAGCGCCTCGGGTCTGACGGCCATCGTGCTGTTCGGCGCGAGCGGCGGGACCCTCTTCTCGGTGGTGCTCGTCGGCGCAGTCGTGGTGTCGCTCGTGATCGCCGGACTCTCCTGGCGGCGGGGGATCACCGGCAACCGGGTGGTCCTCGTCGGGATCGGCGTCGCGGCGATCTGCCTGAGCATCACCGGGTGGATGCTCACGAGCGGCACGGTCACGCAGGCCGGCACCGCGCTCCTCTGGCTCTCCGGCAGCCTGAACGCCGTCGACCGGAACCTCGTCGTCGTGCTCGCCGTCGCGTTCGTCGTGCTCATGGTGCTCGCGCTGCTGCAGTCCTCGCGACTCACCGTGCTGACCCTCGGCGACGAGGTGGCGTCCTCGCTCGGGCTCCGACCGAACCGCGCGAAGGTGCTCCTGCTGCTGACCGCCGTGTGCCTGACCGCCGCCGCCGTGGCGACCGCGGGACCGGTGTCGTTCGTCGCGCTCATGGCCGCCCCGATCGCCCGACGGCTCGTGGGTGGTGGGCGCGTGGCGCTCGGCGCGACCGCGGCCGTCGGTGCCGTGGTCACCCTGGCGAGCGACCTCGTCGCCCAGTTCGCCATCCCCGGGAACGCCCTGCCCGTCGGGGTCGTGACCGGGGTGATCGGGGCGCCGTACCTGCTCTGGTTGCTCGCGCGCGGTCGCTGAGCGGTGGGTGTTCCCGGTACGTTCGCTGTACGCGTTCCCCCGAGTTGTCCCCAGCCCCGTTCGGGGCTGGGGTTCGGTGGGTCGTTTCCGATACGCTTGTGCGCCAAGAGGAGGAGGTCCACGATGCCAGATCCAGTGGTCCCGCAGCCGGACGGTCAGAAGACCCCTGAGCAGCGGCTGGTCGACACCACACTGACCTTCAGCATGGACATGGGGGCGGCGCTCACTGCCGAGTCCGGTGTGTCCGCCGAAGAACGTGACGCGATCAACGCGCTGCCCTCCGGGTCGGCGCTGCTCGTGGTCCGTCGCGGGCCGAACGTCGGTGCGCGGTTCCTCCTCGACTCGGACGTCACGACGGCGGGGCGACACCCCGACGCCGACATCTTCCTCGACGACGTGACGGTGTCGCGCAAGCACGCCCAGTTCCTCCGTCACGGCACGAGCTTCAGCGTCAAGGACAACGGGTCCCTCAACGGCACCTACTTCGACGGCGTCCGCATCGACGAAGCACTGCTCACCGACGGGTCCGAAGTGCAGGTCGGCAAGTTCCGCCTGACCTTCTACGCCTCCCGGGTCGACCTGGCGCGCCTGGCGAACGCGTAGTGGCCGCACGGTCCGCCGCGGCCCGGGCGGGGTCCGCGGTCCCGGACCTGCTCACGATCGGGCAGGTCCTCGCTCGCCTCAAACCGGAGTTCCCGGACCTGTCCAGCTCGAAGCTCCGGTTCCTCGAAGAGCGCGAGCTGGTCACGCCGATCCGGACGGCGAGCGGGTACCGGAAGTTCTCGGCGGCCGACGTCGAACGCCTCCGGGTCATCCTCGGCCTCCAGCGCGACCACTACCTCCCGCTCAAGGTCATCAAGGACTACCTGGCCGACCTCGACGCCGGGCGCGAACCGGTCCTGCCCGGCGGCGGGGACGCCCCGAAACCGTCGATCCTCGGCCGCGAACGGCGGTACACCCGTGACGAGACGGTCCGGGCCGCCGGGGCGTCGCCGATGCTCCTCGCCGACGCCGTGTCCGCCTCGCTGCTGCCCGCTGCCGACACGTACGGCGACGACGCGGTCTCGGTGCTCAAGGCGCTCGTCGAGCTGCAGCGCACCGGGATCGAACCACGACACCTGCGCACGATGCGCAGCGTCGCCGAGCGCGAGGTCGGGCTCATCGAGTCCGCGCTCATGCCCGTCTCGCGGCGCGGCGACGCGACCTCGCGGGCGAAGGCGACCGAGCTCGCGCGGGAGATCGCCGGCCACCTCGAGGTGATCCGGTCGAACCTGATCCGCACGGCGATCGGGCGTCTCGACGCATGACGCGCGTCGTGGCTCGTCCGTCCTCGACCGCTGGTGCGCGTCGGTGGGTGGGGCGTATCCTCGACACGCCGGACGCGCCGAGTCGGATGTCCCGCGCCGGAGCGGTTCGAGTCGCTACCGTGGACCTCGGAACAACTCTCAACCCGTCATTGAACGTTCAGTTGGGAGCTCGATCGTCGTGGAAGGCAGCCTGATGAGTGGGAACGACACCCCCGGGACCGAGTCGGAGATGACCCGGTACGACCTCGGGCTGCTCTTCACCGACGGCCTGCCCGAGCACGACGAGCAGAACGGCTACCGCGGCACGGTCGCAGCCCGCGCCGCCGGCATCTCCTACCGCCAGCTCGACTACTGGGCGCGCACCGAGCTCGTCGAGCCCACGATCCGCGGGGCCGCCGGCTCCGGGTCGCAGCGGCTGTACGGCTTCCGCGACATCCTCGTGCTCAAGCTCGTGAAGCGACTGCTCGACACGGGCATCTCGCTCCAGCAGATCCGCACCGCCGTGAACCAGCTCCGCGAGTCCGGCGTCTCGGACCTCGCCCAGACGACGCTCATGTCGGACGGGGCGTCGGTGTACCTCTGCACCTCCGACGACGAGGTCATCGACCTGGTCTCGCGCGGCCAGGGCGTGTTCGGCATCGCGGTGGGCAAGGTCCTGCGCGAGGTCGAGTCGTCCCTGGTCGAACTCGACGCCACGCCGGCGGCCGACCCCGACGACGAGCTCGCCGCCCGCCGGGCTTCGCGCGCTTCCTAGTCCCGCGCCCGGGGCGCCGGGTCCGGGCCGGCGGGACCCGCGCAGCCGACCGCGGCGACGCCGAGCGGGCGAAATACGTCACACTCGGCGACGCGCAACGGCAGTTCGTACCCGGGCGGCGAACCGCCAGCGGCGTGTCGCGCCCGTTCGACGGACGAGCGGCCCGTGGCCGTCCGCGCAGGGCCTAGCGGAGCTGCGCGTCGGGGCGGAGGTGAGCCGCGCCTCCTGGCCGTCGACGCAGGCGCTGGGCCACCGGAGCTGCGTGTCCGTCGAGGCGGAGGTGAGCCGCGCCTCCTGGCAGCCGACGCAGGCGCTGGCCGGACGGGCCGCGCGCGTCCTGTGTCGCGGACTCCGCGTCGAGCGGTCGGGACACGCCGCGTGTCGGACGTCGAGCGGGCAGGATCGACCGCTCCGGCGTCCCGAGCGTGACGGAGAAGGCCCGCTCGGTGGGGGCACAACGGGCGAGTCGTGCCGAGCCGGCCAGGCACGCCGAACGGTCGGGACACGCCGCGTGTCGGACGTCGAGCGGGCAGGATCGGCCGCTCCGTCCGCCCGAGCGTGACGAAGAAGGCCCGCTCGGCGAAGCCGCGCGCGCCGCGCGGAACGCACCGCACGGCCACCGCACGGCCCCCGCGCGCGCAGGCGGAGCGCCCTAGGCTGCGCCGCCCTCGGCGTACGGGCCGATCTTGCCCGTGCGCATGATGCGCTCGAGCAGCTGGTCGAAGTTCCGCGCCATCTCCTGCGCCGACTCACCCGGCCACACGTGCAGGGGCTTCGCCGCACCCTGCGCCTGCTGCAGCGAGGTCCGCTCGGGCAGCTGCGGCGAGAGCACGAGCGGGCCGAACATGTCCCGGAGCTCCTTGATGCGGAACTGGTGCTCGAGCGACTGCACGCGGGCACGGTTCACGATGATGCCGAGGGGCTGCAGGCGGGGGGAGAGGCCGCGACGGATCTCCTCGATCGCGCGGAGTGCACGGTCGGCGGCGGCGACGGAGAACAGGCCGGGCTCGGTGACGACGGTCACACGGTCGGACGCGGCCCACGCGGTGCGGGTCAGGGCGTTCAGCGACGGCGCGCAGTCGATGAGGACGAGCTCGTAGTCCTGCTCGACGTTCGCGAGGGCCTCTTCGAGCTTCCAGATGTCGCGGATGGACGGGTGCGGCCCGTCGAAGTTGATCGCGGAGGGCGACCCGACCATGACGTCGATCTTGCCCTGGGAGCCCTTCGTCCAGCCCGAAGGGGCGATCGCCTGGCGGACGATCTTCTCCTTCGGGTTCTCGAGGACGTCGGCCACGTTGAGGTGCCCGGAGATGTTGATGTCGAGGCCGGTCGAGACGTCCGACTGCGGGTCGAGATCCACCACCAGCGTGCGCAGTCCCTTGGCGAACGCGGCCGAAGTCAGGCCGAGCGTCACCGTCGTCTTGCCGACACCACCCTTGAGGGAGCTCACGCTGAGTACATGCACGGTCAGCAACGTTACCGCCAGTAGGGTTGTCTCACCTCAACCCGGGCTGAAAGGGACCTCGTGTTCGACAAGATCCTGGTCGCGAACCGTGGCGAGATCGCCATCCGTGCGTTCCGCGCGGCGTACGAACTCGGTGCGCGCACCGTCGCCGTCTACCCGTACGAGGACCGCAACTCCCTGCACCGGTTGAAGGCGGACGAGGCGTACCTGATCGGGGAGCGCGGGCACCCGGTCCGCGCCTACCTGGACGTCTCCGAGATCGTGCGTGTCGCGCGCGAGTCCGGAGCCGACGCGATCTACCCCGGGTACGGCTTCCTGTCCGAGAACCCGGAGCTCGCCGCCGCCGCGGCCGCTGCCGGCATCACGTTCATCGGCCCGGGCGAGCACGTGCTCGAGATGGCGGGCAACAAGGTCACCGCGAAGGAGCACGCGGTCGCGGCCGGCGTGCCCGTGCTCGCGAGCACCCCGGCGAGCCGCGACATCGAGGAGCTCCTCGCCGGTGCCGACGCGATCGGCTTCCCGGTGTTCGCCAAGGCCGTCGCCGGTGGCGGCGGGCGTGGGATGCGCCGGGTCGAGACGAAGCCCGAGCTCCGCGCGGCGCTCGAGGAGGCGATGCGCGAGGCCGACAGCGCGTTCGGCGACCCGACGATGTTCCTCGAGCAGGCAGTCATCCGCCCGCGCCACATCGAGGTGCAGATCCTCGCCGACGCGACCGGCACCGACGCCGGCACGATCCACCTGTTCGAGCGGGACTGCTCGGTGCAGCGCCGGAACCAGAAGGTCGTCGAGATCGCCCCGGCGCCGAACCTCGACCCGTCGATCGCCGCAGCACTGCACCGCGACGCCGTCGCCTTCGCCCGGTCGATCGGCTACGTGAACGCCGGCACGGTGGAGTTCCTGCTCGACACCGAGGGGGAGCGGGCCGGCCAGCACGTCTTCATCGAGATGAACCCGCGTATCCAGGTCGAGCACACGGTCACCGAAGAGGTCACGGACGTCGACCTCGTGCAGTCGCAGATGCGCATCGCCGCCGGGCAGACCCTCGCCGACCTCGGCCTGTCGCAGGACCGCGTCCGCGTCCACGGTGCGGCGCTCCAGACGCGCATCACGACCGAGGACCCGACCCAGGGCTTCCGACCGGACACCGGCCGGATCACGACCTACCGGAGCCCCGGTGGCGCGGGTGTCCGTCTCGACGGCGGAACGGTGGCGACGGGCGCGCAGATCAGCCCGCACTTCGACTCGATGCTCGCGAAGATGACCTGCCGCGGACGGGACTTCCCGGCGGCGGTCGCCCGGGCGAAGCGTGCCCTCGCGGAGTTCCGGATCCGCGGCGTCTCGACGAACATCCCGTTCCTCCAGGCCGTGCTCGAGGACCCCGACTTCGACCGCGGTGACATCTCGACGAAGTTCATCGAGGAGCGCCCGCAGCTGTTCGGCGGCCACGTCTCGAAGGACCGCGGCACGAAGGTGCTGAACTGGCTCGCCGACGTCACCGTCAACAAGCCGAACGGCGAGCGACGCCCGCAGACCGTCGAACCGAGCGAGAAGCTCCCGACGATCGACCTCGGTGCCCCTGTGCCCGAGGGGCAGCGCGACCGGCTCCGGCTGCTCGGCCCGGCGGAGTGGGCGAAGGCCCTCCGTGGCCAGACCGAGCTCGCCGTCACCGAGACGACGATGCGCGACGCTCACCAGTCGCTCCTGGCCACCCGCGTCCGCACGAAGGACCTCGTGGCGGTCGCGCCGTACGTGGCCCGGCTCACGCCGCAGCTGCTCAGCGTCGAGGCCTGGGGCGGTGCCACCTACGACGTCGCGCTCCGGTTCCTCGGCGAGGACCCGTGGGAGCGGCTCGCGTCGCTCCGCGAGGCGATGCCGAACATCCCGATCCAGATGCTGCTGCGCGGCCGGAACACGGTCGGCTACACCCCGTACCCGACCGAGGTGACGGACGCCTTCGTGGCCGAGGCCGCCGCGTCGGGCGTCGACGTGTTCCGCGTGTTCGACGCGCTGAACGACGTCAGCCAGCTGCGTCCGGCGCTCGAGGCCGTGCTCGCGACCGACACGGCCGTCGCCGAAACGGCCCTCTGCTACACCGCCGACCTCCTCGACCCGTCCGAGGACCTCTACACGCTCGACTACTACCTCCGCCTCGCGGAGCAGATGGTCGAGGCCGGTGCGCACGTCATCGGCATCAAGGACATGGCCGGCCTGCTCCGCGCCGGCGCGGCCGAGCAGCTCGTCACCGCCCTCCGGGAGCGCTTCGACCAGCCGGTGCACGTGCACACGCACGACACGGCGGGCGGGCAGCTCGCCACGCTCCTCGCCGCGGCCCGTGCCGGTGCGGACGCCGTCGACGTCGCGGCCGCGCCGATGGCCGGTACGACGAGCCAGCCGAGCATGTCCGCGCTCGTCGCCGCCCTGGCGCACACCGAGCGCGACACGGGTCTGTCGCTCGACGCCGTCGGCGACCTCGAGCCCTACTGGGAGGCCGTGCGGCGCGCGTACGCCCCGTTCGAGTCCGGGCTGCCCGGGCCGACCGGCCGCGTGTACAAGCACGAGATCCCGGGCGGCCAGTTGTCGAACCTCCGCCAGCAGGCCATCGCCCTCGGCCTCGGCGACCGGTTCGAGCAGGTCGAGGACTGGTACGCCGAGGCGAACCGGATCCTCGGTCGCCCGACGAAGGTGACGCCGTCGTCGAAGGTCGTCGGCGACCTCGCACTGCAGCTCGCCGCGGTGGACGCCGACCCGGTCGACTTCGAGCAGCACCCCGAGAAGTACGACATCCCGGACTCCGTCGTCGGCTTCATGGCCGGCGAGCTCGGCGACCTGCCGGGCGGCTGGCCCGAGCCGTTCCGCTCGAAGGTGCTCGCGGGGCGCGAGGTGCGGCTCGAGGTCACGCCGGTGCCGGACGCCGAGCGGGCGCACCTGGACACCCCCGGTCCCGAACGGCGTCAGGCCCTCAACCGCCTGCTCTTCCCGCAGCCGACGCAGCAGTTCGCGCGCGTCCGCGAGCAGTACGGCGACCTCTCCGTCGTCCCGACCGTCGACTACCTGTACGGCCTGCGTCCCGGGCAGGAGCACGTCGTGCCGCTCGGCAAGGGCGTGGACCTGTTCGTCGGCCTCGAGGCGATCGGCGAGGCGGACGCCCGCGGTGTCCGCACGGTCATGGCGACGATGAACGGGCAGCTCCGCCCGGTGTACGTCCGTGACCGGTCGATCGAGGTCGAGACGAAGGCCGCCGAGCAGGCGGACAAGACCGACCCGAAGCACGTCGCGGCGCCGTTCTCCGGCGTCGTGACGCTCAAGGTCGCCGTCGGTGACGTCGTCGAGGCCGGTCAGGCCGTGGCGAGCATCGAGGCGATGAAGATGGAAGCGGCCATCACGGCACCCGTCGCGGGGACCGTCGGCCGTCTCGCGATCCCGGCGACCCAGCAGGTGGACGCCGGCGACCTCCTGGTGGTGCTGCAGTAAATTGACCGTCCGTCCCATCCGCCTGTTCGGCGACCCCGTCCTCCGTTCCCCGGCCGACCCGATCCGTCCCGACGCCGTCGGGAGCCAGGGCATCCGTGACCTCGTGCAGGACCTGATCGACACCGTCAAGGAACCCGGTCGTGCCGGCGTGGCCGCTCCGCAGATCGGTGTCGGGGTGCGCGCCTTCTCGTACAACGTCGACGGTGAGGTCGGCTACGTCCTCAACCCCGAGATCGTCGAGGTCGGCGGGGAGCCGGAGCTGATGGACGAGGGGTGCCTGTCGGTGCCCGGGCTGTCCTACCCGACCCGGCGATCCCCGTACGCCAAGGTCCGCGGCGTGGACGTCGACGGGGCCGAGGTCGTGCTCGAGGGCACCGGGCTCATGGCCGAGGCGCTGCAGCACGAGGTCGACCACCTCGACGGCACGGTCTACGTGATGACGCTCGACCCGGACGTCCGCCGCCGGGCGCTCCGTGACATCCGCGCGCAGGACTGGTTCCACTGACACCCCAACGCGGGATTGTCGTCCGGGCCTGACGAGGGGGTACCGTATCGCCGTCGGCTTCCCACCGACGTCGTACCCCACACCCCCCAGGACACCCCCATGACCGCTCAGGACGACGAGCTCAGCTCGCACCGCACCCGTACCAACCGCCGCGCCACCGAGGTCCAGGTCACGACCTCCTCGACGGCCGTCCTCGACGCCCCCGCAGCGGAGCAACCGCAGGACGCCTGATCCCGCGCGGTCGCGGACCGCGCCCCGCGCCCAGCGTGACGGACAGGAGGCGGGGGGGGGGGGGGGGGGGGCCCCCCCCCCCCCCCCGGGCGGGGGGGGGGGCGCCCCCCCCCCCGCCCCCCCCCCCCCGCGCCGGGGGTGGGGGGCCCGTGGGGTGTGGGGGGGGGGGGTGGGGTGGTGCGCCCCCGCGGGGGGGGGGGGGGGGCGGGGGCGGGGGGGGGGGGTCGGGGGGGGGGGGGGGGGGGGGGGGGGGGGGGGGGGGCCCCCCCCCCCCCCGCCTCCTGGCCTGCGCTGGTGCCCTAGTCCCGCCGGCGGCGCCCCTCGACGACGGGCGTCGCGGTGGTCTGCACCTTCGACCCCGAGTAGATGTGCTCGACGTCGGCGGCGAAGTCCCGCAGCACGACCTGACGCTTGATCGTCAGCTTCGGCGTGAGGTGCCCGGACGCCTCGGTGAGCTCGGTGTCGAGGATCGTGAACGACCGCACCGACTCCGCCCGTGAGACCCGCTGGTTCGCGGCGTCGATGGCCTCCTGGACGGCCTGGTGCACCCGCTCGTCGTAGGCGGCTTCGTGGGCGGACAGGGCGGGGGAGATGCCCCGAGCCTCGCACCAGCCGCCGAGCATGTCGCGGTCGAGCGTGACGAGGGCGGCGACGAACGGCTTGCCCTCGCCGACGACGACGACCTGGCCGATGAGCGGGTGCTCGCGGATCCCGTCCTCGAGCGGCGCCGGCGCGACGTTCTTGCCGCTCGCCGTGACGATGAGCTCCTTGGCGCGGCCCGTCACCGTCAGGACGCCGTGCTCGTCGAGCCGACCGAGGTCGCCGGTCCGGAACCACCCGTCGACGAGCGCCTTCGCCGTGGCCTCGTCGTTGTGCCAGTAGCGGTCGAACACGTCGACGCCGCGGATGAGGATCTCGCCGTCGTCCGCGATCCGGATCTCGACCCCGGGGAGCGCGCGGCCGACGCTGCCGATCCGGAGCTCGCCGGCCCGGTTGACGGTGGCGGGTGCGGTCGTCTCGGTGAGGCCGTACCCCTCGAGGATGAGCACCCCGATCGACCGGAAGAAGTGCGACAGGCGCGGTGAGAGCGGTGCCGAGCCGCTCACGGCGTAGCGGACCCGTCCACCGATGGCTTCGCGGAGCTTCGCGTACACGAGCCGGTCGAACAGCTTGAAGCGGAGCGCCAGGCCGAGCGGGACCCTGCCCGCCGCGAGGGCCTCGGAGTGCGCGACCGCGGTCTTCGCGGCGGCCCGGAAGATGCGACCCTTGCCACCGAGGTCGGCCTTCTGCTCGGCCGAGTTGTAGATCTTCTCGAACACCCGCGGCACGGCGAGCAGGAACGACGGCTTGAACGTCGAGACCGCGTGCATGAGGTCCTTCGTGTCCGGCTCGTGGCCGACGAGGACCCCGGCGGAGACCGACATCACCGCGATGAACCGCGCGAAGACGTGGGCCATCGGGATGAACAGCAGCGTCGAGGCGCCGTCGGCGACGACCTCGGGCATCGCCTCGGACGCGCCCTCGACCGTCGCGGTGAAGTTGTCGTGCCGGAGCACGCAGCCCTTCGGCCGGCCCGTCGTCCCCGAGGTGTAGATGATCGTGGCGTCGTCGTGGCCGTGCACGTCGACCGTGCGCGCGTCGAGCTCGGCGTCGGTGACGTCCTCGCCGAGGCGGACCAAGTCGTCCAGGCCGCCGCCGTCGATCGTCCAGTGCTGGCCGAGGTGCGGCAGGTCCGGCGCGATCGACGCCACCCGGCGTGCGTGCTCCTCCTGCTCGACGATGATCGCGACGGCCTCGGAGTCCGAGAGGATCCAGCGCACCTGGTCGGGCGAGCTCGTCTCGTAGACCGGGATCGAGACGAGCCCGGCGGTCCACACGGCGAAGTCGACCAGGGTCCACTCGAGGCGCGTGCGCGACAGGATCGCGACGTGCGCCCCGGGTTCGAGGCCGGCGGCGACGAGGCCCTTGGCGATGCCGCGCACGCGCTCGAGGGTCTCGGCCGCGGTGATGGGCGTCCACCGGTCGCCGTGCCGCACGGCGAGGATCGGACGGTCCGGCGTCGTCCGGGCCCGCTCGGAGAGCAGTCGCGCGGCCGAGCCGTGGTCGGGGGCGGTGAGCGGGGTTGGGTGCCGCTGATCGTTCACGGTGACTCCCTTGTCGGCCGGTTCGATTCGAGTGGGCCTCATCGTCGAGGCCGCACCGTCAGCATAGGACGCGTTCCCCCGCGTTCCGTGAGCGTGCGGGGAACCGGTAGGCTCGTTGCTCGTGCACGCCATCGGAATCGACATCGGGGGCACCAAGATCGCGGGAGCGGTCGTCACGGAACTGGGCGAGATCCTCGCCGAGGACCGGGTGGCCACCAACGCTGCGGACCCGGACGCCATGCTCGACGACGTGGTCGCGATGGTCTCGCGACTGCGCGCCGCGAACGAGGTCGGCGCCGTCGGCGTCGCCGCTCCGGGCTTCATCGACGCCTCGCAGTCGATCGTCTACTACACGCCGAACATCCGGTGGCGGAACGAGCCGCTGCGCCAGAAGCTCCAGCAGCGGATCGGCGACCTGCACATCACCGTCGACAACGACGCGAACGCCGCGGGCTGGGCCGAGTTCCGCTTCGGCGCCGGTCGGCTCGTGTCCGACATGACCATGCTGACGATCGGCACCGGCGTCGGCGGCGCGATCGTGACCGAGGACCGCCTCTTCCGCGGGGGCTTCGGCACCGGCGGCGAGATCGGCCACCTCCGCATCGTGCCGAACGGACTGCCCTGCGGCTGCGGTGCCCGCGGCTGCATCGAGCAGTACGGCTCCGGTCGTGCCCTGCAGCGCATGGCGAACGACGTCGCGGACGCCGGCGGCATCGGGTCCGCCCTGGCCGACGCCCGCGCGGCGAACGGCGGCGAGCTCGACGGGCACATCGTCGGCGACCTCATCCTGGCCGACGACCCCGGTGCCCTCGCGGCGCTGCGGCGGCTCGGTCGGCACCTGGGCGAGGCCTGCGCCTCGCTGTCCGCCGTGCTCGACCCGCAGCTCTTCGTGTTCGGCGGCGGCGTCGCCAGCGCGGGGGACCGGCTGCTCGACCCGATCAAGCAGGCGTACCTCAACAACCTGCCGGCCCGTGGGTACCACCCGGAGCCGGACTTCGTGATCGCCGAACTCGTCAACGACGCCGGTGTCGTCGGCGCGGCCGACCTCGCTCGGATCCACGCCCGCACGGCGTAGGGTCGCACCACCCCACCGTCTCGGAGTCGACGATGACCTACTGGCTGCTGAAGAACTTCCTGCTCGGGCCGCTCATCCTCACGCTCTTCCGGCCGTGGGTCGTCGGCCGTGAGCACGTCCCCACGACGGGGCCGGTGATCTTCGCGTCCAACCACGTCTCCTTCATCGACTCGGTGATCCTGCCGGCAGTGCTCGACCGTCGGCTGTCGTTCCTCGCGAAGAGCGACTACTTCACGGGGCGCGGGCTGAAGGGCTGGGCGACGAAGACGTTCTTCAACGCCATCGGGCAGCTGCCGATCGACCGCTCCGGCGGCAAGGCGTCCGAGGCCTCGCTCCGCACCGGCCTGCAGGTCCTCGCCCGCGGTGAGCAGCTCGGCATCTACCCCGAGGGCACCCGCAGCCCGGACGGCAAGCTGTACCGGGGCCGCACCGGCATCGCCCGGATGATCCTCGAGGGCCGCGTCACCGTCGTCCCCGTCGCGATGATCGGCACGCGCGAGGTGCAGCAGATCGGGCAGCGGTTCCCGAAGTTCAAGCGGGTCGGCGTCGTGTTCGGCAAGCCGCTCGACTTCTCGCGATTCGAGGGCTTCGAGACCGACCGCTTCATCCTCCGCAGCGTCACCGACGAGGTCATGCACGAGCTCGCCGGACTGAGCCGTCAGGAGTACGTCGACGTGTACGCGACGAGCGTCAAGGAGCGGGCGAGCACGGCACGTGAGCAGGTCCTCCGTGCCAAGGTCACACGGAATGGCCGGGGCACGTCGGCACGTTAGGATTCGATGGTTCCGGCAACCGCCCGGACGGCCATCCCTTCGAGAGGTACCACCCTTGTTCGAGTCGACCGACTTCGTCGCCCTGCAGGATCCGGACGTGATCGAGGGCCTCGACTACTGGCGGACGCTCCCGATCAAGCAGCAGCCCACCTGGCCGGACCAGGCCGCGGCCGAGGCGGCATCGGCCGAGATCGCCACGCTGCCCCCGCTCGTCTTCGCGGGCGAGGTCGACAAGCTCCGTGAGCGGCTCGCGTCGGCCGCCCAGGGCAAGGCGTTCCTGCTGCAGGGCGGCGACTGCGCCGAGACCTTCGCCGGGGCCACCGCCGACTCGATCCGCGACCGCGTCAAGACGATCCTGCAGATGGCCGTCGTGCTGACCTACGGCGCGTCGATGCCGGTCATCAAGATGGGGCGCATGGCGGGGCAGTTCGCCAAGCCGCGCTCGAGCGACTTCGAGACCCGCGGCGACGTCACGCTGCCCGCCTACCGCGGCGACATCGTGAACGGCTACGACTTCACGCCGGAGAGCCGCCAGGCCGACCCGCGGCGCCTCGTGCAGGGCTACCACACCGCCGCGTCGACGCTGAACCTCGTCCGTGCCTTCACGCAGGGTGGTTTCGCCGACCTGCGCCAGGTGCACTCGTGGAACAAGGGCTTCGCGTCGAACCCGGCGAACGCCCGGTACGAGCACCTCGCCAAGGAGATCGACCGCGCGATCCGTTTCATGGGTGCCTGCGGAGCGGACTTCGACGAGCTGAAGCACGTCGAGTTCTACGCCTCGCACGAGGGCCTGCTCATGGACTACGAGCGCCCGATGACCCGCATCGACTCGCGGTCGGGGCTCGCCTACGACACGTCGGGGCACTTCATCTGGATCGGTGAGCGCACCCGTGACCTCGACGGCGCCCACGTGGACTTCCTGTCCCGCGTGCGGAACCCGATCGGCGTGAAGCTCGGCCCGACGACGAGCGTCGACGACATGAAGGCGCTCGTCGACAAGCTCGACCCGAACCGCGAGCCCGGTCGTCTGACGTTCATCACGCGCATGGGCGCCGGCAAGATCCGCGACGAGCTGCCGAAGCTGCTCGAGGCGATCAAGGGCATGGACGCCAACCCGCTGTGGGTGACCGACCCGATGCACGGCAACGGCCTGACGACGCCGACCGGGTACAAGACGCGCCGCTTCGACGACGTCGTGGACGAGGTCCTCGGCTTCTTCGAGGCCCACCGTGAGGTCGGCACGTACCCGGGCGGCATGCACGTCGAACTCACCGGTGACGACGTCACGGAGTGCCTCGGCGGCTCGGAGCAGATCGACGAGGCGACCCTCGCGACCCGCTACGAGTCCCTGTGCGACCCGCGCCTGAACCACATGCAGTCGCTCGAGCTGGCCTTCCTCGTCGCCGAGGAGCTCAGCGCACACCCGCACGTGCGCGCGTAGCGCGGCGCGCTCACGCGACCTGCTGACGGACGGGAGGCGGGGGGGGCCCGGGGCCCCCCCCCCCCCCCCCGGCCGGGGGGGGGCCCCCCCCCCCCCCCCCCCCCCCCCCCCCCACCCCCCCCCCGCCCCCCCCGGGGGGGGCCCCCCCCCCAAATATA
>NZ_JBIWAG010000001.1:117358-525535 GCF_044759965.1 Curtobacterium sp. NPDC098951
CGCGCGCCCGCCGGGCGGGGGGGGCGGGGCCGCTATCGGCCCCCCCCCCCCCGGGGGGCGGGGGGGGGGGGGGGGGGCCCGGGGCCCCCGCGCCTCCCGTCCGTGACGTGCGTGCGCCCGCCGCCCCGCCCCGCTCGCCCCGAGACTCGGCTCCGCGGACACCTTCGTGGCTCCGAGAGCGCAAAACTGTCCGCCTGGCCGAGTCTCGGCACCGCGGAGTGCGGAGTGCTGGGCGTGCGCCTACTGCTCGTAGGCGAGCGTGATCGTGTCGCCGCGGTACACCGTCGCGCCGGCGCCCGGGTCGGTGGACTGGACGGGGAGCGAGGCCTTCCAGTCGTAGAAGCCGCACAGGATGTTCGTGCAGTCCGGCACCGAGACCTTCAGTCCGAGCGCGTCGAGCGTCGCCGTGGCGTCATTGATCGTCTTGCCGTGCACGTCCGGCAGCGTGATCGGAGTCGGACCCTTCGACACGACGACGTCGATCGCGGAGCCCTCGACCACGGGGTCGTCCGCGGCCTTCGCCGAGATGATCTGCCCCGTGGGGACGGTGTCGCTGTACTGCGCGTCCTGCGAGCCGAGGGTGAGGCCGACCGCGTCGAGCGTCGCCGAGGCGTCGTCGACCGACTTGCCGACGACGTCCGGCACCGCGCCGAGCGAGACGGTGAGCGTCACCGGGCCGCGTTCGCCGTAGGCCTTGACGGTCGAGAGGTCGACGGATGCCCCGTCGGTGCCGAGTCCGGTCGCCGCGATGACGGTGTCCTTCGGTGCGTCGGCGGAGAACTGGTACTGGTCGTCCTGCAGCTCGAAGTCGTCGTCGAGCGCGGCGGTGACGGTGGAGAGCGGCTGCCCGACGATCGCCGGCAGGGCGATCATCTTCGGGCCGTTCGACACCACGATCTGGACCGAGGTGCCCTTGCGGACCTCGCGCCGGGCCGCGGGCTTGGTCGTGGAGACCTGCCCCTTCGCGACGACCGCGTCGAACCGGGTCGCGGTCGACGACGCCGTCTGCAGACCCTGCGCCTCGAGGAGCTGGCGAGCCTGCGAGACCGACTTGCCCGCGACCTCGGGGATGCGGACGTTGCCCCACGGACCGGGACCGAACGCCCAGCCGATCGACCCGCCGAGCGCCATCAGCACGAGGACGACGACGAGGACGATCCAGCCGCGCTTCCGGCGCCTGGTCGACTTGTCGGCGAGGCGCTGTGCGGCGGGGGAGAGCGCACCGGGCTGCGAGCCGGTGCGCCGGGGGCCCGGTGCGTTCCGACCGCCACGGCCGCCGGGCTGCTGGGCCGACGAGCGCTGCGACGGCTCGAGGATGGTGGTGGCGTCGCCGGAGTCCGCCGAGGTGGGCGTCGCGGACCCGGCCGGGATGATCGCGGTCGCGTTCTCGGGACGCAGCACGGCGGTCCGGTACTGCCCGGTGGCGCGCTGCTGGTCGCCCGCCATGTGGTCGAGCATCTCGCGGGCGTCACGCGGACGGTCGTCCGGGTTGCGGGCGGTGGACCAGGCGACGAGGTCGTCGAGCTCCGGCGGGATCCCGGCCACGGCGGCGCTCGGTGCGGGGACCTGGTCGTTCGCGTGCTGGTAGGCGATCTGCATCGGCTGCTCGCCCTTGTAGGGCTGCTCGCCGGTGAGCATCTCGTAGAGCATGATGCCGAGCGCGTAGATGTCGCTGCGGGAGTCGGCGGCGCCGCGCGTGACGAGCTCGGGGGAGAGGTACGCGATCGTGCCGAGCAGGGCCGCACCGGTCGCGGTGTTCGCCGTGGTGGCGCGGGCGAGGCCGAAGTCCCCGAGCTTGATGCGGCCGTCGTCGGCGAGCAGGACGTTCTCGGGCTTGAGGTCGCGGTGCACGATGCCGGCACGGTGCGCCGAGGCGAGGCCGGCGAGGACGGCCCGGAGGATGTCGGTCGCCTGCTCCGGCGTGAGCGCGTGGTGTTCCTGCAGGAGGTCGCGGAGCGTGATGCCCGGGATGTACTCCATGACGATGTACGCCGTGTCGTCCTCGGCGCCCTGGTCGTACACGCCGACGAGGTTCGGGTGGGAGAGCCGGGCGGCGGAGCGGGCCTCCTGGATGAAGCGCTCCCGGAAGGCCTGGTCGTCCGCCAGGTGGCCGTGCATGATCTTGATCGCGACGCGTCGCTCGAGCCGCACGTCGGTCGCCAGGTACACGGTCGCCATGCCCCCGCGCGCGATGCGGGAGCGTACGCGGTACCGGTGATCGATCATGCGACCGATCATCGGGTCCGTGGCGGCGTTGGTGGTCATCGGCGGCATTCTACGAATCGGGACTGCACGGACCCGCACTGACGCACCGGTCGTGACCGAATCTCGATCTTGCGGATGACTCGGTTCTGTCGGGCGGCCAGGCCTGCGAGCACGCCCGGGGACCGGGCGGCCAGGCGTGCGGGCACGCCCGGGGACCGGGCGGCCAGGCGTGCGGGCACGCCCGGGGGCCGCGCGGCCGGGGTCAGAGCGATGCCAGCAGGCTCTGCGCGGTCTTCTCCCACTGCGCGTACGCCTTCGGGTACGCCGACACCTGGACGGCCTGCGCCGCCGTGGTGACGTTCATCGACGACCACCCGGCGATGTCGAGCAGCCCGCGGGTGTGCCCGGGGTTGCCGGTGAAGAAGCGCTTCGTCGCGGTCACCGGGTCCTGCAGCGCCGCAGCGGAGCCCCAGCCCTGGCTCGGCCGCTGCTGGAACAGCCCGACCGAGTCGCGGTCGCCGTGGGACAGGTTGCGGAGGCTCGACTCCTGCATCGCCGCGGCGAGGGCGATGACGATCCCGTGGTCGGACACCCCGAGCGATCGGCCGACGGACACGATCGTCGCCGCGTTGCCCCGCTGCTCCGCCGAGAGCGAGGGGCCGGAGGACGGCAGCACGAGGGTCTTGCCGGCGTAGATGGTGCTCGTGTAGGTGAGCCCGTTCGCCGAGAGGAGCGCCGAGACCGACACCCCGTGCGCGGCGGCGATCGAGGCGATGGTGTCGCCCGTGCCGATCTTCACGCTGCCGGCCCGGGCCGACGAGGCGTTTCCGGAGCTGGAGGTCGGAGCGGCCGCGACCGACGCCACGGGCGCCGCCGTGGCACCAGCCGTCGGGACCCGGAGCGTCTGCCCGGGGTAGATCACGGAGCGCTGCGAGAGCTTGTTCGCGCTGAGGAGCGCCGTGGTCGACACGCCGACGCGCGCGGCGATGCCGGACACCGTGTCGCCCTGCTTGACGTGGTAGCTGCCGGTGGCCGACGTCCGCGCCGAGGCCGTCGTGACCGCTGGCGTCGACGCGAGGTGCAGCGTCTGGCCGGGGTGGATGATCGTGTTCCAGCCGAGGCCGTTGCGCACGAGCACCTCCTGCGCGGACAGGCCGTACCGGGCGGCGATGCCCGACACGGTGTCGCCCTGGCGCACGGTGTACGTGGTGGGGACCCGGGTGGAGACGGCGGCGACCGTCTGGACGGTGGTCTCGGCCGGACGGGCCACGGCGGTCTGGAAGACCGGTCGGTCGGTCACGGTGCGGTCCTCGTCGACGTGTCGCTTGTTGCGGTTGTCGTCGTCGTGGCGTGGTTCGGTGTGGGCGACCGGGCCGGTGAGTCCGGCGGTCACCGCGATCGTCCCCGCGAGGACGATGGGCATGGTCGCGAACCGGGCGGATCGTGCGCGCCGGGCGTCTTCGTCTGCAGCGTTGTCCACGGTGTCTCCTGTTCGAGCGGTGAGCCGTTGCGCGTGCGTGCGCACTCACAGGTGTTCCCACGCTGGCATGGCGCGTTTCCCAAGTCAACCAGAGAGTCGGATGTTGCGTGTGTGACGAATGTGACGAACGAGTCGGTGTGACGCCGCGCCCCACTCTGGCAACATGGGGCCTGTGAGTGCTGCACCCATCGACGACACGACCCTTTCCGAGCGATGGCTGACCGTCCCCGACCTGGTGGACCTGCTCGGGGTGAGCCCCGGGCGCATCCACCGTCTCTTCGAGCAGAAGACGCTGCTGCCCGCGCGCGTGGACGGCGTCCTGCGGGTGCCGAGCGAGTTCCTCGACGAGGGCGAGCCGCTGCCCGAGCTGCGCGGGACGCTCATCGTGCTCTCGGACAACGGCTTCACCGATGACGAAGCCGTCCGCTGGATGCTCTCGGACGACGACGCGATCGGCACCTCGCCGATCGCCGCGCTGCGCGCCGGCCGCAAGGCCGAGGTGCGTCGCATCGCCCAGTCCCTGCTCTAGCGGTCCCCGCCCGACGGACAGGAGGCACGGTGCCAGCTGGCACCGCGCCTCCTGTCCGTCTCGCTGGAGCGTCTACGCGACGCGTCGGCTGACCGTGTCGGCCAGCGCGACGAGCTGCTCGCGCGCCGACGGCGTGAGCGGAGCCGCTTCGATGGCGGCCTTCGCGCGCTGCACGTGCCGGTCGATCGACCGCTCGACGGCCGCGACCGCACCGGACTCGGTGAGCGTGGCGCGGAGCATCTGCACCTGCGCCTCGTCGAGGTCCGGGTCGCCGAGGAGCTCGTCGAGCAACTGGCGCGGACCACCGGGGAGCGCCTTGCGGGCCGAGGCGATGAGGACGGTGCGCTTGCCCTCGCGCAGGTCGTCGCCGGCGGGCTTGCCCGTGACCTCGGGGTCGCCGAAGACGCCGAGCATGTCGTCGCGGAGCTGGTAGGCGACGCCGAGGGGGAGTCCGAACGCCCGGAGCCCCTCGAGCTGCGCGTCCGACGCCCCGGCGACGAGGGCGCCGATGACGAGCGGTGCCTCGATCGAGTACTTCGCCGACTTGAAGACGATGACGCGCTGCGCCCGCACGAGGTGCTCGTCCTCGTCGATGGTCGGCCACGCGGTCTCCTCGTGCACGTCGAGGTACTGGCCCGCCGTGACGTCGAGGCGCATGGTGTGGAACTCCTGGCGGACGATCCGACCACGAGCGGGGTCGAGCAGGGCGAGTCCCTCGTCGAAGACGGCGTCGCTCAGGGAGAGCAGGAGGTCGCCGAGCAGCAGTGCGGAGTTCGTGCCGTACAGCGCGCGGTCACCGACCCAGCCGGACTCCTCGTGCAGGGACTCGAACCGGCGGTGCGCCGCCGGACGCCCGCGACGGGTGTCCGAGCGGTCCATGATGTCGTCGTGCACGAGGGCCGCCGCGTGGAAGATCTCGAGCGCCGCTGCGACCGTGACGATCGCCTCGGCCGTGGTCTGCCGCGACCCCTCGCCGAGCGGGTCGAACGAGCCCGATCGTCCCGCCACGGACTGCCATCCCCAGTAGCAGAACAGGGCCCGGAACCGCTTGCCCCCGGACAGCAGATCGCGCGCGTACCGGTCGAACGGAGCAAGGTCCGGACTGATCGCTGCGAGCCGTTCCCGTTGGTCGTCCAGCGCTCGATCGATCCGCGCCGACACGAGGTCCACTAATCGCGTACTCTCAGCCACACTCCCTACCCTAGTGGAGCGGTCGAGTCGTAGACTCGGTCCACCTCAACCACGCGTCGATCCCAGGAACAGAGGGAACACAGATGCCACTCTCGGAGCAAGAGCAGCGACTCCTCGAAGAGATGGAGCGGAGCCTCTACCAGAATGACTCCGACTTCGTCGCGCGCGTCACGCGTCGCCAGGGTCGTCCGACCTACACGTCGATCACGCTCGGGGTGCTCGGCGCCCTCGCGGGTGTCGCGATCGTCATTGTCGGGTTGGTCATGCGCCAGCCGCTCATCGGGATCCTCGGCTTCGTCGTGATGCTGGCCGGAGTCCTCTTCGCGCTGCGTCCCGGCATGCGAGCGCCCAAGGCGAAGACGCCTCGGGCCGGCAAGCCGTCGTCGGGCGGGTCCGCTCGGCCGAGCCAGAGTGGCGGCGGGTCCTTCATGGACCGCATGAACGAGCGCTGGGACAAGCGGAACGACAACCAGGGCTAGGCGCCCTCCACACTCCTCCACGGGGTCGGTCCTTCGGGGCTGACCCCGTTGTCGTGCGCGGGGGCGCATCGCGCCCCGCGAGTCCGTGCCCCGTCCCGCGTCCTGCACCTCCGCGCCCCGTCCTGCGCCTCCGCGCCCCGCGCCCCGTCCCGCGCCTCGCGCCCCGCGAGCGGGCGAAATACGTCCCGCTCGGCGGCCCTGAGCGGCCGAATCCGCCCGCTCGGCGGGCAACGCGCGGCGTGTCCTGCCCGCTCGGCGGGTGATCGTGCGCGGCTGTCGGACGGGAGGTGCGGGTCGGCCTCGCACCGCGCCTCCCGTCCCCGATGGGTGCAGCTGTACCCCGCGCTCCCGCGAGTGGGCGATGTCCGTCCCGCTCGGCGAGCTTGGGCGGCCGATTCCGCCCGCTCGCTGGGGAGCGCGCGGCGTGTTCTGCCCGCTCGGCGGGGAGCGCGCGGCGTGTCCTGCCCGCTCGGCGGGCAGTGCGCGGCGTGTCCTGCCCGCTCGGCGGGTGACCGTGCGCTGCTGTCGGACGGGAGGCGCGGGTCGGCCCCGCACCGCGCCTCGCGGCCCCGACGGGTGCTGCTGTACCCCGCGCTCCCGCGAGCGGGCGATGTCCGTCCCACTCGAGCGGGCCGGGCGGCCGATTCCGCCCGCTCGGCGGGGAGCGTGCGGCGTGTTCTACCCGCTCGGGAACCGGGCAGCCAGCGCGTGAGGTCGAGCGCGTGCGGACCGGTCGGCGGGCGGGCTGGTCGGGGGAGGTGTCGGCGGGGCGGGCACGCGCGCGCCGGCGCGCGGGCGCTGGTCGCGAGAAGTGTCGCCGGGGCCGGCCGGCGGCGGCACGTCCTGCGACCCGGGCGATCGGCGGACGGCACGTCGTGCGACCCAGGCGATCGACGGCCGGCGGCGGCACGTCGTGCGACCCAGGCGATCGGCGGACGGCGCGTCGTGCGACCAGCGCGGCGACGGAGTCGACCCGCCGCCCGGGTCCCGCCGTCCTGGCTGCGGCGACCGCCCGCCGGGACGGCCCTGCCGGGGACACCTCGGCACGCCGCCGTCGTGCCCACGGAGCTGCGAAAGTCCTCCACTTCCCTCCACGCGCTCCACTCCGCTCCACAGGCCCGCCGTTCCGCGGCAGTACGGGCCGAAATTGCCCGATCGACGACGAGATCCGCCCCCAGAACGAGGCTGACGGGCGACTTCGGGAATGAAATCCGCCCCGTGGGGAGGGGAGTGGAGTAAAGTGGGGCACACAACGGTCCGGTGGAGCGGAGGGGAGGCCCGACGTGCTGCTCGGTACCCATGCCCCGAAGCTCGACGAGAAGGGTCGCGTGATCCTCCCCGCCAAGTTCCGGGACGAACTGTCCGGGGGCCTCGTGATGACCCGCGGGCAGGAGCGCTGCGTGGTCGTCTTCAGCGCGGACACGTTCGAGCAGCTGCACGAGCGGATCCGCACCGCACCGATGACCTCGAAGCGCACCCGGGACTACATGCGCCTGTTCCTCTCCGGAGCGAGCGCGGAACAGCCCGACAAGCAGAACCGCGTCACCATCCCGCAGAACCTCCGCGAGTACGCGGGGCTCGAGCGGGACCTGACGGTCATCGGCTCCGGTGACCGCGCCGAGATCTGGTCGACCCCCGCGTGGGAGGCCTACTACGCCGAAGTCGAAGAGGGCTTCGCCGACAACGACGAGGAGGTGATCCCGGGGATCTTCTGATCCGTGGATCGGGACTCCCAGCCGTGCATCCCTGACACCCCTTCCCCGGTGTCAGGTCGCATGGATGGGGATCCGGACCCGCGGCCCGGAGGACGAGGGGCTGCACATGGCCGAGGACGAGACCAACACACCGCGCTTCCCGCACACCCCGGTGATGCTCGAGCGCATCGTCGACCTCTTCACGCCCACGCTCGAGGGGCCGGGCAAGGTCGTGGTCGACGCGACGCTCGGCATGGGCGGCCACTCCGAGGGGCTCCTCGAGCGGTTCCCGGAGCTGACGCTCATCGGCCTCGACCGCGACACCGACGCGCTCGGCATCGCGGGGGACCGGCTCGCCCGGTTCGGTGACCGCGTCCGCCTGGTGCACACCGTCTACGACGGCATCGTCGAGGCGATCGAGGGCGAGGGCTTCGAGCAGGTCGACGGCGTGCTGTTCGACCTCGGTGTCAGCTCGCTGCAGCTCGACCGTGCCGAACGCGGCTTCGCGTACAGCCAGGACGCACCGCTCGACATGCGGATGGACCGGACCGAGGGGCAGACCGCGGCCGACGTCCTCGCCACCTACGACGAGGGCGAGCTGCGCCGGATCTTCCAGCGCTACGGCGAGGAGAAGCTCGCCGGACGCTACGCCCGCGCCATCGTCGAGCGACGCGCCAGCGCCCCGTTCGAGATGTCCGGCGACCTGGTCCAGGTCCTGCACGACGCGACCCCGGTGGCGATCCAGCGACAGGGACACCCGGCGAAGCGGGTGTTCCAGGCGCTCCGCATCGAGGTCAACGCCGAGCTGAGCGTCCTCGAGCGGGCGATCCCGGCGGCCCTCGACTCCATCGCGGTCGGCGGCCGGATCGTCGTCGAGTCGTACCAGTCGCTCGAGGACCGCATCGTCAAGCGGGCACTCACCGCACGGACGAAGTCGAGCGCACCCGCCGGCCTGCCGGTCGAACTGCCCGAGCACCGGCCGACGTACGAACTGGTCGTCAAGGGCGCCGAGCTGGCCGACGAGGCCGAACGCGCCGCCAACCCACGAGCAACCCCCGTGCGCCTGCGCGCGGCCGAGCGGATCCGGAAGTGACATGAGCACGAACCTCGCACTCGTCGACCCCGCCGTCGTCCCGTCCCGCGCCCCGCGTCCGACGCGACAGAACCGGCCGGAGCTCGTCGAGGTCACCCCGACCAAGGCCCAGCGCCGGGCACGCCCCCGCATCGCCTACGCCGTGGTGGCGGTGGTCGCCCTCGGCATCCTGCTCCTCGCGCAGCTCGGCATCAGCATGGTGCTGAGCCAGGGCGCGTACACGCTCAACTCCCTGAGCGCCGAGCAGACGAACCTGTCCCGCACCCAGCAGTCGCTGTCCGAGGAGCTGCGGGTGCTCGACTCGCCGCAGAACCTCGCCCGCAACGCCCAGGCGCTCGGGATGATCGCGAACTCGACGCCGGTGTACCTCGACCCGAAGACCGGTCGTGTCTACGGCACGCCGACCCCGGCGGTCGCCGACCCGGCCACCGCGGCGACGTCGAACCAGGTGCCGAACTCGCTGCTCGCCGACGTGCCGCTGGCCGCGAAGCCGGGTGACACCTCGACGAGCAAGGAGAGCGGGGCCAGCTCGACGAGCACGGACAGCGGAGCCGGCTCGACGAGCAAGGACGCTGGCACCACCACGGACAGCACCGCCGCCGACGCTGGGAAGACCACAGGCGCCAGCGCGTCGGCCGGGGCTTCGTCCACCGCCGACGTAGAGTCCGACCCGAACCAGCTCCAGGCCCCCTCCACCCGGTGACCTGCGGGTCGGGACAGCCTGCCGCACCACCCGGGAAGGACCGCATCGCGTGACGAAGACGATCCGCAACCGTCGACTGCGCTACAGCGTCGTGATGATCGCCGTGATCGCGCTCGTGGCGGTCTTCGTGGTCCGCCTCGTCGACATCCAGGTGGTCCAGGCCGCCTCGCTCAACGAGCTGTCGAAGGAGAAGCGGAGCATCCCGGTCACGATCTACGGGACCCGCGGGTCGATCGTCGACCGCAACGGGACCGAGCTCGCCGACAGCGTCACCCGCTACAACATCACGACGGCCCCGCGCCTGGTGAAGAAGTTCGAGGGAAAGCTCGGCGGCACCCGCGTGAAGGACGTCACGGTCGACCAGGCGCTCGCGGCGCTGGCGAAGGCCTCGGGCGGCGACGTGGCGACCATGCAGAAGAGCATCGCGGCGAACCCGCGGTCCGACTTCGCCTACCTCGTCAAGGGCCTCGACGTGAAGCACTACGAGGCGGTGACCGCGCTCGGCATCCCGTGGATCTACAAGGAGCAGCAGGCGTCACGGGTGTACCCGACGGCGGCAACGACCGGCAACATCACCGGCTTCATGGGCACCGACGGTGCACAGGCCGGGCTCGAGTACGCCTACGACAAGTGCCTGGCGGGGTCGAACGGCTCCGAGACGTACGAGCGCGGTTCCGACGGCGTCCAGCTCCCCGGGAGCACCGTGACGACCAAGGAAGCCAAGGACGGCGGCACGGTCGAGACCACGATCGACAGCGACCTGCAGTACATGGCCAACCAGACCATCGCGTCCGCCGCGAAGTCGCTGCAGGCCGAGTCCGCCACGGCGACGGTCACCAGCGTGAAGACGGGGGAGATCCTCGCGGTCGCGGACTACCCGACCGTCGACCCGAACGACGTCGACGCCACCACGGACAAGGGTGCGTTCGGATCGCGGGCGCTCACGGCGACGTACGAACCGGGCTCCACGATCAAGGCCGCGATCGCGGCGGCACTCATCGACCAGGGCAAGTCGAGCCCGACCGACCGAGCGGTCGTGCCGTACTCGCGCTCGTTCCCCTGGGGCGGGTCGATCCACGACTCCGAGTTCCACCAGACCGAGAACCTGACGCTCACGGGCATCCTGCAGAACTCGTCGAACGTCGGCATCACCGAGCTCGGTGAGCGCCTGACCGCCCAGCAGCGGTACGACTACATGAAGAAGTTCGGCCTGTTCGAGCCCGAGTCGGCGATCGACTACCCGGGGCAGCCGTCGATGGACTACGGCTCGAGCCCGGAGTGGGACCAGCAGACGAACATCAACTCGATGTTCGGGCAGGGCATCTCGACGACCGCGATCCAGGTCGCGAGCATCTTCCAGACCCTCGCGAACGACGGTGTCCGGATCCCGCTGCACTTCGTGAAGGGCTGCGAGACCGCCGACGGCACCATGATCGACGCGCCCGACGTGCAGCCGACGCGTGTCGTGTCCGCGAACGCCGCGACGCAGGTCACGGACATGCTGCAGAGCGTGGTCACGGGTGGCACCCTCGTCGGCATGAAGCCGATCTCCGGCTACAACATCGCCGCGAAGACGGGCACCGCCGAGGTGGCCGAGGGGTCCAAGGGCTACGGCGGACAGCGCATCACGTCGGTGGCCGGAATGGCACCCGCCGAGGACCCCCAGTATGTTGTCACGGTGACGTTCACGAAGCCGCAGACCAACAAGTGGTCCAGCGGAGCGGCTCCGGCGTTCCGAACTCTCATGTCCCAGGTGCTCGAGAAGTACCGAGTAGCCCCCTCCACGACGCCGGCGAAGACCTACCCGACCACGTGGTGAGGAAGAAGGAGCACTTGTCCGCACGGATCCCCCCGGTCCTCCGACCCGAACACCCGACCCCGAGGGCCGTGGCCGAACTCGCGAACGCGTTCGGTCTGCGTGTCGTCGGCTCGGTCGACGCCGTCGAGACGACCGGTGTCACCCTGAGCGCTGCCGAGGTGCAGCCGGGTGAACTCTTCGTCGGCGTGCACGGTGCGAACCGCCACGGCGCGGAGTTCTCCGCCGAGGCCGCCGAGCGCGGTGCGGTGGCCGTCCTGACCGACGACGCCGGCGTGGAGCACGCCCAGGCGGCCGGTCTCCCCGTGCTCGTCGTGGACGACCCCCGTGCGGCCCTCGGCGACGTCTCGGCGTGGGTCTACCGCACCCACCCGGACGAGGCCACCGACCTGCCGCAGCTGTTCGCCGTCACCGGCACGAACGGCAAGACGAGCACTTCCTACATCCTCGAGGGGATCCTCAAGCAGCTCGGTCTCGTCACCGGCCTGAGCTCGACCGCCGAGCGCCACATCGGCACCCTCAGCGTCACGAGCCGGCTCACCACGCCCGAGGCGAGCGAGATGCACGCGCTGCTCGCCCGGATGCGCGAGAGCGAGGTGCGCGCGGTCGCCGTCGAGGTGAGCGCCCAGGCCCTCAGCCGCCACCGCGTCGACGGCATCGTCTTCGACGTCGCGGCCTTCACGAACCTGTCGCACGACCACCTCGACGACTACGCCGACATGGAGGAGTACTACCAGGCGAAGCTCCCGCTGTTCCAGCCCGAGCACGCCCGCCGCGGCGTCGTCTCGCTGGACACCGACTGGGGCCACCGCGTGGTGCAGGACTCCCGCATCCCGGTCACGACCATCACGGTCCACCCCGACGTCGAGGCCGAGTGGCACGTCGACATCGTCGAGGCGCACGCCGCCTACACCGAGTTCCGCCTGACCGGACCCGAGGGGCGTGAGCTCACCACCCGTGTGCCGCTCATCGGGTGGCACATGGCTGCGAACGCAGCGCTCGCGATCGTGATGCTCGTCGAGGGCGGGTTCGAGCTCGGTGCCATCGCGCACGCGCTCGAGACGAACCACCGCCGCTACCCGGACGAGGACGAGCGCGAGCAGCGCGACGAGCCGACGAGCGCCATCGAGTGCTACCTGCCCGGCCGCACCGAGCGCGTCTCGGGCGATCGCGGTCCGAGCGTCTACGTCGACTTCGGGCACAGCCCCGACGCCTTCGAGAACACCCTCGCCGCGGTGCGCCAGTTCACCTCCGGCAAGGTCCTCATGCTCTTCGGCGCCGACGGCGACCGCGACACCACCAAGCGTCCCGACATGGCCCGCGTGGCCGCCGCGGGGTCGGACATCCTCGTGATCACCGACCACCACCCGCGCTTCGAGGACGCCGCGTCGATCCGGAAGACCCTCGTCGACGCCGCGCGCGAGGCGTTCCCGGACCACGAGATCCACGAGGTCAGCCCGCCCGAGGCGGCGATCCGCACCGCCGTGGGCCTCGTCGGCGACGGGGACTCGATCCTCTGGGCCGGCCCCGGCCATCAGGACTACCGCGACATCCAGGGCGTCCGCACCCCGTACTCGGCACGCGACGAGGCCCGCCAGGCCCTCCGCGAGGCCGGGTGGGAGCCGAACTCCGGTCCGGCCGAGGACGCACGATGATCGCCCTGACCCTCGCCGAGATCGCGACCGCGGTCGACGGCGAGCTGATCCCCGGTGCCCAGGCGACCGACGTCGCCGACCAGGGTGACCTGGTCGTCGAGGGCTCGGTCGAGACCGACTCCCGGCTCGTCGGGCCCGGCAGCGTGTTCTTCGCGCTCCCGGGCGAGGTCACGGACGGCCGCCGCTTCGTCCCCGCCGCGACCGAGGCCGGCGCCGCGCTGATCGTCACGCCGGAGCGCGTCGACACCACCGCGCCGCAGATCGTGGTCACCGACGGCTACGCGGCCCTCGCGGCGCTGGCGCACGAGGTCGTCACACGCGTCCGGATGGCAACCGCCGACCGGGTCGACGCCGACGGTCGCCCGGCACCCCTGCGGGTCGTCGGCATCACCGGCTCGAACGGCAAGACGAGCACCAAGAACATGCTGCGCACGATCCTCGAGCAGCACGGTGCGACGATCGCGCCCCAGGGATCGTTCAACAACCACGTCGGCGCACCGATCTCGATGCTCCGCATCACCGAGGACACCCGGTACCTGGTCGTCGAGATGGGCGCGAGCGGCATCGGCCACATCGCCAAGCTCGTCTCGATCGCCGAGCCGGACGTCGGTGTCGTCCTCAAGGTGGGCCTCGCGCACGCCGGCGAGTTCGGCGGGATCGAGGCGACCCAGCGCGCCAAGTCCGAGATGGTCACCGACCTGCCGGCCAGCGCGACCGCGCTCCTCAACGTCGACGACGACCGCGTCGCGTCGATGCGCGACCTGACGGCGGCGACCGTCGTGGGCTTCGGCACGTCGGCGGATGCCGACTACCGCATCACCGGCATCGAGACGGACCGCAACGGCACCCGCTTCACGCTCACCGCGCCTCCCGTCCGCCAGGAAGGCGACCCGTCTGCGGACGGACAGCCGGGGCCCACGCCGCCGGTTCCGGATCGACGCGCCAGCGGCGAGCCGGCCGTGCAGGTGGGGAGAGGGACGGACCACGTCGACGTGCAGCTCGCGATCCTGGGTGAGCACCACGCGATGAACGCGTCCGCCGCGCTCACGGTCGCCCACCTGTGGGGCGTGCCCCTCGCCGACGGCGCGGCCGCGCTCGCGTCGATGACGCGCGCCGAGCGCTGGCGCATGGAGCTCCTCCCCGGCGGCCCCGACGGGGTCACCGTGATCAACGACGCGTACAACGCGTCGCCCGACTCGACCGCCGCCGCGCTGCGGACGCTCGCCCAGATCGTCCGCCCGGGGGAGCGGACCGTCGCCGTGCTCGGCGAGATGGCCGAGCTCGGCGAGTTCTCGACGGAGGAGCACGACCGCATCGGCCGGCTCGTCGTCCGTCTGGGCATCGGTCAGCTCGTGGTCGTCGGCCGCGGCGCGATGCCCATCCACCAGGCCGCCACCCTCGAGGGATCGTGGGACGGCGAGTCCGTGTTCATCGAGGACGTCGACGACGCCGTCCACGCACTGCAGGAGATGCTCCGCCCCGGCGACGTCGTCCTCGTCAAGTCCTCGAAGTCCGCCGAACTGCGATTCCTCGGCGACCGCCTCGGAGGTGTCACCGAATGATCGCCCTCCTGATCGCCGGCGCCGTGTCGCTGGTGTTCACACTGCTGCTCACGCCGCTGTTCATCAAGCTGTTCCACCGCCTCGGCTGGGGACAGTTCATCCGCGACGACGGTCCGCAGTCGCACCACACCAAGCGCGGGACCGCGACCATGGGCGGCATCGTCCTGATCATCGGCGCGGTGCTCGGCTACTTCGTCGGGCACCTGGTCGGCCGCGACTCGATCACGCTGTCCGGGCTGCTCGTGCTGTTCCTCATGGTCGGCCTCGGGTTCGTCGGGTTCATCGACGACTTCCTCAAGGTCCGCCGCCAGCGCAGCCTCGGCCTCGGCGGGTGGGCGAAGGTGCTCGGTCAGGTCATCGTCGGCGTGATCTTCGCGACCGTCGCGCTCGTCGTCCCGTCCGGCAACGGCAAGCCGCCGGCGTCGACCATGGTCTCGGCCATCCGGGACATCCCGTGGCTGGACTTCATGGCGCTCGGCACCGTGATCGGCACCGTGCTGTTCCTCGCCTGGATCGTGCTGCTCACGGTCTCGACGTCGAACGGCGTGAACGTCGCGGACGGCCTCGACGGCCTCGCCACCGGGTCGAGCATCCTCGCGATCGGCTCGTACGTGATCATCGGCTTCTGGCAGTCGAACCAGATCTGCGGCGGTGCCCGGCTCGACTCGAACACCGAGCACGCCTGCTACACCGTGACCAACCCCCTCGACCTCGCGGTCGTGGCGGCGGCTGTCTGCGGCGGCCTGATCGGCTTCCTCTGGTACAACACGTCGCCGGCGCAGATCTTCCTCGGCGACACCGGGTCGCTCGGCCTCGGCGGCGCGCTGGCGGGTCTCGCGATCCTCAGCCGCACCGAGCTCCTGCTCGTCCTCATCGGCGGCCTCTTCTTCATCGTCACCGGCTCGGTCATCCTGCAGCGGGCGTACTTCAAGATCACCCACGGCAAGCGCATCTTCCGGATGAGTCCACTGCACCACCACTTCGAGTTGAAGGGGTGGGCCGAGGTGACCGTCGTCGTCCGGTTCTGGATCATCGCCGGACTCTGCGTCGCGGCCGGCGTCGGCCTGTTCTACCTGGAGTGGATCGCCCGTGTCGGCTGACCGCCTGGCATCGCTCGACAGCTGGTACGCCGAGGGCTGGAAGGGGCTCGACGTGGCGGTCCTCGGACTCGGCGCCACCGGGTTCTCGGTCGCGGACACCCTCGTCGAGCTCGGCAGCGCCGTGACCGTCTACTCGTCGGACGCCCCCGCGGACAGCGTCGAACTGCTCGACGTGATCGGCGCGCGCTTCGTGCAGGCGCCGCTGGACACCGTGCCCGCCGCGCTCGAGGCGCAGGCGCCGGACCTCGTCGTCGTGTCGCCGGGCCTGCCGCCGCACAACGCGACCGTGCAGTGGGCCGTGGCGAACAGCGTCGTCTGGGGTGACATCGAGCTCGCCTGGCGCGTCCGCGACAAGGTCGTGCGCGGTCCGATCGCCGCGCCGTGGGTGACCATCACCGGCACGAACGGCAAGACCACCACGACGCAGCTCACCACCGCGATGTTCGAGGCCGCCGGGCTGCGGGCCGTGTCCTGCGGCAACATCGGCGTGCCCGTCCTCGACGTCGTTCGGGACCCGGACGGCTTCGACGTCCTCGTGGTCGAGCTGTCCAGCCACCAGCTGCACTACATGCCGACCACCGGCGACGGCGCGGTGGTGCCCCTCGCGAGCACCTGCCTGAACATCGCCGACGACCACCTCGAGTGGCACGGCTCGGCCGAGGCCTACCGGGCCGCCAAGGCGAAGGTCTACGAGCGCACCGTGCTCGCCTGCGTCTACAACACCACCGACGACGCCACCCGGCACATGGTCGAGGAGGCCGACGTCGTCGAGGGGTGCCGTGCGGTCGGCTTCACCCCCGGCATCCCGGCACCCGGTGACGTCGGCGTGGTCGAGGACGTCCTGTGCGACCGGGCCTTCACCGACGACCGACGCAACAGCGCGCTCGAGCTCGCGACCGTCGCCGACCTCGAGGCGGCCGGGCTCGCCAGCCCGCACATGACCATGAACGTGCTCGCCGCGGCCGCACTCGCCCGTGCGGCGTCGGTCGAGCCGGCCGCGATCCGTGCCGCCGTGCAGGGGTTCCGTGCCGACCACCACCGGACCGAGCACGTCGCCACCGCCGACGGCATCACGTGGGTGGACGACTCGAAGGCCACGAACCCGCACGCGGCGACGGCGTCGCTGGCGTCGTTCGACACGGTCGTGTGGATCGTCGGGGGCCTGTTCAAGGGCGTCGACGTCGACGGACTCGTCGCGCGCTTCGGCCCCGACGTCCGTGCCGTCGTCGTGATCGGCACCGACCGGACCCCCGTGCTCGAGGCATTCGCGCGACACGCGCCCGGGGTGCCGGTGCTGCAGGTCGAGGCAGCGGACACTGATCAGGTCATGCCCGAGGCGGTCCGGCATGCCGCATCGGTCGCGAGACCGGGCGACACGGTCCTCCTCGCCCCGGCCGCGGCGTCGTTCGACCAGTTCGGCTCCTACGCGGACCGGGGGCGTCGATTCGCGGCGGCGGTCCACGAGCACCTGGGAGGAAACGCCGATGGCGACGACGGATCTTCCGAGCGGCAGTAAGACCGGGGCAGCTCCGAGCCGCCCGCACACATCCGCCCGCCGCCACAACGGTGCGGTCGTCGCCGTCAAGAACGTCTTCGTCGCCGAGTCGAGCACCTTCTACACGATCCTCGGCGTGACGCTGTTCCTCGTCGTGTTCGGGGTCGTCATGGTGCTCTCGTCGTCGAGCGTGGAGCAGTACGCCGCGACGCACGACTTCTTCGGGGCCGCGTCCCGTCAGGGTCTCTACGCGGTGCTCGGCGTGCCGCTCATGCTCATCGCCTCCCGTCTGCCCGCGCGGTTCTGGCGGAAGTGGGCGATGTGGATCGTCGGGGTCGGCCTCGTCGTGCAGGCGCTCGTCGTCCTGACGCCGCTCGGGTACTCGATCCAGGGCAACCGGAACTGGATCCGCGTCGGGTCGTTCACCGCGCAGCCGTCCGAGATCCTGAAGCTCGCGCTCGTGCTCGGCATCGGCGCGATCATGTACGTCAAGCGCGAGAAGCTCGACGACTGGAAAGAGGTCTTCATCCCGATCGGCATCGCGTCGCTCGGGTCGATCGGCCTCGTCCTCGTCGGCGGTGACCAGGGCACCGCGATGATCATGCTCATCCTGGTGTTCGGGGCGCTCTACGTCGGGGGAGCCCGGGCGAAGCACCTGCTCGTCGGGGTCGTCGGCCTCGCCGTGCTGCTGCCGTTCGTCACGATGGCGTCGAGCTCCCGGTCGCACCGCATCAGCGCCTGGCTCTCCGGCTGCACGGACACGAGCCAGTACCAGGACCTCTGCTGGCAGCCGACCCACGGCATGTGGGCACTGGCCTCCGGCGGCGTCTTCGGCGTCGGGCTCGGCAACTCCAAGGCGAAGTGGTCCTGGCTGCCGGAGGCGGACAACGACTACATCTTCGCGATCATCGGCGAGGAGCTCGGACTCGTCGGCGCCGTCGTCGTGCTCGCCCTCTTCGTCGTCCTGGCCGTCGGCATGATCAAGATCATCCGCCAGTCGAACGACCCCTTCGTGAAGACCGTCACCGGTGGCGTCCTCGCGTGGATCATCGGCCAGGCGCTCGTCAACATCGCCGTGGTCCTCGGCCTCCTGCCGGTCCTCGGCGTCCCCCTCCCACTCATCTCGGCCGGCGGCTCCGCGCTCATCATGACGCTCGTCGCCATCGGCGTCGTCCTGTCGTTCGCACGGGACCTGCCGGGCAAGAACGACCGCGCGAGCGCGTTCCCGGGCAAGAACGACCGCGCGAGCGCGTTCCCGGGCAAGAGCGACCGGGCGAGCACGTTCCCGGGTCCGAGTGGCCGCACGAGCGCGTTCCCGGGTCCGAGCGGCCGCACCACCACGAACGGAACCCTCCGGTGAGCACCTACCTCTTCGCCGGCGGCGGTACCGCCGGTCACGTCAACCCCCTGCTCGCGGTCGCCGACCGTCTGACCGAACGCGAGCCCGACGCCGAGGTCCTCGTCCTCGGGACGGCCGAGGGGCTCGAGTCCCGCCTGGTCCCGATGCGCGGGTACGAGCTGCTGACGATCCCGCGCCTGCCGTTCCCGCGCAAGCCGAACGCCGCCGCGCTCCGCTTCCCCGGCGGGTTCCTCGGCGCGGTCCGTCGTGTCGAGCAGATCATCCGCGACCGCGGGGTCGACGTCGTCCTCGGCGTCGGCGGCTACGCGGCCGCGCCGGCGTACATCGCGGCGCGTCGCACCGGGACGCCGATCGTCGTGCACGAGCAGAACGCGAAGCCGGGGCTCGCGAACCGTCTCGCCGCCTTCCTCACCGACCACGTCGGCCTGACCTTCTCGAACACCCGCCTGCGCCACGGCCGGGTCGTCGGCATGCCGCTCCGTCGCGAGATCGAGTCGCTCGACCGTCGCGCCGTCCGCGCCGAGGGCCTCGCCGAGTTCGGCCTCGATCCGGCCCGTCCGGTCCTGCTCGTGACCGGCGGGTCCTCGGGTGCGCGCAGCATCAACCGCACGGTGAACCGCTCCGCCGCGACCATCGTCGGCGCCGGCTGGCAGGTCCTGCACGTCGTCGGGGGCAAGTCCGACATCGGTCCGAGCGACCTCGACGGCTACCACGTGCTGCCCTACTGCGACCGCATGGACCTGGCGTACGCCGCGAGCGACTTCGTGGTCTCGCGCGCCGGCGCCGGCATGGTCTGCGAGCTCACCGCCGTCGGGCTGCCGAGCGTCCTCGTGCCGTACCCTGTCGGCAACGGCGAGCAGCGGCACAACGCGAAGGACGTCGTGGACGCCGGGGGAGCGGTCCTCGTCGCGGACGCGGAATTCGACGAGGACTGGGTGACGTTCCAGCTCCTGAACATCCTGCAGGACCGGGCCCGCATCGCGGACATGACCGTCCGGGCCGGCAGCGTCGGGCACCGCGACGGCGCCGACCGGATGACCGACCTCGTCCTCGACGCGGGCCGGACACCGGCCAGCCGGACGCGGCCGAGCGGCACCAGCACCACGGAGGAACGATGACCATCAAGCCGGACCTGACGCAGCCGATCCCCGAGGACCTCGGCACCGTCCACTTCGTCGGCATCGGTGGCTCCGGCATGAGCGGCATCGCCCGGATGTTCCTCGCCGCCGGCCACCGCGTGACGGGCAGCGACTCCCGCGAGACCGCCACGACCCAGACGATGCGCGAGCTCGGCGCGGACGTGCACATCGGCCACGACGCCCGGAACGTCGGCGACGCGGACACCATCGTCGTGACCAGTGCCCTCTGGCCGGACAACCCCGAGCTGCTCGAGGCCCAGCGCCGCGGCATCCCGGTCCTGCACCGCTCGCAGGCCCTCGCCGCGCTCATCGCCGGCCAGCGCCTCGTCGCGGTCGCCGGTGCCCACGGCAAGACGACGTCGACGGGCATGATCGTCACAGCGATGGTCGAGCTGGGTCTGGACCCGAGCTTCGTCAACGGCGGGGTCATCCAGTCCCTCGGCACGAGCTCCGCTCCCGGATCGAGCGACCTGTTCGTCGTCGAGGCCGACGAGTCCGACGGCTCGTTCCTGCTCTACGACGTCGCCGTCGCCCTCGTCACGAACGTCGACGCCGACCACCTCGACCACTACGGCAGCGAGGAGGCCTTCACCGAGGCGTTCGTCGAGTTCGCCGCGAAGGCGTCCGAACGGGTCGTCATCTCGAGCGACGACGCCGGCGCCCAGGCCGTCACCGCCGGCATCCGCGCGCGCACCGACGCCCCCGAGGTCGTCACCTTCGGCGAGGCCGTCGACGCCGACGTCCGGATCGAGGGCATCACCGAGTCCGCCGGGGTCGAGGTCGACTTCCGCGCAGCGGGCGCATCGCACCACCTGACGCTCCGCGTGCCCGGGCGCCACAACGCGATCAACGCCGTCGGCGCGTTCGCCGTCCTGACCGGGCTCGGCGTCGCCGCCGCGGACGCGATCCGCGGGATCGAGGCCTTCGGTGGCACCCAGCGGCGCTTCGAGCTGCACGGCGTGGAGCGCGGGGTGTCGGTCTACGACGACTACGCCCACCACCCGACCGAGGTCGCGGCCGCGCTCAGGGCGGCACGGAACGTCGTCGGCGACGGCCGCATCATCGCGATCCACCAGCCGCACCTGTACTCGCGGACCCGGATGATGGCCGGCGACTTCGCGAAGGTCTACGAGGAGCTCGCCGACCACACCGTCGTCCTCGACGTCTACGGCGCCCGCGAGGACCCGGAACCCGGCGTCACCGGCGCCCTCGTCCAGGAGCGCTTCGCCGACCAGTCGCGTGTCGAGTTCCTGCCGGACTGGGACGAGGCGTCCGCGCGCGCCGCCGCGGTCGCGCGGGACGGCGACATCATCATGACGCTGAGCTGCGGCGACGTGTACCGCATCATCCCGCAGGTGCTCAGTGCCCTCCACGACGACGGGGCGCAGTCCCGGTGAAGCGTCCAGAGGGGTTCGACGAGGGTCCGGCCCGCCCGGACGCACCTGCTGCGGGCGCGCGTGCGCCCCGGCAGCGCCGCACCCCGACGGCCCCGAGGCGTCCGTCCCGCGAGGTCGCGCCGGAGGTCCAGGAGGCGCGGCACGAGCCTGCCCCGACCGCGCCGGACGACGAGACGGCCGACCCCACCGCCACCGACCCGGCGACAGCCTCGGCGCGCGACCGCGCCGGGGCCCTCGCCGGCGCCGCGGGGCGGCGCCTCGGCGCCGGGCTGTCCTCGGTCGCCGGACGGCTGCGCGAGTACACGCCGGACGAGGACCACCACGACCCGGAGGCCGAGCGCGCCGCCCGCGAGCGGCGGGAGACCGAACGGCAGGACGCCGAGCGGCTCGCCCACCTCACCGACCTGCACGGCTCCGACCCGAACGGCACCGAGCTGCACGGCTCCGAGCATCGCGAGGGCGAGCGCCCGATCGGCGCCGGCGTCCGCGCGGCGGAGACCGCGCGCGAGGCCCGGGTCGCCAAGCGCCGCCGTCGTCTGCTCGAGCGGGCCGAGGTCCGTCGCTTCACCCGCCGCAGCCGCCACCGCCGTGCCGCGTGGATCACCGCGGCGAGCATCGTCCTGGTGTTCGGGATCTCGATCCTCGTCGCGGTGTTCTCGCCCCTGATGGCCCTGCAGACGATCGAGGTGAAGGGCACGAACCGCGTCGACGCCACCGAGGTCCGCCAGGCGCTCTCCGACCAGATCGGCACCCCGCTGGCGCGGCTCGACTTCGACGCCATCAAGCGCGACATCGCCGGCTTCCCGCTCATCGAGAGCTACGTGACCGAGGAGGCCCCGCCGCACACCCTCGTCGTCACGGTCACCGAGCGCACGCCCGTGGTGGCGGTGCGGTCCGGGAAGTCCTTCGACCTCGTCGACCCCGCCGGCATCGTCGTGCAGTCCTCGCCGAAGCAGCCCGCGAACATGCCGCTCGCCGACATCGGGAACGCGAAGCTCGGATCGAGCGAGTTCCGCACGATGACCGAGGTCGTGCTCGCGCTGCCGTCGACCGTGCGGTCTCAGGTGACGAGCGTGAAGGGCTCGACCGCCGACGACGTGACGCTCACCCTGCGCGACCGCTCGAGCGTGGTCTGGGGCAACCCCGAGCAGTCCGACGCCAAGGCGGCGCTCCTCGCGGCCCTCGTGAAGGACCACGCGGCCCGGAACCCCGGCACCGTGGTCGAGTACGACGTGAGCGCGCCCGACAACGGGATCATCCGCGCGAAGAAGTAGCGGAATCGCGCGACACGCGGCGTGGCGGCGCGACAGCCTGTGGACGGCACCCGTAGCGTCGATTCGAGCACCACATCTACCAGCATTGCCCCTGAACTTCAAGTAGAGGTTGAGGGTTCAACCGGAGGCCTGACTGACGTGACCACGAACCACAACTACCTCGCCGTCATCAAGGTCGTCGGTGTCGGCGGCGGCGGCGTCAACGCCGTCAACCGGATGATCGAGCTCGGCCTCCGTGGCGTCGAGTTCATCGCGATCAACACCGACGCGCAGGCACTGCTGCTCAGCGACGCCGACGTCAAGCTCGACGTCGGCCGCGAGATCACCCGCGGCCTCGGCGCCGGCGCGGACCCCGAGGTCGGCCGTCGTGCCGCCGAGGACCACGCCGAGGAGATCGAAGAGGCCCTCGCCGGTGCCGACATGGTGTTCGTGACCGCTGGTGAGGGTGGTGGGACCGGCACGGGTGGTGCGCCCGTCGTCGCCCGGATCGCCAAGTCCATCGGCGCCCTCACCATCGGTGTCGTCACGAAGCCGTTCAGCTTCGAGGGCAAGCGTCGTCAGTCCCAGGCCGAGAACGGCGTCGCCGGGCTGAAGGACGAGGTCGACACGCTCATCGTCGTGCCGAACGACCGCCTGCTCGAGATCAGCGACCGCGGCATCTCCATGGTCGAGGCCTTCGCGACCGCCGACCAGGTGCTCCTCGCCGGCGTGCAGGGCATCACCGACCTCATCACCACCCCGGGCCTGATCAACCTCGACTTCGCCGACGTCAAGTCCGTCATGCAGGGTGCCGGTTCGGCGCTCATGGGCATCGGGTCCTCGCGCGGTGCCGACCGGGCGATCAAGGCCGCCGAGCTGGCCGTCGCGAGCCCGCTGCTCGAGGCGTCGATCGACGGCGCCCACGGCGTGCTGCTCTCGATCCAGGGCGGATCGAACCTCGGCATCTTCGAGATCAACGACGCGGCCCGTCTCGTGCAGGAGGCCGTGCACCCCGAGGCGAACATCATCTTCGGTGCCGTCATCGACGACACCCTCGGCGACGAGGTCCGCGTGACCGTCATCGCCGCCGGCTTCGACGGTGGCGAGCCGACCTCGCAGCTCAAGGAGCGTCGCTCCAGCTGGGTCGACCCGGACGCCGGTGCGACCGTGCCGGTGGCGTCCGCCGGCGCGAGCGGTGCGATCGAGGACTCGTCCTCGGCCGCTCCGTCGTGGGCGTCGCAGGAGCACGAGGCGCCCGCGCAGCGTGCCGCCGACCCGGCGTTCGACGACGACGACGACGAGCTCGACGTCCCCGACTTCCTGAAGTAAGTCCTCCTTGGTAGCCGAACCGCGCCTCCCGTCCGCCTCGTCACCAGACGACGGACCGGAGGCGCGTCTCGCGTCCGTCAGGAGCGGCATCGCCGACGCGGCGCGCGCCGCAGGGCGCTCGGCCGACGAGCTCACGCTCATCGTCGTCACGAAGTTCCACCCGGCGTCCCTCGTCCGCGAGCTCGCCGCGTTCGGCGTCACCGACGTGGGGGAGAACCGCCACCAGGAGGCGCAGGCCAAGGCCGCGGAGCTCGCCGACCTCGACCTGACCTGGCACTTCATCGGCCAGCTGCAGTCGAAGAAGGCCCGGCAGGTCCGGCGGTACGCGCACGTCGTGCAGTCGCTCGACCGCGAGTCGGTCGTGGACGCGTTCGCCCCGACCGAGGCCGAGCCGGAGCCGCCGGTCATCGACGGCTTCGTGCAGGTGAACCTGACCGACGACCCCGACCGCGGTGGTGTCCGACCGGACGCCGTCGAAGCGATGGTCGAACGGGTCCTCGCGACCGGGACGATCCGGCTGCGGGGTGTGATGGCGGTCGCGCCGCTCGACGAGGAGCCCCGCGCGGCGTTCGCCCGGCTCCGCGGCGTGTCCGAGCGCGTGGTGTCGATCGTGCCGACGGCGACGGACATCTCGGCGGGGATGAGCGGCGACTACGCCGACGCCGTGCTCGAGGGCGCGACACACCTGCGGATCGGGTCCGCAATCACGGGAAATCGGCCGGTCGCGCCCTAGCCTCGTTGCAAGGGCATCCACGAGCACCGACCTCCGGAGGAACCATGGCCAACCCGCTGAAGAAGACGATGGTCTACCTGGGCCTCGCCGACGAGGAACTCGAGTACGAGGACGAGCCGCAGCAGCAGACCGCGCGCCAGCAGTCCGCTCCGGCTCCCGCCCCCGCGGCCGCGCAGGTCGCCGACGAGACCCCCGCGCCCGCCGCGGCACCGGTGGCGCCCGTCGCTGCCGAGCCCAAGACGCACACCCACCAGCGCGGCGCACAGGTCACCCCGCTCCGCCGCTCGCACACGTCCGCACAGAAGGCAGCACCGGTCCAGGAAATGAACGAGATCCTCACCGTCCACCCGCGCGAGTACAAGGACGCCCAGTCCATCGCCGAGAGCTTCCGTGACGGCATCCCCGTCATCATCAACCTCTCGCAGATGACCGAGGCCGACGCCCGCCGCATGATCGACTTCGCCTCGGGGCTGTCGCTCGGCCTCTACGGCAAGATCGAGCGCGTCACGAACAAGGTCTTCCTGCTCTCGCCGGCCCACGTCGCGGTGAGCGGTGAGGCGCCTGAGGTAGAGTCCGACATCGAGGCGTCCTTCTTCGCCCAGTCCTGAGTCCCTCAGGCCCACCCGCCCCGTGCAGGTCGTCGCGTGACGATCCGCACCCGAGCTGAGCGAGCCCAATCGTGACCGCGATCCTCACGATCCTGTACTACCTCCTCCTGCTGTACATCCTCGTGCTGTGGGGGCGGTTCGTCCTCGACATCGTCCAGCAGTTCAACCGGTCCTGGCGGCCGCGCGGAGGACTCCTCGTCGTCGCCGACGTGGTCTACACCGTGACGGACCCGCCGATCCGGGCGGTCCGACGGGTGCTCCCGCCGATGCGCATGGGGCCCGTGGCCCTCGACTTCGGCTGGACGATCGTGCTCCTGGTGGCGATCATCCTGCGGTTCGTGATCGCCCTGCTCATCCCCGTGTTCGCCAACTAGGGGGACACGACACGCGCCACGCCCAGGGTGCGGTCACGGTTCACGGCCACCGTCGGTGTACGGTGGTCGGGACCGATGCTCGCCCCGGCGTGGCATCCGCACCGTTCGGTGTGACTGGTAGATTCGGTCGCACCGGTTCGGTTCCACACGTTCAGCAGTTCTATTGAGGTGACGGCAATGGCTTTGACGCCGGAAGACGTAGTCAACAAGCGGTTCCAGCCGACGAAGTTCCGCGAGGGCTACGACCAGGACGAGGTCGACGACTTCCTCGACGAGGTCGTGGTCGAGCTCCGTCGCCTGACGGCCGAGAACGACGAGCTCCGCCAGCGTCTGCAGGCGGCCGAGTCGGCGCCGAAGCCGGCCGAGGCCGAGCAGTCCGCCCCGACCCCCGAGCCCGAGCCGGAACCCGCCCCCGTGGCAGCCGCTCCGGAGCCGGCTCCGGTCGCCGCCGCCGCGCCGGCCACCACGGTCCCGGCAGACGAGGACACCGAGGGCACCACGAACCTCCTGACCCTCGCGCGTCGTCTCCACGAGGAGCACGTCCGCGAAGGCGTCGAGAAGCGTGATGCGCTCATCGCCGAGGGCACCGCCCAGGCCGCGCGTCTCGTCTCCGAGGCCGAGGCCAAGCAGCGCCAGATCATCGCCGACACCGAGAACACGAACCGTCAGCGTGTCGCGGTGCTCGAGCAGGAGCAGCGCCAGCTCGAGGGCAAGATCGACGAGCTCCGCACGTTCGAGCGCGACTACCGCGCACAGCTCAAGAGCTACATCCAGGGTCAGCTCGCTGAGCTGGACGGCTCGGGCACCGAGCAGTCCGGGCTCACCCCGGCGCCGGCATCGGCGCAGGGCTTCGGCAACTGACGTTGTCGCGACCAGCATCACGAGCGAAGGTCAGTGTCCGCGCGATCGCGGCACTGGCCTTCGCCGCTGTCGTCGTGGTGGCGCTCGACCAGGGCGTGAAGGCGCTCGTCGTCCAGAACCTGCCGTACGGCACGCCGGTCCCGGTCCTCGGGAACGTCCTGCAGCTGCTCTACGTCCGGAACCCCGGTGCCGCGTTCTCGTTCGCGGTGAACATGACCTGGGTGTTCTCGATCGTCTCCACCGCCGTCGTCGTCGCGATCATCCTGTTCGCCCGACGCATCCGCTCGATGTGGTGGGCGCTCGTGCTCGGCATGCTCCTGGGCGGGGCGCTCGGCAACCTGCTCGACCGGCTCTTCCGTGAGCCCGGCTTCGGCCGCGGCCACGTGGTGGACTTCATCTCGACGCCGTGGATGATGCCGGCGATCTACAACATCGCCGACTCGTTCATCTGCATCAGCATGGTGATCTTCGTCCTGCTGGTGATCCTCGGCGTGAACCTCGACGGCTCGCGCGCCCTCTCCGCGAAGCAGCAGCGCGCGGCGGACGCGGCCCGCGCGCAGTCGGACGCCTCCGAGGTGGACGAGCACCGCGCCTCCCGGCCCCTGGTCGACGACCCGCGCGCGCCGCGTGACGGGCGGGACACCCTCGGGCACGACGCGACGTGACCGAGAGCCGTTCCCTGCCGGTCCCGGACGGGCTCGCCGGTGAGCGCGTCGACGCCGCCATCGCGAAGCTGCTCGGGTTCAGCCGCTCCTTCGCGGCCGAGGTCGTCGCAGCCGGTGGCGTGACCGTCGACGGTGTGACCGTGGACAAGTCCGATCGGTTGCACGCCGACTCGTGGCTGCAGGTCGAGTGGACGCCGAAGGAAGCCCCCCGGATCATCCCGGTCGAGGTCCCCGGCATGACGGTCGTGCACGACGACGACGACATCGTCGTGGTCGACAAGCCGATCGGCGTCGCCGCACACCCCTCGCCCGGCTGGGACGGCCCGACCGTGCCCGGGGGCCTCGCCGCCGCCGGCTTCACGATCGCGACCTCCGGTGCCGCCGAGCGTGCGGGCATCGTGCACCGCCTCGACGTCGGCACCTCGGGGCTCATGGTCGTCGCGAAGACCGAGCTCGCGTACACGCACCTCAAGCGCGCGTTCAAGGAGCGCACGGTCGACAAGGTCTACCACGCGCTCGCGCAGGGCCACCCGGACCCGACCTCCGGCACGATCGACGCCCCGATCGGACGGCACCCCTCGAGCGACTGGAAGTTCGCGGTCACGGCCGACGGCAAGCCGAGCGTGACGCACTACGAGACGCTCGAGGCGTTCCGGTCGGCGACGTTGCTCGAGGTGCACCTCGAGACCGGCCGCACGCACCAGATCCGGGTGCACATGGCGGCGACGCGGCACCCGCTCGTGGGCGACACGATGTACGGGGCCGACCCGGTGCTCGCGAACGAGCTCGGGCTGACCCGGCAGTGGCTCGACGCCGTCCGCCTCGGGTTCGAGCACCCGCGCACGGGGGAGTGGGTGTCGTACTCGGCGGAGTACCCCGACGACCTGCAGCTGGCGCTCGACCGCATCCGCGCCGCGTAGGCGCGCGGCGGGTCCCGCGCGGCCCCGCGCGGCCCCGTCCCGCGCGGCCCCGTCCCGTCCCGCCGAGCGGGCGAAATACGTCACGCTCGGCGCCTCCGAGCGGCACGTTCTGCACGCTCGGCGGCACGCACGCGGCGTGTCCCGTCCGCTCGGCGTCGCGTCGGGCGCGGGGCGACCCCCGACGGCCTGGAGGCGCGGGTGGGCCCCGCACCGCGCCTCCCGTCCGGTGTCGGTCGCGCCGGGCGCCAGGCTCGCCGGACCCGGCCACCTCGGGCTCGGCCACCTCGTCTGCGAGGTCGCGGGATCTGTCGCTCGCGGCGCCGAGGAGCGGCACATCGTGCGACCTGGGCGGCACGCGCGCGGCGTGTTGTGCGACCTCGGCGTCGCGGTCCGCGCGTGTCCCTCGGCGTGTTGCGCGACCTCGGCGTCGCGGTCCGCGCGTGCGCCGCGCCGGGGCCCGGCGACCGCGCCGACGCGCCCGGGTTTGTCCCCGGTCGCGGTTAGGCTGTTCCCAGACCGCAGCAGCTCCCGCGAACCGGAGGTTCCGTGTCGGATTCCGACTCCTTCGTCCACCTGCACGTGCACAGCGAGTACTCGATGCTCGACGGCGCCGCCAGGCTGGGCGACCTCGTGGCCGAGACCGCGGCGCAGGGCATGCCCGCCGTCGCGGTGACCGACCACGGCAACATGTTCGGCGCGTTCGAGTTCTGGAAGGCCGCCAAGGCCGGCGGCGTGAAGCCGATCATCGGGACCGAGGCGTACATCACGCCGCGCACCCACCGCACCGACAAGACGCGCATCCGCTGGGGCGACGGCGGCGGGGACGACGTGTCCGGCTCCGGCGCGTACACGCACATGACGATGTTCGCCGAGAACACCACGGGCATGCACAACCTGTTCCGGCTCTCGAGCAAGGCGTCGATCGAGGGGTACTACTTCAAGCCCCGCATGGACATCGAACTGCTCGAGGAGTACCACGAGGGCATCATCGCCACGACGGGCTGCCCCTCCGGCGAGATCCAGACGCGCCTGCGGCTCGGGCAGTACGACGAAGCCGTCAAGGCGGCGGCGGACTACCGCGACATCTTCGGCAAGGAGAACTACTTCGCCGAGGTCATGGACCACGGACTCGAGATCGAACGACGGATCATGAGCGACCTGATCCGCCTGGCGAAGGACCTCGACATCCCGCTGGTCGGCACGAACGACCTGCACTACACGCACGCCCACGACGCCAAGTCGCACGCGGCGCTGCTGTGCGTGCAGTCCGGCTCCACCCTCAACGACCCGAACCGCTTCAAGTTCGACGCCGACGAGTTCTACCTGAAGACCCCGCAGCAGATGCGGCACCTCTTCCGCGACAACCCCGAGGCCTGCGACAACACGCTGCTCATCGCCGAGCGGTGCAACGTCGAGTTCGACACCGCGGCCAACTACATGCCGAAGTTCCCGGTGCCCGACGGCGAGACCGAGCACTCGTGGTTCGAGAAGGAAGTGGCGAAGGGGCTCGAGTACCGCTACCCCGAGGGCATCACGCCCGAGGTGCAGGAGCGTGCCGACTACGAGGTCGGGATCATCAACCAGATGGGCTTCCCTGGGTACTTCCTCGTGGTCGCCGACTTCATCAACTGGTCGAAGAACAACGGCATCCGCGTCGGCCCCGGCCGTGGTTCCGGTGCCGGCTCGATGGTGGCCTACGCGATGCGCATCACCGACCTCGACCCGATCCGGCACGGCCTGATCTTCGAGCGCTTCCTCAACCCGGACCGCGTCTCGATGCCCGACTTCGACGTCGACTTCGACGACCGGCGCCGCGGTGAGGCGATCAAGTACGTCACCGAGAAGTACGGGTCCGAGCGCGTCGCGCAGATCGTCACGTACGGCACCATCAAGGCGAAGCAGGCGCTCAAGGACTCCTCGCGCGTCCTCGGGTTCCCCTTCGGCATGGGCGAGAAGCTCACCAAGGCGATGCCGCCGCCCGTGATGGGCAAGGACATCCCGCTCACCGGGATCTTCGACAAGGACCACCCCCGCTTCAAGGAGGCGGTGGACGTCCGGACGGTCGTCGAGACCGACCCCGAGGCGAAGACGGTGTTCGACACCGCGCTCGGGCTCGAGGGGCTGAAGCGACAGTGGGGCGTGCACGCCGCCGGCGTCATCATGTCGAGCGACCCGCTGATCGACATCATCCCGGTGATGAAGCGCGAGCAGGACGGCCAGATCGTCACGCAGTTCGACTACCCGGCAGCGGAGTCGCTCGGCCTGATCAAGATGGACTTCCTGGGCCTCCGGAACCTGACGATCATCAGTGACGCCCTCGACAACATCAAGACGAACCGCGGGATCGAGCTCGACCTCGAGACCATGGGGCTCGAGGACCCCGAGGCGTACGCGCTCCTGCAGCGCGGTGACACCCTCGGTGTGTTCCAGCTCGACGGCGGCCCCATGCGCGGGCTGCTGCGCCTGATGAAGCCGGACAACTTCGAGGACATCTCGGCGCTCATCGCCCTGTACCGTCCGGGGCCCATGGGTGCGAACTCGCACACGAACTACGCGCTCCGCAAGAACGGCGAGCAGGCGATCACCCCGATCCACCCCGAGCTCGCCGAGCCCCTGCAGGACATCATCGGCACGACCTACGGCCTGATCATCTACCAGGAGCAGGTCATGGCCATCGCGCAGAAGGTCGCCGGGTTCTCCCTCGGCCAAGCGGACATCCTCCGCCGCGCGATGGGCAAGAAGAAGAAGTCCGAGCTGGACAAGCAGTACGCGGGCTTCGAGAAGGGCATGCAGGACAACGGCTACTCGGCCGCTGCCATCAAGACGCTGTGGGACATCCTGCTGCCGTTCTCCGACTACGCGTTCAACAAGGCGCACTCGGCGGCGTACGGCGTGGTGTCGTTCTGGACCGCGTACCTCAAGGCGCACTACCCGGCCGAGTACATGGCGGCGCTGCTGACGAGTGTCGGTGACGCCCGCGACAAGCTCGCGCTGTACCTCAACGAGTGCCGCCGCATGGGCATCAAGGTCATGCCGCCGGACGTCAACGAGTCGATCGGCTTCTTCGCGGCCGTCGGCGAGGACATCCGCTTCGGCATGGGCGCCATCCGCAACGTCGGGTTCAACGTCGTCGACGACATCGTGAAGGCCCGCACCGAAAAGGGTGCGTTCGAGTCGTTCCACGACTTCCTGCGCAAGATCCCGATCTCGTCCGCGAACAAGCGGACCGTCGAGTCGCTCATCAAGGCCGGTGCCTTCGACGAGTTCGGCGACTCCCGCCGGGCGCTCGTCGAGATCCACGAGGCTGCGGTCGAGGGCGCGGTGAAGGTCAAGCGCGACGAGGCCCACGGCAACGTCGGGTTCGACTTCGACTCGCTCTTCGCCGAGGTGGCCGAGGAACAGCCCTCGGCGGCCGTGGTGTCGCAGGTCCCGGACCGGCCGGAGTGGTCCAAGCGCGACAAGCTCGCGTTCGAGCGCGACATGCTCGGCCTGTACGTCTCCGACCACCCGCTCGCCGGGCTCGAGATCGAGCTCGCCAAGCACCAGTCGATCACCATCGCCGACCTCATCGCGGCCGACGACTCGGTCGAGGGCGAGACCGTCACGGTCGCCGGCCTGCTCACGAGCGTCCAGCACCGGGTCGCGAAGTCGAGCGGCAACCCGTACGGCATCGTCGACATCGAGGACTTCGGTGGCCAGATCGGCGTGATGTTCCTCGGCAAGACGTACCAGGAGTTCGGGCCGTCGCTCGTCGCCGACTCGATCGTCGTCCTGCGCGGGCGGGTGAACGTCCGCGACGACGGCAAGGCCCTGCACGCGGTGAGCATGTTCCAGCCGAACGTCGGTGACGCGATGGGGTCCGGACCGCTCACGCTGAGCCTGCCCGAGCGCCAGGCGACCACGACGACGGTCACCGAGCTCGCCGCCGTGCTCGGCCGGCACAGCGGCGAGACCGAGGTCAGGTTGAAGCTCATCAAGGACGACGTGGCTCGTACCTTCGAGCTGCCGTTCCCGGTGAACCTCACGCCCGACCTGTTCGGCGAGCTGAAGAGCCTGCTCGGCCCGCGCTGCCTGGTCTGACGCGGTGCCTGGTCTGACGCGCTGCCTGGTCTGACGTGCTGCCCGTCCGCCCCGACCCCGCCGTGCTGCGGGCGTTCGGGGTGGCCGGTGCCCGACCGGTCCTGCTCGCGGGCGGCCGCGGGCTGACCTGGCGCGCCGACACCGTGGTCCTCCGGCCGCACGACGGCGCGGCGGTGACGGACTGGCGGGCCGAGGTCCTCGCCGAGCTGGAGCACACGCCGGCGTTCCGCACACCACGGCCGGTCCCGACGTCCGAGGGGTCCTGGCGCGTCGGCGAGTGGGAAGCGCTCGAGTGGGTGCCGGGGCATGCCGTCCCGACCCGGGTGGCCGACGTCATCGCCGCGGGGACGGCGTTCCACGAGGCGGTCGCGCACCTGGACCGCCCGGCCTTCCTCGACCATGCCGACGACGCGTGGAGTCGTGCCGACGGCATGGCCTGGGGGACTGCTCCGCTCCCGCGGCAGCCCGCCCTCGACCGGCTCGGTGCCGCGTTCCGGCCGGTCCGGTCGCCGTCCCAGCTCGTGCACCGGGACCTGCTCGGCAACGTCCTCTTCGCCGACGGTCAGCCGCCGACGGTGATCGACTGGCCACCGTCCTGGCGTCCCGCCGGCTTCGGCGCGGCCATCGCCGCGGTGGACGCCGTGTGTTGGCACGGGTACCCGGTCGACGCGGTCGGCGCCCTCGGCGACGGGATCGCCGAGTGGGCGCAGCTCCTCGTGCGGGCGCTCGCGTTCCGCATCGCGACGCTGCAGCTGCTGGACGCGTGGGACCCGGCCACCGCCCACCGGCACGATCCGGTCGTGGACGCGCTCGTCTGACGGCCAGGAGGCGCGGGGCGGCGCCGCCCCGCGCCTCCCGACCGGCGGGTGGTCCGGTCAGGCCCCGCGGCCGGTGATGGCGCGGATGCGCGCCACGAGACGGGGGCTCCGCGCACCGAAGGTGAGCGCGGTCAGTCGGCGGATCGAGACGGTCGCGCGGTGCACGAGCAGCCCCGTGGCCTCGGCGATGTCGGACACCGCGTGCCAGCGCGCGCGGAGCGCCACCGGGTCGATCTCGGACGACGCGGCCATGCGGACCAGCTTGACGAGGTCGTCGCCGCCGTGCCACACGGTGCTGTGGTTCTCGAAGCGGCGCAGGATCCGGTCGATGGCCGACGCGCGGTGGTTCGCGACCGCGAGCGACCAGCGGTGGTCGTGCGAGACGGGATCGACCAGGACCCACCGTGGCGCGTTGGCGTTCAGCGCGGAGAGCTGGGCGAACGTCGTCAGCGCGCCCAGGGCGACGGCGACGTCGAAGATCTGCCGCGGACGCCCGCCGACGGCGATCGACGCGCCCGGCAGGGCCTGCCGGGCCGCGCGCACCTGCGACCTGGGGACGATGACGGTGACGACCATGTCGTCGGACACTGCGGCGAGGGTGCTGCGGACGCGGGCGACGAGCTCGTCGGTGAGGTCGCCGGGAAGGTGGAGCGCGACCCGGACCACGTCGTCGTCGGGCAGGAAGGCGTCGGCGAAGACGTCCACCGCGTCGCGGTACCGGGCGAGGAACAGGGCGACGGCGCCGCCGTAGAACGGGTAGCGCTCGAGCAGGATGCGCTCGTGTTCCAGCCGCAGCGACGGGCCGCGGTCACCGCTGAAGCTCGTCGACCCGGTGTGCAGGACGAGCGCACGGTTCGCGAGGACCGAGGTGAACCCCTCCTCGTTGATGCGCAGGCAGAAGTCGTTCTCCTCGCCGTAGCCCGGCGAGAAGACCTCGTCGAAGAGGCCGAAGCGGTCGATCATCTCGCGGCGGATGAGGAAGCAGAAGCCCATCGCGACGGGGGAGACCGTGTGGCGGGGGAGCAGGTACTTCGTGCGGCCGTGGAGCTCGCGGGTCCGTCGGGGTGCGAGGTTCGCGCTCGGGTTCCGGCGGGCGTACGGGAACGACGCGATCGTGGCGTTGTCGCTGCGGGCGCAGACGACGCCGATCACGTCGTCGGAGGCGAGCACCGCCGTCATCTCGTCGAGGAACCCGGGCATCGGCACGGTGTCGCTGTTGAGGAGCAGGACGTCGTTGCCCGTCCCGTCGAGCTCGAGGACCGCGCGGTTGCAGTTGCCGACGAAGCCGAGGTTCCGTGCGTTGCGGGCGTACTCGAAGCCGTCGTGGTCGCCGACGAGCTCGAGGATCCGCGCCTCGATCACGTCGACGCGGGGGCCGACGTCGTTCGCGAGCAGCACCCGGTCGACCGAGAAGTCGACCGTCTCGAGGAGCGCCTCGATGCAGCGTTCGAGTCCGGGCAGGTCGTCGTAGACCGGCACGACGATCGTCACCGCACGGCGGTCGCGGGTCACCGGCGAGCCAGCTTCCGCACGACGACACCCGGACGGGCGAGCAGCCGGCCCACCGCACCCGAGCGCGACCGCACCCGATTCGCGAGCAGGCCCACCGCGGCGCGGGCGCTCGTCGCGCCGAGGGACGCGTAGGCCCCCGGCAGCTCGAACCAGTAGCGCGCGGCCTGGGGGAGCCGGTAGCCCTCGGTGCCGACCAGGGCGACCAGCCGCTCGATCGCGGCGGCGTTGTCGTGACCCGACCCCGTGACGGCGGCGAGCCGCTCCGGAGCAGCCGCACCGTGCCTCCTGGCCGAGTCGGGGTCGGCCGCGTACGCAGCGAGGGCGTCCGCGAGGGCCGCGGTGTCGTCCGCTTCCACCAGCGTGCCGGTGACGCCGGGCTCGACCAGCTCGGCGCTCCCGCCCTGGCGGGTGGCGACGACCGGCTTGCCGAGCGTCATGTACTCGGCGGTGGTGCGACCGAACGCCTCGATCGTCGACGGCGTGACGCAGACGTCGGCCGCCTCGATGAACGGCGCGGGGGTGTGCTGCTCGCCGGCGAACACGACGTGGTCGGCGACGCCGAGCGACCGGGCGCGGTCGGTGAGGCGCTGGTCCTCGCCCGGGTGCTTCCAGCTGCCCACGAAGCAGACGCTCGCGGTGACGCCGCGCGCGCGGAGCGCGCCGAGCGCGTCGACCACGCGGAACTGGCCCTTCGACTCCTCGACGCGGCCGAGCACCGTGATGCGGAGCCCGGGGTCGGGTTGCGGGAAGGGCGCCACCGCGGGCGTCTGGTCGCGGGTGGCCTGGAGGCGCGTGGTGTCGACAGTCGGGTAAGCGACGGAGAGCTTGTGGTCCGGTACGTACTGCGCGAGGTGCGCGCGCATCGCCTCGGAGTTGGTGACCACGGCGCCGGACATGAGGCCGATGTCGCCGAGGACCCCGGCGCGTCCTGTCTGGAACTGCAACCCGTGGTCGAGGTCGCCGTACTCGCGGACGAACCAGGCCTGGGGGATCCCGAGCACGGCGGCGGCGAAGGACGCCCACGGGGCGACGAGCGTGTTCGTGACGACGAGGTCCGGGCGCTGGCGCTCGTAGAGCCGGATGATCGCGTTCACGGCCGCGTAGTCGACGGTGGCGAAGGCGGCGCGCTCAGCAGCCGGTGCGGGCTGCGGGCTCGGCAGGGCCCAGCCGCGGAAGCGCAGCGCGTCGTAGGACCAGCCGTGCTCGTCGAGCGCCTCGATGAACTTGCCCCGGGGTGCCTTCGTGACGAAGGTCGGGGTCATGGTCGGGTCGATCGTCAGCCAGTCCTCGACGAACCGGAGGAGTGACCGCTCCGCACCACCGAGGTTCACCGGCGCCGTGGAGTGGTTGGCGAAACTGACGATCACCTTGTCACTCTACAAAGGTTTCGGCGAGTCTTCGTCATCTCGACACCTTCTGTGGACAGCGTTCACGGTGCGGATCGTGCATCATGCAACGGTTGTGCGAGAATGCCTCGTCCCCCGAATCCCGCGAGGAGCGCGCTGGTTGCGCTCCGGAGGAGCCAGCACCCGAAGCATGACGTACCTGAACGAGCTCATGTCCTCGCGCGAGTTGCTGGCGAACCTCACAGCGCGAGAGGTCAAGGGCAAGTACCGCCGCACGGTCTTCGGGCAGCTGTGGTCGCTGATCAACCCGCTCGCGACGATGCTGATCTACACGATCGTGTACTCGTTCATCTTCCGGGCGCGGCTCGAGGTCGGCGACCCGAGCGGACTGAACATCTACCCGCTGTGGCTGATGTGCGGACTCCTGCCGTGGATCTTCGCCCGGAACGTCATCAACTCCGGCATGACGTCGATCGTCGCCAACGGCTCGCTCATCAAGAAGGTCTACTTCCCCCGGATGACGCTGCCGCTCGCGGCCGTCGGCTCCTTCGGCTTCACCTGGCTCGTCGAGATGGGCGTGCTGCTCATCGCCCTCGCCATCGCCGGCTCGAACTTCTGGATCTACCTGCCCGTGATCGCGCTGACCATGGTGTTCCTCGCCATGTTCGCCGCCGGCCTCGGGCTGATCCTGTCCATCGTCAACGTGCACTTCCGCGACATGCAGCACCTCGTCGGCATCGCCCTGCAGATGTGGATGTACCTGTCGCCGATCATCTACCCGCTGTCGCTCGTCGAGGACGCGGCGAACAAGGCCGGGCACCCGTGGATCATCCACGTGTACAAGCTCAACCCGATCGAGCGGTTCTCCGAGGTCTTCCGGAACCTCATGTACGACAACCGACTCCCGAACTGGACCGACCTGGTCGCGTGCGCCATCGCGGGATGCGCGTCGCTCGCACTCGGCTACTTCGTGTTCTCCCGCAACGAGAAGAAGCTGGCTGAACTGCTGTGACCGATGCTGCCATTACCGTCGACCACGTCTCGAAGCGCTTCCGCATGTACAAGGAGCGCAACGACTCGCTGAAGAGCATGGTCATGCGGGGCAAGAAGTCCGTGCACGAGGACTTCTGGGCCCTGAAGGACGTCTCGTTCGAGGTGCCGCACGGCACCACCTTCGGACTGATCGGCAAGAACGGATCAGGCAAGTCCACACTGCTCAAGTGCCTGGCGAAGATCCTCTGGCCGGAAGAGGGCGCGATCACCGCCCGCGGCAAGCAGGCATCGCTGCTCGAGGTCGGCTCCGGCTTCCACCCCGAGCTGTCCGGCCGCGAGAACGTCTTCCTGAACGGGTCCATCCTCGGCATGAGCCGCAAGGAGGTCGCGCGGAAGTTCGACGACATCGTGTCGTTCTCCGGCGTCGGCCACTTCATCGACCAGCCCGTGAAGAACTACTCGTCCGGTATGTACGTGCGGCTCGGGTTCTCGGTCGCCGTCGCGGTGACGCCGGACATCCTCGTCGTGGACGAGGTGCTCGCCGTGGGTGACGCCACCTTCCAGAAGCGCTGCCGGACCAAGTTCAAGGAGATGAAGGAGGAGGGCCGGACGGTCATCCTCGTCTCCCACTCGATGAGCACGGTGAAGGACATGTGCGACGAGGTGGCCTGGCTCAACGAGGGCGAGCTGAAGATGATCGGCAAGACCGACGACGTCGTCAAGGCGTACAACGAGACCGTCTGACCATCCCGGCCACTTCTCGCTATCCCGACGTCGGGAGCCGATGGCGATAGCTCCCCTGATCGGAGCGCCGATACCAGCTGTTCGGCTCTCCCGCGGAGATCGCTCACCGCGGAAGAGCCGTGCGTGCTAGTTGGCTGCTGGAGTGGCCGCTTCGGATCGACTCGGCTCTGCCACAGGTGCACCGCCGTCTACGGCGAGCATCGCGGTGAACACTCGCTCTCGGTTCTTCCCGTCCGCTGCGACGAAGGCCCGGCGCTCACGTTCGAGGTACACCTCAGCTGGCTGCCAATTCGCGGCTGCGTCGGAACGGAGCGTCTCTACGACTTCGGAGGCAGTGCGCACGACTGGGCCGAAACCGTCTTCGCGGTGGTCGAAGTACCCGGGGCGGCCGACGTGCAGACCGTTGAAGAACTCGTCCCGATCGAACTGGAAGTAGGTGACGGGGATGTTCAACAGAGCCGCATCGAACGCCACGGACGTGTAATCGGTCACGAAGGCGCAGGAACGGGCCAGGACATCCTGGACGTTGTCCGTAGCGAACGACAAGACCTCGACCGACTCCGGAAGACCGAAGTCACCGAGGTACGGCTTCATGTTCGGATGCGGCATGAAAGCAACTCGTTTGCCGTGTTTGGCAGCGAGCTCATGGAGAGCCGGGTCCGTCAGCAGAGCTCTGAAAGCCTGCGCGTACTCGCTCGTGTCGAAGTCGGGATGCTTCAGACGCTCATTCGAACCCTTGACGACCCGACCGACCAATGATTGACGCCAGGTCGGCATGACGACGATCAGATCGCGCTCTCCGACCGGGACGGCTTCTCGGCGGGCCAGCAGGGCATCGTGTCGAGGCAATCCCGTCAGCACGACCTCGCGGTCACTGAACTTGTAGGGCCCTGGACCGGCGATGGCTGCCTTCTCATCGGGTGTAGAGGTGACGAAGACGTCGATGTCCTTTTCGTTCAGCCATCGCGAGAGGTCGTTGTGGATGACACCGTGCTGGAGGAAGGTGAACGAGAATCGTTCCCGGCCGAAATCGATACGAGGGAGCGGATGGACGACGTAGTTGTCGATGTGCGATGAAGCGAGGTGCTTCGCGTGCAGTATCAGGGAGTACCAGTCCTTCGACTTGTAGTCCACGAGACGGAATCCCTCAGTCTCGAGCCTTGCCCAGTCCTTGGACTCCTTCGACAGGACAAACCAAGAGTTGACATCGGGACGGTTATTCTTCATCCAGCGGTACTGGTGCTCGGCATTGTCGTTCGCGTCCGTGTCCCGGTCCATGAAGACCCACGCGTCCGCGAATCGGGTCCGCGCCGCCTTCGAGCGAGCGCGCCAGACGATCGCCCGGATCCGCCGCTCTCGGGCGCTCAGGAAGCGGTCGCGAAGCACTCGCGCCTCCGACCTCACGAGCTCCAGACGGCTGCTCCCGAGCGCCCACTTGTCTGCCACCTCCTCGCGCTGACCGACGATGAACGGGTCGAGCATGCGCTTGGTGAGAGCGTGTGGCTGCCCCAGAGGGGCGTCGCGCGAGAACGCGACTGGTTTGCCGTCCAGTGTGAGCGTCGTCATCTGTCCGCGAACCAACCAGACAACTCGACGTCTCACGAGGACGCGATCGTAGAACGCAACATCTTCGACGGTCTCGTAGGCGGGCTGGACCGTCGCCAAATCGCTCGTCCAGCGTTCCTCGGGCAGATCGCCAGTGAACCAGTAGGCGAACTGCAGAAGTTGATGACGCTCGTCCACTGAGATGAGCTGGACTGTGTCCGGTCGCCGGTTCCCCGCCGCGTAACCGTACAGGAGCACCTCGCGAACCGATTCCTGAACCGAGATCGCTGAGAACTCGCGGATCGCGTCAGCGCTGATGTGCTGGAGGATCTCCGCAGCGAGTTCGTGGAACTCACCGAGAATTTCTTTCGGCGCCGCGGCTGTTGCCGATCTGGCGCCCCGCTCGTTTCGGAAGTACCAGATGAGATCGTACAGAACCGTGTTCTCGACCCAGCGCGGGATCGGGCCGACAGTCGCCGCCTCACGGAGGAGGTCGAGTTCCCCGTATCTGAGAACGTTCGTGTACTTCTCCGGCTTGTCGTACCCACCTTGAACGAGGGAGGAGTTGTCAGAGCGCACGCGATAGAAGTACTTTGCGGACGCCATGAGACCGATGTGATGCGACCCCGTACGGAGAAGGTAGCGACCCACTGTATGAGCATCCTCGAAAGTCGGACGGATACGTGAGTCGAAGGTGAGCCCGGTCTCCCGGAGCAGAGCGGTCTTGAGGAACGCGTGATTCACACCGAACTGCGTCACAGGATCGAGCCGCATGTTCACGACTCGTGACCCCTTTTCGAAGCGCTTCCTCGAAGGGTGGTTGTCGGTGACGTTCCCGTCGTCGTCAGTCTTCATCAGGTGAGCTGCGAGGACCGTCAAGGACGGCCGATCGTGGAGGTTCATGAACTTGATCACCTCGTCGAAGTACGACGATTCGAACATGTCATCGGGGTCAGGGAAGGTGACCCAGTTGCCCCGAGCCTCACGCAGTCCCGTGTTCCGTGCTTCAGCCAGTCCCTGGTTTTCCTGCCGAATGACTCGAGCATTGAGAGGGTGCTTCGAGAGCCAGGCCTCGATGATCTCCGCGCTGTCGTCGGGGGATCCGTCGATGACGAATAGGAACTCGACGTTCTCGAGGTCGTTCGTCTGGGCTTCGATCGAGCTCAAGAAGTCAGACAGGTACCGCTCGACGTTGTAGGTCGGCACAACGGCTGTAATGAGCGGGAGAACGGATTCGCGGGGCATCGGTGCTTTCCTTCGGTGAACTTCAGCAGTTTACGCAAGCTTGAGAGCCGAGTGTGCGGCGTTCAAAAAGATCGACCACGTGGTTGGCGCGGCGCTGGACGTCCCGGCCCCTCCGACCCATGCCCAGTCCCGTGGCATCCCGCCTTCGCGGCTCTAGGTCAACACCCCAATATAGAGGACTGGTTCGGCAGCGAGGAAGGTAACTGACACAGCTCGACGTTCGAAGCGGCCCTCCCGTCGCTGCGACGCGTCTCGCCGCGCTGCCGCCAAGGGCGCGATCGTGGCACGAGGCCGGTCGCTGGGCGCTTTCACGCGGAGCGACCCATACGATGACGGAGTGGCCCGCCTTGACTCACATCGATCACTGTCCAAGCTCACTGCCTTCGTGAAGCAACGATCTGCCGACCTGTCAGGTCCGATTGTGCTGATCTCGGACGCCGCTGAGCACCCGGCTGTGTCGCACCTGTCATCGGCCTTCCCCAGGCTGACCGTGCTCCTTCCAAAGACGACGGAGCGTGCTGGACTCCGAACCGTAAAAGTCGATTCGCCGGAAGATGCGTCGCTGGCACTGAGTGAGATCGGGGCGCCGCTGGCGGTTGTCGACGTTCGGGAGGCCTCCACAGGGGAGCGATCTGCGTGGTTCGAGTGGCTGTTCTTCCATGTCGCACCTGGCGGCTTGTACGTTGCTCCGAAGGGAGAAGAAGTCCGCTCCGCCTGGCTGGCAGCTGCTACTTCGACAGTGCAGCATCGCGGGCCTGCGCAACTAAAGGAGCTTGCAGCATCGATCGGGGACCCGGTCCCCGTCGGGAACTTTGTGGCAGTTCCGAAGGTGGAATCTCACATCTTCAAGCTGAAAGAGGAGAACACCAACCGGTATCTTCCTAAGCGCGAGGGTATTTCAAACTTTCGCACAATCTCTCAGATCGCTGGTGGGACATATTCGGCCACAACAACGATTCACGAGTACGGCGGAAAATCACTTCCTAGAAGTGGTTGGGAGTTCCAGGAGTCCTTCGTTCGTCACGTGAGGGGTCCCGTGCAAGTACTGTCCGATGGCCTTGCGGTGAAGGGCAACACTGCGCTGCCGTCATCTTTCCGCCACGCGCGCGCCCGTGACGTGAAGAACGATGCTCTCCGAAGCTTGAACCAGGAATTCGCGGTACTTAGGTCAGCGGTGACGCCGCGTTACCTCGAGGGTAGTTACTACGATCTGAGTTCTACGCTCACTGGGCACTTCGGGCATTTCGTCACGGAAACCGTGGCGAAGCTCTGGGGATGGCAAAATGCGAAGCGTTCGATGCCGGACCTCAAGGCTCTATACCGGACTCCAGCGACTGGTCGACAACCAGTATTGGAAAGAGCTGTATTCAATGCGTACGGCATCGCGGATGATGACATGGTTTTCGTCGACGATGACGTTGTGGTCGACAATTATGTCTGGAGTTCCTACCTTTGGCAGAATCTTTCCAACTATCACTTTCACCCGGCAATCTTGGCGACGTGGAGAAAGCTCAGAGAGAATCTTGTCGATCGTCAACAGAAAACGCCAGAACGCATCTTTATATCTCGATCGGACCGCAGCTCGGACAATAGGGCTTGCCGCAACGTGGAGGATCTCGAGAACCGGTTTGCTGACGCTGGCTACAGCATTGTGTATCCCGAGTTGCTCCCATTCGGCGAACAAGCCACTGTATTTGGAAACGCCAAGCACGTCGCTGGTCTTGCGGGTTCGGCCATGTTCAATATGCTGTTCGCTGAACAATTGGAGAAAGTGATTGTGCTTTCTCACAATTCTTACACCGCGCGAAATGAATTTCTCTACAGCATGGCGCTCGCGAACGAGCTGCACTACTTTTGGTCTCGTGCTGACCTGCAGCATGGAAAAAATGGCTTCTCAACGCAAGCTTTCCACTCATCCTGGGAATTTGATTTCAATCAGCACGGAGAAGCGCTGATGAAAGTCTTGGGTGATAGTTGACAGGGAGTTTGCGCCCGCAAACCTTTGTAGACGATGAGAAACGACTAGGCATCCCTCGTTAAGTTATCTGGCCGTCAAACTTCCAGTATTGGCCGGTGAACTTTGATGCTCATTCAGTCCGAGACCGAAGAGCTCGCATTGCTCGGTATACGCGCTCACTCGAGCCTTGGTCTCGAAATCCAAACGCTTCGCGTGCGAGATCCGCGTATCGAGACTCAACGGTAAATGAATTCCTTGCTGAGCGCGCAACGATGTCAACGAGGTCGTCACGTTCGTAAGCTACTTCACCGAAACCGTCATGATTATAGTCGAAATAACCACGCCTCCGCGGATTTTTGCCGCCCCAAAACTCGGCGCGGTCGAATTGATAATAGGCGACCGGAACTCCGACGAACGCTGCTTCGAATGCGATAGAGGAGTAATCGGTGATGACCATTGCGGCGCGAGCTATCACGCTCTGAATGTCGTCAGAAGCGAAGTCTAGAACCTCGACGCCCTTCGGAACCGCAAAATCCGATAGATACGGGCGCATGTGCGGATGCGGCATGAAGACGACGCGCACGCCCTGCGCAGCGGCTATCTCCGCTAGCGTCGGATCGTTTAGGAGGTCGGAGTATCGCTTTGCGTATTCGCTATCGAGGAAGTTGGCTACCTTGAGGCGTTCATTCGCGTTATTGACCCTCTCGCCAACAAGGTATTGACGCCAGGTTGGGATGATGACGATAAGATCAGCACTTTGGGCTTGCTCACGTTTGCGGAGGAGCTCATCATGCCGAGGGAACCCTGTCAACGCCACTTCACGCGCGGTGAACTTGTAGGGGCCGGTTCCAACAAACGACTCATGTTCAGGTTTCGTCACCGAGATCATCAGATCGAAGGGCTTGGTGTTCAGCCATCGGGAGAGATCATCCTGAGTTACTCCGTGCTGCAGGAACGTGAACTTGTAGCGCGGGTTGCCGTATCGTCGACGGTTCATTGGATGGGTGACGTAGTAGTCGGCATGTGACGACGCAAGGTGGTCGGCACTAAGCAAAAGCTGCTTCCATCGCCAGGACCCGTATTCGACGAGCTTGAAGCCCTCTTTCTTCAGGCGACGCCACGAATCACTGTTCTTCTCAAGGATGAACCAGGGGTTCGTATCGGGGTGCTCCTTCGCCAGGTGGCGGTAAAGGTGTTCAGCGTTATCGTTAGCCAGGTCATTTTTATCCATGAGCGCCCAGGCGTGTGCGAACCTGCGCCGAGTCCAGGGCAGCCGTAGGGAAGTCGCCAACGCCCAGTCGTGAGCCTTCGGCCGGGTCCAACGGCGGGCATGCCACCATTTGCGGATTGAGCGATGCGCGTACCGATTGAAGCGCTCGTCTGCGGGGTCAAAACGACTTGAGATGCTTCGACGTTTGTTCATCACCATGGATGAGATCGTCTTCTCGGCCAGCCCTTCGATGCCTGGCGCGGACTCGCCACGATTAATTGATTTCGCATCTCCATTCAGGCGGATGATCGTCCGGCGGCCGCGCGGTAGCCAAATGATTCGCCGGCGCATCAGAAGCTTGCCGTAAAAAGTGAAATCGTGGATCTTTTCGTACACCGGCTTCACTGCTGCTCCGTCCACGATGATCTGTTCGGAGGGTAGGTCCCCGTTGAACCAATAATCGAATCGCACAAGCTGCACGACCTCGTCCACGTCGGCAAACCGCACGTAGGAAGGCACGTACTTCTCGTCGTAGCCGAACTGGAACGCGAGGCGGATGACCCAATCAACATGCATGAAGTCGAATCCGCGGATTGCATCATGCGAGATGATTCGCAGAGTTTCTCGCATCAGTTCGTGGAACTCGGGAAGAGCATCCGCCGGCGCAGATGCACTCAACGAATGGATGGACAGCTGCTCCTTGAAGTACCAAAAGAGTTCATACAGTACGGTGTTCTCAAGCCATCGAGGCACCCCGCCGGCTGACGCCGCGCTCCGAAGAAGGTCGAGATAGCCGTAGCGAAGAATGCTGGTGTACTTGCCGCGATCCAGGTAGCTCGACCCCAGCAAGGACGAGTCATCCTCGCGGGTCCGGTAGTGGTATTTTGCTGATGCCATCAGGCCGAGCTCATGCGAGTTCGTGAGCAGAAGGTATCGGGCGATGTAATGCCCGTCTTCGAAGTGGGGACGTACGCGACCATCGAACCTGATTCCATACGCTTCGACAAGGTTTCGGCGGAAGAACGCCGAATTCACGCTGAGCTGGAAGATTGGTTCGACGCGAAGATCGGAAATTCGTGAGCCGCGTTCGAACTTCAGTCGATGCGGGTGAGTATCTGCAAGTTCCCCAGAAGGGAGAAGCCGCATCTGGTGCGCTGCGAGAAGATTGAGGGTCGACCTGTGCCCGTGGATTCGAATGAACTTTGCGACTTCTTCGAGATACGATCCTGCGAGCACGTCGTCCGGGTCTGTAAACGTTACCCATTCCCCGGTGGCCATCTCTAGACCAGCGTTTCGAGCGGCGGCGACCCATTGATTTTGCTGTGTCAGCACGACAACGTGCTCGCCCCGATGATCCCTGTATCCGTTCAGCAGCTCGAGGCTGCCGTCGGTTGATCCGTCGTCGACGAAGATCAGCTGCACTTGTGACATGTCGAAGGACTGTCGTTCAAGCGACTCGAAGAGCGCGGGCAGGTAGCGCTCGACGTTGTATACCGCGATGACGGCGCTGATCAGGTACGAGTGCTCGACAGTGTCGGTCAACAGGATCCCCTCGAGTAGGTGAGCGCAGTTCAGCGCCGACTTAGTTTACGCGGCTGAGAGGTCCCGCGGTCACCATTGCTGGGGCACTGGTCACAGGCGAGAAGCTTGACGGCGCGCCGAGCGATCACCGACCAGCGGGCAGCCTGACGGTCGTCCAGATCAGGTTGTGGTCGGAAGGCAGAACCGTGGTGGTCGGGTTCCAGACATTGGTGAAGTTCAGGCTGCCTTGGATTCCCCGCGTGAGGATGTAGTCGATCCGAAGCCCGTCCTGGTTCGGATCGCTCACCTGGGCGCTCGGCGCCTTGAAGCTGTTGTAGGTGGGCTTGTCGGTCCCCGCCCGCCGCAGTGAGGCTGAACTGTCGTAGAACCCAGCACGGACCAGTGTCGGCTGGGCGCCGTTCGTCTGATTCTCGGGGTAGCGGTGATCATTGAGATCGCCTCCGAGCACCACGGGGAGCCCTGTCAAGCTACTGTCGCTCGCGATGAGTCGGTCGAGCGCCGCGACGAGCTGGCCCGAGTTCTGGCCGAGGAGACCCTTCTTGGCAGCTGCGCCGTAGGAAGTGGAGGGGAGTGCGAAGTGCGCGGCGACGACTATGAACCGGCTGCTCGGCTGTGCCTTGATCGAGAACACCGCCCACGGGACGGAGGTCTCCTTCGCTGTCGACGCGGGGTAGGTCCGGTAGTCCTTCACACCGGTCAGGTAGCCCTGTCGCTGCAGCGAGACCTTCGCCGGATTGTAGAAGATCCGAGTTCCTGCCTCGGTGGCACCGTTCGGCGCAGCACCGGCGTTGGTGAGCTGGAGACCCGAGAGTCGAGCGTCGAGATCCTGATATGCCTCTGGATTCGACGCAGAACCGGACGGTCCGCTCGCTTCGAGAGTGGTCAGCACGTCCGGGGCGGCGGAGTTGATCACCGACGTGAGCGCGCCGACGCGCCCGGACCAAGGCTTCCCTCCCGACGGCTCACATCCCGAACACATGACGTTGTAGCTCGCAACACGGAGATCAGTGCCGGTGGTCGACGGACTCGTCGGTTTTGGCCAGGCGTGTACCTGCACGGACTTCCGGACGTAGGTCTTGTCGAAGTAGGTGTTCCGCGCCTGTAGCCGGACGTAGATCGGGTTGCCGTACGGGGTGGAGGTGAGATCTGACGCGCTCATCGGCACGTCGTACGTCAGCGTGCCCTTCTTCCCGAAGGCAGAGAACCACGAGCTGTAGTGCTCCTGCCACCTATCGGGCACTCGATTCTCGTTGGGACCAGCCGACCATCGCACCCGGTAGTCGCTCGCGTTCGATACCGCACTGAAGGAGACACGAACACCTGTCGCCGTCGCTGTCGCGCTCACCGAGCCGAACGTGCTGACAGACGATGGCTTGAGCTTGATCTGCGTCGTGGACGAGTAGCGCCCGGAGCCGGCAGCGTTCTTTGCGGCGACCACGAAGTAGTAGGTGGTTGCGGGGGTCAGAGTCCCGATCGAGAGGCTCGTGCCGGTCGAGTTTCCCCACACCGGCTTCGAGAAGTGGCTGTCTGTCGACCACTTCGCCGCGTAGGAGGTCGCGCCAGTGACCTTCGACCACTGCACCTTCACCGTGCGGTTCGTCCAGTCCTGGCTGACGATCTTGACGCCCGTGACCTGCCCGGGAACCGAAGCCGCTTCCGCTGCCGGAGCTCCGACGGTCCCCGCAAGGACCGCGGCGATCACGATGATGACCGCTGACCACGATCGACGACGTGCTTTGCTGGCCTGCACAGTGGCCCCCTTCGACACCGCGATGCTACGTCTTGCTCGCTCAACCAGCACGCCCCTTGTTCACGGGGCCGGAAGATCGCCGTCCGAGGCGTGACGATACTTGGGTCGGCTCACTGTTAGCGTCTCAACCGTCATGAGTGCAGCCCCTGAACGCAACAACGACGTCCGCTTGTCGGTCGTCGTCCCCGTGAAGAACAGCTCGCAGTGGCTCGAGGAGCTCTTGCAGAGTGTCGTCGCCCAGGCCATCCCGGGCGTCGAGGTACTGGTGGTCGACAACGGATCCATCGATCAGTCTGCGGAGCTCGCACGCCAGATCGCTCGCACTGAGACGGAGATCAGGATCGTCTCCTCGACGGCAACGAATGCGGCAGAGGCTCGTAGTGCCGGCCTGGCGGCAGCGCGGGGCGAGTACCTGGTCTTCGCTGACTCTGACGACATCGTCCCCGACGGCGCGTATCGAGTGATGCTGGACTCCCTCGAAGCGAGTGGCTCGGACATGGCGATTGGTGATCACCTCAAGTTCTCGCCGACAGAGACGTGGAGCCCAACGCACCGCTGGTACGCGTTCGACGAGCACTTGCAGGCGATCGCTCCGAGTACCGTCCCGCAACTGCTCTCCGGACGTCCGTGCTGGAACCGAATGTTCCGGCGGTCGTTCTGGGACCGCGCCGGTCTTCGGTTCCCGGAGATCGCGAGCGTCGAGGATATCGAGCCGATGACGCGGGCCTTCGTCGTCGCGGCGAGCATCGATGTCGTCCCCGAGTGCGTCTACCTTTACCGGGACCGCGGCGACGCATCCTCGTTGTCGCTCCGCGCTGACGCATCCGTCACCGTGCGGTACCTCGAACAGGAACTCGCCTGTGCTGCGCTGGTTCTCGACGAACCCTCGCTGCGCGCACAGCACGCCGAGATCGTGCTCGACGCGGACGGTTGGGCGCACCTTCACCGGTTCCTCGCGACTGACCCCGACGACGCATCGATCACAGACGTGGCTCAGGCCACTGCGGCACTGCTGTCGGCGGTTCCGCTCGATGCGCTCGCCACGGTGGCGCCACGCCGACGCATGCTCTGGGAGCTCGTGATCCACGACGAATGGGGTGCGGCGCGAGCGTTCGTGCTCGGCACCAGGATGACCTCGGAGCGCGACAGGATCGGTGGGTGGGTCGATGCGGTGCAGCGCCTGCGGGACTCGGATCCTGCAGCGGCCGGACAGCTCGCCGGCGACGGCCTCGTCCCGGCGCTCGTGAACGGCGCGGACGAGGTGGACCCCGGAGCGCTCGGTGAGCTGCTCACCGGCTTCGATGGTCTCGTGCTCGAGCCGACCGGTAACCCGATCTCTGACGCCATGATCGCCGCGCTCCGTTCGGGGCAGGCAGAGCGCGTGTCTCGGGTCTCGACACTGCGGCGGGTCGTCCCGCTCGTCGTCGCCAAGGCGGATGCGTCGACGGACGGCCTGACCGTCGGCGGTCCTGCCGACCTCCAGCAGGTCGGCGGGCGCGCGAGCCTGCACCTGTCCGGGCCGACGAACGAGGACGTGCCCATCGAGGTCGACTCCGATGCCGAGGGATGGTGCGCAGACCTCTCAGCGGCCGACGTCGGCCCGGGCCGCTACGCCGTGACGGCCTCATTCGACGGCGTGACCGGGCGGTTCCCGGTGGTCACGGCGCGCATGGCGCTGCCGCCGATCGCCGGATCGCTCCCGATGCAGCCCCTGGCGGACCGGAAGGACGGCTGGCGGTTCCTGGTCGATCGCCGGCCCGAGCAGCGCGGGGGGCTCGGCGGCTTCCTCGGCAAAGTGGCGCGCAAGCTCCGCTGACCGGGATCAGCTCGACACGACGTTGAGCAACTCCGAGTACTCCCTCGACCGCCCGAACGGCGCCAACCGGCGACTGAACTCGTCGGCCCCCACCGCCTCGCCCGCGGGTCCGGCGAGCACTCCGGCGAGGGACGCGGCCGCATCCCCAGCGTCGAACCACCGCACCCACCCTTCGTCCCCGAACTCGGCGCGGAGGTGCGGTTCATCGGGCAGGACGGACGGCACGCCGAACGACGCCGCGAGGTGCAGGCTCCCCGAGTTGAGGACGCGCCGGTACGGGAAGACGGCCACGTCGGCAGCCCGGAACCACCGCTGCACGTCGACGTCGCCGACGTGGTCGTGTTCGCGGACGGCTCGGAGGTCGTCGCCGAGCATGGTGTCGATCGACGCCCGGTCCGCGTCCGACGTCCGGCCCGCGAGCAGCAGGACCGGACGGTCCGCGGCCGGGACCCGGCGGACGGCGTCGACCAGCACGTCGAGGCCCTTGTACGGTCGCATCTGGCCGAAGGCGAGCACGGTCCGGTCCGAGTCGACCAGGCCGAGGGCCGCACGCGCCTCGGAGCGCGTGACCGATGCCGGGTAGACGCCCTGGTAGCTGGGGTGGGGGATGCGGACGATCCGGTCCGGGTCCAGCGTGTAGTGGTCAGCGACGGCGGCGGCGGTGTCCGCGTTCATCACGTGCACGACGTCGGCGGTGGCGGCGAGGTACCGGTCGAGCGTCACTTCCAGCTCGAGGTGCCGGGCGTCGTGGGGGAGGACGTTGTGGATCGTCCACACGAGCCGGGCGCCCCGGGCACGTGCCGCGTCGACGGCGGTGCGGAAGCGGTCGAGGCGTGCGCCGGCCGCAGCGAGGTCGTCGTCGGTCCGCTGCACGATCGGCGCGGTCCAGTGCATGTGGAACACGTCACCGGCGCCGAGGCGTCCGAGGTGCTGTTCGAGCTGCTCGAGGCGGGTGCTCTCGAGGACGTTCCAGCCGCGCGCCCGCGGCGCCAGCAGCATGAGGTTCAGGTACGGGTTGTCCCGGTAGGCCGGGAACACCGCGAGGGAGCGATCGGGCACCGCCCGATCCTACGGGGAGTCGTCAGTCCGCTGTGGCGACGATGTACTCGGCCTCGTGCAGGACCGAGCAGAACGCCAGCCCCTCGTGAGCGAGCGCGTCGCGCCTCCGGATGACGGCACCGCACACGGAGCACTTGGTCGTGAAGGTCGACCGCATGGCATCGGAGAGGAGCGACATGCAGACATCGTGCTCGGCCAACGTGAACAGACGGCGGCGTCTGGCTTGGAAGCCGGTGAACGTGCCCGCAGAAACGGCCCCAGAAAGGACGGATCCTCGGCTCTACAGCGCCCGGACCACCTGCTCCGCCCCGTCCCCCGCCGACACGACCACCGCGAAGTCCCCGTCCGCCACGACCTGCCCCGGCGCGGCCCAGACGACGTTCCGCGCGCCCGGCTGCGGCACGAACGACGCACCGGCGCGGCCGGACGCCGAGCCACCGCCGACCACGGTCACGGTCACCTCGTCGATCCCGCTGGACCCCCGGTACCAGGACGTCGGCATGTCGACCGCCGCGGTGTGGCCGGCGGCCTCCAGTGCGGCGACGAGCGCCGTGACGTCCGCCACGCGGGTCCCGTCGTGCTTGATCGCGACGCGGAGCCCGACCGCCCCCTCCTCGCGGACGACGACCGGCCGCGACGACCGGACGTGCACGTCGTGGCCCTTCGGCAGCCCGGGTTCGACGCCGAGGTACCGGAGGCCGGCGGTGTCGTACCGGTCGACGGCGTCGGCGGCCGGGTAGCGACCGCGCCAGCGCTCGTCGAAGATCCGGCGGTTGTCGACGCGGGCGTCGTCGCGGCCGGGTGTGCGGCTCTCGTGGTGGACGACGACGGACGCCGGCACGACGACGAAGGCCGATCCGGCAGGCGAGGACTCGATGGCCCGCAGGCACAGGTCGACGTCCTCGAGGCCGTTCGCGTACACGGGGTCGAACCCGTGCCAGCGGATCAGGTCGGCGGCTCGGAAGGCGGCCGCCGCGGCGGTGATCGCGGTGAACCGGGCGGGGGAGCCCGGGTCGCCGGCGGTCGCGCCGAAGGCTCGGGACGCGTCGTGGCGCGGGTGGTCGCCGAGGAAGTGCCAGGGCAGCACCTTGTCGCCGCCGAAGACGGTGCCGGCGGTCTGGACGACGCCGTCCGGGTAGACGAGGAGCGGCTGCGCGCCGAGGACGGCACGGTCCTCGAGCGCCGCGACGAGCGGGCGGAGCCACCCGGTGGTGACCTCGGTGTCGTTGTTGAGCATGACGACGGTGCCGCCGGCGGAACGGGCGAGGCCGAGGTCGCTGCCGAGCCCGAAGTTGCGGTTGCGGTCCTCGCGCTGCAGCACGACACGGGGCTCGTCGCGGAACCACGCGCCGAGGATCGCCGACACGGACCGCGGCGACCCGTTGTCGACGAGCACGACCTCGACCCGGTCGCCGTCGTGGTCGGCCGCGCCGAGCACGGTGTCGACGGCCCGACGGGTCATCGTCCAGTCGCGGAAGACGGGCACGACCACGGACACCAGGGCGGCGTCGCGGGTGGGCGCCGCCGCGGCGAGGGCGTCCCAGTCGATGCGGTGCCGCGCGAGCGCGACCTCCTGCCACGACGCGGGCTGCGCGGACGAGACCCGCCGCGGGTCGCGGACGTTGTCGTAGTCGACGCCGATCACAGGGACGTACGCGGGGACGCCGAAGCGCTTCCCGATGCGGAGCAGCCACTCCCAGTCGATCCACCGCCGGAGCGTCTCGTCGAAGGGGCCGACGGCGGCGGCGACGTCCCGGCGGACGACGAGGGCGTTGAGGTCGATGAAGTTCCCGGCGAACAGGTCGTCGAGGGTGCCGTCCTCGCCGCGGTACGTCTCGACCGGCGCGGTGGAGTCGTCGGCGTTGTTAGCGCCGATCATCCGCACGCCGGTGTGCACCCCGGGACCGTCCGTCTCGAGCAGCGCCGACACCGCGACGGCGAGGTGCACGGGCCGCCAGGTGTTGTCCGCGTCGAGGAACGCCACGAAGTCGCCGCGCACGGCGGCCAGCCCGGTGTTGCGTGCGGCACCGGCGCCGCCGTTCTCGCGCTCGATGAGGCGGATGCGCGGTTCATCGACCGCGGCCCGGCGCACGACGTCGACCGTGTCGTCACCCGACCCGTCGTCGACGAGCACGAGCTCCCACGCCGTGTGCTGCTGGGCACGCACGGACGCGATGGCCGCGCCGACGACGTCGGCCCGGCGGTGCACCGGCATCACGATGGAGACGAGCGGCTGCTCGGCCTCGCGGCGGGCGGCCCCGCGCGGGTACCGTGCGAGGACGTCGGCGGTCTCCGGTCCGTCCCACGTCGCCCGGTAGCGACGCCGGGTCCGGTGCTGGGCTGCGGCGAACTCGCGAGCCGCAACCATGGCCGACTCGCGGACGGCGGGCCAGGTGGGCGCGGGTCCGCGACGGCCTGGAGGCACGGGGAGCGTGGTCTCGTCGGTCGCGTTCCGCAGGAAGTGGCGGAGCGCATCGAGCGTGGACGCCGGTCGGTCGGCCGCCGGCAGCGACGCCGCGTACGCCGCGGCGTCGAAGAGCGGTCCGGTCTGGAAGAGCTCCGGCCCCTCCTGGTGCAGTGCGTCGTACCAGGACATCGCGGGCACCGGCTGGTGCTCGCGCATCCACTCGTGCTCCACGAGGGGACTGAGCGAGAGCCCGCGCTGCCCGTCGTTGTGCACGTAGAAGGCGATCGCCTCGTCGTCGGTTGCGAACGTGCGCCCGGTCTGGGCCTCGAGGTACGGGCGGTCGAGCACGCCGAACTCGCCGATGCGCCGCGCCCACCGGTCGAGCCGGTCCGTGACGGTCAGCGGCTTCTCGGGGCCCCGCAGCCCGCGTGCGAGTCGCCGGGTGATGCGTCCGATGCCGCTCCGGTCGGCCATCAGCGACGCCCCGGCAGCCGTGCGGCGACCTTGGCGATCGCCTGACCGGTGCGGAAGGACCGACTCGTGCGCAGGTCCTCGAGCTCCCGTCGGAGTCGCGCGACCTCGGTGGCCGTGCCGCGCGTACCGACCTCGGCGGCGGCGAGGTCGAGGGGGATCAGTGCCGCCCAGCGCCGCTCGAGGTGGGCCGAGGTGCCCTCGAGCGGGGCGAGCATGCTGTGCTCCACGCCCTCGCGGGCGCTCTCCAGCTCCTCCGGGCCCACCACGTCCGCGAACGGCCGGACGAGGGCGTCGACGCGGTCCGACCCGGCGCGGTACGACGCGGACGACCACGGCACGGACGCGGGGCCGGTCTCGACGACGACCCAGAAGGCGGCGCGGCGGTTCGCCGTGACGAGGTCGGCCGGTGTCGGGTCGACCAGCACCTGCACGGTGACGAGGTCGTCCGGGTCCGGGTCGTCGGTGGTGACCGTCCAGCCGTCCGTGGCCGGCGTGCCGGCGGGGAGCCGCGCCTCCAGGGCGAAGCCGTCCCCGAAGGCCGCGTCGATCCGCCGGGCCAGCCCCGCGGCGTCCTCGACGTGCCGCAGGTCGACCGCCAGCCGCGCGGCGGGTCCCGCGGGGACGAGCACGTCGGCGAACCGCTCGGTCGCCGTCGTGCCGTGCCGCTGGTAGGCGGCGACCGCGTCCGGCAGGAAGGGGTAGCGGCGCTCGAGCTCGCGCTGGTGGGCGGCGCGCAGCGCGGACCGGTTGCCGGCGAAGCTCTTCCCGCCGGCGTGCAGGACGAGTGCCCGGTTCGCGATCTTCGCGAGCCAGCCGTGCGCGGCGATGCGGAGGCAGTAGTCGTTCTCCTCGCCGTACCCGGGGGCGAACGCCTCGTCGAAGAGGCCGTGCTCGGTGACGAGCTCGCGCCGGGTCAGGAAGCAGAAGCCCATCGCGACCGGGAGCACCTGCGACGCCGGCAGCAGCGGTGCGATCGCGTCCCACACCGCGCGGGTCCGTGCCTCGGTCCGCGCCGCGCCGCGGTTCGTCAGCCGGTACGGGATGCTCGCGATCGTCGCGTTGTCGCTCCTGGCGGTCACCACGCCGGTGCGGTCCTCGTCGAGGACGGCGAGCATCGCGTCGAGGAAGCCGGCGGTCGGGACCGCGTCGCTGTTCAGCAGCAGGACCGCTTCGCCGTCGGCGCCCGTGTCGAGCTCGGTCACGGCGCGGTTGCAGGTCCCGACGAACCCGAGGTTGTGGTCGTTGCGTTCGTACCGGAAGCCGGGGCGGTCCGCGATGCGCCCGAGCAGGGCGGTCTCGATCGCGTCCGCGTCGGGGCCGCAGTCGTTGACGAGCAGCACGCGGTGGCGGTCCGTGTCGAGGTGCTCGACCAGCCCGTCCACGCAGCGGAGCAGGGACTCGAGATCGCCGTACACCGGGACGACGACGAGGGTGGTGCGGGTCATGCGGAGGGCTCCTCGAGGCTGGTGGCGAGTGCGTCGACGGCCGCGTCGAGCGGACCCCCGAGCGCGCCGTCGGCGAGCGGGACGGCACCCGTCGGCCCCTCGGCCGCCGCCCGCCGGACCGCGTCGGCGACGGCGAGCCCCAGGGACCGGGCGTCGGCGGGGACGGCCGTCAGGTTCGGGTGTAGGTGCGCACGGGTGTCCCGGAACTCGTTCGTGACGACGCGGGCCCCCGAGATCGCACCGTCGAACGGCGGGTGGCTCGGGTGCGGGCTGTGCTGGAGCGACAGCACGACGTTGGTGGACGCGATGAAGCGGAAGTAGTCGTCCCACGGCATCGTGCCGTGGCTGACGAGCTTCACGTCGCCGCGACCGCCGTCGAGCTCGACGTCGCCGTGCTGCTCGCCCGCCGAGTGGAACTCGACGCGCAGACCGTCGGCGGCGAGCTCCTGGACCGCCACCCGGAGCGCGGCGACGCCGAGTCGGAACAGGTTGCGGTGCTTGCTCGGACGACCGTAGAAGAGCACGCGCACGACGTCCTCGTGCCGGCGTGCCTCGGCGACGCGGTCGAGCAGCTCGAGGTCCAGGTGCGGCGCGAAGGTGCGCTCGCGCGGCACGTCGAGCGCCTCGACCTCGGCGAGGTACCGGCGCAGCGGCTCCGAGTTCACGAGCATCCGGAAGCCGGCGCGGTAGGTGGAGGCGGCGACGGCGTACTCCGTCGACCACGGGCTGAACCCGGGCTCGTAGTCCTGCACGAGGTAGACGACGCGCTCGCGGCCGATCACCCCGGCGGTGACCGCGACGTCGATCGGGTGCGCGGTCTTCCAGTGCGTGGCGATCCAGACGTCGTCGTCGCCGAACGTGGTGTCGAGGACGTCCTCGCGGCGGACCACCCGGACCCCCGGGCGGCCGTCGACGCGGGACTCCGGGAAGCGGTCGGCGACGAGGGCCTCGGCCGCGGCGGCGCTGTTGCCCGGCGTGGTCCAGCGGACCATCACCACGCGGACCGGTCGGCCGAGCCGTCCGCCGAGCGCGAGCGCCACGGCCAGTGCGGTCTGCACACCGGCGAAGGCAGCACCTTCGCGGAGCTCGTCGACCACGAGCACGACCTCGGGAGCACGGTCGGTCGTCCGGATGCCGGCGAGCGCGAGGCTCGTCTCCACCAGGCCCTCGAACGGGCGGGCGGTCAGCGGTGCACGGTCGCGCTCGCGCCGGGCCACCCCGACGTCCACGCGGGACACCGTCCGCCCGAGTCGCTCGCGGACGTCGTTCCGGTAGTGGCCGTCCCGGGCGTAGCGCTCGTTCACACGGACGAGGTCGCCGACGAGGCGTCGTGCCTTCTCGAAGTTCATCGACCCTCACGTTACTGGGCCACACGGCGTCGCTCGGTAGGATCGACACCCTCATGATGCAGCGAATCGACCTCCGCGGCGGGCTTCCCGCCCGCGCCGAACTCCTCCGACTCATGCCGCGCGCCACCGGCGACGTCTCGCACGCGGTCGACGCCGCCCGCGAGCTCGTCGACGCCGTCCGCGAGCACGGGGCGTCGGCGCTGCGCGACCAGGCCGAACGGTTCGACGGGGGAGCGCCCGCGAACGTCCGGGTCCCGGCGGCCGAGATCGCCGCGGCCGTCGCCGGCCTGACGCCGGAACTCCGCACGGCGCTCGACGAGGCGATCCGCCGGGTCCGGGCGGCGAGTGCCGCACAGGTCCCCGCCGCGTCCGTCACCACCCTGGCCGACGGTGCCGAGGTGCACCAGCGCTGGCAGCCGATGCGCCGCGTCGGGCTCTACGTGCCCGGCGGGAAGGCCGTCTACCCCTCGAGCGTCGTCATGAACGTCGTCCCCGCGCAGGTCGCCGGCGTCCGGTCCATCGCGCTCGTGTCGCCGCCGCAGCGCGCCCACGGCGGCGCGGTGCACCCGACGATCCTCGCCGCGGCCGGGCTCCTCGGCATCGACGAGGTCTACGCCATGGGCGGCGCCGGAGCCGTCGGCGCCCTGGCCCACGGTGTCGGCGAGATCGGCCTCGAGCCGGTCGACCTCGTCACCGGTCCCGGGAACAACTACGTGGCCGCGGCGAAGCGGATCGTGCGGGGCACGGTCGGCATCGACTCCGAGGCCGGCGCGACCGAGATCCTCGTGATCGCGGACGACACCGCGGACCCCGGGTACGTCGCCGCCGACCTCATCAGCCAGGCCGAGCACGACGAGCAGGCCGGCGCCGTCCTCGTGACGACGTCCGCGGCGTTCGCCGACGCGGTGGAGGCGGCCATCCCGGAACGCGCGGCGCGCGTCGGGACCGTGTCGCGCCTCCAGGTCGCCCTCGACGGACCGCAGTCCGCGATCGTGCTCGTGGACTCGCTCGCCGACGCGGCGACCGTGAGCAACGCGTACGGACCCGAGCACCTCGAGATCCAGACCGCCGACGACGACGCGGTCCTCGCCGACATCGACGCCGCCGGTGCGGTGTTCGTCGGACCGAGCACGCCCGTGAGCCTCGGTGACTACCTCGCCGGGTCGAACCACGTCCTGCCCACGGGCGGGCAGGCCCGCTTCGGGTCCGGGCTGTCCGCCTCGACGTTCCTGCGGCCCCAGCAGGTCGTCCGGTACACGCCCGACGCCCTCGCCGAGGTCGCGCCGCACATCGTCGCCCTCGCCACCGAGGAGCAGCTCCCCGCGCACGGCGCCGCCGTGACGGAGCGCACGAACCGGTAGCCTGGGCACGACATGTTCTGCCCCTTCTGCCGCCACCCGGACTCCCGCGTCGTCGACTCCCGGACGAGCGACGACGGAACCTCCATCCGTCGCCGTCGTCAGTGCCCGAACTGCGGGCGCCGTTTCTCGACCACCGAGACCGCCTCGCTCAACGTGGTGAAGCGCAACGGGGTCACCGAGCCGTTCAGCCGCGACAAGATCGTCTCCGGCGTGCGCAAGGCCTGCCAGGGGCGCCCGGTCACGGACGGCGACCTCGCGGTGCTGGCGCAGCGCGTGGAGGAGACCGTGCGGTCGTCCGGGTCGAGCCAGATCGACGCGAACGACATCGGTCTCGCGATCCTCGCACCGCTCCGCGAGCTCGACGAGGTCGCCTACCTGCGGTTCGCGAGCGTCTACCAGGCCTTCGACTCGCTCGAGGACTTCGAGGACGCCATCACCCAGCTCCGCCTCGACCACCACGGCACCACCAGCCCGGCCGGGGCCGACGCGTGAGCGGCATCGCCGAGCGGGTCGTCCGGAACGGGTACGCCGTCGTCTTCCGCTCGGTGTTCGCCAACATGGACCCCGAGCGTGCGCACCACATCGCCTTCGCGGTGATCAAGTGGCTGCCGCGCGTCCCCGTCGTCGGTCGCGTCGTCGAGCAGTACTGCCGCCCCTCGGCCGCCGACGGCGTGACCACGATGGGGATCCACTTCCCGTCCCGCTTCGGCCTCGCCGCCGGGTTCGACAAGGACGCTCGCGGCATCGCCGGACTCGGGGTCCTCGGCTTCGGGCACGTCGAGGTCGGCACGATCACGGCGAAGCCGCAGCCCGGCAACGAGCGGCCCCGGCTCTTCCGGCTCATCCCGGACCGCGCGCTCATCAACCGCATGGGGTTCAACAACCACGGCGCCGCCGCGGCCGCCCGTCGGCTCGAACGCGCCCGTCGGCACCCCGGTCGACCCGTCATCGGTGTGAACATCGGCAAGAGCCGGGTCGTCGCGGTCGAGGACGCGGTGGACGACTACCTCGAGTCCACCCGGCGGCTCGCACCGTTCGCCGACTACCTCGCGGTCAACGTCAGCTCGCCGAACACCCCGGGGCTCCGCGGACTGCAGGAGCTCGACCAGCTCCGCCCGCTGCTCACCGCCGTGCGCGACGCCGCCGGCAAGACCCCGGTGCTGGTGAAGATCGCGCCGGACCTCACCGACGACCAGATCGATGCGATCGCCGGACTCGCCGTGTCGATCGGGCTCGCCGGGATCATCGCGAACAACACCACGATCTCGCGCGAGGGACTCCGGACCCCCGCGGCCGAGGTCGAGGCGATGGGTGCCGGGGGACTGTCCGGCGCACCGGTCGCCGCCCGCTCCCTCGAGGTCCTCGGTCGCGTCCGGGCCGCCGTCCCCGATGACTTCTGCGTCATCGCGGTCGGGGGCGTCACGAGCGAGCAGGACGTGCAGGACCGGATCGACGCGGGGGCGACCCTCGTGCAGGGCTACACGGCGTTCCTCTACGAGGGGCCGACCTGGGCCGCGCGGATCAACCGGCTGCGGCGCCGGCGGTTGCGGCGCGCCGCGCGCTGAGCGCCGGTCGGGGCGCGGTCGCGTGCCGCCGCGCGAGGTCGCACCTCCGTGGTCGAGGTCGCGAGACACGCCGCGCGCGCTGCGGCGAGGTCGCGAGACACGCCGCGGGCGCTGCGGCGAGGTCGCGCAAGGTGCCGTCGCGCGCGCCGCGGAGCGGCACTTCTCGCGACCTCGCCGGTGCGGATCGGACGGGTCCCGAGCCCACGGCGCGCGCCTGACGGACTGGAGGCGCGGGGCGGGGGTGCACCGCGCCTCCAGTCCGGTGGGTGGTCGGCGCGTCGATCCGCAGGTGGTCGGTAGCACGATGCGCGGCTCGCGCTCGGCGTGCGGACGGCGGCGAGTGGGCACGACGTGCCGCTCAGGTTCGGCGAGCGGGCGGGAACTGCCGCCTGGAGGCCGCGAGCGTGACGTATTTCGCCCGCTCGGCGGGGAGGCAGCGGGCCCGCCCCCGGGGCGACCCCGGCCCGCACGACGAAGCGCCGCCCGGCGGACCGGACGGCGCTTCGTGGAGGGGTCAGACCGTGGGGTACTGCCCGCGCTTGACCTGCGGCTTCGGCAGGCGCAGGAAGCGCAGCTGCCACGCACGCGTGAGGATGTAGAGGAACGTCCCGCGCTGCATCGTGCCGAACTTGGCCGTCAGCTTCTTGCGGAAGGACAGCCAGAGCACGAGGCAGTCGAGCACGAAGAGCGCCACGAACGCCCAGACGAGCAGCAGCGAGTACGACGCGATGACGGTCTGCGAGGCGGCGAACCCGACGATGAGGAACAGCACGAGCACCGGCATCATGATCTCGCCGACGTTCCAGCGGGCGTCGATCCAGTCCCGGACGAACCGACGCTGCTCGCCGCGGTCCTTCGCCGGCAGGTAGCGCTCCTCGCCGTTGGCCATGCCGACCCGGGCCTTCTCGCGCTCGTTCGCGAGGCGGGCACGAGCGGCCTTCTTGTCCTCGGCGGAGCCGCCCACGATCGGACGGCGGTTGGCCGCCTCGCGCTCGCGACGGGTCGGCGTCGGACGGCCCTTCCCCTGTTCGAGGAGCTCGGCCTCGGACGGGTTGACGGTCGTGTTGGTCTTGGGGGCTGCCTTCGCCACGGTGCGTTCCTGACTGCGGTCTGCGTGCTGGATCGTCCTCTAGATTACGGGACATGACCGACACCGACCAGCACGCCGCCGCCACCGACCCCGCACTCCTCGACGCCCTCCGCGAACACGTGCAGGGATCGCTGCCCACGACGATCGCCGACCTGTCCGCCCTCGTGCGGCTCCCGTCGGTGTCCTGGTCGGCCTTCGACCCGGCGAACGTGCGGGCCAGCGCCGAGGCCGTCGCGGACCTGGCGCGGTCGACGGGCGTGTTCGCGGACGACGCCGTCCGGATCGTCCGGTCGGCGGTCGAGGGGGACACGGCGACGGTCGAGGCCGCCGGCGGCGAGCTCGGTCAGCCCGCCGTCCTCGCGGTGCGCCCGGCCCGGAACGGCAGGCCCACCGTGATGCTCTACGCCCACCACGACGTCCAGCCGCAGGGCGACGACGCGCTCTGGGAGACGCCGCCCTTCGAGCCGACCCTGCGCGGCGACCGCCTGTACGGGCGCGGCGCCTCGGACGACAAGGCCGGCGTGATGACCCACATCGCCTCGCTCCGGGCGCTGCACGCCCGGTTCGGCGACGACCTGGACCTCGGCGTGGTCCTGTTCATCGAGGGCGAGGAGGAGTTCGGCTCCCGGTCGTTCCGGACGTTCCTCCGCGAGCAGCAGGAGCACCTCGCCGCCGACGTCATCGTGGTCGCGGACAGCGACAACTGGTCGACCGAGGTCCCGTCGATCACGGTGTCCCTCCGCGGGAACGTCACCTTCAAGCTGACGCTGACGACACTCGAGCACGCGAGCCACAGCGGCATGTTCGGGGGAGCGGCTCCGGACGCCATGATCCCGATGGTGCGGCTGCTCGCCTCCCTGCACGACGACGACGGTGCCGTGGCGGTCGAGGGCCTCACCGCGTACGAGGCCGACGTGCCGACGCGGACCGAGGACGAGCTCGCCGCCGACGCCGCACTGCTGCCGGGCGTGCGTCCCGTCGGCCGCGGCGAGGTCCTGTCCCGCATGTGGTTCCAGCCGTCGATCACGGTCACGGGCATGGACGTCCCGAGCGTCGCGAACGCGTCGAACACGCTGCTGCCGACGGTCTCGGCGCGGGTCTCGGTGCGCGTCGCGCCCGGGCAGGCGGCGACCGACGCGTACGCGGCCGTGGAACGGCACCTGCGCGCGCACGTGCCGTTCGGCGCGCGCCTCGAGATCACCGAGCCGGACGCCGGCGACGGCTTCCTCGTGGACACCGCCGGCTGGGCCGTCCAGGAGGCGCGGGTCGCCATGCGCGAGGGCTGGGGCAACGAGGCGGTCGAGCAGGGCATCGGCGGGTCGATCCCGTTCGTGTCGGACCTCGCCGCGCAGTTCCCGGACGCGCAGATCCTGGTCACCGGCGTCGAGGACCCGGACACCCGGGCGCACAGCCCGAACGAGTCGCAGCACCTCGGCGTCCTGCACCGGGCCATCGCCTCGGAGACGATCCTGCTGGCGCGTCTCGCGACTCGCGGCTGACGGTGCTTACAATCGATCCGAGCGCGGTGATCGACACCGCACGGAGGGAGACGCGCGGATGAGCGACACCATCACCGACAACGCACCGACGACCGAGGCGCCGTCGCACGGCGTCCTGCTCAGCGACGCGGCCGCGGCGAAGGTGGCGAGCCTCCTCGAGCAGGAGGGTCGCGACGACCTCCGTCTGCGTCTGGCCGTGCAGCCCGGTGGCTGCTCGGGCCTGATCTACCAGCTCTACTTCGACGAGCGCCTGCTCGACGGCGACGCCACGGCCGAGTTCGACGGCGGCGTCGAGGTCGTCGTCGACAAGATGAGCGTGCCGTACCTCGACGGTGCCTCGATCGACTTCGAGGACACCATCCAGAAGCAGGGCTTCACGATCGACAACCCCAACGCGCAGGGCAGCTGCGCGTGCGGTGACAGCTTCCACTGAGCACCCGTCGAACCGACACGAGCGGGGAGTGACCGACACGGTCGCTCCCCGCTCGTTCGTTCCCGGGCGCGGCATGCGGCACGACCAGGGAAAACCCGTCCTGGGCCGTTGCGGATAGCGGCCCGAGGTGTGTCGCGTGTGCGCGAGCGGCCCCGAGCTGCGAGTAAGCTAGGAGTGTTCCAACCAAGCTGGGAGCGAGCCATGCGCGACCTTCACGTCGCGGCCTGCTCCGGTTTCACGTTCTTCCGAGAGGTAACAGTGCGTTCGAATCGCCGTATACGTTGGGCGGCCGTCCCGGTGGCCGTCGGTCTGGTCATCGCACTGGCTGGTTGCACGCAGCAGCAGCTGAACGGATGGCTCCCCGGCACGGAGGAGACGAAGGACGTCACCAACCACACGAGCCGCATCGTCGGCCTGTGGACCACCAGCTGGGTCGTGCTCCTCGCCGTCGGTCTGATCGTGTGGGGCCTCATCATCTGGGCCGCGATCGTCTACCGCCGCCGCAAGGGCCAGACCGGCCTGCCGGTGCAGATGCGGTACAACATGCCGCTCGAGATCTTCTACACGATCGTGCCGCTCATCCTCGTGCTCGGCTTCTTCGCCTTCACCGCGAAGGACCAGACCGCGATCGAGCAGCCGTTCAAGAACGCCGACGCCACCATCCACGTCTACGGCAAGCGCTGGGCGTGGGACTTCAACTACATCAACGAGGCCGACAAGTCCAAGAGCGTCTACTACCAGGGCATCCAGGCCCAGGAAGAAGAGAACGCGAACGGCGCGATCGACGAGTCGCAGCTCCCGACCCTCTACCTGCCCAAGGGCAAGAAGGTCCACATCGAGCTCTCCTCGCGCGACGTCAACCACTCGTTCTGGATCATCGACTTCCTCTACAAGAAGGACATGATCCCCGGGAAGCAGAACGACGAGTACTTCATCCCGGAGAAGCTCGGCACCTACCAGGGCAAGTGCGCGGAGCTCTGCGGTGAGTACCACTCGCTCATGCTCTTCCAGGTGAAGGTCGTCACGCCGACCGAGTACCAGAACTACCTCGACTCGCTCGAGAAGCAGGGCAAGGTGGGTCTGCTCGGCAACGAGTACAACACCAACACGAACGAACCGAACAACAAGGCGCCCGTGACGGCGTCCGAGAACGAGTAGGGGCTCCGTCAGATGACCACGTCGCTCGTCGGCCAGCCGGCGGCAGGCTCCACGACCCTGGACTTCCAGGCGTCGAGAGTCGGTCGCAAGGGCAACATCATCGTCCGGTGGATCACGTCCACCGACCACAAGACCATCGGGTACATGTACCTGATCGCGTCGTTCATCTTCTTCCTGCTCGCGGGTGTGATGGCCCTGGTCATCCGCGCCCAGCTCTTCGAGCCCGGCCTGCACGTGGTCGCGACGAAGGAGCAGTACAACCAGCTCTTCACGATGCACGGCACGATCATGCTGCTGCTCTTCGCGACGCCGCTCTTCTCGGGCTTCGCGAACGCGATCATGCCGCTCCAGATCGGTGCCCCCGACGTCGCGTTCCCGCGTCTCAACGGCTTCGCGTTCTGGCTCTACGTCTTCGGCGCGCTCATCGCGGTCGGCGGCTTCCTCACCCCGCAGGGTGCCGCGTCGTTCGGCTGGTTCGCCTACGCACCACTGAGTGACACGACGTTCACACCCGGCCTCGGCGGGACGCTCTGGGTCTTCGGCCTCGGCATGACCGGCTTCTCGACGATCCTCGGCGCGGTGAACTTCATCACCACGATCATCACGATGCGTGCACCGGGCATGACCATGTTCCGCATGTCGATCTTCACGTGGAACACCCTCGTCACGGCCCTGCTCGTGCTGATGGCCTTCCCGGTCCTCGCGGCGGCGCTCTTCGGCCTCGGTCTCGACCGGGTCTTCAACGCGCAGATCTTCAACCCGGCGAACGGCGGGGCGCTCCTCTGGCAGCACCTCTTCTGGTTCTTCGGCCACCCCGAGGTGTACATCATCGCGCTGCCGTTCTTCGGCATCGTCTCCGAGGTCTTCCCGGTGTTCAGCCGCAAGCCGATCTTCGGCTACAAGACCCTCGTCTACGCGACCATCTCGATCGCGGCCCTCTCGGTCACGGTGTGGGCGCACCACATGTACGTCACCGGTGGCGTCCTGCTCCCGTGGTTCTCGCTCATGACGATGCTCATCGCGGTCCCGACCGGCGTGAAGATCTTCAACTGGGTCGGCACGATGTGGCGCGGCTCGGTGACCTTCGAGACCCCGCTGCTCTGGTCGGTCGGCTTCCTCATCACCTTCACGTTCGGTGGTCTCACCGGTGTGATCCTGGCGTCGCCGCCGCTCGACTTCCACGTGTCCGACTCGTACTTCGTCGTCGCGCACTTCCACTACGTGGTCTTCGGCACCGTCGTGTTCGCGATGTTCGCCGGGTTCTACTTCTGGTGGCCGAAGTGGACCGGCAAGATGCTCAACGAGCGTCTCGGCAAGATCCACTTCTGGCTCCTGTTCATCGGCTTCCACACGACGTTCCTCATCCAGCACTGGCTGGGCGTCATCGGCATGCCGCGTCGGTACGCGACGTACCTGCCGAACGACGGGTTCACCTGGATGAACCAGCTGTCGACGATCGGCTCGATGATCCTGGCGATCTCGTTCCTGCCGTTCATCTTCAACGTCTACGTGACCGCCCGGAACGCACCGAAGGTCGCCGTGAACGACCCGTGGGGCTACGGCCGTTCGCTCGAGTGGGCGACCAGCTGCCCGCCGCCGCGGCACAACTTCACGTCGATCCCGCGCATCCGTTCGGAGTCGCCGGCGTTCGACCTGAACCACCCCGAGGCCGGTGTGCCGATCGGTGTGGGCCCGGCGAAGGACGCCCCCGACGCCCCGACCTACGACGCCGCGAAGGGCGAGGTGAAGTAAGGCCATGCGCGCCAACACCAACCTGTTCTGGATCCTGTTCGTCTTCTTCATCCTCGCCGACGCGGCGTACACGATCTGGTCGCTGATCAGCTACGGCCGTCCCGAATGGGTCGGGACCGTCTCGATCGGCCTGACCGGGATCATGTCCGCGTTCATCGCGTTCTACCTCGGCAAGGTCATGTCCTCGCAGGGCGGCGTCCTGCCCGAGGACCGTCCGGACGCCAACATCGAGGACGGCGACGCCGAGCTCGGGCACTTCAGCCCGTGGTCGTGGTGGCCGATCCTGCTCGCCGGTGCGACCGGCCTCTGCTTCCTCGGTGTCGCAGCCGGCCTCTGGATCGTGCCGATCGGGCTCGCCTGCGTGGCCGTCACCCTCGTCGGCTGGGTCTACGAGTACTACCGCGGCAACTTCGGTCACTGACCGGACCCGCAGCGCACCTGACATTCGGGCGGCACCACACCGGTGCCGCCCGAAGTGCGTCCGGACACGAACTCCCCGACCCGTTCGGGAATCAACCAGTCCGCCCACGGCTTGGCCTCAAGCGGACCACCCCCACACCAGCGAAAGGAGTCACCTCCGGTGACCGACAAGCGCACTCTCATCATCTTCGGCGCGACGGGCGACCTCGCCTCCCGCCTGCTGCTGCCGGGCCTCGGCACGTTCCTGCAGAGCGGTCGAGCGGTCCCCGTCCAGCTCATCGGCACGGGCCGCAGCGCCCGCAGCGAGGAGCAGTGGAAGGACGTCGTCACGAAGTCCTTCGCGTCGCAGGACGTGAAGGGCCCGGAGGTCGACGCGACCCTCGCCTCGACGCAGTTCATCCAGGGTGACCCGACCGACCCCGAGCACCTCAAGGCGCTATTCGCCGCGGCCGACGCCGACGCCGAGCCGATCCTCTACTTCGCGCTCCCGCCGCAGATCGCGTCCGACATCTGCGAGGCGCTCCAGCAGGTCGAGCTCCCCGAGGGCACCACCCTCGCGTTCGAGAAGCCCTTCGGCACCGACGTCGCGAGCGCCCGAGCCCTCAACGAGACGGTCCTCAAGCTGGTGCCGGAAGAGCGCGTGCACCGCACCGACCACTTCCTCGGTCGCACCACGGTCCTCAACATCATCGGCCTGCGCTTCGCGAACCGCCTGTTCGAGCCGATCTGGAACGCCGAGAACATCGAGAAGGTCGACATCTTCTACGACGAGACCCTCGGTCTCGAGAACCGCGCCCAGTACTACGACGAGGCCGGCGCGATGGTCGACATGATCCAGTCGCACCTGCTGCAGATCCTCGGCATCGTGACGATGGACGCCCCGTCGGACATCGACGCGGTCGAGTTCCGCTCGTCGCTGGCGCGGGTGCTCCGCTCCACCGAGCTCAAGGGCGGCGACCCGAAGGTCGCCTCGCGTCGTGCCGTCTACACGGCCGGCACGATCGACGGCAAGGAGCTGCCGTCGTACCAGGACGAGGACGGCGTCGACAAGTCGCGCCAGACGGAGACGCTCGCCGAGATCTCGGTCGAGGTCGACACCGCGCGCTGGAAGGGCGTCCCGTTCACGCTGCGCTCCGGCAAGGCCCTCGGCGCCAGCCGCAAGGAGGTCCTGATCACCTTCAAGCCGGTGACGCGCCTGCCCTCCGGCCTCTCGGGTCGCCCGAAGACGGACACGCTCCGCATCGTGCTCAACCCGGACGAGATCGAGCTGACGGTGTCGGCGAACGGTGGTGGCAACCCCTTCGAGATGGGCCAGGTCACGTTGTCCTCGTCCTTCGCCGACGGCGAGCTGACCCCCTACGGCGAGGTCCTGAACGGGATCTTCCACGACGACCCGCTGCTCTCGATCCGCGGTGACGTGGCCGAGCGCTGCTGGGAGATCGTCGGGCCGGTCGTCGACGCCTGGAAGGCGGACGAGGTCCCGCTCGAGGAGTACCGCGCGGGTTCGCGCGGCCCGGCGGACTGGGAGTCCTCGTCCTGACGGACGTGACGTCGGCGCCCTGATCGGGCGCTGCTGACGGACGGGAGGCACGGTGCCAGCTGGCACCGTGCCTCCCGTCCGTCTGCGGTCGCGACCACGACGTCAGGCGGGTGTGCCCGCCCGCTCACCCTCGCCGGTCCACGACCGGGTGCCGCCGTCGTGGACGGCGAGGCGGGTGCGGTGGCCGGCGGCCGTGCCGCGGGCCCGGGCGATCGCGTCCGCCGCGGACACGAGGGTCAGGTGCGAGAGCGCCTGCGGGGTGTTCCCGATGTGGTGCCCGGTGGCGACGTCGATCTCCTCGGAGAGCATGCCGACGTCGTTCGCGTACCCGGTGAGCACGTCCATGAGCCGCTCGGCGTCGTCCACCCGGCCGGACGCGGCGTACTGCTCGACGAGCCAGAACGAACACGCGAGGAACGGGTGCTCGCTGCCGGACAGCCCGTCGAAGCCGGACGACGTGCGGTACCGGAGCACGAGGCCGTCGTCGCCGGTGCGGAGGTCCTGCTCGATCGCGGCGACCGTGCCGGTCATGCGCGGGTCGTCGGCCTTCAGGTAGCCGATCTGGGGGAGCACGAGCAGGCTCGCGTCGACCTCGTCGGTGTCGTAGTGCTGCCGGTAGCTGCCGCGCTCGGCGTTCCAGCCGCGCTCCTCGATCTCGGCGCGGACCGCTCCGCGGAGGGTGCGCCAGCGGTCGACGGGACCCTCGAGGCCGAACTCCTCGACCGCGGCGACCCCGCGGTCGAACGCCGCCCAGATCATCGCCCGCGAGTGCGTGAAGTGCCGCCTCGGGCCGCGCATCTCCCAGATGCCGTTGTCGGGCTCCTGCCAGTGCTCCTCGACGTAGCCGAGGAGCGCGCGTTGCAGCGCCCACGAATCGGCGTTCTCCTCGACGCCGAGCTCGCGGGCGTCGTGCAGTGCGGCGAGGACCTCGCCGAAGACGTCGCCCTGGTACTGCGTGTAGGCGCCGTTGCCGACGCGGACGGGGGTCGAGGCCGCGTAGCCGGGCAGGTTCGACAGCTCGCGCTCGGGGAGCTCGCGCTCCCCGGCGATGCCGTACATGATCTGCACGTCGGCGGGGTCGCCGGCGATGGCGCGGAGGAGCCAGCCGCGCCAGTGCGCCGCCTCGTCCCGGTAGCCGTGCGCGATGAGCGAGGCGAGCGCGAGGGAGGCGTCGCGCAGCCAGACGTAGCGGTAGTCCCAGTTGCGTTCGCCGCCCGGGTCCTCCGGCAGGCTCGTCGTCGCGGCGGCCACGACCCCACCGGTCTCGGCGTGGGTCATCGCGCGGAGGATCACGAGGGACCGACGGGTGGCCTCGGCGTACCGGCCGTCGGTGCGTGCGGTCGACATCCAGTCCCGCCACCAGCGCACCGTGCGGTGCAGGGCCGCGTCGACGTCGAGCGGTGCCGGCGGTTCCCGGTGCGAGGGGTACCAGGTGAGGACGGTGTCGAGCACCTCGCCGTCGTGCACGGTGCTCGTGGCGGAGTGCCGGTGGTCGTCGGCGTGGAAGCGCACGCCGCGGACGATCACGGAGCCGGGGCCGGCGGTGGCGAGCAGTGCGGGGTCCTCGTCGCCGCCGATCTGCCGCACCCAGGGGAGCGCCCGGGCGTAGTCGAAGCGGATCCGGAGCACCTGCCGGACCTCGACGGCGCCGCGCAGGCCTCGGACCCGGCGCACGATGCTCGCCCGGTGCGCCCCGATCGGCATGAACTCGGTGACCTCGACGACTCCGGTCCCCGTCGTCCACACCGTCGACAGGACGAGCGTGTCCGGGTCGTACCGGCGCTTCGCGGTCGCGTCCGGGTCGGTCGGGGCGAGGGTCCAGTGCCCGTGGTCCTCGGTGCCGAGGATCGAGGCGAAGGTCGACGGACTGTCGAACCGGGGCAGGCACGCCCAGTCGATCGTGCCGTCCCGCCCGACGAGCGCGGCGGTGTAGGTGTCGCCGATCAGGGCGTGGTCCTCGATGCGGTTCGTGGGGGTGTCAGCCGGGCTCATGGGCCGATCCAACCACCGTCGCCCCCGCTGGCGGTGGCTCCTGCTGAGGGATGGCTCAGGCCGGGTCGCTCGGATCGGCGCGCGTGATGCCGACGCGGGCGAGCTCGGACCACATGCCCGCGCCGTCCGGTGCGTAGACCCACGGAGCCTGGGACTCGCGCGAGCGTTCCTGCGCACGCGAACGACCACCGGCGAGGACGGCCTCGCTCGTGGAGAGCTGGCGGATCGCGACGCCGGCGACGTTCTCGGGGTGCGCCCGGGCGAAGTCGCCGTAGAGCGTCTCGTCGTGCTGGCCGTCGTCACCGACGAGCAGCCACTGCACGTCCGGGAAGTCCTGGGCGAGCCGTTCGAGGTTCTGCTGCTTGTGGAGCTGCCCGCTCCGGAAGAACCGGTCGTGCGTGGGGCCCCAGTCGGTCAGCAGCAGGGTGCCGGAGGGGTAGAGGTTCCGGCTCAGGAAGCGCTGCAGGGTCGGCGCGACGTTCCAGGCGCCGGTGGAGAGGTAGACCGTCGGGGCGCCCGGGTGCTGCGCGAGCACCCGTTCGTACAGGACGGACATGCCCGGGACCGGCCTGCGGGCGTGCTCCGTGAGCACGAACGAGTTCCACGCGGCCAGCATCGGGCGGGGGAGCGAGGTCACCATGACGGTGTCGTCGATGTCCGACAGCAGTCCGAAGCGGGTGTCCGGGTGCACGATGAAGACGTCCGCCTCGACGTCGCGCATGCCGCCGGCGGACAGCTTGATCGTGCGCCAGCCCGGTTCGAGGTCGATCGGCACGATGGTGTCGACGACCCCGCCGCGGTCCGACTGCACGACGTGCGAGGTGCCGCCGGCCGTGATCGTGACCTCGGCCGCGTCGACCGCGACGCTCGTGAAGCTGCGCCACCCGCGCACGCCGTAGTACGAGGCGTCGGACGCCAGCCCGCGTCGGGTGAGCAGGACGCGGCAGAGGACGCGGATCCAGCCCGGTGCGCCGTAGCCGTTGTAGGGGATCACCGTCGGCACGAGCCCGCGGCGGCGTGCGCGGTGCTCGCGGAACTCCTGGACGGCGTCCTCGATGCGGGCGGCCCGGTGGAGGATCGGCTCGGCCAGCGACGGCTCGTGGGGCGTCGGGTCGGGCATCGTGCCATCATTCCACGTCGGACCTGGCTCACGTACGACCTCACACGTGTACTGGGAGAGTCGCAGCGATATTCCAGCCGGTCTCTGCGACAGTTGGTCCGTCAGCCACCCACTTGAGAAGCGCTGCCCGCGCAAGAGGAGAACACGTGCTCGTCACCGAGGTATCGAACGCACTGCCGGGGGGATCATCACTGCTCAGGAACGAGCCGGTCCAAGCCCGCAGTTCGGCGCGCCTCGCCGGCCTCCTCGACGCGGCCGCCGGGGTGATCGACGAGATCGGGTTCGAGCGCCTGACCACCGCCATGGTCGCCGAGCGCGCCGGAGCGTCCATCGGCACGGTCTACCGCTACTTCCCGGACCGGATCGCCGTCGTCGAGGCGCTGGCGATCCGGAGCACCCAGCGACTCGCGGAGCGGTTCATCACCGCCCTCGACACCAGCGGTGCCACGACCTGGCAGCAGGCCTGCGACGCGCTCATCGACGTCACCGCCGAGATGTACCGCACCGAGCCCGGCTTCCGGGCGATCCGGTTCGGCGACGCGGCGGACACGGGCACCGGCGACGCCGAGGACCGGATGGCGGCGCTCGGCGGCGCCGTCGCACACATCATGCACGAGCGGTTCGGCATGCCGACGACCGAGCGCCTCGCCCGCACCTGGGTGGTCCTCGCCGAGTCGTCGCACGCCGTCCTCGCCCGCGCCCACCGCGACCCGGCGAACCCGGAGGCCGCGCTGATCGAGGAGTACCGGACGATGAGCCGGGCCCACCTCGAAGCGGTGATCGCCGCCTCCTGACCCGCTGCGCGGCGCGCCCGAGCGGCGTCCCGACCGGTGATCCGGCGACGCCCGCACCCCGGCCAGGGGTGCGGGCGTCGCCCCGTCCGGACGCCGTTCGCGCTGTCCAGGAGGCGACACGCGCCGTCACGGGGGAACGGGTGTCGCACCCGACGGGTACTCTCACTCGGAGTCGGGCTACCTCCGAACAGAAGGGCACCCATGATCGAGTTCCGCTCGGTGCGCAAGACCTACCCGGACGGCACCAACGCGGTCGACGACTTCAGCCTCGTCATCCCCTCGAGGACCACGACGGTCTTCGTCGGGTCGAGCGGCTGTGGCAAGACCACGCTGCTCCGGATGATCAACCGCATGGTCGACCCCAGCGCAGGTGCCGTCGAGATCGACGGGGAGGACGTCGCGGGCGTCGACCCGGTCAAGCTCCGTCGGAGCATCGGCTACGTCATGCAGAACGCCGGGTTGCTGCCGCACCGCAAGGTCGTCGACAACATCGCCACGGTGCCGCTGCTCACCGGTGTCTCGAAGGCCGACGCCCGGCAGCGCGCCCTCGAGCTGATGGACACGGTGGGCCTCGACCGCGCGTTCGCGAACCGGTACCCCTCCCAGCTCTCCGGCGGACAGCAGCAGCGCGTCGGTGTGGCCCGCGGGCTCGCGGTCGACCCGAACATCCTGCTGATGGACGAGCCGTTCGGTGCCGTCGACCCGCTGGTCCGCAACGACCTGCAGGACGAGCTCATCCGGCTGCAGCGCGAGCTCGGCAAGACGGTGGTCTTCGTCACGCACGACATCGACGAGGCCTTCAAGCTCGGCGACCAGGTCGTCATCCTGAAGAAGGGCGGCGAGATCGCCCAGCTCGGCACCCCTGCCGAGATCCTGGCCGAGCCCGCCGACGACTTCGTCGCGAACTTCATCGGCGCCGGCCGTGGCCGCCGTGCGCTCCGTGTCGAGCAGACGCCGACCGGCCCGATCGTGGTCGACGGCGAGGGGCGCGCCGCCGGCGTGCTCACCGGTCCGGTGCAGGTCGTCGACGCGGCCGCGGCAGTGCCCCAGGAGACCCGGGGCGACGCGTGAACTGGGTCCTCGGCAACACGGACACGATCAGTGACAACCTGATCGCGCACGTCTGGCTGTCGATCCCGCCGATCGTCATCAGCTTCCTGCTGTCGGTCCCGATCGGCCTGCTCGTCTCGCGGCTCCGGAAGCGCAGCGGCGTCGCGCGCGGCACCGCGTCGACCATCGTCGTCCTGGCGAGCCTGCTCTACACGATCCCGGCGCTGCCGCTCTTCCTCGTCCTGCCGGCGATCATCGGCACGAGCACCCTCGACCCGGTGAACGTCGTCATCGCGATGACGATCTTCGGCGTGGCCCTGATGGCCCGGTCCGCCGCCGACGCGATCGACGCGGTGGACCAGGACGTCGTCGGGGCGTCCGAGGCGCTCGGGTACTCGCCGACGCAGCGGTTCTTCAAGGTGGAGCTGCCGCTCGCCGGTCCGGTGCTGCTGGCCGGCATCCGCGTGGTGTCGGTGTCGACGATCAGCCTCGTCACGGTCGGTGCGCTCATCGGCGTGCCGAACCTCGGCTTCCTGCTCACCGACGGGCTCAAGCGTGCCATCAGCGCCGAGATCCTCACCGGCATCGTCCTCACCATCGTCCTCGCGCTGGTGTTCGACGTGCTGCTCGTCGGGATCGGCCGGCTCGTGATGCCGTGGACGCGGGGGAGCAGCCGGTCGGCCCGTGCCGTCCGCCGTCGTGCCGCCGACGACGTCCGGGCGAACGAGGTGTCCGCATGAACCTCTTCGCACAGGGCATCGCCTGGATCTTCGACCCGGCGAACAACGTCGGCCAGAACGCCGTCGGCGTCCGGCTCTGGGAGCACGTCTGGATCACCCTGCTCGCGGTCGCGATCGCCGTGGTGATCGCGGTGCCCCTCGGTCTCGCCATCGGCCACACCGGCAGGGGCCGCTCGATCGCGGTCGGTGTCTCCGGTGGCATCCGCGCGCTCCCGACGCTCGGCCTCCTCACCCTGCTGGCGTTGGCGATCGGCCTCGGGCTCGGCGCCCCGCTCATCTCCCTCGTCGTCCTCGCCATCCCGTCGGTGCTCGCCGGCGCCTACTCGGGCGTCGAGGCGATCGACCGGGTGACGATCGACGCCGCCAAGGCGCAGGGCATGACCGGCTGGCAGGTCCTCGGCAAGGTCGAGATCCCGCTCGCCCTGCCGCTCATCGTCGGCGGCATCCGTGCGGCGGTGCTGCAGGTCGTCGCCACCGCGACCCTCGTCGGCTACATCAACGCCGGCGGACTCGGCGGCTACGCCTTCTCCGGCATCGCCAACTCCGACTACGCGGAGGTGCTCGGCGGATCGCTCCTGGTCATCGCCCTCGCCATCGCGTTCGAGATCGTCTTCGCCGCGCTGCAGCGGCTCGCCGTCCCCGCGGGTGTCTCCGCCGGGTCGGCGCGTCTGTCGCGTCGGAGCTCCCGAAGCTCAGCACCACGAGCATCAACCCCTGTGGAAGGAACCCACCCGTGATCACAGCAACGACCCGGCGTCTCGCCGCGACGATCGCCGTCGCGTCCGCGGCAGCCATCGCCCTCGCGGGCTGCTCGTCGAGCGACCCGCTCTCCTCCGGCTCCGGCGGCGGGGACTCCAAGACCATCGTCGTCGGCTCGCAGGCGTACCCGTCGAACGAGATCATCGCCGAGCTCTACGCGCAGGAGCTCGAGCACGAGGGCTTCACCGTCACGAAGAAGCTCAACATCGGTCAGCGCAAGGCGTACTGGCCCGAGATCGCCAAGGGGAGCATCAACGTCTTCCCGGAGTACAACGGCAACCTGCTGAACTACCTCCTGCAGGAGGACGGCAAGGACACCACGACCGAGACGACGACGGACGGCATCAACTCCGCGCTGAAGTCGGCGCTGCCGTCGGACGTCAAGGCGCTGCCGTCGGCCGACGCCTCCGACGCCGACACCTACACGGTGACCCAGGCGACGGCGGACAAGTACGACCTGAAGTCCATCGCCGACCTCTCGAAGATCGGCGGCACGATCTCGATCGCCGCCAACCCGGAGTTCGCGACGGCCGCCTACGGTCCGAAGGGCCTCAAGGAGAAGTACGGCATCACCGGCGAGGTCAACCAGCAGAACGACTCGGGCGGCCCGCTGACGATCAAGGCGATCCAGGACGGTGACTCGCAGGTCGCGGACATCTACTCCGCCAGCGCCTCGATCAAGACCGAGAAGCTCGTCACCCTCGAGGACCCGAAGCACCTCGTCCCGGCGAACAACGTCACCCCGATCGTGTCGAAGGACCTCGACTCGAAGGCGGCTGACGCCATCGAGAAGGTGAACAAGCTCCTCACGACCGACGCGCTCATCGAGCTCAACCGTCAGAACTCGGTCGACCAGAAGTCGGCGGCCTCCGTCGCCAAGGCGTTCCTGCAGGACAACGACCTGCTGTAGCACGCACAGCACCACAAAACGACAGGTGTCGGGCAATCTGCCCGGCACCTGTCGTCGTTGGTGCACACGGCGCATGCACCGGTGTTCCGCACGGTTGTGCCGTGCAACTCTTCTGCACGTTCGTGCAGGGCGTGCTTCTACAACTTGTCGAACCATGTGTCCGGGAGGTAACGTGGTGGTGTCCCAACGGCCAGTGACACCAGAAGTTCCCCTCCACAGGAAGCAACTGACGTGCACCAACAGCGCGCGGCGAACCGGCTCGGAAACGCCGCATGAACGACATCCTCGACCCGCTCCTCCTGTCGCGGTGGCAGTTCGGTCTGACGACGATCTACCACTTCCTCTTCGTCCCGTTGACGATCGGCATGGCCGTCGTCGTGGCCGTGTTCCAGACGGCCTGGTACCGCACGGGGCGCGCCCACTACCTCCAGCTGACCCGGTTCTTCGGGCGCATCTTCCTCATCAACTTCGCGATGGGCGTCGTGACGGGGATCGTGCAGGAGTTCCAGTTCGGCATGAACTGGTCGAACTACTCCCGCTTCGTCGGTGACGTGTTCGGCGCCCCGCTCGCGCTCGAGGGCATCCTCGCCTTCTTCTTCGAGGCGGCGTTCATCGGCATCTGGATCTTCGGGTGGGACCGCCTGCCGAAGGGGCTGCACCTCGCGAGCATCTGGTGCGTGAGCGTCGGCACCATGATGTCCGCGTACTTCATCATCGCCGCGAACGCGTTCATGCAGCACCCGGTGGGCTTCGCGATGAACGAGGCCAAGGGCCGCGCGGAACTCACGGACATCTGGGCCGTGCTCGGCAACAAGGTCGCGCTGGCCGCCTTCCCGCACACGCTCTTCGCCTGCTTCATGGTCGCTGCCGCGGTGATCATCTCCGTCGCCGCGTACCACCTCGCGCGGAACCAGAACCTCGAGACGATGATGCCGGCGCTGAAGTTCGGCATGTGGACGATGCTCGCGGCCGGGGCCCTCACGGTCCTCACCGGCGACCAGCTCGGCCTCACCATGGTCGACACGCAGCCGATGAAGATGGCCGCGGCCGAGGCGCTCTACAACACCGCCACCGGCAAGGACGCGTCGTTCTCGATCTTCACGCTCGGCACCCCCGACGGCGTGCACGAGCTGTTCTCGATCCGCGTGCCGTACCTGCTGTCGTTCCTGTCGACGCACACCTTCAACGGCACGGTCGAGGGCATCAACGACCTGCAGGCCCAGTACTCCCAGGTCTACGGCCCGGGCGACTACAAGCCGATCATCTGGGTCACCTACTGGTCGTTCCGCTGGATGATCGCCCTCGGCGTCGGTGCGGTGCTGGTCTCGCTCGTCGGGCTCTGGCTGACCCGCAAGGGCCGCTTCCCGACGCAGCGGTGGGTCTGGCGCATCGCCACCTGGACCGTCCCGCTGCCGATGGCGGCCATGATCGTCGGCTGGATCTTCACCGAGATGGGCCGCCAGCCGTGGCTCGTGTTCGGGTTGCTCAAGACGAGCGACGGCGTCTCGCCGAACGTCACCGGGGTCGAGGTCTTCATCTCGCTCATCGTGTTCACGCTCATCTACGGCTCGCTGGCGGTGGTCGAGTTCCGGCTCATCAAGAAGGTGGCGCAGGAGGGCCCCGGCGCACCGGCCGAGGTCGACGAGGCCACCGGCGAGGTCAAGCACGAAGTGACGGTCTACTGATGGATCTCCCCGTTCTCTGGTTCGCGATCGTCGGCCTCTTCTTCGTCGGCTACTTCGTCCTCGACGGCTTCGACTTCGGGGTCGGCATGTCCCTGCCGTTCCTCGGCAAGGACGACACCGACCGTCGGGTCCTGATCAACACGATCGGGCCGGTCTGGGACCTCAACGAGACCTGGGTGATCGTCGCGGGCGCCTGCCTGTTCGCGGCCTTCCCGGAGTGGTACGCGACGATGTTCTCCGGGTTCTACCTGGCGCTGCTGCTCATCCTCGCGGCGCTCATCGCCCGCGGCGTCTCGTTCGAGTACCGGCACCAGAACAAGCACCTGGAGTGGAAGCGCCGGTTCGACCTGATGATCATCGTCGGCAGCGCGGTGCCGTCGTTCCTCTGGGGCGTCGCGTTCGGCAACGTGGTCCGCGGCATCCCGATGGACGCCGGCCACAACTACACCGGCACGCTGTTCGACCTGCTCAACCCGTTCGCGCTGTTCACCGGTCTCGCGACGCTGCTCGTGTTCTTCACGCACGGTGTCGTGTTCGTCGCGCTGAAGACCGAGGGCGAGATGCGGGAGCGGGCGAAGCGCCTCGCGACCCGCGCCGGCGTGCTCACGATCGTGGTGGGCGCAGCGTTCCTGGTGTGGATGGCGTTCGTGCGGTCCACCCCGACCTCGATCGTCCTGTCGGTCGTCGCCGCGCTCGCCCTCGTGCTGGCGGTGCTCTGCACGGCCTGGGGCAAGGAGGGGCGCGCGTTCGCCCTGATGGCGCTGACGATCGCCGCGATCGTGCTGGCGATGTTCACCGCGATCTTCCCGGACGTCATGCCCGCGACGAACGACCCGGCGAACAGCCTGAACGTGTACAACGCCTCGAGCGGCTCGTACACGCTGACGGTGATGAGCTGGGTGGCGCTGATCTTCGTGCCGCTCGTGCTCGCCTACCAGGCGTGGACGTACTGGATCTTCCGCAAGCGCGTGACCCGGGCCCACGTGACCCAGGCCGCGCACTAGGCGGCGACGGTGAAGCCGCTCGACCCGCGCCTGCTGCGGCTGTCGCGGACGGCCCGCGGCTTCATCGTCGCCGCCGCCGGCACCGGGGTCCTCCGCACGCTCGCGACGATCGCGATCGCGTGGGGGATCGCGGCGGCGGTGACCCTCGGCGTCGACGCGGTCCGTGACGGCAGCGTCCCGGGCGCCTTCGTCCCGGCGCTCGCGCTCCTCGGCGCGGCGTTCGTCGTCCGCGCGGTGGCCGCCTGGGCGACCGACGACCTCGCCGCCCGCGCCGCGGCGACGGTGAAGAGCGAGCTGCGGGCGACGGTCCTCGCCCGCGCGGCGGAACGCGGGCCGTCGTGGCTCGCCGAGCGTTCCAGTTCGGCGTTCGCGACCACGCTCGGCCCCGGCCTCGACGCGCTCGACGCGTACTTCGGCCGGTACCTGCCGCAGCTGGCCCTCACGGCGATCGCCACACCGGTGCTCCTCGTGGCGATCGGCCTCGGCGACCTGACCAGCGGTCTCGTCGTGCTCTGCGCCCTGCCGGTGATCCCGGTGTTCATGATCCTCATCGGCCTCGCCACCCAGGCGCTGCAGCGGAAGCAGTCCGACGCGTTGGCGACGCTCGGCGGTGCCTTCACCGAGGCGGTCGAGGGACTGGCCACCCTCAAGGTGTTCGGCCGCGCGCGGCGCCAGGTCGGCCGGATCGGTGTCGTCACCGACGAGTACCGCCGTGGCACGATCGGTGTCCTCCGGCTCTCGTTCGTGAGCGGGTTCGCACTCGAACTCGCCGCGAGCCTGGCCGTCGCGCTCGTCGCGGTGTCGATCGGCATCCGGCTCGTCGACGGTTCGCTCGGGCTGGGCGCCGCGATGTTCGTGCTCGTGCTCGCACCGGAGGCCTTCGCCCCGATCCGCCAGGTGGGTGCGGACTTCCACGCGGCGCAGGACGGGGTCGAGGCCTCGTCGGCAGTCCTCGACGTCCTCGACGACACCACGGCACCCGCGGCACGGCCCGGCGGCCTCCCCGCGGCCGGTGACCTCGTGCTCGAGGGGCTCACCGTCCGTCGTCCCGACGTCGTGATCGGGCCGCTCGACCTGCGGGCCGGGCCGGGGACGCTCGTCGTGCTGGCCGGTCCGAGCGGCTCCGGCAAGTCCAGTCTCATCGCGGCGATCCGTGGCGCGCTGCCCCACGACGGCACCGTGACCGTGCCGGGTCGAGGGGGCAGCACGGTCACCGAGCGGACCGCCTGGGCCGACCAGCGTCCCCGACTCATCCGCGGCACCGTCGCCGAGAACGTCGCGCTCAGCGCGACCCCCGACGACGAGGCGGTGCGCACCGCCCTGCGCGAGGCGGGGCTGGGACTCGACCCGTCCCTCCCGGTCGGCTCCGGCGGCAGCGGCCTGTCCGGCGGGCAGGCGCAGCGTGTGGCCGTCGCGCGGGCGCTGTACCGCGTCCGGCGCGCGGACACGCGACTCGTGCTGCTCGACGAGCCGACGTCCGCGCTCGACGCCGACGCCGAGGCGCACGTCGTCCGCACGCTGCGACGTCTCGCCGACGACGGCGCGGTCGTCGTCGTCGCGAGCCACCGACCCGCGGTCGTCGCGGCTGCGGACGTGCGCGTCGACGTGCGCTCCGGTGGTGCGGTCACGGTCACCCCCGTGGACGGGGTGCGAGCATGAGCCAGGAGGCACGGCAGACCCACGACGTCGGCCCCCGTCCGACGCGCCGACGGCGTGGCGGCGGGGCCGCGCGGGACGGCTCGGTCCTGCGGCTCGCGATGCCGCGCGGCGCCGGGTGGGCGAAGGCGGTCGCCGCCGGCGCGCTCAGCGCGGTCTGCGCCGTCGCGCTGCTCGCGGCGAGCGGCTACCTCATCACCCGGGCGGCGGAGCACCCGCCGATCCTGTACCTGACGCTCGTCATGGTGGGCGTGCGTGCGTTCGCGCTCGGCCGGGCGGCCCTGCGCTACGTGGACCGACTCGCCGGACACGACGCGTCGTTCCGGCAGCTCGCCGTCGTCCGCACCGAGATGTACCGCCGGCTGTCCTCGGTCGCGCCGGCGGGACTCGGCGCCACCGGCCGCGGTGACCTCCTCACCCGGCTCGTCACGGACACCGACCGGCTGCAGGACCTGCCGATCCGGGTCGTCGGTCCGCTCGTGTCCGCCGGGGTGGCGGCGCTGCTCTCGGTCGTTGCCGTCGCCGTCGTGTCGGTGCCGGCGGCGGTCGTGCTGCTCGTCGCCCTCGCCGTGGCCGCGCTGCTCGGCTCGGTCGTCACCCTGTCGGTCGCCAGGCGCTCCGACGAGCAGACGGCCGCGGACCGCGGCCACGTCGCCGACCTCGTGCTCGACACCGTGCGGACGCTCGACGTCTTCGCCGCGTACGGCACGCTCGACGAGCGGCTCGAGCACATCGCCGGGCTCGACGCCCGGGTGACCCGGGCGGTGCGGCGTCGGGGGACGGTCGAGTCCCTGGTCGGTGCGCTCGTCGGTCTCGTCGGGGGCGGCGCGGTCGTCGGGATCCTGGCCGTCGGCGCGCCCGCGGTGGTCACCGGCGCGCTCGACGGGCCGCTCTGGGCCCTCGCCGTGTTCGTGCCGCTCGCGCTGTTCGAGGTCGTCGGCGGCGTGCCGCTCGCGGTCCTGACGTCCCGCCGGGTCCGCGCCGCGGCCGACCGGGTCGAGCGGGTCGTCCCGGCTGAGGTGCCGGCCGGCATCGTCCCCGAGCCGGACGCCGACGCCGACCCCGCCTCGCTCGTGGTCGACGGTCCGGTCGCCGTCGCCCTCCGTGACGTCTCGGTGCGCTGGCCCGGCGCCGCGGCCGCCGCCGTCGACCGGGTGTCGCTCGACCTGCACCCCGGCGAGGTCGTCGTCCTCGATGGCCCGAGCGGCGCCGGCAAGTCGACGCTCGTGGACGCCCTCGTCCGGTTCGTCGACCACGAGGGCTCCTACACGCTCGACGGTGTCGAGGCGCGGGACATGCACCCCGACGCCGTCCGGGCGCGCGTCGGCCTGATCGAGCAGGACCCGTTCGTGTTCGACCAGTCGGTCCGGCAGAACCTGCTCTTCGCCCGCGACACCGCGACCGACGACGAGCTGCTCGCCGTCCTCGACCGGGTCGGTCTCGCCGCCTGGGTCCACGGGCGCGGCGGCCTCGACGCGGGCGTGGGTGAGCGCGGGGCACTGGTCTCCGGTGGGCAGGCGCACCGGCTCGCGCTCGCCCGGGCGCTCCTGCACGCGTTCCCGGTGCTCGTGCTCGACGAGCCGACGGCCGACATCGACCCCGACCTCGGTGACGCCCTGCTCCGCGACCTGGTCGGGGCCGCGCGGCAGGACGGCAGGACGGTCGTCATCGTGTCGCACGTGCCGGTCGCGGCGGACCTCGTCGACCGGACCCTGCGGATGCGCGACGGGCGGCTCGTGGCGGCGTGAGCCGACCACCCGCCGGGGGCGGGCCGACGCCGGTGCGGTGATCCGTTCCTCCCGGCCTTATATCCTTGACCACCGGAGCGCGTCCGACGGACGTGATCCGTGCCTCCAGACTGAATGAGAGTTCCGTGACCACCGAGCCGTACCCCGAGGACCCGAACGCCTACGACTTCCGTCGTCTGCAGGAGAAGTGGCAGCCGCGCTGGGAGGAGCTCGGGCTCTTCACGACCGACCTCGACGACACGCGTCCCCGGAAGTACATCCTCGAGATGTTCCCGTACCCGTCCGGCGACCTGCACATGGGGCACGCCGAGAACTGGGCGCTCGGCGACTTCGTGGCGCGGTACTGGCGGCAGCAGGGCTTCAACGTGCTGCACCCGATCGGCTGGGACTCGTTCGGGCTGCCGGCCGAGAACGCGGCGATCAAGCGCGGGGTCGACCCGAAGGACTGGACCTACGCGAACATCGAGCAGCAGAAGGCCTCGTTCAAGCGGTACGCGCCCTCGTTCGACTGGACGACCGAGATCCACACCTCGGACCCCGAGTACTACAAGTGGAACCAGTGGCTGTTCCTCAAGATGTACGAGAAGGGCCTGGCCTACCGCAAGGACAGCTGGGTCAACTGGGACCCGGTGGACCAGACCGTCCTCGCCAACGAGCAGGTGCTGCCGGACGGCACCTCGGACCGTTCCGGTGCCGTCGTCGTCAAGAAGAAGCTGACGCAGTGGTACTTCAAGATCACCGAGTACGCCGACCGGCTGCTCGACGACCTCAACCAGCTCGAGGGTCGGTGGCCGGCGAAGGTCATCGCCCAGCAGCGCAACTGGATCGGCCGCTCGGTCGGCGCGGACGTCGACTTCGTGATCGAGGGGCGTGACGAGCCCGTCACGGTGTTCACCACGCGTCCGGACACCATCCACGGGGTGACGTTCCTGGTCGTGGCGCCGGACTCGGACCTGGCCGCTTCGCTCGTCGAACCTGCTGACGACTCGGTGCGTTCTGCGTTCGCCGATTACCTGACCGCCACCCAGAAGACCTCCGAGATCGACCGGCAGAACGCCGACCGCCCGAAGACCGGCGTGCCGCTCGGCCGCTTCGCGATCCACCCGCTGACGGGGGAGCGCCTGCCGATCTGGGCCGCCGACTACGTCCTCGCCGACTACGGCCACGGCGCCGTCATGGCCGTGCCGGCGCACGACCAGCGCGACCTCGACTTCGCCCGGGCGTTCGACCTGCCCGTCCGCGTCGTGGTGGACACGAACGCCGCCGTGACGGGGGCGATCCCGGTGATCACGCCCGACACCGAGCTCCCGGCACTCGACCCGGTGTCCACCGGCGAGGCGCTGACCGGCACCGGTCGGATGATCAACTCCGGCCCGCTCGACGGCATGTCGAAGCAGCACGCCATCAGCGCGGCGATCTCCCTGCTCGAGGAGCGGGGCACCGGACGCGCCGCGAAGACCTACCGACTGCGCGACTGGCTCATCTCGCGGCAGCGGTTCTGGGGCACCCCGATCCCGATCATCCACGGCGCCGACGGCACCGAGCACCCGGTGCCGATGGACCAGCTGCCGGTGCGGCTGCCCGAGACCGACGGCCTCGACCTCAAGCCGAAGGGCACCTCGCCCCTCGGTGGCGCGACCGACTGGGTGAACGTCCCGAACCCCGTGGACGGCACCCCCGCGCTCCGCGACACCGACACGATGGACACCTTCGTGGACTCGTCGTGGTACTTCCTGCGCTTCCTCGCGGCGAACGACGACACGCAGGCGTTCGACCCCGCGGTCGCGCGCAAGTGGGCCCCCGTCGACCAGTACATCGGCGGCATCGAGCACGCGATCCTGCACCTGCTCTACGCGCGCTTCGTCACGAAGGTCCTGTTCGACCTCGGCTACCTCGACTTCACCGAGCCGTTCTCGGCGCTGCTCAACCAGGGCATGGTGCTGTCCGGCGGCTCGAAGATGTCGAAGTCGAAGGGCGGCGTCTCGCTCGGCGACGAGCTCGACGCGAACGGGGTCGACGCCATCCGCCTGGTGATGGGCTTCGCCGGTCCGCCGGAGGACGACATCAACTGGGAGGACGTCTCGCCGTCCGCCTCGGCACGCTTCCTTGCCCGTGCCTACCGACTGGCGCTCGACGTCACCTCGTCGCCCGACGTCGTGTGGGCGGACGGCGACCGTGCGCTGCGGCAGGTCACGCACCGCTTCCTGGCCGATGCGCCGGGGATGATGGAGTCGTTCAAGTTCAACGTCGTGATCGCGCGGCTGATGGACCTGGTGAACGTCACCCGCAAGGCGATCGACAACGGGCCCGGCGCGGCCGACCCCGCCGTGCGCGAGGCCGTCGAGACCATCACGCTCGGGCTCGCGGTCTTCGCGCCGTACGTCGGCGAGGAGATGTGGGAGAAGCTGGGCTACGAGCCGACCGTCGCCACGTACGGGTGGCGGAAGGCTGACCCGACGCTGCTCGTGCAGGAGTCGCTGACGGCGGTCGTGCAGGTCAATGGCAAGGTGCGGGACTCGTTCGAGGTGTCGAAGTCGATCGAGCCCGCGGAGCTGGAGGCCATGGCGCGGGCGTCGGCGAACGTGCAGCGGTACATCGGTGAGCGCGAGATCGTGAAGGTGATCGTGCGGGCGCCGAAGCTCGTGAACATCGCCATCAAGGGCTAGCGCTCCGGCGGGTCGGTCCGCGCGGTCCGGTCGGTCCGGGCGGTCCGGTCAGGCTGGTCGTGCTGGTCGGTCCGGTCCGTCTGGTCGTTCCGGCCCGTTCAGTCGTTCCGGTCGGTGTGGTCGTTCCGGTCGTTCCTCCACAGGCGAGCGGACCGTCCGGTGGTCCACCGGTCTCCGGGCGGGCCCCCGGTCGGGCGTGGTGCGTCCGTAGCGTGCCGGCATGTCGTCTGGTGATGGTCGGTCCGGGTCCTCGTCGCCCTCGTCCTTGTCTTCGTCCTCGTCGCGGTTCGCCGCGCTGGCGGTGTCGCCCCGTGCCGCGGTGCTCCTGGCTGCCGTGGTGGTCGTCATCGCCCTGGTCGTGGTGCTGCTCGGAGCCCGGTCGGGCTCGTCTTCGCCGGACGACGGTGGTGGTGCGCTGACGGTCACCGGAGCGCCGTCCGTCCAGTCGTCCACCGCGGCGACGAGCGGTCCTGGGGCCCCGGGCGTCGGAGGGTCGTCGCCGTCCGCCTCGGCCGTGGCCGACCGGGTGGTGGTGCACGTCCTCGGAGCGGTCGCGCGGCCGGGCCTCGTCAGCCTGGCCGCCGGCAGCCGGGTGTCCGACGCGGTCGACCGGGCGGGCGGTGCGCGTGACGATGCCGACCTGAGCCGGGTGAACCTCGCGCGCGTGCTGGCCGACGGGGAGCGGTTGTACGTTCCGGCGATGGGGGAGACCGCGATCCCGGAGCCCGTCGACGGTCCGCCGGGCGCGGGCGCGGGCGCCGACGTCGGGCCTGGGGCCACTGGTGCGTCCAGCGGCACCGTCGTCGACCTCAACTCGGCGGACCAGACCACGCTCGAGACGCTCCCGGGGATCGGCCCGTCGCTCGCGGGTCGGATCCTCGCTTGGCGTGACGAGCACGGACGCTTCGCCGCGGTGGAGGACCTGCTCGACGTCAGCGGCATCGGTGACGCTCGGTTCGCGGAGCTCCGCGACCGCGTGCGGGTCTGATCGGCCTCCCGGTGGCCGTCGAGACGACGCCCGGCGTCCGCGACCTGCGCGTGGCCCTGCCCGCGGCGGCCGCGTGGGTCGGTGCTGCGCTGCTGGTCGGGTCGCCCGAGCGTGCCGGATGGGTCGTGCTGATCGGTGCGGTGGCGGTGTGCGGCGGCATCGCCTGGCTCTTCCTCCGGCGTCCACAGCGTGCCCTCGGCCTCATCGGGATCGTCGTCGTCGCGGCGGCGTTCTGCACCGTGGTGGCGGTCGCGGTGGTGGTCGGCGACGCCCGCCGGAGTCCCGTCGCGCTGGACGGTGCGGGGACGGTCACGGTGGAGGTCGTGCTCACCCGCGACCTCGCGCCGGGGGACCGCTCGGTCGTCGGGACCCTCGTCGACGCGGGCGACACCGAGGGACTGCACGTCCCGGTCCGGGTGGTCCCGGCTGGGACCGGCGCCGACGGACCGATCGCCGCCGGCTCCCGGCTGCGCGGGGCGGCCGTGCTCGAGCCGGACGAACCGGGGAACGCCACGGCGTACGTCGCCTTCCTGCGCGGAGCCGTCCGGACCACGCCGCCGACGGGGCTGCTCGCCGCGACCGATCGGGCACGGCAGGCGTTCGTGGCGGTCACCCGGGCGCTGCCGGAACCCGGGGCGTCGTTGCTGCGGGGCCTGGCGATCGGCGACCGGAGCGGACTCGACCCCGGAACCGAGGCGGCGATGGAGACCTCGGCGCTCACCCACCTGACCGCCGTGTCCGGGTCGAACTGCGCGGTGATCGTGGGCCTCGTGGTCGTGCTCGGCCGGTTCGTCGGACTCTCCCGCGTCGCTCGCGCCGCGGCGGCGATCGCGCTCCTGGGGGCGTTCGTCGTCCTCGTCCGGCCGGATCCGTCGATCGTGCGCGCGACGGTGATGGCGGTGGTCGTCCTCGTGGTCCACCTCGCCGGTCGCCCGGTCCGGGGTGTGCCGCTGATCGCCCTGGCCGTGGTCGGCATGCTCGTCGCCGATCCCTGGTACGCCCGCTCCTTCGCGTTCGCCCTGTCGGTGCTCGCGACGAGCGGGATCGTCGTGCTCGGTCCACCGCTGACCGCGGTCCTCGCCACGCGCCTCCGGACGCCGTTGGCGGCGGCACTCGCGATCCCGGTCGCGGCCCAGGTCGCTTGCTGGCCCGTGACGATCCCGCTGTCGGCTGCGTTCCCGACCTACGCGGTGCCGGCCAACCTGCTCACCGAGCCGCTCGCGCCGATCGTCACCGTGGTCTCGATCGGCGCCTGCGTGCTCGCGCCGCTGTGGCCGTGGGGTGCGTCGGTGCTCGCCGCCATCGCCTGGGCGCCGGCCACGGCGATCGCCGGGATCGCGCACGGCGCCGCTGCGCTCCCCGTCGCGGCGGCGCCGTGGCCCGCGGGTGTGACCGGCGTGGCCGCCGCAGCCGTCGTGAGCGCCTGCATCGCCGTCGCGATCCTGACACCGGGCGCGGTCCGGTTCCGGTTGCTCGTCGCCGCGGGTGCCGTCACGGCGATCGGACTCGTGTCGGTCGCCGTGCCGCGGATCGTCGTCCGCGCGGGGCTGCCGGGCGACTGGGCGATCGCGGCGTGCGATGTCGGGCAGGGTGACGCCGTGGTCATCCGCGGCGGGACCGGCGTCGCGATGGTGGACGTCGGGGACGACCCGGAACGGCTCGGCGCCTGCCTGGACCTCCTCGGTGTCGACCGGGTGGACCTGCTCGTCCTGACGCACTTCGACCGCGACCACGTCGGCGCGGTGGCATCGGTGACGGACCGTGTGAGGACGGCGCTGGTCGGGCCCACCGGCCGCCCCGAGGACGAGCGGGTCCGCCGGTCGCTCGTGGACGCGGGCATCGACGTCCGGACGGCTGACGACACCACTGCGGGCACGCTCGGGCCCCTGCGGTGGCGGCTGCTGTGGCCGCGTGCGGGAGCGGGGGAGAGCGGCAACGCTGCAAGCCTCGTCCTCCGCACGGAGCCCGGACCCGACTGCCCGTCGTGCGTGAGCGGGTTGTTCCTCGGCGACCTGGGGGAGACGGCGCAGCGGCGGCTCCGGGGTGTCCTCGACGCTGAGGACGCTGCCGACCGGGTCCCGATCGACGTCGTCAAGGTCTCACACCACGGATCCGCCGACCAGGACCCGCTCCTGTACCGCGAGACGGCGGCAGCGGTCGGGCTCATCGGGGTCGGTGCTGACAACACGTACGGGCACCCGACCCGGTCGGCGCTCGAGATGCTCGACGCCGCCGGGACCCGGGCGTACCGGACCGATCTGCTCGGGACGATCGTGGTCGGGCGGGACGGTTCGGGCGGGCTCCGGGTGTGGACCGAGCGCTCGGCTCCCGGGTCCCCGCGGGGTGCTCCCGGGTCCCCGCAGCGCGATCCGTCGGTCCCTGCGCTCGCACCGGGGCGGGACTCCCGACGTCGGTGGCAGGCCGCCGGCGCGGTGTCCGGTGCGGGGGCGGTGTCCGGTGTCAGGTCGGTGTCCGGCGTCTGCGCGGCGTCCGGTGTCGGCGAGGGGCGTCCGGGCGGAGCGCTCGGCGTCGGCCGTCGCCCGTAGGATCGAGACATGCCCGCCAAGAAGCCCGCACGCGCCGCAGCGAAGATCGACCAGGTGCCTTGGTCGGGGATCCGCCCGGCGCCGGTCGTGCTCGTCACCGGGCCCGAGTCATTCCTCGCCGAGCGTGCGAGCGGCGTGCTCCGCGACCTGCTCGTGGGTGAAGACCCCGCGCTCGAGGTCCACGACCTCGAAGCCGACCAGTACGCGCCGGGGCTCTTGGCGACCCTCGCGAGCCCGTCCCTGTTCGGGGAACCGCGTCTGGTCCGGGTCACCAACGTCGAGAAGTGCACCGACGCGTTCATCACCGAGACCATCTCGTACCTCGGTGCGCCGGCGGACGACGTCACCCTGGTCCTGCGACACGGCGGTGGCGTGCGCGGGAAGAAGCTCCTCGACACGATCCGCAGCGGTGTGGGCGGCGGCATCGAGGTGCTGTGCGACGAACTCAAGCGCGAGACGGACCGGATCGACTTCGTCACCGCCGAGTTCCGGGCTGCCCGGCGCAAGATCGCCCCGTCGGCGGTGCGCACCCTCGTCGCGGCCTTCGCCGACGATCTGGCCGAGCTCGCCGCGGCGTGCCGGCAGCTCCTCGCCGACGAGGCGGCGGAGATCACGGACAAGGTCGTCGACAAGTACTACGGCGGTCGCGTCGAGACCAACGCGTTCAAGGTCGCCGACATCGCGCTCGCGGGGCGTTCGGCACCGGCCATCGTCGAGCTCCGGCACGCGCTGTCGACGGGCGAGGCCCCGGTGCCGATCGTCGCGGCGTTCGCCTCGAAGATCCGCACGATGGCGAAGGTCAGCGCCTTCCGCGGCCCGAGCGGGCAGGCGGCGTCGGCGCTCGGCATGGCGCCGTGGCAGGTGCAGCGCGCCCAGCGTGACGTCGCCGGGTGGAGCGAGTCCGGTCTCGCGAACGCGATCATCAGCATCGCCGAGGCCGACACCGCGGTGAAGGGCGGGTCGCGCGACGCCCACTACGCGCTCGAGGTCATGGTCCGGACCATCGCCCGGCGCGGCGAGGCGCGCTGAGCCGAGCCGCGCCTCCAGGAATCACCGACGGGCGACAGCCCACCCGCCGGAGCTGCTCCGCCGGAGTTGCTCCGCTGGAGCCGACGGTCCGCGGCCGACCTGCGGGACCCGAGCCGGCGATCCGGACCGCTCGGACCGGCACGGCGACCGGGCACGACCCGCCGCTCAGTTCCGCCCATCGGGCGGTACCTGCTGCGCGCGCACGCCGAGCGGGACGAACACTGCCCACTCACCGCCCGCGCCGGATCGCCGACCCGCCGCCGGCGCCGGCACACCACCGCCCGCGCCGGCACACCCCGCCCGCGCCGGCACACCCCGCCCTCCGCGTGGCGAACCCGCACCGCGCGAACGACGAAGGCCCCGCACCGAACGGTGCGGGGCCTTCGGACCACAGGGTCCGTGCGTCAGAGCGACGCGACCTTCTTCGCGATGGCCGACTTGCGGTTCGCGGCCTGGTTCTTGTGGATGACGCCCTTGCTCACGGCCTTGTCGAGCTTCTTCGAGGCGAGGGTCAGGGCCGCGACGGCCTTGTCCTTGTCGCCGGCGACGACGGCCTCGTTGGTGTGACGGATGACCGTCTTGAGCTCGGAACGGTAGGCCTTGTTGCGCTCCTGGGCCTTGAGGTTGGTCTTGATGCGCTTGATCTGCGACTTGATGTTCGCCATGCGTGTTGCTCCTTGTTCGTCTCTACGGGTGGTCGCGACCGCTGGGTAGAGGGGCCCTTGGTCGCATCGCGTTCCACCCGTGGGCGGGGAACGCGGAAGCCAGCCACCAACATTACCAGGCTGGAGCGTCTGGACCAAAGCACCGAAACGCCGAAACCGTGCCGCAACAACCGTTCGCTACCGTGACGAGCATGCCATCGCTCGCGCCCCGCATCGAGACCGTCCCCGCCTCCGGCATCCGCCGGGTGTTCGAGCAAGCAGCCCGCATGCAGTCGGACGAGGCCGACCGCGGTACCGAGGGAGACATCGCGATGCTGGTCATCGGCGAGCCGGACGTGCCCGTCGCCGCCCACATCGGCGAGGCCGCCCGTCGCGCCTGGACCGAGGACCGCACCGACTACACGCCGAACGGCGGCATCGCCCCGCTGCGGGCGGCCATCCGAGAGAAGCTCCGCCGCGAGAACCGCATCGAGGTCGACGTCGAGCAGATCTGGATGACGATCGGGGCGACGCAGGCGCTGTTCCAGGCGATGACCCTCGTGCTGAGCCCGGGCGACGAGGTCCTCGTCCCCGACCCCGGCTACACGACCTTCACCATGAACGCGCACATCATCGGGGCGACCCCGGTGCCGTACCGCCTCGAACCGCAGCACGGGTTCGAGCCGGACCTGCAGGCCCTCGAGGCGAGCATCACCGAGCGCACCCGCGTCCTCGTGGTGAACTCCCCGTCGAACCCGCTCGGCTCGGTGTTCGGCGAGCAGACCCTCCGCGACCTGCTGGCGTTGGCGAAGCGCCACGACCTCTGGGTGATCAGCGACGAGGTCTACGAGTACTTCACCTACGGCACCCGCCACGTCAGCCTGGCGAGCCTCGACGAGGACGACCGGGTCTTCACCGCCTTCTCGCTGAGCAAGACGTACGCGATGACGGGCGTCCGGGTCGGGTACCTCGTCACGCCGAAGGGCCTCGGCGCGACGATGCGCACCACCCAAGAGGCGATGATCAGCTGCGTCGCCGAACCCGACCAGTGGGCGGCCCTCGCGGCCATCGTGGGGGACCACTCCGCCGTGCAGGAGGCCCGGGAGCACTACCGCGCCAACCTCGATGTCGCGAAGGAGGTCCTCGACGCCGCCGGCATCCGGTACCTCGACCCGCGCGGCGCGTTCTACCTCTGGATCGACATGTCCCACGTCACCGAGGGCGACGTCGCGGAGTGGGCGCTCGCGTTCCTGCAGCGCGAGCGTGTCGCGGTCGCGCCGGGGAGCGCCTTCGGCCGGACCGGTGAGGGGTGGATCCGTGTCTGCCTCGCGGCGACCGCGGCGGACCTGCGCCGTGGGCTGGGTGCACTGCCGGCGCCGGAGCGCGTCGCCGTCTGACGCGGCGTGCGTCGGGCCTGTCCTGGAGGCGCGGTGCGCGTCCGGCGCGCCGCGCCGCGCACCGTGCTTGGTCCGTCAGCTGGTGCGCGGTTGGTTGCATGGTGCGGCGCTGAAAGCGGGCACGGAGCGGTCGCCGCTGTCGCGGGTGACGAACCTCGCACCGTGCGTCGGCCTGCCCGGCCGCGCCGTGCCTCCTGACACGCAGGCGCGGCCTGCCGTGCCTCCCGGCCTGGAGGCGCGGTGCGCGTTCGCCGCGCTGCGCACGGTGCGTGGTCCGTCAGCTGGTGCGGTGTTGGTTGCTTGGTGGGGCGCAGGAAGCGCGCATGGAGCGGTTGCCGCCGCCGCAGGTGACGAACCTCGCACCGTGCGCCGGCCTGCTCGGCCGCGCCGTGCCTCCTGGCCTGGAGACGCGGCGTGCGTTCGCCGCGCTGCGCACGGTGCGTGGTCCGTCAGCTGGTGCGGTGTTGGTTGCATGGTGCGGCGCTGGAAGCGCGCACCGGGCGATCGCCGCTGCTGCGGGTGACGAACCTCGCACCGTGCGCCGACCGGACGCCGCCGCCGCCGGCGGCGAACCTCGCACCGTGCGCCGGCCGGACGTCGCCGCTGCGGGCGACGAACCTCGCACCGTGCGCCAGCCGCCGCGCGGACGTGGGACAATCGTTCGACCGTCCGACCCACCCCGAGGAACCGTGAGCCCACAAGCATCCGCGCCGCTCGAGCCCGCCTCGACCCCGGCCGACGCGATCCGCAACTTCTGCATCATCGCGCACATCGACCACGGCAAGTCCACGCTGGCCGACCGCATGCTGCAGATCACCGGCATCGTCGAGGACCGCGCCATGCGTGCGCAGTACCTCGACCGCATGGACATCGAGCGCGAGCGCGGCATCACGATCAAGTCGCAGGCCGTGCGCATGCCGTGGGAGCTCGACGGGCAGACCTTCGCGCTGAACATGATCGACACGCCCGGACACGTGGACTTCTCGTACGAGGTGTCCCGGTCGCTCGCCGCGTGCGAGGGTGCGATCCTCCTGGTCGACGCGGCGCAGGGGATCGAGGCGCAGACCCTCGCGAACCTCTACCTGGCGCTCGAGAACGACCTCGAGATCATCCCGGTGCTGAACAAGATCGACCTGCCGGCGGCCGAGCCGGACAAGTACGCGGCCGAGCTCGCGCAGCTCATCGGCGGCAAGCCGGAGGACGTGCTCCGCGTCTCCGGCAAGACCGGCGTCGGCGTGGCCGAGCTCCTCGACCGTGTGGTCGGGTCGGTGCCGCCGCCCGTCGGTGACGTCGACGCGGCACCCCGCGCGATGATCTTCGACTCGGTCTACGACAGCTACCGCGGCGTCGTGACCTACGTGCGGATGGTGGACGGCACGATCCACCCGCGCGAGAAGGTCCAGATGATGTCGACCAAGTCGACGCACGAGATCCTCGAGATCGGTGTGTCGTCGCCCGAGCCGAAGCCGACGAAGGGCCTCAGCGTCGGCGAGGTCGGCTACCTCATCACCGGCGTGAAGGACGTCCGCCAGTCGAAGGTCGGCGACACGGTGACCACGGCGCAGAAGCCCGCGACCGAGGCGCTGGCCGGGTACACCGACCCGAAGCCGATGGTGTTCTCGGGCCTGTACCCGATCGACGGCTCCGACTACCCGGACCTCCGCGAGGCGCTCGACAAGCTCAAGCTGTCCGACGCGGCCCTCGTGTACGAGCCCGAGACGTCGGTGGCGCTCGGCTTCGGCTTCCGCTGCGGGTTCCTCGGCCTGCTCCACCTCGAGATCATCACCGAGCGCCTCAGCCGCGAGTTCGGGCTGGACCTCATCACCACCGCCCCGAGCGTGATCTACGAGGTCACGAACGAGGACGACACGGTGACCGAGGTCACGAACCCGTCCGAGTTCCCCGGCGGCCGCATCGTCGAGGTCCGTGAGCCGATGGTCCGCGCGGCCATCCTCGCCCCGAAGGACTACGTCGGCGCGATCATGGAGCTCTGCCAGTCACGTCGCGGGTCGCTGCTCGGCATGGAGTACCTCGGCGAGGACCGCGTCGAGATCCGCTACGAGATGCCGCTCGGCGAGATCGTCTTCGACTTCTTCGACCAGCTCAAGAGCAAGACCCAGGGCTACGCGTCGCTCGACTACGAACCCACGGGCGACCAGGCTGCCGACCTTGTGAAGGTCGACATCCTGCTGCAGGGCGAACAGGTCGACGCCTTCAGTGCCATCGTGCACCGCGACAAGGCGTACGCCTACGGCACGCTCATGACCGAGCGGCTTCGCAAGCTCATCCCGCGCCAGCAGTTCGAGGTGCCGATCCAGGCCGCCATCGGCGCGCGCATCATCGCCCGCGAGAGCATCCGGGCGATGCGCAAGGACGTCCTCGCGAAGTGCTACGGCGGTGACATCACCCGCAAGCGCAAGCTCCTTGAGAAGCAGAAGGAGGGCAAGAAGCGCATGAAGATGGTGGGTCGCGTCGAGGTCCCGCAGGAAGCCTTCATCGCGGCGCTCTCCGGCGACGTCGAAGAGAAGAAGAAGTAGCAGCGGGGCCGGTCAGGCGCGGCGGGCGCGAGCCCGCAGCGCGGCCAGGCCCAGGGCCGGGAGGCTCGCCGCGGCCAGTCCAACGAGTGCGGTCCGCAGGATGACGAGTCCGGCGGCCGCGTCGTAGTCGGTCTCGGACCCCGCGGCGAACCCGGCCACCACGGCGCCGACGACCATCGCCAGCGTGCAGAGCCCGAGCACGGAGGGCAGCCGACGGGCCGCGTGCCGACGGACCGCGAGCACGAGGGTGACCCCGAACAGGATCACGCCCACGCCCGCGCTGCACGCCCCGAACACCGCGATGGCGTTCGCCGTCTCGAAGACGTCCGCGTCCCCCGGGGCCGTCGCGGCGTACCGCGCGGGGGCGCCGAGTCCGGCGGTCGCCCACGCGACCGCGGCCCGCGCCGTCGCGGCCAGCCCGAACGCCGCGAGCGTCAGGACGGCGAACGAGACCGTGGTGCGGTCGACGGACCGTGCGCGGTCGAGGGCGGAGCGGGGCACGCACCAACGATAGGGGCGTGGCGGACGCGTGTCGGGCCTCCCGTTCGGGGCGCGCGGGAACCGGACGGGTGGCCCGCCGTCCGGACCGTCCCGGTTCGGTCCGGGGCACGAGGGGCCAGTACAGTGGGCCGCATGAGTACCCGCGGGAGCTACCGGACCGCCCTGACGTACGGAGCCGTGGGTGCGACCCAGGCGTCGGACCTCATGACGTACCCGCCGGAGGGGTTCGTCCCGTCCGAGTCGCGGTCCCGGATCGGCCACGGCGACCAGCGCTTCGAGACCGCGGTCACGCAGGCACTGACGTGGCAGATCCAGGAGCGCAGCGGCATCCGCGTGCACGTCGAGGACCAGCCCGACGACGACGAGGTCCGCTACAACCCGGTGACCTTCGACGAGCAGGGCGTGCCGATCGCCCCGGCCTCGATCGGGACGCCCCGGGTCGAGAAGTTCGCCCCCGACGGCACGCCGCTCGTCACGGCGGGCACGAGCGCGACGCTGACGATGCACGCCTTCGGCCGGACGGTCCTGGCGCCGGTGCGGGTCGTGTCGATCATCGACGAGACCGACCGCAAGGGCTTCGCGTACGGCACGCTCGAGGGGCACCCGCTCTCGGGTGAGGAGTCGTTCGTCGTCGAGCGGACGCCGGACGGATCGGTGTGGCTGCAGATCCGGCAGTTCTCGCAGCCGTCGAGCCGGAAGTGGCAGTTCGTGGCCCCGTTGCTCCGCCGGCAGCAGAAGGTCATGGCGCAGAAGTACCTCGAGGCACTCCGCGGCGACTGACGACCCGCACCGGCCGTCAGTGACGGCTCAGCCGAGCCAGCGGTACTCGGACACCGGCCGACCCGGTGCGCCGTACCGTGATCGGCGCTCCGCGGCCCCGGTCCCGACGAGGTGCTCGAGGTAGCGCCGGGCGACCACACGGGAGAGCCCGAGGTGCGCGCCGGTCTCGGCGGCGGAGAGTCCGTCGGCACCGCGGAGGGCGCCGGCCACGAGGTCGAGGGTCTCCTCCGCCAGCCCCTTCGGCAGGGTCGACCGTCGGACGGGACGCAGTGCGCCGAACAGGGCGTCGATCTCGTGCTGCGTCGGCAGGCTCCCGGTGTCGGTGGCGCGCCGGTGGTACGCCCGGTACTGCTCGAGCCGCTCGTGCAGGTCCCCGGCGGTGAACGGCTTCACCAGGTAGTGCGCGACGCCGAGGGCCGCCATCCGTCGGACGGTGTCGGCATCGCGGACCGCGGTGACGGCGAACACGTCGACGCGCGCTCCCGAGCCGCGCAGCGCCCGCACGAGGTCGAGTCCGGAGCCGTCCGGCAGGGTGACGTCGACCAGGGCGAGGTCGACGCGCGCCATCACCGCCGGGTCGCGGAGTGCGGTGAGGACCGCCCGCGCCGTCGTGCACTCCGCGGTCACCCGGAAGCCCTCGACGCGTTCGACGAGGGTCCGGTGGAGCTCGAGGGTGAGCGGGTCGTCCTCGACGACCATGACGCCGATCACGGCGTGGGCTCCGCGGGCAGGCGGACGACGAAGCGGGTGGGGTCGCGGTGCACCTCGACCGTGCCCTGCGCCTGGTCGACGACGGACCGGACGAGGGCGAGGCCGATGCCCCGCGTCGACGGCACGCCCGGGGCCGGTGCGAGCGCCGGGGCCGGGGCCGGTGCCGGGGCCGCGGCGGGGCCCGGCTCGCCGTGGGGGTCCTCGGTCGCCACCGGCTTCGTGCTCCAGCCCCGGTCGAAGACCCGCGCCAGGTCCGCGTCGGCGATCCCCGCCCCGCTGTCGACGACCTCGATCTCGAGCGCCGCCGCACCCGCGGGGGAGCGGCCCGCCGACGCGGCCGATCGCCCGCCCAGCGGCGCGCCCGACCGCCCGCCAGACCGCCCACCCGCCAGCCCGCCCGACCGCCCGGTCGCCGAGCGCACGCCGTCGTCGACGCGGGCCGACCGCGTGTCGCGCACCGCGCCTCCCGGACCGTCCGCCCGACGGACCGCCACCCGCACCCACCGGGGTGCCGGACCGGATGCCGCCGCGTCCAGCGCGTTGTCGACCAGGTTCCCGACGACGGCGACCAGGTCCACCGGCCGTACGGCCGGCACCGGCACGTCCGGCTCGACCTCGGCGCGCCACCCGACGTGGCGTTCTGCTGCTTGCGAGGCCTTCCCGAGCAGGAGCGCCGCGACGGTGCGGTCACCACCGTGGACGTGGTCCACGAGGTGCTGTGCGTCCCGGGCACCCTCGGTCAGGAGCGTGACCGCCTCGTCGCTCCGGTCCAGCTCGATGAGCGTCACGGCGGTGTGCACCCGGTTCGCGTGCTCGTGCTGCTGCGCGCGCAGTGCCTCACCGAGGGTGCGCACCGACTCGTACGAGGCGACCGCGTCGCGGACCGCTCCCGGCGGCAGGTCGCCGAGGACGCGCCTGGTCGACCGTCGTGCCACCAGCGCGGACAGGACGCCGGCGAGGAACACGGCCGCGGCGACGAGCACGGCGAACGGCAGCCGTTCGGCGACCGCTGCGCCGATCCGGTCGACCGTGACACCCGTCGCGACCCAACCGACGACCCGGCCGTCGGCGCGCACCGGCACGATGGTCCGGACGGACGGTCCGAGCGTGCCGGTCGAGCGCTCGGTGAGTGACCGCGGCGTGCTCGGGATGGTCCCGATGTAGTGCCGGCCGACCTCGTCCGGGTCGGGATGCGTCACGCGGATCCCCGCGGCGGTCATGATGGTGACGAAGGCGGCGCCACTGGCACGCTCGGCCCGCGTCGCGACGGGCTGCAGGGTCCTGGAGGCGCGGCTCGGCTCCTCCTGCAGGGCCGCGACGGTCCTCGGGTCGGTCGCGAGCCCCGTGGCGACGGCGCGCGTGACGCTCGCCGCCCCGGTCTCGGCCGCCCTGCGGGCGTCGAGGACGAGCAGCAGCGCGAGCAGGGCGCTGACGAGCACGACGGCGGCGGTCACGACGAGGAAGACACGGCCGGCGGTGCTGCCGGTCGGAGGACGGCGCACGGCGGCGCGCGTGCGGGGCGACCGTGCGGCAGCGGTGCGCGCCGGGGTGCGGGGGCCGCCCATGGTGTCCTCCAGACGTCGGTGTCCTGCGACCAATTCGACCACAACTCGCGTGCGGGTCGGTGCCGGCACGATGCTGTCCGGCGGACGACGACGTCCCCGAAGGAGGCAACGATGGCTCTCGACCGCACGGTCAGCCCCCGGCGCACGGGCTCCGCCCGTCGGCGCCCGGCACCGCACACCTGGCTCTACCTGTCCGTGATCGCCGCCGTGGTGCTCGGCGCACTCGTCGGGCTCGTGTTCCCCGCGTTCGCGCAGACGCTCAAGCCCCTCGGGGACGGCTTCGTCGCGCTCATCCACATGATGATCGCGCCCATCATCTTCTGCACGATCGTCGTCGGGGTCGGGTCCATCGCCAAGGCGGCGACGGTCGGGAAGATCGGTGGCCTCGCGCTCGGGTACTTCCTCGTGATGTCGACCGTCGCGCTGGCGATCGGCCTGGTCGTCGGCAACCTCGTGCACCCCGGTGACCACCTCGACATGCGGGGCTCGACCTACCAGGCGACCGGCGAGGCGTCGTCCACCCACGAGTTCGTGCTCGGGATCATCCCGACGAGCCTGTTCTCCGCATTCACCGACGGCAGCGTGCTCCAGGTGCTGTTCGTCGCCCTGCTCGTCGGGTTCGCCGTGCAGCGGATGGGCGTCCGCGGCGAGCCCGTGATGCGCGTCGTGCGGAAGCTGCAGGAGGTCGTCTTCCGGATCCTCGGGATGGTGCTGTGGGTGGCCCCGGTCGGCGCCTTCGGTGCGATGGCGGCGGTGGTCGGTGCGACCGGTGCCGGCGCGATCGCGAGCCTCGGGCTCCTGATGGTCGCGTTCTACGTCACCTGCGTGCTGTTCATCGTCGTCGTGCTCGGCTCACTGCTCTGGGTGGTCGCGCGCATCAACGTGCTGCGGCTCGTGCAGTACCTCGGCAAGGAGTACCTGCTCATCGTCGGGACGTCGTCGTCGGAGTCCGCCCTGCCCCGACTCATCGCCAAGATGGAGCACCTCGGCGTCGCGAAGCCGGTCGTCGGCATCACGGTCCCGACCGGGTACTCGTTCAACCTCGACGGCACCGCGATCTACCTCACGATGGCGTCGCTGTTCATCGCGAACGGCATGGGCGAGCCGATGAGCGTCGGGGAGCAGATCGGGCTGCTCGTGTTCATGGTGATCGCGTCGAAGGGCGCCGCCGGGGTGAGCGGGGCCGGGCTCGCCACCCTGGCCGGGGGACTGCAGGCCTACCGTCCGGACCTCGTGAACGGTGTCGGCGTGATCGTCGGCGTCGATCGCTTCATGTCCGAGGGACGTGCGCTGACGAACTTCACCGGCAACGCCGTGGCGACGATCCTGGTGGGCCGGTGGACGCGGCAGTTCGATGCCGAGCGTGCGCGCCGGGTGCTCGCCGGGGCGCTGCCGTTCGACGAGTCGGCGGTGCAGGGGCACGACGGCCACGACGGGGGCGAGGACGCATCCGCCGCCGAGGCCGAGCGGGAGCGCGAGCCGGAGCGGGTCTCCGTCTGACCGCGGGGCCAGCGGGCCGGCGGGGCGGCGGGGCCGGCGGGGCGGCGGGGCCGGCGGGGCGGCGGGGCCGGCGGGGCGGCGGGACCGCCGCCGCGGCCTGGCCGGGGCCCAGGCCGGGCCGCGGCCGCGGCCGGTCAGCCGACCGGGCGGAGCGGCGGCAGCGCGGCGATCGCGTCCTCGATGAGCCGGGCGTCCTCGACGCAGTCGCGGGCGATGGTCACGGCGCTGGTCGCCCGGAGCGCCTCGACGTCGTACACGCCGGTCGCCACCGCGAGGAACGGGATGCCGACCGCGTCCGCCGCCTCGCCGTCCCGCGGGGTGTCCCCGACGATCACGGCCCGGGTGCCGGCGAGTGCCTCGGCCGCGCGCGCGGTCACCCCGGTGCGCTCGACCTCGGTGTCGCCGAAGAACGAGTGGTCCCAGTCGAACGCGTCCACGTCGAAGCCGGCACCCTGCAGCTTGACGCGGGCCCGGTAGGGGGAGTTGCCGGTGAGCAGACCGTTGCGCCAGCCGAGCTCGGCGAACCGCCGGACGAGACCGATCGCGCCCGGCGCCGGACTGCGGCGGTCCCCGGACACGTGCCGCTCCTCGGTCAGGTCGCGCAGGTGCCGGCTCACGGTGGGGATGAGCGTGTCGTCCAGGTCGTGCGCCCGGACGTGCTCGGCGATGAGCCCGGCGTCGGTGCGGCCGTGCTGGTGACCGACGCGCAGGACGAGGTCGCGGCCGATCGCCCGCTCGAGCGCGAGGTGGTACAGGTTGCCCGGCGACGAGGCGTTCAACACGAGGGTGCCGTCGATGTCCCACAGCACCGTGGTGGGGACGGTGTGGTGCTCCATGCCTCCATCATGACGGACAATGGAGTCCATGCCGAGTGCTCTCCCGATCGCCGACCCCGCACCCGCGGACGGCCTGATCACCCCGGCGTCCGGTGCCGGCGACGTCCCCTTCGGCGTGTACGTGCACGTGCCGTTCTGTCGGGTCCGCTGCGGCTACTGCGACTTCAACACCTACACGGCGTCGGAGCTCCGCGGGGTCCGTCGGGACGACTACGCCGGACACGCGGTGCGCGAGATCGAGTGGGCCGCGAGCGTCCTCGACCGCTCGGGCGTCGCCCGTCGACCGGTGTCGACGGTGTTCTTCGGCGGCGGCACCCCGACGATGCTGCCCGCCTCCGACCTGGTGATGATCCTCCGCGCGATCGACGACACCTGGGGGATCGTGCCCGGTGCCGAGGTCACGACCGAGGCGAACCCCGACTCCGTGGACGAGGACGCGTTGCGGACCCTCGCCGACGGCGGCTTCACCCGGGTGAGCTACGGCATGCAGTCCGCGGTGCCGCACGTGCTCGCGACGCTCGACCGGACGCACGACCCCGAGCGCGTGCCCCTCGTGGTGGACCTCGCGAAGCAGCAGGGCCTCGACGTCTCGCTCGACCTCATCTACTCGACGCCCGGCGAGTCGCTCGACGACTGGCGCACCTCGCTCGACGCGGCCCTGGCGTGCGAGCCGGACCACGTGTCGGCCTACTCGCTCATCGTCGAGGAGGGCACCGCGATGGGCCGGATGGTCGCGCGCGGCGAGCTGCCGGCGCCGGACGACGACCTCGCGGCGGACATGTACGAGCTGGCGGACCGGGTCCTCGGTGACGCCGGCTACGCCTGGTACGAGGTCTCGAACTGGGCCCGCGGCGACCAGCACCGGAGTCGGCACAATCTGTCCTACTGGACGGGCCACGACTGGTGGGGCGTCGGCCCCGGCGCGCACTCCGCGGTGGCCGGCACCCGCTGGTGGAACGTGAAGCACCCGGCCGCGTACGCGAACCGGGTGCTGGCGGGAGAGTCGCCCGCGGCCGGACGCGAGACCCTCGACGCCGAGACCCGGTACGTCGAGCGCGTGCTGCTCGCCGCGCGGGTGCGCGGTGAGCTCGCGACCGGCGAGCTGGGCCAGGAGGCGCGGGGCCGGGTGGCCGGCCTCATCGCACGTGGACTCGTGGACGGGTCGGCCGCGGTGCGGGGACGGATCGAGTTGACCCTGCAGGGACGGCTGCTCGCGGACGCGGTGGTCCGCGAGATGCTCGACTGAGCTACTGCTTGATGAACTCGATCGAGAGCGGGTAGCGGTAGAACTGCCCGCGGTTCGCCGCGATCGCCGCCTGGATCCCGAACACGATCGAGAGCACCCAGGCCGCGAGGATGATCAGGACGCCGATGCCGAGGAACGACGTGATCGACCCGACCGCGTACGCGATCGCCATCGTGATGTGGAAGTTCAGCGCCACGCGCGTGTGCTCGCGGACGAACCCGCCGCGGTCGCGCAGGACCAGGTAGGCCACCAGCGGCGCGATGAAGTTGAAGAAGATGCCGCCGATGTGCGTGAGCGTGGCCCAGAGGCGCTGGTCCTCGGGCGACATCGGCTGCGGCGGGGTGTACCCACCGGGGTACTGCGGGCCGCCGGGCTGCTGGGGCTGCTGTCCGTAGGTCATGCCCGAAGCGTATCCGTCGGCTGGGGAGAAGTCCCGGTCGGTCGGCGGTCGGGCGTAGGATCAGCAGTCGACACGTCCGAGTGCCAGTACGAGTGGAAGGGGTCCGGGTGGTCAGCGAACGCAGCCTCGAGGTCCTCAAGGCCATCGTGCGGGACTACGTCGCCTCGCGCGAGCCGGTCGGTTCGAAGACGATCGTCGAGCGGCACGCGTTCGGGGTCAGCGCCGCCACCATCCGCAACGACATGGCCCAGCTCGAGGACGAGCAGCTCATCGCGGCCCCCCACACCTCGTCCGGTCGGGTCCCCACCGACAAGGGGTACCGGGTCTTCGTCGACCACCTCGCGGGTGCCCGGCCGCTGTCGAGCGCCCAGCGGCACGCGATCGAGACGTTCCTCGGTGCGCCGAACGACCTCGACGAGGTCCTCGGCCGGACCGTCCGGCTGCTCAGCCAGCTCACGAACCAGGTCGCCCTCGTGCAGTACCCCTCGATGGTCCGTGCACGGGTGCAGCACGTCGAGCTCGTCCGTCTCGGCGACAACCGCCTGATGGTCGTGCTCATCACCGACACCGCCCGGGTCGAGCAGCGCGTCGTCGAGACCGACGTCGCGCTCGACGAGACCGCGCTCACCGAACTCCGTGCCGTGGTGAACGGCGCGAGCGTCGGCCTGCTCCTGCAAGACGTCGCGGCGGCGCTCCGCGCAGTGCCGCAGCAGATCCGTCCGGACGTCCAGCCCCTGGCCGGGGTCGTCGTCGCGACGCTCATCGAGCAGGTCGCCGCCAACCGGCAGGACCGCCTGGTGATGGCCGGCGCGGCGAACCTCGCCAAGAGCGAGCAGGACTTCTCCGGCGGCCTCTTCCCCGTGCTCGAGGCGATCGAGGAACAGGTGACCCTGCTCCGGTTGTTCGGCGAGATGCAGATCGACGACGGTGTCGCGGCCCGGATCGGCGTGGAGAACGCCGAGTACGGGCTCGACGCGACGAGCATCGTCGCCGGCGGGTACCTCGCCGGCGGTGAGCTCGCCCGTCTCGGCGTGCTCGGGCCGACCCGCATGGACTACGGCACGAACATGGCCGCCGTGCGCGCCGTCGCACGGTACCTGTCCAAACTCCTGGGCGAACATTGACCGATCCGAACCCAACCGACTGAGGGATACGTGGCAGACCACTACGACGTCCTCGGCGTCCAGCCGGACGCCTCCGATGCCGACATCAAGAAGGCGTACCGCCGTCTGGCGCGCGAACTGCACCCGGACGTGAACCCGAGCCCGGACGCGGCCGAACGGTTCAAGGACGTCACGCACGCCTACGACGTGCTGAGCGACCCGGAGCAGCGCCGCCGGTACGACGCCGGCCCGCAGGCCGACAGCCCGTTCGGTGGCGGCGCCGCCGGCGGCTTCAGCGACATCTTTGACGCCTTCTTCGGCGGGGGTGCCGGCGGCGGACGCGGCAACGGTCCGCGCAGTCGCGCCGAGCGCGGGCAGGACGCCCTGCTGCGCATCGACGTCGACCTCGACGAGGTCGTCTTCGGCACCCACAAGGACGTCGAGGTCGACACGGCCGTGCTCTGCGAGACCTGCGGCGGGTCCTGCTGCGCGCCCGGCACGACCCCCCGCACGTGCGACATCTGCGGCGGGACCGGTCACATCCAGCGCCAGGTCCGCTCGCTCCTCGGCAACGTCGTGACGAGCGCGCCGTGCGGGACCTGCCGCGGGTACGGCACCGTCATCCCGAACCCGTGCCCGACGTGCCAGGGCCAGGGCCGCATCCGTGCCCGCCGCACGGTGCCGGTGGACGTCCCCGCGGGCGTCGACTCCGGTCTCCGCCTGCAGATGCCCGGTCAGGGCGAGGTCGGCCCGGCCGGCGGTCCCTCCGGTGACCTGTACCTCGAGATCCGGGTCCGCCACCACGACGTGTTCAGCCGCGACGGGGACGACCTGCTCGCCACGCTCGAGGTCGCGATGACCGACGCCGTGCTCGGGACGACCACGACGATCGACGGGCTCGACGGACCGGTCGAGCTCGAGGTCCGTCCGGGCGTGCAGAGCGCCGACGTCCTCGTGCTGAAGGACCGCGGCGTCACGAAGCTGCGCGGCAACGGCCGGGGCGACCTCCGCGTGGGGGTCCAGGTCGTGACGCCGACGAAGCTCTCGCACAAGGAACGCCAGCTCGTCGAGCAGCTCGCGAAGTCGATCAAGCCCGGGAAGCCGCAGCTCGCACGCTTCCAGCAGGGCATGTTCGGCAAGCTCCGCGACCGCTTCTTCAACCACTGATGGCGTCGCTCTACTTCGTCGGTTCGCTCGACGGCGTCTCGGTCGGCGACCCCGTCGTGCTCGACGGGGTCGAGGGGCGCCACGCGGTGTCCGTGGCCCGCGTCCGCGTGGGCGAGACCCTGCGGATCGGCGACGGGCACGGTGCGGTCGTGACCGGTGCGGTGGAGACCGTCGGTCGGGACACCCTGACGCTCACGGTCGGGACCGTCGCGGTCGAGCCGGCGCCGAGCCCCTCGCTGACCCTCGTGCAGGCGCTGGCGAAGGGCGGCCGCGACGAGATGGCGGTGCAGGCCGCGACCGAGATCGGCGTCGACCGGATCGTCCCGTGGTCGGCCGCGCGCAGCGTGTCCCGGTGGGACGGCCCGAAGGTCGACAAGGGCCGCGCGCGGTGGGCTTCGATCGCGCACGAGGCGTCGAAGCAGGCCGTGCGGTCGCGGATCCCGGACGTCGACGCCCCGGTCACCACGGCGCAGCTCGCCGGGTTCCCGGGCGCTGGACGGGTCGTCCTCGTGCTGGACCCCGTCGGCGACGTCCGGCTCTCCGAGTGGGAGCCGCCGGCCGACCTCGACGAGATCGCCCTGGTGGTGGGGCCGGAGGGCGGCATCGACGGCTCCGAGTTCGACCGGCTCGTCGCCGCGGGCGCCGTCCGGGTCCGGCTCGGCGACACCGTGCTCCGGACGTCCACGGCCGGTCCGGCCGCGCTGGCGGTCCTGCAGACGCGGCTCGGGCGCTGGTAGCGCGCGGATCGGGAAGGCGTGGCGTCGGCGCCGCGTTCTACGATGGAGCCATGAGCACCAGCACGCCCAGCATCTTCTCCCGGATCATCGCGCGCGAGATCCCGGCGACGGTCGTCGCCGAGGACGACCGCGTGATCGCCATCGAGGACATCGCGCCGAAGGCACCCGTCCACGTGCTCGTCATCCCCAAGACCGAGCAGTACCGGAACGTCACCGAGCTCGCCGCCGGCGACCCGGACCTCCTCGCCCACCTGGTCGCCACCGCGCAGCGCATCGCCGACGAGCGTGCCGGCGGCCAGTTCCGACTCGTCTTCAACACCGGCGAAGCCGCCGGTCAGACCGTGTTCCACGTGCACGCGCACGTACTCGCAGGTGAACTGCAGGAAGGCACCCTTGCCGGCTAACGAACCAGCACCCACCCCGGCCGACCCGACGGACGTGTCGGCCTCGATCCAGGTCGACGGCATCGCCATGGTGCAGCTGCTCGGCCCCCAGGACCGACTGCTCAAGACCGTCGAACGCCAGTACCCCGGTGTCCGCGTCCTCGTGCGCGGCAACGAGGTCTCGCTGACCGGTCCCGAGCGCGACGTCACGCGCGCACACGCCCTCGTCGACGAACTCGTCGGCATGGTCCGGCGCGGCCAGGACATCGGCCCGGCCGACATCCCGGTGTCGGCGAAGCTCCTCGACGAGGACCGCAAGCCCTCCGACACCTTCGGCACGCCGATCGTGTCGAGCCGCGGCAAGTCCGTCCGGCCGAAGACCGACGGGCAGCGGGCCTACGTCGACGCGATCGACGAGAACACGATCACCTTCGGCATCGGCCCCGCCGGTACCGGCAAGACCTACCTGGCGATGGCGAAGGCCGTCCAGGCGCTGCAGCGGCGCGAGGTCACCCGGATCATCCTGACCCGTCCCGCGGTCGAGGCCGGCGAGCGGCTCGGCTTCCTGCCGGGCACCCTCACCGACAAGATCGACCCGTACCTGCGGCCGCTGTACGACGCGCTCAACGAGATGATGGACCCCGAGCTCGTCCCGAAGCTCCTGGCGGCCGGCACGGTCGAGGTGGCACCGCTGGCGTACATGCGCGGGCGCACGCTGAACGACTCGTTCGTCGTCCTCGACGAGGCGCAGAACACCACGCCCGAGCAGATGAAGATGTTCCTGACGCGGCTCGGGTTCGGGTCGAAGATGGTCGTCACGGGCGACATCACCCAGGTCGACCTGCCGGGCAACCTGTCCGGGCTCCGGCTCGTGACGCGCATCCTCGGCGAGGTCGACGACATCCACTTCGCCCGCCTCGGCAGCGAGGACGTCGTCCGGCACACGCTCGTCGGCCGGATCGTCGACGCCTACACCGTCTACGACGAGGAACGCCTCGCCGGGCAGTCCGGGTACCACCCGGGCGGCCGGGGCAGCGCGGCCACGCCGAACCCCGCCGGTGCCAACCGCGCCGAGCGACGGGGGCGTCCGCCGCAGGACCGCCAGCGCTCCCCGTACCCCCAGAACGACCCCCGAGGAGGGAACCGGTGAGCATCGAGCTCAACAACGAGTCCGGCGTCGAGGTCGACGAGGCCGCCATCCAGCGCCTCGCCGCCTTCGCGCTCGACGCGCTCCACGTCCACGCCGACGCGGAGCTCGCGATCGTGCTCGTCGACGAGGGCGCGATGGAGCAGCTGCACGTCCGGTGGATGGACGAGCCCGGCCCGACCGACGTGCTGAGCTTCCCGATGGACGAGCTCCGCCCCGGCACCGAGGACGAGCCGACCCCGGCGGGCCTGCTCGGCGACATCGTGCTCTGCCCGCAGGTGGCCGAGGAACAGGCGAAGACCGCCGGACACTCGAGCACCGACGAGATGCTCCTGCTGACGTGCCACGGCATCCTGCACCTGCTCGGGTTCGACCACGCCGAGCCGGAAGAGAAGGCCGAGATGTTCGGGCTGCAGGGCGAGATCCTCACGGCGTTCGCCGCCCAGCGCCGAGGGCGGTGAGCTGATGCTGCTCGTCGTCGGCATGCTGACGGTCGCGTTCGTGCTGGTCGTCGTCGGCGGGCTGCTCGCCGCGTCCGACGCAGCGCTGTCCGTGCTGTCCCGGGCCGACCTCGACGAGATCGCCCGCGAGAGCGGGCACCGACGCGCGATCGAGGCGATCGGAGACGACGTCGGCGCGCACGTCAACGCGCTCAACTTCTTCCGCGTGCTGGCGGAGACCGCGGCGGCCGTCCTCGTCACGATCGCGCTCGTGATGGTGTTCGACACCTGGTGGGTCGCCCTCATCGTGGCGGCTGCCATCATGACCGCGGTGTCGTTCGTGCTGGTCGGGTCGAGTCCCCGCAGCGTCGGGCGTGCACACGCCGAACGCCTCATCGCCACGACCGGTGGGCTCGTCCGGGGCGTCCGCATCGTGCTCGGCCCGCTCGCCGGGCTCCTCGTGGCGATCGGCGACCGCGTCACGCCGGGGCGCGGAGGCAGCGCGTCGACGGTGTCGAGCGAGGAGCAGCTGCTCTCGCTCGTCGACGAGGCGACCGAGAGCAACGTCCTCGAGCAGGACGACCGCGAGCTCATCCACTCGGTGTTCGAGTTCAGCGACACCCGGGTGCGCGAGGTCATGGTCCCGCGCACCGACATGCTCACCGTGGACGGCGCGGACACCCTCGCGAGCGGCATGGAGCAGTTCCTGGCCTCCGGTGTGTCCCGCATGCCCGTCACCGGTCGGGGCAGCGACGACGTGCTCGGGGTCCTGTACCTCCGCGACGTCGCCCGCGCACTCTACGAGCGACCGGGGTCCGGCGCGCAGCGGGTCACGACGCTCCTGCGTCCGGCCGAGTTCGTCCCGGAGTCGAAGGCCGCCGACGACACCCTGCGCCACATGCAGGTCGCGAAGAACCACCTCGTGCTCGTCGTCGACGAGTACGGCGGCGTCGCCGGGCTCGTCACGATGGAGGACCTCATCGAGGAACTCGTCGGGGACATCTCCGACGAGTACGACCGCGCCGTCGTCGACCGGGTCGAGGTCGGGCCCGGCGTCTGGCGGATCTCCGCGCGACTGCCGATCGACGACCTCGGCGACCTGTTCGGCATCGAGCTCGAGGACGACGACGTCGACACCGCCGGAGGCCTGCTCACCAAGGAGCTCGGCCACCTGGCCGTGAGCGGCGAGCGTGTCACCGTGTCCGGCCTGGAACTGACGGCCGACCGGGTCGAGGGCAAGCGCCGCCACCTCATCACCGTGCTCGCCGAGCGCACACCGGGACTTGCGGACGTCGAGGACGCCTTCGACGACGCCGCATCCACCACGACGGGAACCACCACCGCATGACCTACACCACGCCAGCCGCCGCCGGACCGACCGAGCCCTACCGAGCCGGGTTCGTCTCCTTCGTCGGTCGCCCGAACGTCGGGAAGTCCACGCTGACGAACGCGCTCGTCGGCCAGAAGGTCGCGATCACGTCCTCGAAGCCGCAGACCACCCGTCGGGCGATCCGGGGCATCGTGCACCGGCCGAACGGCCAGGTCATCATCGTCGACACCCCCGGTGTGCACCGTCCGCGCACCCTGCTGGGCGAGCGGCTGAACGACCTCGTGCAGTCCACGCTCGGGGACGTCGACGTCATCGGGTTCTGCGTGCCGGCCAACGAGCCGGTCGGCCCGGGGGACCGGTTCATCAACGACACGCTCGACCAGTACCCGCGGGCGAAGAAGATCGCCATCGTCACGAAGATGGACCAGGCCGCCAAGGACAGGGTCGGGGAGCAGCTGCTCGCCGTGTCGAAGCTGCGCGAGTGGGACGCCATCGTGCCGACCTCGGGCACGAGGGGCCTGCAGCTCGAGGACCTGCTCGGCGTGATCACGTCGCTGCTGCCCGAGTCGCCGCAGCTCTACGACGACTCGGCCGTGACCGAGGAGACCGACGAGGAGCGGATCGGCGAGCTCATCCGCGAAGCCGCGCTCGAGGGCGTGCGCGACGAGCTGCCGCACTCGCTCGCCGTCGTGATCGAGGACGTGGTCGAACCCGACGAGGACGACGACCCGGACGGCCCGCTGCGGATCTTCGCGAACCTGTTCGTCGAGCGGGACAGCCAGAAGGCGATCGTCATCGGCCGCAAGGGCGAGCGCCTGAAGGACGTCGGGTCGCGTGCCCGCACCGAGATCGAGGCGCTGCTCGGCGGCCGCCACGTGTACCTCAACATCCGGGTGAAGGTCGCGAAGGAGTGGCAGCGCGACCCGAAGCAGCTCGGTCGCCTCGGCTTCTGACCCGGCCACCTGCGGACGTCGACCTGCAGGCGGACGCGCACCGCGCCTCCTGACCCGCGTCAGCGTTCCAACCCGCCCGCTGCGGTGATGAGCTCGCCGAGCGCCGGACCGGCGGCGGTCGACGCGGACGGGGTGAGGTGCACGCCGTCGATCCGCAGCAGTTCGCCACCGATCGTGGCCGGGGTCCGGCCGTTCACCGCGACGAGGGGACTCGTGTCGACGAGTCGGACACCGTGCGCCGTCGCGACCCGCTCGGTGGACGCCATCCGGGAGCGCCACTCGTCGGACACCGGTCGGATGCACGACCTGGGCGTCCCGAAGCGCAGGTGGCACCGGCTGGGGTCGGCCCCGGCGGGCGGCGCAGCGAGCTGGACGACCACGGGAGTGCGGGCCGCGACCCGGTCGATCATCGCCGCGGACGCGTGTTCGAACTCCGTCGGGGTCAGTGTGCCGCCGCCGTCCGCGCGCTCGAAGGGGATGCCGTCGAACCGGGTCGCCACGATCACGGCGTCGGGGGAGAGCTCGTCGATGCGATCGACGACACCCTGTTGCAGCTCGGCGCACGGGACGCCCGGCTGGACGTCGGTGGTGATGAACGGACACCCGTTGCGTGCCAGGACGACGAGCCGCCATCCGGGTCGATCGGTCCGCATCCACTCGACGAGGGCCTCCGACCAGGCCCCGGCGACGGAGTCCCCGACGAGGACGGCGGTGTGCGGTGCGTCCGTGGGCCCGAACGTGCAGGACTCCTCGGTCCGGCTGGTCCCGATCACCCCGCAGGGGCGGGGCGCGGTCGCGCTGTCGGTCGGCGTGCCGCGGTGGGTGAGTGCCGTCGACCAGCTGTCCGCACGGAGCGCCTCGGCGAGCTCGCCCCGGTCGGCGGCGACGTGGGGCAGCGCACCGTTCGACGGAGCGTCCGCGACCGCCGCGGACGGCACCGGCGTCACGGGGACGACGGCAGCGGCGGTCAGCGCCGCGGTCGTGCAGACCACCAGCACCGTCGTCCCGGTGCGGATGCGTCGGACCCACCATGCGCCCGAGCTCGACCGGTCCCGAGCCAGGAAGGGGCGTTCGATCGCGTGCGTGGACAGCTGTGCTGCCGCGAGGGCCACGGGGACCGCGGTCCACGTGGCGTCCGGTGCGACGGCGCCGACGAACACGAGGACGGGGAAGTGCCACAGGTAGAGCGAGTAGCTGATGCCGCCCAGCCAGTCCGAGACCGGGTTCTCGAGCACGATCGTTCCACCGGCCGGGGAGCCTCCGCCGATGAGCACCATGGCGGTGCCGAGCACGGCGGGGACCGTGCCCGGGAAGGGGACCCCGGCGTCCGACCCGACGAGGACGACGCTCGCGACGATCAGCACGATGCCGAGCACCGTCACGGGCAGACCGATCCGCGACGACGGGCGGGCGGTCCCGACGAGGCCGACGGCGACCACGGCACCCATCGCGAGCTCCCACGCCCTGGTGACGGTCGAGAAGTAGCCTGCGTCCCCGGTACCCGCGAGGCCCGCGGCGGCGATCGAGGCGCAGACGACCAGACCGAGGACGACGAGCATGCCGAGTCGCGCGCGTCGTTCGGTGCCACGCGGCGGGACCGGCCCCGACCAGCCGGCGCCGCGACCGGGCGCCGAACGCCGCCGGAGCAGCCAGAGCGTCAGGGCGATGAGCGCCGGCCAGACGAGGTAGAACTGCTCCTCGACCGCCAGCGACCAGGTGTGCAGGAACGGCGAGACGGCGGCGTGTGCCCCGAAGTAGTCGGTGCCCTCGTGGACGAACCACCAGTTGGACATCGAGACCGAGGCAGCGGCGAGGGGCTCCAGGACCGACCGCGGATCGGCCGAGGGGAAGCAGACGACGAACACGGTGGCGGTCGTCGCGGCGACCACGACGAACGCCGGTGCGAGGCGGAGCGCCCGTCGGGTCCAGAACGCGCGGAGGTCGACCCGACCGGTCCGCGTGATCATGTCGAGCAGCGAGCGCGTGATCAGGAACCCGGACACGACGAAGAACACGTCGACGCCGAGGAACCCGCCCGCGGGTGACCCGAACACATGCTCGAGGACGACGGCCGTGATCGCCAGTGCTCGGAGCCCCTGGATGTCGCGTCGCTTCGTGTGCACAGTGTAAATATATCACATGGTGAATGGCAACCGACGAGTCGCTCCCGACGGGCTGCTGACCCGGCCGCCCGCGGACGTCAACCTGCAGGCGGACGCGCACCGCGCCTCCTGGACGTACCGTGGAGCGGTGTTCCGTCCCATGCTGCGCGCGCAGGTCATCACCGACGTCGTGATCGCGGTCGTCCTCGGTGGCCTGGTGCTCGTGCTGACGGCCCGTGGGATGGACTCGCCCTTCGCGTTCCTGACGGTGGTCGGGATGACGGCAGCGCTGGCGCTCCGACGGCTGTCGCCGGGGCTCGCACTCGGCGTGGCGTGGGTGTTCGCCGTCATCGAGATGGTCACGCTGCAGATGCCGGACCTGTCGAACGCGTTCATCGCTGGCGTGGTCTACGCGACCAGTCGGTACGGCAGCAGTCGGGTGCGGCTGGCCGGGCTCCTGTCGTCGATCGGCGGTCCGGTGATCGCGGCCGTCTACCTCGGACTCGACGACTACCGCGAGCGGCTGGGCATCCAGACGGCGACGACGCCGGAGCAGGAGTCGCTGAAGGTCGCGGTCGCGTACTTCGCGATCGTGCTGCTGCTGCTCCTGCTGCCGTGGCTCGCCGGTCTCGTGCTCCGCACCCGCCGCTCCGCGAGCATGAGCCGCGAGGCCCAGCTCCTCGCCGAGCGCGACGCCGCGCGCGCCGACCGGGCGGTCGCGGTCGAGCAGGAGCGCGTCCGGATCGCCCGGGACATGCACGACATCGTCGCGCACTCGCTCGCGGTCGTGATCGCGCAGGCCGACGGCGCGCGGTACGCGTTGAAGGCGGACCCGGCGATCGCCGACGAGGCGCTCGGCACGATCTCGAGCACCGCACGACGTGCACTCGGGGACGTCCGCGAACTGCTCGGGGCACTACGACACGAGCAGGGCACCGCGCCGACCCCGGAGATCGACGACATCGACCGCCTCGTCCGCGAGATGCGGGGGATGGGCCTCGACGTGCGGGTCGAGCGCGAGGGCGACGGCGCCGGACTCCCGACGACGACCCAGCTCGCCGTGTACCGGATCGTGCAGGAGAGCCTGACGAACGCGTGGAAGCACGGTGAGCCGAACACGCCGGTGCACGCCACCCTCACGTACCGGCCCGACACCGTCGAGATCACGGTCGTGAACCGGCGCGCCGACGACGGCACGCGCGGGCCCGGCACCGGACACGGCCTGGTCGGCATGCGCGAGCGTGCCACCATGACCGGGGGGACGATGACGGCCGGACCGCGTGGCGACGACTTCGCGGTCGCGGTCCGGATGCCCTCCGTCCCCGCGAGCGGCCAGATGCCGCGCGGGCTCGTCCCGATCCCACCCCAGACCCTGCAGGAGCGCACCGGCCGATGAACGACACCCCGATCCGCGTCGCGCTCGTCGACGACCAGGCACTGTTCCGCACCGGCATCCGGATGCTCATCGACTCGCAGGCCGACCTGCAGTTCGTGGGCGAGGCCGGCGACGGTGCCGAGGGTGTCGAACTCGTGCGGCGCGGCCGACCCGACGTCGTGCTGATGGACGTGCGCATGCCCGTGATGGACGGCATCACCGCCACCGCCCGCATCGTCGAGGACAGCGGCGCGGACGGCGCGAAGGTCCTCGTGCTCACCACGTTCGACTTCGACGAGGCCGCGGCGAAGGCGATCCGGGCCGGCGCGAGCGGGTTCGTGCTGAAGGACGCCGACCCCGAGTTCCTGCTCGCCGCGATCCGCACGGTGCACGCCGGGACGGCCGTGTTCGCGGCGTCGGCGACCCGCGAGCTCCTGCGCCGCTACGAGGACACGAGCGAGCAGGCCGCCTCGGTGCCGCCCGCCTTCGAGGAGCTGACCCCCCGCGAGCGCGAGATCTTCGACCTGGCGGCGCGCGGGTTCAGCAACAGCGAGATCGCGCAGCACGAGTTCGTGAGCGAGGCGACGGTGAAGACCCACATCTCGCGGGTCCTCACGAAGCTCGAGCTGCGCGACCGGGTGCGGCTCGTCGTGTTCGCGCACGAGCACGGGTTGGTCGCGAAGGCCGACTGACCGCGGGCGCGCTCGCGCGGCGGCCCGCGCCCGCCCGCGGGGCGGGGTGGTTCGTCTGACGGACCGTCATCCGAGCGGATGACTCCTCCCCAGGCAGTGGAGCCGAGCGGACGATCCACAGGAGCCGCGCGACGGACGCGGGGCGTGCCTCCCGGCCGTCATCGTGGAGTCATGACCACGAGCAGCACACCGATCATCCGTCTCGACCACGTCTCGAAGCACTACGGCGACGCCGCGCGCCGGGTCACGGCGCTCGACGACGTGAGCGTCGACATCGGCGCGGGGGAGTTCACCGCGGTGATGGGCCCGTCGGGCTCCGGCAAGTCGACCCTGATGCACGTCGCCGCCGGGCTCGACCAGGTCTCGTCCGGTCGCATCCGGATCGACGGCGTCGACATCACCGCGTTGGGCGACAAGGACCTGACGGAACTGCGTCGTCGTCGGCTGGGGTTCGTGTTCCAGTCGTTCAACCTGGTGCCGACGCTCGACGTGCAGGAGAACATCCGGCTGCCGTTCCTGCTCGGCGGGCACAAGCCGACGCGCGAGGAGTCGGCCTGGATCGACCGTCTCGTCGAGATGCTCGGGCTGGGGAACCGGCTGACACACCGGCCGCACCAGCTGTCGGGCGGACAGCAGCAGCGGGTGGCGATCGCCCGGGCGCTGGCCTCGCGGCCGGCGGTGGTCGTCGCGGACGAGCCGACCGGCGCGCTCGACTCGCGGACGGGCCGGGACGTGCTGCAGATCCTGCGCGGTGCGGTGACCGAGTGGGGGCAGAGCGTGGTGATGGTCACGCACGACCCGGTGGCCGCGGCGAACGCGGACCGGATCCTGTTCCTCGCCGACGGGCGTGTGGTGGGGGACCGACCGGCGATGGACGCCGCGTCGATCTCCACCACGATGCTCGGGATGGAGGCCGCAGCGTGAACGGGCTCCGTGCCTTCGCGCCGACCGTCCTCGTCGCGGCCCTCGGCACCACCTTCGGATCGGCGCTCGTCATCGCGCCGGGCATCGTGACCGAGGCCCTCGGCGCCTCGGGGCTCGCCGAGCTCGGGCCGGTTCAGGCGATCCTCTCGGTCGTCGGATGGCTCTTCCTCGGCATCGCGCTGTACGTCGGTGCGATCGTCACCGCGAACACGTGCGCGACCCTCATCGCCGGGCAGACGCGCATCATCGCGCTGCAGCGGCTGGTCGGCGCGACCGGAGCCTCGCTGCGTGCGCGGATCACCCGCACCGGTCTCGTCGTCGGCGTGGTCGGCGGGCTGATCGGCGCGGTCGTCGGCACGGGCCTCTGCGCGGTGTTCGTCCTCGTGCTGCGCGCCGACGGGTTCCTGCCGGACACCGCGTACACGATGGTGCCGTGGGAGCTCGTACTCCCGGTCGCGGCGGTCGTCCTCGCCACGTGGGGTGCGTTCGCGGCTGGGTCGCGCCGGGTGCTCACCGTCACCCCGCTCGAGGCGCTCTCGTCGAGCGTCGAGCCGAGCCACGACGACGTCCGCTCCGGGACCGCCCGCACGGTGTGGGCCATCGTGCTCATGGCCACCGGCGGGCTGCTCGTGCTCGTCGGATTGCTCGCGAGCGGGCTCTCGCCGGTCGCGGTCCTGCCGGCGGCGCTCGGCGGCTTCGTGTCGTTCGCCGGGGTGGCCGTCGGGGCGACGATCGTCATGCCGCCCGTGCTGCAGCTGATCGGGCGGATCGGTTCGCGCGACCCCGTCGTCCTGCTCGCCGGGCGGAACGCCATGCGCGCACCGGGTCGGTCCGCGCGGGCCACGATCGGGCTCGTCATCGGCGTCACCCTGCTCGTCACCTTCGCCGTCGCGCTCGGGATCATGCAGCACGTGCTCGAAGCCCAGCTGCAGGCCGTCGGGCAAGGGCAGACGACGACCGAGATGGTGCAGGGGCAGCGGGACTTCTTCGTGCAGCTCAACGCGGTGGTGAGCGTCATCGTCGGGTTCTCCGCGGTGATCGCTGCTGTGGGCGTCGTGAACGCGCTCGCGCTCGGGGTGCTCCAGCGTCGCCGCGAGCTCGGTCTGCTGCGGGTGCTCGGGCTCACCGGGGCGCAGGTGCGTCGGATGATCGTGACCGAGGCGGTCCAGATGGTCGTCGCGGCCGTGGTCACGGGACTCGTGCTCGGCACGTTCTACGGCTGGGTCGGCGGGCAGACGCTGCTCGGCTCGCTCGGCTTCGCGACGACGCCGGTCCTGCCGCCGTTGACCGTCGGGATCGTGGTGGTCGGAGCGCTCGTCCTCGCGGTGGTCGCGACGATCGCGCCCGTGCGACGCGCGATGCGCGTCCCACCGACCGAGGCACTGGCCGTGGACTGACCCCCGGGTCGCCCGTCGGTGCGGGAGGGCGCGGTGCGGGACGGGAGGCGCGGTGCCAGCGGCCGGCGCGGTGCCGGACGGGAGGCGCGGCGCGGGACCGCCCGCGCCTCCCGTCCGGTCGGTGCTGTCACACGCACCGTGCCCGGTGCTACGGTGGTCCCGATGTACTCGGCGCTCCTCCTCCTTCGCTGCCGCGACGAGGCCTGACACAACGGCCCACCTCGTCGCGGAGTCCGTCGTGGCCTGAACCACCCCTGACGACGAAAGCGACGAAACGATGCAGAACACCCAGCGCCCCTCGGGGATGCCGATCCACAAGTACGTCCCGTTCCACGAGCAGATCCGTGTCGACCTCCCGGACCGCACCTGGCCGACGAAGCGCATCGACGCCGCGCCCCGCTGGTGTGCGGTCGACCTGCGCGACGGCAACCAGGCCCTCATCGACCCGATGGACTCCGAGCGCAAGCGCGCGATGTTCGACCTGCTCGTCCGGATGGGCTACAAGGAGATCGAGGTCGGCTTCCCGAGCGCCTCGCAGACCGACTTCGACTTCGTGCGGTCCCTCATCGACGAGGGCGCCATCCCCGACGACGTCACCATCCAGGTGCTGACCCAGGCGCGCGAGCACCTCATCAACCGCACCTACGAGGCGATCGACGGTGCGAAGCAGGCCATCGTGCACCTGTACAACTCGACGTCGATCGTCCAGCGCGAGGTCGTGTTCCGCACCGACGTGCAGGGCGTCGTCGACATCGCCGTGTCCGGCGCCGAGCTGTGCCGCGCGGCCGAGGCGAACCTGCAGCACGACACGAAGGTCTTCTACGAGTACTCGCCCGAGTCGTACACGGGCACCGAGCTCGAGGTCGCCGTCCGGATCTGCAACGCCGTGCTCGAGGTCTTCGAGCCGACGCCCGACCGCAAGGTGATCATCAACCTGCCGGCCACCGTCGAGATGGCGACGCCGAACGTCTACGCCGACTCGATCGAGTGGATGTCCCGCAACCTGGCCCACCGCGAGGACGTCATCCTCTCCCTGCACCCGCACAACGACCGCGGGACCGCCGTCGCGGCCGCCGAGCTCGGGTACATGGCCGGTGCCGACCGCATCGAGGGGTGCCTGTTCGGCAACGGGGAGCGCACCGGCAACGTCGACCTCGTCGCCCTCGGGATGAACCTGTTCACGCAGGGGATCGACCCCGAGATCGACTTCTCGGACATCGACCAGGTCAAGCGGACCGTCGAGTACTGCAACCAGCTGCCGGTGCCGGAACGGCAGCCGTGGGCGGGCGACCTCGTCTACACGGCGTTCAGCGGCTCGCACCAGGACGCCATCAACAAGGGCTTCGAGGCGATGAAGGCCAAGGCCGCCGCCGCGGGCAAGGACGTCGACGAGATCGCGTGGGCAGTGCCCTACCTGCCCGTCGACCCGAAGGACATCGGCCGCTCCTACGAGGCCGTCATCCGCGTCAACTCGCAGTCCGGCAAGGGCGGTGTCGCCTACCTGCTGAAGACGGACCACGCGATCGACCTGCCCCGCAAGCTGCAGATCGAGTTCTCCGGGGTCGTGCAGCAGCACACCGACGCCGAGGGCGGCGAGTTCTCGTCCGAGCGCATCTGGGACCTCTTCCGCGACGAGTACTTGCCCGCCGCCGACGAGTCCGACAAGTGGGGCCGCTACGAGATCACGAAGACGGCGACGTCGAGCGACTTCGACGGCACGACGAAGCTCTCGGTCGCCCTGCGCGTCGACGACGGCTCGGTCGTGTCCGAGGCCGTCGGCACCGGTCCGATCGACGCGTTCCTCACGGTGATGCGGGAGCAGGGTGTCGACGTGACGCTCTACGACTACTCGGAGCACACGATGAGCGCCTCCGGTGACGCCCAGGCCGCGTCCTACGTCGAGCTCGACGTCGACGGCGTGCGGCTCTGGGGTGTCGGGATCGACGCGGACATCGCGACGGCGTCCCTCAAGGCGATCGTGTCGGCGGTGAACCGCGCGGTGCGGGCGGGCGCGGCGTCCGGCGCGTCGGAGCTCGTCTCCGCCTGAGACGCGGCCAGGCCAGGAGGCGCGGTGCGGGCTGGTCCCGCACCGCGCCTCCTGTGTGTGGTCACGTCGTGCGCGTTCCTTCCCAGAACGGGTGCGATGGGAGGTCGGATCGGGTGTACCTGGTCGTTTCTTCCGACCAGGTACGCCCGGAATCGTCAGGCACGCCCGAAACCGTGAGGTACCCCGGCGGGCGCGGCGGGCGCGGCGGGCGCGGCGCGGAGCGGGCGCGGCGCGCGCGGGCCCCGGGCGCGGAGCGTCGGTGAGGAGGGGGATACTGGTCCAATGCCGCTGTACCGGGACGAGTGCGTCGTGTTGCGCACCCACAAGCTCGGTGAAGCCGACCGCATCGTGACGATGCTGAGCCGGCAGCACGGCAAGATCCGCGCCGTCGCGAAGGGCGTCCGGCGGACCGCGTCGAAGTTCGGGTCCCGCCTCGAGCCGTTCATGGTCGTCGACGCACAGTTCTACGAGGGCCGCTCGCTCGACATCGTCACGCAGGCCGAGTCCCTCGGGTCGTACGGCGCGCAGATCGTCGCGGACTACGGGGCCTACACGGCCGCGAGTGCGATGGTCGAGACAGCCGACCGCCTGAGCGAGGCGGACGCCGGACTCCAGCAGTACCTGCTGCTCGTCGGGGCCCTGCGTTCCCTCGCGCGCGGCGAGCACGTGACCACCGCCACGCTCGACTCGTACCTGCTGCGCGCGATGAGCATCGCCGGGTGGGCGCCCTCGTTCCGTGACTGTGCGGTGACCGGCGAGCCCGGCCCGCACTCGGCGTTCGTCGTGCAGCTCGGCGGCGTGGTGGCCGACCACGCGGCGCCTCCGGGGACACCGCGGCTCGACCCCGAGACCCTGCACCTGCTCGGCTCGCTGCTCGCCGGCGACTGGGGCACGGTGGACGCGTCGGACGAGCGCACCCGCTCCCGGGCCTCCGGCGTGGTGGCGGCGTACGCCCAGTGGCACCTGGAACGATCGCTCCGGTCGCTGCCGCACGTCGACCGCACCGAGCGCCCGTCGCCGGTGGCTCCCACACCCGGGGGTGTGCCGGCAGCGGTCGCGGCGACCCCGGCACCCGCACTGCCGGAGCCCGTCGACGAGACCCCGACCCCGGCGGACCCGACCACCTCGATCCCGGTCCGCACGCCACCGGACCCGACCCACGTGCCCGACCACGGAGGAACCCCTGCATGAGCCCGCGCCGCTACGCCGAGTCCGAGCCGCTGCAGCCCGTCGACTGGACGGGTGAGCAGCCCCCGGCGATCCCGGTGCAGTTCGTCCCCGAGCACGTCGCGATCGTCATGGACGGCAACGGGCGCTGGGCGAACCAGCGCGGCCTGACCCGGGTCGAGGGACACCGCGCGGGCGAGGCCTCGCTCCTCGACGTCGTCGCCGGTGCCGTCCAGATCGGCGTCAAGCACGTGTCGGCCTACGCGTTCTCGACGGAGAACTGGAAGCGCTCCCCGGACGAGGTCCGGTTCCTGATGGGCTTCAACCGCGAGGTCCTGCACCGCCGCCGCGACCAGCTCGACGCGTGGGGCGTGCGGATCCGATGGGCGGGACGCCGACCCCGGCTCTGGCGCAGCGTGGTCGACGAGCTGCAGACCGCCGAGCGGATGACCGCCCACAACACTCGTCTCACGTTGACCATGTGCGTGAACTACGGCGGCCGGAACGAGATCGTCGACGCCGTCCGGGGCATGGCCGAGGACGTCGCGGCCGGGCGGATGAAGCCGAGCCAGGTCACCGAGAAGGCCCTCGCGAAGCGGTTGTACGTGCCGGACCTGCCCGACGTCGACCTGTTCCTCCGCAGCTCGGGGGAGCAGCGGACCTCGAACTTCATGCTCTGGCAGTCGGCCTACGCCGAGATGGTGTTCCTCGACCGGCTGTGGCCGGACTTCCGCCGCACCGACCTCTGGGGAGCGATCGAGCAGTACGCGCGCCGCGACCGACGCTTCGGCGGCGCGGTGGACGCACCGACCGCCTGACGGGAGGCGCGGGTCGGCGCTGCCCCGCGCCTCCAGTCCTGCGTGTCCCGGCTCCGCGAGACGCGCGCCGACGCCGGCGCCGGCGCCGGCGCCTCAGCCGAGCAGGTGCGCCGCACCGCCGACTGCGTCGAGTGTCGCCCGGACACTCGGGACCCGGTCGGCACCCCTCGCCACCACGACCTCGACGCGCCGCGCGAGCTCGTCGCCCGCCGGCGTGACCTCGACACCGGGCGGCACGACCGTGGTGGTCAGGGCGAGCCGGGGGAGCAGCGCCACGCCGAGCCCCGCTGCGACCAGCCCGACGACCGCTGCGGCGTTGTCGGTCTCGAGCACGATGTCGGGCGTGAACCCGGACGCCGCGCACGACGCGAGGAGGTGCCCGCGACAGCGTGGGCACCCGCCGATCCACCGCTCGTCACGGAACGCCGCGAGGTCCGCGACCTCGCCGAGCGCGTGCCCCGGAGCAGCGGCGGGCGTGACGAGCGCGAGCGGGTCCCGACCGAGGACGCGCGAAGTGAGCGTCGGGTCCGCGGCGACGTCGTCCCCCTGCAGGGCGTGCGAGAACGTCAGTGCGACGTCGACGTCCCCGCGCCGGAGGAGCTCGACGGCCTCGGGTGGCTCAGCCTCGACGTACGAGGTCGTCACCCCCGGGGTCGCCCGCGCCATGGTCGCGAGCACCGCCGGCACGAGGGTCGACGACGCGCTCGGGAACCCCGCGATCCGGACGCGTCCGCGGGCGAGGCTCCCGACCGCGTCGAGGTCCTCGCGCGCTGCGGCCAGGGCGGCCTGCACGGCGAGTGCGTGGTCGGCGAGGACGTGCCCGGACTCGGTCAGGGTCACGCCCCGGGCGCCGCGGAGCACGAGTTCGTGCCCCGTCCGGCGTTCGGCGCGAGCGAGCAGCTGGCTGACCGCGGGCTGGCTGTACCCGAGCGCGGCGGCCGCGCGGCTGATCGAGCCCGCGTCGCGGACGGCGCGCAGGACGCGGAGCAGCTGGGGGTCGAGGTCGTCCACAACTCGATGTTATGGGGGATCGAAGGAACCTGCTCTGGTGTGATGGACCGGCACGCACCACGGTGGTCGGCATGGACTCCTTCGTCGACGGCTCCGGGTACCTCGCCGCCTGCACCGCTGGCCTCCCCACGCACGGCACCCTGCGGGCGATGCGCGCCGATCTCGACGAGTGGGAGCGCCAGGCGTCCTCGCCCGTCGCGTACGGCGCCCTCGTGGAGACGGGACGATCGCTGTTCGCGGACCTCGTCGGCGTCGAGCCGGCCCGGGTGGCGACCGGATCGCAGACCTCGGCGATGGTCGCGGTGGTCGCCGCCGCGCTGCCGGACGGTGCCGAGGTGGTGGTCCCCGACGGCGACTTCAGCTCGCTCGTGTTCCCGTTCCTGGCCGGCGCGCACCGCGGGATCCGGGTGCGGAGCGTCCCGCTCGACTCGCTCGCCGACGCGGTCCGGCCCGGTACCGCGCTCGTCGCCTGGTCGGCGGTGCAGTCGTCGACGGGGAGGGTCACCGACCCGCAGCCCGTCCTCGACGCCGCCCGGTCGGTCGGGGCGCTCACGTTGTGCGACCTCACGCAGGCCGCCGGCGTGCTGCCGGTCGACGCCCGGCCGTTCGACGTCACGGTGACGCACGCCTACAAGTGGCTGTGCGCGCCGCGCGGGGTCGCGTTCTCGACGTTCTCCGACGCCGCGCTCGACCGGCTCCGGCCCGTGCAGGCCGGGTGGTACGCAGGTGCCGACGTGTGGGCGTCGTGCTACGGACCCACGATGGCACTCGCGGACGACGCGCGTCGGTTCGACGTCTCGCCGGCGTGGCAGGCCTGGCCCGGGGCGGTCGCGGCGCTCCGGCACCTCGCCTCGCTCGACACGGCCTCGTCCTGGAGGCACGCCACGCGGCTCACGGACCTGCTCGCCGACACGCTCGGGTCGCCTCGGAGCGGACAGGCGATCACGACGTTCCCGGACGCCGACGGCGCGGCCCTGGGCGTCCTCGCGGCGGCGGGCATCACCGCGAGCGGCCGTGCCGGCCGGCTCCGGCTGGCGTTCCACCGGTGGAACGACGAGGAGGACGTGGCCCGCGTGGCGGACGCACTCGCCGCGGTCGACGGCTTCAGACCGGAGGGGTGAGGGGCGTTCTCCACAGGCACCGCGCCGGGCGTCCGACGAGGTCCACGAGGCCGGTACGCTTGCCCGGTACGTTCACCGAACCGGGCACCCAGCTCGGCGACCTCTGGAGCATCACGTGGCACAGTCCTCCCGTCTCGACAGCGTCATCGCCCTGGCCAAGGGCCGTGGCTTCGTCTTCCAGTCGGGGGAGATCTACGGCGGATCGCGCTCCGCGTGGGACTACGGGCCCCTCGGCGTCGAGCTGAAGGAGAACATCAAGCGCCAGTGGTGGCAGCGGTTCGTCCGCGGCCGTGGCGACATGGTCGGCCTCGACTCCGCCGTGATCCTGCCGCGCAAGGTGTGGGAGGCGTCCGGGCACGTCGCGACCTTCACCGACCCGCTGGTCGAGTGCCTGCACTGCCACCACCGCTTCCGCGAAGACCACCTCGTCGAGGCCTTCGTGGCGAAGAAGGACCGGCAGCCCGAGGGCGGCATGGCCGAGATCGCGTGCCCGAACTGCGGGACCCGCGGGCAGTGGACCGAGCCCCGTGAGTTCTCCGGCATGCTCAAGACCTACCTCGGCCCGGTCGAGTCGGAGGAGGGCCTGAACTTCCTCCGCCCCGAGACGGCGCAGGGCATCTTCGTCGACTTCGCGCAGGTCGTGACGACCAGCCGCATGAAGCCCCCGTTCGGCATCGGGCAGGTCGGCAAGGCGTTCCGGAACGAGATCACGCCCGGCAACTTCATCTTCCGGACGCGCGAGTTCGAGCAGATGGAGATCGAGTACTTCGTCCCGCCGGCCGAGGCCGGGGAACACTACGAGCAGTGGATCGCCGACTCGGTCGCCTTCTTCACCGACCTCGGCATCGACCCGGAGAACCTCCGCCGCTTCGACGTCCCGGACGGCGAACGCGCGCACTACTCCGACGCCACCGCCGACATCGAGTACCGCTTCGGCTTCGCGGGCACCGAGTGGGGCGAGCTCATGGGCGTCGCGAACCGCACCGACTTCGACCTCAACAACCACATCGAGTCGTCCGGCAAGGACCTCCGCTACTTCGACCAGGCCGCGAACGAGAAGTACGTGCCGTACGTCATCGAGCCGTCGTTCGGCCTGACCCGTGCGCTCATGGCGTTCCTGCTCGACGCCTACCACGAGGACGAGGCGCCGAACGCGAAGGGCGGCGTCGACAAGCGCACGGTCCTGCGCCTCGACCCGCGCCTGGCCCCGGTCAAGGCCGCGGTGCTGCCGCTGTCCCGCAACGAGCAGCTGTCGCCGGTGGCCCGCGGCCTCGCGGACGACCTGCGGAAGTTCTGGAACGTCGACTTCGACGACGCGGGGGCGATCGGTCGCCGCTACCGTCGCCACGACGAGATCGGCACGCCGTTCTGCATCACGGTCGACTTCGACACCCTCGACGACAAGGCCGTGACGGTGCGCGAGCGCGACACGATGTCGCAGGAGCGTGTCGCGCTCGACCAGCTGCAGGGGTACCTCGCGGCGCGGCTGCTCGGCGCCTAGGCGCTGGCGGCGCGTCGGCGCGGCCGGGTTGAACCACGAATCCGACATCGAACCGGGCGTTGGCCGTGGTTCGGTGTCGGATTCCTGGTTCTACGCCGTGACAGCGGGCGCAGGGCGGCGCGGGAATGCGTCCGCCGCGGGCCCGGTTGCGCCCAGCATGAACGACTCTGTGAAGGTCGATGTCTGGTCGGACATCGCCTGCCCCTGGTGCTACATCGGCAAGCGGAAGTTCGAGGCCGGCGTCGCCGCGTTCGCCTCGACACCGAACGGCGCCCCGGTCGAGGTCGAGTACCACTCCTTCGAACTGAGCCCCGACACCCCGGTGGACTTCGAGGGCACCGAGGCCGAGTTCCTCTCCGGCCACAAGGGCATGCCCGTCGAGCAGGCGCAGCAGATGCTCGACCAGGTCGCCGGCATCGCCGCGAGCGTCGGCCTCGACTACGACTTCGAGTCGATGCACCACACCAACACGGTCAAGGCACACCAGGTGATCCACCTCGCCAAGGAGCAGGGCAAGCAGCTCGAGATGGTGGAACGCCTCTTCGCCGCCTACTTCGAGCGCGGTGAGCACGTCGGCCAGGACGAGTCGCTGGCGTCCCTCGCGGCCGAGGTCGGCCTCGACCCCGACGAGGTCCGCGCGACCCTCCGCGACGACTCGCAGCTCGCGGCGGTCCGTGCCGATCAGGCCCAGGCACAGTCCTACGGCATCAACGGCGTCCCGTTCTTCGTCATCGACGGCAAGTACGGCGTCTCGGGCGCGCAGGACCCGGCGGCGTTCGAGCAGGTGCTGACGCAGGTCGTCGCCCTCCGTGCCACGACCCCGTCGGACGTCGCCGAGGCCGAGCAGCGGTCCGCCGAGGACGCGGAGGCGACCCGATGACGGACGTGCGGGTGGACGGCTCGTCCGAGCCGCGCCTCCAGTCCGACGGCCAGGAGGCGCGACCCGCCCTGCTCACGCTCGTCACGCCCGGCGGTGCGCCGGTCTGCGATGGTGACTCGTGCTTCGTGCCCGGCGCCGAGGGCGACTGGACCGAGGTCCCCGACTGAGCGGGCGCTCGCGGCGCTCCGGCGTCGGCGAGTGCCCGCCGCGCCCGTGTCGAACACTGCGCCCCGTCGTCGCGGGGCGCGGTGTTCGTCGGAGGCGCAGTGTTCGTGGGAGGGCGCAGTCCGGCCACCAGGACCGTTCGCACGCGGCTTCGCGCGGCGCCGCACGGTGACGACTGCGCGGGTGCTAGCGGACGGGCTCCTCGTCGGTGATGTCGGCGACCGTCGCGCCGTACGCGGCGACCAGGTCGTCGGCGGCGACGAAGGCGCTCGCGCCGTGCCGGCCGGCGCCGAGCGCGACCCGGCGTCCGACGATGCGCTCGTCGGCGTAGACCGGCAGGTCGCCCGTCGCACCGATCGGGGTGATCGTGCCGCGCTCGTAGCCCGAGGCCTCGAGCGCCGTCGCCGCGTCCGGCATGGACAGCTTGTTGACGCCGACGACGGTGCGGAGCTTCTTCCAGGCGATGGCGCGGCCGCCGGGCACGAGGGCGAGGAGGAAACCGCCGTCGTGCCGCTTCACGACCAGGGTCTTCACGATGTCACCGGGCTCGATGCCGAGCAGCGCTGCCGCCTCGTGCAGGGAGCCCGCCGCTGGGCGTTCGACGACGTCGACCCGGAGGCCACGGGCCCGTGCGTCGGCGTCGAACCGGGTGATGGCGTCGGTCGTCATGTGGAGAACGCTACCGGCGCGCACCGACGTGGGAGAATGGGAGCCGTATGACGATCACTGACGCACCCGGGACGGCGACCCGTCCGGCGAAGCCCCTGCGCATCGGCCCCATCGAGGTCGACGTGCCGGTCGTGCTCGCGCCGATGGCGGGCATCACGAACATGGCGTACCGCCGGCTCTGCCGCGAGTACGGCGCAGGACTCTACGTCTGCGAGATGATCACGTCACGTGCGCTCGTCGAGCGGACGCCCGTGTCGATGCAGCTCATCCAGCACCACGAGTCCGAGACGCCGCGGTCCATCCAGCTGTACGGCGTCGAGCCGAACACGGTGGCCGAGGCGGCGACGATCCTCGTCGGCGAAGACCGTGCCGACCACATCGACCTCAACTTCGGGTGCCCGGTGCCGAAGGTGACGCGGAAGGGCGGGGGAGCAGCCCTGCCGTGGAAGCTCGACCTGTTCGAGGAACTCGTCACGAAGACGGTCCGCGCCGCCGGGGACGTGCCCGTCACCGTGAAGATGCGCAAGGGCATCGACGGCGACCACCTGACCTACCTCGACGCCGCCCGCATCGCGCGGGACGCCGGGGTCGCGGCCGTCTCCCTGCACGCCCGTACCGCGAACGAGCACTACTCGGGGCACGCGGACTGGTCGGCGATCGCGACCCTGAAGGAGACCATCACCGACATCCCGGTGCTCGGCAACGGGGACATCTGGTCCGCCGCCGACGCCCTGCGCATGGTCGACGAGACCGGCGCGGACGGCGTGGTCGTCGGTCGCGGGTGCCTCGGGCGGCCGTGGCTGTTCGGCGACCTCGCGGCGGCGTTCCGTGGCGAGGGGCTGCGCTACATGCCGACCCTCGGCGAGGTCGCGGTCGCGTTCAAGCGGCACGCCGAACTGCTCGTCGAGTTCTTCGGCAGCGAGGAGCACGGCTGCCGGGACGTCCGCAAGCACGTCGCCTGGTACTTCAAGGGGTACCCGATCGGCGGTGACGTCCGGTCCGGGCTCGCGATGGCGTCCAGCCTGCAGGAGATCGACGACCTGCTCGGCCAGCTCGATCACGACGCGCCGTACCCGGGCGCGGACGCCGAGGGTCCCCGGGGACGCGCCGGTCACCCGAAGCGGACGGCCCTGCCGGACCGCTGGCTCGAGTCCCGCGACGTCGACAGCGAGTTCCGCAAGGTCCTCGCCGCCGCCGAACTGCACCACAGCGGCGGATGAGCGCCACCGCCTCGTACGGGCCCGCCGACGCCGAGCGCTGGCTGCCCGAGACCCACGGGAACCGTCGGTCCGACTTCGCGCGCGACCGTGCCCGGCTCCTGCACTCGAGCGCGCTCCGGCGGCTCGCCGCGAAGACCCAGGTGCTCAGCCCGACGACCGGCCTCGACTTCGCGCGGAACCGCCTGACCCACTCGCTCGAGGTCGCCCAGGTCGGCCGCGAGCTCGCCGACTCGCTGGGGCTCGACCCCGACGTGGTGGACACCGCCTGCCTCGCGCACGACATCGGCCACCCGCCGTTCGGGCACAACGGCGAGACCGCCGTGAACGCGTGGGCGGCGGGCATCGGCGGGTTCGAGGGCAACGCGCAGACCCTGCGGCTGCTCACCCGGCTCGAGCCGAAGGTGTACGGCCCGAGGGCCGGTGCTCCGGACGACGAGGACCGTCCGTACGGACTGAACCTGACCCGGGCCTCGCTCGACGCCAGCTGCAAGTACCCGTGGCCCGCGGCCCAGGGCGTGTCCGAGTCGTCCTCGGGTCGCACCAAGTTCGGCTTCTACGACGACGACCACGACGCGTTCGAGTGGCTCCGCGCGGGGGCACCCCGCCGGCAGCGCTGCATCGAGGCGCAGGTGATGGACCTGTCCGACGACATCGCGTACTCGGTGCACGACTTCGAGGACGCCGTCGTGGCGGGCTTCATCGACGTCGCGGCGCTCGGGGACCGCGTCGGCGAGAACGACATCGTGTCGGCGATGCACGCCTGGGTCGGGTCGGACCTCAGCCGCGACGAGCTGCTCGAGGCCTTCGACCGGCTCCGCTCGCTGCCGCTGTGGATGACGTCCTACGACGGGTCGCGTCGGGACCTCGCGCGGCTGAAGAACCTCACCTCGCAGCTGATCGGTCGGTTCGCGCGGACGGCGACGGCGGCGACGAGGGAGTCCTACGCGTCGGGCTCCCTCGTGCGGTTCGCAGCGTCGGTCGTGACGCCGCCCGAGATCATCGGCGAGATCGCGGTGCTCAAGGGCATCGTCGCGGCGTTCGTGATGACGCAGGGCGATCGGCAGCCCGTGTACGAGGACCAACGGCGGATCCTCACCGAGCTGCTCGATGCCCTCGCGGCGACCGGCAGCGCCGACCTCGAGCCGGGCTTCGCGGCGGACTGGCGCGAGGCGTCGGACGATGCCGGCCGGCTGCGGGCCGTGGTGGACCAGGTCGCGAGCCTGACCGACCAGGGGGCGTTGGCGTGGCACAAGCGGCTCGTGGTCGGCGACCGCGAGCGCGTGCACATCCCGGTCTGACCCGGGGCTGTCGGGCGGGCGTCGCGCCCCGGTCCCGAGTCGGGGCGGTGGGTCGCGCCAGGGCCCCGGGTCGGGGCGGCCGGACGGGGCGCCGCGCCCTGGACCTGAGCCGGGGTGGTGGGTCGTGCCCTGGACCCGACCCACGGGCAGTGTCTCGCCTTCGTGGCGGGGCCGAGCCGCGCCTCCCGGCCCTGTCCACAGATCCCGCGACGGTCAGCCGTCGTCAGCGGCGGGAACTAGGATCGAGGGGTGGCTGGGAGGATCGCGCGGAACGACATCGACGAGGTCCGCTCGCGTGTCAACATCGCCGACGTCGTCGGCGACTACGTGACCCTGAAGTCGGCCGGGGTTGGGTCGCTCAAGGGCCTCTGCCCCTTCCACGACGAACGCTCCCCGTCGTTCCACGTCCGTCCGCAGGTCGGCCGGTACCACTGCTTCGGCTGCGGTGAGGACGGCGACGTCTTCGACTTCGTCATCAAGCAGGACCACACCACCTTCCAGGAAGCCGTCGAGCGGATGGCCGCGAAGATCGGCTTCACGCTCCACTACGAAGAGGGCGACGGCCCCCGGACCGACTACAACGCCCGGGCCCGGCTCATCGCCGCGAACGAGGCGGCGCAGCAGTTCTACGTGTCGCAGCTCACCACGGCCGCGGCCGAGCCGGCACGGCAGTTCCTCGGTGAGCGCGGGTTCGACCCGGCGGCGGCGCAGCACTTCGGCGTCGGGTTCGCCCCGAAGTCGTACGACGCGCTCCGGGACCACCTGCGCGGCCGTGGGTTCACGATCGACGAGATCGTCTCGGCCGGACTCGTCAGCCAGGGCGACCGCTCGCCGTACGACCGGTTCCGCGGGCGGCTGATGTGGCCGATCCGCGACGTCACCGGGGCGACGATCGGCTTCGGCGCGCGGCGGCTGCTCGACGACGACAAGGGCCCGAAGTACCTCAACACGCCCGAGACCCCGATCTACCACAAGAGCCAGGTGCTCTACGGGCTCGACCTCGCGCGACGGGACATCTCGAAGCAGAAGCAGGTCGTCATCGTCGAGGGGTACACCGACGTGATGGCCTGCCACCTCGCCGGCATCACGACCGCGGTCGCCACATGTGGCACGTCCTTCGGCGTCGACCACATCAAGGTGCTGCGGCCGATGCTCGGCGACTCCGCGAGCCGCGACCTCTCGCAGCTCGGCAACATCGTCTTCACGTTCGACCCGGACGAGGCCGGGCAGCGCGCGGCCTCGCGGGCGTTCGCGGAGGAGAGCCGCTTCGCCTCGCAGACCTACGTCGCGGTGGCGCCGGGCGGACTCGACCCGTGCGACCTCCGGCTGGCGCGGGGAGACGCCGCCGTCACCCGGCTCATCGAGACCAAGCGGCCGATGTTCGAGTTCATCATCCGTCGCCGCCTGGCAGCACACGACATCGAGACGGCCGAGGGGCGCGTCGCCGGGCTCCGCGACGCCGCACCGGTCGTCGCCGGCATCCGCGACCGCACGCTCGCCACCGCCTACACGCGCGAGACCGCCAAGTGGCTCGGCCTGGACATCCCCGAGGTCCGCCGCGCGGTCGAGAACGCTCGCCAGCGAGCGGGGTCCTCGTCGAACGACCACCGCTCAGGAGGCACGGCACCGGCCACGCACACCGGCTCCAGTGGCGAGGCGGTCGCCGTCCCCGACGAGCCCGTGGCCGGGCTCCGGCTCCTGCCGAACGACCCGATCACGCGCATGGAGCGGGACGCGGTGATGGCGATGGTGCAGCAGCCCGGGCACGTCGGCGCGCCGCTCCTCGGGCTCGCGGCCGCCGCGACCTTCTCGGCACCGATGCTGTCCGTGGTCCGCGACGCCGTGGTCGCGAACGTCGACGCGATCGGCGCGGGGGACTGGCTCGAACGCTTGCTGCAGGACGTGCCGGGCCCGTTCCGGGGACTCGTGCAGGAACTCGCGCTCGCGCCGATCCCGGCCCGCACCGACGAGGACCTCGCGCTCTACGCGCGGAGCATCGTCGTCGCGCTGGTCGAGCGGGACCTGTTGGCGCGCAAGGCATCGCTCCTCGGGCAGCTGCAGCGGGCGGACCCGAACGAGCAGGCCGACCGTCGCGCGGAGATCCAGCGGCAGCTCGTGGACATCGACGCGCAGCGGATGCGGTTGCGCGCGGACGCCGAGGCGGCAGCGAACTCGTAGGCGCCCGCCGCGCCTCCGGTCGGGCCGAGGTCACCCGCCGAGGTCGCCCCGCCGAGGTCGCACGACGCGCCACGTGCGTGTCGCCGAGGTCGAGCGCCGAGGTCGCACCGCCGAGGTCGCACGACGCGCCACCTGCGTGTCGCCGAGGTCGCACGAACGGCCGGTCGGGAGCGCTCGGAGCGGCACTTCGTGCGACCTCGAGCCGGCCACGCGCGCGACGCGAGCGGGCACGCGGGCGAGATGACCGGAGCGTCACGAGGGGGTGCGGTGCGGACTGGCGCCGCGCCTCCAGGGGGCTCGTCGGGCCGCCGAGGTCGCACGACGTGCCACGTGCCAGTCGCCGAGCGGGCGGAACACGCCGCGTGCGGGGCGTCGAGCGGGCGGAACGGGCCGGGTACCGGGCGCGAGCGGGACGTACTTCGCCCGCTCGCGCGCGGGGCGCCGAGCGGGCGGAACACGCCGCATGCGGGGCGTCGAGCGGGCGGAACGGGCCGGGTACCGGGCGCGAGCGGGACGTACTTCGCCCGCTCGCGTGCGGGGCGTCGAGTGGGCGGCCCGCTCGCGCGCGGGGCGTCGAGCGGGCGGAACACGCCGCGTGCGGGGCGCCGAGCGGGCGGGACGCGCCGCGTGCGGGGCGCCGAAGGGGCGGAACGCGCCGGGTGCCGGGCGCGAGCGGGACGTACTTCGCCCGCTCGCGCGCCGCGGCGACCGCCGGGCCCACCCAGGTCGCCGGCCCCGGCGTTGCAGGACGCAACAATCGTGCGCGGCGCGCCGCACTCAGGCGCACGGATGATGCGCCACCAGGCGCTCCCGCGCATTACAGCGGTGTAAACAAATCTCCCTCGGTTCGTGGAGTTCCGTGACAGGGTGATAGCAATGAGCGTTCCTGGCCGGGCACACAGACGATTGACCTCCCGCCCAGGAGCCTTGCATTCATCACCAAGAGAGGCATCGGACATGGCATCCGTGACCAAGTGGGGCAAGCGCGGCATCGCGCTCGGCGCCGGAGTGGCAGCGACGGCGCTGGTGCTCAGCGGCTGCGCGAGCAGCAGCGTGAGCGACACCGCCCTGAACGGCATCAGCATCGGGACGACCGACAAGATCACGTCGCTCGACCCGGCGGGCTCGTACGACAACGGCTCGTTCGCCGTGCAGAACCAGGTCTTCCCGTTCCTGATGAACACGCCGGTGGGCAGCCCCGACGTGAAGCCGGACATCGCGGAGAGCGGTGAGTTCACCAACGACACGACGTACACGGTCAAGCTCAAGAGCGGACTGAAGTTCGCCAACGGGAACGACCTCACGTCGAGCGACGTGAAGTTCTCGTTCGAGCGCGAGCTGAAGATCAACAACGAGAACGGCCCGCAGTCCCTGCTCGCCAACCTCAAGAGCATCGACACCCCGGACGACACGACCGTGGTGTTCAACCTCGACCACGCCGACCAGACCTGGCCGCAGGTGCTCTCGAGCCCCGCCGGCCCGATCGTCGACGAGCAGGTCTTCTCGGCCGACAAGCTCACGCCGGCGGCCGACATCGTCAAGGGCAAGGCGTTCGCCGGGCAGTACTCGATCAGCTCCTACAAGGAGAACGACACGATCCAGTACAAGGCGAACAAGAACTACGACGGCCTCCTGGGCAAGCCGAAGACCAACGAGGTCACGGCGAGCTACTACACCAAGGAGACCGACCTGAAGCTCGCCGTCCAGCAGGGCGATGTCGACGTGGCATACCGCTCGCTGACGCCGACCGACATCGCCGACCTCCGCAAGGACGACAAGGTGAAGGTCACCGACGGCCCCGGCGGCGAGATCCGCTACCTGGTCTTCAACTTCAACACGCAGCCCTTCGGCGCGAAGCAGTCGGACGCCGACGAGACCAAGGCCCTCGCCGTGCGCCAGGCCGTGGCCGACGTCGTCGACCGCGAGAAGCTCGCCAAGGACGTCTACAACGACACCTACTCGCCGCTCTACTCGATGGTCCCGGACGGCCTGACCGGTGCCGCGAAGCCCTTCGAGGAGCTCTACGGTGACGGCGACGGCGGCGCGGACGTCGACAAGGCGAAGGAGACCCTGTCGAAGGCGGGCGTCACCGGCAAGGTCCAGCTCGACATCCAGTACGCACCGGACCACTACGGTTCGACGTCGGACGACGAGTACGCCGAGCTCAAGACGCAGCTCGAGAACTCCGGCCTGTTCACCGTGAACATCCAGTCGACGGTCTACACGACCTACGCGCAGGAGCGCACGAAGGACGCCTACCCGGTGTACCAGCTCGGCTGGTTCCCGGACTTCTCGGACGCCGACAACTACCTGTCGCCGTTCTTCACGAAGGACAACTTCGTGCAGAACCACTACGACGACCCGACGATCCAGCAGCTCATCTCCGAGGAACAGCAGGAGTCCGACAAGGACAAGCGCGCCGACCTCATCGAGCAGGCGCAGGAGCGTGAGGCGACGCAGATCTCGACGCTGCCGCTGCTGCAGGGCAAGTCGGTCGCCGTGGCGGCCAAGGACGTCAAGGGCCTGACCCTCGACTCCTCGTACAAGTTCCGGTACGCGACCCTCTCCAAGTAAGACCGGTTCCGGCCCACGGGGGCGTTCCCACGAGGAGCGCCCCCGTGACCGCGTCCCCAACGGCACCGAAAGGCACCCGTCCCCGTGACCCTCAGCACCCCAGAGGCGAGCTCGGAACTGGCCACCGACCCCACCAAGCCCGAGGCACAGCGCAGTGCCAAGAGCAGCGGCGGCGGACTCGGCCGGTACGTCCTCGTCCGGTTCCTCCTCATCTTCCCGACCGTCTTCATCCTGGTGACGCTCGTGTTCTTCCTGATGCGTGTCATCGGGAACCCGATCACCGCCTCCGTCGGCGGCCGCCTGACCCCGAGCCAGCTGCAGGAGCGCCTGCACGCCGCCGGCTACGACCGCCCGGTGCTCGTGCAGTACGCCGAGTACCTCGGCAACATCCTGCGCGGCGACTTCGGCACCACCGCGACCGACAACCGGCCGATCACCGAGATCATCGTCACGTACGGCGGCGCCACCGCGGAGCTCGTGTTCTACGCGCTCATCGTCGCGCTGCTGCTCGGCATCCCGCTCGGCATGCTCGCCGCGTACATGCGCGACAAGTGGCCGGACGTCCTCTTCCGCGCGCTCGCGATCCTGACCTACGCGACGCCGGTGTTCTTCGGCGGCCTGCTGCTCAAGCTCGTCTTCTCGGTCTGGCTCGGGTGGCTCCCGCTCGGCGACCGGGCCTCGACCCGGGTGTCGCTCGTCCTCGACAACATCCCCGGCGCGACGGGCATCTACCTCATCGACGCCCTGCGCACCGGCAACGCGCAGATCATCGGCGACGTGCTGGCGCACGCCGTCCTGCCGGCGTTGACGCTCGGCCTCCTCACCGCCGGCATCTTCCTGCGCCTGGTCCGCGCGAACATGATCGGTTCGCTCGGGTCCGAGTACGTCGACGCGGCCCGCTCACGCGGTGTCCGGGAGGCGCGGCTCGTCCGGACGCACGCCTTCCGTCCCGCCCTCGTGCCGATCATCACGGTGATGGGACTCCAGATCGCCATGCTCCTGGGTGGTTCCGTCCTCACCGAGACCACCTTCGGGTGGCGCGGGCTCGGCTTCGAGCTCAACCAGTACCTGTCCGCCCGCGACTTCGTCGCGGTCCAGGGCATCGTCGCGATGCTCGCGGTGATCGTCGCGGTGACGAACTTCATCGTCGACGTCGTCGCGGCCCTGATCGATCCGAGAGTGAGGTTCTAGAGATGGCTGACACCTCCCTCGTCGACCGCCACGAACCGCTCTGGAAGCGGCTGCCCGTGGTGGTGCAGCTCCGCAGGAGCACGGGCTGGCAGCGCGCCATGCTCATCACCGGCGTCGTCATCTGCGCCCTCTACCTGATCGTCGCGGTCGCCGCGCCGCTCATCGCCCCGTACGGCTTCGGCCAGCTGCAGGGCGCCGACGGCCAGAGCTTCCCGCGCACCGGCGCACCGAGCGCCACCCACATCTGGGGAACCACCGTCGGCGGCTTCGACGTGTTCAGCCGCGTGGTCTACGGCGCGCGGACCGCGGTGCTCGTGGTCATCGTGGCCGTCGTCGTGTCGATCATCATCGGTGTGCTGCTCGGCATGGTCTCCGGCTACATCGGCGGCTGGCTCGACCGGATCCTCGTCGTGGTCGCGGACGCGATCTACGCCTTCCCGTCGCTGCTCCTCGCGATCGTCGTGTCGATCGTGATCTCGGGCGGCAACTCGAGTTACTCGGGCGGCATCATCGCGGCGGCGATCTCGATCACCGTCGTGTACGTCCCGCAGTACTTCCGGGTCGTCCGTGCCGAGGCCGTGCGCTTGAAGAACGAGGCGTTCGTCGAGTCGGCTCGGGTGATGGGCACGAACCCGTGGCGCATCATGACCCGCCACGTGCTGCGGAACTCGACCCGGTCCCTGCCGCTCATCCTCACGCTGAACGCGAGCGATGCGATCCTGACCCTCGCCGGCCTCGGCTTCCTGGGCTTCGGCATCGGTCCGACGAGCGGCGCCGAGTGGGGCTACGACCTCAGCCGTGCGCTCTCCGACGTCGCCAGCGGTGTCTGGTGGACGGGGGTCTTCCCGGGTGTCGCGATCGTGGTGCTCGTGCTCGGCGTGACGTTCATCGGCGAGAGCCTCAACGACATCTCCGACCCGCGCCTCCGTGCACGACGTCGGCTGAAGCAGCTGGTGTCCCGCAAGCAGACGGCCAGCACGGAAGGGGCGACCGCATGACGGACGCGACCAACCCGTCCAACGCGACGGACCAGCCCAAGGCCTCCACGCGCCTCCAGGCCGGCGACACCACCACCGAACCGGTCGTCGTCGTCGACGACCTGACCGTCACCTTCGCGACCGACGGCGGCGCCGTCGACGCGGTCAAGGGCGTCAGCATCGACGTCCGGCCCGGTGAGGTCCTCGCCCTCGTCGGCGAGTCCGGCTCGGGCAAGTCCGTCACCGCGCGGAGCATCCTGCGGCTGATGCCCGAGACCGCGACGCTCGGCGGAGCGGTGTTCCTCGACGGGACCGACGTCGTGACCGTCGGCGCGCAGAAGCTCCGGGGTCTGCGCGGGACCGCGGGCGCGATGGTGTTCCAGGAGCCCTCGACGGCGCTCAACCCGGTCTTCACGGTCGGGTGGCAGATCGCCGAGGGACTCCGCGCCCACGGTGGGGTGTCGAAGAAGGAGGCCCGCGCGAAAGCGATCGACTACCTCCGTCGCGTCGGCATCCCCGACCCGGAGACCCGGGTCGACCACTACCCGCACCAGTTCTCCGGCGGGCAGAAGCAGCGTGTCGTCATCGCCAGTGCGCTCGCCCTCGAACCGAGCGTGATCATCGCCGACGAGCCGACCACCGCCCTCGACGTGACGGTGCAGGCCGAGATCCTCGACCTGCTCCGCCGCTGCCGCGACGAGTTCGGTGCCGCGATCGTGATCATCACCCACAACATGGGCGTGGTCGCGGACCTGGCCGACCGCGTCGCCGTGATGTACCAGGGCGAGGTCGTGGAAGAGGCCCCGGTCGGCGAGCTGTTCGCGGCGCCGCAGGACGACTACACGAAGCGCCTGCTCGCGGCCGTGCCCCGGCTCGAGGCCTCGACCGGTGCCGCCCGCCGTGCCGCGATCACGTCGGATGTCGAGCCGCTGGTGTCCGCGAGGGGTCTGGAGATCGAGTACCCCGGTCGCCTCGGCTCGCACGCGTTCAGGGCGGTCAAGGGCGTCGACCTCGACATCCGCCCCGGTGAGGTCCTCGGTCTGGTGGGGGAGTCCGGCTCCGGCAAGACCACCATCGGCCGTGCGATCGCCGGCCTGACGAAGATCACCGGCGGCTCGCTGAACGTCCTCGGCACCGAGATGCTCGGCTACCGTGAGCGGGACTTCAAGCGGCACCGCAAGGACATCGGGTTCGTCTTCCAGGACCCGGCGACCTCGTTCAACCCGCTGCTGACGATCTCGGAGTGCGTCGCCGAGCCGCTCGTGGTGCACGGCGAGGTGTCGAGCCCGCGTGCCGCCCGGAAGCGGGTCGGCGAACTGCTCGAGGCCGTGCAGCTGCCGGCGGCCTACGGCGACCGGTACCCGCACGAGCTCTCCGGCGGGCAGCGGCAGCGGGCCTCGCTCGCGCGGTCGCTCGCGCTGCGGCCGAAGCTCCTCATCGCCGACGAGCCGACGAGTGCGCTCGACGTGTCCGTCCAGGCACGCGTGCTGGAGCTGTTCCTCGAGCTGCAGCAGGACCTCGGGTTCGCGTCGCTGTTCATCAGCCACGACCTCGCGGTCGTCGGTGCGCTCTCGGACCGGATCGCCGTGCTCTACCGGGGCGACCTGGTGGAGACGGGCACCACCGCCGAGGTCCTCGGCGCACCGCAGCACCCGTACACGCAGCGTCTCCTGGCGTCACTCCCGGTGCCGGATCCGGCGGAACAGGCGGAGCGACGGCGTACGCTGGTGGAACTGGAGAACGCCGGGTCCTGACCCGACGCGACCATCCCAGGAGGCGCGGTGCGCGTCGACGACGCACGCCGCGCCTCCTGGCGGTCACCTCCTCGAACATCGCGCACGACGGTCGGTGCAGCCCGGTCCGTCGCGAACCGCCGCCAGGGGGCGGCGTGGAAGGGGATCCATGATCGCGGTCAACGGACCGGCGGTCGTCGCGGACGACGTGTCGATCGAGTACCGGAGCGGACGGGGGACGGATGCGATCCGGGCCGTCGACGGCGTGAGCCTCACGGTCCGTCAGGGGGAGATCTTGGCCGTGCTCGGCGAGTCCGGGTCCGGCAAGTCGACGTTCGCCGCGGCCATCGCGGGGCAGCTCGGCACCACCGGCGAGGGCGACGGCGCCCACCGTCGGCACATCATCGGCGGCGAGCTGACCGTGCTCGGGCAGAAGACCCGCGGTCTCCGACCGACCTCCCGCAAGCTCGAACGACTGAGCGGGCGCATCGGCTACCTCCCGCAGGACGGCGCGGACCGGCTCAGCCCCGACCTCACCGTCGGCGAGGCCATCGCGGAACCGATCTACGCCCGTGACCGCCGGTTCGACCGCAAGGAGGCCGGCCTCATCGTCGCCCGCCTGGTCGACGCCGTGCACCTGCCGCTCGGCGTGATGCGGCTCAACACGTGGGAGCTCTCGAGCGGGCAGCGGCAGCGAGTCGCCCTCGCGAAGGCGCTCGTGCTCGAGCCCCAGCTGCTCGTCGCCGACGAACCCGCCCGTGGCGTTGACGTCCTCGTCCGCCAGTCGGTGCTCGAGGCCTTGGCGACCCTGCAGCGGAACCGGCAGTTCTCGGCGGTCGTGGTGTCGAGCGACCTGCGCGAGGCCCGTGCCCTCGCCGACCGGGTGGCGATCATGGCCGAGAGCCGGCTCGTCGGACTCGGCACCTTCGACGAGGTCCTCGACAACCCCGTCGACCCCTACGTCAAGACGCTCGCGTCGACGGCGGCACGTCCGGTGAAGCGTCGGCAGCCCGTCGCGGCCGCCCCGCGGCGGTCCTCGGCCCCGCGCCGGCCCGTCGCCGCCGGCACCGGACCGCGTGCGGAACGGCAGGAGAACGCGTGAGCGCGGAGCCGTCCGGGTCCCGGGGGCCCGCGGCCGTGTCAGGCACGTCCTCGTCGTCGGGTACGTCCTCGGCGGGCACGTCTTCGTCGTCGGGCACTTCGTCTTCGGGTGTTCGCGGGCACCGGGCCGTCGTGACCGACGCCGGCGCCGCGCTGCCGATCGCACCGCCGACCGCCGGGCCGGTCGCGATCCTGCCCGCCGGTGACGGCACCGCCCTCCACGAGGACGCGGTCGCCGCGGCCGGTGGGACCGTCGGTGCCCTCGGTGCCGAGACCGCCGGGCTCGTGTGGCTCGATCCGCGGGACCCGTCCGGCCTGGCCGACGCCCTGGACGCCACGCCGTCGATCGGCTGGGTCCAGCTGCCGTTCGCCGGTGTCGACGCCTTCGCCGGGCTGATCGCCGAGCACGGCGACCGGGTGCTCTTCACCTCGGCCAAGGGGGCGTACGCCGAGCCCGTCGCCGAGCACGCCCTCGCCCTCACGCTCGGGACGCTCCGGGTGCTGCAGAAGCGTGCCCGTGCACGGTCCTGGGCGACCGAGCCCGAGGGTGTCTCGCTCTACGGCAGGAACGTGGTCGTCATCGGCGCCGGTGGCATCGCGCTGGAGTACATCCGGCTGCTCGCACCCTTCGAGGTCTCGGTCACCGTGGTGCGCCGATCGTCCTCGCCGGTCCCCGGGGCCGACCGGACCGTCACGACCGACCAGCTGGACGAGGTGCTGCCCGACGCCGACGTGGTGATGATCGCGGCCGCGATGACCTCTGGGACGTCGAAGCTGTTCGGGCCCCGGCAGTTCGCGATCATGAAGCCGTCCGCACGGCTCGTGAACATCGCCCGCGGCGGACTCGTCGACACCGATGCGCTCGTGGACGCCCTGCGAAGCGGAGCCATCGCCGCCGCCGGGCTCGACGTCACCGACCCGGAGCCCCTGCCGGACGGACACCCGCTCTGGGACGAGCCGGGCGCGATCATCACGCCGCACCAGGCCGACACGCCGGAGATGGTGGCGCCGCTGCTGGCCGAGCGCGTGCGGGTCAACACCGCGGCGTTCCTCGGGGGAGCCGGCGAGGGCTTCGTCGGCGTGGTGGACCCGGTCGCCGGGTACTGAGCGCGGCACGCCCGGGATGCGTGGTGGATGCGCGGGGCGGCTCCGGGTTCCTGCTATGCTGTTACCCGTTGTTCGCACGACATTCGCCAGCGAACAGTGATCCTCGATAGCTCAATTGGCAGAGCAGCCGGCTGTTAACCGGCAGGTTGTTGGTTCGAGTCCAACTCGGGGAGCAGACAGGCCCTCACCTTAGGGTGGGGGCCTTTTGCGTGCACGGGGTGCGGCGTGCGCGCGGGTTCGTGCGGGGCGCGCTGCGTGCGCGGGTTTCGCGCTGGGCGACAGGTCACGGGTCCCGGCGGGCGTGAGGTGTCGGGGGGGCGCGAAACGTCGCGCGTCGGTGCGGGGCGCGGGCGCGGGGTACGTTGCGCGCTGCGTGCGTGGGGTGCGGCGGGCGCGCGGGGTGCGTGTGGGGTGCGCTATGTGCGAGGGGTGCGGCGGCGCGGCGCTGCGTGCGCGGGGTTTCGCGCTGGGCGACAGGTCACGGGCTCCGGCGGGCGTGAGGTGTCGGTGGGCGCGAAACGTCGCGCGCGTGCGGCACGCGGCTCCGGCGCGCGCGGGTGCGGCACGCGAGTCCGGCGCGCGGCATCCGCTTCCGGTGCTCGCAGCGGACCCATGGCTGGATGCTGTTAGCGTTCACAGGTGATCACCCTGCGCCGAGCCCTCGCCGCGGTCGTCGTGGCGACCGTGGCGATCGGTCTCGCGGGGTGCACGACCGGTGCCGAGTCGGAGCCCGGCGACTCGCTCGACACCGCCGGGACCTCGGGTGTCGCAGCCTCTGGCGCCGCGCCGATCGTGTTCGCCTTCGTGTGCGAGACGGGCGTGTCCGGCCGGACGGAGACGTACACGACCTACTCCGCCGTCTGGGAGGACGACCGCACCGACTGTCGGGCGCGGCGCATCACCGGAACGACGATGTCCTCGCAGCAGCGCGCGGCGGTCGATGCCGGCCGGGGCGACGCCACGCTCGAAGGACTCGCCGCGACGTGCGCACTGCGGGGGAGCGGGCCGTGGGCCCGGGCCGTCGACTCGGCGGCCGAGGCGAACGTCGCCGCAGCACTCCTCGCGTACTGCCCGGGGCATCCGGAGACCGACCACCTGCGGGACGCGATCGCGGCCTGGCGGAGCTGAGCCGCGCCTCCCGGACGGCCGACAGGCCAACCGATCGACGGGCCGGCCGACCCATTGACAGGCCAACCGATCGACGGACCGGCCGACCCATTGACAGGCCAACCGACTGACGGACCGGACGGCCGACAAGCCGACCGCCGTGCGGGCCGGGGCTCCTGCCGTCAGCCCTCGGGGTGGTCGCGACCCGGCAGCCACGACTTGCCCGGGCCGCCCCAGCTGTTCTTCCGGATCGCCTTGGCGACCTGCTTGCCGTAGGGGTGCACGAGCCGGTCCGCGTAGAGGTACCCGTCGAGGTGGTCGTACTCGTGCTGGAAGATCCGGGCGAGCCAGCCGTGCGCCTCGACCTCGAACGGCGTGCCGTGCTCGTCGACCGCGCGGAGCAGCGCACCCTCGGACCGACGGAGCGGGAAGCGTTCGCCGGGGACCGACAGGCAGCCCTCGGACTCCTCGTCGTCGTCGAGTTCCTCCACAGCCTCGGGCACGGAGGGAGTGGTCCACAGGACGGGGTTCACCGCCACGCCACGGTGCAGGACCTCGTCATCATCGGTCCATGAGTACACGAAGAGCCGCTTGCCGACGCCGACCTGTGGGCCGGCCAGACCGACCCCCGGTGCGAGGTCCATCGTCTCGAACATGTCGGCGACCAGCGATCGCAGGTCGTCGTCGAAGTCGGTGACCTCGGCTGCGCGCTCGTGCAGGACGGGTTCACCGGTGATGCGGATCGGGAGAACGGCCATTCACCCAGGTTATCCGGCGGGGAACGGTAGCCTCGACGCGTGACGACGGACCTCCAGCTGCCCGACGCGGTGAACCTCACGCCGTTCCAGGCGCTCATGATCCCCGTCGCGCTCATCGGCGCGGTGTTCCTGTCGCTGGGAGCGCAGTTCCAGAGTCGCGGGGTGCAGCGGGTCGAAGCGCGGCTCGGCCGGCAGTCGAAGGGGCTCAGCGTCCGACACGTCGTCGGGTTGCTCTCGAGCGGCTACTGGGTGCTCGGCACGCTCATGCTCGGCGTCGCCGTCGTGCTGCAGCTGGTGAGCATCACCTACGCGCCGCTCATCGTCGTCCAGCCGCTCGGCGCCGTGGCGCTCGTGATCACCACGTGGTTCTCGTCGCGGGCCTCGGGCGTGCCGCTCGGCCACCGCGCACGGCGGGCCGTGTGGACATGCATCATCGGTGTCGGCATCTTCGTGGGCATCGCCGCGTTCGTCGGGCACGAGAGCGCGATCACGAGCCGACAGCTCGTCACGGTGCTCGTGGTCCTGGCGGTCGTCCTGGTCCTCGTGCTCGTCTCGTTCCGGATCGTGGCGAAGCACAAGAACGCGCTCTACTACATCGTCGGCGCCGGCATCCTCTACGGCTTCGTCGCGACGCTCGCCAAGGTCGTGCTCAACCGGTTCGTGAACGGCACGTTCGACTGGCTGACGGTGCTCGCGATCGTCGGGGTCGTCGTCGCGGCGTCGCTCGGCGGGTACTTCGTGCAGAACGCGTACTCCATCGGCTCGGCCGACCTGGTGATCGCGGGGCTCACCGTGATCGACCCGATCGTCGCCGTGGGCATCGGTGTCGTCGTCCTCGACGAGGCCTCGGGGGCGCCCGTCTTCGCCGTCTTCGGCTTCCTCATCGCCGCCGCGATCGCGATCACCGGCGTGTTCCTGCTCGCCAAGCACCACCCGCAGACCCGCGCCTGAGCCCTCGTCCCGCGGGGTGACGGTGTCCACCGCGAGGCGGACGCGAGCCCTGCGCGACGTGGGGTAGCGTCGTGGAACGACCAGCATTCGCCCACGAGAGGACGACGCCAGCCGTGTCAGACGACGCCACCACCGCCACCGCCGAACCGACGGGTGCGACGGGCGGTCGACGACCGCTGCGTGTGCTCATCGCGGCCGACACGTTCGCGCCCGACGTCAACGGCGCGGCGACCTTCGCCGAACAGCTCGCCGTCGGCCTTGCCGAACGCGGGCACGAGGTCCAGATCGTCGCCCCCGCGTCGAGCCGCCACTACGGCACCTTCGACGAGGAACTGCACGGCGTGACCCTCGTCGTGCACCGTCTGAAGTCCTACAAGTGGCCGCTGCACGCCTGGCTGCGCTTCGTCTGGCCGTGGAGCGTCCGCAAGTGGACCGCCCCGATCCTCGACGCCTTCCAGCCGGACGTCCTGCACATCCAGTCGCACGTCGTCGTCGGCCGGGGCATGGTGCCCGAGGCGCACGCGCGCGGCATCCGGGTGATCGCCACGAACCACTTCATGCCCGAGAACCTCCTCGAGTACACGCCGTTCGGCAAGCGCACCGTGCCGATCGCGGTGAAGATCGCCTGGAACGACGCGGCGAAGACGTACCGGCTCGCCGACGCGATCACCACGCCGACGAACCTCGCCGCCGACTACCTGCGCCGCGCCATCGCCGGGCAGCGGGTCCTGGCGATCTCGTGCGGCATCGACGCCACGCGGTACGTCGCCCGCGAGGGGCGTCCCGCGAACAACGACATCGTGTTCGTGGGCCGGGTCGCACCCGAGAAGAACCTCGACGTCCTCGTGAAGGCCCTGGCGCTCCTCCCGGCCGAGCTCGACACGACGCTGACGATCGTCGGCGACGGCGAGATGATCCCGAAGCTCACGCACCAGGCGAAGGAGCTCGGGCTCGAGGACCGCGTCCGGTTCCTGGGCTTCGTCTCCGACGACGTGAAGCGGCAGGCCCTCACGAACTCGACCGTCTTCGCGATGCCGTCGACCGCCGAGCTCCAGAGCATCGCCTCGCTCGAGGGCATGGCCTCCGGACTCCCCGTCGTCGCGGCGGACTCGATGGCGCTCCCGCACCTCATCGACGGCAACGGCTTCCTGTTCACACCCGGTGACGAGCACGACCTGGCCGCGAAGCTCACGGCCGTGCTGACCGCGTCGGACGACGACTACGTGGCGATGCGTCACCGCAGTCTCGCCATGATCGAGGCACACGACATCAACCGCACGCTCTCGACGTTCGAGTCGCTGTATCGTGGGGAACCGGTGGACTGACGGTCCCCGGCGAGGGGCGGTAGCCAAGCTGGTCAAGGCAGTCGGCTCATAACCGAACGATTCGCGGGTTCGAGTCCCGCCCGCCCTACATGTCAAAAGCCGACGCGGGTCCGAGCAGCAGCAAGCGACCGCACCCGCCCCGCGTGCACCTCCCCAGGAAGCGCGACGCACCGCAGGACCAGGACGACCACGGACCGACGCCGAACGTGACGTTCGAGGTGACCCGCGGTGGCACCGGCGTGCGCGTCAACGCGTTCCGGATCGGCTTCATGGGTGCGCTCGGTGTACTCGTCGCGGTCGTGGCCGGTGCGATCGTCAACGAGCTCAGCACGGTGCTCGTCTACGTCGGTGTCGCGCTGTTCCTCGCGCTCGGCATCGATCCGCTCGTCTCCTTCCTCGAACGGTTCGTGCCGCGATGGGTGGCGATCACGGTGGTGGTGGTCGGGGTCCTCGCGGCCTTCGCCGGGGTGGTCTTCGCGGTCGTGCCGATCCTGGTGCAGCAGGCGACGAACCTCATCCAGAACTTCCCCGAGATCGTGCGGGACGTCTCGCGGCAGGAGTGGGTGCAGGACCTCTCGCAGCAGTTCGCCGGATCGTTCGACATCGACCACGCCCTGCAGTCCCTGCAGTCCTTCGTCGAGGACCCGGGCAACCTGCTGAGCCTCGGCGGCGGGATCCTCGCCGTCGGCAGCGGGATCCTGACCGGACTCACCGGCGCCGTCATCGTCATCATCCTGATGCTCTACTTCCTCGCGTCGATGCGGGGCATGAAGCGGATGACGTACCGGTTCGTGCCCGCGTCGCGGCGCGAGAACTTCATCGACGTCAGCGAGCAGATCACGCAGGCGGTCGGACGCTACGTCGTCGGACAGATCTCGCAGGCGCTCATCAACGGCATCCTCAGCTTCGTGTTCCTGCTCATCATCGGCGCGCCGCTGCCGGTGCTGCTCGCGTCGTTCGCCTTCATGGGATCGCTCATCCCGCTCGTCGGGACGCTCGCGTCGGCGATCGTCATCTCGCTGCTGTGCCTGTTCGCGTCGCCGGCGACCGCCCTCGCCGCGGCGATCTACTACCTCGTGTACATGCAGGTCGAGGCGTACGTGATCTCGCCGCGGATCATGTCCCGGGCGGTCCAGGTCCCCGGCGCCCTCGTCGTCATCGCCGCGGTCGCGGGCGGCACGATCGGTGGAGTCCTCGGCGCCCTCGTCGCCCTGCCGGTGGCGGCGTCGGTGATCATCATCGTCCAGAAGGTCATCTACCCCCGCCAAGAGCAGTCGTGACCGACCTCGCCGAACACGCCGCCGGTCGCGACCGGTGGGCGACGAGCGCCCGGGGTCCGCTCGCGCTCGTGAACGCCCAGCGCGTCGACCACGCCCAGCCGGTGTGGCCGGTGCCGGGGCAGTGGGCGCCGGCGCCCGGAGGGCTCACGGTCACCGCCGTCCCGGACGACGGGGTCCTCGTCGACGGCGACCCCGTGGACGGGACCGTGTTCGTCGCCGGCGACGAGGCCGTCGTCCCCTCGACCGTCGTGTTCCCCGACGGGCTCGCGGGCACCGTCTCCCGCGGCACCCTGCGGGTGTGGGACCCGGCATCGGACGCGATCGCCCGGTTCGACCGCATCGCGCGCTTCGAGCAGTCCGCCGCCTGGGTCACGTCCGGCAGGTACACGCCGGGTGAGCCAGGAGGCGCGGCGAGCGTCGTCGACGCCGCCGGCGATCCGCTCGAGGTCGCGGGACACGTCGAGACCACGCTGGACGGCGCGGCCGTCCGGCTGCTCGCGGTGCGGTCGGCGCCCTTCCACGGCGTCCCTCGGCTGCAGCTCATCGTGCAGGACGCCACGAGCGCGCTCCCCGAGGACGACCCCGGGAGCACGTACTCGATGGGGCGGTTCCTGTACCTCGACGACCCCGGCGAGCCCGCCGACGTCGCGCTGGACTGGAACCTGCTGGTCCTGCCGCCGTGCGCGTTCTCGTACCAGTTCGCCTGTCCGATCCCGCCGGCGGAGAACCGCATCCCCGTGTCGGTCACCGCGGGGGAGCGGCATCCCCTCGACACCGCGGGACACGTCTTCCACTGAGTCCTGCCGCGGTACCTGGCGTTCCCAGCGTGCAGGCTGCATAATGGGCGTGTCCGCAAGGACATCACAATCGGATATCGATGGTTCCGAACGAGAACCTCCAGTTCAGGTCGATGGGGAAGTCGCACCTGACGAATCGGAGGAATCGTGAACGGAACGACCACCGGGGTGCTCTACGTGCACTCCGCACCACGCGCGCTCTGCCCGCACGTCGAATGGGCGGCAGGTCGCGCCCTGAGCCGTGCCGTGAACTTCTCGTGGCTCGACCAGCCCGCACAGGACGGCGCGCGTCGCACCGAGTTCACCTGGACGGGTTCCGTCGGCACAGGCGCCGCGATCGCCTCGGCCCTGCGCGGTTGGGAGCACCTCCGGTACGAGGTCACCGAGGAGCCCACGTCGGAGTCCGACGGCGGCCGCTGGATGCACACGCCGGACCTCGGGGTGTTCTACGCGCAGACCGACGTCACCGGCAACATGGTCGTGCCCGAGGACCGCGTCCGCTACGCCATGGAGGTCGCCGGGAGCAACGCGCTCGAACTCCACCGCGAGCTCCGACTGGCGCTGGGCCAGGCGTGGGACGACGAGCTCGAGCCGTTCCGCCACGCCGCCGAGGGCAACCCGGTCGTCTGGTTGCACCGCGTCGGCTGACCTGCCGAACCGTTCCCCCCGTCACGAACGCCGTCCCTCGGGGCGGCGTTCGTGCGTCCGGGGCGGCCCGCGCACCCGCCGCCCGGCAGCCGAGCGCGCCGAGTCTCGCCTCGGCGGACGGTTTCGCGCTGCCGGAGCCGCGAAACTGTCCGCGGGGCCGAGTCTCGGCGCACCGCCGCGGCCACGGGCAGCGGCCACGCGCTGCGCCCGCGGCCACGGGCAGCGGCCACGCGCTACGGCCGCGGGGAGCGCGCCGCGCCCGGACCGGCCACGGGAACGACGGAGGCCCGCCCCGACGACGCGGGACGGGCCTCCAGGACCGGACGGACCGGACGGACCGGACAGACGGACTCAGACGCTGCGGAACGCGACCACGGCGTTGTGCCCACCGAACCCGAACGAGTTGCTCACGGCGAGCAGGTCGCCCTGCGGCAGCTCGCGCGGCGACGTGGCGACGTCCATCACGATCTCCGGGTCCTGCTCGGTGAGGTTGATCGTCGGCGGCGCGACCCGGTTGTGCAGCGCGAGGGCCGTGAACGCGGCCTCGATCGCACCGGCACCACCGAGCAGGTGGCCGGTCGACGCCTTCGTGGCGGACACCACGACCTGGTCGAGGTGGTCGCCGAAGACCCGACGCATCGCGTGGTACTCGGCCACGTCGCCCACGGGGGTCGAGGTGGCGTGCGCGTTGACGTGGACGACGTCCTCGCGGGAGGCGCCGGCGTGCTCGAGCGCCTGCAGGACGGCGCGGGCGGCGGCGCTGCCCTCGGGGTCGGGCGCGGTGATGTGGAACGCGTCCGAGGTGATGCCGGCTCCGGCGACCTCGGCGTAGATCTTGGCGCCGCGGGCCTCGGCGTGCTCCTTGGTCTCGAGGATGAGCGCCGCGGCGCCGTCCGCGAGCACGAAGCCGTCGCGCGTGACGTCGTACGGACGTGAGGCGGTCTCGGGGGAGTCGTTGCGGCGGGAGAGCGCCTGCATCGAGGCGAACGCCGCGAGGGGCAGCGGGTGCAGCGCGGCCTCGGCGCCACCGGTGATGACGATGTCGGCCTCGCCGGTCGCGACGTGGCGGTAGGCCTCGGCGAGGGACTCGGTCGAGGACGCGCACGCCGACAGGTAGGTGCGCGCACCGCCGCGGGCGCCGAACTCCATCTCGATGGCGGCGGCCGGGCCGTTCGCCATGAGCATCGGCACCGTCATCGGCAGGACGCGACGCGGGCCCTTCTCACGCAGGGTGTCCCAGGCGTCGAGCAGGGTGTTCACGCCACCGATGCCGGTCGCCCAGTCGACGATGAGGCGTTCGGGGACGACGGTCTCGGCGTCGATGCCGGCGTCGGCCCAGGCCTCGCGCGCGGCGACGAGCGACAGCTGCGACGAGGGGTCGAGGCGCTTCGACTCGGGGCGGGTGAGCTGGTCGGTGAGGAACCGGCGCGACTGACCGGCGAACTCGACGGGGAGCTCGAGCTCGGCGTAGCGCGGGTCCTCGATGCGGGTGATGCCGGACGTGCCGGCGAGCAGCGCGTCCCACGTCTCCGGTGCGGTCGCGGCGAGGGGTGTGATCGCACCGATCCCGGTGACGACGACGGTCTTGTTGGTCATGGAACGACGTGTTCTTTCGTGAGGACGTCCGGCCGCTCGTGGCGGAGCCGGACGGAGCCGGGGCGGACCGACGAACGCCGGGCCGGGGTGGTCCGACGGACGCCGGACGCGTGTGGGCCGACCAGGGTCGGTCCGGTGGACGAGGTGAGCGCCGCGGCCCGCGGCTGGTCCGCCGGGGCCGCGGCGCTCAGGAAGCTCGCGTCAGGCCTGTGCCTTGACGATGTAGTCGACGGCGTCGCCCACGGTCTTGAGGTTCTTGACCTCTTCGTCGGGGATCTTCACGTCGAACTTCTCTTCGGCGTTCACGACGATGGTCATCATCGAGATCGAGTCGATGTCGAGGTCGTCGGTGAACGACTTGTCGGCGGCGACGGTGTCGGTCGCGATGCCGGTCTCGTCGTTGATCAGCTCGGCCAGGCCGGCGAGGACTTCTTCGTTGGACAGGGCCATGGGGATTCTCCTTGAGGGGGGTGTCGTTTGACCGTGGACCAGCCTAGGGCACGCGGCGGTCGCGCGCCCGGAGGCTCGTCGAGGTGGTCACGCGGGTGCGCGACCGGGTGGGCTAGGGGAGGACGACCACCTGCGCGCCGAACACGAGTCCGGCGCCGAACCCGATCTGCAGGGCGAGGCCGCCCGACAGGTCCGGGTGCTCTTCGAGCAGGCGGTGCGTGGCGAGCGGGATGCTCGCGGCGGAGGTGTTGCCGGTCGTGGTGATGTCGCGCGCGATGGCGACCGTGTCCGGCAGGCCGAGCTGCTTGGCGAACTCGTCGATGATGCGGATGTTCGCCTGGTGCGGCACGAACGCGGCGAGGTCCGACGGAGTGATCCCCGCGGCCTCGATCGCCTCGCGGGCGACCTTCACCATCTCCCAGACTGCCCAGCGGAAGACCGTCTGCCCGGCCTGGCGCATGGTCGGACGCGGCGCTCCGGCGGCCCACTCGTTGTAGGTCGCGGTCATGCCGATCGCGTCCCACTTCGAGCCGTCGGAGCCCCAGATCGTCGGTGCGATCCCGGGGAAGTCGCTCGGGCCGACCACGGCCGCACCGGCACCGTCCCCGAGGAGGAACGAGATGGAGCGGTCGGTCGGGTCGACGACGTCGCTGAGCTTCTCGGCGCCGATGACCAGCACGTGGTCGGCGAGACCGGACTTGATGAAGGAGTCGGCCTGGGCGATGCCATACGCGTAGCCGGCGCACGCCGCGCTGACGTCGTACGCGGCGGCCGGCGTCGCGCCGATCCGCTCGGCGAGCAGGGAGGCCATCGACGGGGTCGCGACGGTGTGCGTCACGGTGCTGACGAGGACGACGCCGATCTGCGACGGCTCGATGCCGGCCTTCGCGATGGCCTCGCGCGCGGCGGCCTCGGCGAGGTCGACAGCCTCGGTGCCGGCCCCGGCACGCTTGCGCGTGACGATGCCGGTGCGCTGGCGGATCCACTCGTCGGACGAGTCGATCGGGCCGATGAGGTCGTCGTTCGGCACGACGTTCTCGCCGCGGGCGGCGCCGTAGGCGAGGATGCGGGTGAACTCGTGGCCCCGGCGCTGCTGGAGCAGCGGACGGGAGGCGCGGTTCGGCTCCGCCTGGTCGCTCGCGACGGACGGGGTGGAGGACTCGGTCATGCGGTTGCGTCTGCTTCCTGGCCCGCGCTCTGCAGCAGGTCGATCGCTGCGGGCAGGTCGTCGGGGGTCTTGATCGCGACGGTCGGCGTGCCGCGCAGACCGCGCTTCGCCAGGCCGACGAGGGCACCGGCGGGGGCGAGTTCGATGATGCCGGTCACGCCGGCGGCCGCGAAGGACTCCATCACGGCGTCCCAGTGCACCGGGCTCTGGATCTGCTGCACCATCAGGTCGACGAAGCGTCGGCCGTCGTCGACCCGGGAGCCGTCGGCGTTGGTCCAGATCGGCAGCGTCGGGTCGTGCACCGTCGCGGCGGCCGCCACGGGGGCGACGCGCTCGACGGCCGGGGCCATGTACCGGGTGTGGAACGCGCCGGCGACCGCGAGCGGGATGACCCGGGCCTTGGTCGGCGGGTCGGCGACGAGCGCGGCGATCGCGTCTGCCGCACCGGCGACGACCGTCTGGCCGCCACCGTTGTGGTTCGCGGGTACGAGGCCGTGCGCCTCGAGCGCGGCGGCGACCGCGTCGGCGTCCCCGCCGAGCACGGCTGCCATCGAGGTGGGTTCGAGCGCTGCGGCGTCCGCCATGGCCCGACCGCGCTCGGCGACGAGGGTGATGGCGTCCGTCGACTCGAGGATGCCGGCGACCCCGGCGGCGGTGAACTCGCCGACCGAGTGGCCGGCGACACCGCCCACGAGGGCACGGCGGCCGTCGGCGAGCAGGGCGTCGGCGGTGATGAGGCCGGCGGCGACGATGAGCGGCTGGGCGAGCGCGGTGTCCTTGATCGTCTCGGCGTCGGACTCGGTGCCGTGTGCGGCGAGGTCGATGCCGATGGCCTCGGACCACGCTCCCACGCGGTCACGGACGGTGGCGTCCTCGAGCCAGGGGGCGAGGAAGCCGGGGGTCTGGGAGCCCTGTCCGGGCGCGACGACGACGATCACCGGACAATCCTGCCGGTCGCCCCGCGCCGCACCCGTGTGGACTTCCCACAGCGATGTCCACGAGACATTGTGCACTTCCCACCGACGGGACCGGGTGCGCCGACCGGCACCGACGGTGCGCTCACCGACGGTGCGTTCACCGACGGTGCGGGATGCGGCGCCGCCCGGCCGTCGACTCGGACATCGCGCCGAGGATGAGCGCGGACTGGACGATGAGGGCGTCCCGCGCGTGCGTGGCGTCCCACCCGATGATGTCCGCCACGCGGCGCAGCCGGTAGCGCACCGTGTTCGGGTGCACGAACAGCTCCCGCGCCGTGGCCTCGAGCGAGCGGCCGGTGTCGAGGTAGCACCAGAGCGTCTGCAGGAGTTCCGTCGACTGGTCCTTGAGCGGCACGTAGATCCGCTGGACGAGTGCTGACCGGGCGAGCGGGTCGCCGGCGAGGGCGCGTTCGGGCAGCAGGTCGTCCGCCAGTGCCGGGCGCGGGGCACCACGCCAGGCACGGGCCACCGCGAAGCCGGCCAGGGCCCCCTTCGCGCTGGTGGACGCGTCGACGACGCCGGGGACCTCGTTGCCGAGCACCAGGTGTCCGTCGCCGAACGAGGGTTCGAGCGCCTGCGCGATGGCGGTGAACGACACCGGTTCCTCGCCCTCGGGCACGTCGTCACGCGGGGTGGCGCGACCGATCACCACGACGAGGCGTGACCCCTGCACGCCGATCAGCACGTCGGCGTCCATGTGCCGCGCGGTCCGCCGGATCTGGTCGACCTCGAGCTGCTTCGGCGCGTTGCCGACCAGTACCGCGACCTCGCCGTGACCGTGCCAGCCGAGTGCCGCGATGCGCGAGGGCAGCTCGTCGTCGTACTCACCCGACAGGATCGAGTCGACCACGAGCGCCTCGAGCCGGGCGTCCCACAGCCCGCGGGCCTCGGCCGCACGGGCGTAGACGTCGGCCGCCGCGAACGCGATGTCCCGCGAGTACTTGAGGATCGCCTCCTGCAGCATCTCGTCGTCCTTGGCGCGTTCCTCGACCACGGTGACGACCACGCGGATGAGCTGGAGCGTCTGCTGCAGGCTCACCGATCGCAGGAGCTCGCGGGGCGCCGAGCCGAAGACGTCCGCCGCGGCGATCCACGGGGTCGACGCGGTGCCCTCGAGCCAGCTGATGAACGAGGTGATGCCCGCCTGGGCCACGAGTCCCACGGCGGAGCGCCGCCCCGGTGGCATCTCGCTGTACCAGGGGAGGGTGTCCTCGAGCCGCTTGATCGTGGCGGTGGAGAGTTCCCCGGACACCTGACGGAGCCAGGAGAGCGCCCGCTCGCGCGCGCTCTCCTGGCTCTCGGAGTCCGGTCGGACCGTCGTCACCTGCTGATCAGCTCTCGCCGCCCGCGCTGCCCGTGGTGCCGGCGGTCACGTCGTGCAGACGGTACTTGTCGATCGCCTGCTGCACGAGTGCACCGTCGACCTTGCCCTGCTTCGCGAGCTGCTGCAGCGTCCGCACGACGACCGACGGGCCGTCGATGTGGAAGAAGCGGCGGGCGGCCGGACGGGTGTCCGAGAAACCGAAGCCGTCGGCACCCAGGGTGGCGTAGTCGGTCGGGACGAACGGACGGATCTGCTCCTGCACGGCATGCATGAAGTCGCTCACCGCGACGACCGGGCCCTCGGTGCCGAGCAGACGCTCGGTCACGTACGGGGTGCGGGGCGCCTCGTTCGGGTTGAGGAACGCGTGCTGCTCCGCGGCGAGACCGTCGCGGTACAGCTCACCCCAGCTCGTGACGCTCCACACGTCGGCCGACACGCCCCAGTCCTCGGCGAGCAGCTGCTGCGCCTCGAGGATCCACGGCACGGCCACGCCCGAGGCGAGCAGCTGGGCCTTGGGCCCGTCGTGCTCGCTGCGGTTGAGCAGGTACATGCCCTTGACGATCCCGTCGACGTCGACGCCCTCGGGCTCCGCCGGCTGGACGATCGGCTCGTTGTAGACCGTCAGGTAGTACATGACGTTCGGGTCGGCGTGCTTCGGCGAGCCGTCCTCGTTCGTGCCGTACATCCGGTCGAGGCCGGCCTGCACGATGTGCCCGATCTCGTAGCCGTACGCGGGGTCGTAGGACACCACGGCCGGGTTCGTCGTCGCGAGGAGCAGCGAGTGGCCGTCGGCGTGCTGCAGGCCCTCGCCCGTGAGCGTCGTGCGACCTGCGGTGGCGCCGATCATGAAGCCGCGGGTCATCTGGTCGCCGGCGGCCCAGATGGCGTCGCCGGTGCGCTGGAACCCGAACATCGAGTAGAAGACGTAGACCGGGATGAGCGGCTCGCCCTGCGTCGAGTACGAGGTGCCGACCGCGGTGAACGCCGCCATCGCGCCGGCCTCGTTGATCCCGACGTGGATGATCTGGCCCTGCGGGCTCTCCTTGTAGGCCAGGAGGAGCTCGCGGTCGACGGACGTGTAGTGCTGCCCGTTCGGGTTGTAGATCTTCGCCGTCGGGAAGTACGCGTCCATGCCGAACGTGCGCGCCTCGTCGGGGATGATCGGCACCACACGGTTGCCGAAGTCGGGGGACCGGAGCAGGTCCTTCAGCAGTCGGGCGAACGCCATGGTGGTGGCGATCTCCTGCTTGCCGGAGCCCTTCTTGACGACCTGGTACTTCGCGTCCTCGGGGAGGGTGATCGACGTGTACTTCGTGCGACGTTCCGGCACGTAGCCGCCCAGCTCGCGCCGGCGCTCGTGCATGTACTGGATCGCCTCGTCGTCGTTGCCCGGGTGGTAGTACGGCGGCGTGTAGGGGTTCTCCTCGAGCTGCGCGTCCGTGATCGGGATGCGCATCTCGTCGCGGAACTGCTTGAGGTTGTCGAGCGTCAGCTTCTTCATCTGGTGCGTCGCGTTGCGCCCCTCGAAGCTCGGGCCGAGGCCGTAGCCCTTGACCGTCTTCGCGAGGATGACGGTCGGCTGGCCCTTGTGCTCGGTCGCGGCCTTGAACGCGGCGTAGACCTTGCGGTAGTCGTGCCCACCGCGCTTGAGGTTCCAGATCTGGTCGTCGGTGTAGTCCTTGACCAGCTCGAGCGCCTTCGGGTCGCGCCCGAAGAAGTTCTCGCGCACGTACGCGCCGTTCTCGGCCTTGTACGTCTGGTAGTCGCCGTCCGGCGTCTGGTTCATCAGGTTGAGGAGCGCGCCCTCGGTGTCGCGGGCGAGCAGGTCGTCCCACTCGCGGCCCCAGACGACCTTGATGACGTTCCAGCCCGCACCGCGGAAGAACGCCTCGAGCTCCTGGATGATCTTGCCGTTGCCGCGCACCGGACCGTCGAGACGCTGCAGGTTGCAGTTGATCACGAAGTTCAGGTTGTCGAGGCCGTCGTTCGCCGCGACCTGGAGCTGCCCGCGCGACTCGACCTCGTCCATCTCGCCGTCGCCGAGGAACGCCCAGACCTGCTGGTCGGACGCGTCCTTGATGCCGCGGTTGGACAGGTACTTGGCCTGCTGCGCCTGGTAGATCGCGTTGATCGGGCCGATGCCCATCGACACGGTCGGGAACTGCCAGAAGTGCGGCATGAGACGCGGGTGCGGGTAGGACGAGAGTCCGCCGCCGGCGTGCGACTGCTCCTGGCGGAAGCCGTCGAGCTGGTCCTCGCCGAGGCGCCCTTCCATGTAGGCGCGGGCGTACATGCCGGGGGACGCGTGCCCCTGGAAGAACACCTGGTCGCCACCGGACGGGTGGTCCTGCGCGCGGAAGAAGTGGTTGTAGCCGACCTCGTACATGGCGGCGCTCGACGCGTACGTCGAGATGTGGCCGCCGACCGCGATGCCCGGACGCTGGGCGCGGTGCACGGTGATCGCGGCGTTCCACCGGATCCACCGGCGGTAGCGGCGCTCGAGCTCCTCGTCGCCCGGGAACTCGGGCTCGTTCTCCGGCGCGATGGTGTTCACGTAGTCCGTGGTCGGGACCATCGGCACACCGAGGTGCAGTTCCTTGGACCGCTTGAGCAGGCTCAGCATGATCTCGCGGCCACGCTGGTGGCCGTGGGTCCGGACCAGCCCGTCGAGGGACTCACGCCATTCGGCGGTCTCCTCCGGGTCCTGGTCGCTGCTGCCGTGGCTGTACGGGTCCTGGTCGTTCACCGTCACCCTTGACCTCGTTCGTTCTCGTGGTGGTGGACATGGCGGGCCACCGGTTGGTCGGGTCACGACCGGATGGGGCCCCGACCACTCTAGGCCCCCGCACCGACCGAGAGGCTGATGGTGACGTGTGGGTGGACAGGTGCTTGCATTCGGGTGCCGTCGGCGTACGATTGCCGATCGTGCACACGCGACCCGTGCGTGCACGACGATGACCGGGCACACCCCACGCCCGAGGAAGAAGCACCACTGATGGCACTGGAGATCGGCTCGCTCGCGCCGGACTTCGAACTCCCGAACCAGTTCGGGGAGCACGTCCGCCTCAGCGACTTCCGTGGCATCCGCCCGGTCGCGCTGGTCTTCTTCCCGCTCGCGTTCTCGTCGACCTGCACGAACGAGCTCTGCACGCTGCAGGACAACATCGCGATGTTCCAGGACCAGCGTGTCGAGCTCATCGGCATCTCGGTCGACTCGAAGGCGACGCTCCGCTCGTTCGCCGAGTCGAACGGCTACGACTTCGAGCTCCTCGCGGACTTCTGGCCGCACGGCGCCGTGTCGAAGGAGTACGGGGTCTTCCTCGACAAGAAGGGCTTCGCCACCCGTGCGACCTTCGTGATCGACGTGCAGGGCCGCATCAAGGCCTCGATCATCTCGGAGCCGGGCGTCGCCCGCGACGTCACCGAGTACCGCGCAGCGCTGGACCGTCTGGCCGCCTGCACCGCACCAGTCGCCGTCGCCTAGCGTTCCGAACACCTGCTGAGACGACGCGCGACGCGTCGCGGACAGGAGGCACGGTGCACGCCGTCGACGACCGCCCGGCCCGCCGGGTGGTCACCACGGACGCCTACGCGCCGTTCCCGGTCACGGCGGACGCGGCCCGGTGGGGCCTCCGCCGTACGGTCGTGCCGACCGAGGCCGGTCCCGTCGTGGTGCACCACCGGCCGGGACGCGCCGCGATGCTCTTCGTGCACGGCGTCGCCGGCTCGTGGACGACCTGGACGCCGCTCCTCGAGGCCGCGGGCGGCGTCGGCGACCGCGGGCTCGTGCTCGTCGACCTCCCCGGGTGGGGATCGTCTCCCGCGCCGGACGTGCCGATCGACGTCGACCGTGCGGTCGCCGTCCTCACCGCGGTGCTCGACGCCCTGTCGGTCGCGGACGTCGACGTCGTCGGGCACTCCCTCGGCGCCTTCGTCGCGATGCACTTCGCCGTCCTGGCCCCGGCACGCGTGCGCTCCGTGGCGCTGGTCTCCGGCACGACCGTGGCGACCGCCTGGGCGGCGCGACACCCGGTGCGCGCGCTCCGGACGCTCCCCGCGTTCACGCTGTTGCGTGCCGGACTCGCGATCACCGGCGAGACGGCCAGACCGCTCCTGGGCGCACTGGCGGCGATCGGGGTGCTGCCGCTCCTCGCCGCGCCGGTCTTCGCGCACGTGCGCCGGCTCGACCCGAGCGTGCTCGACGCCTTCGTCGACGAGCTCCGGCCGGCTGGCTTCACCGGAGCGGCCCGCGCCGCGGCCGCCTACGACCTCGACCGCTGGCGTGCCGTGACCTGCCCGGTCACGGCGATCGCCGGGCGGGACGACGTCTTCGCCCGGGTGTCCGACCTCGACGCCCTGGGCGCGCTGTTGCCCGGCGCGCGGACCGTGCTGCTCGAGGACTGCGGGCACTTCGCCCACGTCGAGCACCCCGACGCCGTCGCGCACACGCTCGGCCTCGCCTGACCGACCCGGGTCAGGCGTGCACGGGGAACGTCGACGCCACGCGTGACCGGACCTCGCTGAGCACGGCCTGGCGCATCAGCGGGGAGAACAGCGAGTGGTCGCCCTCCGGCACCCGCACGAGGTCCACCCGGCCGGTACGGCCTCGGCTGCTCCACCGACGCAGGGCACGCTGGCCACCGAGTCGGTCGAAGACCTCGACGTCCACGGGCGACGCGATCAGGACGACGTCGGTCCCGTGCTCGACGAGGGGTCGGACGTGCCCGACGACCCCGCCCACGCGGTCGCGGCGGGCCACGCGGTCCCGCACCCACTTCGGCACGGCGGCGTTGTACCAGCGCCGGAGCACGAGGCGCAGCCGCGACGGCTCGTCGATCGCACGCAGGGCGTCGGCATAGGCGCCGACGGCGGCGGTGTTCCGTCGGTAGTCGTTGGGGCTGATCTCGACGACCATGCGGGGCGCGGTGTCGGCCGACCGTCCGGCGAGCCAGGCGCCGGCGCACATCCCGACGAGGACCAGCCGTTCGGAGGCCACCGCCAGTGCGTCGACGACGGCCTGCTGGTCGTCGATCCACTCCTGCGCGAACATCGGGGACCGCTCGTCCTCGTACACGTCGGAGCTCTCGCCGGTGCCCCGGCGGTCGACGCGGACCACGCGAGCACCGTCCCGCGCCAGCGTCCGGGCGAGGGCGACCTGGTAGTCGGTGGCGCCGACGTGGTGCTCGGCGGCACCGTTGTGCAGGACGACGACGGGGGCGTCCTCGTGCTGTCCGGACGCGACGGTCTCGACGGCGAAGAGCCGCTCGGGACCGATCCGGACGATGCGCTCGGAGGTGCGGGCGTCCACGTCGAGGACCTCGTCGAGCGTCGGCGGCACGGTCGGCACGGCGACGATCGGGCCCCAGGCGTCGATCCACGCCACGACGGTGTCGACGGCGGAACCGGGGATCCGGGCGACCATGCTCGTGCCGTCGAGGAGCTCGGCGCTCCCGGTGACCTCGGTCGTCGGCACCGGACCGAGGGCGCGGGGGGCGCTGCTGCCCGGGCGGACGAGCGCCACGGTCGGGCCGGTGCGCGGCTGGAAGATCAGTGCGCCGAGTGCGGTCGCCTCGGCGGGGTCGACGTCGATGCCGACGAGGCTCTCGAGCCCGTCGACGACGCGGGTGGCACCGATCGTGATGGTCGCCAGGGCGCGCTGCTTCCGGAGCCACGCGCGTCCCGAGGCCGGCGGGTCCCAGAGGACCAGGCCGTCGGTCGCGGCAGCGGCGGCCGCGGCGATCGGCGCGGCGGACGCGAGTCCGACGAAGGCCACATGGTCGACGCCGGTGGAGCGCAGCAGCGCGGCGGCACGCTGCGCGGACCGCACCTGCGCGTCGGGGTCGTCGTCGGGGGCGGAGTCGCCACGTCCGGACGGGTCGTAGCGCACCGAGGCCACGCCACGCGCCTCCAGTCGGTCGGCCAGCAGGCGCAGCGTGCGGTACGCGATCACGCCCTCCTGGCCGAGCGGCGGGCAGAGCACGACCCCCGCTCGCGCGGCGGCCGGCAGTTGCACGGCGACGCGGAGCGCGGGTCGGCCCGACCAGCCGTGGTGGGTGCTCACAGGGCCAGGGCCGCGCGGACCGGAGCCGGCCACGCGTCGGGGTCCGTGCCGTGGGCGGCGAACAGGGCGATCGTGATGCGCTCGAGCCCGAACGCGACGCACGCGCTGTGGGCGACCTCCCCGTCGGCGATCCGGATGCCGAACGACGTGCCGAAGTGGTCCTCGTGCAGGTTCGCCGAGCTGATCGCGGTGGCCGGGTGCTCCGGTCCGTAGACGGGCGTGACGAACTCGAACTTGAGCGCCTGCTCGACCTGGTTGCGGGCGAGCATCTGCCCGACCCGCCCGAAGAACGGGTCGTTGGCCGGGACGACGTCGATCTCGAGCCCGAAGGACTCGAGCAGCGCGCGCATGCTCGGGATGCGGCCGTCGCGGTGCTCCTGCGCGGACGCGGGCGTCCCGATGTGCACGAACTCGTGCATGTGGAACGCCTGCAGCCGCATCGGGTCGAGGGACGGCTCGCGGCGGAACGAGTCGCCGACGATGTCGAAGAAGCGGCCCTCCTGGGGGACCGTGTCGCCAACGAGGCCGTACACCGGGTGGCACACGGCGGGGGTGAGCATCAGGTCGGCCGGCTCGAGGAAGTCCTCCCACCGCTCGCCGCGCTCGCGTGCGGCGAGCAGCGCGCGGTGGGTCCGGTCGTCGCCGGTGAACCCGGAGATCGACGCGGCGAGGTCCGGGAACGACGCGATGTAGTCGGTGCGCTCGAACGCGGCGAGCGGCTCGACCGGCGGGAAGCGCAGGACGTCGGCACCGAGGTCCCGCTGGCTCGCCACGGCAGCGGCGTCGACCGCGGTGTACACGCGCTCGAAGACGCCCGTGCGGCCGTAGAGGCCGGGCGAGCCGAGGTCGATCAGGACACCGTCGTCGAGGAGTCGCGCACGCAGCGTCGCGCGGGCGGTGTCGAGGTCGGTGGCGGGCTCGGCCCGGGTGCTGGTGGGTTCGGTGATGGTCACAGGATTGCTCCGGTCATGAGTGCCAGTGCGGCGTCGTTCTGCAGGAGACGGTCGTTGCTCACCATGACGGCGGCCCCGTGCGAGTCTCGGAGGTGGCGGGCGATGCTGAGCTCCCCGCTGGCGGCGAACCCGGCGATGCCGACAATCCGCAGCGCCTTCGTGACGAGGTCGGTGACCTGTTCCGAGGCGTTGATCTTCAGGGCGTTCGCCGCGAGGGCGTACGCCGTCGACTCGAGCACCTCGGGGTCGTCCGCGACCTGGTCGAAGCGGTTCGCGGCGTGCCGCACGGCGTCGGCGAGCGACTGCAGGTCGACGAGGAGCTCGGCGAGCCGGAGCGCACCCGGCGGGGTCTGGCCCACGGCGGCGCGTGCCTGCTTGCGGACGGCCCGGCGGGCGCGGTCGGCGGCGTCCGCCGCGATCCCGAGCCACACCGACGCCCAGAGGACGTGCGACACGGGCAGGACCGTGCGGGCGGAGATCGTGGCGTAGTCGTCGCGGAGGATGCGGTCCTCGTGGGTCTCGGTGTCGAGCACCCAGCCGTTGCTGCAGGTGCCGCGGAGCCCGAGCGTGTCCCAGGTCGAGGTCTGCGTGAGGGTCGTCTCGTCGGGCAGGGCGATGACGAGCCGCTGGTCGGACGCCGGTGCGTCGAGGTCGCGCCGGGCGGTGACGAGGATCGCGTCGGCCTCGGTCGCGTAGGAGATGACCGGGGCGTCCTTGCGGAGCCGGATGCGTCCGGCCTGGTCGGGCTCGATGGCGCAGGTGCTCCGTCGGGCGTCGCCACCGATGCCGCGTTCGGTGGTGGACGAGGCGACGAGCGCGCCGTCGCGCACGGCCTCGATCATCGCGGTGACGCCGAGGGCGACCCCGCCGTGCCGCCAGAGCGCCATGGCCTGCCCGTGGTGCATCGCGAACACCATGGCGGTGGCGGCGCACGCGCGACCGAGTTCCGTCGCGATGACGGAGAGCTCGGCGAGGGTGGCGCCCTCACCACCGAGCTCCACCGGGACGGCGGCGGCGAGGAGGCCGTGCTCCTTCATCGCGGCGATCGCCTCGCGCGGGGGACGGGCGTCGCGGTCGACCTCGTCGGCGAACCGGGCGGCGATGTCGACGACGAGCGCGGTGCGGTCGGCGAACCGGTCCACCGGCGCGGCGGCGGCCCTGGCGGGCGCGGCGCTGGTCGGGCGCTCCTCGGTGATCACGCTGCCGACTCCGCTGCCGTGGCGATCGACTCGATGGTCGCGAAGGTCGACCGGTGCAGCGCTGCGTCCGGGAACTCCACGTCGAGTTCGTTCTCGACCGCGAGCATGACGTTCACGGTGGCGTGGGAGGTCAGTCCGAGGGCGTAGAGGTCGGCGATCGACGCCACGTCCATGGCGTCGACGACGAGCCGCCCGTGGTCGGCGAGGGCGCGCCGGACGGCCAGCTCGGTCGTCGGGGTGGCGAGTGCGACGGGGGTCGCTGCAGTGGTCGGGTCCTGGTGCATGCTCGCAACCATAGGGAGGACCGCGCCCCGGAAAGCCGCCGTGCGGGTGCGCGAAACCGCACGCGGCGCGAGCAGCCTGAGTGCTTTGACAGGGAAGTGTCCAGCGGCCGCGATCAGCGCTCGGACAGCGCGACGGCGGTGGCGAGCGCCAGTCCCCGTTCGTGGGACAGCGACACCGCGATGGCCCCGCAGCCGATGTCCGCGGCGAGCTCCGCCGCCCGTCCGGACAGCTCCACGACCGGGGCACCGACGGGGTCGAGCACCACGGCGACGTCGGTCAGCGGCACCGCGTCCGTGCGGGCCGGCCGCAGCAGCTTCAGCACGGCCTCCTTGCCGGCGAACCGGGCGGCGAGGCGCTCCGGGTCGTCGCCCGCGTCGGCGCGCTCGCGCGGGGTGAACACCCGGGCGAGGTACCGCTCGCCGTGCGCGGTGATGCCGACGATCACGTCCTCGACGGCGGCGAGGTCGGTGCCGGTCCGGATCGTGGTCATGGCGATAGCGTACGCGTGCGCGCGCCCCCGGGCATTCCCCGAGCGGCATGCGCGTCACCGGGCGTTCGTATGATCGACGCCAGAGACCACCGAGGGGGAACCGATGGCATCACCGTGGACGGGCATCATCGAGGACGCGCGGCACTACCCGTCGCCGCACAACTCGCAACCGATCGTCGTGCGCGTCGAGGACGACCGCACCGCGACCGTGTTCTACGACCTGCGGCGGGGCCTGCCGGCCGAGTCGTTCGGCATCCCGTTCGGCCACGTCTGCGCCGGGGTGTTCCTGGCCGGGCTCGACGTGGTCGCACGGGCGCACGGGTTCGCCGTGCAGGAACGGCTGGACCACGCCGAGATGGACTTCGGGCGGCTCGACGCCGACCCTGGGTCCGACGACCGGCTGCACCGGCTGGGCACCGTCGCGTTGCGCCCGCGCGCCGCGACGGCGGACGACCGGGAGGCGCTGGCCCGCTTCCTCGCGCGGCGCACGTCGCGCAGGCCCTACGACGCGACCCTGGTGGACGAGTCCGCGATCGAGGCCGTGTCCGCCATCGCGTCGGCCGCGGGCCAGCGCTTCCGCACCACCGCGGACCGGGCCGTCGTCGACGAGATCGTCCGGGTCAACCAGGAGACCCTGTTCGACGACCTGCGGCACGACGCCGTGCACGAGGAGATCCTGCACTGGCTGCGGTTCTCGAAGCGGCAGGCGGCGGAGACCGGCGACGGGCTGTCGGCCGAGACGATGCTCATGCCCGGCCCGGTGCTCCGGTTCGCGATGGAGCACCGCGGGCTCTGGGAGGCGCCCGGCGTCGGCGGGCTCTTCCGGCGCGTGTACCTGTCGACGATGCGCGGGGTCCGGCAGCTCGGCTGGCTCGAGGGACCGTTCTCGTCGCCGGCCGAGTACGTCGAGGCCGGCCGGACGTTCATGCGGATCTGGCTCGAGCTGACGGCGCGCGGCGTCGCCCTGCACCCGTTCGGCACCGTGATCACGAACCCCCGATCGCACGCCGCGTTCGTCCAGCGTGCCGGCGTCGACGAGTCCGACGGTCGGATGGCGTGGATGCTCTTCCGGCTCGGCCACAGCGCCCCGCCGCCGCTGGCGCACCGCAGACCCGCAGCGTCTATGACGATCGGGGGTGCCCGGTGAAGCGCGCGGCGGTGTTCTCGGTGGTCTGGGTCGTCGAGACGGTCGTGGCGCTCTTCATGCCGCGCGTCGGCACGCACAAGCTCCTGCTCACGCCGGGCATCGAGCCGCTCCGCTGGACCCTCGGACGCTGGCGTGCCTGGCGGACGGCCGAGCGCGCTGCACGGCGCGTGCCCGCCTACGGGGCCTTCCTGGCGGAGGCGGGTCGCGCCTCCCGGCTGGACACGCGTGGCGGGATCGCCGCAGCGATCTCGGGGCTGCCCGAGATGGACAAGGACTCCTACGTCAAGCGCTGGAGCATCCCCGAGCGCTGCGTCGACGGTCGGCTGCCCCGCCGTGGCGTGGTCGTCGACGAGTCGAGCGGGTCGAGCGGCACGCCCACCAGCTGGGTCCGCGGCCCCGACGAACGGCAGGCGACCCGGCAGCTGCTGCAGCTCGGGTTCTCGCGGACCGCGAAGGGTCTGCCGAAGCAGCCGTTCGTGCTCAACGCGTTCTCGCTCGGGGCGTGGGCCACGGGCATGAACGTGACGGCGTCGCTCACCGAGTCCTCGATGATCAAGTCGATCGGGCCGGACCGCGACAAGATCGTGCAGACGATGCGGGAGTTCGGCACCGACTTCACGTACGTCATCTGCAGCTACCCGCCGTTCCTCAAGGCGCTGTTCGAGGACGATCGGCTCGACTGGAGCGCGTACACGATCGTCGCGGCGTTCGGCGGCGAGGGCATCAGCGAGAACATGCGCGCGCATATCGAGCAGTACGCGCAGGCGGTGCTCGGGTCCTACGGTGCGAGCGACCTCGAGATCAACCTCGGCATCGAGACCCCGTTCTCCGTCGAACTGCGGCGGGCGATCGCGGCGTCACCGGAGCTGTCGGCGGGGCTGACGAAGCAGGGGGAGTACGGCGTCCTGCCGATGGTGTTCCAGTTCAACCCGTTCGGGTACCTCATCGAGACGAACGAGCGCGGCGAACTCGTCGTGACGATCGCCCGGTCCGAGAACATCAGCCCCCGCATCCGGTACAACATCCACGACCGTGGGCACGTCGTGCGGATGCCCGCGGTCCGCCGGACCCTGCGCGAGCACGGGTTCGACGCGCTCGCCGACTCCGCCCAGCTCGACCTGCCCCTGCTGTTCCACTACGGCCGGTCCGACCTGTCCGTCGACTACAACGGCGCGGTCGTCGCACCCGACGTCGTCCGCGACGTGGTCTACGGCGATCCGGCGCTGCTCGAGGCGGTCGAGAACCACCGGCTCATCAGCTACGAGGACGACCGCGGCGACCGGCAGCTGCACATCGCGTTCCAGCTCGCGTCCGGCGCATCAGGGTTCGACGCCGACGGTGCCCGCCCTGCCGTCGTGGCCGAACTGCGGCGGCTGAACAAGGACTTCTCGAACGCGATCCGGACCGCGCCGCCCGGGACCCTGCCGACGGTGGCGTTCTACCCGTACCGCACCGGGCCCTTCCGCGAGGACGGTCGGAAGCTCAAGAACGAGTACGTGTGGCAGCTGCCGGCGGGGGCGGTGGACGAGTGGGACCTCGACCGGTCCTGGACCGCCCCGAAGGAGGCCTGACCGGGGTCAGCGGTACTGCGGAGGCCAGTCGAAGGGCTGCGGCAGGTGCGGGACCTCGCCGATCGTCGTGACGTCGAGCACGACCTCGCGGCGGTTCGTCAGGGCGATGGAGCGCGGATTGCCGAAGTACCGTCGGCCGTCGACCCACACGGTGAGCTCGCCGCGGAGCCCGCCGACGTGCGCGGGACCGAGCGAGACGCCCCACTCGTCGAAGAACTGCCCGAGCGTGAAGGTCTGCCGGGTGGGCGATTCGACGTGCAGGATGCCCGAGGTGTCGTGCGTGTGCAGCTGCGCGGCGAACCGCCGGGCGTCCGAGTGCCCGACGTTCGCAGGCACCGTCACGGGCTCGTCGCCGTCGAGGATCGTCAGGTGGGTGTGCACGTGCTCGGCGAGTCGCTCGCCCCAGACGTTCCGCAGTCCGGCGTCGTCCGCGTGCTCGGCGAGGGTCGTCGGCGCGGGCCACGGGGGAGCGGACCGCGAGGTACCGTCCGCCGGGGTCGTCCCGCCCGCGATGAGCGCAACGACCGTGAGGGCCGCGAGCGCCGCGCCGACGGCCGCCGGCCTCACCATCGGTCGTGCACGGCGGCGCGGAACCACTCGTCGTACAGTTCGCGGACGGTCTCGTCGAGGCCGGGCACCTCGGGGAGCGAGCCGGCGCCGGCGTTCGACCGGGCCTGCTCGGGGTTGCGCGCACCCGGGATCGCCGCGGTGACGCCGTCCTGGGCGATGACCCACGCGAGCGCGGCCTGCGGGACCGAGACGGCGTCCGGCAGCGACGCCGCGAAGACCTGCGCGGCACGCACGCCGTCCTCGAAGTCGACCCCGCTGAAGGTCTCGCCCTGGTCGAACGCCTCGCCGTGGCGGTTGTAGTTGCGGTGGTCGCCCTCGGCGAAGGACGTGTCCGCCGTGTACTTGCCGGACAGCAACCCCGATGCCAGCGGGACGCGCGCGAGGATGCCGACCCCTGCCTCCCGTGCGGCCGGGAGCACGCGGTCGAGCGGCTTCAGCCGGAACGCGTTGAGGATGATCTGGACGGTCGCGACGCCGGGACGGGCGATCGCGGTGAGGGCCTGGTCGGTGGTCTCGACGCTGACGCCGTAGGCGGCGATCGAACCGTCGGCGACGAGCGCGTCGAGCGCGTCGTACACGGCGTCGTCGGCGTAGACCTCGGTCGGCGGGCAGTGCAGCTGGACGAGGTCGAGGGTGTCCTGCTGCAGGTTGCGGCGCGAGCGGTCGACCCACTCGCGGAAGTTGGAGGCGACGTAGTTGGACGGCACCTGTTCGGCGCGTCGGCCCATCTTCGTCGTGATGGTCAGCGGGACGTCGGGGTTCGCCGAGCGCCACGCGCCGATGAGCTGCTCGCTCCGGCCGTCGCCGTAGACGTCGGCCGTGTCGAACAGGGTGACGCCGGACTCGACGGAGGCGTCCATGACGGCGTTCGCGTCGGCGTCCGACACGGGACCCCAGTCACCGCCGAACTGCCAGGTGCCGAGGCCGACGACGGACACGGTGCGGCCGGTACGGCCGAGGGTGCGACTCTGCATGACGGCGAGCGTACCCAGGCCGGGCCCGCGGGGGATCAGGTCGGCGTGGCGACCCCGCGCCGGAGCAGTCGCTTGGCGGCCCGCGCGCGGGGGATCACCCAGAGCGCGCTCCACGTGCCGAGGCCGATCCAGAGCAGGATCAGCATGGTCGTGATGACGGGTCCGTGCTGGTCGCGCATCGACCAGGTCATCAGGATCCAGATGGTCGACAGGACGATCTTCCCCCAGCCGGCGACCTCGCGCTCGGCCTGCGCCTGCACGAGTGGGATCCACTCGGCGGCCGGCACGGTCGACGGCACCTCGCCGTCGAGCACCCAGTTCCGGACGACGACGCTCCGCTCGTACCCGCCCTCGGCGCGCCACGAGCGGCGCTGCAGCACCACCGCGATGGTGGTGCCGACGGCGGCCGACGGGATGCCGAGGCCGACGAGCAGCGCAGGGGTCGGTTCCGTCCACGACGACGCCACGAGGACGACGAGCACGACGGCGAACGCGGCACCGGTCGCACCGGCACCGAGCAGCCGCAGGCGGCCGGCCTCGTCGAGGACTCCGACTCCGTTCACGGGGACGACGGTACCCGGCGACGACGGTGCGCTCACCGTGCGTCACCTGGGCGCTGCGTGTCAGCCCTGTGCGAGCAGCCAGCACATGCCGGCCGCGGCGAACGCCATCGCCCAGCTCACCAGGCTGCCGATGAGGAAGTACTCCGCCTGGTACCCGGTCGTCTCGCGGCGGATCTCCGGGAAGCGGACGATGCCCTTGGCGGCGATCAGGGCCGCGACGACGGGGAAGGCCCCGACCAGCGAGAAGCCGGCCAGCAGCAGGCGCTCGATCGGACCGATCATCCGGCCGCCCTTGAGCAGCACGGTGCCGTCGTCGTCGCCGGCGCGCTCGCGCTCGGCTGCGGGGGCGTCTCGTCTGGGACGTCGTCCGAACAGCCGTCGCCCGCCGTCGTCCGCGACCGTCCGACCGACGGTGTCGGGGGAGAGCCCGGGCGGCAGGGCCTGGGCGACGACCACGTTCGCCGAGTCGACCAGGAACAGCGCCGCACCGACGCCACCGACCATCGCGGCGAGCGGGACGGCGGCGACGAACCCCGGGGCGGACCCGCGCTGCCACTCGACGACGAACCCTGACGGATCGGCGGACGGGGTCGACAGCAGCAGCACCGCGAGGGCGACCGCGAGCAGGACCGACGGCCACGAACCCGAACGACGCCACCAGACCGGTCGTGGCGTGGCGGACGCCCGGGTGTCAGCGGGTCGCACGGGCGTCGTCGTGGCGATCCAGAGGGCGGCGAGCACGATCGCGATGGCCACCGACCCGAGCTTGAGCCCGAGGCCGAACACGGCGACGACCGCCACACCGATCCACAGCAGCACGACCACGACCGTCGCCAGGACGCGGCGTGGTGCGGCGTCGGTGCCGGTCCGGGCGCGCACCACGTCGGCCGTCCCGATGAGGGCGAGCAGGATCCCGGCGAGCATCAGCGGCCCCCGTCCCCGAGGACCCGGAGTCCCTCGACGAGTGCGGCGACACCCGACTTCTGCACGGACTGCGACACGGCCGACGGGGTGATGCCCTCGTCGGCGGCGATCTGCGCCTGGGTCCGGCCCTGGACCAGTCCGAGGGCGATCCGCCGCGCACGCGGGGTCAGGCGCGAGACGACGTGGTCGCGGCTCAGGAAGTAGGCGTTCACGAGGCGCTCCGTCGCTCCGTGCCGGTCCTCGGCGTCGTGGTACCAGGCCCGGAGGAACGCGGTCCGGCCGTCCTCGCGGCGATGGGTCTCGTTGATGGCGTCGCGCGCGGACCACCACCCGGGGCCGTCCTGCAGGGGGCCGACCGCACCCGTGCCGATCGACCGCACCGTGCCGCGGCCGATCCCGAACCGGATCTGCACGGTCGGCGGGAGCGCGAGGATCGCCGCGGTGGTCGCGACGAGCGCGTCGGCCAGCGTTGCGTAGATCACCTGGAACTCGTCCCCGACGGTTGCGCGCAGCGGATCGACTGCTTCGACCGCTGGGGTACCGTCGAAGGCGCGCTCGACGTCGCGCTGGGCTGCAGAGCGGTCGTCGAGGGTGCGGGAGTCGACGAGGTCGACGATCACCGCGATGACGGGGTCGGCGTGCACGTGTTAAGGATACGACTTCATATCGCCGAAAGTAAGGCTGTGGCTGAACATCGGTCGGGGTGGTCGACACCGTAGACTCGACGCGAGGGCCTTTAGCTCAGCTGGTAGAGCGCCACGTTTACACCGTGGATGTCGTCGGTTCGATCCCGGCAGGGCCCACCGGATCCACTCATCGGCCGTCGGCGGAGCGGTCCTGCTCGTCGTCCTGACGCATGTGCTCGATCAGGGTCGCGGTGGCTTCGCGGAGGTCGCGGAGCATCCGCCGGAGCCCGAGGATCGCGAACACCGCGGCGATCGACAGCACCCAGAACATGGCGCCGGGGATCCACGGTGCGTCCTCCGGGTGCCCGTCCAGGAGCGCGGCGATCGTGAGCCATGCCATGACCGCTCCGATCAGCCAGCACATGCCCGCGCCGAACCAGACCCCAGCCCAGCCGACCCGCATGCCGCGACGATCGTCACGGATCTGCTCGTCGAGCGACATCTGGCTGCGGAGGAACTTCACGGGTCGAGACTGCCCGACGGCAGCCACCCACGGCAACCGGGACGCGGTGACGTGTGCAGGTTCTGTTCCAGATCGTGGACGCGACCGTCTGCAGGACGGGAGGCGCGGTGCGGACCCGCACCGCGCCTCCCGTCCGCCACCTGGTGACGGTCGCGGGTCAGGAGACCTGACCGGCGCGCGCACCGGCCCACAGGTCGACGTCGGTGATGCCGACGGAGTGCTCGTCGATGGTGCGGAGCTCCTCGTCGGTGAAGGACGTGTTCGCCAGCGCCGCGACGTTGTCCTCGATCTGGGAAACGCGCGAGGCGCCGATCACGAGCGACGTGACCCGCTCGTCGCGGAGCGCCCAGGCGAGCGCGAGCTGCGCGAGGGACTGGCCGCGGGCGGCGGCGACGTCGTTCAGGGCGCGGAGGTGGCCGACGACCTCCGGGGTGATGCTCGACGCGTCGAGGGACTTGCCGGCGGCGGCGCGCGAGTCCTCGGGCACGCCGTCGAGGTACTTGCCCGTCAGGAGCCCCTGCGCGAGTGCGGTGAACCCGATGACGCCGAAGCCGAGCTCGCTCGCGGCGTCGAGCAGCCCCTCGGTCTCGATCCAGCGGTTCAGCATCGAGTACGAGGGCTGGTGGATGAGCAGCGGCGTGCCGAGGTCGCGCAGGATCGCGGCGGCCTGGCGGCTGCGCTCGGCGTCGTACGAGGAGATGCCGACGTAGAGCGCCTTGCCCTGCTGGACGGCGGTGTGCAGCGCGCCCATGGTCTCCTCGAGCGGGGTGGAGGCGTCGAGGCGGTGCGAGTAGAAGACGTCCACGTAGTCGAGGCCGGTGCGCTGCAGCGACTGGTCGAGCGAGGCGAGCACGTACTTGCGGGAGCCGCCGCCCTGGCCGTACGGGCCGGGCCACATGTCCCAGCCGGCCTTGGTCGACACGATCATCTCGTCGCGGTACGGACGGAAGTCCTCGCGCATGAGCCGGCCGAAGTTGAGCTCGGCGGCACCGTACGGCGGGCCGTAGTTGTTCGCGAGGTCGTGGTGCGTGATGCCGAGGTCGAAGGCGCGGCGGCTGATCGCGCGCTGCGTCTCGAAGGGGACGTCGTCGCCGAAGTTGTGCCAGTAGCCGAGCGAGAGCAGCGGCAGGTCGAGGCCGGAGTTCCCGGTGCGGCGGTAGGTCATGGTGTCGTAGCGGTCGCCGCTGGCGGTGTAGGTCATGCCGTCCATCGTGGCAGGACGTGCGGCCCCGTGGCTCAGGACACCGTCCGTACCGTCCGGCGCGTCGCGACCGCGGCCCCCACGACCGCGGTCGCGGACGACCGGACTCCCCACACACCGCTCAGCATGCTCCGGTCCGGCCGCCGGTGCATCCTCCTGAGGGATGAAAAGCTGATGGCCACTCAGTGGCCGGTGCGGGGTGCGAGACCCGCACCGGTTCGGACGGGAGGCGCGGTGCAGGCCCGCACCGCGCCTCCCGTCCGTGAGCAGACCCGGTTCAGAGCCCCAGCTGCGCCCGCAGGTACGGGGCGGTCCGGCTCGCGGCGGACGCCGCGACGGTCGCCGGCGTCCCCGCGGCGACCACCAGGCCGCCCGCGTCCCCACCGTCGGGACCCATGTCGATGACGTGGTCGGCCGCCGCGACGACGTCCATGCTGTGCTCGACGACGACCACGGTGTTGCCGGCGTCGGTGAGCCGGGACAGCTGCTCGGACAGCAGTTCGACGTCGGCCGGGTGCAGCCCGGTCGTGGGTTCGTCGAGCACGTAGAGCGTGTGGCCGGACCGGGCGCGCTGCAGCTCGGTGGCGAGCTTGATGCGCTGCGCCTCGCCGCCGGAGAGCTCCGGCGCGGGCTGCCCGATGCGGAGGTAGCCGAGACCGACCTGCCGGAGGGTCTCGAGTCCGCGCGACGCCGCGGGGATCGCCGCGAGGAAGTCGGCCGCGTCGTCGACCGTCATCCCGAGGACGTCGGCGATGCTCGCGCCGTCCCAGCGGACCTCGAGCGTCTCGGCGTTGTACCGGGCGCCGTGGCACTCCGGGCACGGCGCCCAGCTGCCAGGCAGGAAGAGCAGCTCGACCGAGACGGAGCCCTCGCCCTGGCACACCTCGCAGCGACCACCGGCGACGTTGAACGAGAACCGTCCGGCGCCCCAGCCGCGCTCACGTGCGGCATCGGTGGCGGCGAAGGCCTGGCGGACGGCGTCGAACAGGCCCGTGTAGGTGGCGAGGTTCGAGCGGGGCGTGCGGCCGATCGGCTTCTGGTCGACCTGGACGACCCGGGTCACGAGCGGGTGGTCCGCGCCGTGCGTGGCGAGCACGCCGCCGACCAGCGAGGACTTCCCGGAACCGCTCACCCCCGTGACCGCGGTGAGGACCCCGAGCGGGACGTCGACGTCGAGACCGTGCAGGTTGTGCAGCGTCACGTCCCGAAGGGCCAGCGTGGCAATCGGTTCCCGCGGTGTGCGGACCGCAGGTGGGCCGGCCGGGTGGAGGAACCGCCTGGTCACCGACTCGTCGACGTGCTGGAGACCGTCCACGGGGCCGCTGTACAGGACGGTGCCGCCGCCGGAGCCCGCGCCCGGCCCGACGTCGACGATCCAGTCGGCGCGACGGACGATGCTCATGTCGTGCTCGACCACGAAGACGCTGTTGCCCCCGGCCCGCAGGTCGTCGAGCACCTGCACGAGGGACTCGGCGTCGGCGGGGTGCAGCCCGGCGCTCGGTTCGTCGAGCACGTACACGACACCGAACAGCCCGGAACGGAGCTGCGTTGCGATCCGGAGCCGCTGCGTCTCGCCCGGGGACAGCGTCGGCGTCGACCGGGCGAGCGCGAGGTACCCGAGGCCGAGACCGACGAGGACGTCGAGACGCCTGACGAGGTCCCCGGCGATGGCGACGGCCACCTCGGAGTGCTCGCCCGACGTCGCCCGCGACGTCGCCGCCGACGGGTCCGTGATCGCCGCGATCGGACGCAGCACGTCGGCGAGCGCGGTGATCGGCAGCGCGCCCAGCTCGGCGATGCTGTGCCCGCCGATCGTGACGGCGAGGGCGGCCCGGGTGAGGCCGGTGCCGCCGCACAGGCCGCAGGGCCCGGACTCGACGTACTGCAGGGCCTTCGTGCGCTGGGTCTCGCTCTGCGAGTCGGCGAGGGTGTGCAGCACGAACTGCCGTGCACTCCAGAACCGGCCGCGGTAGGGCTTGGCGACCCGGTCCCGCTTCGGGTGCACCTCGACCACCGGCTGCTCCTCGGTGAAGAGCAGCCAGTCGCGGTCGGCGCGGGGGAGTTCCCGCCACGGCCGGTCGATGTCGTAGCCGAGCACGGCCGTCACGTCGCGGAGGTTCTTGCCCTGCCAGGCGCCCGGCCACGCGGTGATCGCGCCGTCGCGGATGCTGAGCGAGTCGTCGTGGACCGCGGACGCCTCGGTGACCTCGTGCGCGGTGCCGAGGCCGTGGCAGCGGGGACAGGCGCCGGCGGCGGTGTTCGGTGAGAACGAGTCCGACTCGAGCCGGTCGGCACCCGGAGGGTACGTGCCGGCGCGGGAGAACAGCATGCGCACCGAGTTCGACAGCGTGGTGAGCGTGCCGACGGTGGAGCGGGCGCTGGGGGCACCGCGGCGCTGCTGCAGGGCCACGGCCGGGGGCAGCCCCGTGATCGACTCGACGTGCGGGGTGGAGCCCTGCGCGATGAGGCGTCGGGCGTACGGGGCGACGGACTCGAGGAAGCGGCGCTGTGCCTCGGCGAACACGGTGCCGAACGCGAGGCTCGACTTGCCGGAGCCGGAGACGCCGGTGAAGGCGACGATGCGGTCGCGGGGGATGTCGACGTCCACGTCCCGCAGGTTGTGCTCGCGGGCGCCGCGGACGCGGATGAACTCGTCGGGGCGGGGGTCGGGCATCCTCACGATGCTAGGCGGGTGCGGCTGGGTGCTGTGTCAGCCCCGCAGGCGACGGTCGGCCGCTGCGAGCCCGTGCCGCATGCGCTCGGCGTCGCCGTCGGGCCACCCGCCGGAACTCCCCAGCGGTAGCTCCGTCATGTGTCGCCGGAGGTGCTCCGGGTAGTCCCGTACGATCCGGTCCGGGTCGTCCCGGACCGTCGCGTACAGCGCCGGTCCGTCGGCGAAGAACAGGTCCGCGACGACGAGGCGACCGTCCGCTCCGCGCAGCACGTTCGCCGGGTTGTCGTCGAGCGGACCCCACCACGGCTGCTCCCGAGCGCCACGGGCGTGGACGGTGTCGATGTGCGCGGCGAGCGCGGCGACGGCGGGTTCCCGCCCGGCGATCGATCGGTGGAACGTGGCGCCCTCGGCCACGGACACCGGCCGCAGGTACTCCATCACGGTGAGGTCGGAGCCGCCCTCGAGCACGCGGTGGTCGACCAGCACCGGGACCTGGCGGGTGTGCGCCGCGGCTCGGTACAGCATCGCCGAGTACCGCCCGGCGGGGTCGAACGGGCTGATCCGCGCCGCGAGTCGGCCCGAGGGGGATCGGAACGCGTACGCCCAGTCCCCGGTGCCGCACGGCGTCCAACCGAGGGCCTCGAGCGTGGTGACGACCTCGGTCCACGGCATCTCGGCGGAGAGGTGCTCGTCGTACGCGTCGGCTCCGTCCACTCGACCATCCTGCACGACCCGCCCGTGGGGTTCCGTGCGGACGGCCGGTCTGGGACGATCGACGCGACACGGACGACGGCGCCCGTGCACCACCTGCGAGGAGTCCACCATGTCCGTCCGACTCAACCCGTACATCGGCCTCCGCGACCAGGCCCGCGACGCGCTCGACTTCTACCACGGCGTGTTCGGCGGCGAACTCACCGTCTCGACGTTCGGCGAGGCCGGCATGGCGCAGGACCCCGCCGACGCCGACAAGGTCATGCACGGGCAGCTCGAGGGCGAGAACGGCCTGCTGCTCATGGCCTCCGACACTCCGACCGGCATGGAGGGCCCGGACGTCAGCAACATCTCGGTGTCCCTCAGCGGCGACGACGAGGAAGCCCTGACCCGCTACTGGAACGGTCTCGCCGACGGTGCGCGGACCGTCATCGAGCCGCTCACGAAGGCCCCGTGGGGCGACACGTTCGGCATGGTGACCGACCGCTTCGGGGTCACCTGGCTCGTGAACATCAGCGGCGCGGCGGGCTGATCGCGTCCGCGGGGGCACTCGCCGGGACCGGTCGGCGCGGCACCCAGCACCGAACGCGCGCGGCGTAGCGACGGAAGTCGTCACCGAACCGGTGCTCGAGGTCGGCCTCCTCGAGCGGCCGGACGACCCAGTTCCAGACGACGGCGCCGGCGAGCGCGTACGCGACGACCATCCACGAGGTGAGCAGGAGGCCGACGGCGACGCCCTGGGCGATGCCGGCGAGCGCCATGGGGTTCCGCACGGCACGGTAGGGGCCGGCGATCACGAGCCGGTTCGGCATCGCGGACGGCAGCGGGGTCCCGGCGCCCTGCGTGGACATGGCCGCGGCGGACGCGATGCCGAGCGCGCTCGCGGCGACGAGTGCGACCGCTCCGGTGACGACCGCGGCGATCACGACCCCGCCGGGGAGCGCCGGGTGGAGTAGCCACCGGTGCTCCGCTGCGGCGATGACGAGTGGCAGCACCCCGAGGAACAGGCCCCAGAACACGGTGATCTGCAGGACGGTGCCGAGGACGTGTCGACGCCGACCGGCCCGGGGGTCGGCGGTGCGGAACCGGAGCGGGCCGGTCGTCGACCACTCGGTGGGGATCCGGCCGAGCATGACGAGCGCCAGCGCGAGCGCCGACCCCACCGTCGCGCCGAGCATGACGAGCACGCCGACGCCGGCCTCGGTCGTCCAGGTCGCCCAGGCGGCGAGCGCGACCGCGACGAGCGCCGTCCAGACGGTGGCGACGAGGGCTGCCGCACGGACACCGAGGGCCGCGAGGGCGGACGCGACGACGAAGAGCGGCACGTCGACGACGGCGACGAGGGCCGGGTCGAGCGAGCCGAGCGTCGCGGTGCGCACCCCGTCGACGGTCGGCACCGCGATCCACCAGGCGGCTCCCGCGATCGACTGGACCGCGAAGTAGCGTCGGCCCCAGGACATGCGAGCACGGTAGCAGTGCGGGAACCGGCGGTCGGACACCGCAAGAATCGCGCAACGCCGCGGCTGCCGCGTTGTCCGTCGTGCCGGGCGCGACCGAGCGTTCCGGCTGTGTGCGAGGACGCACACGTCCACCCGCGAGACCTGGAGGCGGCATGGCCGCACACAGCGAAGCTCCGTCCACGTTCGGCTCACGACTGCGGGACGACGTCATCCACGCACGCGAGTACACGCTCTTCACGCTGCTGCTCGGGTCACCGTTCCTGCCCCGGGCCCTGCGGCGGGTCATCGGGATCCTCGGCGGCGCGCACCTCGAGTCGAGCCCGGGGCCGCTGTGCGCGCTCACGGGCGATCCGCGGAACCTCACGGTCGGCCGCGGCGTCTACTTCAACCGGAACGTCACGATCGAGGCGGTCGCCCCGGTCCGGATCGGCGCGCACTCCGCGATCGGGATGCAGGTGCTCGTGCTGACGAGCCACCACGAGATCGGCGAGGACGGTACGTGGAGCGACGAGGCCACGGGACGGCCGGTCGACATCGGCGAGCGGGTCTGGATCGGCGGGCGGGCCGTCGTCCTGCCGGGCACCGTCATCGAGGACGACGTGGTCGTCGCGGCCGGCGCGGTGGTGCGGGGTCGCCTCACCGCGCGCGGGGTGTACGCGGGGGTGCCGGCTCGGCGGATCCGTGAGCTCGGACCGTCCTCGGCGCGACCGTCCCGCGACGCCACGGCGGCCGTCGCCCTCGCGGCCGCGGTGGCGGCGTCCGCGACGGGAGCGTCCGCGTCGGCCGGGGTGCCGTCCGACGGGGTGGCCGACGCGACCGCGGCCGGGGGCGGGCTGTCCGACGGGGCGCCCCGGACGAGCGCGGCCGAGCAGGCCCCGTCGTCGGGATCCGCTCGGCCGCCGGTCGCTCCGGGGGTGTGACGCTCAGTCCTGGTGGTTGATCTGGCCCAGCCAGCGCCCGAAGGACGGCGTGCGCTCGTCGTGCAGCGCGGACAGCGTCGTGGCCGGCAGGCAGGTCCGCTGGACGTCGACGGCCGTGCTCTCGTGGAGGTCGTGGCTCATGGGGTGCTCCTTCGCGTTCGGTGCTGGGTGGTACGCCGGGGGCAAGCGTTCCATTCCCGGTCGTGTCGGTCCCGGCGGGTTCCGGATGGTCTCGTCACGGGGTGACCATGCCGCCGTTGACGTTGAGGGTCTCGCCGGCGACGTAGCTCGACTCGTGCGAGGCGAGGAAGACGTAGGCGGGTGCGAGCTCCGCCGGCTGTGCGGCACGGCCCATCGGCGACTCGCTCGAGCCGAAGTCGGGCAGCGACTCCGGGTCCACGCCACCGCTCGGCTGCAGGACCGTCCACGTCGGCCCGGGTGCCACGATGTTGACGCGGATGCCGCGCTCGACGAGTGCCTGGGACAGCCCCTTCGACAGGTTGTTGATCGCCCCCTTCGACGCCGCGTAGTCGAGCCGGTCGGGAGCGGGCTTGTAGGCCTCCATCGACGCGGTCGTGGTGATCGTCGATCCGGGGTGCAGGTGGGGGAGCGCCGCGCGGACGACGCGGAACAGCCCGAAGACGTTGACGTCGAACGTCGCCTCGAACTGCTCGTCGGTCAGGTCCTCCACGACCGGCTGCCACCGCTGCTTGCCGGCGACGCTGACGAGGGCGTCGAGCCCACCGAGTCCGGCGACGGCCTGTTCGACGAGTGTCGAGGCGTAGTCCCGGTCGCGCAGGTCGCCCGGCACCGGCACGGCGGTCCGGCCGGCGGCACGGATCTGCTCGATGACGTGGTCCGCGTCCGACTGCTCCTCGGGCAGGTAGGCGAGTGCGACGTCCGCGCCCTCACGGGCGAAGGCGATGGCGACCGCGCCGCCGATCCCCGAGTCCGCGCCGGTGATGAGCGCCTTCCGGCCGGCGAGCCGGCCGCTCCCGCGGTAGGTCGACTCGCCGAGGTCCGGCACCGGGTCCATGCGGCTCTGGAGGCCCGGCTCGGCTTGCGTCTGCGGCTCCGGTCGGACGTCGGGGTAGCGGGTGCGCGGGTCGGCGGGCTCGTACTGGTCGGTGGGCATGGTGCGGGTCCTCTCATCGGTTCCCACCCAGCGAACCGGACGGCCTCTGGAACCGTTTCCAGGAGTGCGGTGTTCGGTGGTCGGATGAGTGATGACGACCAGCAGACCCGCGCGGACTTCGCCGATGCCGTGAACATGACGGCGTCCGAGCTCCGGAAGTGGCTCGACACGGACGAGTCGAAGCACGTCGGGCAGAAGCCGCCGGGTGGCGGCGAGTCGACCGGGCACGCCAGCGGTCGGCACATCATCCGGATCCTCGAGAAGCACCAGGCGGACTACACGAAGGACGACTACGCGCACATGCGGAAGGTCGTCGGGTACGTCGCCCGGCACGCCGAGCAGCGGCCCGAGGGCGACGTGCACGACACCCCGTGGCGGTACTCGCTCATGAACTGGGGCAACGACCCCGAGAAGCACTGAGACGCCCGAGCGTACGGTGTGCGCCATGCCGAACCAACTCAAGAAGCCGGACATGTACGAGGAGCTCCGCAAGGAGGGCGCCTCGAAGGAGAAGGCGGCGCGGATCAGCAACGCCGCAGCGGCGCGGGGCGAGCACGCGGTCGCGAAGAAGGGCGGGGAGTCCGGCTCCTACGACGACTGGACCGTGGCGGACCTGAAGCGCCGGGCCAAGGAGCTCGGACTCACCGGGTACTCGTCGAAGCGGAAGGCCGAGCTCATCGAGGCGCTCCGGCAGCACTGACCGCATCTGGCACCATGGAGTCGTGAACGAGACGGGCATGCCGCGCTTCCGACGGATCTGGTCGACGGTGCAGGTCGGCGTGCTCGCGGTGGCCGTCGTGTTCTGCATCGTGATGCTCGTGATCGGCCAGGGCAAGCTCGACCGTGTCTACGCCGTCGCCGCGGTGTTCTTCGGCCTCGCGCTGATCGGGCACAGCACGTACCTGTGGCTCATCGCGCGCAACGGGCGCGGTCGACCCTGACGCGCGACGCCCCCAGCGGTGGCCCGGTCCCATCGGCCTCGGACGGCGCTCAGGCGTTGCTGGAGACCCGCACCCAGTCGACGGTCATCTGCTGCGGGAAGCGGGTCGACGCATCGGGCGAGCCGGGCCACGACCCACCGACGGCGACGTTCAGCACGACGAAGAACGGCTTGTCGAACACCCACGGGTTCGTCCCGACGTCCTGTCGGGTCACCGTCCGGTAGGCGGTGCCGTCGACCGTCCAGGTGACGGCGTCGGGGCGCCAGTCGACGCCGAACACGTGGAAGCCGTCGGCGAACGCGGCTCCCGTCGGGTTCCGGTAGGCGGCCGACACGCCCTGCGCGCCGGAGTACCCCGGTCCGTGCACCGTCCCGTGCACCACCGCCGGTTCGTACCCGACGTTCTCCATCACGTCGATCTCACCGCAGGCCGGCCAACCGACCGACCCGATGTCGGCGCCGAGCATCCAGAACGCCGGCCAGATCCCCTGTCCGCGGGGGATCCGGATGCGTGCCTCGATCCGGCCGTACTGCGCCGTCGTGGTGCCCTCGGTCTTGAGCCGTGCCGAGGTGAACGAGCCGTCCGCCTCGCGCCGGGCCGTGATCACGAGGTTGCCCGCTCCGTCGAGGGCCGCGTTGCGCCGCGAGTCCGTGTACGTCTGGAGCTCGCCGTTGCCCCAACCGCCGCCGCCGAGGTCGAACCGCCAGACGGCGCTGTTCGGGGCACTGCCGGCCGGGCCGTCGAACTCGTCTGCGGCGAGCAGCGTCCCGGCGGCCGCTGCGGCGGGGGCCGACCGTCCGAGGGTGCTCGCGCCGAGCACCGCGGCGGCCGTGACGGCGATGCCGGAGGTCATGAACCGGCGACGGTCGACCGTGTCGTCCATGTCGTGCTCCCTGGGCGCGGTGGGTGTGCGGTCGTCGGATCATGCCCCATCCGCGCGGGCGCCGCCACCCCTCGCGGTCGATCCGTCCGGTCCGCGCCGAGTCGGAGGCGTCAGGGACGGTAGGCGACGCAGAGCACCGTGACGTCGTCCGGGTGCTCACCGCGGTGCGCGAGCTCGGCGATCCCGTCGACCAGCTGCTGCGGGTGCGACCGCTCCGCGACCCAGGCCTCGAAGCGGTCGAGCGCGTCGAGGTCGCCACCGAAGAGGTCGAGCACGCCGTCGCTCACGCTCACGATGAGGTCACCGGGGGCGAGGTCGGTCGTCTCGCTCGACCACGACGTCCCGACGCCGATCGGCAGGTGTCCGGAGCGGAGTGACCGGACCGACCCGTCGGCGCGGCGGAGCAGGGTCAGCCCGTGCCCGGCGTCCACCCAGCGCGCGTGTCCGTCGCGGTCGATCCGCACGTGGAAGCAGGTCGTGAACTGCGCGCTCTCGACGTCCGACGTGCCGGTGGCGAGTCCGGCGGCGGCACGGCGGATCGCGGTGGCCGCGTCCGTCTCGTCGACGGTGCTGCGGACGAGGGAGCGGACGGCGGCGGCGATCATGCCGGCACCGACGCCCTTGCCCATGACGTCACCGAGCGTGAACGCGGCGCCGTCGGGGGTCGGGAACCAGTCGTAGAAGTCGCCGCCGACGGTCTTCGCCGGGATGCACACCCCGATCGCACGGAGCTCCGGCGGCAGCCCGTCGGTGGACGCGGGCAGGAGCGACTGCTGCACGAGCGCGGCCCGGTCGATCTCGCCCTCCGCCACGCGTCGCCGACGCTGCGCGGTGCTGAGCCGGCGGTCCGCCTGCCGGGACAGCTCGTTGGTGACGGCCGCGGTCGCCCCGTAGACGATGACCGCGAAGGCCAGTCGGACGAGTTCGCTCGCGCGCGGCTCGGTCATCTCCAGAAGGAACGGCAGCAGCAGTGTGGCGCAGGTCCCGAGGAGCGGGTAGAGCACGTGTCGACGTCCCGGGCGCGCCGCCATCCAGATCACCGGCAGGACCACGACGGCGAGGAAGACCGACCGCGAGTCGCCCGTGCCGTACCGGAGCAGACCGATCGCCACGAAGTCGATCGCGGGCACGACGAGTTCCGCCCGTGCCACGCCGGGCCAGCGCGCCATGACGCCCGCGAGCAGCAGGCCGGCCACGGCGAGCGCGACGCCGGTCCACATCCGTGGCGCGTCGGTGACCGTCAGCCACGGGGTGGTCACGCTCAGGACCGCGGCGACGACGACGAGCGCGGCGACGACGGTCTGCTTCGCGAGGGGTGCCCACGACGAGCGGAGTCCGACGAGCACGATCGGACCGGTGTCCTCTCTCGCGGAGACGGTCCAGGTCCTGGGGGTCGCGGTGGGGCCCGCCGTGCTGGTCATCGTGTCGAGTCAACCGGGTGCAGCTGAGCGGAGCAAGTCTCGACACTCCGGCGCGCCGCGGTCACCCGATCCGGACGGCGAGCGGCACGAGCAGTCCGGCGACCCAGACGAGCACCATCACGAGCGCCCCGATCGCGATGACCTTCCGCCGCCGCCGGAGTCGGGGACTCGGTTCGTCGCCCCACATCTGCGCCCGGACGAGGACGCGGTTCGCCTGCTCGACGACCTTCCGCACCTCGGGGTCGTCCAGCTCCAGCACGCCGTCGCGGGCGTGCTGGGCGATGACGGTCGCCTCGTCGACGGTGAGGTCGTCCTTGCGCATGCGCCCATCGTGACAGCTGCCCCGGGTCAGCGCACGTGGTCGCGCCGCACGGCCACCCGGCCCTGGACGGGGACGGAGCCGCCACCGCGTAGCACTGACCCCATGTCACAACGGTTCCGCGGGAAGATCGTCGTCATCACCGGTGCATCGAGCGGGATCGGGAGGTCGGCGGCACACGCCTTCGCCCGGCAGGGTGCCACGCTCGTCCTCGCCGCCCGGAGCCACGAATCGCTCGAGGCCGCCGCCGCGGAGTGCCGCGCGCTCGGCGCCGAGGCGGTCGCGATCCCGACCGACGTCGCCGACGAGCACCAGGTCGCCGACCTCGTCGCCACGGTCACGTCGCGGTTCGGCCGCATCGACGTGTTCGTCGGCAACGCCGCGCTGTTCGTCTACGGCCGCTTCGAGCAGACCCCGACGGCGGCGTTCAAGCGCGTCGTCGACACGAACCTCTACGGCCACCTCAACGCGATCACGCACCTGCTCCCGCACTGGCGGCAGCGCGGCTCCGGCACGTACGTGCTCGTCGGTTCGATCCAGTCGTTGCTCTCCGCGCCGTACCAGTCGGCGTACGTCACGAGCAAGCACGCCGCGCTCGGCCTGATCGACGTCCTCGGCGACGAGTTCGCGCACACCGGCATCCGGTTCACGACGCTGCTCCCGTCCACGATCGACACCCCGATCTACCAGAACGGCGCCAACTACACCGGGAAGAACTCGCACCCGCTGCCGCCGACCGTCTCGGTGGACCGCGCCGGTCGCGCGGTCGTCCGGGCGGCGGCGCACCCGAAGCGCTACCGGTACGTCGGGCGGGTCCAGGCCTCGCTCGTGCCGCTGCAGTACGTCTTCCCCGGGCTGTTCCACAAGATCACGAAGCCGATGGTCGAGCTGTTCGCGCTCCGCGGGACCGGCGCGCCGACCGACGGCAACCTCTGGACCCCGGCGGACGCCGGCAACGCGACGGACGGCGGCTGGGTCGCGAAGCGGCGTCGCGTCACCCGCCCCCTCCTCGTGCTCGGAGCGGTGGCCGCGGTCGCGACCGTCGCCCTGGGTCGCGCGCGACGGTAGACCGGGGGAGCCGGTCCCCGGGCGCGACGACGTCACGGACGGGAGGCGCGGGGCGGGTCCGACCCGCGCCTCCCGTCCGTCAGGTGGTCACCTCGGCGACGGACGGGGCGCTCGTGATCGACGCGCCGGCGTCCGCGACCGCGGCGAACGCGAGCTCACAGAACATCGCGTCCGCCCACGAGAACCACGGCCGCGAGAACGCCGACGGGTCGTCCACGTCGAAGGACTCGTGCATGCGTCCCGTGCCGGCGTCCGTCCCCAGCAGCACGTCGAGCAGCTCCAGGCGGCGTGACGGCGTGCCGGTGAGGCCCTCGACCGCGAGCGCGATCGGCCACACCCGGTGCGGTTCCGTGTGCGGGCTCCCGATGCCCGCGGCGACCGCACCGCTGAACCAGTAGGGGTTGTCCGGCCCGAGTGCGAACGCCCGGGTCGCGGCGGCGACCGACGGGTCGAGGACGTCCGGCGCGTCGAGCGGCAGGGACAGCAGCGACGGGGTGTTCGCGTCGTCCATCAGGACCACGCCGCCGAGGCCGTCGACCTCGTATGCGTAGATGCGGGCGTCGGGGTCACGCGGGTGCGGCACGACGCCGTGCTCCGACACCCCGCGGAGGATGCCCTCGCGGAGCGCGGTCGCGTCCGCAGCCAGTGCGTCGTCCGACCAGACGTCAGCGGCGAGGGTTGCCAGGTCGCCCAGCGCCGCCGCGGCGTGGAGGTTCTCCGGCACGTTGTACCCGTACGTGCAGGCATCGTCCGAGGGGCGGAAGCCGCACCATGTCATGCCGGTCACCGCGACGGGGGTGCCGCGGCCATCGCGGACGAGCGTCTCGGTCGGCTCGGGCACGTCCCGGACGAACCGGTACGGCGAGCGCTCGTGGTCGGTCTCGAGTCGGAGCTGGTCGACGATCGTCCGCGCGACCGCGTGGGCCTCGGGGCCGAGGTGGTCGGTGCGGCCGGAGGCGCGGTGGACGGCCGCGGCGAACTGCACCGGGTAGGCGAGGCTGTCGACCTCGTACTTCTGCTCCCACACGGTGGGGTCGTCGCAGAGGTCGCGGTCGTCGTAGTGCGCTCCGGTCGGACCACGGTTGAACGCGTTGGCGTACGGGTCGTGCGCGATGCTGGCGAACTGCCGACGGGCCACCGCGACGAGGACGTCGGCGAGCTCTCGGGCACCGGTGGCGAGCGGCGCGGTCGCCGACGGGCCTGCCGCCTGGACGAGTCGCAGGTACGGGAGCATCTGCGTCGTCGAGTCACGCATCCACATCGCCGGGATGTCGCCGGTGATGACGAACGCGGTGCCGTCGTCCTCGATCGTGATGGTGTGCTCGAGCGTCCGGTGGAGGGCGTCCTCGACCACGTCCCCGGCGCGTTCTCCCACGCTCGACCGGACGGCGTCGGCCGCGGCCCGGACGAGCGCGGAGACGCCGTCGCTGACGATCACACCGACACCGGGCGGTCGGCCGTCCGCACCGGCGCGATCGTGCCGGAGCGAGCGCCCTCGTAGGCGGCGAGGATCATGCCGAGCACGGCGAGCCCCTCACGCTCGGTGTGGATCGGACGTGTGCCGTCGCGGAGGCACGCGCCGAACGCGGCGATCTCGGCCGAGAACGTGTCGACCTCGTCGAACGTCACGGTCTCGCTGGTGCCGTCGCGGAGGTCCCACCGGAGCGTCGTCCCGTCGCTGGTCAACGACCCGGCCTCGCCGACGACGCTGAACCGCTCCGTCCCGGCGGCCGGCTCGTACGCCCAGCTCGTGACGAGCTGTCCGACCGCGCCGTTGTCGAAGCGGAAGAGGCACTGCGCGGAGTCCTCGCCCTCCATGAACGCCAGACGGTGGGTGGAGAGCATCGCGGTCGCCGACACCGGGACGCCGCCCGCGAGGTGCATGAGCAGGTAGCTCGGGTGGTAGCCGGTGTCGATGAGCTCGCCGCCGCCGCTCGTCGAAGCATGTGCGCGCCAACCCATGTTCCACGGGTCGAACTCGTTCCGGAACGAGTCGGTCGTGCGGACCTCGTACACGGTGCCGAGTGCGCCGCCGTCGATGAGCTCCTTCGCCTTCGCGACCGCGGGCATGAAGAGCTGGTTGTGGGCGCACATGAGTGTGACACCGGCCTCGCGGACGGCGGCTTCGACGTCGGCGGCCTCCTCGGGCGTGAGGCAGAGCGGCTTCTCGCAGAGGACGTGCTTGCCGGCCCGGGCAGCGGCGACGATCGCGTCGCGGTGCAGGTGGTGCGGCAGGCAGATGTCCACGGCGTCGATGTCCGCCAGGTCGAGCATCTCGCGGTAGTCGGTGAACGACGGCACGCCGAGTTCGGTGCCGCGGGCCTCGGCGGTCGCGGGGACGGCGTCGGCGACGGCGCCGATCGTGATGGTCTCGGCGTGCTCGCGGTAGCGGTTGATGTGGAACGTGGCGATGCCGCCGCCGCCGATGAGGCCGACGCGGATCGGGGTGGTCAGGGTCGTGGTCATGCGTGTTCTCCGGTTGGTGGTGTCGTGCGGGTCAGGCGGGCACGGGTGTCGCGGCCGCGGCGTTGGCCGCGGCGACGAGCCGGGTGAGTTCGATCGCGCGCACGAGGTTGTCGTCAGCCCGGGTGCCGTCCTGGGCGTGCGCCACCCATCGTGCGAAGGCGTCGGGGGCGTCGTCCGGTACCGGCAGTTCGACGGTCTCGCCGCCGTACGCGGGTCCACCGGCGGTGAGGCGGTTGCCGTCGTCGGTGTACGACACCCGTCCGGTGGTGCCGAACAGGTCGATCGTGAACGGCGTCGCGGCGACGAACCCGGCCTCGATGACGCCGATCGCCTGCGAGGCGTAGCCGACCGTGACGACCGCGTGGTCCTCGACCGCGCGGCCGGTGACCGAGCGGTACACGGCCTCCACCGTCTCCGGTGCGGCGCCGAGGAACAGCTGCGTCAGGTACACCGGGTGGCAGCCGAGGTCGGTCAGGGCTCCGCCGATCGCCGTCGCCGGGTCGAAGAACCGCTCGGGCAGCCACGGGGCGATCGCGCCGTCGTGCGACAGCCGCACTCGGGCCGAGGTGAGCTCGCCGAGGCGGCCGCTCGCGATCTCGTCCGTGATCGCCCGCGTGTACCCGTGGTACAGCCGGGGGAGCGACACGACGAGAGCGACGCCGGCGTCGTCGCAGGCGCGCACGATCGCCTCGCTCTCCTCGACGGTCGGTGCGAGCAGCTTCTCGGTGAAGACGTGCTTGCCGGCACGGGCCGCGCGGGTGATGACGTCGTGGTGCACGTCGGTCGAGGTGGTGATCGTCACGGCGTCGACGTCGTCCCGGGCGAGGAGCGCGTCGAGGTCGTCGGTGTACGGCACGCCGAAACGCTCAGCGCCCTCGCGGCCGCGAGGCTCGTCGTCGTCCCAGACGGCGACGAGTTCAGTGTCGAGGTGGTCGACGGCCTGCTGGGCGTAGTCGCCGGCGTGGACGTGCCAGAAGCCGAGGACGGCGACCCGGATCGGGGCGGTGGGCATGGGGAGGGTCCTTGTCGGTTCGCGGTGGTCGGTGGGTCCGTCCTGGAGGCACAAGGTGTGCCGGCTGGTCGGGTCGTGGTCCGCTAGACGCGGACCTTGTCGTAGTCCTTCGGCAGCGCGAACGGTGCGTAGGTCTGCATCATCGGGTCGACGCGGTTCTGTGCCCGCTCGACGGCCTGCTCCGGAGTGGCGGTGCCGAGGAGCACGCTGGAGCGCGCGTCGGCGAGGGAGTCCCACCACGCGCCGCCGACGGGCAGCGGCGGGCGGCAGGTGCTCGCGGTGATCGACTCGACGAAGTACCGGATCGACTTCGCGGAGCCGTTCGGGTCCTCGAGCGCGGCGATGTTCGTCGGGACGCTCGTCGCGGGGACCATGTAGGTCTCCTGGCCGCGCTTGCCCGTGAAGTACTTCATGAGCTCCCACACCGCCCTGGTCTTCTTCGACCCCTTCGGCAGGCAGAGCGCGAAGCCGCCCGACCAGGTGTACTTCGGGTCGCCCTCCTGCTGCACGGGCAGGTACGCGGTCGTCCAGTCGAGGTCCTTCGGACCGTAGTTGTCGAACGTCTGGATGGTCGACGGCACGCTGACCATGAAGGCCATGCGGTTCGCGAGGAACGCGGTCTGCCCCGGCGGGTGGCCGGTCGGTTCGTAGGTCGCGATGAAGGTGTCGGCGTCACGGTACCCGTAGCGCTTCGCCCACTCGGCGTAGAAGTCGTAGATGCCGCGGACGCTCGCGGAGTCCATCGTCATCCGGGAGTCCTGTTGGTCGTAGTACGACGCCCCGAGTCCGAGGCCCCAGGTGAACGGCCAACCCTCGCCGTACCACGGCAAGAGCCCCATGTGCGTGTAGTCGCCCGCCGACTTCTTCGTGACCTGCTGGCTGACCTCCCACATCCGGTCCATCGTCACGGGGCCGTTCTGCTCCCAGTCGAACTCGTCGAGGTCCACCCCGGCGTCCTTGAGCATCGTGCGGTTGACGAACATGCCGCGGGCATCGGTGTCGTGCGGGAGGCCGTACGTCTTGCCCTCGTAGGAGACCTCGCCGACCGCGAAGCCGAGCCACTGCGACAGGAACTCCTCCTTCGACTGGTCCTCGTACTCGGCGATGAGGTCGTCGATGGGTTCGATGAGTCCGATCGCCGCGTACTGCGCGGCACTGAACCGGTCGAGCAGCCAGAGGTCCGGAGCGGTCCCGCCGCGGACCGCCGTGATGATGCTCGTCGCGTCCCCGGTGCCCTGTGACGGGACGACGTCCACCCGGACATCCACCTCGGGGTGCAGCTGCTTGAACTGGTCGATCACCTTCGTCTGGAACGGGACGAACGTGCCCGTGACGCCCCAAAGCGACACCTGGTTCGGGTTGGACGACCGGGATCCGGTCGCGCACCCCGCGGCGAGCAGTGCGAGCGCACCGGCACCGGCCGTGGCGGTCGCCCCCCGCAGGAAGGATCGGCGGCTGAACGCGGAGGTCATTTGAAGCTCCCGATCTGGACGCCCTTGAGGAACGTCCGCTGGAACACGAAGAACAGGATCACGAGCGGCAGGATGATGAGCACCGCGGCCGCCATCAGCTGGTTGAACTGGAAGTCCTGCGAGTTGTTGAGCCGGAACACCTGCAGACCGATCGACAGCGTCTGCACACTTTGGTCCTGCAGGTAGATGAGCGGTCCGAGGAAGTCGTTCCACGCGCCGACCGCGGCGAAGATGCCGACCGTCACGAGGGCCGCACGCGCCTGCGGGAACACGATCGTCCAGAGGATGCGCCACTCGGACGCCCCGTCCATGCGGGCGGCGTCGAGGAGGTCCTTCGGGATCTGCAGCAGGAACTGTCGGAGCAGGAAGGTGTAGAACGCGGACCCGAACAGCGCCGGCACCACGAGCGGCAGGAAGGTGTTGATCCAGCCGAGCCGCGCGTACAGGTCGAACATCGGGATGAGGGTCACCGGGAAGGGGATGAACAGCGTCGCGAGCACGACGTAGAACAGCCGGTCGCGGCCGCGCCACTCGATGCACGCGAACCCATACGCGATGACGAGGTTCGACACGACCGAGAACATCGTCACGAGGACCGTGATGACGAGCGTGTTCCGGAAGAACGTGAAGAACGGCATCGCCTGCACCGCTTGGGCGAAGTTGCCCCAGTCGAGCCAGTGCGGGAACCACGTCGCGGGGAAGGCGCCGAGCTCGGTGTTGCCCTTGAGCGCCGAGATGACCATCCAGTAGATCGGGATGAGGAACAGCACGCTCATGGCGATGAGCACGATGCGCGCCGTGACCGACGACCAGACGGAGCGGACGGACCCGTCGGCGTTGCGGGACGCCCCGCGGTCACCCTTCGCAGCGGCGGTGGTGATGGACTTCGTCACTTCGGTGGTCATGGCGTCACTCCCCGGTCACGTCGTAGTTCACGAACCGCTTGGACAGCCAGTAGACGAGCCCTGACAGGAGCATCCCGGCGAGGAACAGCAGGACGGCCATCGCGCTCGCGAACCCGAGCTGCGCGTAGCTGAACGCGTTCTTGTAGAGGTACAGCATGTAGAACAACGTCCCGTTGTCCGGCGACCCGAGGCCTCCCGTCCCGGACGAGATCACGTACGCCTCGGTGAAGACCTGCAGGCCGTTGCTGATCCCGGTGATGAGGTTGAACAGGATCACGGGGGAGAGCAGCGGCAGCGTCAGCGCGAAGAACTGCCGCACCGGACCCGCGCCGTCCACGCGCGCGGCCTCGTAGAGTGTCTTCGGGATGCCCCGCATGCCGGCGAGGAAGATCAGCGCCGCGTTGCCGGCACCCATCTGGGCGAGGGCGATGATGACGAGCTTCGCCGTCGTCGGGTCGCCGAGCAGGTTCGTCGCCGGCACGCCCACGAGCTTGAGCGCCTGGTTCACGAGCCCGGTCTGCGGGTTCACCAGCACGACGAAGATGAACGCGAGCGCGAACGTCGGGATGAGCGACGGAATGTACAGCGCCGTCCGGTACCAGCTGATCTCGCGGACGTCCTGGTTCATGGCGATCGCGATGATGATCGCCACCACGATGCCGACCGGCACCGCGATCACCGCGTAGAACACCGTGTTGCCCACCGCGGTGTGGACCAGCGGGTCGATGAACGCTGCGACGTAGTTGCCCAACCCGACCCAGGTCGCGCCCTGCATGCCCGAGTACCGGGTGAGGCTGATCGCGAAGGAGTACACGAGCGGGTACCCGATGAACACGAGCACGCCGACGATCCACGGGGACACGAACGCGAGCCCGATCCGCAGACGGCGCTTCTCGGCAGCGGTCCACGGGCGCTTCTCGCGGTGGCGTCGGCCGGAACCCGCGGTGGTGATGCTGCGGGTCGTCGGCCTCGGAGGTGCTGCGGTCCCAGTTCGTGTCGTCGTCGTCACGAGCGTCCTCTCGGATCCCGGGCCACCTCGTCGTGGCCTCGGTCGAACTCGAGGTCCGCCCGACGGGATCGGTTCAATCCAATCGATTGACAAAACCTCTCGGGCAAGGATGCTAGGGAGCATGGAGCAGCCCCGTCAACCATCTCGGCACACCGTGCTGCATGGTGGAACGCCCCACGGCGGGACGAACATCGCCGACGTCGGGACGCGCAACCGCGCCCTCGTGCTCGACCTCGTCCGCCGCTCCGGCCCGCTCCACCGCGTCGCCCTCGCCCGCAGCACCGGACTCAGCGCCCAGACCGTCTCGAACATCGCCGCGCGGCTCGTCGCCGAGGGACTCGTGCGCGAGGACGGGGAGCGGGCGCTCGCCGTGGTGCCGTCGGCGCGGACGGGGATCGGCGTGCACCTCGATCCCGCCGCGTTCGAGGTCGTGCTCGTCGACCTCACGGGGACCGTGCTCGCGGCCGAGCACCACGACATCGCGGCGCACACGGCTCCTGGAGCGGTGGTCGACGCGATGGCCGCCGCGATCGGACGCCTCCGGACCGAGGCTCCGGGGCGGACCGTGGACGGGGTCACGGTGGCCGTTCCCGGTCCGATCGACACCGTCTCCGAACGGCTCGGGACGCCCGCCCAGCTGCGGCCGTGGTCCGAGTACCCGCTCGCCCTCGAGCTCGCCGCACGCACGGGCGCCGCGGTCCACCTCGAGAAGGACGCCACCGCCGGGGCGTTCGGTGAGGCCTGGACGGCGCCGGAGCCCGAGGACCTGGTGGCGGTGCACCTCGGCAGCGGGGTCAGTGCTGCCGCGGTGGCCTCGGGCGAGGTCGTCCGGGGATCGACCGGGAACGCGGGGGAGTTCGGCGGCATGCCGGTGTTCGCCCACGGTCGGTGGACCGCGGTGTGGGAGGCGTGCCAACCGCTGCAGCAGGTCCGGCGCGCCGTGTCCGCGGGGGTCCTCGACGCCGAGGTCGCGTCCGACGACGCCGCGGCCGTCCGCGCCGCCTACGCCCGGATGTGTCGGGAGCCAGCCGCTGCCGGCCTCGTCGCCGAGGGCGGGTCGGCGCTCGGCTCGGCGCTCGCACACGTGGTCGAGCTCCTCGACGTGCCGCGGGTCACGATCGGCGGCAGCGCAGCGGTCCTCGGTGGTGAGCGGTTCCTCGACGCGGTCCGCTCACGACTCCGCGACCGATTGCCACGTGGGCCGTTCGCCGAGGTCGCGTTCTCCACCGCCGGCGTCGTGGCCGTCGCACGCGGCGCGGCGTGCTCCGCGATCGCGCGGAGCCTCACGACAGCGGCTCCGGTCCCGACGGCGCGGCAGCGGACGGGAGGCTCGGTGCAGGCCCGCAGCATCAGCCATCCCTGGTGAGCGACGTGCGTCGGGCAGGCGGGGCGTGCCTCCAGGACGGCACTGTCGTCACGCGCCGCGTCGCGGCGGCGACCAGGACGCCGTAGGTTCGCTGCATGACGACCGCGACGACCGCTCCCGACTTCGCCACCGCCTGGACGACCTGGCACGACGCCCACGAGGCAGCCCGGGCCAGCGAGCACGGGTTCCTCGCGATCACGAGCATCCGGTGGCTGCAGGCCGAGCCCGAACGGTTCGAGGACGCACCCGGCGCCTGGTCGACCTCCGAGGACGGGCCGGTGGTGGCGCTCGACCCGGGGCAGTCGATCGAGGTCGACGGACAGGTCGTGACCGGCACCCACCGGTTCGGGTCGCTCGCCGAGCGGTCCGGCGTCGACGTGGTGTGGCACGACGGTGACGAGTCCGTCGTCATCGAGGTCGCGCGGCGCGGCGGCAGCGACATCGTCCGGCCGCGGCGTCCCTCGGCGCCGCTCCGCGTGTCCTACCGGGGCACACCGGCGTACGCGCCAGACCCCGCGTTCGCCGTCGAGGCACGGTTCGAGCCGTTCGACGAGCCGCGCGAGGTCACGGTGGGATCGGTCGTCGACGGGCTCCAGCACGTGTACACCGCGCCGGGTGTGCTGCGGTTCGAGCTCGACGGGCCGCGCGCGCTCACGGCGTTCAACGGGTACGGCGACGGGCTGCTCGTGCTGTTCACCGACCGGACCTCGGGCGTGACGACGTACGCCGCGACGCGGAGCCTCGACGTGCCGGCCCCGGACGCCACCGGCCGCACGACGATCGACTTCAACCGGGCGACGAACCTGCCGTGCGCCTACACCCCGCACGCGACGTGCCCGCTGCCTCCCGCGGAGAACCGGCTCGACGTGGCCGTCGAGGCCGGGGAGCGCCTGCCCGCCTGACGCGGGGCGCGGGGGCGCGGACTCCGTACGACATCGTCGATGTCGTACGACGTCGGCGTAGTCGTTGATTGCGTGCGCGGGGTGTTGCGCACGCCAGGTTGCGACGAGCCCGCTGTCGTACGACGTCGACGTCGACGTTGTCGTTGATTGCGTGCGCGGGGTGTTGCGCACGCCAGGTTGCGACGAGCCCGCTGTCGTACGACGTCGACGTTGTCGTTCGGCGTCAGCACGCGCGTCGGCGGCAGCGGCCCCCGGACCCCCGGACCCGTCAGGGCGCCCCGACCCGGACCCACCCGCTCGTGGCACGCCACGTGACCGGGTCGAACGAGAACACGCTGCCCATGCCCGGCTGGTCGAGCGCACGGGAGACCGGGACGCCCCGCAGATCCGCCAGCAGCAGCGCTCCGACCGCACCGTGCGACACGATCGTCACGTCGCCGTCGTCTGCCAGCGCCCGGACGGCACGGACGATGCGCGCCCGGGTGTCGTCGGCGCGCTCCCACCCGCGGACCGACACCTCCGGCGCGGCGAAGAACGCGTCGACGACACCCTCGAACTCGTCGAACGGCAGGTGACCGGTGGCGCTCCGGTCGATCTCGCCGAGGGCGGCGTCCGTCGAGGGGACGACCCCCACCGCCGCCGCCAGGATCCCGGCCGTGTCGATCGCCTTCTGCTCGGTGCTCGACACGATGCGACCGACCCCGGGGGCCCAGGCCACCGCGGCGGCACCGGCGGCGCGCTCCCGACCCGCGGCGGACAGCCCCCACGACTCGATCGGACGCGCCGGGTCGACGACCACCTCGGCGTGGGTCAGGAAGAACGAGGGCACGTCCCGACCCTACGCACCCGCGGCGTGCGGACGGGAGGCGCGGGGCGGGCCCGACCCGCGCCTCCCGTCCGTCAGCGGGTCGCCGTAGGGTGAGCGCGTGGAGTTCCCGGGGGAGGCGGCCGACGCGCGTGACGCGTCGACCTCTCCGGGGTCACCCCGGGGCACGCAGGACCAGCAGGACGACACGCCCCGAGCGGGACGGCGCGCTCCGCGCGCGACGCCGCACGGAGGCACCGACGGGTCCTCCGGGAACCCCACGCCCCTCACCGTCGTCGCCGGCGCCCTCGCCGACGCGTTCCTCGCCGCCGAACACTGGCGACCGGACGACCTGACCGCCGCCGGCTGGGCCGTGGTCGGCGTCGAGCGCGCCTACGTCGGACTCGCCGTCGCCGCGGCCCTCGCCGCCCACCCGCGGCCACCGGTCGACGCACCCCGGCAGCTCGCGGCGGTGCTCGAGGCGTCGCCGCGCCTCGCCGAGCAGCACCGCGCCCGCGAGGCCCGTCGTCCGGTGCGGGTCCTCGTGCGTCGGGCGACCGCGGTCCGGGCCAGGCCGGAGACCACGAGCCGACTGCTCGTCGACACCCTCCCGGAGCTGGCACGGGAACTCGACCTGACCGTCGGCCGGCTGCTCTGGCTCGCGGACACCCGCGGATGGAACCGCCGGGCCGGTGCGTCGAGTCCGCTGCACCACCACCGGCACGAGTGGGTTCGTCGCCCGGGTCGGACGCCCCGCCTGCTCGAGAAGCCGATGGACATGCTCCGGCGCACCCAGCGGACGATCCTCGACGAGCTCCTCACCGCCCTGCCCGTGCACGACGCGGCGCACGGCTTCGTCGGCGGTCGCAGCGTCGTCACCGGGGCCGCGCTGCACACCGGACAGCAGGTCGTCGTCACCGCCGACCTGACGTCGTTCTTCGCGAGCGTCACCGCTCCCACCGTGTACGGCGTCTTCCGCACCGCGGGCTTCGCGGAGCCGCTCGCGCACGTGCTCACCGGGGTCTGCACGAACCGGGTGCCCGTGCACGTGCTCAGCGCGATGCCGGACGGCGGGACGCCCGAGGAGCGCCAGGTGCTCCGCAGCATGCTCCGCGAGGCGCACCTGCCCCAGGGCGCACCGACCTCACCCGCCCTGGCCAACACCGCGCTGCGACACCTCGACGCCCGCCTCGCCGGGTGGGCGGCCTCGGTCGGCGCGGTCTACACGCGGTACGCCGACGACCTGACGTTCAGCGGTGACGACCGGCTCGCCGCACGACCGGACGCGTTCCTGCGCGGCGTCGACCGGATCGTCACCGAGCAGGGACTCCGGCTGAACCCGTCGAAGACCCGGGTGCGGCGACGGGGCTCGCGGCAGTCGGTCACCGGGGTCGTCGTCAACGAGCGGACGTCTCCCGGTCGGCGCGAGGTGGACCGGCTGCACGCGATCCTGCACAACGCCGCCGAGCACGGTCCGGCGTCGCAGAACCGTGCTGGGCACCCCGACTTCCGGGCACACCTGCTCGGACTGATCGGCTGGGTCGAGCAGGTGCACCCGGGGCGCGCCCGGCGTCTGCGCGAGGAGTTCGCCCGCATCGTGTGGTGACCCCGGGCTGCTCGTACGCGGGTGTGCCTCGCACGGTGCGAGTTTGTTCCGTGGGTGCGGGGTTGCCCGCTTGGTGCGAGCTTGTAGCGGCGCACGGGGCGGGCAAGCTCGCACGGAGTGGCGGGCGTCGCACCGTGCGGCGAGGCGGTGTGGCGGTTCGCACGGTGCGTGCTCGTTCACCGGGTGCGAGGCTGATCGCTCGGTGCGGGGTTGTAGCGGGGCACGGGGCGGGCAGGCTCGCACGGAGTGGCGGGCGTCGCACCGTGCGGCGCGGCGGTGGGGCGGTTCGCACCGTGCGGGCTCGTTCACTGGGTGCGAGGCTGATCGCTCGGTGCTGGCTTGTAGCGGCGCACCCAGCGTGCAAGCTCGCACGGGGTGGCGGAGGTCGCACCGTGCGGCGCGGCGTCCAGACCCCTGCCCGCCGCTCCGGCCCGCCGCCCCACCCCGCCTGCCCGCACTCCCCACCCCGCGCATGACGCCCGGTGACGCCACGCGGCGCCGACCTCGCAGACACCACGTCACACGGGGCAACGCCCGGTCACGCTCCGCAACACCCGTCGCCCCGGAGCACGGTCGGACGTAGCGTCGCCGACATGACCGACTACCTCGACCGCGAGCACGACAAGACCTTCACGAAGGTCTACAAGCAGCAGACCCCGGACATCCTCTCGGCCTTCGTGCAGTTCGACGAGTCGGTGTTCCGGGCCGAGGGGCGCGAGATCCCGCTGAAGTACCGGGAGCTCATCGCACTGGCGGTCAGCATCACCACGCAGTGCGTCTACTGCATCGACGGCCACAGCCAGCGCGCGGTCACGGCCGGCGCGAACGAGGCCGAGCTCGCCGAGGCCGCCTGGGTCGCCACGGCCATCCGCGCCGGCGGCGGGTTCGCCCACGGCCGCCTCGGCTTCAAGTTCGGCGTCGACGCCGCGGCTCCCTCGGAATCCCACTCTCACTAGGAAGCGCACTCCATGCCCGACCGCACCACCCTCGTCACCGCCCTGCAGGGCGCCGGCTGGCACCCCGCCGCCTGGCGCACCGCCGGTCCGGCTGCCAAGCGACTCACCAGCCTCCGGCACTGGCGCGACGTCGTCGTCGAGCAGGACCGGCTCGGCATCGACGCCGTGACGATCGAGGACTCCTTCACCGCCGGTCCGGTGGACGCGGCCGGCGAGCTCGACACGAGCACGGTCGTCGGCCGCCTCGACGCCCTCCTCGTCGCGAACGCGGTCGCACCAGCGACCCGCGCCCTCGGGTTGGTGCCGACCGTCTCGGTGACGCACACCGAACCGTTCCACGTCGCCACGGGCCTCCAGACCCTCGACCACGTCTCGCAGGGGCGAGCCGGGTGGCGGATCCAGATGAGCCCGACGCCCCGCGAAGCAGCGCTCTTCGGGCGCCGTCCCGGCGGCGACGACGCGTCCGTCCTCTTCGCCGAGGCACGCGAGGTCGCCGAGGTCGTCTCCCGCCTCTGGGACAGCTGGGACGACGACGCCATCATCCGCGACGTCACCACCGGCCGCTTCATCGACCGCGACCGCGTCCACAACGCCGAGTTCGAGGGGTCCTTCGTCTCGGTCCACGGCGCGTCGATCGTGCCGCGATCGCCGCAGGGCCGTCCGCCGGTCTTCTCGCTGGCACACCGCGCGGACGCGGCCGCCTTCGCCGTCGACGTCGCGGACGTCGTCCTGGTCACCCCGGGCTTCGCCGGCCGGGAGGCGCGGGACCTGATCGACGAGGTCCGTCACCTCGAGCAGGCGGCAGGGTCGGACGTCCGCCGTCCGGTCCTCGCGGACCTCGCGGTGCTCATCGGGTCGTCGACGGCCGAGGCCGAGGACGAGCTCGCCGCACTCGACGCGGCCGCCGGCGCGCCGTACGTAGTCGGTACCGGCTCGGACACCTCGGTCCTCGCGACGACGGTCGCCGACCTCGTCGCCCTCATCGCTGACCTGGGGACGCTCGGGTACGCGGGCGTCCGGCTCCGTCCGCTGCGCATCCCGGTCGACAGCACCGCGATCGCCCGGCAGCTCGTGCCGGCGTTGGTCACCGCGGGCCTCCGCGCGGACGTCGCCTCCCGCCCGACCGCCGACCTCCGCACGAGGCTCGGCATCGCACCGGCCGTCAGCCGGTACACCCGCACGACGACTGCCCAGGGGGTCCCAGCATGAGCGCCAAGCGTCAGGTCCACCTCGCCGCCCACTTCCCGGGCGTCAACAACACCACGATCTGGAGCGACGACCGGGCCGAGAGCCAGATCGCGTTCTCGTCGTTCGAGCACTTCGCCCGGAACGCCGAGCGCGGGCTGTTCGACTACCTGTTCCTCGCCGAGGGGCTGCGCCTCCGCGAGCAGAAGGGCCGCATCCACGACCTCGACGTCGTCGGGCGCCCGAACACGCTCGCGATCCTCGCCGCCCTCGCCGGGGTCACCGAGCACATCGGGCTCGTCGGGACCCTGCAGACCACGTTCAACGAACCCGTCGAGCTCGCGAAGCAGCTCGCGACGCTGGACCACCTCACCGACGGGCGTGCCGGCTGGAACGTCGTGACCAGCTCGGACGCGTTCCACGGCGCGAACTTCCGTCGTGGCGGGTTCCTGGACCACGCCGACCGGTACACGCGCGCGGCGGAGTTCATCGAGCTGTCCCGCGAGCTCTGGGACTCGTGGGAGTCCGACGCCGTCGTGGCCTCGGCCGTGTTCGCCGACCGCTCCCGGATCCGCGACGTCGACCACCACGGGCCGCAGTTCGACGTGACCGGGACGTTCCCGGTGCCCCGGAGTCCGCAGGGGCACCCGGTGGTCGTGCAGGCCGGGGACTCCGACGAGGGGCGCGACCTCGCCGCGGCGCACGCCGAGGTGATCTTCTCGCTGCACACCGAGTTCGACGACGCCCAGGGCTTCTACCGCGACGTCACCGGACGACTCGAGCGGGTCGGTCGGTCGGAGGACGAGCTGCTCGTCATGCCGGGCGCCACCTTCGTCATCGGAGCCACCCCGGCCGAGGCGGACGAGCGGGCACGGGCCGTCCGACGCGCCCAGGTCAGCCCGGCCACGGCCATCGCGTTCCTCGAGCAGGTCTGGAACCGCGACCTGTCCGCCTACGACGTCGACGGTCCGCTGCCCGACGTCGAGCCGGACGTCGATGCCGACACCATCACCCGCGGCCGGGTCCGCCACGTGCGGGACCCCCGTGCCCTCGTACAGTCCTGGCGCGACCGGGCCGAGGCGGAGCACCTGTCGATCCGCGACCTCGTCATCGCGGTGTCGACCCGCGGCGGGTTCGTCGGGACACCATCGCAGATCGCCGCCGAGATCGACCGGTACGTCCAGGAACGTGCGACGGACGGCTTCGTCGTGGTCCCGCACACCAACCCGTACGGCCTCGACGAGTTCGTCGACACGGTCGTCCCGCTGCTGCAGGAGCGCGGCGTGTACCGGGAGTCCTATACCGAGGGCGCGACGCTCCGCGAGACGCTCGGTCTGCCCGGGACGGTCCGGTCCGGCGAGCGGTCGGGGGTGCTCGCATGACCGCCGTCCCCCTGTCGGTCCTCGACCTCGTCCCGGTCAGCGCAGGGTCGACGCCCGCCGAGGCCCTCCACCGCACCATCGACCTCGCGCAGCACGCCGAGCGCGCCGGCTACGCCCGGTACTGGCTCGCCGAGCACCACCTCAACCCCGGGGTCGCCGGCAGTGCGCCGACGATCGTGATCGGTGCGGTGGCCGCAGCGACCTCGACCATCCGGGTCGGCAGCGCCGCGACCCTCGTCGGCAACGTCCGGGGGCTGCAGATCGCCGAGGGCTTCGGCACGCTCGCCGCGCTGCACGGCCCGCGGATCGACCTCGGGCTCGGCCGCTCCGGTGCCCCCGCGCCCGGTGCGCCGAAGCCGCCGTCCCTCGCGCCGCGCCGGGACGAGGTCGTGGACGGGCTCCTCGTCCCGGCACCGTTCGACTTCCGGATCGCCCCGCGGAGCCGGTTCGCGCTGCAGGGGGAGCTGCTCGGCCGGGTCCCCGGGGACGTCGACCGGTTCGAGGGCGAGCTCGACCTGATCCGGGCGCTGTTCGCCGGCACCTGGTCGAGTGACGGCGCGGTCGTCGAGGCACCGCCCGCCACCGGTACCCCCGTCGAGCTCTGGATCCACGGCTCGACCGGCGGCGCGAGCGCGCGGGCCGCCGGAGCGCTCGGCCTGCCCTACGGCGCGAACTACCACACGTCGCCGGGCACCGTCCTGGCGTCGGTCGAGGCGTACCGCGCCGCGTTCCGCCCCGGCGTCCTCGACGCCCCGCACGTCATCGTGTCGGCCGACGTCGTCGTGGGCCGGGACACCGCCGAGGCGTCCGAGCTCGCCCTCGGCTACGCCCAGTGGGTGCACTCGATCCGCTCGGGGGTCGGGGCGATCGCGTACCCGACCCCGGACTGGGCGCGGGAGCACCCCCTGGACGACGCGCGGGCGGCATCGGTCGCCGACCGCCTCGCCACCCGGTTCGTCGGCGACGCGGCCTCGGTGGCGGACCAGCTGGAGACGCTGCGCCGGGTGACGGGAGCGGACGAGCTCCTCGTCACGACGATCACGCACGACCACGCCGCGCGGGTGCGCTCCTACGAGCTGCTCGCGGCGGAGTGGGCGCGACGGGCCGAGCAGGTGGTGCCGGCCGCGGCGGCGCGGTGATGCGGGTCGAGCGTGCCTGCGCCGGCCGTCGCGGCCTGAGACACGACTGATCGACGAACGGGAGGCGCGGTGTCGGCTGGCACCGCGCCTCCCGTCCGCCGTGCGTGCGCGTCCCGACGCTCGCGGTGCAGGCGGGCCCTTCGGGTCGCCGGGCGAGCACCATGGAGGCCGAGGCGTGAGGAGGGTGTGACGCAGCGCACCCTCCACGGCTGGAAGACGTACGACGTGTTCGCTCCGTGATGGGGTGCGCAGGTCGGTGACGGCGGGTCCGGCGACGCCATCAGCTCGAAGCCGGAGGACCTGGTCTCGAGCACGAGCTGGTCGACGAACTCGACCTGGTGCGGTTCCCGGTGGTCCTCGGCGAGGGAGAACAGTTCTTCCCGTCGCACGGCCCGGACCTCGCTCTCGAGCTGCTGTCCCACCGGGTGTTCCGGACGGGGGTCGTCGCGCGGGGGCGTCGGATGAGCGGGGCCACCGACTCGATGCGACGTCGTCGTCGTCGTCCGACATCGACCATGTCGCTGACCCGCGTCCGCGAATGTGCGCGTGCGCAACGGGCGACGAGGTCGCTGTCGTACGACGTCGACCTTGTCGCTCCGGGGCCGCGTCCGTGCCGCATCCGTGGGCCACGCACGACGACACCCCCGCGGCCGGATCGGCCACGGGGGTGTCGGACGGAGCACGGGTCAGCTGTTGTCGAGCGGAAGGCCCTCCGGGTTCACGTCCGAGTTCTTCACGGCTTCGTTCGAGAGGTTGTACGCCTGCAGCCACTTCGCGTAGGTGCCGTCCGCGATCAGCTCGTCGATGGCGGCGGCCACGGGCTTCGCGAGCCCGCTGTCCTTCTTCGTGGTCGCGGCGATCAGACCCTGCAACGACGAGCCCGCGCCGGAGAACGTGCCCGCGGTCTTCGTCGGCTTCGCGCTGCCCGTGCTCTGCCTGTTCTGGTACGCGATGGTCGGGTTCGGACCGAAGTACGCGTCGATCTTCCCCGAGTCGAGCGCGAGCTTGATCGCGTTGCCGTCGGGGTAGTACTTGACGGTGAAGTCCTTGCCCTCGGCCTGGAGCTGCTGCTGCCACTCGAGCAGGATCTTCTCCTGGTTGGTGCCGGAGCTCACCGCGACGGTCTTCCCGGCGAGGACGGACGGGTCACCGTCGAACGTCCACGAGGCCGACTCGAGCACCTGGAACGCGAGGTTGTCCTGACGGTACGACGCGAAGTCGTACTTCTCCTTGCGCTGCTCGGTGACGGTGATGTTCGAGAAGCCCGCGTCGTACTTGCCGCTGTCGATCCCCACGAAGAGGTTGTCCCAGGTCGCGTTCTGCACGTCGGCCTCCAGCCCGAGCTTCGCGGCGACGAGCCGTCCGAGGTCCGGCTCCGAGCCCGTCAGCGTCTTCTGGTCGTCGCCGGTGAACGCCAGGGGCGGGAACCCGGACGGCAGTGCGCCGATGCCGATGGTGAGCGTGCCGGACTGCTTGACCTCGGCCGGGAGTTCGTCGTGGAGCTTCGTGTCCTCCTCGACGGTGAGCGTCGTCTCGGTCGCCGCGCCGTTGGCGTGGGCACCGATCGTGACGGTCCCGTCGGCATCGGTGGAGGTGCCGGCCGAGGCGTTCGCGGCGCAGCCGGCCAGTGCGACGACGACGCCGGTGGCGAGGACGAGGGCGCCGGCGCGGTGACGCGAGCGGGGCGGGGTGGTCGTGGGCATGGTTCTCCTGGGTCGTGATCGGGTCGTGATCGGGTCGCGATCGGTCGGGGTGCTGTGGGGTGGGACGGAACGGGGAGGTCAGCGGACGCGGGACAGGAAGTCGCGCGTGCGGGGGTGCTGCGGGTCGTCGATGACCTGCGCGGGCGGGCCCTCCTCGACGATGCGGCCGTGGTCGAGGAACACGACGTGGTCGGCGACCTCGCGGGCGAAGGCGACCTCGTGCGTCACGATCACGAGCGTCGTGCCGGACGCGGCGAGGTCCGCGATCACGCCGAGCACCTCGCCGACCAGCTCCGGGTCGAGCGCCGAGGTCGGCTCGTCGAGGAGCACGACCGAGGGCTCGAGCGCCAGCGCGCGGGCGATCGCGACGCGCTGCTGCTGCCCGCCGGAGAGCTGGCGCGGACGGGTCGCCCCGCGGTCGCCGAGGCCGACCCGTTCGAGCAGGGTCTGGGCACGGGCCTTCGCGGTGGCGGCGGGGACGCCCGCGGCGATCGGTCCCTCGGCGACGTTCTCGAGGGCCGTCAGGTGCGGGAACAGGTTGAAGTGCTGGAACACGAACCCGATCCGCGAGCGCTGCCGCAGGATGCGTCGCTCGGGCAGCTCCTTGTAGCGGGGGACACCGTCGCGGCCGGTCCGCACCCGGACGCCGATGGTCTCGCCACCGACGGTCACAACGCCACGGTCGAGGGGCTCGAGGTGGTTGATCGCCCGCAGCAGCGTCGACTTGCCGGACCCGGACGGGCCGAGGATCACGGTGACGCTCCCGGACGGCAGCGTCAGGTCGACGCCGTCGATGACGACGTGCTCGCCGAAGGCCTTCACGGCCCCGTGGATGCCGATGCTCGCGCTCATCAGATCGCCCTGTCGTTCGCGGCGGAGGTACCGGAGGCGACCGCACGCGCGGCCGCGGCTGCGTCGGCGCGGCGACCCGCGCCTCCTGGCCCGTCGCCGGGACGGCCGCCCCGGCCGCGCCCGGAACCACGGCGCACCGCGGACCGCAGCCGCTGGAGGGGCGTCGGCGGCAGCGTGCGGACCGAACCCCGCGCCGTCCACCGCTCGACGTAGTACTGCACGACCGACACGGCGCTCGTGAGGGCGAGGTACCAGATCGTCGCCACCACGAGCAGCGGGATGATGTCGGTCGGGTAGGTGCTCGACAGGTTCTGCACGACGCCGAACAGGTCGAGCAGCGACACGTAGAACAGCAGCGACGACGCCTTGAGCAGCCCGACGATCTGGTTCACGAACGCCGGCACGATCGAGCGGAGCGCCTGCGGGAGGATCACCCGGACGAACTGCCGCCGCCGGGGGAGGCCGAGCGCCTGGGTGGCCTCGTGCTGACCGTGGTCGACGGCGAGCACCCCGGCGCGGACGATCTCGGACGCGTACGCGATCTCGCTGAGGCTCAGGCCGATCACACCGATCGCCAGGTCACCGAGGACGTTCGCGGTGGGGACCTCGAACTGCGGGCCGAACGGGATGCCGATGCCGATCGTCGGGTACAGCGACCCGAGGTTGTAGAGGAAGACGAGCACGAGGATGAGCGGCACCGAACGGAACAGCCACACGTACCCCCACGCCAGGCCGGACAGCACCGGGTTCCGCGACAGCCGTGCGATCGCGACGACGATCCCGCCGGCGAAGCTGATCACCGCGCTGAGGGCTGTCGCCACGAGCGTCAGCTGCAGACCCGTCAGGACGGCCGGGCTGAACAGCCACTTCCCGACGGCGGGCCAGCCCCACTGCTCGTTCGTGAACAGCGTCTCGACGAAGTTCAGCAGCACGACGAGCACCAGCGCCGCGGCGATCCACCGCAGCGGGTGGCGCAGCGGGACGACGGGCCGGTCGAGCGCGGCGCGTCCGGCCGCGTCGATGGTCGGGTCGGTCCCCGGCCGGGAGGCGCGGCTCGCGTCGGTCGCGCCGGTCACGCCGTCGACGTCGGTCGCGTGCCGTGGCGGGGCCTCGGTTGTGTCGGTCATGCCGCGACGGTAGGAGCTGTCGGCGTGCCCCGACAACGCCCGTCGCAACACACCGGCACGGGAGGGAACGCGGCGTCACACGTGCCGTCCGGATGACGCTCCGTGACGCACGCCGGGGGCTATCGTGACGCCATGACCGCACACCGCGTGACCGCTCCGGAGCCCGCCGCCGACGGCAGCACGCCGAAGGGGCCGGCGTCGTACTTCCCGAGCATCGAGAAGACGTACGGTCGCCCGGTGCAGGAGTGGCTCGACCTCGTCGCCGACCGGCTGGACGACCACCGGCACATGGAGGTCGTCGGCTGGCTGAAGGCCGAGCACGGCATGGGGCACGGGCACGCGAACGCCCTCGTCGGGTACGTGCGGAACGCCCTCGCCGGCTGACGGCCGTGCCCGTCGCCGTCGCCGTGGTGGTCGGTGCGGGCGTGTCGGGCGGTTGTCGGTGGTGCTGCCTAGCGTGGGGGCGTGGCCGAACCCGTCGACGCGTGGTGGCGCCGCCGACAGTGGTCGCGCGGCGTCCCGGTGCCGTACGCCGTGGGCGAGTTCCGCGCCGAGTGGTCCTCGTACCCGGTGCTCGTCCGGCAGTACCACCCGGAGTGGAACCACGGCGTCGTCCTCAGTCAGGTGCCGCCCGCTGCCGAGGTCCTGCTGACGTGGGAGTGCGACGTCGGACACGTGTTCGTCGCGACGCCGGCCGAGCAGCGCTCCCGCCCCGGCCGTGAACGGCGCCGGTCGGTCTGGTGCCCCGAGTGCGCCGTGCAGGCGCAGCCGCAGCGCTGGCCGGTGCTGCCCGCGGACTGGCCGAGTGCCGTGCCGACCCCGCAGCGGGTGGTGCGGGTGACCGGTCGGCAGACCCTGCCGGCGGCCCCGGCCAGGGGCGTCCCCGCGGGTGCGGTCGCGTCCTCGCGGTCGGGTCCTCGACGCCCGGACCCGGGAGCACCCCGCAGGCCCCGTGCCGCGGGGGTCCCGCGGTCGATCTGCCCGAAGACACCGCGGCTGCCATCGGGGGAGTCGTTCACGAGCGTCTGCGCCCCGGCGACGGCGTCCGCGGTCGAGGCCGAGCTGCGAGCGGCCCTGGCGGAGCGGTTCGCCTTCACGTTCGACCACTCCGCGATCCGGCTCGACCGGCCCTTCTTCGACCACGTCGAGGTGTGGCCGGACGTCATCCTGCCGGAGCTCCGTGTCGCGATCGAGTACGACTCCACCGGTCGGCACGGCCTCGAGCACGTCGGGCCCCGGCAGGAGACCGACCGCCGGAAGGACCGGGCGGTGCGCGGCGTCGGCTGGGAGGTCGTGCGCGTCCGCACCGGGCGGCTGCAGGCCATCGGGCCGTACGACCTCGAGGTCTCCGGGATCTCCGGCCGGACGATCGCCCGCCTGGTCGACACGCTGCGCGAGGTCCGCGGCGCCCTGTTCGTCGACGCGTACGCGCGCTGACGCGCGGGCGGCCGGGCGTCAGCCGCGCAGTGCCAGCGCCTCGCTCGTCCACCGGGCGTGCAGCTCCCACGGGTCGCTCACCCCGGCGGACACGACGGCGACGTGCTCGAGCAACTCCGGCGTCACCCGGAACCACTCGGTGCCCGGGTACCGCGTCGCCCGGAACTGCCCGTGCCGCCGTCGCTCGAGCGTCCGGTCGCCGCGCTCGAAGCCGAGCAGGTCCTGGTGCGGGATCGCCGCCAGCCGCTGCCGCGGGTTCGTGGTCGTCCCGATCTTGATCCGGTCGCCGAAGTCGTCCCGCATCCGCAGGTAGTAGACGACGTCGACGCGGGGCGGGGCGAGGTCCCCGTCCGGCACCTCACCCCAGCGCCACTCGCACCGCGCGCACACCGCGCCGGACGGGAAGCGCACGCCGACCCCTGCTCCGCAGACCGGGCACGGGCCGGGGAGCACGTCTTCGACGCCGGGGTGCTCGGCGGCGGCGTCGGCCACGAGCAGGACGTGGGTGCCGCACAGCGGCACCGCCGGCACCGTCCACCCGGGGTCGGCACCGGCGTCGCAGCCGGGCACGCAGCACGAGAGGGCGACCATGCCGGGAACGCTATCCCGACCCACCGACGCGAGCCGCGCCTCCCGACCGGCCACCGCGGCACGCGGTCACTCCGTGAAGATGACCCCGATCGGTTCGCGCTTCTCCTCCTGGAACCGGTCCTCGGCACGGCCGAGCGCCCAGTACGCGGACAGCGACATCTCGGACTTCTCGAGCCCCCAGTCGTCCTGCAGCAGCCGCCGGATCGCCTTCATCGCGGTCCGCTCACCGTGCGCGAACACCTGCACCGGCCGGGAGGCGCGCTCCAGCGAGCGGGCCGCCTCCAGCAGGAGCGTGCCCGGCCGGGCGCCGGTGGCGTCGCGGTGCAGCCAGCGCAGGTCGACCCCGGCCGGGTGCGCGACGGCCTGCTCGTCGGCGGGACCGGCGACCTCGACGAGGGCGACGCCGGTGGCGGTGTCGGCCATCGCCTCGAGCGCGGCGGAGATCGCGGGCAGGGCGCTGTCGTCGCCGAGCAGCACGTGCGTGACGTCCGGGTCGTCCGAGGGCGTGTAGCCGCCGCCGGGGCCGGAGAGCGCGAGCAGGTCGCCGGGCTCGGCGGAGGCGGCCCACGGTCCGGCGAGGCCCTCGTCGCCGTGCACGACGAAGTCGACGGCGATGGTCCGCGCGTCGTGGTCGACCGCGCGGACGGTGTACGTCCGCCGTGCCGGGCGGTCGTGCTTCGGCAGGCTCTCGCGGAGGGACTCGAGGTCGTACGGCGGCGTGAGCCCGAGCGACGGCTTCGCGAGCAGGAGCTTCACGTACTTGTCCGTCGTGCGGAGCCGCTCCGGGTCCGCGGCGCCGACGAACGCGTCGAAGGCGGGACCACCGAGGTGGACGCGGACCATGTGCGGCGAGAGGCGTTCGGTGCGCTGGACGACGAAGACGTGCTGGGGACGTGCGGGTTTCGAGCTCATCGGTGCGAGCTTCCTCTCTCGACTTCTGGGTGCGCTGTGCTTGACGCGCAGGTGACTGAGGTTAGCCTTACCTCATGGACGACACCGTCACCCCGTTCTCCGAGCTGCTGCGCCGCCGCACCCGTCGCACGCAGGGCTCGACGGACGGGGTCGGGTTCATGCCGGACCTGCTCGCCGGACGCTGCGACGTCGCCGAGTACGCGGCGCTGCTCGGACAGTACGCGTTCGTCTACGACGCCCTCGAGCGTGCTGCGGAACGGATGGCGGACCACCCCGTGGCGGCCCCGTTCGTCACCTCGCAGCTCACCCGCATGCCGGCCATCCGCGCCGACCTCGAGTACCTGATCGGTCCGGACTGGTCCGAGCTCGTGTGCCCGCTGCCGGAGACCACCGCCTACGTCCGACGCCTGAACGAGGTCGCGGCCACCTGGCCCGGCGGCTTCGTCGCGCACCACTACACGCGGTGCCTCGGCGACCTGTCCGGCGGACGGCTGATCGGCGGGCTGCTCGCCGAGCAGTTCGGCTTCGAGACGAACGGCGTCCTCTTCTACATCTTCGACCAGGTGGCGGACCCGCGGGCCTTCGAACGGACGTACCGGGAGCAGCTCGACGCCGCCCCGTGGTCGGCCGGAGAACGCGAGCGGGTGATCGCCGAGGTCGAGCTCGCCCACCGGCTCGACAGCGGTCTGCTCGCCGGGCTCGACGCGACGCGCGGCCCCGCCGTCCGGCGCCCGGCGGCCGGGCACGCGGGCGGCGACGTCGCCGCGACCGCGTGAGCGCTCCGACCTGATCCCGGCCCGGTCCCGGGCGTGCAGGCGGTCCGTCCGGACGGTTGTCGTCACCGTCCCCGGTGGGCCGATACGCTGCTGGGATACCGGGACGATGCGCCCGGCCGACCCGGAAAGGACCACATGACGGCGATCGACGGTCAGACGCGGCACGGACGCGCGCGGGACGACGTCAGCGGCGCGGTCGACAGCGACCTGCGCTCCGACGTGCGGTACCTCGGCAAGCTGCTCGGACGGGTGCTCCGCGAGACCGGCGGCGAGGACCTGCTGCACGACGTGGAGAGCCTCCGCGCGGCGGTCATCGACGCGTACGAGGGTGGCGAGGCCGCCGGGGCCGCCCGGGCCGAGGCCATCGTCGCGGAGCTGTCCGCCGAGCGTGCCGAAGCCGTGGCCCAGGCCTTCACCACGTACTTCCACCTGACGAACCTCGCCGAGGAGCACCACCGCGTGCGCGTGCTCCGGCACCGCGGGGACGACGGCGGGCTCGCCGGTGACTCGTTCCCGGCGACCTACGCCTCGCTCGTCGAGCAGCTCGGCGACGAGGCCGCTGCCGCCCGGCTCCGCGAGCTGCGGTTCCACCCGGTCCTCACCGCACACCCGACCGAGGCCCGCCGACGCGCGGTGACCACGGCGGTGCGGCGCATCACCGACCTCATCGACGAGCGCGACCGGACGACGAACGCCACGGCCCTCGCCGAGAACGAGCGACGCCTGCTCGAGGAGATCACCACGCTCCTGCGCACCTCGCCGCTCCGCACGACCCGGCCGACCCCGCTCGACGAGGTCCGCACGGCGATGAGCGTGTTCGACCAGACGCTGTTCGAGATCGTCCCGCAGGTGTACCGCCTGCTCGACGACCGACTGCTCGGCGAAGACGCCGGCCGGGTGCCCGTCACCGCACCGGCGTTCGTGCGCTTCGGCACCTGGATCGGCGGCGACCGCGACGGCAACCCGCACGTGACCGCGGACGTCACCCGCCAGGCGGCGGAGATCGCGGCCGAGCACATCCTGCTCGGGCTGTCCCGTGCCGCGACCCGCATCGGCAGCACCCTCACGCTCGACGCGAGCGAGACCCCGGCCGACGCCGGCCTGACCGCGCTCGTCGCCGCGCAGGAGTCCCTCGACCCGGGGATCGCCGAGCGCATCGGCGTCCGCGCACCGAACGAGACGCACCGACGGGCGCTCCTGTTCGTCGCCGCCCGCATCGACGCCACCCGCCGGGGCGAGGCGGACCTGGCCTACCCCGGTCCGGAGGCACTCCTCGCCGACCTCCGCACCATCCAGACCTCGCTCGTCGCGGCCGGTGCCACGCGCCCGGCGAACGGTGAGCTGCAGAACCTCGTCTGGCAGGTCGAGACCTTCGGGTTCCACCTCGCCGAGCTCGAGGTCCGCCAGCACTCGCAGGTGCACCGGAACGCCCTCGCCGAGATCCGCGCCGGTGGCGAGCTGAGCGAGACCACGGAAGAGGTCCTCGCCGTCTTCCGCACGATCGCCGAGCTGCAGGCTCGCTACGGCGTCCGCGCCGCCAACCGCTACATCGTGTCGTTCACACAGTCGGCGGCGGACCTCGCGAACGTCCACGAGCTCGCCGTCGCCGCGCTCGGGTCCCCAGAGGCCGCACCGGTGCTCGACGTGATCCCGCTGTTCGAGACCTTCGCGGACCTGCACGCCAGCGTCGACATCCTCGACGAGGCAGTCCGCACCGAGCCGTTCCAGCGTCGTCTCGCCGCGACCGGTCGGCGGCTCGAGGTCATGCTCGGCTACTCCGACTCCTCGAAGGACGTCGGCCCGGTCTCGGCGAACCTCGCGCTCTACGACGCCCAGGCCCGGATCGCCGACTGGGCGAAGCAGCACGACGTCGAGCTGACGCTGTTCCACGGCCGCGGCGGCTCGCTCGGCCGTGGTGGCGGCCCGGCGAACGAGGCCGTGCTCGCGCAGCCCCGTGGCTCCATCGACGGGCGCCTCAAGCTGACCGAGCAGGGTGAGGTCATCTTCGCCCAGTACGGCGACAAGGACATCGCGGCCCGGCACCTCGAGCAGATGGCCTCGGCCACGCTGTTCGCGTCGTCGCCGTCGAACGAGGACCGCACCGCCGTCGCCGCCACGCGCTTCGCGGACCTGGCGCAGCAGCTCGACGACGTCTCGCGCGAGGCCTTCTACGGCCTGGTGAAGGCCGACGGGTTCGCCCCGTGGTTCGCACGCGTGACCCCGATGGAGGAGATCGGTCTCCTGCCGCTCGGCTCCCGCCCGGCCCGCCGCGGGCTGAGCGTCGAGTCGCTCGAGGACCTCCGCGCGATCCCGTGGGTGTTCTCGTGGACGCAGGCCCGCATCAACCTCGCGGGGTGGTACGGTCTCGGTTCCGCGCTCGAGTCCGTGGGCGACGTGGAGCTCCTCCGCACCGCGTACACCGAGTGGCCCCTGTTCGGCGCCATGATCAAGAACGTCGAGATGTCCCTCGCGAAGACCGACGAGCACATCGCCCGTCGGTACCTCGAGCTCGCCGACCGTGACGACCTCGCCGCCAAGGTGCTCGACGAGATGCTCCGCACGCGCGAGTGGGTCCTGCGGGTCTCGGGCGGGAGCGACGTCCTCGAGGACCGTCCCGTCCTCGCCCGCGCCGTCCGGCTCCGCAGCCCCTACGTCGACGCGCTCTCGCACCTGCAGCTCCGGGCGCTCCGCGCGATCCGCACCTCGGGCAGCACGGACCCGACGGACGGTGACCACCGGCTGCTCCTCCTCACCGTGAACGGGATCGCGGCCGGCCTGCAGAACACCGGCTGATCCGCGCGGACCGACCGACGGTCGTCGACGCGACCGCGTCGGTCCAGGAGGCGCGGTGCCAGCCGGCACCGCGCCTCCTGTCCGTGTCGATGCGGGTCCGCACCCCTTGTCGAATCGATTCGGGGGCGCGTAGCGTTGCCCACGTGACGACGGAGCGCACCGGATCGACCAGGCCGACCACGAGCCTGCCGCCGATCCTGCCGCTCGCCCTGATCGTCGGCGTCTCGCCGTTCGCGACCGACATGTACATCCCGGCCCTGCCGGCGATCGCGCGGGACCTCGGGACGACCCCGGGTGCCGTCCAGCTGTCCCTGACGGCGTTCCTCGTCGCGTTCGCGGTCGGCCAGCTGCTCGCCGGTCCCGTGAGCGACGGCATCGGCCGGCGTCCGCTGATGCTCGTCGGCACGGCGGTCTTCGCGGTGGCCTCCGTCGGCTGCGCGCTGGCGCCCGACGTCGGCACGCTCGTCGTGGCACGGGTGTTCCAGGGGTTGGCGGGGGCGGCCGCCGCGGTCGCCGGACGGGCGATGGTCTCCGACGTGGTCGGCGGTCCGCGCATGGCGAAGGTGTTCGGGACGCTCGCGGCCATCAACGCGATCGGGCCCGTGGTCGCGCCGCTGGCCGGGGGAGCGGTGCTGACGATCGGTACCTGGCGGCTCATGTTCGTCGTGCTCGCGGTGCTCGGCACCGTCTTCTTCGTCGCGGTCGTCGTCCGCTTCCACGAGACGCTGCCGCGGGCGTTCCGCGGTGGGGTGGGGCTCGGTGCGAACTGGGCGCGCATCCGTGAGCTGATGGCGATCCCGCGGTTCCGTGCGTACGTCCTGACCGGGGTGCTGTCGACGATCGGGTTCTTCGCGTACATCGCCACCAGCTCGTTCGTCTTCCAGACGGGGTTCGGGTTCTCCGAGGGGATGTACACGCTCGTGTTCGCCACGAACGCCTCGATGATGATCGTCACGACGCTCGTCTTCCGGCGCGTGGTCGGCCGGTTCTCCGAGGACGCGCTGCTGTCGTCCGGGCTGGCGCTCGGCACCCTGGGCGCGACCGGTGTGCTCGTCTCCGCCCTCGTCGGGGCCGGGCCGGTGGCGGTCTGGGTCTGCCTCGCGGTCGTGACCGCCGCGTGGGGGTTCGTGCTCCCGGCGGCGATGACCCGGACGCAGCACGTCGGCGCCGCGCACCCCGGGACCGCCGCGGCGCTGCAGGGCGGGTTGACGTTCGGCCTCGGTGGGCTCGGCACGCCGCTCGCGGGGGCGCTCGGCGGGACGGCGGTCGCGATGGGCGCGGTGATGGCGGTGCTCATGGCCGCTGCGGTCGTCGTCCAGCTCGCGGCGACGCGGCGGGACGGACGAGCCTCGACGAGTTCGTGACCCGGACCCGGTAGGTTGCTTGGTGCACCCATGCACCGACACCAGGAGGCACCGACATGGACATCGTCGTACACGAAGCGGACGCGGGTTCCGCCGTGCTCGAGTGCAGCGGCCGGCTCAACATGGTGTCGGCGCCGACCTTCCGCGAGACCGTCGCCAAGGTCGTCGGCGAGGGTCGGAACCGCGTGGTCGTCGAACTGTCCGGCGTGGAGTTCATGGACTCCTCCGGGCTCGGCGCGCTCGTCGGGTCGCTGAAGGCCGCGCGACAGGCCGGGGGCGACCTCCGCATCGCGGCGCCGTCCGACCAGGTCGAGATGGTCCTCAAGCTCTCCAACATGGACAAGATCCTCCGCACGTACCCGGACGGGGACGCCGCGGTGACCGACTGGGCATGAACGCCGCGGTGGGCGGGCACCGCCTCGACCTGGCGTGTCCGCCGGACGACGTCACGGCGGTGCACACGTTCCTCGCGGGCGTGTGGGACACCGAGCCGACCCTCTCGGCCGAGGACCGGATGGCCCTCGAGCTCGCCCTCGTCGAGCTCACCTCGAACGTCATCGAGCACGCCGCGGCCGGTCGTGGCGTGTCGTGCTCGCTCCGGCTCGACGTCGGGTCCGACGCGGTCGAGGTGCACCTGACCGACGACGGCGTCCCCGTCCCGATCGACCCGTCGGCCGCCCGGCTCCCCGACGCCCTGGCCGAGAGCGGGCGCGGGCTCGCCCTCGTGCAGATGGTCGTCGACGACCTGCGGTACGAGCGGGTCGCGGACCGGAACCGCTGGACGGTGCGGCGCGGGCGGCACTGAGCGCCGTCGCCGTCGCGGTCGCGGTCGCGGCTGCTGCCGGTGCAGCGGCGGCGCCGGCGACCGTGCCGACGCCCGCGGTTGCGGCCGGATCGAAAGGGGTGCTCGTCTCGATCCGGCCACGTCGTCCGGATCGCGCACCCGGTGAGCCGGTATCCGCAATACGTGCGTATCGATCCGATGACTGGCGCGGCGTCGTGTCACGATCCAGTCGATGAACGTCGAGCCCGACCCCAGGATCAGTTTCGAGACGTCCGGGGCCGACCTCGACGCGGCGGTCCACATGTACGAGGACGCCTACGCGAGCGTGGGGTTCCGGGCGCAGCGGACCGAGCGGCCGTTCGCCTACCGCTTCCGGGTCACCGGTGACGAGACGATGTCATTCCGGTCCACGCGGTTCGACGCCCGGATGCAGGGGGAGCTCGAGGCCGGCGACGAGTACGTCGTCATGTGGCTCGCCGACGGCGGCGGGACCGTGGACGTCGGCCGGGACGAGGTCGCCTTCACGCCGGGCACGCCGATGATGTTCCCGACCGGCCGGCCGTTCGCGTTCGACCTGCAGGACGTCCGGCAGAGCCTCGTCCAGTTCGACCGCACGTTCCTCGAGCGGGTCGCGGCCGAGGAGCACGGCACGCAGCCGGCGCCGCTCGTCTTCGACCACACCACGCCGCCGCGACGCGAGGCCCTGCAGGGGTGGAACGCGCAGGTGCGTCGGGCTGCCGAGACCGTGCTCGGGGAGGCATCCGTGTCCCCGCTCGTCCTCGCCGAGACCGCCCGCGAGACCGCCCTCGCCCTGCTCCGCACGTTCCCGCACACCGTCCTCGCTCGCGACGTCGCCCTGCCCCAGGGTGCCACCGGGCGGGTGCGTGAGGCGGTCGAGTACATGCACGCGTTCGCGCACACGCCGATCACCACGACGGACGTCGCCGAGCACGTCGGGCTGAGCGTGCGCGGGCTGCAGCAGGCCTTCCAGCGCCAGGTCGGTTCGGCCCCCAACGCGATGCTGCGCGGGATCCGGCTCGACCGCGTCCACGAGGAGCTCCGCCGTGCCGCCCCGGGCGAGGTCACGGTCGCTGCGATCGCGGTCCGGTGGGGGTTCGCCCACCTCGGACGCTTCTCCGGGGCCTACGCCGCACGCTTCGGCGAGTACCCGCGCGACACCCTGCACGCCTGACCCGCTCCCCGCTACGCTTCGAGGGTGCAGCGACCTCGACCGTGGGTGATCGTCCCCGGGATCTGGAACTCCGACCCGGACCACTGGCAGTCGCGGTGGCAGGACGAACTTTCCGCCGCCGGTCCGGACGCCGGGGGCGTCGTGCGGATCGCACCGACGTCGTGGAGCGGACCCGACCCGGACGACTGGTCCGCCGCGATCAGCCGGGCCGTGGCGAGTGTCGACGAGCCGCCGCTGCTCGTCGCGCACAGCCTGGGCGTGCTCGCGGTCGCCGCGTGGCTCGGGCAGCCCGGACACGCCCCGGTGGCCGGTGCCTTCCTCGTCGCGCCGCCGGACCCGCTCGCCCAGGGGTTCCCGGCGGCTGCCGCGGGCTTCACCGGACCCGCTGCGCGGTCCGTGGTCCCGACGCGGCTCGTGGTCAGCGACGACGACCCGTACTGCACCGTCGACCGTGCGCTCGTGTTCGCCGACGCCCTCGGTGCCGACGTCGTCCGGGTGGGGGCGCTCGGCCACGTGAACGTCGCGAGCGGCATCGGAGCGTGGCCGGCCGGCCGGGCCCTGGTCGAGGACTTCGAGCGCACGCTCTGAGCCCTCCGCCGGTGCTTCCGCATCGGTCCGTACGGGTCCGTGCGCGTCCGTGCGGGTGTCCCGTGTGCCGTCGGCGTCGTGCCCCGCGGACGACTCCGCCGTGGCCGCGTCGCGGCGGCGTCCTGGTCTTCGTTCGACACGCCGTTCACGTTCGAGGCGATATGGCACGGACTCCGGCGACACACCGCGGATGTCCGCGGAGTTGAGCGTCGCGATATTTATGCTGCGGACATGGAAACGCAGTCCGGTGCACGCACCCCCCTCGTGGACCCGTTCGGTCGCGAGCTCGAGGAGTGGCTCCGTGACGCCCCGGCGACGCGCGCCCCGTACCTGTCGGACCTCGTGGTCCCGCCGGTCACCGGTCCCGTGCAGCGTCCGGACGCAGCGTCGGACGCCCCCGTCGAGTCCGCTACGACCGTCCCCGCTGCGGCCGACACCGCTGCGGCCGTCCCCGCCGACACCGCTGCGGCGCTGCCCGCCGCCGTCGAGCCGGCCGCCGTCGTCGCCGCCGTGTCGACCGACGAGGTCGTGTCGGACGCCGCCGCCTTCCGCCGTCCCCGGGACCGTGCCCGGCACGCAGCTGCGTGCGCCCCGTCCTTCCCCGAGCCGCCGGAGCGCATCGCCCTCCGCATCGAAGACCTCGCCGTCGAGGTGTCCTCGACCAGCGGGCGCACGACCATCGAGCGCATCGTGATCCTCGAGGACGAGGTCCGCCGTCGCGACGAGGACCTCGCGCGTCTCGCCGCGTGGGAGGCCACCGTCGCCGGACAGCGCGACCCCGAAGTCGAGGCCGCCCGTGCCTTCGCCCACAGCGTCTTCGCGGACCTGCTGGCCGACGCCGCACTCGAGGCCGATCGTCGCGACCGTGCCGCGGCGCGTCGCGCCGCCACCGGGAGTGTGTCCGTCGCCGCCGTCCGCGCCGCCACCCCCGCTCCCGTCCACCCGGCCGGCGAGACGGGCGCGGCTGCCCCTGCGCTCGTCGAGGCGACCGACGTCGACGACGTGATCGACGCCCCGGACGCGACCACGTCCGAACGCGAGGTCGCCGTCCGACCCGTGCTGTCCCTCCCGGTCGTCTCGCCGGTGTCCGCGAACACGCGACCGACGCCGCTCGTCCAGCCGGCGACCGGACCGACGGTCATCGACCGCGCCGCGTTCGCCGCCGCGCTCACGGCGCACGCCGGCGCGACGGCGAGCACGCCGGTCGTGCTGCCGGACGCCGTGGTGCCGCCGACCGTCGACGGTGCCGCCGCCCACGTCGCGACCGCCGACCACGCGTCGGCCGACCACGCGTCCGCCGGCTGGTGGACCCGGCTCGTGGCCCGCATCCTCCGCGCGTTCGGTCGTCGCTGATCCCCGGTCGGTGTCGGAGGTCGTCCACAGGGGCGATCGGCACCGCCGTCGTCCACAGGACGCCCGGGGTCGCCCGGTCGGCTCGGTAGACTGACGGGATGCCGACGCTCCGCGAACTCCAGGCCGTGATCGAGGACCTGTGGCCCGCCACCGGCGCCGAGTCCTGGGACTCCGTCGGGCTCGTCGCGGGCGACCCCGACCAGACCGTCGACCACGTGCACCTCGCGGTCGACGCCGTCCCGGCCACCGCGCGTGAGACGGTCGAGCTCGGTGCCGACCTCCTGCTCACGCACCACCCGCTGCTGCTCCGCGGGGTCACGACCATCGCCGAGTCGACGTACAAGGGCAGCGTGCTCGCCACCCTCGTGCGCGGCGGCGCGGCACTCGTCGCGGCCCACACCAACGCCGACGTCGTCACGACGGGCACCTCGGCCGTGCTCGCCGACCGGCTCGGGCTGACCGACCAACGGCCCCTCGAACCCGGCACGGACCCGTCGACGGGCATCGGCCGTGTCGGCGAGCTCACCGAACCGACCACCCTGGGGGCGCTCGCCCGTGCACTCGTGGACCTCCTGCCGGGCACCGCGACCGGTGTCCGCGTCTCGGGTGACTTCGACCAGCGGATCCGGTCCGTCGCCCTCTGCGCCGGTGCCGGTGACGCCTACCTCGGGCACCCCGCCGTGCTCGGGGCCGACGTGTACGTCACGAGCGACCTCCGTCACCACCCGGCGTCCGAGTTCCGCGAGCAGGCGCTGCTCGGCGGCGGGCCGGCCCTCATCGACACCTCGCACTGGGCCACCGAGTGGCTCTGGCTCGACGTCGCCGCCGAGCAGCTCCGCCGTGCGGCGGGCGTCCGCGTCACCGTGAGCGACCTCCGCACCGACCCGTGGGACTTCGCCGTCCTGCCGGCGGCCGAACCCACCACCGACACACAAGGAGTCTGACCATGAAGGCAGCACCCGAGGACCAGGTCATCCTCCTCGACGTCCAGCGCCTCGACAACGACGTCACCCGCATCGCGCACCGCATCACGTCGCTGCAGAAGGGCGACCGGCTCACCGAGCTCAGCACGGCGGCGGCGGGGCTCCGTGCCCGGCTCGCGGCGGCCACGGGCGAGGTCGAGGACGCCGAGCGCGAGCTCGCACGCCTCGAGTCCGACACCGCCACGGCACAGGCCAGGGTCGAGCGCGACACGACGATGCTCCAGAACGTGTCGAGCGCGAAGGACGCCGCGGGTCTGCAGAGCGAGCTCGAGTCGCTGCAGCGTCGCATCGGCGACCTCGAGACGGCCGAGCTCGAGGTGATGGAGCACCTCGACGGCTTCCGCGCCCGGGTCGGCGACGTCGAGGCGCAGCTCGCTGACGTCGAGGCGCAGCGCACCGGGCTCGTGGCCGAGCGCGACGCAGAGATCGCACGGCTCGAGGCCGATCGCGAGTCCGCCACGCAGAGCCGCGCCGCTATCGCCGCGAAGGTGCCGGCCGACCTCCTCGCGCTCTACGACCGGCAGCGGGCGCGTTACGGCTTCGGTGCGTCGTTGCTGCAGGGTGGCGTGTCGACGGCCTCCGGCGTCACGCTGACGAACTCCGACCTGCAGACGATCCGGCGTGCGGCGCCCGATGACGTGGTGCTCTGCCCGGACAGCGACGCGATCCTGGTGCGGACGGCAGAGTCCGGGCTGTAGTCGCTGGCCGCGGTGCGGACACGGGAGGCGCGGCGCCAGGGGGCACCGCGCCTCCCGTGCGTCCGGGGCGGGCGCGGGCAGGATTGGCGCGGGATTGGCGCGGGCGGCGCGGGCGGCGCGGGCGGGCGCGGGCGGCGCGGGGTCGTGCACGGCCGCTGCCCGCATGGTGCGCGCTTCGTCAGCTGGTGCGCCGCTGCCAGCTCCGTGGCAGGTTGAAGCGGCGCACCGGGCGGTCAACCCGGCACGGGTTGGCGTACCGCGCACGGTGCGCTGCGCCCCGCGGCACGCGGGCTGTCGCCGGGGCGGCAGTGAGGCGCGATGCGGGCGCACACCGCGCCTCCCGTCCGCCGCGACGCGCGTCATAGCGCCGGCACGGTGCGCGCTTCGTCAGCCGGTGCAGCGCTGCCAGCTCGGTCACGGGTCGAAGCGGCGCACCTAGCGGTCAACCCGGCACGGGTTGGCGCACCGCACACGCTGCGCGGCGCGGCGCGCGGGCTGTCGCCGCGGTGGACGGGAGGCGCGGTGCGGGCGCACGCCGCGCCTCCAGTCCGCCGCGACGCGCGTCGTGGCGACCGCACGGTGCGCGCTTCGTCAGCCGGTACGCCGCTGCCAGCTCCGTGGCAGGTTGAAGCGGCGCACCCAGCGGTCAACCCGGCACGAGTCGGCGCACCGCGCACGGTGCGAAGGAGCGCCGCACCGCGCGAGAGAGCGAAGGCGCGAGCGCCCGCGCGCGCCGCCCAAGCGCCCGCGCGCGCCGCCCACCGGTAAGTACGGGGTGCGAACGGGCCGGCCGTACGCCGGGTTCTGTCCCGCCGCAAGCGGCGGTGACGGCCATCTCTCTCGGACCGACGTTGCCGTCGGCCTCCAGCGGTCTACCCGAGGACTCGGCGAGCAGCCTCAGCGTCCTCTGTCTGACCTTGCTCCGGGCGAGGTTTACCGAGCGGATCCGGTCACCCGGACCCCTGGTGGTCTCTTACACCACCGTTTCACCCTTACCGACGTCGCCGCCGGCGGTCTGCTTTCTGTGGCACTGTCTCGCGGATTGCTCCGGGTGGGTGTTACCCACCGCCCTGCTCTGTGGAGCCCGGACGTTCCTCGGCACTCCCGGGGGAGTGACGCGACCGTCTCACCGACCCGTTCGCGATGACGAGTCTAGCGGGCACGGACGCCGAGGTCGCCCGAATTGCTGTCCGGCCGAGACGCGAACGGCACCTCGTGCGACCTCGACACGAAGCGCGCGGCGTGTCGTGCGACGTCGACGTCCGGGCGCGCCGACGCCGACGCCGACGTGTCAGGCGCTCTTCGCGGCGAGGGTCGCCGCGCCGATGATGCCCGCGTTGTTCCGGAGCGTCGCCGGGATGATGTCCGCCTGCAGGTCGAGCAGCGGCAGGAACTCCTCGTACTGCTTCGACACTCCGCCGCCGACGACGAAGAGTTCCGGGGAGAGCAGGGCCTCGAGCGTCGAGTAGTACTTCTGCAGCCGCTTCGCCCAGTGCTTCCAGGACAGGTCGTCGCGTTCCTTGGCGGCGAACGAGGCCCGCGACTCGGCGTCGTGTCCGTCGATCTCGAGGTGCCCGAGCTCCGAGTTCACGATGAGCACACCATCGTTGATGAGCGCGGTGCCGATGCCCGTGCCGAGGGTGGTGACGACGACGAGGCCGTCCTTGCCCTTCGCCGCACCGAACTGCTGCTCGGCGAACCCGGCGGCGTCGGCGTCGTTGACGAAGTGGATGGAGCGGCCGAGCTCCTTCTCGAAGAGCGCCTCGGCCTCGAAGCCGATCCACTTCTTCGACACGTTCGCGGCCGACATGGTCTTGCCGTCGCGGACGATCGCGGGGAAGCAGACGCCGACGGGGACGTCCGAGGCCGGGGCGAGCTCCTCGAGGATGGACGCGGCGACGGCGACGATGTCGTGCGGCTTGCCGCCCTCCGGCGTGGCCTTCTTGATCCGGTCGGTGGTGAGTTCGCCGGTGGAGACGTCGACGATTGCGCCCTTGATGCCCGTACCGCCGATGTCGACGCCGACTGCGAGGGAGGTCATGAGGAGCCTTTCGGTGTGGATGTCAGGAGACGGTGAGGAGTTCCGCGCCGCGCTCGGTGACGACGAGGGTGTGTTCGAACTGTGCGGTCCACGACTTGTCGCGGGTGGAGACGGTCCAGTCATCGGCCCAGATGTCCGCCTCGATGCCGCCGAGCGTGAGCATGGGCTCGATCGTGAACACCATGCCGGGCTCCATGACGTCGTCGAAGCGCGGGGCATCGTAGTGGGGGATGATCAGCCCGGAGTGGAACGCGCGGCCGACGCCGTGGCCGGTGTAGTCGCGGACGACGCCGTAGCCGAAGCGCTTCGCGTACGCCTCGATGGCGCGGCCGATCACGTTCACCTGCCGCCCCGGGGCGACGGCCTTGATACCGCGCTCGAGCGCGAGCCGCGTGCGGGTGACGAGGTCCTCGACCTCCTGCGATGCCTGACCGACGATGAAGGTGCGGTTCGTGTCCCCGTGCATCCCGTCCTTGTAGGCGGTGATGTCGATGTTGACGAGATCGCCCTCCTGCAGGACGGTGTCGTCGGGGATGCCGTGGCAGATGACCTCGTTGAGGCTGGAGCAGAGCGACTTCGGGTAGCCGCGGTAGCCGAGCGTCGACGGGTAGGCGCCGTGCGCGACGACGAACTCGTGGCCGATCCGGTCGAGCTCGTCGGTCGTGACACCGGGACGGATCGCTCGGCCAACGGCGTCGATGGCCTGCGATGCGATGCGTCCGGCGACCCGGATCCGCTCCACCTCGTCGGGGGTGTACGTGTCGCCGAGGCCGTGCTCGTGCGGCTCGGCCTTCCCGACGTACTCCGGGCGCTCGATGTCCTTCGGGACGGACCGCTGCGGGGAGATGCGGCCGGCGGTCAGGTGTCCGTGTTCGTCCCGGGGCATGCCGACCACTCTAGTCGGGGCCGCGCGCCGCGCGGACGCGCGCGGTGGGGGTGCCGACGCGACGGCCTGGAGGCGCGGTGCCGGCCCGACGGACCGGCACCGCGCCTCCAGGCCCTCACCCTGCGCGCGGGGCGCGCCCCGAGACTCGGGCCTGCGGACGGAACTTGCGCTCCGGCGCCGCGAAACTGTCCGCCGAGCCGAGACTCGGCCCCCGCCGACCGCGCCCGGCGCGGGCGGCGCACCCGGCGCGCGCGGCGCGCGCGGCGCACCCGGCGCGCGCCCGGGCCACGCACGCGCCCCGTGGGTACGGTGGCGGCATGAGTGACGAACGCATCGAGTCCCAGTGGTGGTTCAACGAGAAGACGCACGCCGTCGAGCAGGGCCCGCAGTCGCCGCAGCGCGACCGCATCGGCCCGTTCGACACGCGTGAGGAGGCGCAACACGCCCTGGACCGCATCAAGGCGAACAACGAGCGTTGGGACGACGAAGACCAATAGGCTGAGACTCCCAGCTGGACCAGCTGCACCACGGAAAGGGCGTCAATGGACAAGCAGACGGACTTCGTGCTCCGCACCATCGAGGAGCGGGGCATCAAGTTCATCCGACTCTGGTTCACGGACGTCATCGGGACCCTCAAGTCGGTCGCGATCGCACCGGCCGAGGTCGAGGGCGCCTTCGCCGAGGGCATCGGGTTCGACGGGTCCGCGATCGAGGGCCTCACCCGCTCGTACGAGGCGGACGTCCTGGCGCACCCGGACCCGTCGACGTTCCAGATCCTCCCGTGGCGCGGCGAGATCGACCCGACCGCGCGGATGTTCTGCGACATCACGACGCCGGACGGGCAGCCCGCCGTCGCCGACCCGCGCAACGTGCTGAAGCGCACGCTGGCGAAGGCGAGCGAGCGTGGCTTCACGTTCTACACGCACCCCGAGATCGAGTTCTACCTGCTGAAGAGCCGTGACTGGAAGGACGGCGGCCCCCAGCCCGTCGACCGCGCCGGCTACTTCGACAACGTCCCCGGGGGCAGCGCGCACGACTTCCGTCGCCGGTCGGTCCGGATGCTCGAGGACCTCGGCATCTCGGTGGAGTTCTCCCACCACGAGGCCGGCCCCGGGCAGAACGAGATCGACCTCCGCTACGCCGACGCGCTGACGATGGCCGACAACATCATGACCTTCCGCACGGTCGTGAAGGAGGTCGCGATCGAGCAGGGCGTCTACGCCACCTTCATGCCGAAGCCGCTCTCCGGGCAGCCGGGCTCGGGCATGCACACGCACGTGTCGCTGTTCGAGGGCGACCAGAACGCGTTCTACGAGGCGGGCGGCCAGTACCAGCTGTCCGACACGGCGAAGCACTTCATCGCCGGTGTCCTCAAGCACGCTCCCGAGATCACCGCGGTCACGAACCAGTTCGTGAACTCGTACAAGCGACTCTGGGGCGGTGACGAGGCCCCGTCGTTCGTGACCTGGGGCCACAACAACCGCTCCGCGCTCGTGCGCGTCCCGCTGTACAAGCCGAACAAGGGCCAGTCCGCCCGCATCGAGTACCGCGGCATCGACTCGGCGGCGAACCCGTACCTGGCGTACTCGCTGCTGCTCGCCGCCGGACTCAAGGGCATCGACGAGGGCTACGAGCTCCCGCCCGAGGCCGAGGACAACGTCTGGAGCCTGTCCGACTCCGAGCGGCGCGCGCTCGGGTACAGCCAGCTCCCGGCGAGCCTCGACCATGCCCTCAGCCTCATGGAGGACTCGGAGCTCGTGGCCGAGACGCTCGGCGAGCAGGTCTTCAACTTCGTGCTGCTGAACAAGCGGCAGGAGTGGAAGGCCTACCGCGACCAGGTCACGCCGTTCGAGCTCGACACCAACCTCGGCGCGCTCTGACGGCACCGGGAGCGCGCACCAGATGACCGGTCGGACGACGACGTCGCGTTCCGAGTTGGCCCGGTTGGGCTTCGCGGAGCTGTCGGAGAGCCTCGAACGCATCGCCGACCTGGAGGCGCGGTTCGGCCCCGACCTGCCGGTGCCGGTGAGCGCCGCCCCGGCCCTCTGGGAGTCCACGGCCGATCCGGACGGCGCGCTCCGCGCGCTCGAGCGGCTGCTCGAGCGCGCGCCGGACGAACTGCGTCCCGTCCTCGCGGACGAGGCCGCGGCCGAGCGCCTCGTCCGGCTGCTCGGCGCCTCGGTCGGGCTCGGCGAGTTCCTGCACCGGCGTCCGGCCGAGATCGACCTGCTGCTCGCCCCGGTGACGGCGCCGTGGTCGCAGGAGGCATACACCGCGTCGCTGCTCGCGGCGATCGACGGCGCCACCGGTGAGGACGCGCGGCTCCGGCTGCGCGTGCGCTACCGCCGGCACCTCGCCCAGATCGCCCTCTTCGACGTCCTGAACGCCGCGCCGACCGAGGCGTTCCCCGCCGTAGCGGCCGGGCTCGCCGACCTCGCGGGCGCCGCGCTCGAGGCCGCGGTGGACGTCGCCCGGCGCGAGGTCCCGTTCCCGGCGGCCGACGTCGCGGCGACGCCGCTCGCCGTCATCGCGATGGGCAAGGCCGGGGCGCGCGAGCTGAACTACGTCAGCGACGTCGACGTCATCTTCGTGACCGAGCCGACCCGTGACGACGAGGCCGACACCGGCGTCGGCACCGACCGGGCCGTGCTCATCGCGACCCGGCTGGCCATCGCGGCGACCCACGCGATCACCGACCTCGCGGCCGAGCCGGCGCTCTGGGAGGTCGACGCGAACCTCCGTCCGGAGGGCAAGGACGGCGCGCTCGTCCGGACGCTCGACTCGCACGTGGCGTACTACGAGCGGTGGGCGAAGGAGTGGGAGTTCCAGGCGCTGTTGAAGGCGCGGCCGATCGCCGGCTCCGTCGACCTGGGGGAGCGCTACGCCCAGGCGGTCGCCGGGTTCGTGTGGACGTCCGCGCAGCGCCCGGGGTTCGTCGAGTCCGTGCAGCGCATGCGACAGCGGGTGACGGACAACATCCCCGACGACGAGGTCGACCGGCAGCTCAAGCTCGGCCCCGGCGGGCTCCGCGACGTCGAGTTCACCGTGCAGCTCCTCCAGCTCGTGCACGGCCGCGACGACGAGACCGTGCGGGTCCGGTCCACGCTCGAGGCGATGGACGCCCTCACCGCCGCGGGCTACGTCGGTCGCCCCGAGGCCGCGCGGTTCGGCCCGGACTACGCCCTGCTCCGCCTGCTCGAGCATCGCATCCAGCTGCGCCGTCTGCAGCGCACCCACCTGATGCCCTCCGACGAGGAGGAGCTCCGCGTCCTGGCACGCTCGAGCGGCCTCGCCCGGTCGGCGTCGGCGCTCGAGACCCGGTGGCGGGCCGTGAAGCTCGAGGTCCGCGGACTGCACGAGCGCCTGTTCTACCGACCGCTGCTGTCGGCGGTGGCGGCGAGCGACGGCGACATCGTGCTGACGAGCGACCAGGCCGTCGACCGCCTCGGCGCGATCGGCTTCGCGGACCCGGCGGGCGCGCTCAGCCACATCCGCGCGCTGACCCAGGGGACGAGCCGTCGCGCCGCGATCCAGCGCAACCTCCTGCCCGTGCTCCTGCGGTGGATGGCCGAGGGGCCGGCACCCGACCGGGCGCTCCTGGCCTTCCGCCGGCTGAGCGACACCCTGGGGGAGTCGAGCTGGTTCCTCCGCATGCTCCGCGACTCGTCCGGTGCGGCGCACTCGCTCACGACGGTGCTGTCCGAGTCGGCCTTCCTGTCCGGTCTGCTCGAGCGCTTCCCCGAGGCCGTCGCCTGGCTCGACGAACCCGAGACGCTGCTGCGGCCCCGCCCGGTCGAGTCGCTGCTCGCCGAGGTCAGCGCGACGACCGCCCGGCACGGCGACGACGTCGACGGCGCCGCGGCACTGGTGCGGTCCGCCCGCCGTCGTGAGACCCTCCGCCTCGGCATGGCGGCGGTGCTCGGGCACCTCGACGTGGACGCCCTCGGGCCCGCGCTCAGCGACGTCACCGAGTCCACCCTCGCCGGCGCCCTCGTGCTGGCACGGCGGGACGCCCCGGCCGGGCTCGAGTTCGGCGTCATCGCGATGGGACGGTACGGCGGGCGCGAGCTCGGGTTCGGTTCCGACGCCGACGTGCTCTACGTCTACCGCGCGCCCGAGGACGTCCCCTCGGAGCAGGCCTCGCGGGCGGCGCAGACCATCGTGCGGGAACTCGGGCGGCTCACCGACGACGCCATCCACCCGCTCGACCTCGACATCGACCTGCGTCCAGAGGGCAAGAACGGTCCCGTGGTCCGCACGCTCGACTCCTACGGCGCCTACTACGCCCGCTGGTCGCTCACGTGGGAGGCGCAGGCGCTGCTCAGAGCCCGGGGTGCGGTGGGGGACGCGCAGCTCCTCCGTGACTTCGAGCACCTGGCCGACCGGACGCGGTACCCGGACCGCATCGACGACCAGCAGGTCCGCGAGGTCCGGCGCATCAAGGCCCGCGTCGAGTCCGAGCGGCTCCCGCGCGGTGCGGACCCGGCACGCCACCTCAAGCTCGGACGCGGTTCACTGAGCGACGTGGAGTGGTTCGTCCAGCTCCTGCAGCTCCAGCACGCGCTGACGATCCCCGGCCTCCGGACGACCTCGACGCTCGAGGCCCTCGACGCCGCACGCGACGCCGGGCTCGTGGCACCCGAGGACGCCGAGCGGCTCGGGGCAGCGTGGCGGTTCGCGTCGCGGACCCGGAGCGCGCTCGTCCTCTGGTCGGGCAAGACGACCGACGTGCTGCCCGTCGACCGTGTGCAGCTCGAGGGCATCGCCCGGCTCATGGAGTACCCGCCGGGGTCGGCGTCGGAGCTCGAGGACGACTACCTCGGGATCACCCGCCGGGCCCGTCAGGTCTTCGAGCGCGAGTTCTACGGCGCCTGACCCCGGTCGCGACACGCCCGAGGTGACGTGTTTCGCAGTGAGTTGACACGTCCTCGGAAGTGAATTCCCCGTAACGCGCAGCGTCCCCCGTTCGACATCTCCGTGTACCCCGGGGCACAGGTGGCCGCCCGTCGTTACCTCGTCGTGATCGTTCCCCGTCGGGTGTCGGGGAGGCGTGCCGGAGCCACGCGGCGACGCGCCCGGCGACCATGCTCTGAACGGGGCTTTCCTGCGGTGGTACGCCGTGCCTCCCGGAACTTGCTCGTGCTCGTGACGGCCATCCGGCACCGCTTCCGGTCCACCGGAGTGCTGTCAGCACCAGTGCGGACAGGATCTTCCCACCGCGAGGGGGACCGACGTGTACCCCGTAACACGCTCGTAACGCCCCCGGACGGGGGCCGCGTTGCGCGTGCGGTCACGGTTCTGCATCAATGGGGTCACCCGAACCGACCCTGATTCCCCGATGAAGCGGAATCTCCACCTCGAACGTTGAAGCAGGGATCGATGTTCACCTTCATTCTGCAGATCAGGCAGATGGTCGAAGGGCATCCCGAGTTCTACCTGTTCGCCGTGTACTCCGCGGTGATCTGGTTGCTCTGGTTGCTCAAGGTCGTCCTGTCCGCCCGCTACCGCCCCTTCACCGGCACCTACACCGGTACCACCAGCGTCGTCGTCCCCGTCGTGGACGAACCGCTCGACCTCTTCCGGGACGTCATCGGCCGCATGGTCGAGCAGGGTCCCGGCGAGATCATCGTCGTCATCAACGGCGCGAAGAACGAGGCCCTCGAGATGGTCTGCGACGAGTTCGCCCCGCTCGTCCGCTGGACCCACACGCCCATCCCGGGCAAGCGCAACGCCGTCAAGGTCGGAACCGAGATGTCGAACGGCGACATCACGATCCTCGTCGACTCCGACACCGTCTGGACGCCGGGCACGCTCCCCGAGCTGCTCAAGCCGTTCGCGGACGCGTCCGTCGGCGGCGTCACGACCCGGCAGCGCATCCTCGAGCCGACCCGCAGCTGGATCACCCGCTGGGCGGACTGGCTGGAGAACTCCCGCGCGCTCTACTCGATGCCCGCGCAGAGCGTGCTCGGCCAGATCGGCTGCCTGCCCGGGCGCACGATCGCCTTCCGCCGCGACATCCTCGTGCGGGTCATGGACCGCTTCATGCACGAGAAGTTCATGGGCGTCTTCCTCGAGGTGTCCGACGACCGGACCCTGACGAACCTCACGCTCAAGGAGGGGTACCGGACCGTCTACCAGTACACGTCGCTGGTCTACACGGACGCCCCGCTCCAGGTGAAGAAGCTCTTCAAGCAGCAACTCCGCTGGGCCCGTGGATCGCAGTACAACACGCTCCGGATGCTCCCGTGGATGCTCGGCCACGCGCCGATCCTCGCGGTGTTCTTCCTGACCGACATCATCCTGCCGTTCATGCTCTTCGGCGTGATCGCCGGCTGGATCTACCGCGCGTTCACCGGGCAGGGCGAGAACCTGTACCAGGGGATCCTGCAGCAGTACGGCTTCTCGACCGGCTTCGTCTACGTGGCTGCGCTCATGGTCGTCTCGTCGGTGCTCAGCATGGCGATCCGGCAGATGCGGCACCTCGCCGAGAAGCCGAGCGACTTCTTCCGGCTGCCGATGTTCATCATCGTGTCGACGTTCTTCCTCATGCCGATCCGGCTCATCGGCTTCTTCCGCCTGGCGCACGCGTCCGGCTGGGGGACCCGCGCCGGCGCCTACGCCGGTGGCCCGATGGAGGAAGACCCGGCCGACGCCGTGCAGCCGCAGGCCGTCGCCACGCAGACGCCGGTCAGCCCGGTCGACGCGGCGCGGTACCCCGACGACCAGGCAGCCGCCGACCGGGCGTTCGACGAGATCTTCGGCGCCGGGGCCAGCGCCCGTCGGACCGGGTTCGACCCGGGTGCCGACGCGACGACCAACTCCACCGCGACGGTCCTCGCCACCCGCCGGGACCGCGAGGGCGTCGCCGCACCGGCTGCCGCGCGCGCCGCCCGGTCGACGAAGGTCCGCCGGTACAACCCGTACGCCGCGATCCCGTACCTGATCGGCTTCGCGATCTTCGCCCTGGAGGCCTTCCTCATTGTCTGACCTCATCCGCTCCTCAGGTGCCTGGTGGGCCCAGTCCAGCAAGCACGCACGGCTCACCGCGGTCGGCACCACCGCCATCGTCCTCGTCCTCGGCCTCATCACCTGGAACGTCTGGGTCTCCCCGGCCGGCTCGGTGTCGACCGCGGTCCACCAGGCGCTCGGGGTGACGCCGCCGAAGAAGAAGATCTCGGCCGCGGAGCTCCAGCAGCAGCTCACGGCAGCGCAGGAGAAGATCTGGGCGCTCGAGGGCAAGCTCGACTCGTCGACGGCGCAGGCCGGGTCGCGTGCCGACCAGATCGCCTCGCTCAAGGCGCAGATCGCGTCGCTCCAGTCCGACCTCGGTTCGGCGAAGGCCGCGGGCTCCGGGTCCGGGTCGGACTCCGCCTCCGGCGGGTCCGGTTCGGGGTCCACCGGTTCCGGTGGCTCCGGGTCGGGCTCCGGTTCCGGCGGGTCCGGGTCCGGCGGCTCGGGTGGTTCCGGGTCCGGCGGCTCCGGATCCGGCGGGTCGGGCTCCGGCTCCGGCTCGGGCGGCGTGACGAACCCGAACCCCGGCCCCTCGACCGACCCGACGACGACGCCGATCAGCACGCCCACCAAGGCGGAGATCCTCGGCCAGCAGTCCCGCTGGTACGGCCTCTACACGGCGCAGTCACCCTTCAACTGGTCCGAGTACGACCAGGTCTCGAAGGAGGTCGGCAAGGCCACGAACATGGTCGGCTTCTTCCAGGGCTTCGACCAGGACTTCAACGCCAACGCGGTCCAGCGCTCGTGGGCGAACGGACGCCTGCCGATGATGACGTGGGAGTCCGTGCCGGCCAAGACGGGCAACGACCAGCCGTACGTCCCCGGGTACACGAACGAGGACATCATCTCGGGCAAGTTCGACGCCTACCTCACGCAGTACGCACAGGCGCTCAAGGCGAACGGCATGCCGCTCGTCATCCGCTTCGACCACGAGATGAACGGCCAGTGGTACAACTGGTCCGAATCGTCGAAGCAGCAGAACGCCGCCGGCTCGTACACCGCGATGTGGAAGCACGTCTGGCAGGTGTTCCAGGACAACGGCGCGAACCAGTACGCGATCTGGGACTGGTCGCCGTCGCGCATCGACAAGCTCGGCAACACGAAGTACCAGACGCTCGAGTACCTGCAGAACTACTACCCGGGTGCCGAGTACGTGGACTGGGTCGGCATGAGCGGCTACTACCGTGACGCCTCCGAGCAGCCGACGTTCGAGAACACGTTCGGGGCCACGCTCGCCCAGATCCGGCAGGTCGCACCCGACAAGAACATCGTGCTCAACGAGATCGGCGCGACCGAGACCGGTGGCAGCGTGTCCGACTCGCAGAAGTCGCGCTGGATCACCTCGCTCTTCGACGCCCTCGCGGACCCCGCGAACGACGACGTCATCGGCTTCGCGTACTTCAGCGAGACCGCGACGACCATCGTCGACGGCACCCGCACGACCAACGACTGGCGCCTCGACTCCCGATCGGACAGCCTCCAGGCCTTCGCCGACGGCATCAAGCGCACCGACATCGACTACGACCTGCAGGAGGTCAAGCAATGACCGCTCAGAAGAAGACCGCGGACTCCCGTCCCGCCCCCGTCATCAGCGTGATCGGCACCGGCTACCTCGGCGCCACCCACGCGGCCGCGATGGCCGAGATGGGCTTCGAGACCATCGGCGTGGACGTCGACCCGGCGAAGCTCGCGGCCCTGTCGGCCGGCGAGGTCCCGTTCTACGAGCCCGGCCTGCCGGAGCTCATCACGAAGCACGTCGCCAGCGGCAAGCTCCGCTTCACGGCCTCCCTGCCCGAGGCGGTGGCCGCGGCCGACGTCCACTTCGTCTGCGTCGGGACCCCGCAGCGCGCCGGATCGCACGCCGCCAACCTGACCTACGTCGAGAACGCCACGCGCGGCGTCGCCGAGCACTTGACGCACCCCGGCCTGATCGTCGGCAAGTCCACGGTCCCGGTCGGCACCGCCGAGCGGCTCCGCGGGATCGTCCGCGAGTTCACGCCGTCCGGGATCGACGCCGAGCTCATCTGGAACCCCGAGTTCCTCCGCGAGGGCAAGGCGGTCGACGACACCCTGCACCCGGACCGGCTGGTCTGGGGCGGTGCCTCGGCCGCGGCCGACGCCGTCATCCGCGAGGTCTACGCGGCACCCATCGCCGAGGGCACCCCGGTCATCACGACCGACCTCGCCACGGCGGAGCTCGTCAAGGTCAGCGCCAACGCCTTCCTCGCCACGAAGATCTCGTTCATCAACGCGATCTCGGAGATGTGCGCGATCACCGGCGCAGACGTCTCGACCCTGGCGGACGCCCTCGGGCACGACGCCCGCATCGGCCGGAAGTTCCTGAACGCCGGCCTCGGCTTCGGTGGCGGCTGCCTGCCGAAGGACATCCGCGCGCTCATGCACCGCGCGAACGAACTCGGTGCCGGTCGCGTCGTGGGCCTCATGCAGCAGGTCGACGAGATCAACATGGGCCAGCGCGAGCGCGTCATCGACATGACGATCGACGCCCTCGGCGGCTCCGTGCTGAACCGCCGGGTCGCCGTCGTCGGGGCCGCCTTCAAGCCCCTCACCGACGACGTCCGGGACTCGCCGGCGCTCAACGTCGCCGCCGCGCTGCACCTCCGCGGCGCCCAGGTGACGCTCTGGGACCCGGAGGCGATGGAGACCGCCCGCCGCTCCTTCCCGACGCTCACGTACTCGTCGTCGATGACCGGTGCGATCGAGGACGCGGACGTCGTGCTCGTCCTCACCGAGTGGGACGAGGTCATCGCCGCCGACCCGGCCGAGCTCGGCTCGATCGTCGGGCGTCGCACGGTGATCGACGCCCGCAACTGCCTCCCGGTCGCCGACTGGGTCAAGGCGGGTTGGACCGTCCGTTCCCTGGGACGGCCCACTCCGGTCACGGGTGCACCCGTGAGCGTCGCCGCGGGGACGAACGACGCGGTGGCCACCGCGCGGTAGTCGTCGGACGCGAAGCGGGGTCCGTGCCGGGGCGGCACGGGCCCCGCTCCCGTGCGCCCGGCGCCGGTGTCCCGGGGGCCGACGTGCGCCTGGGCCGGCGTTCGCCAGGCCGGCGTTCCCTGGCGTACCTGGTGGGATCGGGCGTATCCGGTCCGATCGGGCGTACCCGGTCGGATCGGGCACACCTGGCGGAATCGGGCGTACCTGGCAGTCTTTTTCGACCAGGTACGCCCGATCCCGTCCGGCATCGCGGGTGCTGTGGGAAGGAACGTACCGGGCGAGCCGCCTGGAGGCGCGGTGCCGGTCCGGCGGGCCGGCACCGCGCCTCCAGGCGGTCACGTCTCCACTCGCACGGCCGGGCCCGCCGACGAGACTCGGCCATGCGGACACCTGCGAGGTGCTGCGCCCCGCGTGACGTCCGCCCTGCCGAGTCTCGGCACAGCGGAACGCCCCCGCGCCGGAGACCGGTGCGGGGGCGTTCGTGGTGCGGTGCGTGTCAGACGCCGAAGTAGAGCTCGTACTCGAACGGGTGCGGGCGCTGGGCGAGCGGGAGGATCTCGTTCTCACGCTTGTAGTCGATCCAGGTCTGGATGAGGTCCTCGGTGAAGACGTTGCCCTTCACGAGGAACTCGTGGTCGGCCTCGAGCGCGTCGAGCGCCTCGTCGAGCGAGCCCGGGACCTGGGGGATGCCCTTGGCCTCCTCCGGGGGGAGCTCGTAGAGGTCCTTGTCGACCGGCTCGTGCGGCTCGATGCGGTTCTGGATGCCGTCGAGACCCGCCATGAGCTGCGCTGCGAACGCGAGGTACGGGTTGCCCGAGGCGTCCGGCGCGCGGAACTCGATGCGCTTGGCCTTGGGGTTCGTGCCCGTGATCGGGATGCGGATCGCGGCGGAGCGGTTGCCGGCCGAGTAGACCAGGTTGACCGGGGCCTCGAAGCCCTTCACCAGACGGTGGTACGAGTTGATCGACGGGTTGGTGAAGGCGAGCAGCGCCGGAGCGTGCTTGAGGATGCCGCCGATGTACCAGCGGGCGACGTCCGAGAGGCCGCCGTAGCCGTTCTCGTCGTAGAACAGCGGCTTGCCGTCGCTCCAGAGCGACTGGTGGGTGTGCATGCCCGAGCCGTTGTCACCGAAGAGCGGCTTCGGCATGAACGTGGCGACCTTGCCCCACTGGTCGGCCGTGTTCTTGACGATGTACTTGAACTTCAGGATGTCGTCCGCGGCGTGGACCATCGTGTCGAACTTGTAGTTGATCTCCTGCTGGCCGCCGGTGCCCACCTCGTGGTGCGAGCGCTCGAGCTCGAAGCCCGCCTCGATCAGCTTGAGGGTGATGTCGTCGCGCAGGTCCGCCGTCTTGTCGACCGGCGAGACGGGGAAGTAGCCGCCCTTGTACGGGGTCTTGTTGGCGAGGTTGCCGCCCTCTTCCTCGCGGCCGGTGTTCCACGCGCCCTCTTCGGAGTCGACCGAGTAGAACGACTTGTTCTGGGTGACCGAGTAGCGGACGTCGTCGAAGATGTAGAACTCGGCCTCGGGGGCGAAGAACGCGGTGTCCGCGATGCCCGTCGACGCGAGGTACTTCTCCGCCTTCTTGGCGACCTGGCGCGGGTCGCGACCGTAGATCTCGCCGTTCCGCGGGTTGTAGATGTCGAAGATCATGATCAGCGTGCGCTCGGCGCGGAACTGGTCGATGTACGCCGTGGTCACGTCAGGGATGAGCTGCATGTCCGACTCGTGGATCGACGCGAAGCCGCGGATCGAGGAGCCGTCGAAGAGCTGACCGACCGAGAAGAAGTCCTCGTCGACCGTGGATGCCGGGATGTTGAAGTGCTGCTGCACGCCGGGCAGGTCGGTGAAGCGGATGTCGAGGAACTTGACGTCCGTGTCCTTGATGAAGGCCAGGACCTCGGAGGAATCGCTGAACATGTGTGTCGATCTCCTGGGGGTTTGGGTGATGTGGAGGTGCCGCGGGTGCACCCTCCGACGAGGCTATTGACACAGGGTTTCCCGGACATGACTGGATTGTTTCGTGCGTGTTACGTCGACCGGTTCGCCTACGCTTGGGGCATGGCCCGCAGCACCAGTTCGTCGTCCGCGTCGTCCTCCGGGGGATCGGGGCACCCGGACGGCTGGCCGGGGAAGGACCTCGGTCTGCCCGAGGAGGGGCCGCGCAGCGTGGGGCGGATCGGCCGTCGCGTCGTGGCCCTGCTCATCGACGGTGCACTCGCGGACCTCGTGTCGTACGTGACCGGGGTGTGGTCGCCCGTGAACGGCTCCGGCGACATCGCGCACTCGTGGATCCAGATCGCGATCTTCGCGGCGCTGCAGATCCTGTTCATCTGCCTGCTGTCCGGGTCGTTCGGGCACATCTGCGTCGGGCTCCGGGTGGTGCCGATGCGCGGCGGGTACGTCGGGGTCTGGCGGCCCGTGGTGCGGACGCTGCTGCTCTGCCTGGTCGTGCCGGCGTTGATCATCGACCGCGACAGTCGCGGGGCGCACGACCGGATCGCGGGCACGGTGCTCGTCCGGCGCTGACGCGCGGGGGCGCGGTGGTGCGGGCCGGTCCGTCCGCACGGTGCGGGGCGGAGGCGCGGGGCGGCGCGCCGGCGCGCTCAGTCTGCACGGTGTTCTGTCCGCACGGTGTTCTGTCCGCACGGTGCGGGGCGCGGAGGCGCGAAGTGCGGGGGCGCGGGGCGGTCTGTCCGCACGGTGTTCTGTCCGCACGGTGCGTGGTTGTTCGGCTGGTGCGAGGTTGCTCGCTGGGTGCGGCGCTGCGGGCTCGCACGGTGCTGCCAACCTCGCACGGATTGGCGTGACCCGCACCGTGCTTTGCGCCGGACGGGGCCCGTCGGCCGGTGCCGCACGGTGCGTGGTTGTTCGGCCGGCGCGAGGTTGCCCGCTCCGCGCGGCGCTGCAGGCTCGCACGGTGCCGCCAACCGCGCACGGATTGGCGTGGCCCGCACCGTGCGCCGCGTGCGACGAAGCCCGTCGGCCGGAGCCGCACGGTGCGTGGTTGTTCGGCTGGTGCGAGGTTGCTCGCTCGGTGCGGCGCTGCAGGCTCGCACGGTGCCGCCAACCTCGCACGGATTGGCGTGACCGGCACCGTGCGCCGTCAGTCGGACCGAGCCCAGCCGAGCCGAGCCGAGCCTCGCCGCGTCCAGAGCCGACTCCACCACGCAGCCCGCACGCGGAACGCCCCCGACCTGGCACGGTCGGGGGCGTTCTCGGTGGACGGGGGAGTCGCTCAGCGCGGACGGCCGGCGCGGGCACGCATCGGGTCCATGCCCTTCGGGATCGACGCGGCGGGGCTCTGCGTGAGCGAGTCGAGCCGGTTCGCGACCGCCAGGACCTCGTTGCGGTTGAGTGCCTTCTTGAACTTGTTCATCGCACGGGGGAGCTTGTGCAGCGTGACGGCGTCGTCAGCCTTGTCGTCCGCGCCACTCGCCACGTGCACGACGTGCACGGGCACGTTCGGGACGATGCGCTGGACCTTGCGGCGCTCCTCGTCGACCTGGCGGTTGAGGTTGCCGCGCTGGCCCTCGGTGATGAGGACGACCCCCGGGGTACCCACGGCCCGGTAGACCGCGGCCTGCGAACGACCGTGCACCGCGACGGGCATCTCGCTCGAGCGCCACTGGCGACGGAGCGAGTTCGACAGGACGGCACCGACGGCGCCGGGCTGCCCCTCGATCTGCGAGTAGGCGGCGCGCTCGGCGAGCCGGCCGAGGACGATCAGGAAGAGCAGCACGCCGAGCAGGACGCCCGCGACGATCCAGAGGGTGATCGCGAGCCAGTTCTGTCCGGGCAGGAGCAGTGCGAGCAGGACGCCCAGGACCACCGGGATGACGAATGCCAGTGCGAACCACCAGACGGAGCTCGGGTCCGCCCGACGGGTCATCGTGAAGACCTGGTACATCTGCTTGAGACGACCCGGCTCCTTCGCCGCCGTACCTTGTGAACTGCTGCGTGCCATGCGACCAGGATACGGCCTGCGTCGAGTTCCGAGGACCGTCGTCGGTCCGGCTGTGGGCGAACGGGGTTCTCCACAGAACGGTGTCCCGCCCGACCGCGGGCGACCGGTCCCGACGAGGCTGTTCGACATGCAGACGATGACCGATCACGACCGGTGGTGCGCCGTGGCCGACGAGCGAGCGTTCCTGGCGTGGCTCGCGGACCGTGCGGCTGTCTCCCGAGACCGCGCGGCCCGCCACCTCGCGCCGGTCGTCGACGTCGGGCGGCTGCCGGACGGACGTCTCGCGGTGGACGTGCTCCGGCCGCCAGGGACGGTCCTCGCCGCTGCGCTCGACATCGTCGGTACCCCGACGACCGGCGTCGCCGTCACGCTGACGGTGCCGCTCCTCGAACTCGCGGTGGCCGAGCGGACCGGCGCGGTGCGCATCGGTTCGGCGGGACTCGACGACGTCCTCGTCGACGATGCCGGCGCCGTCGTGCTGTGCGATCGACCTCCTGGGTCGGACGGAGTCCGGCGATCCGACGAGCACGGTGCGCGGCTCCTGGTGCTCGCGGCTCGGCTGGTGTGGGAACGGACCGACGCACGTTCGGACGAGCGTCCTCGCATCGACGAGGCCCTGGCCGCGGCGCTCGACGGCGAATCGGCGGCGGTGATCGAGGCACTGGCCGTGGTCCGTGCCGCAGCGGCGCCGCGGCCGGTCCGCTGGGACCCGCCGGTCCACGACCTGCTCGTGGGCCTGCCCGAACGCGCGGTGTCCAGAACCGAGGCGTCGCCCTGGGCGGTGCTCGGTGAGCTCGTCGAACGCGGGGTGCCGATCGGACGTGGGCGACGACTCCCGCTCCGCCGCGCGCTCGTGGGGGTCGTGGTCGCGGCGGGCCTGACGGCCGCGGCGGTGTTCACCATCGGCTGAACCGGGCGTCCGACCGACCGAACGTCCGACCGACCAGGCATCGAACCGACCAGGCATCCGACTGCCCGGGCATCCGACCGCCCGGGCACACCAACGCCCAGAGACAGCAGACCCAGGCCCAGGCCAGGGGCACCACCAGCCGGGCACCGTCACCCAGATACACCACCACGAGCACGCCGTGCCCGGAACGGGGAACGGCCCCGATCCACGAGGGATCGGGGCCGTCCTGACGTCGACGAGCGCCGGGCTCAGTACCCGAGGTTCGGGCCGAAGTTGCCCTCCTCGAGGCGGTTCTTCACCGCGACGAGGTAGCGCGAGGCGTCCGCACCGTCGATGATCCGGTGGTCGTACGACAGCGCGAGGTAGACGAACGAACGGATCGCGATCGCCTCCTGGCCGTCGACCTTCACGACCGCCGGACGCTTCGTCACGATGCCTGTGCCGAGGATCGCCGACTGCGGCAGGAACACCACGGGGGTGTCGAACAGCGCGCCACGCGAACCGGTGTTGGTCAGCGTGAACGTGCCACCCGCGAGCTCGTCCGGCTTGAGCTGGTTGTTGCGGGTGCGCTCGGCGAGGTCGGCGATCGACTGGGAGAACTGCGCCAGGTTCAGCGACGCAGCGTCCTTGATCACCGGCGTGAGCAGGCCGCGCTCGGTGTCGACGGCGATGGAGACGTTCTCGGTCTCGGGGTAGACGATCTCCTCGCCCTCCACCGTCGAGTTGATCTTCGGGTGGGCCTTCAGCGCCTCGGACGCAGCGAGGGCGAAGAACGGCATGAAGGAGAGCTTCGAACCGGTCTTCTCGAGGAACTCGGCCTTGTGCGCGTCACGGAACTGCGCGACCTTCGTGACGTCCACCTCGACGACGCTGGTGAGCTGCGCGGTCGAGGTCATCGACTGCACGGCACGCTCGGCGACGACCTTGCGGAGGCGGGTCATCTTCTCGCGGGTGCCGCGCAGCGGCGACACCTCGGCGACGAAGGGACCGGCGGGGGCAGCAGCGGCGGAACCACCGGCGGCCGGGGCCTTGGTGGCGGCCTCAGCGGCGGCGAGCACGTCTTCCTTGCGGATGCGGCCACCGACACCGGAGCCGGTCACCGTCGAGAGGTCGACGCCCTGCTCGTTCGCGAGCTTGCGCACGAGCGGCGTGACGTAGCCGGAGGCCGAGGCGTCCTGGCTCGGGTTCGGCACCGAGGCGCTGGCGGTCGAGCCACCGGACGCGGCCGGCGCAGCGGCCGGTGCGGGGGCGGCAGCCGGAGCCGGGACCGCTGCCGGCGGGGCGGCGGCGGGCGGCGGCACCGGAGCGGCCTGGGGGACCGGGGCGGCGGCGGGCGGAGCCGACGGCGCCTGGGGCGCGGCGGGCTGCGTCTGGCCGGCGGGGGTGGGCTCGGGCTCGGTCGGCTCCGGGGCGGGGGTCTCGGACTCCTGCTCGGTGCTCGGCGCGACCTCGGGCTCTTCGTCAGCGGCGGCCTCGTTCGAGGACTCGTCCGACTCCGTGGAGCCACCGTCGGAGGAACCACCGTCGGAGGAGCCGTCACCGATCTTCACGAGCGCGGTGCCGACCTCGACGGTCTCGTCCTCCTGCACGAGGATCTCCTCCACGACGCCGGCGATCGGCGACGGGATCTCGGTGTCGACCTTGTCGGTCGAGACCTCGAGCAGCGGCTCGTCGACCTCGACCCGGTCACCGACGTTCTTCAGCCATCGGGTCACCGTGCCCTCGGTGACGCTCTCGCCGAGCGCCGGGAGGTTGACGGATTCGCTCATCGGGTGGACTCCTCTTCGCAGGGGTGGTTCGTGGTGGTTGTCATGGTGTTCACAGGGCGTGCAGCGGCTTGCCCGCGAGGTGCAGGAACGCCTCGCCGAGCGCTTCGTTCTGGGTCGGGTGCGCGTGGACGAGCGGCGCGACGTCCTCGGGGTAGGCCTCCCAGTTGACGGCGAGCTGTGCCTCGCCGATGAGCTCGCCGACCCGCGCACCGATCATGCTGACGCCGACGACCGGACCGTCGACCACGCGGACGACCTTGACCGAACCGGACGTGCCGATGATGTGGCTCTTGCCGTTGCCGGCGAGGTTGTACTCGTACGAGTCGACCTTGTCGGCACCGTACTGTTCCTCGGCCTTGGCCTGCGAGAGACCGACCGACGCGACCTCGGGGTCGGAGTAGGTGATCTTCGGGATGTTCTTGTCCTCGATGACGACCGGGTTGAGCCCGGCGATCTCCTCGGCGACGAAGATGCCCTGCTGGAAGCCACGGTGGGCCAGCTGCAGGCCCGGCACGATGTCGCCGACGGCGTACACGTTGGGGAGGTTCGTGGCGAGGCGCTCGTTCGTGGTGACGAACCCGCGGTCCATCGCGACGCCGACCTCGTCGTAGCCGACGTTCTGCGTGACGGGGCCACGGCCGACCGCGACGAGCAGGATGTCGCCGTCGAACGTCTTGCCGTCCTCGAGCGTCACGACGACGCCGTTCTCGTGCTGCTCGACGCCCTGGAACCGGACACCCAGCGAGAACTCGATGCCGCGCTTGCGGAACGCGCGCTCGAGCTGCTTCGACATCGACTCGTCCTCGGCGGGGACGAGGTGGGGGAGACCCTCGACGATGGTCACCTCGGCACCGAAGGACTTCCAGACGCTGGCGAACTCGACGCCGATGACGCCACCACCGAGGATGACGACCTTGTTCGGCACGTAGTCCATGCGCAGGGCGGTCTCGGAGGTGATCACGCGACCCCCGATCTCGAGGCCGGGGAGCGACTTCGAGTACGACCCGGTCGCGAGCACGACGTTCTTGCCGGTGATCGTCTGGTCGCCGACCTGGACGGTGTTCTGCGAGGTGAGGCGCCCCCAGCCCTCGACGACGGTGATCCCGCGCGCCTTGATGAGGCCCTGCAGGCCCTTGTACTTGGAGGTGATGATGCCCTGCTGGTACTCGATGACCTTCGGGACCTCGACGCCGGCGAACTCGGCGACGACGCCGTACTTCTCGGCGTCACGCGTCGCGTCGGCGACCTCGGCCGCGTGCAGCAGCGCCTTCGTCGGGATGCAGCCGCGGTGCAGACACGTCCCTCCGAGCTTGTCTCCCTCGATGAGCGCGACGCTCATCCCGAGCTCGGCGGCCCGGAGCGCAGCGGCGTACCCACCACTGCCGCCACCGAGGACCACGACGTCGTAAGTCTGTTCCGTCACCTGGTGCAACTCCCTCGTGCGTGTCGGGGTCGATCGGACCCCACTGGACACCGCGGCGGCGGCGTCCGACGGTCGGACCGCATGGTTCCGGTCCCGTCCCGTTGGTTCCGGCGGGGGCACGCCGAGCGCACTGCCCCGCCGGAGTCAAACCTACTACTTGGCCTGGAGCTCTTCTGCGAGCGAGATGAGCGTCCGGACCATGACCCCCGTCGCACCCTTGCCGAGCCACCCGTAGCCGCCGCCCTTGTGCTCGGACGGACCGGCGATGTCGAGGTGCGCCCACGGGATGCCCTCGCCGACGAAGCGCTCGAGGAACTTGCCCGCGAGCAGCATGCCGCCCGCCGGGTTGCCGACCGTGGCGTTCACCATGTCGGCGACGTCGCTGGCGAGTCGGGCGTCGAGCTCCTCGGGCAGCGGCATCGGCCAGATCGGCTCGCCCACGGCTCCGGCGACGGCGCGGACCTGCGCGACGAGGTCGTCGCTGCCCATGAGCCCGGTCGTGCGGTCACCGAGCGCGACGACCTGCGCGCCGGTCAGCGTCGCGACGTCGACGATGGCGTCCGGGTGCTCGAGCGACGCCGCGGCCATGCCGTCACCGAGGACCAGGCGGCCCTCGGCGTCGGTGTTCGTGACCTCGACGGTCTTGCCGTTCTTCAGCGTGAGGACGTCGCCCGGCCGGGTCGCGGAGCCCGAGGGCATGTTCTCGGCGAGGCACAGCCACGCGGTCACGCGGACGTCGAGTCCGAGCCGCGCGGCCGCGACGGTCGCGGCCAGGACGGTGGCGGCGCCGGTCATGTCGGTCTTCATGCCGAGCATCGAGGCGGCGGGCTTCAGCGAGAGGCCGCCCGAGTCGAACGTGATGCCCTTGCCCACGAGGGCGAGGTGCTTCGTGGCCGACTCCGGCGCGTAGCGGACGACGACGAGGCGCGGCGGGCGCTCCGAGCCGCGGCCGACGCCGAGGATGCCGCCGAAGCCCTGCTCCTCGAGCGCGCTCTCGTCGAGCACCTCGACGGTGAGCGGGAGACCGTCCGCCTGGGCGCGGGCGACGTCGGCGACGTCGGCGGGGCCGAGGTCGCCGGCGGCGGTGTTCACGAGGTCGCGCACCAGGGTGGCGGCGTCGGCGACGATCGCCGGGCGGACGGTCGCGTCGGCCGCGGCGGACGGCGCGAGCACGGTCACCTGCTGGTCGCCGCGGGTCGGGCCGGTCGTCCCGGTGCCCTTGTGGCGCGTGAAGGAGTAGGCGCCGAGCGCGGCGCCCTCGAGCGCGGCGTCGACGAGCTCGGCCGTGTCGGTCGGGAGCGCGAGGGCGATCGAGGAGACGAGCGGGAGCTGGCGGACGGCGCTGCCGGCCGCCGCACGGACGGCGGCGGCGTCGGTCGCAGCGCCGAGGCCGATGAGCGCGATGCCCTGCGCGTCGACGCCGACGGCCGGGACGCGGACGAGCTGGTCCTTCGCCCCGGTGGCGCCGATGGCCGCGAGGTCGATGTCGTCGAGCGCCGAGAACGGCGTCGTGGCGGGCGGCGCGATGGTCGCGGGTGCGCCGTCGGTACCCGGTCGGACACCGAGCACGAGGACGTCGGCGGAGATCGAGGCGGGAGCGGAGGAGTCGGTGGAGAGCGTCGGTCGGACCATGCGACAACCCTATCCAGCAGGTGTTCGCTGTCGGCGTGGTCGAGCCGCACCGGGGGAGTGCCGCGCCCCGCCTAGCATGGGGACGGTGAACCACCCCGAGGAGCTCTACACCTTCGCCGAGGACGCACCGACCGTCCCCGAGGGGCTGCACCTGGTCGCCGGACTCACCGGGTTCGCCGACGCCGGTTCGGCCGTGGCGCAGGTGACGTCCGCGGTCCTGGACGACCTCGAGACGGAGCTCGTCGCCGAGTTCGACCCGGACGTCCTGCTCGACTGGCGCGCTCGTCGCCCGGTGATCACGTTCGAGCACGACCACATCGCCGCCGTCGAGCCGCCGCGGCTCCGGCTGCACCTGGTCCGCGACGAGATCGGCCAGCCCTTCCTGTTCCTCTCGGGCTACGAGCCGGACTTCCAGTGGAACCGGTTCGTCCGCGCGGTCACCGACCTCGCCGCCCGGCTGCAGGTCGCGGACACGACCTGGGTGCAGTCGATCCCGATGCCCGTCCCGCACACACGCCCGATCAGCCTCACCGTCTCCGGCACGCGCGCCGACCTCGTCGAGCAGATGAGCGTGTGGAAGCCCGAGACCCAGGCGCCGGCGAACGTCCTGCACCTCGTCGAGCACCGGCTGTCCGAGCTCGGCGAGCAGGTCACGGGGCTCGTCCTGCTCGTCCCGCACTACCTGTCGGACACCGAGTTCCCGGACGCCGCCGTCGCGGCGTTCTCCGGCATCTCTGCCGCGACCGGCCTCATCTTCCCGTCCGACGAGCTCCGCGAGGAGGGCCGCGAGTTCCGCACCCGGGTCGACGAGCAGGTCGCCGGCAACGAGGAGCTCCAGCGCCTGGTCGGCGTGCTCGAGGAGCGGCACGACACGTACATGGAGGGCAACCCGATCGCCTCGCCGCTCACCGGCGTCGACGGACAGGTCCCGACGGCCGACGCGATCGCCGCGGAACTCGAACGCTTCCTGGCCGACCGCCGCCCGGAGGGCGACGCGGGGACCGACTGAGCCGCACCGGCCCGACGGGGGCGACCCGCGCCTCCAGGCCGTCCTGACGGGAGGCACGACCCGCGTCCGCCCCGCTCGGCACGTTCTCCACAGCCCGTCCTGGCGGCGGTGCCGCCCCCGGTAGCCTGGTCGGGTGAACTCCCGCCGCGCCTTCCTCGTGTGGGGCGTCGCGGTGCTCGCGTACGTCCTCGCGGTGGTGCAGCGGTCCTCGCTCGGGGTGTCCGGTGTCGACGCGCAGGACCGCTTCGCGGTGTCGGCGGCCGTGCTGTCGACCCTCGCGGTCGTGCAGATCGCCGTCTACGCCGGGCTCCAGATCCCGGTCGGTATCGCCCTCGACCGGGTCGGCCCCCGTCGACTCGTGCTGCTGGGGGCCGCACTCCTCGTCGTCGGCCAGGCCGTCGTGGCGGTGTCGCCGACGATCGGACCGGCCATCGCGGGGCGGGTGCTCGTCGGCGCCGGCGACGCGATGACCTTCATCTCGGTGATCCGCCTGGTCCCGATGTGGTTCAGCGGGCGGATCCTGCCGCAGATCTCGCAGTGGACGGGCAACCTCGGGCAGGTCGGGCAGGTCCTGTCGGCGTTCCCGTTCGCCGTGCTCCTGCACACCGCGGGGTGGTCCCCGGCGTTCGGTGTCGCCGCGGCCGCGAGCGCCGTCGGGCTCGTCCTCGCCTTCGTCTTCGTGCGGAACGGTCCGGTCCCGGTCCGCACCGACACGATCCCGCTGCCGCACACCTGGCGGGGCGCGTTCCACACCTTCGGGCACGCGCTCCGTCGCCCGGGCACGCAGCTCGGGTTCTGGTCGCACTACGTGACCCAGTCCTCCGGCACGGTGTTCTCGCTGCTCTGGGGTGTCCCGATGCTGCGCGGGCTCGGGTACTCGCCGTCCGAGGCGGCCGGCTTCCTCACCGTCATCGTCGTCACCGGCTTCGTCGCCGGTCCGGTGCTCGGCGTGCTGTGCGCCCGGTTCCCGCTCCGGCGGTCGAACCTGGTGCTCGGCATCGTCGTGTCCCTCGCGGTGGTGTGGACCGCCGTGCTGGTGTGGCCCGGCCAACCGCCGACGTGGTTGCTGGTCGTGCTCGTCGTCGTGATGGGGATCGGCGGCCCGGGGTCGCTCATCGGGTTCGACTTCGCGCGGTCCTTCAACCCGGTCGGGTCGCTCGGGTCGGCGAACGGCGTGGTGAACGTCGGCGGCTTCCTCGCCGCGTTCGTGATGATGTTCCTCATCGGCACCGTCCTCGACCTGGCGTCGTCCGCGTCGGGGCAGACCGTCTTCGCCTGGACGAACTTCCGACTGGCGCTCACCGTGCAGTACGTCGTGGTCGGGATCGGCGTCGTGATGCTCCTGCACGCCCGTCGTCGCACGCGTCGGGTCCTGCACGCCCAGGACGGAATACGGGTGGGGCCGCTCTGGGTTGCACTGGTTGCACGCCTGCGGAAGCGGAGCGTGCAATAATGAGGTCGGACCCGTTCGGGCCTCCTGTGTCTCGGAGCACTCCAGTGCGCCGCAGAGACCGGGGGACTTGACATGGGTCCTAGTGCTGCCCGGAACGGTAGGACCCGATGACGCGTGAGAGCGCGGCGCGAGCCCTGGGTGGCGAGGGAGGCCACGACCCCACGAACGTGGCACGACGAGAGAGGTGATCGCATGGCTGCCCGGAGCACGACGATCGATCCCACGAAGGACACCCCTTCGGAAGACACTGCGCCCGAGGGTGCGACGGCGGACGCCGCCGAGACCGAGGGGACGGCCGCGCCGAAGAAGCGCGCCACCAAGACCACCGCCAAGAAGGCCGCACCGAAGAAGGCCGCCACCAAGGCGAAGAAGAAGTCCGACGACGACGAGGACATCGACGAGGAGACCCCGGTCGTCGAGGCCGACGCCGAAGCGACGGACGAGGCCGACACCGAGACGGACGACAAGGACACCAAGCCGGACGCCGCAGCAGCGGTCGCCGCCGGCGCCCTGGTGATCTCGCAGTCCGACGACGACGAGGCACCGGTCTACTCCACGACCATCACCGGTGCCACCGCGGACCCGGTGAAGGACTACCTCAAGCAGATCGGCAAGGTCGCGCTGCTCAACGCCGAGCAGGAGGTCGAGCTCGCGATGCGCATCGAGGCCGGCCTGTTCGCCGAGGACAAGCTGCAGCACTCGACCGGGTTGTCGAAGCCGGAAGAGCGCGAGCTGCGCTGGGTGGCCCGTGACGGTCAGCGTGCGAAGTCGCACCTGCTCGGCGCGAACCTCCGTCTGGTCGTCTCGCTCGCCAAGCGCTACACCGGTCGCGGCATGCAGTTCCTCGACCTCATCCAGGAAGGCAACCTGGGCCTGATCCGTGCGGTCGAGAAGTTCGACTACACCAAGGGCTTCAAGTTCTCGACGTACGCCACCTGGTGGATCCGGCAGGCGATCACCCGCGCCATGGCGGACCAGGCCCGCACGATCCGCATCCCGGTGCACATGGTCGAGGTCATCAACAAGCTGGCCCGCGTCCAGCGCCAGATGCTGCAGGACCTCGGTCGCGAACCCACTCCGGAAGAGCTCGCCCGCGAGCTCGACATGACCCCGGAGAAGGTCGTCGAGGTGCAGAAGTACGGCCGCGAGCCGATCTCGCTCCACACCCCGCTGGGTGAGGACGGCGACTCGGAGTTCGGCGACCTGATCGAGGACACCGAAGCGGTCGTGCCGGCCGACGCGGTGGGCTTCACGATGCTGCAGAAGCAGCTCGAGAGCCTGCTCGACTCCCTGTCCGAGCGCGAGGCCGGTGTCATCCGCATGCGCTTCGGCCTCGGTGACGGGCAGCCGAAGACCCTCGACCAGATCGGTGACACGTTCGGCGTGACGCGTGAGCGCATCCGCCAGATCGAGTCCAAGACGATGGCGAAGCTCCGCCACCCGTCGCGGTCGCAGTCGCTGCGCGACTACCTCGAGTAGGCCGATGCGCTTCGTCATCCCGATCCTCGTCGGGCGGATCCTCCGCGCCCTCGCCCGTGCGCGGGGCGGAGGGTCCGCCTACCCCGGGTTCATCGTGCTCAAGCTGGTGCCGGACTTCCTCCAGCACGTCACGAGGCAGTTCCCGAACGGCGTCGTCTTCGTGCTCGGGTCGAACGGCAAGTCGACGACGACGCACATGATCTCCGACATCGTGCGGGCGCACGGGCTGCGGGTCTTCACGAACCCGTCCGGTGCGAACCTGCCGCAGGGCATCGCCTCGGCGCTCCTCTCCGAGGTGTCGCTGACCGGCAAGCTCAAGGCGGACATCGGCATCCTCGAGGTGGACGAGGCCTTCGCGGTCGAGCTCGCCGGGATCCTGTCGCCGTCCACCGTGACGATGCTCAACGTCCAGGTCGACCAGCTCTACCGGTTCTTCGAGACCGAGCGGGTCGCCGACATGATGCTCGACACCGCGGCGCTGTCCACCGCGAACGTCATCACGAACCGCGACGACCAGTTCCTCGACGCCTACGTCGCACGGACCGGCCAGCGGGTGCTGCGCTTCGGCGCGAGCTCCGAGGTCGTGGCCGCGGCGCCGAACGGCCTGCAGAACGCGGACGACTTCGACCGGCAGGACGCCGAGCCGAACCCGGCCGAGTCCGAGGTCGTCGTGAACACCGGTGACGGTGCGACGATCCGCTTCGACGGCGCCGACATCCCGGTGCGCCTGCCCGCACGTGGCCTGCACTACGCGGTCGACGCCGCTGCGGCCACCGCGACGGCGAGTGCCGCGCTCGGCACGCAGTTCCGCGCCGACGCCGTCACGAAGGCCTTCGGCACGATGAAGCCCGCCTACGGCCGTGGCGAGCGACTCCCGATCGCGGGCGAGTCCGCCGAGTTCACGATGTTCAAGAACGCGGCGAGCCTCCAGCTGAACCTCGACGCCCTGCCGGACCACCCGGAACAGGTGCTCATGGCGATCGACGAGGGCACGCCGGACATCTCGTGGATCTACGACATCGACTTCTCGAAGCTCGACCACGTCGACGTCGTGTCCGGTGACAAGGCCTGGCAGATCGCGATCGCGCTCGAGCACGCCGGTGTCCGCATCGGTCGCGTCGAGCCCGACGTCGAGGCTGCGATCCGCCACATGGAGCAGCTCGGCGCGACCACCTCGGGGACGAAGAACTTCATCGTCAACTACGAGATCATGATGATCGCCCGCAAGGCCCTCGGCCACCCGGACATGGAGAAGACCGCATGACGGCCGACCGGCTGACCATCCTGCACGTCTACCCGCGCCAGATGGGTGTGTCGGGCGACCGCGGCAACGTCGCGGCCCTCGTCCGTCGTGCCGAGACCGCCGACATCACCACCGAGGTGCTCGAGTACGCCCCCGGCGACGCGCTCCCGACCGAGGCCGACGTCGTCGTGATCGGCAACGGCCCCCTCAGCGCGATGCGCTCCCTCGGCGACGACGTCGCCCGGATCGGTGCCCCGCTCCGTGCGTTCGCCACCGCCGGTGTGCCCGTCGTGGCGGTCGGTGGTGGCTTCGACCTCGCCACGAACGAGGTCGTGCCGACCGACGGTGCCGGCGTGACCGGCTTCGGCGTGTTCGACGCCCGGGCCGTCCGCGGTGCCGAGCGCCGGGTGAACTACTTCGTGCTCGACACGGCCTACCCGCTGCTGCCGGGCGCCTCGACCGGGCTCGCCGGCTTCGAGGACCACGCCACGCGGATCGAGCTCGGCACCGGCGTCCGGCCCTTCGCCGAGGTCGTGTCCGGGGGCGGCAACCAGGCGGGCTCGCCCGTCGAGGGTGCCATCGCCGGGACCTCGTTCGGCACGCACACCCAGGGACCGATCCTGCCGCTGAACCCGCAGCTGACCGACGGCGTCCTCGCCGCGGCCACCGCGCGGCTCGGCCGCGAGTACGCCCCGGACCCGGAGCGCACCGCGACGATCGACCGCTACGCGCGCGAAGCGCGAGCGACCGTCGACCGGTACGTCGACAAGGCGTTCAAGCGGATCGCCTGACGCGACCCGCAGACAGACAGGAGGCGCGGTGCCAGCTGGCACCGCGCCTCCTGTCCGTTCAGCGCTCGCGTCGGCGCGCGCTACTTCGACTCGTAGAGCCGGCTGCTCTCGTCGTGCCACTCGATCGCGGTGGCAGCGAGCTTGTCCTTGAACTCGGCGCCGTGGTGGGCGCAGAAGTACAGCTCACCGCTGGCCATGGTGGCCCGGATGTACGCCTGCGCGCCGCAGCTGTCGCAGCGGTCAGCAGCAGTGAGCTGGTTGCTGCCGAGTTCGTCGATGGAGAGGTCCTGCACGGTCTGGGTCATTGCTGTGCTCCTCACGGATCGCAGGGGGTGCGGGTTGGTCCACCCATTTCAACACGTGATGCCTGAGAGTCGTGCATTGTCGCGGGCCCATTTCGCTCAGCGCGGATCGCTTGTCCCCAGTCCGAGTGTCCGCACGGTGGTGTCGGTGCGGATCGCTAGCATCGGACGGTGAGCTCCGACTACTCTGCCCGCCATCTCTCCGTCCTCGAAGGGCTCGAGGCGGTCCGCAAGCGTCCGGGCATGTACATCGGGTCGACCGACTCCCGCGGCCTCATGCACTGCCTCTGGGAGATCATCGACAACTCGGTCGACGAGGCCCTCGCCGGGCACGGTGACGAGATCGGCGTGCTGCTGCACCCCGACGGCTCGGTCGAGGTCCGCGACACCGCTCGCGGCATCCCGGTCGACGTCGAACCGAAGACCGGGCTGACCGGGGTCGAGGTCGTGTTCACGAAGCTCCACGCCGGCGGCAAGTTCGGCTCCGGCTCGTACGCCGCGTCGGGTGGGCTGCACGGTGTCGGCGCCTCGGTCGTGAACGCGCTGTCGGAGCGGCTCGACGTCGAGGTCGACCGCGGCGGCAAGACCTACGCGATGTCGTTCCACCGCGGCGAGCCCGGCACGTTCGACGACGCGGCGGGCATCGGTCCGGACGCACCCTTCTCCCCGTTCACCTCAGGCAGCGAGCTCCGGGTCGTCGGGAAGGTCAAGAAGGGCGTCACCGGGTCGCGCATCCGGTACTGGGCGGACCGGCAGATCTTCACCCCGGACGCCAAGTTCAGCACGAGCGACCTGGTCAGCCGGGCCCGCCAGACCGCGTTCCTCGTACCGGGGCTCGGCATCACCATCACCGACGCACGGCCCGCCTCGATCGAGGCCGCGGCAGCCCGCGCCGTCGCGACCGGCGCCGAGGTCGAAGCGGGACCGGTCATCGAGCGCTTCCGGTACGAGGGCGGGATCGGCGAGTTCGTCGAGCACCTCGCCGTCGACTCCGCGGTGACCGACGTCTGGCGGGTCCAGGGCACCGGGACCTTCACCGAGACCGTCCCCATGCTCGACGACAAGGGACACATGGTGTCGACGTCCGTGTCGCGTGAATGCGAGGTCGACCTCGCCCTGCGCTGGGGCAGCGGCTACGAGACGGTGTTCCGCAGCTTCGTCAACATCATCGCGACGCCCAAGGGCGGGACGCACCAGGCCGGGTTCGAGTCCGGTGTCGTCAAGGCCGTGCGCACCCAGGTCGAGGCGAACGCCCGCAAGCTCAAGGTCGGCCAGGACAAGCTCGAGAAGGACGACGTGCTCGCCGGCCTCACCGCCGTGCTGACCGTCCGGCTGCCGGAACCGCAGTTCGAGGGGCAGACGAAGGAGGTCCTGGGCACCCCCGCGGTGCGCAAGATCGTCGACCAGGTCGTGTCGAAGCGGCTGACCGAGATCCTCACGTCGACCCAGCGCACCGAGAAGGCCCAGGCGGCGACCCTGCTCGAGAAGGTCGTCGCCGAGATGAAGACCCGCATCTCGGCCCGGGCGCACAAGGAGACCCAGCGCCGGAAGAACGCGCTCGAGAACTCCTCGCTGCCGACGAAGCTCGCCGACTGCCGCAAGCAGGACGCCGAAGGCACCGAGCTCTTCATCGTCGAGGGTGACTCGGCGCTCGGCACCGCCAAGCTCGCCCGCAACAGCGAGTACCAGGCGCTGCTGCCGATCCGGGGCAAGATCCTCAACGTCCAGAAGGCCTCGGTGTCCGACATGCTCTCGAACGCCGAGTGCGCGTCGATCATCCAGGTCATCGGCGCCGGCTCCGGTCGGACGTTCGAGATCGACCAGGCCCGCTACGGCAAGATCATCATCATGTCCGACGCCGACGTCGACGGCGCACACATCCGGACGCTCCTGTTGACGCTCTTCTTCCGGTACATGCGGCCGATGATCGAGCAGGGTCGGGTGTACGCCGCGGTGCCGCCGCTGCACCGGGTCGTCGTGGTGAACCGCGGCAAGGCGAACGACACGCTGTACACGTACTCCGAGGCCGAGCTGCAGGCGGTCCTGAAGAAGCTCGAGAAGCAGGGCAAGAAGTACCAGGAGCCGATCCAGCGGTACAAGGGCCTCGGCGAGATGGATGCCGACCAGCTGGCGGAGACCACTATGGACCGGACGCACCGGACGCTCCGGCGGGTGAACGTGCCCGATGCCGAGAGCGCTGCGAAGGTCTTCGAGCTGCTCATGGGCAACGACGTGGCGCCGCGCAAGGAGTTCATCCTCGCCGGCGAGGGACTCGACCGCGACCGCATCGACGCGTAGGCGGCGCGGGGCGCGGGGCGCGGGGCGCTGCGCGTAGCGGGCGCGCTGCGGCGTGCCCTGGAGGGTCGTCGGGGCGGACGGGAGGCGCGGTGCGGGGCGCCCCGCGCCTCCCGTCCGCCTGTGGTCGCGTGTTCACGCGCTGGGCGACAGTTCGCGCGGCCGGAGCCCCGTGAACTGTCGCCTCGCGCGAACGGTTGGTCGGGCCGGCGGGCCGGCGGGCCGGCGGCCGGCGGGCCGGGCTGCCGGAGCGGGCGGGAGCGCGAGACTCGGCTGGGCGGACTGTTTCGTGCCTCGGCAGCGCGAGTTCTGTCCGCGGGGCCGAGTCTCGGGGCCGCCCCGCCCTCGCGCCCCCGCGCGACCGCGCGCCCGCGGCACCCGCGCGGCGTGCTCACGTGCTGGGCGACATTTCACGCGGCCGAAGCCCCGTGAACTGTCGCCCAGCGCGAAAGGTCGCGAGCGACACGCGCCGCGGCGAGCGTGCGCCGCGCGCCGCCCTACGCCTCGCCGGCGGTGCCGTCGAGCGCCGCGGCGCTCCCGCCGATCGTGCCGATCACGGCGTCGAGCGGCGCCCCTGACCCGTCACGCTTCGACAGCCAGTCCGGCAGGGTCCGGGCAGCGCCGTCCGTCCCGACGGCGTGCGGGGGAGCGATGCCCGCCCACGCCACGGTCAGCCCGTCCTCGCCCTTGAGAAACGCGTGCGCCCGCACGCCCTGGGTGGCACGGCCCTTCGCCGGGAACTCAGACAGGGCCGAGACCTTCGCGCGCCCGGTGTCCGTGCCGGGCAGCGCCGAGGAGGACGCCGAGACGGTGGCGACCACGGCGTCGTCGGAGCGTGCGACGGACCCGAACCAGATCACCGAGGCGCCGGCGGCGAGTGCGACGCCGGCGACCCCACCGGCGGGGAGCCCCTGCGCGCGGACGCCCGAGGCCGGGAACCGCAGCAGCTGCGCGTTGGACGTGATGAACACGAGGTCGTCGGACTCCGGCGCCTGGGCGGCACCGACCACCGCGTCGCCGGGCTTCAGGCCGATCGCGGGGAAGTCCGGCTTGTCCGGCCATGCCCCGGGGACGACCCGCTTCACGACGCCCTGCACGGTGCCGATCGCGAGGGAGTCCGACGAGGCTCCGGACAGGTCGACGAGCGCCACGACGGTCTCGCCGCGGGCGATGCCGAGGAAGTCCGTCACCCGGACCCCGGCGTCGAGCCGGACCGCGGCGGGCGGCACGGCGGGGACGTCGACGGGCGAGAGCCGGATCACGCGGCCGGTCGAGGTGAGGGCACCGACCTGACCGCGGACCGAGCTGACCACCGACGACAGGACGGCGTCGTGCTTGGACCGCTTCGGCACCCGGACGATCCCGAGCTCGGAGGTCGGGATGTCGACGCGGATGAGTCGCCCGGTGGTCGAGAGCAGCACGCGGCACGGGGCGTCGGCGATCTGCAGCGACTCGGGGTCGACCGCGGCCTTGCGCCCACCCTTGACCGGGCCGTCGGCCTCGGTGAGGAGGGTCCGGCGCGGGGTGGCGAACCGGTCCGACACCTCGGTGAGCTCGAGCGCCACCTGGGCGCGCAGCCGCTCGTCGGAGGCCAGGAGTTCCTCGAGCGCGGCGATGTCGGCGAGCAGCTGGTCGCGCTCGCCCTCGAGCTCGAGGCGCGAGAACTTCGTCAGCCGGCGGAGCCGGAGCTCGAGGATGTACTCGGCCTGCACCTCGGACAGGTCGAAGACGGTCTGCAGTCGGGACCGCGCTGCCTCGGAGTCGTCCGAGGAGCGGATGACCTCGATGACCTCGTCGATGTCGAGGATCGCGACGAGCAGGCCCTCGACGAGGTGCAGGCGTTCGCGACGACGTGCCAGCCGGTACTCGGACCGGCGGGTGACGACCGACAGCCGGTGCTGCACGTACACGTCGAGCAGCTCGCGCAGTCCGAGGGTGCGCGGCGACCCACCGACGAGGGCGACGTTGTTGATGCCGAAGCCGTCCTCGAGCGGGGTGTGCTTGTACAGCTGCTCGAGCACGGCGGTCGGGTTGAAGCCGCTCTTGATGCCGATGACGAGTCGCAGCCCGTGGTTGCGGTCGGTCAGGTCGTTCACGTCGGAGATGCCGACGAGCTTCTTCGACTGGACCCCGTCCTTGATCTTCTCGATCACGCGCTCCGGGCCGACCAGGTAGGGGAGCTCGGTGACGACGAGCCCGACCTTGCGCGGCGTCAGGTTCTCGACGCTCACCTTCGCGCGCGTCCGGAACGAGCCGCGCCCGCTGGCGTAGGCGTCCCGCACGCCGGACAGTCCGACGATGGTGCCGCCGGACGGCAGGTCGGGACCGGGGACGAACTCCATCAGCTCGTCGAGGGTGGCCTGCGGGTGCATGAGGAGGTGCTTCGCCGCCTCGACGACCTCGCCGAGGTTGTGCGGCGCCATGTTCGTCGCCATGCCGACCGCGATGCCCGACGCGCCGTTGACGAGCAGGTTCGGGAACGCCGCGGGCAGCACGCCGGGCTGCATGATCTGGTTGTCGTAGTTCGGGACGAAGTCGACGACGTCCTCGCCGAGGCCCTCGGTCATGGCCATCGACGGTTCGGCCAGCCGGGCCTCGGTGTAGCGGGCGGCGGCGGGGCCGTCGTCGAGCGAGCCGAAGTTGCCGTGGCCGTCGACGAGCGGTACGCGCATCGTGAACGGCTGCGCCATGCGCACGAGGGCGTCGTAGATCGCGCCGTCGCCGTGCGGGTGCAGCTTGCCCATCACCTCCCCGGTGACGCGGGCGCTCTTCACGTGGCCGCGGTCGGGACGCAGTCCCATCTCGGCCATCTGGTAGAGGATGCGCCGCTGCACGGGCTTCAGGCCGTCGCGTGCGTCGGGGAGTGCCCGTGAGTAGATGACGGAGTACGCGTACTCGAGGAAGGAGCCCTGCATCTCCTCGGAGACGTCGACGTCCTCGATGCGTTCACCGTCGGGCAGGCCGACTGCTTCCGTGCGTGCCATGGCACCCTTCTGCGAGACTGGGGGAGATGGGAACAAGCGTACCGACGGCCCCCGACGCCACCGCGAACCTCGCCGACGTCTTCCCGAGTTGCCTCGTCGCGCTCGGCGCTGCGGACGACGCGTGGTTGCGTGCCACCGGACGGGAGGCGCGGATCACCCTCCGCCCCGCCCGTTCCGCGATCGTCGTGCTGGTCGACGGCCTCGGTGCCGGCGCGCTGGCCGCGCGCGCCGGGCACGCCCGCTGGCTCGCCGCCGGCAAGAAGCGGCTGCGCAGCGGCTTCCCGACGACGACGGCGGCCGCGCTGAGCACGCTGACCACCGGTCGGTCGCCCGGCACGCACGGTGTGGTCGGGTACAGCGGCTGGAACCCCGACACCGAGCGCGTGATGAACCTGCTGAGCGGGTGGGATGACGAGGTGCCGGCCGGCTGGTTCCTCGCGAGTACCCTGTTCTCCGAGGCCCCGGCGCTCGGCGTCGACCCCGTGGTCGTCGGCCCGGCCCGGTACCGCTCGTCGGGGATGACGGCGAACGTCCTCGGCGGCGCCCGCTACGCCCCGGCGGACTCGATCGCCCAGCGCGTCGACGCGGCCCTCGCCGAGACCGCCGCGGGGAGGTCCCTGGTGTACCTCTACGTCCCCGAGCTCGACTCGATCGGGCACAAGCACGGCTGGGAGTCGGACCGGTGGACGGCTGCGCTCGAGCTCCTCGACGGCGAGCTCGCCCGACTCGAGCAGCGCGCCGCGGCCGACGTGGGGATCGTCGTGACCGCCGACCACGGGGTGCTCGACGTCCCCGAGCACCAGAACGTCGCGATCGACCCGCTGCTGCTGACCGACGTCGTCGGGGTGGCCGGCGACCCGCGCTGCCGGCAGTTCACGGTGGCGCCGGGCACCGACGTGCGGTCGCTCGTCGGGCAGTTCCGTGCGCGCTACGGCAAGAAGGCGTACGTCGCCAGCCGCGACGAGGCGATCGCCGCCGGCTGGTTCGGTGCGGTCTCGGACGAGGTCGTGCCGCGCATCGGGGACGTCGTGCTCGTCGCACGTGGGTCGTGGGCGTTCAACGACGACCGTGCCCTGCGTGCCGGCGAGTCACCGAAGCGCATGATCGGCCAGCACGGGGCGATGACCGACGAGGAGACCATGGTGCCGCTGCGGCTCGCCGGGGCGTTCGCGCAGTAGCGGAGCGGGCCGCACCCGACACCGGAGCCGGGCGGCTCCGTGCCGATCAGGCCGGGTCGTCGTCCGGCCGCGTGCCGAAGACGATCTCGTCCCAGCTCGGCATCGACCGGCGGTTCCGCTTCTTGCGGTCGACCCGGCCACCCTCGGCCTCGGGTGCCGACGCGGGTCGGGCGTCCGGCTGCGGCGCGGTGTCGGACGAGTCCTCGAACCCCTGCAGCGGGATGTCGACGACGCTGATCGAGGTCCGGCGCCCGTCGTCCTGCGGCTGCTCGCCGAAGGCCGCCGCCTCGCGCTCGCCCCGACGGCGTCGGAGCGCCTCGAGGAGGTCGGCGGTCTCGTTGCCCGGGGCGCGTTCCTCGACGGCGGCACCGATCCGGGGGAGCGGCGCGCGCAGGGGACGGTCCTGGACGTCGGGGTTCGTGACGTCCTCGTCGGGCTCGTCGACGCGGAAGGCCCCGGAGTCGAACCGCGTGCCGTCGGTGTCCTGGTGGTCGTTCTCGACCGCACGGAGGCGCGGCGCGATGCCCTCGTCCTCGGTGTGCGACAGCCGGTGGGCGTCGCCGTTGTCCGGCGTCAGCGTCGACGTCTTCGGGTCGAACCGCCACTGGGCGTCGTGCTCGACCTCGGCGGCGGTGTAGTGCACGCGCACCTGCCAGCCGCTCTCGACGTGCTTCCACGAGCCCCAGGCGATCCCGGTCGCCTCGCCGGCCTCGAGCTTGGCGGTGATCGCCTCGCCGAAGGTGTCGGGGGACTCGTCGTCCACCGGCGTCACCGGGACGCGGTGCGCGGCGTCGAGGATGAAGGCACGCTCGGCGAGCACGGGGCCCTCGAAGCGCCGCACGTACTCGACGTCGACGTCGAGCGCCGCGGCGACCTCGGCCGCGTCCGCACCGCCGCGGATCCGGGCCTGCACGTCCTTGGGGGAGACGCGCTTGTGCGGGCCGGACTCGGGGTTCGCCTGCCGGACCTGACCGGTCAGCGACGAGGTGACGGGCAGACGGAACTCGGTCCCGCCGTCGGTGGCCAGCAGGAGTGCGCCGGACTCCACCCCGATGACTCTCACGTCTTGCATGGTTCCGCCTTCCGAGCGTCGCGTACGGTCGTGCCTCGTACCCCGTGAGTATGCAGCCGTCCGGACCCGATCCGGCGGAGGCGCACGGGCGTGCCGTGGACTGCCGTGCGAGCGTTTCCGGACAGCGGGAATGGACGGACGGGTACACGGGTTGCAGCGCCAGAACGACCCGCCGGAACACTCGGTTTGCGCTCTGGCGAGACGTGGTGCAAACTGTCGCCGCCGATCACCGGCGACGACCTCTCGATACGAGAAATGGATGGGCATGGCCACCGATTACGACGCCCCCCGGAAGACCGACGACAACTCCGACTCGGAGTCGATCGAGGCCCTCAAGGAGCGCGTTCCCGACAAGATGTCGGGGGTCGTCGACGATGATTCCGACAACCCCGGCAGCTTCGAGCTCGCCGGACAGGACCTCAGCGACGTCGACCTCGACGTCGTCGTGCTCCCGCCCCAGGTCGACGAGTTCACCTGCGTCGAGTGCTTCCTCGTGAAGCACCGCTCGCAGCTCGACCACGAGTCGAAGCTCGGCCCGGTCTGCGCGGAGTGCGCGGCGCTCTAGGGAACGCTCGAACACGAACGGCCCGTCACCTGCTGCGGTGACGGGCCGTCGTCGTTCGCCGAGGCGGACAGGAGGCGCGGGGCGGGCTCGAACCGCGCCTCCCGTCCGTCGCGTGGTGCCGGTCCTTCCCAGAACGCGCGCGATGGGAAGCGGGATCGGGCGTACCTGGTCAGAAGTTCCGGGCAGGTACGCCCGGAACCGGCAGGTACGCCCGGAACGGGCAGGAACGCCCGAAACGGGCAGGTACGCCCGGAACGGGCAGGTACGCCCGGAACGGGCAGGTACGCCCGGAACCGGCAGGTACGCCCGGAGCGGGGGCAGGGTCAGGAACGCAGGGCGGCGACGACCGCCGACGGGTTGCGGACGCTGACGAGCCAGTAGGGCGTCGGGTCCGCCGGGTCCTCCACCTCGACCTTGACCACCCCGCGGACGTAGCCGCGGAAGAGCGTCCAGGCGCGCGCGTCGAGCGCCGGCCCGCGCTGTGTGGTGGCCTCGGCGCCCTCGTAGCCCTCGACCGCACCGACGAGCGCGCGCGGCAGGTGTGCGCGCCCGGCGCGGAACTCGGTCTCGGTGACCTCGATCGTCGGGGCGAGGACCCAGAGCAGCACGAGCACGCCGAGGTACATGCCGATCGCCACGAGGATGCCCGCGAGCACGCTGATCGGCAGGAACACGAGGAGGCTGGCGGGGATGACGAGCGCCGTCGCCAGGTAGAGGACGGGCGGAGCCCACAGTCGTTCGCGGTACAGGGTCACGACACCATTCGACCACGACTGACACCAGGTCACGGAACGGTCACGGTCTGCACTACCCTCGACACGTGACCGAACCAGTCGACGTGCTCTGGACCGGGGAGAACGCTCCCGGATACGCCCATCCCGGTGACGCCGGCGCGGACCTCGTCTCGACCGAGGCGTTCGTCCTGCAGCCCGGCGAACGCCGGCTCGTGGGCACGGGCCTCCGCATCGCGCTTCCGGACGGCTACGCCGCCTTCGTCGTGCCGCGCAGCGGTCTCGCCGCGAAGCACGGCATCACGATCGTGAACGCGCCGGGCACCGTCGACGCCGGGTACCGCGGCGAGGTCAAGGTCGCGCTGCTCAACACCGACCAGGCCGCCGCGCACGAGGTGCACGTCGGCGACCGCATCGCCCAGATGATCGTCATGCCGGTGCCGCGCGTGTCGTTCACCCGCGTCGACGAGCTGCCCGACAGCGTCCGCGGCCAGGGTGGGTTCGGTTCGTCGGGCTACGGTGACCGGAGCGGTGCCGTCAGCGGCACCGCCGACGATGTTCAGGAAGGAACGCGCGCATGAAGTTCGGCCGACGCAAGCGTGACGAGGTCGAGGTGGCGGACGCCGTCGCCGACGAGGTCGAGGTGGCCGACACGACGCCGGAGGTCGACATCGCGACCGACGCCGACGCCGACCTCGACGAGGTCGACGCGGTCGCCCCGACCGACAAGTCCGCCCCCGACGACCGTGCCGAGAGCGGCCCGCACGACGAGACCGAGGCGAACCTGGTCCGTCCGTACGTCGACCTGGGCGGCGTGAAGGTCCTGCCGCGTGAGGGGCTCCACCTCCGGCTCGAGGTCGAGGAGGGCTCGCAGCGCGTCGTCGCGGTCGGGCTCGACTACGACGAGTCCACACTGCAGGTGCAGCCGTTCGCCGCACCCCGGTCCACGGGCCTGTGGCACGAGATCCGCGGGCAGATCGCGGACCAGATCGAGCGCCAGGGCGGCGTCGTGACCGAGGTCGACGGTCCGTTCGGCCCCGAGCTCCGTGCCCAGGTCCCGGTCGTCTCCGACGGCACGGGCGTCACCGACGGGGCCCGCCCCGCGCGGTTCATCGGCGTCGACGGCCCGCGCTGGTTCCTGCGTGGCGTGATCGCCGGCAAGGCCGCCGAGCAGCCCGACGACGCGGCCGAGATCGAGGACCTGTTCCGCAGCGTCGTCGTGGTCCGCGGGACCACGCCGATGCCGCCGCGCGACCTCATCCCGCTGCACATGCCGAAGTCGACGCAGTCGGCGATCTGACCGCAGTCGGCGATCTGACCCAGGAGGCACGGTGCCGGACCACGACGACACCACCCGTCCCGACGCGGACGCGCCCGACGCGCTGCCCTCGTTCAGTGAGCAGATGCGCGCCGCCGTCGCGAACACGGGACTCGGCAAGGTCGCTCCCGGCGAGGCGCCGTCCGGGCACGCCCTCGTCGCGGCGATCGGTGGCGTCCGGGGGCTCGTCGAGTCCGTGCTGCCGGGCCTGGCGTTCCTCGTCGTGTACGCGATCACGAAGCAGGTCGTCCCGAGCGTCCTGATCCCGGTCGCGATCGGCGTCGTGTTCGTGGTGCTCCGACTGCTGCAGCGCCAGTCCCTCGTGATGAGCCTCGCGGGGATCCTCGGCGTCGCGATCTCGGCGGGCCTCGCGCTCATCACCGGCCGGGCCGAGAGCAACTTCATCCCCGGCATCGTCATCAACGCGGCGTGGCTCGTCGGGCTGCTCGTCTCGCTGGCGATCCGGCAGCCGCTCATCGGCGTGGTCGTCGGGTTCCTGCTGCCCCCGAACGAGGACGGCAGCCACCAGGACTGGCGCCGCGACCCCGCGAAGCGCCGGGTGCTCACGGTGGCCACCTGGCTCTGGGTCGGGCTCTTCGCGATCCGGCTCCTCATCGAGGTGCCGCTCTACCTGACCGCGCAGGTCGAACTGCTCGCCGGCATCAAGCTCATCACGGGCGTCCCGCTGTACGCCGCGCTGCTCTGGGTCACCTGGTTGCTCGTCCGGACGGTGTTCAAGCGTCAGGGCGACCCCGCCGCGGTGTAGAGTTGTCTCGACATCGAGACATTTCCCGCGGCCCTTCCCGGGCTGGCGGGTTTAGGTTTGCCTTGCTGGTGGGACGCCTCGCGCCCCGCTTGGATGGGGGCACACCGATCAACCAGGGAGGCGGCACAGTGGCTGCAGTCAACAGCTTCGGCTCGAAGGACACGCTGTCGGTTGGGGGTGTCGACTACGCGATCCACCGGATCGACACGGTGCCCGGGCACGAGAAGCTCCCGTACAGCCTGAAGGTGCTGCTCGAGAACCTCCTCCGCACCGAGGACGGCAAGAACGTCACCGAGGACCAGATCCGCGCGCTCGGGTCGTGGCAGCCCGACGCCGAGCCGGACACCGAGATCCAGTTCTCGCCGGCCCGCGTGGTGATGCAGGACTTCACGGGCGTCCCGTGCATCGTCGACCTCGCCACCATGCGCGAGGCGATGGCCGAGATCGGCGGGGACCCGAACAAGATCAACCCGCTGTCGCCGGCCGAGATGGTCATCGACCACTCCGTCATCGCCGACCTCTTCGGTCGCGAGGACGCGCTGCAGCGCAACACCGACCTCGAGTACGAGCGCAACGGGGAGCGCTACCAGTTCCTCCGCTGGGGCCAGACCGCGTTCGAGGACTTCAAGGTCGTCCCGCCGGGCACCGGCATCGTGCACCAGGTCAACATCGAGTACCTGGCGAAGGTCACCTACACGCGTGACTTCGACGGCGAGACCTACGCCTACCCGGACACCCTCGTCGGCACCGACTCGCACACCACCATGGTGAACGGCCTGGGCGTGCTCGGCTGGGGCGTCGGCGGCATCGAGGCCGAGGCGGCCATGCTCGGCCAGCCCGTGTCGATGCTCATCCCGAAGGTCGTCGGCTTCAAGCTGTCCGGATCGATCCCGGCCGGGGTCACCGCGACCGACGTGGTGCTCACCATCACGCAGGAGCTCCGCAAGCACGGCGTCGTCGGCAAGTTCGTCGAGTTCTACGGCGAGGGCGTCGGCGAGGTCCCGCTCGCGAACCGTGCCACCATCGGCAACATGTCGCCGGAGTTCGGCTCCACGGCCGCGATGTTCCCGGTCGACGGCGTCACGCTCGACTACCTGCGCCTGACCGGCCGCTCCGAGGACCAGATCGCCCTCGTCGAGGCGTACGCGAAGACCCAGGGCCTCTGGCACGACCCGTCGGTCGAGCCGAACTACTCCGAGTACATGGAGCTCGACCTGTCGACGGTCGTCCCGTCGATCTCCGGCCCGAAGCGTCCGCAGGACCGCATCGAGCTGTCGAAGGCGAAGACGCAGTTCGAGGTCGACCTCGGCAACTACACGTCGCCGAGCGAGCAGACCGACCTCGACGACGCGGTCGAGGAGACCTTCCCCGCCTCCGACCCGATCGCCGCGGGGTCGACCAACGAGGACACGAACCTGCACGAGCACGTGCACGTCTCGAGCGCCCCGTCGACGGCGTCGCAGCCGACGAAGGTCGCCATGGACGGTGCCGACCCGTTCACGATCGACCACGGTGCGGTCGCGATCGCCGCGATCACCTCGTGCACGAACACCTCGAACCCGTCGGTCATGATGGCCGCCGGCATCCTCGCCCGGAACGCCGCGAAGAAGGGCCTCACCGCGAAGCCCTGGGTCAAGACCACCCTCGCGCCGGGGTCGAAGGTCGTCACCGACTACTACGAGAAGGCCGGTCTCACGACCTACCTCGAGCAGCTCGGCTTCTACACGGTCGGCTACGGCTGCACCACCTGCATCGGCAACTCGGGCCCCCTGCCGGAGGAGATCTCGCAGGCCGTGCAGGACAACGACCTCGCCGTCACCGCGGTGCTCTCCGGCAACCGCAACTTCGAGGGGCGCATCAACCCCGACGTGAAGATGAACTACCTGGCGTCCCCGCCGCTGGTCATCGCGTACGCCCTCGCCGGGTCGATGCACTTCGACTTCGACAAGGACGCCCTCGGGCAGGACCAGGACGGCAAGGACGTCTTCCTGCAGGACATCTGGCCCGACGCGGTCGAGGTGCAGCAGGTCATCGACGCGTCGATCGACACCGAGATGTTCACCCACGAGTACGGCTCCGTGTTCGAGGGCGACGACCGCTGGAAGAACCTGCCGACCCCGACCGGCGACACGTTCGAGTGGGACACCGAGTCGACCTACGTGCGGAAGCCCCCGTACTTCGAGGGCATGACCATGCAGCCCGATGCGGTGTCGGACATCTCCGGCGCGCGGGTGCTCGCGAAGCTCGGTGACTCGGTCACGACCGACCACATCTCGCCGGCCGGCTCGATCAAGGCCGACAGCCCGGCGGGCAAGTACCTCGCCGAGCACGGCGTCGACCGCAAGGACTTCAACTCCTACGGCTCGCGTCGCGGCAACCACGAGGTCATGATCCGCGGCACGTTCGCGAACATCCGCCTCCGCAACCAGCTCCTCGACGGCGTGGAGGGCGGGTACACCCGCGACTTCACGACGCCGGACGGTGCGCAGTCGTTCATCTACGACGCCTCGCAGCACTACCAGGAGCAGGGCATCCCGCTCGTCATCTTCGGCGGCAAGGAGTACGGCTCCGGTTCGTCCCGCGACTGGGCGGCGAAGGGCACGAACCTGCTCGGCGTCCGCGCGGTCATCACCGAGAGCTTCGAGCGCATCCACCGCTCGAACCTCATCGGCATGGGCGTCGTCCCGCTGCAGTTCCCGGCCGGCGAGTCCGTCGAGTCCCTCGGGCTCGACGGCACCGAGGTCGTCTCGATCTCCGGCCTGACCGAGCTGAACGAGGGCCGCACGCCCAAGACGGTGCACGTCACGGCTGCGCCGAGCGAGCACTCGCCCGCCGGCAAGGAGACGATCGAGTTCGACGCGGTCGTCCGCATCGACACCCCCGGTGAGGCGGACTACTACCGCAACGGCGGCATCCTGCAGTACGTGCTCCGCTCGCTCGTCTGACGCGACACGGATACGGCCTGGAGGCGCGGTGCCAGCTGGCACCGCGCCTCCAGTCCGTTCCGTCCCCACGCGCATAGAGTGGGCCGACAGCCCCACGAAAGGAGCGCCCGTGACCCTGCTCTCGAGCATCACGTCGCCGCGCGACCTGAAGCGTCTCTCCGACGCGCAGATGACGGACCTCGCCGCCGAGATCCGACGCTTCCTCGTCGCCGAGGTCGCGAAGACCGGTGGCCACCTCGGCCCGAACCTCGGTGTCGTCGAACTCACGCTCGCCATGCACCGCGTGTTCGACTCGCCGCACGACCCGTTCGTGTTCGACACCGGCCACCAGTCCTACGTGCACAAGCTCGTCACCGGGCGGCAGGACTTCTCGCGGCTGCGCGAGCGGGGCGGCCTCGCCGGGTACCCGCAGCGGCGCGAGTCGGAGCACGACATCGTGGAGTCCTCGCACGCGTCGTCGTCGCTGTCCTGGGCGGACGGCATCTCCCGTGCCTTCGTGCAGACCGGCCAGGCCGACCGGACCGTGGTCGCGGTCGTCGGCGACGGTGCGCTCACCGGCGGGATGACGTGGGAGGCCCTCAACAACATCTCCGACGGCAACGACCGTCGGCTCGTCATCGTCGTCAACGACAACGGGCGCTCCTACGCGCCGACCATCGGCGGCATGGCACGGTTCCTCAGCTCCGTCCGGACGCGTCGCGAGTACCGGGCCCTGTTCGAGAAGTCGCAGGCCGCCGCCGCACGGTTCGGGGCACCGGGTCGGGCGCTCTACCGCGGGATGCGCGGCGGGCTGCACGGGTTCCTCTCGCGGTTCACGAACAACGAGGCGCTCTACTCGAACCTCGACATCAAGTACATCGGCCCGGTGAACGGGCACGACCAGCGTGCGATGGAAGCCGCCCTCCGGCAGGCGAAGGAGTACGGCGCACCGACGATCGTGCACGCGATCACCGAGAAGGGCTACGGGTTCGAGCCGGCCCTGCGCGACCAGGCCGACCAGTTCCACGCGGTTGGGCACATCGACCCGGAGACGGGGGAGTCACTCGACGTCTCGTCGGGGCCCTCGTGGACGTCGGTGTTCGCGTCGACCCTGGCCGAGGTCGGCGCGTCGGACGAGAAGATCGTGGCGATCACCGCGGCGATGCTGCGCCCCACCGGGCTGCACCTCTTCCAGGAGCAGCACCCCTCGCGGGTGATCGACGTCGGCATCGCCGAGCAGCACGCCGTGACGACCGCGGCCGGACTCGCGTTCGGTGGCCTGCACCCCGTCGTCGCGCTGTACGCCACGTTCCTCAACCGGGCGTTCGACCAGGTGCTCATGGACGTCGCGCTGCACCGCGCCGGGGTGACCTTCGTCCTCGACCGTGCGGGCATCACGGGGCCGGACGGCCCCTCGCACCACGGCATGTGGGACCTCGCGCTGCTGCAGGTGGTACCCGGCATCCGGATCGCCGCGCCCCGGGACGCCGCGACCCTGCGCGAGGAGTTCCGCGAGGCCGTCGCCGTCGACGACGCTCCCACCGTGCTCCGCTGGTCGAAGGGGCAGGTCGGGCCGGACATCCCCGCGATCCGCCGGTTGGACGACGGGGTGGACCTGCTGCGGTCGCCGTCGTCCGACCAGGAACCCGACGTGCTGTTCGTCGCGGTCGGGTCGATGGTGCCGGTGGCGCTCGACGCCGCGGCGCTGCTCGAGTCCCAGGGCATCGGGGTCACGGTCGTCGACCCGCGGTGGGTGGTACCGATCCCGGCGTCGCTCATCGACCTCTCGCGCGAGCACCGGCTCGTGATCACGATCGAGGACGGGGTGCGGGTCGGCGGGGTCGGCACGCGCCTGCGCCAGGACCTCCGGGCCGCGGGGGTCGACACCGGGGTGAACGAGCTCGGGGTGCCCGACGAGTTCATCGACCACGCGTCGCGGTCGCAGATCCTCGAGGACGTGGGACTCACGGCGCAGGCGATCGCGCGCGACGTCATCGACCAGGTCGTCGGGACGAAGCTGCCGCAGGCGAAGCCGGCGCGCTCGGAGTCGCGCTCCCGGGAGTCCGCCGACCGCTGAGCGGCGCCGGCAGTGCGGGCGCGCGATGCACGGCGCGGCGGGTGGAACCACGAATGCGACATCGAACCGGGCGGATCGACGAGTTCGATGTCGGATCCGTGGTTCGATCCGATGCACGGCGGCCCGGCGGGGTCAGCGCGCGGGCGGCCCGGCGGCCGCGGCCACGAGCTCGCGCAGGATCGCGCGGGCCATCGGCGTCACCCAGAGGACCTGGCCGTAGGACAGGCCGTCGCGACCCTCGCGGATGATCTCCACGCGCGAGGACGACGGTCCCTCGCGCGAGAACGTCATGACGATGTTCTCGGCGCGGAGCGCGAACGAGGTCCGGCGGCCGATGACGGCCCCGTTCGGGCGGACCTCCATCGCCGCGGCGCCCGGGACGGCGTGCACGGCGCGGTCGAGGAGTTCCGGGACCTCGGCGAGCGGCACGGGCAAGACGACGCTGGGGTGCCCGGACGTCCGCGGTGCCCACCACTCCTGTCCCATGCCTGCACGCTACGCCGGGTGGAACCACGAAACCGACGTCGAACCGGGCGCTCGGCCTGGTTCGACGTCGGTTCGGTGGTTCGACACCGGGCTCAGCGCGACGCGGGCCCGACGATCAGCGGCTCGTGGAAGGCGCCACCGAAGACCCGCTCGGACGCGCCGGAGCGGTCGAGGTACGGGCTGATCCCACCGGCCTGGAACGGGTAGCCCGCGCCGAGGATGAGCCCGAGGTCGATCTCCTCGACGTGCTGGACGACCTCGTCCTCGAGCATGCGGTGCAGCTCGTCGGCGAGGGCGTCCTCGAAGCGCCGCTGCATCTCGGCCGCGTCCACCGGGTGGGCGTCCCGCTTCGACGGTGCGACGAGCTTCACGGCCGCTGGGTCGTACCCGGTCGCGGTGCCCTTCTTGTCGCGGGTGAGGATGTGCCCGAACTCCGCGATCTTCTTCAGCCCGTCACCGGGGTAGAAGCGCTCCGGCCAGGCGGCGTGGTGCGAGTCGAGCACGTGCGCACCGACCGGCAGCCCGACGAGTTCGAGCAGCTCGAACGGCGACATCGGCAGGCCGAGCGGCGCGGCACCCTGGGCGACGACCTCGAACGGGGTGCCCTCCTCGACACCGCGCATCGCCTCGCCGAGGACCCGGGCGAGCACCCGGTTCACGACGAAGCCGGGCTGGTCGGCCGTGATGATCGCGGTCTTCTTGAGGGTCTTCGCGACCGCGAGGGCCGTGGCCAGCGTCTCGTCGGACGTGGCCTCGGTGCGGACGACCTCGAGCAGCGGCATCACGGCCACCGGGTTGAAGAAGTGGAAGCCGACCAGCCGGGACGGGTCGGACAGCACGGAGCCCATCTCGGAGACCGAGAGCGAGGACGTGTTCGTCGCGAGGATCGCGTCGGGCGAGACGACCTGCTCGATCTTCCGGACGACCTCCTGCTTGACGCCCATCTCCTCGAAGACGGCCTCGATGACCCAGTCGGCGTCGGCGAAGGCGTCGTACGAGACCGACCCGGACACGAGTGCCTTGATGCGGTTCGCGTCGTCGGGGGAGACCCGGCCCTTGTCGAGCAGCGTGTCGACCTCGCCCCGGATCCGGGCCACGCCGGCGTCGACGCGCGCCTGGTCGACGTCGGTGATCACGACGGGGACGCCGAGGCGACGGGCGAACAGCAGCGCGAACTGCGACGCCATGAGTCCGGCGCCGAGGACACCGACCTTCGTGACGGGGCGCGGCGAGACGTCCGTCGGGGCGCCCACTGGCTTCTTCGCGCGCTTCTGCACGAGGTCGAACGCGTACATCGACGCGGCGAACTGGTCGCCGGAGATGAGGTCGGCGAGGGCGTCGTCCTCGTCGGCGAACCGGTCGTCGAGCGATCCGGACTTCGCCGCGGCCACGAGGTCGAGGGCGCGGAACGGTGACTTCGGCACGGTGCCGATCTTCGACGCGACCTGCGACCGGGCGACCTTGACGACGGTGCCCCACGCGGCCTTCTCGATCATGCCCGGCTCGTTCTTCCGCACGACCTTCGTGCGACCGGACACGACGCCGTCGGCCCACGCGACCGCGGACGGCAGGAACGTGACCGAGGGGATGAGCGCGTCGCCGATGCCGAGTTCGACCGCGGCCGGCCCGTCCATCAGGCGGTTGTTCTTGAGCGGGTTCTCGACGATGACGCGGAGCGCCTTCTCGGGCCCGATCAGGCGGGGGAGCAGGGTCGCACCGCCCCAGCCCGGGATGATGCCGAGGAAGACCTCGGGCAGCCCGATGCCCTGCGCGGCCGAGGAGAACACGCGGTAGGTGCAGTGCAGCCCGATCTCGAGACCGCCGCCGAGCGCGATCCCGTTGATGAACGCGAACGACGGCACGCCGAGGTCCGAGAGCTTCCGGAGCGTGGCGTGCCCGAGGGCCGCGAGGTCGTGGGCGACTTCGCGCGACGGCACCGAGGCCGCCTGGGACAGGTCGGCGCCGGCGGCGAAGCAGTACTCCTTGCCGGTGATCGCCACGGCCTGGACCGTGCCGGCCGACGCCTCGGTGCGGAGCGTGTCGAGCACCCCGGACAGCTCGTACAGGGTGCGCGGCCCGAGCGTCGACGGGCGCTTGTAGTCCTTGCCGTTGTCGAGCGTGATGAGCGCGAGCGTGCCGCCGGACGGCAGCGGGACGTGCTTCAGGTACGAGTGCGTGACGACCTCGTCCTCGCTGAGTGCCAGGAGTCGGTCGTTGTCGACGATGGTCATGCTCAGGCCGCCTTCCGTGCCGCGGACTTGCTGAAGTTCGGGTTCTCCCAGATCACGGTGCCGCCCTGTCCGAGGCCGATGCACATCGTCGTGATGCCGTACCGGACGTCGGGTCGTTCGGCGAACTGGGCCGCCAGCTGGGTCATCAGGCGGACGCCGCTCGACGCGAGCGGGTGTCCGACGGCGATCGCGCCGCCCCACGCGTTCACGTTCGTCGAGTCCTGGGCGATGCCGTAGTTGTCGAGGAACGCGAGCACCTGGACCGCGAAGGCCTCGTTGATCTCGAACAGCCCGATGTCGTCGATGGACAGGCCGGCCTTCGACAGGGCCTTGTCGGTCGCGGGGACCGGGCCGATGCCCATCACCTCGGGGTCGACTCCGGCGAACGCGAAGGAGACCATGCGCATCTTGGTGGGCAGGCCGTGCTGCTTCGCCGCGTCGGCCGACGCGATGAGGCTCATCGTGGCGCCGTCGTTGAGGCCCGCCGCGTTGCCCGCGGTGACCCGTCCGTGCGGCCGGAACGGCGTCTTCAGGGCGGCGAGGGCCTCGAGCGTGGTGCCGGGGCGGGGCGGCTCGTCGCTCGAGACGATGTCCCAGCCCGCACCGGTGTTCACCTCGACGGGGACGAGGTCCGGCTGCAGCTTGCCCGCGGCCCAGGCAGCGGCGTAGCGCTGCTGGGACTGGACGGCGAAGGCGTCCGTGCGGTCCTTGGTGATCGCCGGGAAGCGGTCGTGCAGGCGCTCGGCGGTCTTGCCCATCACGAGGGCGTCGCCGTTGACCATGCGTTCCGCGACGAAGCGCGGGTTCGGGTCGGAGTTGAACCCCATCGGGTGGCGTCCCATGTGCTCGACACCGCCGGCGATGGCGACGTCCGCAGCGCCGAACGCGATGGCGCCGGCGAGCGTCGTGACGCTCGTCATGGCACCGGCGCACATGCGGTCGATCGCGTACCCGGGGACGGTCTTCGGGAGCCCCGCGAGCATCCCCACGGTCCGGCCCAGGGTGAGTCCCTGGTCGCCCTGCTGCGTGGTGGCGGCCACGGCGACGTCGTCCACCGCGGCCCCGTCCAGCGAGGCGTTCCGGTCGAGGAGTCCGCGCATCGCGTGCACCGCGAGGTCGTCGGCGCGGGTCTTCCAGAACACCCCCTTCTCCCCGGCTCGTCCGAACGGTGTCCGAACTCCGTCGACGAAGACGACGTCTGCTGCCTTTGGCAATCTGGGCCTCCAGATCCTCGTTGATCAGGCCGGGCGCGTCCCGCCCCGCCCGGCCGGGTCCGACCCGGCGTGCACCTGCGACGCTATGCCCCGAGCCTGGGCGGACGCATGCCCGTTGGGCCGTTCCTACGACTCGGTGTTGCTCTCAGCAGCAGGCTCCTGTGCAGCAGCGACAAAGGCGTGCGCGATGATGGACGCCGTCTCCTCGACCTGCCAGGGGCGCGCGTCGTGCGCGGCGAGCACGGCACCGACCGTCTCGGTGGCGATCGGGGCGGGCGGCTCCCACGACACGGTGCGCAGGGTGTCCGGCGTGAGGAGGTTCTCGACGGGCAGGTCGAGCTCCTCGGCGCGCTGCACCACCGCGGCACGGGCGGCCTTGTAGCGGCGGTCGGCGGCCGGGTTGCGGTCGGCCCAGGCGCGGGGCGGCGGCAGTGTGGCCTCGCCGGTGCCGCGGAGCCTCGGGAGGTCCTCGGTCGTCCGGCCGTCCTCGACGGCGGCCCACCACCGGTCGAGCTCCGAGCGGGACGCGCGACCCGTGAAGGCCTTGACCCCGCTCAGTTCGCCCTTCGAGGCCGGGTTCGCTGCGGCGGCGGCCACGATCGCGGAGTCCGGGATGGTGCGCCCGGGGGCGATGTCGGTCTCGCGGGCGTAGGCGTCTCGTGCCGTCCACAGGGCCCGGGCGATCGCGAGGGCCCTGGTACCGCGCAGGGCGTGCATGCCGGACAGGCGGCGCCACGGCTCGGCCTTCGGCGGTTTCGGCGCGCGCGTCAGGACGGCGGCGAACTCCTCCTCGGCGATGCGGGACTTGCCGGCCTCCTCGAGCGTCGCCGCGAGGGCGTCCCGGAGGTCGGGGAGCAGCTCGACGTCGAGGGCCGCGTAGACGAGCCACGACTGCGGCAGCGGCCGGGTCGACCAGTCGGCGGCCGAGTGGGCCTTCGCGAGCGTGATGCCGAGCAGCTGCTCCACGACGGCGCCGAGGCCGACCCGCGGGAACCCGGCGATGCGGGCGCCGAGCTCGGTGTCGAAGATCCGGGTCGGGACGAGACCGACCTCCTGCAGGCAGGGGAGGTCCTGCGAGGCGGCGTGGAAGAGCCACTCCTCGTCGACGATGGCGTCCTGGAGCTCGGAGAAGTCGCCGATCGGGATCGGGTCGAACAGGAACGCGCCGGCACCGCGGCGGAACACCTGGATGAGGTACGCCCGCTGGGAGTACCGGTAGCCGCTCGCGCGTTCGGCGTCGACCGCGACGGGACCGTGTCCCGCGGCGATGGCGGCCACCGCGTCGAGGTACTCCTCGCGCGTCGCGATCACGTGGACCGCGTCGTGCGACGCCTCGAACGCCGGGGACGCAGCGCCCGCCGACGACGCGGCCGGCGACGCAGCGGCCGGGGACGACGCGGCCGGCGACGACGCGGCCGGGGACGACGCGCCCGCCGACGACGCGGCCGGGGACGACGCGCCCGCCGACGACGCGGCCGGGGACGCAGCGGTCGGTGACACCGGACCGCCCGGGGATGCAGGGTCAGTCACGTGCGAGCCTCCTCGGGGCCAACAGGGTCACGCCGTCCGACGCCGGGGGCAGACCGGCGAGCATCGCCACGATCTCCTCCCAGGCCTCGACGTGCGCGGTGAGGTCGTCCCCGCGCGGGGTCCACGAGGCACGCAGCTCGAGCTGCGCCCCGTCGCCCTGCGCCGCGAGGTCGCCGTAGCCGCGGGAGATGATCTTGGTCGCCGTGCCCGACGCGTGGTCGTAGGTCGCACCGTGCGCGGCGAGTGCGTCCACCAGCCAGCTCCACGTCACGTCGGCGACGAACTCGTCGACGCCGATCTCGGGTTCGAGCGGTGCCTGGGCGAACGTCACGATCCGGAACGCACCGCCCCAGCCCTCCGGCTCGTCGGGGTCGTGGAGCGCGATGAACCGGCCGGTGCCGAGGTCGGAGTCGATGCCGTGCGTCGCACCCGAGACGTCCGCCGCGAGGGCGATCGAGAAGGGCGCGATGCGCGACGGCGAGGGGATCTCGGTGACGGTCGTCTCGGCACGCGCGCCGCCGGACGCCACGAACGCACGGAGCCGGGCGAAGGCGTCGGGCTCTCGGGTTTCGGACACGAATGCAGACTAGGCTCCGGACCATGTCCCGATCAGCGCGACCCGCCGAGGACGTCGTCCAGGGGGCCGCTCGGTCGGCCGGTCTCGTCGCCGTGGGTGCGGGGATCGCGGCGGCCGTCGTCGGCACCGCGGTGGTCGGCGGGTTCGTCGCCGGCATCGCCCGCATGGTCGTCACGCCGGACCGCAAGCGCACCGAGCGCGTCCCGATCCACGCCGTGGACACCGTCAGCCGGACCGTGACGCTCGAGCGCACCGCCGACACCGAACTGCAGGGCCGCTACAGCCTCTGGTTCGGCGGCGGCACGGGGCACATGCGCATCGGCGAGGTCCTCGGCACGACAAACACGACCGTCACCCGCCGCATCATCGCGATCGACGCCGGTGACCCCACGGCCGCCCGTCGGGGGCGCTGGGGCGGCTGGTTCTACCTGACGCCCGGCGAGCTCGACGTCCCGGTCGAGGACGTCGACGTCCCGACCCCGAACGGTCCCGCGCCGGCCTGGGTGATCCGCGCCGACGACCCCGACGCGCCCTGGGCCGTCCTCGTGCACGGCCGTGGCGTGACCCGCGCCGAGACGATCCGCGCCGTGCCGGTCTTCCGGGCGGCGGGGTACTCCGTGGTGCTGGCGAGCTGGCGGAACGACGGCGTCGCCCCCCGCAGCGTCGACGGCCGGTACGGACTCGGCAGCACCGAGTGGGAGGACATCGACGCGGTCCTCCGCTGGCTGTCCGGCCGCGGCGCGACGAGCGTGGTCCTGATGGGCTGGTCGATGGGCGGCGCGGTCGTGCTGCAGACGCTCGTGCGGTCGGCGTTCGCGGACCTCGTCGACGGCGTCGTGCTCGAGTCGCCGGTCGTCGACTGGCACGCGGTGCTCAAGGCGCAGAGCCAGCTGCTCCGCCTGCCGCGGCCGGTCCGGAAGGTCGCCGAGCGGCTCCTCCGCACGCCGGTCCTGCACCGCCTGACGGGCCTCGCGCAGCCGGTCGACCTGCGGCAGCTCGACATGGTCGCGCGTGCGGACGAACTGCACGTCCCGATCCTGCTCATGCACAGCGACGACGACGGGTTCGTGCCGTCGTCCGCGTCGCACGCCCTCGCCGAGGCGCGTCCGGACATCGTGCGGCTCGAGGTCCAGACCACCGCCCGGCACACGAAGCTCTGGAACCACGACGCCGACTGGTTCGACGCCCGGATCCTCGCGTGGCTGACCGAGGTGGTCCAGCGCGACGGCGCGGCCAGCGCGCGGTAGACGCATCCACGGACGGACGGGAGGCACGGTGCCAGCTGGCACCGCGCCTCCCGTCCGACCACGGCCGGGTCTAGGAGACCGCGGCCTGGGCCCGCACCTGCCGCTGCACCCGGCCGAGCATCCCGACCATGCCGCGGATCCGCAGCGGGCTGACCGCCTCGCTCAGCCCGATCGTCAGCGGGTAGTCCGCCGGCACGGCGAGCACCTGCTCCGCCGTCAGCCCGGACAGCCCCTGCGCGAGGATCGAGGCGAAGCCGCGCGTGGTCGGTGCCTCGCGCGGGGCGGTGGCGTGCATCCGGACGATGCCGGGCGCGTCGCCGTCCTCGCCCACGGTGACCGTGATGAAGACGGGGGACTGGCACTCCTCGACGCGTTCGAGCTCGTCCTCGTGCCCCCGCAGGCGCTCGGGCAGCGCCGGGAGTTCGTTCGAGAACTCGAGGAGCAGCTGCAGGCGGTCCTGCTGGGAGAGTTCGAGGAAGTCGTCGCGGATCTCGGCGAGGGACTGGGGGAGTGCGTCGGTCATCGGTCGGCGATGGTACCCGGTTCGGTGCCGACGGCGATCGGGACGCGGACGGCGCTGCCCCACTCGGTCCACGAGCCGTCGTAGTTGCGGACGTTCTCGTAGCCGAGCAGGTGCTGCAGGACGAACCAGGTGTGGCTCGAGCGCTCACCGATCCGGCAGTAGGCGATGACCTCGTCGGCGTCGCCGATGCCGGCGCCGTCGCGGTAGATCGCGTCGAGCTCGTCGCGGCTCTTGAAGGTGCCGTCCGGCGCGGCGGCGGTGGCCCACGGGATGTTCACGGCGGTGGGGACGTGCCCGGCGCGGAGCGCGCCCTCTTCCGGGTAGTCCGGCGCCGTGGTGCGCTCGCCCGAGTACTCCGGCGCGCTGCGGACGTCGATCAGCGGCTTGCCGAGGTGGGCGAGCACGTCGTCCTTGTAGGCGCGGATCTCGGTGTCTACGCGGTCGACGACGGGGTACTCGGCCGGCGTCACGACGGTCTGGTCGGTCGTGAGCGCACGGTCCTCGGCGATCCACTTCGCCCGGCCGCCGTCGAGCAGGCGCACGTCCTCGTGGCCGAACAGCGAGAAGACCCAGAGCGCGTACGCGGCCCACCAGTTGTTCTTGTCGCCGTAGACCACGACGGTGGTCTCGCGGCCGATGCCCTTGCTGCCGAGCAGGCGGGCGAACGCCTCGCCGTCGATGTAGTCGCGGAGCACCGGGTCGTTGAGGTCGGTGTGCCAGTCGATCTTCACCGCACCGGGGACGTGCCCGGTCTCGTAGAGCAGGACGTCCTCGTCGGACTCGACCACGACCAGGTCGGGGGTGCCGGCGTCCAGCTGTTCCTGCAGCCACTCGGTGGAGACGAGCCGCTCCGGGTGGGCGTAGGCGGTGAACTTCTCGGACGGGTCGACCGGTGCGGTCATGGTGGGGTCCCTCCTGGGGGCTGGCGACGGATCGAGCGAGGCGACACCGGACTAGGATCGGTCGTCGGTGCCTGCTGGCAACGGTACGCGGACGTGCCGTTCGCCTCCTGCAACGTGACACCGCACGACATGCTTCCCGGAAGGCCACTCCTTGCCCGAACACCTCGTCGACCGCGACCCGCAGGTGACCCCGCAGCAGATGGCTGCGGCGCTCGTCCCGCCGCCCCAGTTCCGGGACGCGTCGTTCGCCTCGTACCGGCCGGACGCGGACTACCCGTCGCAGGCGTCGGTCCGGGACGCGGTGGAGGCGTTCGTGACGGCCGGCGGCGGCGGGGCAGCCCCGCGACGGGGACTGTTCGGGCGGCGTCGGGGGCCGTCGTCGGACACGACCGCGAAGTCCGGCGTCTACCTCGACGGCGGGTTCGGCGTCGGGAAGACCCACCTGCTCGCCGCGGCCTACCACGCCGCCACCGGCCGGAAGACGTTCGGCACCTTCATCGAGTACACCGCGCTCGTCGGCGCCCTCGGGTTCCAGGGGACCGTCGACCTGCTCCGGGGCACGGCACTGGTGTGCATCGACGAGTTCGAGCTCGACGACCCCGGTGACACGATGGTGATGACGCGGCTCATCAAGGAGCTGAGCGAGACCGGCACCCGCTTCGCCGCCACGTCGAACACGCCGCCGGGGGCCCTCGGCGAGGGACGCTTCGCGGCGCAGGACTTCCTGCGCGAGATCCAGGCGATGTCGGACCGGTTCGACACCATGCGCATCGACGGCCTCGACTTCCGCCGGCGCGCGGTGGACGAGTCGGCCGGGGTGGTCGCCGACGTCGCCGCCGCACTGCCGAGCGGGCACGTCACGCTCGACGACTTCCGTGCCGTGGTCGCGCACCTCGCATCGGTCCACCCGTCGAAGTACGTCGCGATGGTCGACGACCTCGACGCCGTCGGCCTCACCGACGTCCAGCCGTTCACCGACCAGACCGACGCGCTCCGCTGGGTCGCGCTCGTCGACCGGCTGTACGACGCGCAGGTCCGGATCGTCGCGTCCGGCACCCCGCTCGACCGGGTGTACCCGGACACCATGCTCGACGGCGGCTACCGCAAGAAGTACCTGCGGGCGGCGAGCCGCGTCGTGGCGCTCACCCGCGCCGTCGACTGACGCGCCTGCCGGGCGCGACGGGCCGCTGTCCCGCCGAACCGCGCCTCCCGACCCGGATGCGCGACGGCTGTCGGACACCGTCCGGACGGACCGGGGGAACTCGTGGCCCCCGTCCAGGGGACTGATCGGGGGACGAAACACGACGTTTACACGGGGGGCGATCGCGTTACTCCCACGAAACACTTCGTGCTCCAGCGTGAAACGTCGCCTCGCCAGACTCGGTGACACCCGACGCGGACCAAGAGCCGCTGGTGCAATCGAGAGGTGAACAATGCTTGATCAGGGCCAAACCGGCTTCCTGCTGATCATGGCGGCACTCGTGCTGTTCATGACACCGGGCCTGGCGTTCTTCTACGGCGGTCTGGTGAAGGCCAAGTCCGTCATCAGCATGATGATGATGTCCTTCGGGGCGATCGCCCTCGTGGCGGTGCTCTGGGTCCTGTACGGCTACGCGATCGCCTTCGCGAACACCGGTGACCACACGGCCGTCTCCGGCGTCGTCGGGTTCTTCAGCATCGACTGGAACCTGATCGGCCTCGGCCAGGCGTTCGAGCAGGCGCGGTCCAGCGCCGACGACGTCGCCTACCCGACGATGGCGTTCGTCGGCTTCCAGGCGACCTTCGCGATCATCACGGTCGCCCTCATCTCCGGTGCGATCGCCGACCGTGCCAAGTTCGGCGCGTGGATGGTCTTCGCCGGTGTCTGGGTCACGGTCGTCTACTTCCCGGTCGCCTCGTGGGTCTTCAACCTCACCTCGGGCTGGGCGCCGGTCTGGGGCGTCATCGACTTCGCCGGTGGCACCGCGGTGCACATCAACGCCGGTGCCGCGGGCCTCGCCCTGGCGCTCGTCCTCGGCAAGCGCGTCGGCTTCGCCAAGGGTGCGCACAAGCCGCACAACCCGCCCTTCGTCCTCCTCGGTGCCGCGATCCTGTGGTTCGGCTGGTTCGGCTTCAACGCCGGGTCCGAGGGTGCCGCCGACGGCATCGCCGCGATCGCCTGGGTCAACACCCTCGCCGCACCGGCCGCAGCGATCCTCGGCTGGCTGCTCGTCGAGAAGCTCAAGGACGGCAAGGCCACCTCGGTCGGTGCCGCATCGGGTGCCGTCACCGGTCTCGTCGCCATCACGCCGGCGTGCGCCGCGCTCACCCCGGGCTGGGGCATCCTGCTCGGCTTCCTCGCGGGCATCGTCTGCTGCTTCGCGATCGACTGGAAGTACCGTCTCGGCTTCGACGACTCGCTCGACGTGGTCGGCGTCCACCTGGTCGGCGGCATCTTCGGCACGCTGTACCTCGGCTTCTTCGCCAACGACACCGGTCTGATCTACTCGGGCTCGTTCGCGCAGCTCGGCAAGCAGGCCGCTGCCGCCGGTGCCGTCGGGGTCTACTCCTTCGTCCTCGCCTTCGTGATCGGCTGGATCATCGAGAAGACCATGGGCTTCCGCGTGAAGACCGAGGACGAGGTCGCCGGCATCGACACCGCGGTCCACGGCGAAGAGGGCTACGTCCTCTACGAGGAGCGCGACGAGACCCCGGTCTCCGTCCGGTAGCACCAGGCACACTCGCACGACGGGCCCCGCGCAGGCAGCAGCGCGGGGCCCGTCGTCGTGTGCGGGGGCTCGCGCGCGCGGGCGTGCGGGGTGTGCGGGGCGTGCGGGGCGCGACGGGCGCGGGGCGCGGGGGATGGGCGGGGGCGGATTCGGAACGACATGGTCGTTGTCGTACGACGTCGACGATGTCGTCGGGCCGCGTCCGCAACGGCTGGCGTGTGCAAGGAACGACAACCCCGATGTCGTACGACGTCGACGATGTCGTCAGAGCGCGTCCGCAACGGCTGGCATGTGCAACGAACGACAACCCCGATGCCGTACGACGTCGACGATGTCGCTTCGCGTCGACGCACGGCGGGGCAGTACCGCCCGCCCAGGCTCCGCGTCCGGCAGAGTGGGGGCATGACGACGACGTCGAACGTGCTGACCAACCTCCGCGCGGTCGGGGGCCCCGGGCTCCAGGACGGCCGCCGGCGCACGGTGTACCGGTCGAACACCGAGCCGGTCGCCCCCGAGGCCTACCCGACGGGCCTCGCCGCGGTGATCGACCTGCGCCGCGACGACGAGCGGGAGGCGGTCCCGCACCCGCTCGCCGCGACCTCCGTGTACCGGTCGGTGCCGCTCTTCGACCCGGCCTCGGCGATCGAGTCCGCCGCCGAGGCCGTCCAGCTCGAGGACCAGTACACCGACTGGCTCGACCGGCACCGGTCGGGCATCGCCGCCGCGCTCCGGACGATCGCCGCCACGGACGGCGACGTGCTCGTGTGCTGTGCCGCCGGCAAGGACCGCACGGGGATCGTGAGCGCGCTGCTCGCCCGGCACTGGGGCGCGGGGACGGACGTCGTCGGCGAGGACTACGCGGCCAGCGCTGCCGGCCTGGTCGACCGGTTCGCGGCGGAGCGTGCCGCGAGCACCGACCCCGAGGCGACGGCCATCGGCCACCGCTGCGTGCCCGAGATCATGACGACGGTGATCGCGCGCCTCGAGGAGCGCTGGGGCTCGGTGGACGGGTACCTCCGCGGCATCGGGCTGCGGGACGAGGAGATCGCCACGCTCTGACCGGTGGTTGCGCGCGCCACTCGGGTCCGGCTCTGGACGTGCGGATGACGGGAGGCGCGGTGCGGGTCGGACCCGCACCGCGCCTCCCGTCAGGGGTCGCGTCAGCGACGTGGTGGCGTCAGCGCGTCACCAGGCGTAGTCCTCCGGCGAGGTCTTGTGCCCCGGGAAGATCTCGTCGAGCCGATCGAGGGCACGCTGGTCGAGGCGGATGTCGACGGCGCGGACCGCGGACTCCCACTGCTCCATGGTGCGGGGGCCGGTGATCGGCGCGGTGACACCGGGCTGGTGCAGCAGCCACGCGAGGGCGAGCTCGCCAGGGGTGTGCCCGAGCTCCTTGGCGAAGGACTCGTAGGCGGTGAGCTGGTCGCGGTGGCCCTCGACGTACTCGGCACTGCGGCCGGAGAGTCGGCGGGAGCCGTTCTCGGTCTTCTCGATCACGCCGCCGAGCAGACCGCCCTGCAGCGGCGACCACGGGATGACGCCGAGGCCGTACTCGCGCGCCGACGGCAGGACCTCGCGCTCGATGTCGCGCACCACGAGGTTGTAGATCGACTGCTCGCTGACGAGTCCGAGGGTGTTCCGGCGCTGGGCGGCCTCCTGCGCCTGGGCGATGTGCCACCCGGCGAAGTTGGACGAGCCGACGTAGAGCACCTTGCCCTGCTGCACGGCGACGTCGATCGCCTGCCAGATCTCGTCCCACGGCGTCGCGCGGTCGACGTGGTGGAACTGGTACAGGTCGATGTGGTCCGTCTGGAGGCGCTGCAGGCTCGCGTCGAGGGCCTGGCGGATGTTGTACGCGCTGAGCTTCCCGCCGTTCGGCCAGTCGATCATGTCGCCGTAGACCTTCGTCGCGAGGACGGTCTTCTCGCGGCGGCCGCCGCCCTTGGCGAACCAGCGGCCGATGATCTCCTCGGTGGCGCCCTTGCCCACCGAGCCGCCGTAGCCGTTCGCGGTGTCGAAGAAGTTGACGCCGAGCTCGTGGGCCCGGTCCATGATGGCGTGCGAGTCGTCCTCGCTGGTCTCCGGGCCGAAGTTCATGGTCCCGAGCACCGCTCGTGAGACCGACAACCCTGTACGGCCGAGGTGTGTGTAGTCCATGTCCCCGGTCTACGCGATCGACGGCGGGTGTGGCAGGCCCTGGGAGTACCGGCCTTCCGGCGGTCCCGTGCATGCCGCGGCGGGCATGCGGCCGTCGGTCGGGGGAGTAGCGTGCCGATCGTGAACACCCCAGCACTCCGTGGCAGCCGGATCCTCGGGTTCGGCCACCACCAGCCATCGCGCATCCTGACCAACGACGAGCTCTCGACGATGGTCGACACGAACGACGAGTGGATCCGCACCCGGACCGGGATCGAGACCCGGCACATCGCGGGCCCCTCGGACACCGTGACGTCCATGGCGATCGAGGCGGCGCGGAACGCCCTCGCGGACGCCGGCGTCGACCCCGCACGGGTCGGACTCGTCATCGTCGCCTCCACCACCCACCGCGACCGGGCGCCGTACACGGCCGGTCGCGTCGCCGCGGCACTCGGCCTCTCGCCGGCCGTGGCGCCCATCGACATCAACACCGCGTGCAGCGGCTTCGAGTACGGCGTGGCGCTGGCCGACCAGGCGATCCGGGTCGGGTCGACCGACATCGCGGTCGTCGTCGGCTCCGAGGTGCTGTCCGGCATCGTCGACTGGACCGACCGCTCGACGTGCGTGCTCGTCGGCGACGGGGCCGGGGCGGCCGTGCTCGGCGTGTCCGACGAGGCGCAGATCGGTCCGGTCTCGTGGGGGAGCGTGCCGCACCTGCAGGAGGCGGTCCTGGTCTCCGGCGACCCCGAGCGCTTCACCCAGGAGGGTCGCTCGATCTACCGCTGGGCGATCACCGAGGCCGCCGACCACGCCCGGGCCGCGGTGGCCGCCGCGGGCCTGACGATGGACGACATCGGCGTGTTCGCGTTCCACCAGGCGAACCTGCGGATCATCGAGCCGCTCGTGCACGCCCTCGGCGGGGAGTCGAAGTTCGTCGTCCGGGACGTCGTCGAGTCCGGCAACACCTCGGCGGCGAGCGTGCCGCTCGGGCTGTCGAAGGCGTGGGCGCGGGGGGACCTCCCCGAGGGGGTGCCGGCGCTGCTGTTCGGGTTCGGCGGCGGGTTCGCGCACGCCGGGCAGGTCGTGACGACGCCGGTGCGCGGGCGCTGAGGCGGGGATGCGGCCGACGCGGGCGACGCGGGCGGACCGGTCGCTGCGGGACCGGTGACGAACGGGAGGCGCGGTGCCAGCCAGCACCGCGCCTCCCGTCAGCGGGTCTTGCGGTCAGGCGCGGGCGCGGGTCTGCGGTCGGTCGCTGGTGCGGTCGATCGCCGGTGCGGTCCGGCGGTCAGTCGCTGGCGCGGTCCGGGGTGTCGGCCCAGAGGTCCTCGCGGCCCTTTCGGCGGCCGATCGCCCGCCGCTCCTTCGAGGCCTTCGCCTGCTTGGGTTCCTTCGCCTGCTTGGGTTCCTTCGTCGGCTTCGGTTCCTTCGCCTGCTTGGGTTCCTTCGTCGGCTTCGGCTCGACGACGATGGGGAAGTGCGCGGGGGGCACACCGAACCCGGTCCGCGAGGCCTGGATCACCTTGCGTCCGAGCGCGTGGTTGCCGAGCCCGCCGACCGCCGCACCGATGCCGAACGGGAGCGCCCGCCCGACGATCGTGGTGCCCTGCCGTGCAGCGAACCGCTTGATGAACTGGTCGCGGACCTGCCCACCGATGCCGTTCACGACCTGCTTCGGGAGCGACGACGTCACCATCTCGCCCCAGAACGCCGTCCGCACCTGTCCACCGGCGATCTGTCCGGCGAGCTGGTTGATGAGCTGCGTCCCGGGTGCGCCGAGGATCATCGCCATCACGAGCATGCGTGCGCGTTCGGGGTCGTCGAGGGCGATCCCGTGTACCTCGGTCACGGACTGCGCGAAGAGCGCCGTGGTCTCGAGGAAGCCGACCGTCTCGACGCCGCTCAGCCCGAGTGCCGCCGCCATACCGACGCCGGGGATCACCGCACTCGCGCCGACGGCGGCGCCGCCCGTGGTCACCGCCGCGAGGTACTCCCGTTCGAGGATCTGGATGATCTCGGCAGGCGACGACCGGGGGTGCCGACGGCGCAGGGCACGCACGTGCGCCACCACGACGGGGCGCTGCACGCTGAGCACCCGGTCGAGCATCTTCACCCAGCCCGTGGGGGACTGCTGCTCGGGGGTGCGCGCGTTCGGGTCGTTGGGGGTGGAGGCCACAGGCGATGCCGGCAAGGGCACGATCGCCTGGTCCTTCTGCTCTCGGGCCATGGAGACGACGGTACGCCGGACGCATGGGAGGCTCGTCGGATGACCCCCGCACGACCACTGGACGACGCGCGCCTGGCTGCCGGCTTCCTGACGCCCGACGACGTCGCGGCCCTCGCGCCCGACGTGCTCGTCCTCGACCCCTCGTCGGTGCTCATCGGTCGGTCCGTCCGCATCGAACCGGGCGTGGTCCTGTACTCCGGCACGGTCCTCGAGGGTCGTGGCACCGGGACCGTGGTCGTGCGGTCCGGCGCCCGCCTCGGACCGGGCCCGGTGACCGTGGTCGCCGACGGCGCGGACGTCGAGATCGGTCCCGCGGAGCTCGGCCCCGGCTCGGTCACCGTCGTGGCGACCGACGCCGCCGACGCGGTCATCGAGCCGGGAGCCCGGTTGTCCGGCGGCTGTCTCGTCGAGGGACCGGCGACGATCGGCGCGGGCGCGCAGGTGATCGGCACGGTCTCGGTCCGTGACGTCGTGCTCGGCGGCGGCGCCGACCGGCACCACCCCGACCCGGACCGACGCGGCGCCGTGGTCAAGGGTGCCGGCAGGATCCATGGTGTCCGTCTGGGTGCGGGCGACGTGGTCGTCGGGCGGACCGAGGTCTCCGGGGTCGAACGCCAGCGGGCCCACCACCCGGACGCGCTCCGGCGCTGACACGTGCGGCCTGGACGTACGCGGCTCATCAGCACGGGATCCCCGCCCGCCGCAGCTTGGTCCGCACCCGCTCGGGATCCATCAGGTCCGCCCAGGTCAGCCGGACGACGGCGCGGACCTCGGGGAACGACCGCACGAAGTCCTCGCGCTGCTTCTCCTGCCAGTGGGCGTCGGCCGTGGTCCGCCCACCGAGCATCGTCGGGTCCTCGTACTTCCCCCGGCCGTCCACCTCGACGACCACACCGTGCCCGGGGAACCAGAAGTCGACGACCGCGGTGCGTTCCCCCGGGCGTCGGAAGGCGTGCTGCTGCACGGGGTCGGGCACGCCGAGCTGTCGGAAGCGGACCCGGCAGACGGACTCGGCGGGCGACCCGGACAGCGCGGATCCCATCCCGATCGCCACCGCTGCCTTGTCCTGGCCCCGCTCACCGCGCCCGGCGGCTTCATCGCGCAGCATCTCCGGGAGCACGACCCGGTCGTGCAGCGCGGCATCGATCATGGGAAGACTTTCGACGAGCGGGCGTGCGACCGCGATGTCGACGAGCGTCCGGACCATCGAGGTCGTGCCCGATCCTTCGAAGTCCACGGACGACGTCGGCGGGAGATCCCGCCACCGTGCGTCGGTCTGCGCTCGTCGTGGAGCGCCGTGGACGCGCGTGAGCGCAGTGGTCTCGCTCCGACATCGTCGTGGATCGGTGACCTCGATCTTGTCGGGGGGCGCGCCGACGAACGGAAGCCCGTGGACGGCCGCAGCGGATCGGTGTGAGATCTCGACCGGCGGGCGGATGGTCCCTGCACTCGCACGGACGAGCAGGAGGTGTCGTTCTTCAGGACGCAGACCTGCGACGTCGCCGGGTCGGACGAGCACGCCCGGGCGGACAGCGGTGAGTTCGCCGCGGTGGACCTGCCGTTGGAGCGCGCGACGTTCCGCGCTCGGATGCCCGGCGGTGCGGATGAGGGGGATGGCGAGGACTCGTTCGTGCATGCGCCAACGATGCGGTCCTGGACGCGACCATGCGGTGCCGCCGGCCGATCTGTGGACGGTGAGCCGCGCCTCCTGGCCTGTGGAGGAGAGGACGCGTGTGCAAGGAGCGACATCGTCGAGGTCGGACGACACCGATGTTGTCGCACGTGGGCGTCTGCAACTGTTGCGTGCGCGGGAGAGCGACAAGGTCGATGTCGTACGACGTCGACCGTGTCGATTCGCGTCGGTCGGCCGACGGCAGCCCGACGGCAGCCCGGCGCGCAGCGCGTCAGCGCCGGGCGAGCTCGGCGCGGAGCGGCAGGTCCTGGTCATCGAAGATGAGCTGCGCCCCGACCGACGTCCGGGCGTTCACCACGATCGGCGCGAGCAGGTTCACCGTGGTGCCGCCGTCCTCGTCGCCACCGCCGGGGTTCGCGACGACGAGGAGCATCGCGTCCTCGGGCGCGGTCAGCCCGAGCCCGGTCGCCTGCTCGTCCGTGAGCTCCGGCGCGTACGACGGCAGGTGCACCGCGGCGTCGAGCACGAACAGCCGGGCGTCGTCGCCGACGAGCGTGAACAGCCCCTCGGCACCGTCCACTGGCGTCAGCGTGAAGACGGGGGCGGGTGCGAGGCCGAACGGCGGGACGGCGAAGGTCAGGTCGATGCTCATCGGAGGTAGTCCATCAGGGTCGGCTGCAGGACCTTCGCGGTGACGGCGAGGGCTGCCTGGTAGTTGGTCTGCTGCACCTGCAGGTCGAGGACGGCCTTGGCGAGGTCCTTGTCCTCGATGCCGGCACGCCGGTTCTCGAGCGACACGGTCGCGCTCTTCAGCGAGTCCTGGGCGGTGAGGGCCGCGGCGTGCCGGACGCCGACGTCCGCCTGCACCCCGCGCACGGTGGCGAGCGCCGCGTCGACGTCGTTGATGCGGTGGTTCACGTTCACACCGTTCTGCAGGTCGCCGACGATCGAGTCGATCATCGCGAAGACGGAGGAGGAGCCGGAGCCGAACACCGCGGTGCCGGACGTGTCGACCCGCACGGTGCTGCCGTCGCCGATGCGTCGCGTGACGTCGGCCCCGGAGGAGGCCCACCCGGTCGCCGGGTCGTACACGGTCGACGCCGTGGACGAGCCGGCGAACACCGAGCGGGTCCCGTAGGTCGTGTTGGCACGCGCCTCGAGGTCGGACTTCAGCGACTGGAACTGCGTCACCAGGGCGTCGCGGTCGGTGTCGCTCATCGTGCCGCTGTTCGCCGCCTGCACGGTGAGGTCCCGCACGTTGTTGAGCACCGAGTAGACGCTGGACAGGGCGCTGTCGGTCGTGGCGAGCCAGCCGGCGGCGTCGTTCGCGTTGCGCGTGTACTGGGCCGCGGCGGCCTGTTCCTTGCGGACCTGCATGGACGACGCGGTCCCGACCGGGTCGTCCGACGGTCGCTGGATGTTCTTCAGCGTGGTGGCCTGCTCGGTGAGCTGGGCGACCTTCGCGGCACCGGCCTGCAGTCGGGCGCTGGCCGAGGCCATCGACATCTGGGTGGTCACACGGGTGATCACGGTCAGCCCCTCCCGACGATTCCTGTGCGGTTGATGATGGTGTCGAGCATCTCGTCGACGGCGGTCAGGACCCGCGCGGCGCCCTGGTACGCGTGCTGGTAGCTCAGCAGGTTGACGTTCTCCTCGTCGAGGTCCACGCCGGCACTCGACTGCTGCTGGGTGCGCGCGTTCGTGAGCGCCAGACCCGTCAGCGTCGATTCCGACGCGGCCGACCGGGAGGCGCTGCCCACGCCCGCCACGAAGGTCGCCCAGGAGCGGTCCGCGCCGTCGGTCGCCGCGCCGAGTCGCGAGAGGGCGTCGGCGAACGAGTCGTCGAGTTCCCCCGCCGCGTTCCGCGTCGCCAGACCGCTGGCGTCGGTCGGCACGACGGCGAGGCCCTGCGCCGCCGGGACACCGGCGGTGAGCGAGAAGAACGGTGCACCGGTCGTGCCGGTGGGCGCCGTGCCGGTGGCGTGCACGGCGTTGACGGCGGTCGCGAGCTTCGTCGCGACCTGGTCGTACGAGGCGGAGGCCTCGGCGAGTGCGCCGCCGGTGCCGTTCGCCGTCGCCGGGGCGAGGAGCGACAGGTTGCCGCCGATCGAGCCGCCGGACAGTGCGACCGCTCCGGCCGAGCCGGAGGTCCAGGTGAGGGTGACCGCGGCGCCGTCCGCCATCCGCTGGCCGCCGCCGAGTGCGACGGATCGGGCGTCGGTGCCCTGCACGATCGCGTTGCCGCCGATGAGGACGTCGACCGTGCCGTCGGTGTTCTGACGGACCGTCCCGCCGGCGAGCGAGGCGATCTGCTGGGTGAGCTGGTCGCGCTGGTCGAGCAGCTCGTTGGCGTTGCCGCCGGAGGCGAGGGCGGTCCGGATCCGGCCGTTCAGGTCGGCGACCTGCGACGCGGCGTCGTTGAGCTGCTGCACCTGGCCGGCGACCGTGCCGCGGACGGTCGTCCACTGCGCGTCGATCGCCTTCGAGCCGCTCGCGAGCGCGCTCGCCACGGTCGTCGCCGCGCCGATCACGGCACTGGCGGCACCCGGGTCGTCCGGGTGGCTCGAGAGGTCGCCCCACGACGACCAGAAGGCGTCGAGCTTCGCCGAGAGGCCGTCGTCGCCGGGCTCGTGCAGTCCGTCCTCGAGCGCGCCGAGCGCCGTGGCGCGGGCGTCGGCGTAGGCGGACGACCCGGAGGCGACCCGCACCCCGGCGTCGAGCGTCAGGGACGCCAGGCGGGCGATGCCGTCGACCGAGACGCCCTGACCGGCGAGGGCGGCGGTCCCGCGCATGAAGCCGGTCTGGGCGGCGGGGATCGACGACTGCGAGACGCGCTGCCGGGTGTACCCGGCGGTGCCGGCGTTGGCGATGTTCTGCCCGGTGACGTCGATGCCGGCGCGGGCGGCGGCGAGGCCGGAGTACGCGGTGGCGAGGGATCCGAAGGTGCTGACCACGGTGCTACAGGGTCCCCTCGAAGAGTCGTGCCCCGTCCGACCCGGAGCCCGATGCTCCGGAGGCGTCGTAGGTGGCGGCTCCGGTGACGGACCCGGCGAGGGTCTCCTCGGTGGCCTGGGCGGCGGTGCGGAGGAACCGGTCGTTCTCGTCGCGGAGCGCCCCGATCTGGGTGGTGAGCTCGACCATCGCGGTGAGGTGCGCGGCGAGGATCTCGCCCCACGGGCCGTTCGGCGCGGCGGCGACGACCTCGCGGAGGGGTGCGTCGGCGGGGACGCCCCACTCCTCGGCGACCTCGGCGCTCGACGCGGCGCGCTCGAGACCGGTGCTGCGGAGGCGCTCGAGGACCTGCTCGACCTCACGGCTGGCGTGCGAGACCCAGCGGGAGCGCCCGGCGGCGAGGAGCAGCTGCTCCTCCTCGAGCTTGAAGGTGAGCAGCTCGAGCAGTTCGCGTTCGCGCCAGAGCACGGCGGACAGTTCGTTCACGCTCATCAGCTCCTCCCGGTGGGTGTGTCGGTCATCCTGCGGACACCGGGACCTATCGGGTCGCGGGTGCCGGGCGTAAGCACCGACCTGGTGACTGCGTGTGCCGGACACGAGCCGCGCCTCCTGGCAAGCACCCCATCGGGGGACAAGAACGGGCGTTCCCAGGCCGGGGTCCCCCCAAATGCCGACCGGGAAAACACCCTCTCACCCCCGCACTGGGGACGGTTGTGCACCCACTCAGGGCTTTGCCAGCCGATACATTCGAAGCGCACCGCGGGGGACACCCCGCACCGCGTCGCAGGGACGCGGGAGGTGCACCACCCGGAGGGACCCGGGTGGGTCTTCGGCGTACACACCGGCCATCCGAGGCCGGCGTGCGCCGCGCCCACGGACGGGTCACGCATGTCAGGCGACCAGGGGATCAGCATGGATCGGAACGACCGCAACGCGATGATCGTGGAGCACCTCCCGCTCGTGGGCTACATCGTCGCCGACGTCCGGGCGCGTGCCACGCACCTCGACCGCGACGACCTCGCCGCCGTCGGGTCGCTGGCCCTCGTCGCCGCGGCCGAGTCCTTCGACCCCGACCTCGGCGTCCCGTTCGGCGCCTACGCCCGCACCCGCATCAGCGGTGCCATCGCGGACGACATGCGCTCCGCCGACTGGGCGTCGCGCGGCACCCGGAAGCGGATCCGCGAGACCCTCGCCACGCAGGAGGCGCTGTCGGCCCGGCTCGGCCGGAGCGTCGGTGTGCAGGAGATCGCGGACGCGATGGGCGTCGACCGCCAGGCCGCCGCGGACGCGATGAGCGACGCGGCCCGGACCGTGTCGCCGATCGACGAGACCGTGCACGACATCCTCGCCGCCGACCTGCCGCTGCCGGGCGAGGACCTGCTCGAGGCCGAGAAGCGCCGCTACCTCCGCGCCGCCGTCGAGGCGCTGCCCGAGCGGATGCGCTTCGTCGTCGAGAACGTGTACTTCGGCGACCGGTCGGTCACCGAGGTCGCCGCCGAGCTCGGCATCACCCACTCCGCCGTGTCGCAGCAGCGCTCCGAGGCGATGCGCCTGCTCCGCGACGGACTCGCCGCGCACTACGGGGACGAGGGCGTCGTCGCGCCGCCGGCCTCGAAGACCACCGCCGCCCGGCGGAGCGCCTACCTGGCGCGGGTCGCCACGAACGCCGCAGCGGGGGTGGCGCGGGCGGTGCACGACGCCACGGCCACTCCGGCCGCGCCCGTCGTCGCGGTCAGCTAGCCGTCGGCGAACTCGTCGTCCGACGAATTCCGCCGATTCCCTAACGGCTCCGGCCGACCGGCCGAGAGTCATCCATGTCAGCCCACGGACGGGCAGACGTACGACCCAGATTTCACGGAGGAAACCACCATGGGTATGTCCATCAACACCAACCTCTCGGCACTCAACACGTACCGGAACCTGAACTCGACGCAGAACGACCTGTCGAAGTCCCTCGAGAAGCTCTCGAGCGGCCTCCGCATCAACCGTGCTGCCGACGACGCGGCCGGTCTGTCGATCTCCGAGGGGCTGAAGTCCCAGGTCGGTGGCCTCACGGTCGCCGCCCGCAACGCGCAGGACGGCATCTCCGTCGTGCAGACCGCTGAAGGTGGCCTCACCGAGACCCACTCGATCCTCCAGCGCATGCGCGACCTGGCCGTGCAGGCCGGCAACGACTCGAACAACGCGGACTCCCGCACGGCGATCTCCACCGAGGTCACCGAGCTGTCCAAGGAGCTCACCCGCATCTCCCAGTCGACCAACTTCAACGGCATCAACCTGCTCGACGGCTCCGCCGGCACCGCAGGCGTCCTGAAGTTCCAGGTCGGCGCCAACGGCGACGCAGCGAGCCAGATCGACGTCGACCTGTCGGGCGCGAACGTCTCGACCGTGGCGACCGCCGTCACCGGTCTCGACTTCACGACCGCCACCGGCGCGCAGAGCGCGATCACGACGATCGACGCGCAGATCAAGAACGTGTCGACGGCACGTTCGAACATCGGTGCCATCCAGAACCGCTTCGACCACGCCATCAACGTGACGAACGTGGCCAAGGAGAACCTCACCGCTGCCGGTTCGCGCATCACCGACGTCGACATGGCGGAGGAGATGGTCAAGTACACGCGCGACAACATCCTCAGCCAGGCCGGCACGTCGATGCTCGCGCAGGCGAACCAGAGCACGCAGGGTGTGCTCTCGCTCCTGCGCTAGCAGCGCTGACGCCGTCGTCCGGGATCGTTCAGGTACCCCGGGCGGCGGCGTCGTCCGCACCCTTCCACCCCGTAGCGGCAGGAGCCATCGATGTCGTCCGTCTCATCGGCCAGCAGCCTCGCGATCGACGGCCTCGTCAGCGGCCTGAAGACCACCGACCTCATCAACTCCCTGATGAGCGTCGAGGGCGTCCCGCAGACGCTCCTCAAGAACAAGCTCACGTCCACGAACTCGTTCATCTCGTCACTGCAGACGATCAACGGGTTGGTGCAGACCCTCGCGACCAAGGCGAAGGACGCGGCCAAGGCCACCTCGCTCGACCTGTTCACGGCGACGAGCTCCTCCGCCGGGGTCACCGCCGTCACCGGTGCGAACGCCGCCGCGGGGTCGCTCAGCTTCACCGTCGGGTCGACCGCGTCCGCCCAGGTGGGCGTGACCGCCGCGATGGCCACCTGGTCGTCGGCCGCCGAGCCGATCACGCTCGTCGGGTCCGACGGCACGAAGACGACGGTCACGCCGGCGTCGGGCTCCCTCGACGACACCGTGTCCGCGATCAACAAGTCCGGTGCGGGCGTCACGGCGACCCGGGTCGCGGCCGGCACCGACACGGACGGCACGAAGCTCTACCGCCTGCAGCTCACCTCGTCGAAGTCCGGTGCAGCCGGCGCCTTCGAGGTGTACCGCGGCACCGCCGACGAGGTCACCGCCGGCACCGCGACGAACGTCCTCACCCAGACGGGTGCCGCCGTGGTCACGCAGGCGAAGGACGCCAGTGTGACCCTGTGGGCCGGCACCGCGGCGGCGCAGACGGTGACGAGCGCGACGAACACGTTCACCGACCTCGTCCCCGGGGTCAGTGTCACCGTGACCCAGCCCACGACCGACCCGGTGACGCTGACGGTCGCGCAGGACACGACCAAGGCCCAGGCCGTCGCGTCCGGGCTCGTCGACGCGATGAACGCCGTCGCCGCCTACTACCGCTCGAACACCGCGGTCACGAGCACGACCAGTGCCACGACCGGCACCACCTCGACCACCGCGGGGGTGCTCTCCGGCGACGGCACCACCCGCGATGTCGTCCAGCGGCTCGCCAGCACCATGTCCGCGCCGGTCGGTGGGAAGTCACCGTCGTCGATCGGGATCTCGATCACGAAGGACGGCGACTTCACCTTCGACGCCGACGCCTTCCAGAAGGCCCTCGCGACCGATCCGGAGGGCACGCAGGCGATGCTGACCGGCGTCGCGGCGAACGTCGGCGCGGCGGCCACCTCGGCGTCCGACAAGTACGACGGGTCCATCACCACCGCGATCACCGGGCAACAGGCCGTCGCGAAGGACCTCAACACCCAGATCGACAGCTGGACCGACCGGCTCACCTCGCGTCGCGCAGCGCTGCAGACGATGTACGCGAGCCTCGAGACCAGCCTCAGCAAGCTCCAGTCCCAGTCGAGCTGGCTGGCGAGCCAGTTGGCGTCGACGACGAGCTGACAGGAACCCCATGAACGCCTTCGACCTCCAGTCCGCCGCCTTCCGGCAGGCGGCCCAGCCCCGCACCGTCACGGACCAGCGCCGTGCGCAGTACACGAACGAGGCCGTCCTGTCGGCGACGCCGGCGCAGCTCGTCACGATGCTCTACGACCGGCTGCTGCTCGACCTGCACCGCGCCGAGGCCGCACAGACGACCGCCGACTGGGAGGCCGCCCGCGAGCAGCTCCTGCACGCGCAGGCCATCGTCGGCGAGCTGTCCTCGACGCTGAAGATCGACGTGTGGGACGGCGGCGAGGGACTGCTCGCGATCTACAACTACGCGTCGACGTCGCTCATCACCGCGAACGTGCACCGGGACGTCCAGGCCACCCGCGACTGCATCCGGATCCTCGAGCCGCTGCGGCAGTCGTGGCACGAGGCCGCCGCGGCGATCCCGGCAGCGACCGCGGTGCAGCAGCCGACCGGTGGAGCGCTCGGTGTCGCCTGATGCGGAACGCCGTGCCGCCTGGGAGGCCGTGCTCGACGCACTCGAAGCCGACCTGACGGCGGACGGCGACGTGCCGTGGTCCGAGCCGACCGCGCTGGGACCGGTGCCGCGGAAGCTGGTGGGGCGCGCCTCCCGGCTGCTCGCCGCGCAGCGCGACCGGATCGCGACGCTCGAGGGGGACCGCCGGGCGACGCTCGACCACCTCGGTGCGCTCCGTGCGGTGGACGCGACGCGGGAGCCGCGGGGCTCGGTGTACCTCGACGCCTCGGCCTGAGGCCGCGGGGGGCGGGCGCGGGGTGGGGCGCGGGGTCGGGGCCGTCCGACCCAGAACGACAACATCGACGTCGTACGACGACGGCTGTGTCGTTCGTGCGCGCATGCAAGTTCGGGCGTGTGCAAGTTCGGGCGTGTGCAACGGGTGACGTTGTCGGTGTCGTACGACGTCGACGGTGTCGTTCGGGCGCGCATGCAAGTTCGGGCGTGTGCAACGGGTGACGTTGTCGGTGTCGTACGACGACGGCTGTGTCGTTCGGGCGCGCGTGCAAGTTCCGGCGTGTGCAAGATGGCGCGGGCGCAACGGTCGACATGACCGACGTCGTACGACATCGGCGTTGTCGCTCGGAGGCGCGGGCAACAGTGCGCGCGTGCAACCGGCGACATGACCGGCGTCGTACGACGTCGGGGTTGTCGCTCGGAGGCGCGGGCAACAGTGCGCGTGCGCAACCGGCGACACTGTCGACGTCGTACGACATCGGCGTTGTCGTAACGAGTCGGCTCGCCCGCCCGCCCGCCCGCCCACCCGCCCCCCGTTCGGGGCGACCCCTAACGCGCCCCACGGCCCGGCCGACAGCGCCCGGTGAGCACGGATCGCTCACCAGTTCGGCCACGGATCGGCCACCGCCATCGCGCGACGTCACCAGGGGGTGGCGCGCACACCGAGGGGACGGTCCACCGTGTTCGATTCCGTGACGAGCGTCGCACTGCAGAGTGCGCTCGACGGCCTGTCGATGCGGCAGAAGGTGATCGCGAACAACATCGCGAACATCAACACGCCGAACTACCACGCCGAGAAGGTCCAGTTCGAGGACGCCCTCGCGAAGTCGATCGTCGACGGGAACGGCGCCACCACGCCGACCGTCGCGCGGAGCCTCGAGCCGACCAACACGAACGGGAACAACGTCAACCTCGACGAGGAGACGCTCTCGAACATCGACACCGTGCTGCGGTACCAGTTCGCGTCGCAGGCGATGAACTCCGAGCTCACCAGCATCCGTGCGGCGATGCGGACCACCTCGTGACCACGTTCGACGCGATCGGCATCGCGAGCACCGGCATGACCGTGCACCGCAAGTGGCTCGACGCCGTGTCCGACAACATCGCGAACGTCAACACCGTGAAGTCGATGGACGACACCGCCTTCCAGGCCCGCTACGTCGAGGTCCAGGAGGGCAACGGCGTCTCCGGCGCCTACGTCAAGGGCGCCGCGTTCGGCAGTGCCGCCGGCCGGGTGACCTACGACCCGGACAACCCGCTCGCGAACGCGGAGGGCTACGTCCGCATGCCGGACATCGACCTCGGCACGCAGATGGCGGACCTCATCATGGCCCAGCGGGGGTACCAGGCGAACGCCGCCGTGGTCGACCGCGCGAAGACCGCCTACGAGGCGGCCCTGCAGATCGGGAAGAACTGATGCCCATCGACGCCGTGAACGGTGTGACCACCAACGCGATGACGAACGCGCTGACGAGCCTGAGCGGCACGTCCAGCGACGTCGGCACGAGCGCGACGAGCGGAGTCGCGGCCGCCGGCGCGACGTCCGACGGCAGCGGGTTCGCCGCCAGCCTCGGCAACGCCGTCGACGGCCTGCAGCAGCTGCAGAGCGACTCGAAGACCCTCGCCCTGAAGGCCGTCACCGGCAACCTCGACGACATCCACGACGCGACGATCGGCGCCACCCGCGCGCAGGTCACGCTCGAGCTCGTCTCCGCCGTCCGGAACAAGGGCGTCGACGCCTTCAACGAGATCATGAGGATGCAGGCCTGATGCCCGTCGCCATCAAGGACCTCTTCGGACGTCTCGCCGCCTACGTCAAGGGCTTCAGCGCCGCCCAGCGGACCATCGCGATCCTCGTCATCGCCGCGCTCGTGCTCGGCGGCATCGCGCTCGCGAGCTGGCTCGGCAAGGCGTCCTACGCGCCGCTGTTCACCGGCCTGGCGGCGGCCGACGCGGCGAGCGTCACCGACCAGCTCACCACCGACGGTGTGCCGTTCCAGCTCACCGACGGCGGCGCGACGATCCTCGTCCCGCAGGGCTCGGTGTACTCCGAGCGGCTCAAGGCCGCGTCGAACGGGCTGCCGGCGTCGAACGAGGGCGGCTACTCGCTGCTCGACAAGATGGGCGTGACGAGCTCCGAGTTCCAGCAGGACGTCACCTACAAGCGTGCGATGGAGGGCGAGCTCGCGAAGACCATCGGCGCGATGGACGGCGTCCAGACCGCGACGGTGCAGCTCGCGATCCCCGAGAAGACCGTGTTCGTGTCCGAGGAGAAGGACCCGACCGCGTCGGTGTTCATCGCCACGAAGAACGGGGCCGAGCTGTCCACCGACCAGGTCCAGGCGATCGTGCACCTCACGAGCGCCGCCGTCGAGGGCATGCAGCCGACCGACGTCTCGGTCGTCGACGCGAAGGGCCAGACGCTCTCCGCCGTCGGGACCGGCGCGACCGGCAGCGGGGCCGACCAGGCGGCCGACTACGACGCCGCGACGAGCAAGAAGATCCAGGATCTGCTCGACACGACCCTCGGCGCCGGGAACGCCAGCGTCGTGGTGTCCGCGACCATGAACCAGAACTCCGGCACGCGGACCTCGGAGTCGTACACGACGCCGACGACCGGCCCGGTGGCCCTGAACGAGTCGTCCTCGACCGAGCAGTACGGCTCGGGGTCCGGCGCATCCTCGGGGGCGACGGGCGTGCTCGGTCCGGACAACATCGCGGTGCCGAACGGCACGGCGAGCTCCGGCACGGACGGGTACACGAACGAGTCGGCGACGAAGAACAACGCCGTCGACCACACCACCGAGACGACGCAGCTGCCGGCCGGCGGCCTCTCGCGGCAGACGATCTCGGTCGCCCTGAACTCGAAGGCGAACGCCGTGCAGAACGCGAACCTGCAGAGCATCAACGACCTCGTGGCCGCGGCCGCCGGCGTCGACCAGACCCGCGGCGACCAGGTCCGCGTGGCGATGATGGACTTCGACACCAGCGCCGCCGACAAGGCGACGAAGGCGCTCGAGGCCCAGCAGCAGGCCGACCAGCAGGAGGCCCTGTGGTCGTCGATCCGCACCGCCGGCATCGTCGTGGGGGCGCTCCTCGCCCTCGTCGCGATCATCGTCTTCCTCGCCCGCCGCAGCCGGAAGCAGGAGCGCGAGGCCGTCGACCTCGGCGAGCTCGACGCGTTCTCGGGTGAGACCTTCCAGCTCCCGCTCGCCGTGGACGGCGCGGACCGCAGCCCCCTGCAGGCCGGGGACGCCCCGACCGTCGCGCTGCCGACCATCCCGCACGACGACTCGCCCACCGAGGTCCTCACCACCGAGGAGATCAGCGCCGAACGGCGTCGGCAGGACATCTCCGCCCTCGCCGAGCGGGACCCGAAGCGCACGGCCGAGCTCCTCCGCGGACTCCTCGACGACCGGGCACCGGTGTGAGCGCGCTCGTGCCGAGCGTCGGCGGGACCGGCGCGGGCGACCGTGCCCTGACCGGCGCGCAGAAGGTCGCGCTCATCCTCATGCAGATGGAGACCGAGCGCGCGGCCGAGGTGATGAAGCAGTTCACCGAGATCGAGGCCGAGGAGATCTCCGCCGAGATCGTGCGGATGCGCCGCGTCGAGGACACCGTCGTCGACCGCACCCTCACCGAGTTCCACCGGATGACGCTGAGCGGCCGCACGCAGAAGCGCGGCGGCAAGGAGACCGCCCTCGGGCTCCTCGAGGCGTCGTTCGGTGCCGAGCGCGCCGCCGGCGTCATGGACCGGCTCGCCTCGAACCTCGCGGGGCAGTCCTTCGACTTCCTCGACGACGCCGAGCCCGGGCAGGTCGTCACGCTCCTCGAGGGGGAGCTCCCGCAGACCATCGCCCTCGTCCTCGCCCACCTGAAGCCCGCGCAGGCCAGCGCCGTGCTCGCCGGGGTGGACGAGCGCGCCCGAACCGACGTCGCCCAGGCGTTCGCGACCATGGGGAGTGCGACCCCGGAGGCCGTCGGGATCGTCGCCGGCGTCCTCCGGCAGCGCGCCGGCGCCGTGGTGTCCCCGCGTGAGAGCGTCGAGGTCGTCGGCGGCATCGCCCCGCTCGTCGACATCATCAACCGCTCGGACGTCGCCACCGAGAAGGCCGTCCTCGACGGGCTCGAGGCGCGCGACCCGGAGCTCGCCGAGGACATCCGCTCCCGGATGCTCACCTTCGAGGACATCGTCAAGCTCGAGTCCCGCGACATCCAACAGGTGCTCCGCGGCATCGACTCGAAGCTCCTCGCGACCGCGATGAAGGGTGCCGCCGCGCCGGTCGTCGAGACGATCCGCGCGAACGTCTCCGAGCGCAACCGCGAGCTGCTCGACGACGAGCTGCAGGCCATGGGCCCCGTCCGGGTCTCGCAGGTCGAGGAGGCCCGCGCCGAGGTCGTGCGGTCCGTCCGCGAACTCGAGGCGCAGGGCGTCATCACGGTCCACCGCGCCGAGGAGGACGAGCTCGTTGACTGAGTCGATCGTCCAGCGCGTCGCGTTCCCGGTGATCGGGGACTCCGCCGCGAGCGCGCGCGCGTCGAGCGCCGACGTGCGCGGCCACGCTGCCGGGTACGCCGCCGGACTCCGGCAGGCGCAGGCCGAGACCGACGCGCTGCGCGCCCGGCTCGAGTCCGAGCACGCGGCCCGCGCCGCCTCGATGCAGGCCGACACCGCGCGCCGCATCGCGGTCCTCGACGCCGCGACGAACGCGATGCTGTCGCACGTCGCGCCGGTCCTCGACCAGGCCGAGCAGTCGGTCGCGGTCGCCGCCGTCGACCTGGCGGAAGCCGTCGTCGGGTACGTGATCCGCGCCTCCCGAACCGCGGACGCCGCGGGTGACGGACGGGAGGCGCGGGTCGTCCCCGGTGCACAGGCGACCGTCGAGCGGGCGCTCGCGTCGGTCGACCGCACGGTCGCCGTGGCCGTCCGGCTGAGCGTCGCGGACGCCGCGCGCGTCGCCGACCTGGACCTGCCGGTCCCGGTCGTCGCCGACCCGTCGCTCGTCGACGGCGACGCCGTCGTCGACCTGCCGGACGGGTTGCTCGACGCGCGGATCGCCACGGCGCTCGACCGCGCCCGCACGGCGCTGGGGGTGGCACCGTGACCGCGACGCTCCTGCGCCCCCGCGGGCTCGACGAGGCACTCCGGCAGGCCGCTCCGCAGCGCGTCGGGGTCGTCACGAGCGCCGTCGGCCTCGGCCTCACGATCGCCGGACTCGACGCGCACGTCGGTGAGGTCGTCTCGGTCGGCGCCGAGGGTGCACAGCAGACCCTCGTCGAGGTCGTGGCGACCGACTCCTCCGGCGTCCGCTGCATGCCGCTCGGACGCCTCACCGGTGTCACCGCCGGCACGCCCGCCCGGCCCACCGGTCGACCGGTGCTCGTGCCGACCGGCACGGGACTGTTCGGGCGCGTGCTCGACGGGCTCGGACGGCCGATCGACGACCGCGGTCCGCTCGTCGGGGTCGGCGGCGAGCCGGTCGCGTGGGTGCCGCTCGACCACGAGACGCCGAACGCGATGGCGCGGACGCGCATCGACACCCCGATGCAGCTCGGCGTCCGCGTGCTCGACACCCTCACCACGGTCGGGCGCGGGCAGCGCATGGGCCTGTTCGCGGGCTCCGGCGTCGGCAAGTCCTCGCTGCTGTCGATGATCGCCCGGGGGAGCGACGCCGCCGTCAACGTCATCGCGCTCGTCGGTGAGCGTGGACGCGAGGTCCGGGAGTTCCTCGAGGACGACCTCGGCCCCGAGGGCCTGGCCCGCTCGATCGTCGTCGTGTCCACCTCGGACGAGCCGGCGCTCATGCGGCTGCGGGCCGCGTTCGTCGCCACCCGCATCGCCGAGTCGTTCCGCGACGCCGGCCAGGACGTCGTGCTGATGATGGACTCGCTCACCCGCGTGGCGATGGCGCAGCGCGAGATCGGGCTGTCCGTGGGGGAGCCGCCGGCCACCCGGGGGTACCCGCCGTCGACGTTCTCGGTGCTCGCCGGGCTGCTCGAACGGGCCGGGACCGACCGGGTCGGCAGCGTCACGGGCCTCTACACGGTGCTCGTCGACGGCGACGACCACAACGAACCGATCGCCGACGCCGCCCGGAGCATCCTGGACGGGCACGTCGTGCTCGACCGGAAGCTCGCGATCACCGGCCACTTCCCGTCGGTCGACGCGCTCGGCTCGGTGTCCCGCGTGGCATCGAAGGTGACCACGCCCGGACAGCGCGGCGCCGCGACGGCCCTCCGCACGGTGATGGCCGCCCGGAAGGCGGCGCAGGACCTCCTCGACGTCGGTGCGTACCAGCGCGGCACGAACCCGCTCGTCGACGCCGCCGTCGACCACCAGGACGCGATCGACGGCTTCCTGCGGCAGGGCATGGACGAGCGCGCCACCGCGTCCTCGTCGTGGCGCTTGCTCGACCAGCTGGTCGCCACCCTCGGCGTCGAAGGTCGTGCCTGATGGCCCGCCGCTTCCCGCTCGCCGGGCTCCTGCGCCTCCGGCACGCCGAACAGGACCGTGCCGCCGCGGCGCTCGCCACCGCGAACGAGCGGGTACGAGACGCCGCCGACGCACGGATCGCCGCGCGCCGGAACCTCGCCGACACCGAGGGGACGCAGCACGTGCAGGACGCCGCGACCCTCAGCGCCGTCGCCGCGGCCCGTGCCGCCACCCGGGGGATGCTCGAGGAGCTCGACGCCGTGGTCCGGAACCGCCGCGCCGACGCCGACCGGGCGCAGGACGACTACACCGCCGCACGCCGCTCGGCCCTCGGGCTCGAGAAGCTCGAGGTCCAGCACGACCAGCAGCAGGTCGCCGACGAGCTCCGCACCGAACAGAACGCCCTCGACGAGATCGCGGCACGCAGCCGCACGGAAGGTGGTGCCCGATGAGCGTGGACGCCGTGCTCTCGCGGATCTCCGTGATCCGGACCCAGATCGATGCCCTGCGCACCGGGACGACCGCCGCGGCGGCGACCTCGCAGACCGCGGGTGCCGACACCTCCAGCGCCTTCGCCGACGCGATGGCGACCGCGACCGGGACCGGGACGACCGGCACGGCGGCGACCGCGGCGTCGGCGTCGACCGCTCCCGCGACGTCGGTCGACGCCGGCACGGGGACCATCGCGACGGGCAGCGGCGCGACCGGTGCCGACGTGGTGGCGGACGCGAAGAAGTACCTCGGCGTGCCGTACGTCTTCGGCGGCACCACGACGAGCGGCATGGACTGCTCGGGGCTCGTGCAGACGGTGTTCAAGGACCTCGGGGTGACCATGCCCCGTGTCGTGCCGGACCAGGCGAAGATGGGCGTCGAGGTGGGGTCGCTCAAGGACGCCCAGCCCGGGGACCTGATCGTCCCGAAGGGCGAGGGCCACGTCGTCATCTACGTCGGCGACGGCAAGGTGCTGCACGCGCCGCGACCGGGCAAGGACGTCCGGATCGTCGACAACTGGTACAAGGACTCGGACATCGCCACGATCCGACGCATCGTGCCCGCGCAGGCGTCCGCCACGACCGCGACGTCCGCGGCGTCAGGTGGGACGGACCTGCAGACGGCGGCGCTGCTCTCCCTGATGCAGTCCGGGAGCGCAGCATGAGCCTGACGATCAGCACGCAGCCGGCCGCCCCGGCACCCGCTCGCGCCGGGTCGTCGGCACCGGCCCCGGCGTCCGCCGACTCGTTCGGCGCCGCGCTGGCCGCAGCCGGGTCCGCGGCAGCCGGCACCGCCGCGGACGGGGACCGCCGCACGGCTCCGTCCGACGCACGCCGTCCGGCACCGCACGGGACGGACCGGGACACGCGTCCCACGACCTCGCCGGCCGGACGACGACCGACGGACGACACCCCGACCGACGACGCCGCGACCGGTCCGGCCGCGGGCGGGACGACCGGTGGTGCGGACGTGACGCCGACCGCCGACCCCGCTGCGACGGTGGCCGCACTCGTGGCGTCCGCCGCCGCGGCCCCGTCTGCCGGTGCCGAGACGCTCGGGGCCTCCGCCGTCGTCCCGGACGTGACCTCCCCGACGCCGCCGGCACCGGCCGCCGCGGTCGCTCCGGCCGGCGACGCGTCGCCGCTCGCAGGGACCGCGATCCAGTCGGGCGCGCGCCTCCGTGCGACCGCCACGCCTGCGACGATCGACGCCTCGCCGGCAGCGGTCCCGACCCCGACGGCCGCGCCCGCCACCACCGGCAGGGCAGCCGCGGCCCTGAACCAGACCGACGCGACCCCCGTGGCGACGGCCCCCGCACCCGCGACGACCGCCGCACCCGTGACGACCGCCGCACCCGTGACGACCGCCGCACCCGCCACCGCCGTAACCGCGACCGCCGCATCCGCGACGCCCCCGCCGGTCGCGGGTCCGGCGAGCGCCCTGCCCGCCGCGGCACCGGCCCCGTCGACGACCGGCGGCCCCGCGACCCCGACCACCCCGAGCGCAACGACCTCGGCGTCGGTGTCCCCGACCTCGACGACCCCGACCCCGACCACCCCGGTCGCCCCGGTGGTCCAGGCGACCCCGGGTGCCACCGACACCGCCGCACCGACCCAGCCCGTCTTCGCCACGGCGACGGCCGTCCCGACCGTCGGCACCGCGGGCGTCGATGCCCGGACCGGCCACGGGTCGGACGGAGGGACGCGCGACCAGGGTGATCCGCGCCTCCAGTCCGTCACCGCACCCCGTGGCGGTGAGGGCGCCTTCGCGGTCCCGGCCACCTCGACCACCGCGTCGGTCGCACCGGCGGCCGCGACGGCCGGTTCCGCGACCGCGAACGCGCCGGTGCCGCTCCAGCAGCAGCTGAGCCGTCCGGTGTTCGCGCTCGCGCAGGCCGGCCCGGGGGAGCACGTCGTGACCGTCCAGGTGACCCCCGACGCGCTCGGCCCCGTCACCGTCCGAGCGCACGTGACCGCGCACGGCATGCACGTCGAGCTGTTCGCGGCGTCGGACGCCGGTCGGGACGCCGTGCGACAGGTGCTGCCGGACCTCCGCCGCGACGCCGCCGGGTCCGCCCTGTCGACGACGCTCGACCTGTCCTCGCAGAACCACCCGGACGCACGGTCCGGGCAGGACGACCGGCCCACCCCGGCGAGCCCCCGCCTCGACCCCGGCCAGGAGGCGCGGCCCACCCCGCGCGCACCCGGCACCGCCCACACGCCCACCGTCCGCAGCGTCGGACTCGACGTCCTCGCCTGAGCGACGACCTCCAGCACCGGCAGAACCGAAGGGAACCACTATGCCGATCGACGGCATCACCGGCACCGTGGACCAGGCCGCGCAGGCCGCGGCCCTCGCCGCCAACCAGTCCGGCTCGCGCTCGCAGACGATGGACTCCGAGGTGTTCATGAAGCTCCTGGTCACGCAGCTGCAGAACCAGGACCCGTCCTCGCCGATGGACACGAACCAGATGATCAGCCAGCAGACGCAGCTCGCGATGATGGAGCAGATCACCAACCAGACCACGACGGCGAACGAGAACTTCTCGCTGCAGATGCGGATCGCCGCCGCCAACCTCGTCGGGAAGCAGGTCAGCTACACCGACGCCACGTCCGGCACGACGATCACGGGGACGGCGACCGCGGTCTCCTACGCCCAGAGCGTGCCGACCGTGACGGTGAACGGGAAGGAGGTCAACCTCGACGTGATCTCCGGCATCAAGACGACCCCCTGACCCCCGCTCCCTCCTCCTCTTCTTCTTCTTCGGTACCTCCACGAAAGGACGCACCATGCTCCGCTCGCTCTACTCCGGGATCTCCGGCCTCCGTTCGCACCAGCAGATGCTGGACGTCACGGGCAACAACATCGCCAACGTCAACACGGTCGGCTTCAAGTCGTCGTCGACGGTCTTCCAGGACACCCTGTCGCAGATGACCCAGGGTGCCGGTGGACCGCAGACCGGCATCGGCGGCACGAACCCGGCCCAGATCGGCCTCGGCGTCCAGGTCGCCGGCGTCTCCACGAACTTCGCGCAGGGCTCCGCCCAGGCGACCGGCAAGGCCACCGACCTGATGATCTCCGGCGACGGCTTCTTCGTCACCCGGCTCGGCAACGACACCGTGTACAGCCGTGCCGGCGCGTTCGACTTCGACGCTGACGGTCGCCTCGTCACCGCCGACGGCAAGATCGTGCAGGGGTACCCGGCCACGAACGGCGTCGTCAACGAGAACGGCGCGCTGTCCGACATCGTCCTGCCGCTCGACGCCGCCGCCCCCGCCGTCCGCACCTCCACCGCCGGGGTGACCGGCAACCTGCCGTCCGAGACCGCGGTCGGCCAGGTCCTCACGCGCGACGCCACCGTCTACGACGCCTCGGGCGCGAAGCACACCATGTCGATCGCGTACGAGCGCACCGCCGCCGGGTGGGACGTCACCGCGACCGACGGACAGGGCACGCAGGCGACGACGTCGCTCACCTTCGGCGCCGACGGCAAGCTCACGGCCGGTGGCACGCTCGCCGTCGGGGGCATCGCGGTCGACATGCGGCAGCTCACGGGCTTCGCGTCGCTGAACACCGCGTCGATCTCGTCGCAGAACGGCCACGAGGCCGGCTCGCTCCAGGGCTACTCCATCTCGAAGGACGGCACGGTCGTCGGGACGTTCTCGAACGGCGCGTCGCTCGCCATCGGCCGGATCGCCCTCGCGACGTTCGCGAACCCGGCGGGCCTCGAGAAGACCGGGGCCTCGGGCTACCGGGCCACCGCGAACTCCGGCAACGCCTCGGTCGGCGCCCCGGGGTCGCCCGGCGTCGGGCAGCTCGCGTCGGGAACGCTCGAGATGTCGAACGTCGACCTGTCGCAGGAGTTCACGAACCTCATCGTGGCGCAGCGCGGGTTCCAGGCGAACGCGCGCATCATCACGACCTCGGACGAGGTGCTGCAGGAGCTGACGAACCTGAAGCGCTAGGCGCGGTGTGGCTGCGTCGCGGCGCGGTCGCGGCGCGGACTGCGTTCGCACAACCGAAGGCACCGCGAACCACGGGCACCCGTGGTTCGCGGTGCCGTTCGTTGCGCGGCGGGTGCGGGTTCGGCGGGGCAGGCCCGACGCGGCGGCGCGGGTTCGGCGGGGCAGGCCCGGCGCGGCGGGGCGTGGTGCGGCGAGGTGCGGAGCGGGGGTCGCGACGCGACCACACGACGGCCGGGAGGCGCGGGGCGGGCCCGCACCGTGCCTCCCGTCCGTCAGCGGGTCACCGCACCGTCGCGTGACGGTGGAGGGTCCCCGGCCGTGGCGGCGGAGGACGACGGTCCGTCGTGACCGGTCAGTCGGTCCGGCGTGCGAGGTGCGTCGGACGGCTGGGATCAGCGGGCGACACCGAGGTCGGCGGGACCACGAGCACCGGGACGTGCGCGTCGTGCATGACCGACTCGCCGACGCTGCCGGCGAGCAAGCCGCCCACAGCACTCCCGTGCCGGCGACCGACGACGACCAGTGATGCCGAGGCCGACTCGTGCAGCAGGACTCGCGCGGCGGAACCCCGTCGGGCTCGTCCGAGGGCGGAGACCTCGGGGTACGCAGCGTCGACGGCGTGGAGCGCTGCCGCGAGCTGCAGATCGGCCGTCCGCGCCCAGGCCGACAGGTCGCCCTCGAAGTACACGGCGCCGAACGGGGTCGTCGTCGAGGGCGATTGCCATGCCCGGACGAGGACGAGCTCGCGGTGCCAGCGGGCTGCGAACGCACCCGCGTACGCGAGTGCTCCGGCTCCGGAGCGGCTGTCCACACCGACGACGACGGGGCCGCCGTGTTCGACGCGTTCCTCCGGGACGACGATCACGGGCGTCGCCGCCCCGGCGACCACGCGCTCGGCGACCCGGCCGTGCAACGAGGCGAGCAGACGTCGTCGCTGGCGACCACCGATGACGAGCACGTCCCCCGTGGCTGCCCCGCCGAGGATCCCGCGCACGGTTCCGCCGTCGACCAGGCTCGTCGTCACGGACAACCTCGGATGGTGGCGCAGCAGGACGGATCGCGTCTCGACGAGCCGACGCTCGGCCGTGGACGGGAGGTCCCCGACGAGTTCGGGGACGCTGATCACCCGGACGACGTCGAGTCTCGGGTCGACGGTCTCGGCCAGCCATGCCACCGCCGCCTCGGTGGCATCCGAGTCGTCCACTGCGATCGTGTACCGGGTCATCCAGACCTCCACCACTCACGACGCTGCGGTCGCCGCCCCGTCCAGCGACCGTAGTGTCGGGGGTCGTCCCGGGGCTGGGTCGAAGGTCCCGTCACGGCGCTCGGCGGCCGGCGCTCGGCGGCCGGCGCTCGGCGGCCGGCGCTCGGCGGCCGGCGCTCGGCGGCCGGCGCTCGGCGGCCGGCGCTCGGCGGCCGGCCCCTCGGCTCAGAGACCGTCGTCGAGCTCGATGTGCTCGTCCGACGGGATCCTGATCGTCTGGACGTCGCGGTCCGTCCGGTGCACCGTCAGGACGGTGACCGAGACGCCTCCGTACCTGGTGTGCTGGATCACGGTGAGCTCGTCGCGATCGTCCAACGCCAGTCCCGCGCCGAGTGGTGGAGATCCGAGCGGGCCGGCCGTGTACTCGTGTCGAACCATCGAGACGCTCCGTCCCGGATGGCATCCGTCGTTCGCAGCGTCCTCTCGTTCCCGGCGCGGTGCGAGCGGCAACGGTCTGTCCACCGCTCCTCGAGGCGCAGAGTCCGCGGGGTGCGGACACGCGAAGAGGGTCAGGCGTCACCCGTCACGGTGCTGGTGCCGATCCGAGCAGGCGTCGCGCACCCGCTGTGACGTGCATCGACTCGTGCTCGGTGAACCGCGACGTCGGCGGCGGGACCGAGCAGGGCCTCGAGGTGCACCCACGGCGGCGCCCCGCCACGGAACTCGGCTTCGGATGCGCGGCGGAGGACGCGTTCGGCGTCGTCCGCCGCCGGGTCGGCGGGGAGTACCCGGAGTTCGGTGGCGACGTCGTCGGACATCGCGGGTCCACGCCGCACCGTGACGATGCGGAGCTCCGCGGTGAGGAGTCGGGCGAGTGCTGCCGCTGGGCGGAGGCCGGTGTGGGGATCGTCGGCGCTGAACCCGGTACCGAACCGACCGACGCGGAGCGTGTCGATGCGCGCCCTGCGCGCCCTGCGCGCCGTCCGTCGCTGACGGACGGGGGACCTTCGGCACTGGTCACGGCGCCCGGGACCGCCGAAGCTCGTGACGGCGCTGACCGGCGTCGTCGCTCGAGCGTCGGAGGCTCCGTGGATCGGTCGTCCTCGCAGGGAACGCTCGTCCGCACACGCCTCGTCGTCGTGTGCGCGGTGGGCATCGTGGCGCTCGTCGCGGCCTGGTCGGGCGCGCCCGGGGTCGTCCCGCCGCTGCTGACCATGACGGCCCTCGCCGCCGCGCTCCTGGCGGCCGTGTCGATGGTCCGCGAGATGGTGCACGGACGCTTCGGTGTCGACCTGCTGGCCGTGACGGCGATCGTCGCCACCGTCGCGGTCGGCGAGTGGCTGGCCGCGTTCGTCGTCGTGCTCATGCTCGTCGGGGGCGAGGCGCTCGAGGCCCACGCGCAGCGACGAGCGACGAGTGCGCTGTCCCGGCTGCTCTCCGACGCCCCGAAGACCGCGCACCGGAGTATCGACGGTGCCGTCGTGGACGTCCCCGTCGCCGAGGTGGCGGTCGGGGACGTCCTGGTCGTGCGTCCGTACGAGGTCGTGCCCGTCGACGGTCTGCTGGTGACCGACACGGCGACGTTCGACGAGTCGAGACTGACCGGGGAGAGCGTGCCGGTGGGGGTGTCCGCCGGATCGTCGGTGCCGAGCGGTGCTGTCAACGGCACCGCAGCGGTCCTGCTGCGGGCGGATCGGACGGCGGATGCGAGCGAGTACCAGCAGATCGTCGCGCTCGTCTCCGGGGCGATGTCGTCGCGGTCGCCGATGGTCCGACTCGCCGACCGGTACGCGCCGTGGTTCACCGCCTTCGCCGTCGTCCTCGGTGCCGTTTCCTGGTGGGTCGCCGGGGATCCACGACGGTTCGCCGAGGTCCTGGTGCTCGCCACCCCCTGTCCGATGCTGATCGCGGCACCGGTGGCGTTCCTCGGCGGCATCGGGCGCGCCGCGCGGGCCGACGTGGTGGTGAAGGACGCATCGGTGCTGGAACGGCTCGCAGCGGTCGAGACCGTCGTGTTCGACAAGACCGGCACCCTCACCCTCGGTCGTCCGACGGTGGACCGCGTCGTGACCACCCCGGACGGTCCGGATCGTGTGCGGCTCCTGCAGCTCGCCGCCAGCGCGGAGCAGTACTCGTCGCACACGCTCGCGGCGTCGATCGTGGCGGCAGCGCGCACCGAGGGCATCGCGTTGTGCGGCGCCACGGACGCCGTCGAGTCCGAGTCGGACGGTGTCGCGGCCCGGGTCGACGGGCACGAGGTCGCGGTCGGGACGCTGGCGTTCGCTCGGCGACGTGCACCGGAATCCGAGCCACTCGTCGTCGCCGGCGGTCGTGTGGTGTCCTACGTGCTCGTCGACGGACGCCCTTCCGGCGCCCTGGTGTTGGGTGACCCGGTGCGTCCTGAGGCCCGGGCGACGGTCGAGGCCATCCGCGCACAGGGGATCGCGGACGTCGTCATGCTCACGGGCGATGCGCAGTCGACCGCCGAGGCGGCGGCGGCGGAGGTCGGCGTCGCCGTGCTCCGAGCCGAGTGCCGTCCGGGCGACAAGGTCTCCGCGGTCCGGGCGCTCACCCGGCGGCCCGTCCTGATGATCGGCGACGGGGTCAACGACGCGCCGGTGCTCGCCGTCGCCGACGTCGGCGTCGCGATGGGCGCCCGGGGTGCGTCGGCCGCGAGCGACACCGCCGACGCCGTCGTCCTGGTGGAGTCGGTCGAACGGGTGGCCGTCGCGCTCCGCATCGGCCGCGACACCGTCCGGATCGCACGGCAGAGCATCTGGATCGGTATGGGCGCGTCGGTCGGCCTGATGCTCGTCGCATCGACGGGTGTCGTGCCCGCCGTGGTCGGCGCGCTGCTGCAGGAGGTCGTCGACGTCGTCACGATCGTCGCGTCGCTCCGGGCCACCGCCGGCCCGACGAGCGCTGCCGGTGGCGGTGCTCCGGTCAGGATCGCGGTACCGGAACGATGACGACCGGCGTCCGTGACCGGTGCATCGTCTCCCGCGCGACGGACCCGAGCAACGCACCACCGAGCGTGGTCCGGTGCCGGCGGCCGACGACCACCATGGACGCGTCCGCCCCCGCGTTCGCGAGGGCGTCGCCCGCGTCGCCCTCCCAGAGGGTGGCACGGACGGGGACGGACGGTTCCCGGATCGCAGCGTGCCGTCCTGCCGCGTCGAGCACGAGGCGCGCGGACTGCTCGTCGGCGCTCGAGGCGTCCTCGAGCAGGGCGATTGGACGCGCCGCGACCGGTACCGTCACGCGCCAGGCGTGCACCAGTCGCAGCGGGCGGCCGGTGTGTCGGGCCTCGCGCAGTCCGAACGCGAGCGCGGCCTCGGACGTGTCTGCATCGACGCCGACGATGATCGGGCCGCTGCCGGACGACCAGTCGTCCGGGACGACGACGGTGGGCACCGCCGCCGACGTCGCGACGCGCTGGGGCAGGGACCCGGTCAGGGCGGAACGGATCGTGTGGCTCCGGTGCGCTCCGATGACGAGGAGGTCCGCCGCGGCTGCTGCGGCCACGAGTGTCGGCGCGGCGAAGCCCCGCTCGACCGCGGTCTCGACGACGACTCCCGGGGCTGTGCCGCGGATGAACGCCGCCGCCCCGGCGAGCCGCTCGCGGACGACGAGCTGATCGGTGTCGGTGCGTTCGAGCGCGTGGACGATCCGGATGTGGGCCGGGCCGTCGGCGGCGCGCTCGGCCGCCCATCGCAGTGCCGTCCAGCTTGCCTGGCAGGCGTCGAGACCGACGACGATCCGCTCAACGGACATGGAGTCCTCCTGTTCCTCCGAGCCCGCGCGGGAACCGTGTGTGGTCCGTGCGGGCAGCGTCGGCGGCGACGCTAACCGTGCCGGCGGCGTCCGACGAGGGTCGAACGTCCCACGCGAGGTCATCGTCCCGGGGCGGAGGACCCTGGTGCGGTGCCGTGTCCGGCCCTGGAGTGGGGACCGACCGGACGCGATCTGCGGTGCAGAAGACGTGGGGACCGCGGGACGGGAGGCGCGGGTCGAGCCCGACCCGCGCCTCCCGTCCCGCGGTCCCGCGGTCCACCGCGCGGTCGGTGCGGTCACGCGTCGACGACGACGTGGTCCTCGACCGCCGTGACGTGTGGCGACCGCCAGGCGGCGATCTCCGCCTGGCGGCGCTCGGCCCAGGAGCGTGCGGTCCCGGTGAGCGTGACCGTCGTGCCGGCGACGGCGACGCCGATCCGGTCGGCGTCGAGTGCGGCGTTGCGGATGAACGCCGCACGGATCCGCTCCGCGGTGTCCGGTGCGCTCGGGCGAGGCGACAGTTCGAGCCGGTCGAGGACGAACTGTGCACCGCCCACGCGCTCGGCGTCGCGCACCGCGGCGAGCCGCTGGAAGTACCAGTGCGTCGAGCCGGAGAGGGTCACGATGCGGTCCCGGACCTGGACGTCGATCGTGTCCGACGGCACGGAGGCATCGGCGTCGAGCGCGGCGCGGACGGCGGAGGCGATGTCCGCGTCGGAGTGGACGCTCGGACCGCGGACGTCGAGCTCCTCGGCGAGGCCGCGGACACCGGTGACGCGCAGCACGGCGCGCGCCGCCTGCACGCGCTCGGTGTGGGAGCCGACCTGTCCGGTGAGGGTGACGACGCCGTCCTCGACCGCGACGCCGACCCCGGCGGCATCGACCCCCGGCGTCCAGTCGAGTTCTTCTTCGACGTCGGCCTTGACGTCGTCGTCCGGACGGTGGTGCACGCTGTGGTCTGTCATGCGATCACGATCCGACCGCGAGCCGACGAGCGCGAGGGTCCTTCGTCCCATCGTCGGCCTGTCGGCTGCTCGTTCGTCGGTGTGTCCGGAGCAGGGACCTTCGGCTCTCGCCGCCGCGCTGTGGCGGACGTAGCGTCACGACGACGGGCGACCGCCCGACGGAGCGGACGGAGCGGATGATGCACGAGGACGTCGAACGGATCACGATCGGCCTGGACGACACCGAGGCGAGCTGGACGGCGCTCCGGTGGGTCGCCGAGCGCGCCGCCCGACATGCCTGCCGCGTCCGCATCCTCCGCGCGGTCGATCCGCTCGAACCCGAAGAAGGGTGGACCCACCACCGACTCGTGGCGGGGCGCTCCCTCGTGCTGCAGTCCGCGCCGGGGACCCAGGTGGAGCTCAGCGCACCGCCGGCGTCGATCGTCGACGCCCTCGTCGACGCCGCGCGGCCGGACGACCTCCTCGTCGTCGGCAGCCATCGCCGACGACGTCTGCAGTCCGCGCTCACCGGGCTCCTGCCCGACCGGATCGCCGGGGCGTCGACCGTCCCGACGGTGATCGTGCCCGACGACTGGCCGAGCGGACAGCTCGATGCCGACGTCGTGCTCGCCGTGGACACGGACACTGCTCCCGAGGTCGTGGACTTCGCGGCCTCCGAGGCGGCTCGGCACGGCGCGTCGCTCGTCGTGGTCCACGCGTGGCGGGAGTCCGCGCCGATCGGCCCGCCGGTGGTCGCGGCCGACACGGAGTCCCCGATCGTCGAGCGAGCGGCCGCGCGGGCTGTGGTCGAGGATGCCGAGTCGCGGATCGCGGCGACGTGGCCGGGCCTGACGGTGCGGACCGCGCTGCTCCGCGGCGCCTACGGAGGCACGATCTCGTCGGCGGCGGAACACCACGGGCTGGTCGTCGTCGGGCGTCGGCACCGGTCGACCCTCGGCGGCGAGGTCCTGGGATCGGTGGCACAGGACCTGATGGCGGAGTCCACGACCGCACTCTGCGTCGTGCCCACCCGGCAGGGGTGATCGGGATCAGCTGGTGATCGGGTCGGCCGACAGGTGGTCGACGACGAAGTGCACGCCACCGCACCGCGCGGCGGCCGCGTGCACCGCGCGTCGTTCCGCGTCGGTCACGACGGAGCCGCTGATGGTCACGACGTGGTCCAGGACGTCGACGGACACCGCGGTGCTCGGCGCGACGAGGGCGACGGCGTGTGCGACGCGGGTCCGGACGTCGGCGTCGGTCTCCTCGGGGTCGCACGCGTAGGCTCGGACGACGATCCGGTTCTCGATCCGGTGCATCGGATCCGCCTGCGCGGCCAGGGCGAGGGCAGTCACCCGATCACTGTGGCACCCGACGTCGCCGCTGAGGACGAGGCGCCCGTCCCGGAGCGCGGCGTCGAGGGAGCTGGCGTCGAGCGACCGCTCCGCCGCCCACGCGCCGAGGACCCGGTCGCGTACAGCGGCCGGTACGACGGGTGGACCGACCGGGGTGTCGATGCGGTCGCGGTCCCGACCGGCGCCGGTCACGGCGCGGCCTGGTCGAACAGGCGTCCCGTGATCGAGCTCGGTGCCAGCACGACCGTCGCACGCTTGGGCGTGGCGAGCATCGACCGCAGCCGCTGCGCGGTGACGTTCCGGGTGTCCGGAAGGTGGGCCGTCCCCTTCGCGACGACGCTCCACGCGGTCCAGCCGTCGTGTTCGTCGGCCTCCATCGCGATCTCGCGGCCGGCGTGCACGGCGTCGAGGATCACGGTGCTCGAGGTGGCGAACACCAGCTGTCGGTCCTCGGCGACGTAGTTGACCGGGATCACCTCGATCGAGTCCTCGGTGCGGAACGCGACGCGTGCAGTGCGAGAGCGGTGGAGGCGTTCCCAGCACTGGTCGGCATCCAACCGGACGACAAGGTCGTCGTCCGGCACCGGGTCCGGCGGTGGCGTGGGGGCGGTCGGCATGGTCATGCCGCCACCGCCGGTCGCGTCGGACCCTGAGCGGACTCCGGGACGATCTCGAGGAGCGCCCAGCACTCCTCGGGTCCGAGGGAACGGTCGGCTGTGCCGAGCACGGCGGCGGTCATCGCCCGACCCGCTCGTCCGGCCCGACCACGAGCGACTCGCGCTCGACGGTCGGCAGTTCGAGCACGATGCGCGCCGGCACACGGCCCGCGAGGACGTCCGCCATCGCGGCGTTCACGTCGGCGAGCGCACGGCGGACCGACACGACGCGGGTCCGGCCGGCGGCGTGCAGCGCGAACACCTCGGCGAGGTCCTGCCGCGTCCCGACGATCGACCCGATGATCGAGATGCCCTTGAGGACGGTGTCGAAGATCGGGATGACCATCGTCCCGTCGGCCGGCAGCGCCACGCACACCAGGCGGCCGCCGCGCTTCAGCGATGCGAAGGCCTGCTCGAACACCTGGGCCGACGCAGCCAGGACGACGGCCACATCGGCTCCGCCGAGCTCCTGGACCTGCGCCGCGGCGTCGCCGGACGACCCGTCGACCGTGTGGTCGGCGCCGAGCTCCCGCGCGAGCCGGAGCTTCTCCGGTTCGATGTCCACCGCGATGACCTCGGCGCCGAAGACCCGCGCGTACTGCACCGCGAGGTGTCCCAGCCCACCGACACCGAACACCGCCACGGTCTCGGCCGGTACGACGTGCGCGACCTTGAGGGCCTTGTAGGTGGTCACGCCGGCGCAGGTGAGCGGCGCGGCGTCCCACGGGTCGACCCCGTTCGGTACCGGTACGGCGTACCGTGCGTCGGCGACCGCGAACTGGGCGAACGCGCCGTCGATCGAGTACCCGGTGTTCTGCTGCTGCTCGCAGAGCGTCTCCCGTCCGTCCACGCAGTAGCGGCAGGCTCCGCAGGCGTGCCCGAGCCAGGGGAGCGCGACGCGATCGCCGACGCGACGAACGGTGACGTCGGGGCCGACGGCCTCGATGATGCCCACCCCCTCGTGCCCGGGGACGAACGGCGGGGTCGGGCGGACCGGCCAGTCGCCGTGTGCCGCGTGGATGTCGGTGTGGCAGAGACCCGAGGCCTCGATGCGGACGAGGACCTGGCCGGGGCCCGGATCCGGGAGCGGGCGTTCCTCGACGACGAGGGGCTGCCCGAGTGCGTGGACGACTGCTGCCTGCATGGTCGGCCTTTCCGGTGGGTGCGGGGTGGGACGACCTGTCCCTCGTCCGGTTGACGCCCGCACGCTCACGATGTCGGTGCAGCCGGAGGACGGGCAGGGTCGGAGGTCCCGTCGACGACGCTCCACGTCCGCACCACCGCCGCGAGGGCGCTGATCGTCGGCGATCGGTCCGTGACGCATCCGGGGGAGAGCCACACCACGCGGTCGGTACCCCCCGCGACCAGCCGGTCGCCCCGACTGACCTGCAGGACTCCCTCGGGCAGGAGTGCTGCCACGGCGCGGACGTAGCGGAGCGTGCCCGCCGTGACTTCGCCGGAGAGCCCGAACAGCACGGACTCGCCGTCGATCAGCGCCGCGGCGAGGTGCAGCGCCGCCCGCTCGAGGGGGAAGTCGACGTCGACGACGAGTTCGGTACGGGACCTCGGGTCGACGGCGTCGTCGATCGGCAGCGCGGCTGCGGACACGGCGACGTCGCGCAGGACTCGATCGCACCGCGACGCCACGTCGGTGCCGTCCTGTTCGGCGGCCGACCGGCAGTCCGCACCGTCCGGTCCTGGAGGGGACGGGCTGGTGCCCTGCAGCGCGATCCCGCTGCACGCTGCGAGCAGTCGAGCCCGCCCGGAGGTGCCGAGGGACGACCATGTCGTGTGGGAGTCGGAGCGCCGCCCGTCATGGGGCGCGGCACCAGGCGTGTGCGGCAGCGCCGTGCTCGTACCCTCGGGGGTGACGGGCGCCCTGCTGTGTACGGTACGGTCCAGCGTCGTGGTCATGGGACGGGTCCCCTCGGACGGTCGGCGAGGTTGCCCAGACTCCTCGGCGCGCCGGGGACTCGACAGGGCCGATGGTCCCGCGGTGTCGGCGTCAGCGACGGCGGTCGCGGACCCCGTGGTCGGCGCCGTAGACCGCGGCTTGCGTCCGGCGCTCCAGACCGAGTTTCGCGAGCAAGCCGGACACGTAGTTCTTCACGGTCTTCTCGGCCAGGCCCAGACGGTCGCCGATCTGGCGGTTCGTGAGCCCACCCGCGATGAGTTCGAGGACCTGTCGCTCGCGGAGGGTGAGCTCGGGCACGTCGTCGCGGACGCCGTCGGTCAGCCGCTCGACGGTCGACGGCACGGTCGCGGCGGGCAGGAGCCGCCGTCCTGCGGCGACGCGTCGGATGTCCTCGACCAGCGTCTGTCCACGGATGTCCTTCACGACGTAGCCGGCGGCCCCGGCGAGGATCGCTGCCTGCATCGCACGGTCGTCGTCGTACGCGGTCAGCATGAGGCAGGCGATGTCCGGGAAGGCGGACCGGACCGATCGGCACGCATCGATGCCGCTGCCGTCCGGGAGTCGGACGTCGAGGACGACCACGTCCGGGAGGGTCGCGGCGACCCGTCCGACGGTGTCACGGACCGTTGCGGCCTCGCCCACCACCGCGAGGTCGGGTTCGGCGTCGATGAGGTCGGCGACGCCGCGCCGCACGATCTCGTGGTCGTCGACGAGGAACACTCGTGTCGTCATGGCTGTGCCGTCCCGGGATCGATCGGGACCGTCCAGCGGACGCGCGTCCCACCCTCGGGACATGCGTCGAGGCGGTAGGTGCCTCCACGCAGCCGAGCTCGGGCTGCGAGGTTCGCCGTCCCGCTCCGTCGGCCGCGGTCGCCGGAGCCGGGCCCGGGGCCGTCGTCCTCGACGAGGACGAGGACGACCTCGTCGTCGACCGAGACCTCGATCCGGCAGCTCGCCTCGGGTGCGTGCCGGGCGACGTTCGCGAGCGACTCGCGGACGACCGCCGTGACGTCGAGCGCCAGGTCACCCGAGAGCACGGTGTCGACCGGGCCGACGAACGCGATCCGGGGCGCGGTGCTGAACGCCGGCCCGAGTTCGGCGACGACGTCGAGCAGTCGGTCGCGCGCGGTCCGGGGTCGGTGGCGGTCCGGGGACTCGAGCGCGAACACGGCGGTGCGGATCTCGCCGATCGCCTCGTCGATGACGGTCACCTGTGCGTCGATGCGGTCGCGGACCTGCTCGGGGGCGCGCTGGGCCGTCGCCTGCAGGGACAGACCCGCTGCGAAGAGCCGTTGGATCACGTGGTCGTGCAGGTCCCGGGCGATCCGGCCGCGGTCCTCGGCGCGTTCGACGAGCCGACGGTCCGTCCGTCCCCGGGCGACCGCCAGCGCCACGCTCGTCTGCCGCCCGAACTCGTCCGCCATCTCGGCCTCGCTCGGGGAGAACGGCCGAGCTCCTGGTCCGCGGGAGATGATGAGCGCGCCCAGTGGTGTGCTGGCGTCCCGCAACGGGATCGCCAGCGTCGGACCGAGCGGGGGCGCCCAGTCGTAGTCCGGGAGGTCCGTCCCGGTCTGGTCGGCGATCACGGACCCCGACGCCATCGCACGTCCGGCGAGCGATCCCTCGGCGCGGTACTCCCGGCCCTGGACGCCTTCCGCCCGGCTGCCGACGGCGACGGCGACGTGGATGGTGTCCGGATCGCTCCGCGGCTCGACGACCCCGACGAGGACGGCGTCGACGAACGCGATCACCCGGTCGGCGATGAGCGTCAGCACGTCCTCGAGGGTCTCGTCGCCGACCAGTGCGGCCGACACCTCGGCCGCGGCCGTCGTCCATCGCTCACGCTGCCGTACCTCGTCGAAGAGCCGTGCGTTGTCGATCGCGACGCCGGCCGTCGCGGCCAGTGCCTGCACGAGCTCCTCGTCCTCGTCGGTGAACCGCCCGCGTGACGGGTTCGCGAGGTAGAGGTTGCCGTAGACGGTGTCGCGAACGCGGACCGGGACGCCGAGGAACCCCTCCATCGGTGGATGGCCGTCGGGGAAACCGGTGGAACGCGCGTCCGCGCCGATCGAGTCGATGCGGATCGCGGCCTGCTCGTGCACGACCGCCCCGAGGAGACCCTCCCCGTGCGGTGGGTGGCCGATGCGGGCGACCAGGTCGGCGTCCATGCCGACGTGGATGAACCGTTCGAGGGCCGTGCCGTCCGGGGCCATCACCCCCAGGGCCCCGTACCGGGCCCCGACGAGCTCCACGGCGGCGTGGACGACCGACCGGAGCGTGTCCTCGAGGTCGAGGTGTTCCACGATCCGTCGGTTGGCGGCGAGCAGGGCTCGGAGCCGGCCCTGCGTGCTGAGGACTGCCTGGGCACGGTCGACGAGCTCCTCGATGGTGCGTTCGAGGCTGGACCGGGGGCCGTCGGGGAACGCGAGCTCGTCGGGCATCGTCGGCCACCCCTTCCCTCCAGCGTCCGGGCCGAATCTACTCCGACGACGGCGTGCGGCAAGGCGGGTCACCGCGACGGTCCGAACCGCGCGGCGGCGCGACGAAGGTGGTGGACGGCGTGGTGCGTGGTCGACGGCTCCCGGAACACGGAACGGAACAGGAGCGCCTTCAGCGTCTCGGCGAGGACCAGGTACGCGACGGCGATGACGCCGATCGTCGCGAGCAGCGGCCACGTGAGCGGTGCGAACCCGACCACGGGTCCCAGGGGACTCAGCGGGACCGCGACCGCGACCAGCGCCGAGCCGAGTGCCCCGGCCGTGAGCCAGGGCCCGGGGCGACTCCGCCAGGACACGCCCGAGACGCCCGCCGTGACGAGCAGCAGGACGAGCACGACGTTGCGGAATTGGACCCCGACGATCCGCCACAGGTTCGGGGACGACGACGCGACGACGTTCGGTCCGTCCGTGCCGAGGCGCCGGGCGGCCTCGTCCGTCCTGAGTCCGGGCGCATGCGCCGCACCGGCGACGACGGGCGACGACGTCATCGCCCGTCCGGGTGCGGCGTCCTGAGCGGTGCGACGCACACCGGAGTCCGCGAGCCGGCGATGAGCTCGTGTGCGGTGGACCCGAAGAAGAGCCCGCCGATCACCGAGCGGTGCTGTCGGCCCAGGACGACCACCGAGGCGTCCGCCGCGTGCCGCCTGAGGACGTCCGGGGGATCGCCCTCCTCGAGGAGGGCGCGGTGGCGGAGCCCGGGGAACCGGATGTGGAGCAGGCGCTCGGCGTCGACGAGGACGCCGTGGGCGTGCTCCCGGATCGACTCCGGGTCCTCGAGGACGCTGAGGGCTCCGACCCGGGCGCCCACCGGGGCCTTCCAGGCACGGACGAGGGTCAGCCGTCGGTGGTCCCGGACGGCCTGCGCCCCGGCGAACCGGAGCGCCGCGTCGCCGCTCGCGTCGTCGACGCCGAGCAGGACGTCACCGTGCGTGGGCCGCCAGTCCTCGGGGACGACGACCGTCGGGACCGTCGACAGTGTCGGGACACGCTCCGGCATCCAGCCGTCGAGCGCCGTGCGGACGCGGTGCTGGCGGCGGGAGCCGATGACGAGCAGGTCGGCCTTCGCCGCGGTCTCGACCAGGACGCGGTCCGGCGCCCCGAAGAGCGTCGCCGTCGTGACCTCGACGCGCGGGTGTGCTCCCGTGAGCCGCTCGGCCGCCCGGTGCAGACGTCGGTCGAGCGCGGCCACGTCGCCGCCCCAGCCGTTCGTCACCGTGACGACCTCGATGTGGCTGCCGGGGACGACCCGGCGCATCGCGACCCAGTCGACCGCTCGGTCACTCGCGTCGTCGTCGACACCGACGACGATGCGCTCGGCCCCGACGACGGTGCCGTCGCGCATCACCGGGCCCCGGCGTGCGCGGGTTCGTCGGCTCGGTCCTCGTCCCGGACCGCCCGTCGCGGCTGGGGCACGATGCACACCGGAGCGTGTCCGTGGTGCATGAGCCGCTCGCCCACGGACCCGGCCAGGAAGCCTCCGAGGGCGGTCCGGTGTCGCCGGCCGACGACCACGAGCGACGCGCCGCGGGACGACTGCAGCACCACGTCGCGCGGCTGACCCTCGACCGACGCTCCGTCCACGCGGAGGGCGGGGTGTGCCTCGCCGACCGCCCGCAGCGCCGCACGGAGCTCGATGTCGGCCTCGTTGGACCAGAGCACGCGGTCCTCCTCGAGGTAGATGTTCGCGTACGGTGCCATGGCGGTCGGGACCGCCCATGCCCGCACCAGGGCGAGGTCTCGGCCGCGTCGGTCGGCAGCGTCGGCGGCCCAGGCGAGGGCGGCGGCGGCAGACCGTGCGTCGACTCCGACGACGATCGGTCCGTCGCTGCGCTCCCACTGCTCGGGGACCGCCACGACCGGTGTGGTGGCGTGCGCCACGACCCGTTCCGCGACGCGCCCCCTGATCGTCGCGGCGATGGTGTGCACCTGCCGCGCACCGATCACGAGGACGTCTCCGAGCGCCGCGTCCGCAACGAGTCGATCGGCGGTCGGTCCACCCGTGACGTCGTGCGTGATCGCGAGCCCGGGATGCGCGTTCCGCAGCCGCTGTTCCGCGGCCTCGAGACGGTGTTCCGAGCGCGTCAGTGCTTCGCCGTAGACCTCGCTGACGGTCAGCAGTCGCACGACGTCGGCTGCCGGGTCGACGGCCTCGACGGTCCAGTCGACGGTCTTCCAGCCGGCGACGCTGTCGTCGATCGCGACGGTGTAGGCGGTCATGATCGCTCCTTCCGCGGCTGACGCCGGGTGCGTCGCCGGCGGCTCGCACCGCTTCGGTCTCCCGGACGGTACGGCGACCGGACGGTCGTGGGGCAGGGCCGAAGGTCCCGCCCCGGCGAGGGACCAACGCCACTGCCCGGACGGCGGTCGTGCGCGCAGGGTGGTCCGGACGGCGTCGGAACGACGCCGGGAGAGCAGGCAGACCATGACCACGCGCATCGTACTCGGCTGGGACGGCGGGACAGCCGCCCGTGCCGCCCTTCGTTGGGCCGCGGCACGGGTGACGGGTTCGGTGGGGCGGCTCGTCGTCGTGCACGCGGTGCCCGACGACCCGGGCGCACCGGTCCTCGCCGTCGCTGACCGCGAAGTGCGCGCCAGCGTCTGGGCGGCGGCCGGCTCGCCCGACGTCGACCTCGCCGTCGAGGTGCACCGCGGCGGGCCGGTCGCGGTGCTCCTCGGCGCCGTCGACGGCGACTGCGTCCTCGTCGTCGGGCACGACGTCGTCCCCGACGCCCGCGGCTCCCGCCCGTCGGTCGCCGCCCGGCTCGTGGACGCAGCACCGTGCTCCGTCGTCGTCGTCCCGGCCGACACGACGACGGGACGCGGGGTCGTCGTCGGTGTCGACGTCCGGTCCGCATCGGCGACGGCCCTCCGCTTCGCGGGCCAGGAGGCGCGACGCACCGGCGCGACGCTGCGTGCGCTCGCCGTCTGGTCACCACCAGGGCACGACGCGGACGCACGTCGTCACGAACTGCAGCTGCTCGAGGAGCGCGTCGAGGACGCGCTCCTCGGCCTGCCCGACGTCGACGTCCACAGGGAGCTCGTCGAGGGTCCCGTGGCCCGTCGTCTGATCGACGCGGCGGACGGAGCCGCCCTGCTGGTCCTGGGTGCCGGGCCACACCACCGACGGGGCTGGACCGTCGTCGACCAGGTGATCCGCGCCTCCCGAACCGCCGTCGCGGTCGTGCGCTGACCAGGGCGAGGTCCCCTCGTCAGTCCGACCACCGCCAGTCGGCCACCGACGGCACGTCCTCGTCGTGGAGGCGATCGAGGTCGTTGAGCATGAGCATGTCGAACGGCGTGGTCGTCGTGCCCTGCTCGACGTACCCACGGACGTGCACGTCGGCGTTCGCCGCGCGGCGGTGGGTCAGGCGGTGGACGAGCCACGGGTAGCCGTGGAACGCGAACACCACCGGGCGATCGCGGGTGAACAGGGCGTCGAAGGCCTCGTCGGGCAGGCCGTGCGGGTGCTGCTCCGGACTCGTCAGGCGCATCAGGTCGACGACGTCGACGACCCGGACCCGGAGCTCCGGCACCGCGTCACGGAGGATCGCGGCGGCCGCGAGGACCTCCTGTCGGGCCCGGCGCGGCCTCCGGTCCTGTCGGGCCCGGCGCGGCCTCCGGTCCTGTCGGGCCTGCGGTGCGGTCGTGTCGGGCGGCTTCCCTCCGGGGGACCAAGGGCCTGGTGGGCGCTGCCCGCACCGGGCATCGTCGTGAGCGGACCCGACGGGAGACCCCATGTCACGACCGACCCGCTGGACCGTCGCGCTGGACGAGACCGAGGCGGCCTGGAACAGCCTGGGCTGGGTGGAGACCGTGGTGCGCGACGCTGACTCCGTCCGTCTGGTCACCGTCCACGAGCAGCTCGGGGAGAGCAGGGAGCGGTCGACCGGTCGACTCACGATCGCGACCCACCTGCTGCGGGACCGTCACCCGCACCTGGAGGTGGCACACGAGGTCGTCAGCGGACCCACGGTCGCCCGTCTGGTCACCGACGCCGTCGACGGCGACGTCCTCGTCGTCGGCGGACGCCACTCCGACCGCCTGTGGGCGTGCCTCACCGGCCGGGTCACCGAACGGGTCGTCGCCCACGTCACGACACCCGTGGTGGTCGTGCCGGAACGCTGGCGACCCGGACGGGACGAGGACGCCGTCGTCGTGGGTGTCGACGGTGGCACCGCTGCGTCGGCGCTGGCCGTGGGGGCGGTGCTCGCCGAGGGGCGCCGGGACGGCCTCGTGCTCGTGCGGGCCTGGCGGTCGCTCCCGGACGGCGGCCCGTTCCGCGATGCCACTGCCGTGCACGGCCGCGCCATGTCGGAACACGACGGACAGCTGGAACTCGACGCGGCGATCCGGTGGGTGAGCCGAGTGCACCCCGAACTCAGGATGCGCGCCGAACTCCGCCAGGGGACTCCGTCCGAGGCGCTGGCGCGGGCCGGCCGGATCACGGCCCTGATCGTGGTCGGACGTCGCCACCGCACGGCGGTGGGAGCGTTCCTCGGTGGCTCGGTCGGCGAGGCGCTCGTGCACCGTTCGTCGACCCCGCTGTGCGTGGTACCGCAGTCGTCCGTGCCACCGGTCGGAGCGCCGACTGCTCCGCCGGCGCGGACGACGTGGAACCGACCGGCGATCGCCGACCCGTCCGTGTCGTGACCTCGGGTCCCGAGGCCGGGGTCAGCCCTTCCAGACCGACTCGGCGCCGGCGTGCCCGATGATCACGACCTCGACGATCGAGACGACGGCGACCGCGACGAGCAGCACCGGGCCGATCACGGCGACGGCGCGCACGACACCGCGGTTGTCCACGCGGGCTGCGCCGAGGCGGTGCCAGCCCCACCAGAGCACGAGGAGCGCGAAGACGGCGATCGACCACGGCAGCATGCCGTCGGCGAGCTCGGTGTGCCGTTCGAGCAGCGCCGTCTCCTTCTCGTGGTGCTCCAGCCACTCGCCCGAGGACGTCGCGAGCGGGACGGACACGAGCGCGACGAGGCCGATGATCGGTGCACCGACCGCGAGCCACCGCCTGGCCGCGGGCCAGACCGCCACCGCGATCGCCGTGAGGGCCGCGACCGGGACCGCGACCGAGGTGAGGTGGACGAAGAGGGGGTGGAGCGGGATCCCGCCGAACTGCCAGTCCATGACGGCCTTTCACGTCGTGCGCCGTCCTCGAGACGGCGCGGTGGGATCAGACAACAGGACGTCTCGGCCCCGCGTCACGGTCGTCGTCCGCGTGGCGCATCCCGGGATCACTCGAAACCTCACACGAACGATGCCACCCGGACCTGGTTCGCTGGGCGCATGACCACTCCTGGACCGCACGCCGGTGAGGCGCACACGGGCGACCTCGCGGCACGACTGAACTGGCTCCGCGCCGGGGTGCTCGGCGCGAACGACGGCATCGTCTCCACGGCGTCGATCGTCGTCGGGGTCGCGGGCGCGTCGACCTCGGTCCCGGCGATCGCGACCGCCGGGATCGCCGCGCTCGTGGGCGGCGCGGTCTCGATGGCGCTCGGCGAGTACGTCTCGGTGAGCAGTCAGAAGGACAGCCAACGGGCACTCATCGAACAGGAACGGCGGGAGCTGCGCGAGGACCCGGGAGCCGAGCTCGAGGAACTCACGCAGCTGTGGGAGGCCCGTGGACTCCGGCGCGAGACCGCCGAGGCCGTCGCCGCCGAGCTGACGGACCGGGACGCCCTGCGGGCGCACCTGACGACCGAACTCGGGATCGACGAGGACGAGGTGGTGAGCCCGTGGCACGCGGCGTTCGCGTCGGCGGCCGCGTTCTCGATCGGCGCGGTGCTGCCGCTGCTCGCGATCCTGCTGCCACCCGAGTCCGTCCGGGTCCCGGTGACGTTCGTCGTCGTCCTGCTCGCCCTGGCACTCACGGGTGCGACGGGTGCGAGGATCGGGGGAGGCTCGATGCCGCGCGCCACCGTCCGCGTGGTCGTCGGTGGTGCACTTGCCCTCGCGGCGACGTTCGTCATCGGATCCCTCCTCGGCACGAGCGGGGTGGTGTGACGTGGCGAGGATCCTGGTGGTCGAGGACGACCCGGAGATGGGCGCGCTCGTCGAACGCGGGCTCGTCGGCGAGGGGCACGAGGTCACCGTGGTGTCGGACGGTGTCGCCGCGCTCGTCCAGGCGCGCGGGCAGTCGTTCGACGCGGCCGCGATCGACGTCATGCTCCCCGAGATGACCGGGTTCGAGGTGTGCCGGCGGCTCCGCGAGATGGGCCAGGACTTCCCGGTCGTCCTCGTGACCGCCCGCGACGCGGTGGACGACCGCGTGTTCGGACTCGACTCCGGCGCCGACGACTACCTCACGAAGCCGTTCGCGATCGCCGAGCTGAACGCACGGATCCGGGCGCACCTGCGACGACGGGCAGCCGGCTCGGCGACCGTGGTCGAGGCCGGGGCCGTGCGGCTCGACACCGTCGCGGTCCGGGCGTCGGTGCGGGGTCGGGACCTGCCGCTCAGCGTCAAGGAGTTCTCGTTGCTGCGGTTCCTCATCCAGGGTGCACCGGCGCCGCGCACCCGGGCCGAGGTGCTCGAGGAGGTCTGGGGGAGCGCCGAGCACTTCGACCCGACGATCGTCGACCAGTACGTCAGCTACGTCCGGAAGAAGCTGCAGGCGGCGGACGCCGACGTGGTGATCCGGACCGTGCGTGGGGTCGGGTACGCGCTCGAGGTCGTGCCGACCGCATGAGGGCCCTCCGTCGCCTCTCGATCCGGGCCCGCATCACGCTCGGCAGCCTGCTGGTCGGCGCGGTCGTGCTGTCCGGCGTCGCGGTGGTGCTGCACGTCCAGATCGAGCGGGCGACGCTGGCGACCGACGAGTCCCTCGCCGCCGGCGACGCCGCACCGTTCGTCTCCGACCTGCGGAACAACCCCGGCGAGCCCCCGGACCGACCCGCCGAGGACGTGATGGTGGGGATCCGGGACGCGTCGGGTCGATGGGTGGTCGACTCGCTCCCGCGGGACGTCCGACGGTCGCTGCCGACCGCAGTACTGGACGATGAGGTCACGCTCCGCCTGCACACCGGACACCGGTCGGTCACGGTCGTGGGGATCCCGGTCCGGAGCGACGCCGGGACCTCGGTCGTCTGGGCCGCCCACGACGGCCGCGCCGGGCACGAGACCGTGGAACGCGTCGACCGCTCCCTCGCCGTCGGGACCGTCCTCGCGCTCCTCGCCTTCGCCGCGACCGCCTGGCTGCTCTCGACCCTGGCGCTCCGGCCGGTCGGCCGGATGCGTCGGACGGCCGAGGAGCTGAGCGCCGGCGCCGCGGCCGGGCACCTGCCCGTCGGGACCTCGGACGACGAGCTCGCCGCGCTCGCACGGACCCTCAACGCGTTCATCGACCGCCAGCGCGAACACGCCGAGCGGGAACGCCGCATGGTGTCCGATGCCAGTCACGAGCTCCGGACACCGCTCGCGGCCCTCACCGCCCGGCTCGAGCTGGCGCACCGGTCCGCCGGGGACGCCGAGGCGCTCGAGCGCGAGCTGCGCCAGGCCGAGGGGGACGCCGCGCGGCTGGTCGCGCTCGCGGACACGATGCTCGAGCTGAGCCGACTGGACGAGGCCGGACCGGCACCCTCGACACCGGGGTCCGCGCTCGTGACCGAACTCATGGGAGCGATCGACCGTGTCCGTGCCCTCGGGGGTGCCGTCGACCGCGACATCGACTTCCAGGTGACGCTCGACGCGCCCGACGAGCGGTACGCCCTCGAGACGGCCGCGTTCGCCCGGATCGTCGACAACCTCGTCGCGAACGCCGTCGCAGCGGGGGAGGAGGGCGGCGTGATCCGCGTGACCCTCACCCAGGACGCCGCGCGGACCCTCGAGCTGACCGTCGTCGACGACGGCCGCGGGGTGCCCGAGGACTTCCTGCCCCAGGCGTTCGAGCGGTTCGCCCGGGCGGACAGCGCCCGGCGCGCGGTGCTCGGCGGCAGCGGGCTCGGACTCGCGCTCGTCCGCGGGATCGCCGAGCGCGCAGGCGGGTCGGCGTCGCTCCGGAACGGCGCGCACGGCGGTGCCGTCGCCACGGTCAGCGTCCCCGCGGTCTGAGCCGGTCGTCGCCGCGGTGCGCGGCCGACGGACGACCGTGCCCCCCGACGGGCATCCGAGCCCCGCCGCCCGGCGGCCGTGCCGGATCACTCGAAGTCTCGAACGAAGCGGACGGTCCGTTCCGGGTTCCTCCACAGTCCCGCTGCCGATGCTGTGGAGCACCCGAACACCTGCTGGAGAGGACCGAGACGATGATCGACACCGCTCGCCCCACCGCCCGCCCCGCCCCCGGTCCCTCCGGAGGCGGCCGCCGACGTGGCACCGTGCCGCCGGCCGAGCCGCTCGCGGTCGCGGCACGTCGCCGTCGCCGCGCCGGACGTCGCCGGGGCGCGCTGACCGACCTGCTCGGGATCCTCGCCTGGGTGTCCGCCGCGGTGGCCGTCCTGCTCTGGCTCGTGTCGCCCGGATCCCACACGGTCGTCGGCATCGGCGGGTGGCTCACCGACGCCGGGATCGTCGCCGGTCTTGTCGCGACCGACCTCGTGCTCGTGATGCTCGTCCTCGCCGCGCGGGTCCCGCTCATCGACCGGACCTTCGGGCAGGACAACGCGATCGCGGTCCACCGGTCGCTCGGGAAGCCCGTGCTGTACCTGCTGCTCGCGCACGGTGCGTTCCTGACGCTCGGGTACGGCGCCTCGGCGGGCACCGGACCGATCGCCGAGACGATCGCGCTCTTCTCCACGCCCGACATGCCCCTGGCCTACCTGGGACTCGGACTGTTCGTCGCCGTGGTCGTCTCGTCCCTCGTCGCCGTCCGACGTCGCCTGCCCTACGAGGCCTGGCACGTCATCCACCTGCTCAGCTACGCGGCGGTGCTCGTCGCGCTGCCGCACATGCTCAGCGTCGGCAGCGTCCTCGCCCAGGGCACGTGGCAGCGCGTCTACTGGATCGCGCTGTACGTCGTGGCGCTCGGACTGATCGCCGTATACCGGTTCGCCCTGCCGGTCGTCGTGACGTTCCGCCACCGCATCCGCGTGGTCGGGGTCGAGGCCATCGCGCCGGGGGTCGTGTCGATCCACCTCGCGGGCCGTGACCTCGACCGACTCGGCGCCGAGGGCGGCCAGTACGGGGTCTGGCGGTTCTGGACCGCCCGGACCTGGTGGCACGCCCATCCGGTGTCGTTCTCCGCGGTCCCCGGTCGTGACCGCGCCCGGATCACCGTGCGCGACCTCGGTGCCGGCTCCGCACGGCTCGGCCGGATCACCCCGGGGGCGTTCGTCTCCCTCGAGGGGCCGTACGGGCTGTTCACGAGCCGGGCGCGCACGGCCCCGTACCTGGCGCTCGTCGCGTCGGGCATCGGGATCACCCCCGTGCGGTCGCTGCTCGAGGACACCGACCTCCGCCCGGGCGAGGCCACCGTGCTGCTGCGCGGGACGGACGCCGACCAGCAGTACCTCTGGCGGGAGACCGCCGACCTCGCCGCTGCGACGGGCAGCCGGCTGTACACGATGGTCGGCCGCCGGGCGCACTCCCGCGAGAGCTGGATGACCCAGGAGGACGTGCGCCGCGGGGTCTCGCTCCGGTCCGTCTTCCCGGACCTGCTCGACTCCGACCTGTACGTGTGCGGCCCGCGCGCCTGGTCCGACCTCGTCGTCCGCGAGGCACGGCTCGCCGGCGTCCCGGAGCACCAGATCCACCACGAACGGTTCGAGTCGTGAGGGCCCGCGTCGTCGCCGGCGGGGTCGTGTCGTCCGTCGCCGTCCTCGTCATCGGCTGGCAGCTCGGCGGCCAACCCGCGGTCACCGCCCCGGCACAGCAGAGCACGACGGCCGGCACCGGCACGAGCGGCTCCGCCACCACCGGCGGGGCGAGCGGCCGGAGCAGCACCGGGACCGGCACCTCCGGCTCCGGCACCTCCGGCTCCGGCACCTCGGGCACCGGTACCTCGGGCGGCTCCTCCGCCTCCGGGACCTTCGCCGGCGACACGACCCAGACGCAGTACGGCCCCGTGCAGGTGCAGATCACCGTCGCGAACGGGAAGATCACCGACGTCACCGCGCTGCAGCTGACCGACCAGGGCGGTCGCTCCGTGCAGATCAGCGCGCAGGCCGCCCCGATCCTCCGCCAGGAGGCGCTGCAGGCGCAGTCCGCGAAGATCCAGTCCGTCAGCGGTGCGACCTTCACCAGTGAGGGCTACACGACGTCGCTCCAGTCCGCGATCGACAAGGCCGGGCTGTGACCGGCGTCACCACCTTCGAGACGATGGGGACGGTCGTGAGCCTGCGCGGCGCCACCCCGGAGGCCGCGTCCGAGGTCCGTGCGGTGTTCGCCGGCCACGACCACCGGTACAGCCTCTACGACCCGTCGTCGGTGCTCAGTCGGATCGCGGCGGGGTCGCTCCGCCTCGCCGACGCACCCGCCGAGGTGCGGGACGTCTACGCCCTCGCGCTCGAGTGGCGGGAGCGGACCGGGGGAGCGTTCACCCCGCACCGACCGGACGGCGTCATCGACCTGTCCGGGGTCGTCAAGGCCCTCGCGATCCGCGGCGCCGGGGACGTCCTCGACGCAGCCGGCTGTGCCGACTGGATGATCAGTGCCGGCGGCGACGTGCTCGTCCGCGGTCACCACCGGGGCGACGAGCCCTGGAGCGTCGGCGTCGTCGACCCGGCGCACCGTGAAACCGTCGTCGGCGTCATCCGGCTCGACGCACCCCGTCGGGCCGTGGCGACCTCGGGGACCGCCGAGCGCGGCGAGCACATCTGGCGTCGGACCGCCACGACGTTCGTCCAGGCGACCGTCGTCGCCGACGACATCGTCACCGCGGACGTCCTCGCGACCGCGATCGTCGCGGGGGACGAGGACGACCTCCGCCGGGTGACGAGCGACGGCGGCGTCGACGTGCTGGCGTTCGGCGCCGACGGTCGGGTCTGGGCCACACCGGGCGCCCGGCGTGCGGTCCACGGCGCGGAGCAGCCGACCGCCACCGAGCCGACCAGCACCGAGCCGACCGCCACCGCGCCGACCGGCACCGAGCCGACCACCACCGCGCCGTGACGGGCGGTTCGTTCGAGGATTCGAATCGCGAAGCGCACCCCGGTTCGGCATCTCCCAGGCGGCGAGCGCATCGTGGCGGGCACGCACCGCCGACGGGGGCCGGTGCGTCCACCGCGCGATGAGGAGCAGCAGTGAGCACTGACGGAACCGACACCTGCACGTACCACATGGGGGGATCCCTGCCAGCCGGCGGCGACCACCTCGGTGGGGCCTTCGGCCAGGCGCCGACGCTCGAGCACTGGTACCCCCAGCGGCTCCGCGTCGAGCTGCTGCACCGGAACGGCGTCGACGCCGACCCGCTGGGGGCCGACTTCGACTACGCGGCGGCGTTCGCCACGATCGACCTCGAGGAGCTGAAGCGCGACATCAAATCGCTGCTCACGACGAGCGTAGACTGGTGGCCGGCCGACTACGGCAACTACGGCCCGCAGATGATCCGGATGGCCTGGCACGCAGCCGGCACGTACCGGATCGCCGACGGTCGTGGTGGCGCCGGGACCGCGATGCAGCGGTTCGCGCCGATCGGGAGCTGGTGGGACAACGGCAACACCGACAAGTCCCGACGCCTGCTGCAGCCGATCAAGCACAAGTACGGCAACGCGCTGTCCTGGGCCGACCTCATGGTCCTGACCGGCAACTGCTCGCTCGAGCTCATGGGCCTGCCGACGTACGGCTTCGGCGGCGGCCGGCTCGACGCCTGGGAGCCGGACGACGGCACGTGGTGGGGCCCCGAGGTGTGGAACCCGCACGACGTGCACAGCATGGACGAGATGGTCTCGCGCGACGAGCGGTGGCACGGCGAGAACGGCGACGCCGACTACGACCTGCAGAGCCCGCTCGCGGCCTCGCACCAGGCGCTCATCTACGTGAACCCCGAGGGCCCGTACGCGAACGGCGACCCGCTCGGGTCCGCACGCGACATCCGCACGACCTTCACCCGCATGGCGATGAACGACGAGGAGACCGTGGCGCTCATCGCGGGCGGCCACGCGTTCGGCAAGAGCCACGGGCAGGTCCCGGCGACCGAGATCGGCCCGTCGCCCGAGCTCGCGCCCATCGAGTCGATGGGCCTCGGCTGGCACAACCCGCGCGGGACCGGCAACGCCGAGTTCACGTCGACGAACGGCATCGAGGGCAGCTGGACGCAGGACCCGACGCGCTGGGACAACAGCTACCTGGAGAACCTGTTCGGCCACGAGTGGGAGCAGACCCGGAGCCCGGCCGGCGCCCTGCAGTGGACGCCGAAGGACCCCGACGCGCCGAAGACGCCCGACGCGCACGTCGCCGGGCAGGAGCACCCGCTCATGATGATGACCTCGGACATCGCCCTCAAGGTCGACCCGGAGTACCGGAAGGTCTGTGAGCGCTTCCTCGCCGACTTCGACCTCTTCACGACCGCGTTCTCGAAGGCCTGGTACAAGCTGACGCACCGCGACATGGGGCCGAAGCACCGCTACCTCGGCCCCGAGGTGACGATCGAGGACGAGCTGCTCTGGCAGGACCCGCTCCCCGACGCTGCGGGCGCGCCCCTGACCGACGCCGACGTGGCGACGCTCAAGGCTGCCGTCCGCGACGCGGGGATCGACGCGTCCGACCTCGTGTTCACCGCCTACTCGGCGGCGTCGACCTACCGCGACAGCGACAAGCGCGGCGGCGCGAACGGCGGCCGGATCGCCCTGTCCCCGCAGAAGGACTGGGCGGTCAACGGCCGCACGGTGCCCGTGGTGGAGGCGCTGCAGCGCATCCGCGCACAGCACCCCGCCGTGTCCCTCGCGGACCTCGTCGTGCTCGCCGGGTGCGTCGGGGTCGAGGACGCCGCCCGCGCCGCCGGCGTCGAGGTCACCGTGCCGTTCACGCCGGGTCGGGTGGACACCACGCAGGAGCTCACCGACATCGAGATGTTCGAGTGGCTCCGGCCGATCGCGGACGGCTTCCGGAACTTCCGGTCCGAGCGGTTCGAGCAGTTCGCCCCCGGCGTCGCGCTCGAGCAGGTGTTCCTCGACCGGGCGAACCTGCTCACGCTGACCGCACCGGAGTGGACTGTCCTGACCGGCGGCCTGCGGGTGCTCGGCACGAACTGGGACGGCTCCGACGTCGGCGTCCTGACGCACCGCGTCGGCACGCTCTCGACCGACTGGTTCGTCAACCTGACCGACACCGATCTCGTCTGGACGAAGACCGATGACACCGAGACGGTGTTCGCCGGCACCGTCCAGGCGACCGGCGAGCAGCGCTGGACGGCCTCCCGGCACGACCTCGTGTTCGGGTCGAACGCGCAGCTCCGGTCGGTCGTCGACGCGTACGCGGGTCGTGACGGACAGGAACGCTTCGTCCGCGACTTCGTGGCCGCCTGGGACAAGCTCATGATGCTCGACCGCTACGACGTGAAGGGGCACCGCCGGTACGGGCCGATGGCGGCCTGAGACCGGCGGGTCGCGTCCGGACCACGAGGCGGACGGGAGGCGCGGTGCGGGCCAGCACCGCGCCTCCCGTCCGTCATCCGGTCGCGTCCGCGACCGCGCGCCGACCCCGTCACCCGGCCGTCGGCACGCGCTCGCCCGGGTCGGGTCCGGTGGCGTCGTCGGTGGGCGCCCCGATGTCCTCGACGAGCCGGATCGTCACCTCGACGAGGTCGGCCGGCCCACCGGTCCGCTCGTCGACGAGGTCGCGGACGCGCTCGCCCACCTCGCGCACCGTCTCGGTCGCGGGGCGGGTGTCGTCGACGGCGATGCCCGCGTGCACCCGCAGCGTCGTGCCCTCGCGCTGCACGTCCACCAGGACGTCGGGTTCCTGCAGCGAGAAGGTGGACGCGACGGCCTCGGCGGCGGCGTGCACGAGTGGCCGGCTCGGGTACACCCCCGTGACGCCCGGGACGCTCCGGATCCGGTCGGTGAGGGCTCGGGACAGGGCTTCGTCGCTCACGTCGTGCTCCTAGGGCAGGTGGACGTCGTCGAACACGACGTCGATGGACGCCACGGTCATGGCGGTGTGCCGTGCGAGGGCCGCCGCGATCCTGTCCCGGAGCCGGTCGGCGGTCTCGGCCGCCGGCGCCCCGTAGACCAGTCCGGCGGTGACCCGCACGTGCACCGGGGCTCCGAGGTCGCCGAGCTCGCCGTCGAGCGTGCAGCTGCCCATCACGACGCCGCCCATCGTGTCGCCGGCGCGACGGACCAGGCCGCGCACGGCGGCCTCGGTCATCGCGAGTCGGAGTCTCGGGTCGGGGTGGGGGACCGGGACGTCACGACCCGGTCGGACCTCGGAGCGGATCGTCGCGAGCAGGCGGTCGATCCAGTCGGTCTCGCGGTCCGGCTCGGCGTCCGCCCGGCGCTGCAGGGCACCGAGCGAGAGCTCCCGCAGGCGTGCCATGTTCGACAGCGCGAGCCGGCAGGACGCGGACGCCTCGATGGCGGGGTCGCGTGGGGTCCGACCACGGTCGAGGTAGTCGGCGAGCTCCTCCATGGTGTGGCCGTCGAGGTCGTCCTCGGGAACGGGGACATCGTCGATGTCGCTCATCGCCATGCCTCCATCTCCACGGTCAGGAACCGACGGGCACGGGCGAGCAGCCCACGCACCGTCGACACCGGCAGTTCGAGTTCGTCGGCGATCTGCTGGTAGCTGTAGCCGGCGGTCTCGCGGAGGAGCCAGCACCGCCGCTGGTCTGCGGGGAGGCGGTCCAACGCGGTCCACATCGCGTCGAGCTGCATCCGCGTCTCGACGATACGCTCCGGCTGCCTGGTTGCGTCCGTCGGGTGCTGTGCGCCGTCGACGTCGTCGTGGTGGCGGCGCCGACGGAGCCGGTCGAGCGCCTTCCGGGTGACGATCTGCATCATCCACGGACGGAACCGCGCGGGGTCGTTGAGGTCGGAGAGTCGACGCCACCCGGTCAGGAACGACTCCTGCACGACGTCGTCCGACTCGACGTTCGAGCCGAGCATCTGCTCGGCGTACACGCGCATCACCGGCCCGTGTCGACGCGCGAGCACCTCGAACGAGCGGACGTCGCCGTCGGCGGCGCGGACCACCAGGGTGGGGTCCTCCGCACGCAGGAGGGGATCGTCGTGGTCCATCCCCGCCTTCCGATCGTCGCCGACGGCCGCCGTCCGACGGCCGTCCCGTTCCACACTGCACCGGGCGGCGGGGACACGCCCGGGTGCACCGGACGGCGACGGATCCGTGACGGATCCGGTCCCCACGACGTCCACATGACGGAATGATCGACGACACCAACACCACCCCCGTGCCCGACGCCACCGATCCGGTCCGCTCCGCGGCGCCGTCGGGCGTCGGCGCGGACCGACTGCCCCGCGACCTCTGCCTGAGCGTCTTCGACCGCTGGCGCTGCGGGCTCGCCCACGGACACGGCGGGCACCACGAGTCCCTCGACGGGGGATCGGCCGCGCGGTGGAGCGACGGCGCGACGGGTCGGCGGCTCAAGGACCTGTAGCGCGGCGGGCCGCTGGTCGTGCGGGCGGCGGGTGGCGGGTGTCGGGCGGCGGGCGGCGGGCGGCGGGCGGCGGGCGTCGGGTCTGGGTGCAGCGCCGCACGGTGCGACGTCCGTCGCCCCGTGCGAGCTTGCCCGCTGGGTGCGCCGCTACAAGCCCGCACCGAGCGGGCACCTCCGCACCCGGTGGACAAGCTCGCACCGTGCGAACCGACGGTGCGCGGCGCCGCAAAGTGCGACGTCCGTCACCCCGTGCGAGCTTGCCCGCACGGTGCCTCGCTACAACCCCGCACCGAGCGGGCAGCCCCGCATCCGGTGAACAAGCCCGCACGGTGCGAACCGCCGGCGCCGCGCGCCGCACGGTGCGACGTCCGTCACCCCGTGCGAGCTTGCCCGCCCGGTGCCTCGCTACAAGCCCGCACCGAGCGGGCAGCTCCGCACCCGGTGGACATGCCCGCACCGAACGGGCACCCCCGCGCCCGGTGGACAAGCCCGCACCGAACGGGCACCCCCGCGCCCAACGAACGAGCCCGCACGGTGCGAACCGTCACACCGCGGCGCAGCACGGTGCGACGTCCGTCACCCCGTGCGAGCTTGCCCGCTGGGTGTTCCGCTACAAGCCCGCACCGAGCGGGCAACACCGCACCCAGTGAACAAGTCCGCACCATGCGAACCGCCGGTGCGCGGCGCCCGCCACCCCTCCGGCCCGCGCGGCACGGTACGGGTCCGGGCGGGGCAGGCCGGACCCGCGCGGGAACAGGACAGCGGGCGCGACGCCGGGGCCGCTTTGCGCGCCGGACGGCCGCGGGACGGGCACCGGGGGACAGGAACCCGGCCGTCGCGGGGGCTTCCTGGGACGTGTCTGGAAAGTCCGCCGCCGGCGTGACCACCGTCTGGTGTGCCCCGTCCCATCCGCGGACGGCGACCGCCGGACCGGCCCGATCCCGGGTCCACCCACCGGCGGCGTCCGTCCCGGCCGCGCCGCAGGGAGCGGCGTCCACCGACACGCCCCGCGTGCACCCACGACGACAGACGAACCCGAAGGAGACCCTCATGGCTCAGCGCCGACCCGACCGCGACCGAAACCGCGGACGCAACGAACCGGTGAGCGGATCGACCTCCGAGCAGCGCCGTGAGGACGCGGTGACCTGGTCGCCGCTCGCCCGGTACGCGTCCGAGTTCTTCGGCACCTTCCTGCTCGTCCTCGGCGGTGTCGGGACCGCGCTGTTCGCCGCGAACGTCCCGAGCGCCACGGACAACCAGCAGGGCGTCGGCTACCTCGGCGTCGCCCTGGCGTTCGGGCTGACGCTCGTCGCGGGGATCTCCGCCGTCGGGCACATCTCCGGCGGCCACTTCAACCCGGCGGTCACCCTCGGGCTGCTCGCCGCCGGACGCACCGACGCGCGGCACGTCGCCGGCTACATCGTGTCCCAGGTCGTCGGCGGGCTCGTCGCGACGAGCATCCTCGCCGCCGTGCTCTCCGGCAAGTCCGGGGCGTTCCAGGCCGCGCGGGACGGCGGGTTCGCCTCGAACGGCTACGGTTCGGCGAGCCCCGGCGGGTACGGGCTCGGGTCGGTCTTCCTCACCGAGGCCGTGCTGACGGGGGTCTTCATCGCGGTCATCCTGTCGATCACGGCCAAGCGGGAGTACCAGGCGGTCGCCCCGCTCGGCATCGGGCTCACGCTCACCCTGATCCACCTCGTGAGCATCCCGGTCAGCAACACGTCCGTGAACCCGGCCCGCTCGATCGCCGCTGCCGTCTACGGCGGCGCGACCCCGCTGTCCCAGCTCTGGGTGTTCATCGTCGCCCCGATCGTGGGCGCGGTCGTCGCCGGGGTGATCGTCCGGGTCGGCGGCCGGCGCCGGATCACCAGCTGACCCCTCGAACACCGCGGGACGCCCCGCCGGTCCGCCTCGGGCCGGCGGGGCGTACCGTCTGCTGGACCGTGACGATCGACCGCACACCGACGTCAGGGAGATCGCATGAGCTCGCGCACCACCACCGCCTCCGTCAGCGCCAGGACCCTGCTGCGCATCGCCCTCGGCGCCGTACTCGTCTCGCACGGCTCCCAGAAGCTGTTCGGCGCCTTCGGCGGCGGCGGCATCGAGGGCACCGCCCAGGGCATGCACCAGATGGGCTTCCGGCCCGGTCGCCGCAACGCCGTCCTCGCCGGCCTCGGCGAGGCGGGCTCCGGCGCCGCACTCGCCCTCGGTCTCGCCACCCCGATCGCCGGCGCCGGCGCCGCGACCACGATGGGCGTCGCGTCGAGCGTCCACACGCCCAACGGCTTCTTCAACGCGGACGGCGGCTTCGAGTTCCCGGCGTTCCTCGGCTTCTCCGCCGCGATGTTCGCACTCGGTGGTCCCGGCCCGGTCTCGCTCGACCACGCGACGCGGCACGTGTTCGACCGGCCGTGGCTGCGGGCGGTCGCCCTCGCCGCGGTCCCGATCGCCGTCGCGGTGCAGGTCGCGCAGCGTCGGAAGGCGCTCGCGTCGGAACCGGCGGCGACCGACGAGTCGTAGGGCCTGCTGGACGGGAGGCGCGGTGCCGGCCCGCACCGCGCCTCCCGTCGGTCGTCCCGATCGTCGCGGGCCCCGCTGGCGCAGCGGGACGGGTCAGGACCTGACGGCGGCCTGCCCGCCGGGCCGGATCCCCCTGCGCTGACCGGAGGCGAGTGCGGACACGGCCGCCAGGATGACGATCGCGAGGACCGCCGAGACGAGTCCGGTCCCGGCGCCGAGGCCGCCGCGCGAGGGCGCCACCGCGACCCAGTCCGCGAACGACGCGCCGAGCGGACGGGTGAGCACGTACGCGGCCCAGAACGCGGCGACGGGCCCGACGATGCCGAGCCCGCGCGCCACGACGACGCCGGCGATCCCAGCCAGGAAGATCAGTCCGCCAGCGAGGAACCCGAATCCGGCGGACGACGCGACGAGGTCGCCGACGGTGGTGCCGAGCGCGAAGGTCACGGCCACGGCGGCCCAGTACCAGAGCTCGCGGCCCAGCGTGTCGACGTGGTGCACGTCGAAGCTACCCGCCGTGCGTCGCCAGCCGACGAACACGACGACGAGCGCGAGGGCGAACACCAGCGTCGATGCCCAGTACGGCACGCCGACGGCGACGTGCGCCGCGTCGGCGGCCATCGTTCCGAACACCGCGACCATCACCACGGCACCCCAGTACCGCCACGGCGAGGACCGCACGCTCGTCAGCTGCACGGCGAGCACGACCGCGAAGACGACCGCCGTGACGAGCACCGTCGGGACGGGGTCGAACCGTCGCACCAGGAAGTCTGACAGAGCCTCGCCGAAGCCCGTGGTCAGCACCTTGACGGACCAGAAGGACGTGGAGGGGGCCGGGACCTTGTTCGCGCGCACCCGTCGACGGTCGCGTGCCCGTTCGGAGGATCCTCTGAGAAACGCTGTCAGGCGGGCTGCGGGGGCCGGGTCCGGACCGGCGCCAGGGTGTGGGTCAGCGTCGTCGCGACGACCGCACCGGCCGCGATGATCGCGGCGAGGACGACGATCTGGAAGCGTCCGGCCTCGATCGGGGAGACCCCGCCGAAGATCGCACCGACGAAGGCGCCGGGCAGGGTGACCAGTCCGGTTGTGCGCGTCTGGTCGGTGCTCGGCACCATCGCGGCGTGGACCGCCCGGCGGACGAGCTCGGCGGTCGACTGCCGCGGGGTGGCACCGAGCGCGAGCCAGCCCTCGACGTCGTCCCACCGGTCGTCGACGAGCTCGACGAACCGTCGCCCGGAGAGCGTGGCGCTCGTCATGGCGTTCCCGATGACGATGCCCCCGATCGCGAGCACGTACCGCGGTGTGAAGGCGATCGCACCGGTGGCGAACACGACCGCGAGCGCACCGACGATCCCCGCCGACATCGCCAGGGCGACGGGGAGGAGCCGGGTCCGCAGCGTGCCGAGCCGTCGCGCCGCCGTCGTCGTGGCCACGCCGAACATCACCACGAGCGCCGCGGCGATCCAGAGCGGGTCACGGATCACGCCGCTGAGGACCAGGCTGATCAGCGCCAGTTGCACCGTGCCGCGCACGACCGCGAGCGCCGGCGCCCACGGCGACGGAGCGCGCGCGAGCAGGAGCACGAGGGTGGCCAGGGAAACCAGGACGACGACACCGACGAGCGTCCACAGGATGCTGCTCGGCTCGTTCACGGGTCGAGCCTGCCACGGCTGTGCCAGGCTGGACGGACGGTGCCACCCGCGACGCGCCGGAGGAGGCACGGTGACGAGGACGGACCGGTTGCTGCTCGTCGAGGACGACCCGCGACTCGGGCCCCTCGTGGCGGACGTGCTCGGCGAGGACTGGGACGTGACGCTCGTGACGAGCGGCGAGGATGCGCTGGACGCGGCGGCGGACCGGATGTACGCGGTGATGGTCGTTGACCGACGGCTGCCCGGGATCGACGGTGCCGAGGTCGTGGCCCGACTGCGGCGTCGACGCGACGCGACCCCGGTGCTGATGCTCACGGCCCTCGGCGCGCTCGGCGACCGGGTCTCCGGGCTCGACGCCGGAGCGAACGACTACCTCGTGAAACCGTTCGAGTTCGAAGAGCTCGCCGCGCGGTTGCGCGCCCTGACGCGGGACTTCCGGTCGGAGGGGGACCCGCTGCCGATCGGTGCGTGGACCTTCTACCCGGACACCGCGACCGTGTACTCGCCGTACTCCGGGCGGATCCAGTTGACGGATCGCGAGAACGCCCTGCTGGAACTCCTGGCCCGGGCACCGACGACGGCGTTCAGCCGGGCGCACATCCTGTCGACCGTGTTCGGCGACAGCGAGGTCGAGGGCACGGTCGACACGTACGTGCACTACATCCGGCGGAAGACCGACCGTGAGCTCATCACGACGATCCGCGGGACCGGCTACCGGATCGGTTCACCGTGACCCGTGACGCGGACGACGTCGCGGTCCGGCGGTCGGCGGTGCGGATCGGTGTGCAGGTCGCCCTCGTGTCGGCCGGGCTGGTCGTGGTGATCGTCGGCCTCGTGTTCGCGTACGTGCTCTGGCAGTCCACGCCGACCGAGGTGCACGAGCAGCACGCGGCGGACACCACGCGGATCTTCGTCGACCGCGACGCGTTGCTCGGCGCCCTGGCCGTGATCGGCGCCGGTGCGGTGCTGCTCGCGGGGCTCGCGACGTGGTTCGTCGCCCGACGTGCGGTCGTGCCGCTGGGGGAGGCGCTGCGGCTGCAGCGGACCTTCGTCGCCGATGCGAGCCACGAGCTGCGCACGCCGCTCACCGTGATGAGTGCGCGGGTGCAGCAGCTGCAGCGCAGGATGTCCGCCGACGACGACCGCACGCCCATCGTCGACGCCCTCCGCGAGGACACGCGGTCGCTCGCGGCGGTGGTGGACGACCTGCTGCGGGCCGCGACGATGGACGGCGATGACGGATCGGCGGCGACGCCGGTGTCCCTCGAGGTCGACGGTGCGGTCGCCGACCTGCAGGTGGTCGCCGAGCAGCGTGCCGTGCGCATCGTGCACCGCGGAGACGGCGGAGGCGACGTCGACGTGGCGGTCCGGATGTCCGCGACGCCGCTCCGCCGAGCTCTCGTCGCACTCCTCGACAACGCGGTGGGGCACGCTCCGGCGGGTTCCGACGTCGAGGTCCGGGTCACGGCGACGCCACGGACCGTCGAGATCGCGGTGCGGGACCGTGGCGACGGCATCACCGGGATCGACCCGGACCGGGTCTTCGACCGCTTCGCGCACGGGACGCCCGCGGCGGGTCCCGCCGAGCGTCGGACGAGCTACGGGATCGGCCTGGCCCTGGTCCGCGAGATCGCCGTCCGGGCCGGGGGATCGGTCCGTGTCGGCGCCACCGGCCCGGGCGGGACCATGTTCGTGCTCAGTCTGCCGCGGGTGACCGGCGGAGCCGAACCGCCTCGACCGACCCGTCGGTGAGCGCAGCGGAGGACCGCCGGAGCCGCACGGACGTCGCCCCGACGACCACGAGGATCGCGGCGAGGAACACCGTGCTCGTGGTGATCGTGCCGATGCCCAGTCCGCCATCGGACGTCGGCTGCGAGAGCAGGTCTCCCAGCGAAGCGCCGAGCGGCCGGGTGAGCACGTACGCTGCCCAGAAGCACGCGACCCCGTCGACCCGGAGCCCGAAGCGGAGCAGGGCGACCAAGGCGATGCCGCCGGCGAAGAGCAGCAGTGCCGGGAAGTACCCGATACCGGTCTGTTCCCCGATGAGGTCGCCCGCGGCGGTGCCGAGGGCGAAGGTGAACAGGATCGCGAGCCAGTAGAAGGCCTCGCGGCGCACCGTGTCGATCCGGTGGATGGACAGCGTGCCCTCCACCCGGTGCCAGGCGAGGAACACCACGACGAGGCCGACCCCGAACACCGTCGTGCTCGTCCACAGCGGGACGCCGAGCCCGTCCGTGAGGTTGTCTGTGATGCACGTGCCCACGATGCTGATGAGGACGACGGTGACCCAGTAGACTGACGGACGGTAGGAACGTGCGCGGAACTGCAGGACGAGGAACAGCACCAGCACGGCGCCCATCACGACCGTGGTCAGGGGGAGGCCGAGTCCGAGCGTCTCGCTCATCAGGTCGGCGGCCGTCTCACCGACGGTCGTCGCGAGGACCTTGACGATCCAGAACGACGCCGTCGGGTCCGGGACCTTGTTGCGGACGGTGGCGACGTGGGCGGGGGTCGAGCGTGGCATGGGGATCCTTCGCGATCGGGTGGGGGACGAGGCGCTCAGCTGGTGGTGGAACGGCTCCGGCGGCCGCGCCGCGCGCGGACCGCGCCGATGACGACGGGCAGGACCGAGAAGACGACGATGACGAGCGCGAGGACGTCGATGTTGTGCGCCACGAACGGGATGCCGCCGAGCAGGACGCCGACCAGGGTCATGAGGACGACCCACACCGTGCCACCGAGCGCGTTCCACAGCGTGAAGCGGCGCCAGCGCACGTCGGCGGTGCCGGCGGCGAGGGGGACGTACGTGCGGACGACCGGGACGAACCGACCGAGCACGAGCGAGAGGGCGCCGTAGCGCGCGAAGAACGACTCCGCCTCGTGCAACCGCGAGGTCTTCAGCACGCGGGCGTCGTCTCGGAACAGCCGGCGTCCGGCACCGCGCCCGATCCAGAACCCGACCTGGTCTCCGAGGAACGCCGCGACCACCCCGACGACGACGATCTGCCACGCCGTGATGCCGAGTCCGCCCGAGAGGATCGCCGCGGTGACGATCAGGGAGTCACCGGGGAGGAACGGGAAGAGCACGCCGGACTCGATGAACACGACCACGCCGATGCCGAGCAGGACCCAGGGGCCGAAGGCGTGCAGGAGGGAGGCGGCGTCGAGGAGGTGCATGGCGACAGCCTCGGGCGCCGGGGATCAGGATCGTCCAAGAATCGCAGATCGTCGGAAGAGGACGGGGGTCAGCCCGACGACGCGCCGTTCAGTCGGGCCTCTTCCGCGTCGTACCCCGAGCGGACCTGGCGGAGCACGAGGTCGTCGATCTCGTCGGCGTCCCGCATCCGCAGGAGCGTGGCGGCCTTGTGCCGGACGAGTTCGAGCTCGAGGGCGACGGCGGTGTCGTGCCGCTGCAGCGCCGGGTGGTCGTCGTCCGACTCCTCGCGCGCCTGGATGACGTCCAGGTGGGCCTCGTAGTCCTTCCGCACCCGGTCCACGGTGGCCCGGTCCGCGCCGGTGGCACGGGCGAGGCGGGGGAGCGCGTCGAGGGCCTCCTCGATCGCGGTCCGCTCCGCCGTCCGACGCTCCTCGCCCACGGACTCGTCCTCGGGCAGGGCCGCCCGGCGGAGCACCGCCGGCAGGACGAGGGCCTGCCCGACGATCGTGACGACGACCACCCCGGCGGTGACGAAGACGATGAGGTCCCGGTCGGGGAACGCGCCACCGGACTGGAGCGTCCGGGGGACGGCGACGGCCATCGCGAGCGACACGGCCCCGCGGAACCCGGCGAAGCCGCTGACGAGCCGGTCGCGGTGTCCCTCGCGCGGTGCACCGCCCGAGCGTCGGGTGACGAGCCAGACCGTGCCGCCGGCGGCGTTGAGGAAGGCGAACCGCACGAGCACGAGGACCACCGACACCGCGGCGATCACCCCGGTGGCGCGGAGCAACTCGGCCGGGTCGAGCGCGCGCGCCGCCACCATCGCCTCGATGCCGACGAGGACGAAGAGCGCGCCGTTCAGGAGGAAGGTCAGGAACGACCAGAACGCCCGGACCTGCTGGCGCGTCTCGGCGCGGTCGAGCTTCGGGCCGACCTGGCTGACGACGATCCCCGCCGCGACGACGGCCAGCACGCCGGACGCACCGATCGCCTCGGCGCCGAGGAACGCGACGAAGGGCACGAGCAGCGTCACGAGGTTCTCGAGCACGACGGTGTCGACCCGGCGGAGCACCTGGGTGCCGAGCCACGCCGCCACCAGACCCGCGGCGACACCGCCGAGGTACGACAGTGCGAGCATGCCGGAGACACCCCAGAAGGTCAGCTCCTCGGTGCCGACCGTCACCGCGACCGCGATGCCGTAGACCACGAGGGTGGTGCCGTCGTTCACGAGGCTCTCCGCCCGCAGCACCGTGACGTTCCGTCGCGGCAGCATCTTCGTGAGCACCCCGACCGCGGTGGCGTCGGTCGGTGCGACGGCGGCGCCGAGCACCCAGGCGGGCCCCCACGGCAGGCCGAGCAGGTGGAGCAGCACGGCGACCGCGCCGGCGGTCACCACGACGAGCAGCGTGCCCATCAGGACGATGCCTCGGAGGTTCTTGCGGATCTCGCGCAGCGACGTCGTCAGGCTCTCCCAGTAGAGCAGCGCCGGCAGGAACAGCAGCAGCACGGCGTCGGCGGGGAGCTGCACGCCGGCGAACTCCGGGACGAGGGCGAGCAGCGCGCCGAAGACGAGCAGCAGGACGGGCGGAGCGACCCGGATGCGGTCGGCGATGCCCGCCGTCAGCGCGATGGCGAGGCCGAGCACGACCACCAGTTCAGGTCCGAGCACGCATTCCTCCTCGTGGCGTCGGACCGGATGCGGCCGACACCCCAGTCAACCCGCTCGCGGCTGACGGTGCCGTCGGACACCCGTGACCGGTAGCGTCACGCACGTGACCGACGCGCGTGACCCCGACCACCTGCTCCCGCTCGACGTCGTGTCCATCGGTCACCGGCTGGTGGTCCCGGACCTGCACCGTCCCGTGGCTGCCGTCGTCGAGGAGGGAACGGTCGTGCGGTGGCTGACCTGGCCGACCGCTCCGCTGCCCGAGCGGGCCGTCGAGGAGGCCGAGGCCTGGCCCACGGGCGAGGGCGTGTGGGTCGTCTACTCCTCGGACGGCATCGACGAGGTCACCCGGACCGCGGTGCACCTCGACCCGGACCGCGTCGGCGCCGCCGTCGACCTCGGGGACCGGAGAGTCGTCGCCGCGGAAGCCGGAGGCCTCTGGCTCGCCGATCCTCGCGATGCATCGACGTGGATGGCTGGCACGACGATCGACGACGACGAGGACCTCGCGGCGTTGGTCGATTCCGATCTCCAGTGGGCAGAGGCCGACCCGTTCTGGCCCGACCCAGCGGCCTGGACCGAGCCTGACGACGACGAAGACGACGCGGACGACGCACCCTGGCCCGACGACGACCTCGAGGCGGGTGCCGACCACGATCCGGACGACGACGGGACGAGGGTCATGACCGCGTACCAGTGGTCCATCGGCTTCGGCGACACGGAGGACGACTCCGCCGACGGTGACGGCGCCGCCGACGCAGCGGAGCCGCCGGGCCCGCCATCGCCGACGCCGCCCACCGAGCTCGTCCGCGTCGCGCCGGACGGCTCCCGCACGACCATCGCTGTCGACCACCTCGTCGAGGACGTGACGGTCGAGGGTGACCGGATGACCCTGCGGTTCCACCGAACGGGTCCGGACCTCGTACCCCGTGCGTCCGGCTCCCGGGACGTCGTCTACCGGCCGCGCGAGGTCGTCGTCGACGTGTCCGGCGGCCTGCCGGTCACGATCGACACCGACGCCCTCGACTCGGTCCCGGTCGAGGACCCGGTCGAGTGGGACGCCGAGGCCGCGGACGCCGAGTGGGAGCGCTCGGTCGAGGAGCGCGAGGCCCGTCGCGCCCCGTGGATCGAGCGCATCGACCTCACGGGCGTCGACGGCACGCGGTGGCCCCGGTGGGACGCGGACACCGTGCGCCGCGCACGCAGCGTCGCCCGGCTCGTGGAGGAGTTCGCACACCTCGCCGACCCGGTGATCGTCTGGTCACGCGGCGTCGACGGACCGCGACGCGCCCGGAGCGACTTCCGAGAGGTCCGCGTCGAGGTCGAGGGCGACTGGCCCGCGACCGAGGTCGTGGTGTCGTTCGAGCACACGGCGGTCCCCTTCCTCCGACTCCGCCGCCGCTACCGGGTGTTCGACGACACCGGTCGTCCCGTCGACCACGGCTACGTGACGATGTACCTCGAGGAAGAGATCGCGACCGGCCACATCCCGCCCCGCAGCACCGCGGTCGACGGCGTCCTCGACATCTGACGCCTGCCGTCGACGGGCCCATCCGCGGTAGCGTGCGGGCATGAGCGACGACACCACCGACCACCAGGAGCGCACCGCGATCGTCACCGGGGGCGGGAGCGGCATCGGCCGCTCCGCCGCCCTGGCACTGGCGGCCGACGGGTGGACGGTCGTGGTCGCCGGTCGGCGCGCCGAGCCGCTCGACGAGGTCGCAGCGCAGTCTCCCCGCATCGTCCCGATCGTCGCCGACGTCTCAACCGAGGCGGACGTCCGGCGCCTCTTCGACGAGACCGTGCAGCGCTTCGGTCGACTCGACCTGCTCTTCAACAACGCCGGCACCGGCGCACCGGCGACCCAGTTCGACGAGCTCACGCTCGACACCTGGAACGCGGTGCTGTCGGTGACGCTCACCGGCTCGTTCCTCTGCGCCCGCGAGGCCTTCCGCATCATGCGGACCCAGACACCGCAGGGTGGCCGCATCATCAACAACGGCTCGATCTCCGCGCACGCACCGCGTCCGCTGTCCGCGCCCTACACGGTCGCCAAGCACGCGGTGGCCGGACTCACGAAGCAGCTCCAGCTCGACGGGCGCCCCTTCGACATCGCCTGCGGACAGATCGACATCGGCAACGCCGCCACCACGATGGGGTCCGGCGCCGCGGACGGCACGCTCCAGGCGGACGGCTCGACGCGCCCCGAACCGACGATGGACGTCGCCGAGACGGGCCGTGCGGTCGCGTACATGGCCGGCATGCCGGCCGGCACGAACGTGCCGAACCTGACGGTGATGCCGACCGCCATGCCGTTCGTCGGTCGCGGCTGACGACGGACTGGAGGCGCGGGACGGATCCGCCCCGCGCCTCCAGCCCGTCATCCGGTCACGTCAGTGACCGCAGCCCGCGTCGATCAGTCGTGGAACGTCTCGATGGAGGCGCCCAGCGAGTTGAGCCGCTCCTGCAGCTGCTCGTAGCCGCGGGCGATGATGCCCACGTTGCGCAGGACGCTCTCGCCCTTGGCGGCGAGCATCGCGAGCAGGATGACCACCGCGGGGCGCAGCGCCGGCGGGCAGCTGACCTCGGCGCCGGAGAAGTGCGTCGGCCCGGTCACGTCGAGACGGTGCGGGTCGCGCAGGGTCACGCTCGCGCCGAGGCGGGTGAGGTCGAGCAGGTGGATCGCACGCCCCTCGTAGACCCAGTCGTGCACGAGCGTCGTGCCCTCGGCCATCGCGGCGATGACGACGAAGAACGGCAGGTTGTCGATGTTCAGACCGGGGAACGGCATCGCGTGGATCTTGTCGATCGGCGCGTGCAGCTCGGACGGGTGCACCGTGATGTCGACCAGGCGGGTACGGCCGTTCGCGGCGGGGTACTCCGGCGAGACGTCGAAGCGCAGGCCCATCTCGGCCAGGGTCGCGAGCTCGATCTCGAGGAACTCGATCGGGGCCCGCGTGACGGTGAGCGTGGAGTCGGTGACGATGCCGGCGGTCAGCAGGCTCATCGCCTCGACCGGGTCCTCGCTCGGCCAGTAGTCCACGACCTCGTCGATGCGGCTCTTGCCGGTGATGCGGAGGGTCGTCGTGCCGATGCCCTCGATGCGGACGCCGAGGAGCTCGAGGAAGAAGCAGAGGTCCTGCACCATGTAGTTCGGGCTGGCGTTCCGGATGACGGTCTCGCCGTCGCGGGCGGCCGCGGCGAGGATCGCGTTCTCGGTGACGGTGTCGCCGCGTTCGGTGAGCACGACGGACTTCGTGGGGACGTGCTGGCTCGCGACGCCGACCTCGTACCAGCCGGAGGTCGCCTCGACGTCGACGCCGAAGGGACGGAGCGCGATGAGGTGCGGCTCGACCGTGCGGGTCCCGAGGTCACAGCCGCCCGCGTAGGGCAGCCGGAAGGACTCGTACCGGCCGCTGAGCGGGCCGAGGAACATCAGGACGCTCCGGGTCCGGCGGGCGGCGTCGGCGTCGATGGCGTCGAGGTGCAGGTCGGACGGGGCGACGATCTCGAGGGTCTCGCCGTCCTCGGACCACGTGACGCTGGCGCCGAGGCTGCGGAGCACGTCGATGATCCGGTCGACCTCGACGATGCGCGCGACCTTGTGCAGGCGGGTGACACCGCGGTTCAGCAGCGAGGCGCAGAGCAGGGCGACGGCGGCGTTCTTGCTCGAGTTCACCGCGATGGAGCCGCTGAGCTTCCGACCGCCCTGCACGCGGAGGTGCGCACGCTGCGGGGCACCGCCGATGGAGACGATCTGCTGGTCGAGGGCGTCGCTGATGCGGGTGAGCATCTCGAGGGACAGGTTCTGCCCACCCTGCTCGATGCGGTTGATCGCGCTCTGGCTGGTGCCGACGCGTTCGGCGAGCTGGGCCTGGGTCATGCTGCGGCCCTTGCGTGCGCCCCGGATCAGGGCGCCGACCTCGCGGAGCGGTGCCGGGGTCCCCGCGGGGGTCGGCGTGACGACGGTGGTGGTGTCGGACATGGCGCCAACGTAACACGCTCATGAGATAAAAACCGGGGGACAACACCCAGGAATCTCCCGGGCGCAGCAGGAATACACCGTCTGTGAGACTTTAGGCGCCGACCGTTGTCCAAGGGTCGACGCTCCACGCGAGCCTACGGGGACGTGAAGGTGCCCCGGACGATCGAGTCGCCGGAGTGCGCGGGCTTGCCGTCGTCGGGCTCCGCCGACACGTCGACGACCGGGTAACGCGCGAGGTCCATGCCGGCCGGCACCCGGAACCGCCCACGGTCCCCGTCGAGGTACCCGACGCTCACCAGGCCCTTGAGGTCGGTCTGCATCATCCAGACCTCGCGGAGGGCCCCGGCGTCCCCGTTCCGGTCGCCGTCACCGTGCACGTCGACGACGAGGGTCAGTCGCCCGTCGCGGTCGCGCTCGAGCTCCGCGTTGCCGCGGGCGCCGGACCAGCTCGGGAGCGCACTGAGGTCCGTGGTCGCGACGACGGTCTCGCCGCTGCCGGCCCCCGGCACGACGCCGGTGACGACGCCGATGCCCACGAGGAGGGCGAGGACGCCGATGCCCGCCGCGACGACCCCGGCGATCGTGCGTCGGCGACGACGGACCGCGGTCCCGCGGCCCGCACGCGGGCCGCCAGCGGGTCGGTCGGCCGGACCGGCCGGCCGCGGTGCCGGAGCCGGGGCGACGGCGTGGGGGACTGACGGGGCGGGGTCGACCCGCGCCTCCCGGTCGGCGTCCTGCTCGGCGCGGACCGCGGCCTGGATGCGGTCCCAGACGCGCTCCGGCGGGGCCACCAGCTCGAGGTCCGCGCTCGACCGCGTGACCGCGGCCACGCGCTGGAACTCCGCGACCGCGTCGCGGCAGACGGCGCATGCGGCCAGGTGCGCCGCGACGTCGTCGTCGGCGACCGTGTCGGTGACCGCGAGCATCGCCAGCGTCTCGTCGTCGACGTGCTTCATTCGATCACCTCCAAACGTGTTCGGAGCCGAGCCAGACTCCGATGGATGTGGCTCTTCACCGTGCCGAGGGGCAGGTCCAGCCGTTCCGCGATCTCACGATGGCTGAGGTCCTCCCAGAACGCCAACCGCATGACCTTCCGCGGGACCTCGTCGAGCCGGTCGAGCTCGCCGGCGACGAGCGCGCGTTCGGCCAGGTCGAACGCGGGTTCGGGGGCGGCGGTGGTCTCCTCGACGACGACGGGGTCGGCGGCGCTCGGGTGTCGCTGCCGGTCGTTCAGGGCGTCGGTGATGCAGTTCCGGGTGATGCCGACGAGCCATGCGCCGAGCGGGGCCCTCGTGGGGTCGTACCGCGCACTGTGCCGCCAGGCCTTGACGAAGACCTGCTGGGTGACGTCCTCGGCCGCGCTCGGGTCGGCGAGCGCCCGGAGGGCGAGGGAGTGGACGAGTGGCGACCAGCGCTCGTAGGCAGCGCGCAGAGCGGGTTCGCCCCCGGCACTGAAGGCGTCGGAGAGCTCGCTGTCGTCCGGGAGGATGGCCGTCACGTCTTCCTGTCGCTGGTGCGGTCGTCGTCGACCGCGCACTCCGATCGTACGGGTCAGGACCCGATCGGTGTGGCGGTGATGACGAGGTTGCTCTCGTAGTGGTGGGTGGTGGTGTCGAACTCCCCGCCGCAGGTGACGAGCACGAGCTGGCGCGGTCCGTCCGTCCGGAACACCGACGCCCACGGCAGGCCGCGCTTCTCGAGCAGGTCGACGGAGGTGATGCGCCACCGCGTGTCGGCGCCGTCCGTGTCGGTGAGGGTGACGGTCGTGCCGTCGGGGACGTCGCGCAGGTGGGCGAACGGTCCGACGCCGTACCCGACCGCGTCGACGTGGGCCGCGATCACCACGGCCCCCGCGGTCGAGGACGGGGCCGCGCCGTACCGGTACCAGCCGGCCGTGGCCGGGTCCGGTGGCAGGGCCATGGCGCCCTGCTCGTCGACGCCCTTGGGACGGACCGGGGCGGTGACACCCGCCCAGTCGACCGTGATGCGGTCGGGGGCCGCCGCGGTCGTGACGGGCGGCAGGGTGGCCGCCTGCTGCGGGACCGCCGTCGAGAAGGCGGACGGCACCGGCGTGGGTGCCGCGGGGACGAGCGAGGGGTGCCCGCCGGGGGAGGGGGACCCGGCCGACGAGCACCCGGTCAGGAGGGCCGTGGCCACCGCGGCGACGACGAGCGTCGCCGCGGTGGTCCGTGCCGTTCGGGCGGTGTTCAGCGTCCCGAGTCCGCTCGGCGGTCCGCCGTCGCCAGATGGCGGCGACGGAGGACGACGGCACCGACGGCGACGGCCGCCGCGAGGGCCGCGGCACCGCCGATGAGCGGTGCGCTGTCGACCCGGTTCGTGGCCACGAGACCGGCGTTGCCCGCGGGGACCCCGTTCGGCGTGCCACCGAGGTTCGAGATCGTCTGCGTGGCGAGCGCCAGGGTCTTGTCGTCCAGGCTGCCCCAGGCGTACACGATCGTGTCGGCGCCGGCGGTGACCGCGACGTCGGCCGGGCCGATCACCGGGTCGGTCGTGCCGGTGGCCGCGACCGAGGCCGAGACGGTTCCGGCGGGGAGCTCGAGCGCCTGCTCGTCCGGGTTCGACAGGTTGCTGACGACGGCCTTGCCGCCGGCCAGGACGTCCACCGCCGGGGCGGCGGCGACGTGCCGGACGATCAGGCGTCCCTGCCCGGCCCGGGTGGCCGAGGTGTCGTTGGTGAACAGGGTTGCCGTGGGGGAGCCGTCCGTCTTGTCGTGGGCGACGGCGGTGTAGTTCGCACCGGCCTGCAGCGTGACGTCGACCGGTCCGATGATCGGCTTCGACGCGTCGGTCGCGTCGGATGCCGTGATCGCGATGCTGTGGGCGCCGGCCGGCACCATCATCGGTCCGGCGAGGGTGCCCGGCTTGAAGTCGTCGAGGGCGCGCTTGCCGTCGAGGTACACGTCGACCGTGACGGCCGGTACGGCGTGCAGGACGGACAGGGTGGCGTCCCCGGACGCGGCGGTCGCCGCGGTCGCGGGCATCACCGCGGCTGCTGCTGCGAACAGGACGCCGGCGGTCAGGCCGGTGGCGAGTGTCTTGCGCATCGAAGGTCTCCTTCTGGCCCGGTGGGCCGGTACGGGCGACGTCGTCGTCGACGTCGTACGGGCACTACCGCCGGGACCCCCGTCGTGGATGCACCCGGTTGCTGGGACCTTCCTGGAGTGGGGTACACGCCGCTAACGCACGACACGTGTGGGCCGATAGTCCTCCGTGCAGCCCACGGACGGGCAGCATCCCGCCCCACGGACGGCGGCGGGACGATCGAGAACCAGGACGGGCCATGATCGTCGTCACACGACTGAACGGCAGCGGATTCGCTGTCAACCCCGATCTCGTGGAGCGCATCCAGGAGACGCCGGACACGACGCTCATCATGGTCGACGGCGCCAAGTACATCGTCCGCGAGTCGATGGCCGACGTCATCGACCTCATCGCCGCGTACCGGGCGCGCATCGTCGGCATGGCGTACGGCACCGACACCGCCGCCCACGACGCCACCGGCCCCCAGCCGACGCTGGCCGCGGTCGCCCCGATCCACCCCGTGTCGTCCGACCGGGCACCCCGCTCGCAGGACGGGGGTCGTTGACGTGGACATCGCGACGATCATCGGCATCCTCCTCGCCTTCGGCGCCCTGTTCGGCATGGTCGAGATGGAGCACGTCGAGCTGGCCGGCCTGTTCCTGCCCGCGCCGATGCTGCTCGTGTTCGGCGCGACGATCGGCTGTGGCATCGCCAGTACGACGCTCAAGGACGCCATCGCGAGCTTCAAGGCCGTCCCGAAGGCGTTCACGGGCAAGGTCACCCCGCCGCAGTCGGTCATCGACGACGTCGTCGGGTTGGCGGAGACCGCCCGCGCGAACGGCCTGCTCGCGCTCGAGCAGGAGGCCGACAAGCACGACGACCCCTTCATGAAGAAGGCGCTGCAGAACATCGCGGACGGCACCGACGGCGACGAGCTGCGGATCCTGCTCGAGGACGAGATCGAGTCGAACGCCGCACCGGTCCGGTCGGCCAGCTCGTTCTTCATGGGGCTCGGCGGGTTCGCCCCCACCGTCGGGATCATCGGCACGGTCGTGTCGCTCACCCACGTGCTCGCGAACCTCGGCAAGCCTGACGAGCTCGGTCCCCTCATCGCGAGTGCGTTCGTCGCGACGCTCTGGGGCCTGCTGACGGCGAACTTCCTGTGGCTGCCGATCGGCGGCAAGCTCCGCAAGCTCGCGCAGCTCGAGGCCGACCGCCAGACGCTGCTCATGGAGGGCCTCCTCGCCGTGCAGGCGGGCAGCCAGCCGCGTCTGCTCGGGGAACGTCTGACCGCGATGGTCCCGCCCGCCGCGCGTGGTGGCGAGGCCAAGGGCGGCAAGGGGAAGTCCGGCAAGGGCAGCGACGCGGGTGCCGACGACCAGCAGCTGGCGGCCTGACCGTGAGCGCGAACCCCCGCGGGCGCGGTCGCGGCCGCTCGAAGAAGTCCCACGACGAGGCCGAGCACCCCGACGAGCGCTGGATGGCGTCCTACATGGACATGATCACCGTGCTGATGTGCATGTTCCTCGTGCTCTTCGCGATGTCGACGGTCGACCAGCAGAAGTACATCCAGCTGAAGAACTCGCTCGCCACGGGCTTCGGCGAGGTCAAGTCGCAGAAGATCGACACCGCGTCCGGGACCGTCGTGACGAAGGACGAGGTGAAGGACGGCTCCGGCTACTCCGTCGACAAGTCGCAGGCGGACCACTCGACCGCGTCGTCCGGCACGAAGGACACGAACGTCGACCCGGCGTCCACCGTCGTCCCGAAGACCGCGACGAAGGCGGACGTCCAGGCGGCGCAGCAGGAGCTCGACGACCTGCAGGCGATCGAGCAGGCCATCAAGGCGAACCTCGCGAAGGCCGGGCAGACGTCGAACGTGCAGTTCACGGTCGACGCGCGCGGTCTCACCGTGCGGCTCGTCGGCAGCGAGACGTACTTCACCACGAACAGCGCCGACCTGTCCGACCAGGCGAAGCGGATCATGGACGCGATCGCCCCGGTGCTGAAGACGAGCGGCCACGACGTCAGCGTCGAGGGCCACGCCGACCAGCGGAACTCGACGGCACCGTACGCGACGAACTGGGAACTCAGCGCCGCCCGCGCGACCGGGGTGCTCCGCGACCTGGTGGAACGCGGCGGGATGCCGGCCGACCACGTCCAGAGCGTCGGGTTCGGGTCGAGTCGTCCGCTGGCGAAGGGCGGGACGGACGCCGACCTCACGCTGAACCGGCGGGTCGACATCGTGGTGCTCTCGAACCAGGACCAGGACGTCAGTGCCCTGATGCCGGCCCTGGCGAAGGCGCAGGACGGAGCACGGACCGGCTGAGCGAACGACCGCCCGCCCGCCCCCAGAAGGAGGCACAGCCGCGGCACAGCACTGACGGGTCCGGCACAGCGGACCGATAGACGCACCCGTGACCGAGACCCTGCCAGCGCCCGAGGTGTACGACTTCGCGCGCCCGTCGACGCTCGCCCGCGAGCACGCCCGGGTCCTCGAGCTTGCCTTCGAGACCTTCGCGCGCCAGTGGGGCACCCAGCTGACGGCGAAGGTCCGCGCGGTGAGCCAGGTCACCTGCGAGCAGGTCCAGATGACGACGTACGACGAGTACGCCGCGTCCCTGCCCGCGCTCACGGGCATGGTCCTGCTGCCGATCGCGGACGTGGTGCCGAAGGGCGTCCTGCAGGTGCCCCTCGACGCCGCCCTCACCTGGGTCTCGCACGCGCTCGGCGCCTCGAAGCCGCTGCCGACGCCGGACCGGACGTTCACCCCGATCGAGCAGGCGCTCGTCCGCAAGATCGTCGAGGACGCCCTCGACGACCTCCGCTACTCGTTCGGCGGGCTGCTCGCGCACGACGTCACCGCGGGCGGGTTCCAGTTCAACTCGCAGTTCGCCCAGGCCGCCCAGAAGGGCGACCTCATGATCGTCGCCTCGTTCACGATCCGCGTCGGGGAGCGCGTCGCCCCCGGCACCCTCGCGCTGCCGGCCGACGCGGTGCTGCCGCAGCTCGGCGAGACCGCCACGCACGTCTCACCAGCCGACGCCCGCGCCCTCGTCGACGCGCAGCTCGCCTCCGTCCCGGTGGGCGTCAGCCTGCGGTTCGCGCCCGCCACGGTCCTGCCGTCGCAGGTCCTCCGCCTGGCCGTCGGCGACGTCCTGCCGCTGCCGCACCCGCAGCACCGTCCCCTCACCATCGCGGTCGACGGCGAGCCCGTCGGCACCGCCGCCGTCGGCGCGAACGGCTCGCGCCTCGCCGGCATCGTCGTCACCACCACATCGGAGCAGCCCGCATGACCGTCACGACCACCCTCCACACGCAGGCGGCCGAGGCACTCGCCGCGCAGCTCCCGACGGCCGCGCCGCTGACCGCGGTGGCCCAGCCAGGAGGCGCGACACCCGTCGCCCTCGAAGCGGCCGGTGACGCCGTGGTCGCGTCCTTCGTCGGCGGCCTGTCGGCCGACCTCGTCCTCGTGCTCACCGACCTCGAGGCCGTCGTCGCCGCCGGTGGCACCGACCACGGGATCGTCGACGTCACCGACGTGCTGCGGCCGTCGCTCGAGGCCGCCGCCGGTGTCCTCGGCGTCGGCGTCCTCGGCGACGCGCGGCGCGAGTCGGCCTCGGCGCTCCTCGCCGACCCGGACACGGTCGTCTTCGAGCTGACCGCCGGTGGCGTCCCCGGCGGCTGGTTCGCCCTGCGCGTCCGCGAGAACGGCACCGTGTCGGCGTCCGCCGTCCAGGCGCCGGTGCTCGGCATGCCCGCCGGGAACCTCGGCCGGATCAACAACGTCGAGATGACCCTGACGGTCGAGATCGGCCGCACCCGGATGTCCGTCCGCGACGTGCTCGGCATGGAGCCCGGCGCGGTCGTCGAGCTCGACCGCAGCGCCGGTGCCCCCGCCGACGTGCTGCTGAACGGCCGGCTCATCGCGCACGGCGAGGTCGTCGTCGTCGACCAGGACTACGCGGTCCGGATCACCAAGATCCTCGACGTCGCCGAGAGCGTCTGAGCCCCGACGTGGACACCGCCGTCATCGTCCTCCGCGTCGCGCTCTCGCTCGGCGTCGTGCTCGCGCTCATGTGGGTGCTGCACCGTCGCGTCGCGAAGAGCGGCCTGGTCGGGAGCAAGACCAAGGGGCGCCGCTCGGCCTCGGTCGAGGTCGTCGGGCGTCAGGGCATCGGCGGCAAGGCGAGCGTCGTCGTGGTCGACGTCGAGGGCGAGCGCCTCGTGCTCGGTGTCTCCGAGCACGGCGTCGCACTGCTCACCAGCGGGCAGGCGCCCGCGCCGGAACTCACCATCGTGACCGGACCCGTGACGCTGCCCGTGCGTCCGACCCCGTCGGCCGAGCGGTTCGGTCAGGAACTCGCGCAGCAGACGGCAGCCGCCCCGTCCCTCCCGTCCGACGCGGCGCAGCCGCTGCCCATGCGCCCCCGCAACCGTCGCGCGCAGCGTGCCGCACTGCCGACCGCCCAGCAGCTGCAGGGGTCGATCCTGTCCGCCGACACCTGGCGGCAGGCCGCCTCGGCGCTCCGGAACCGGCGGGCCGGGTGACCGCGGCGCGGACCGGACGTCTGATCGCCCTCCTGCTGCTGGGGGTGACGGTCGTGGCCGGCTTCCTCATGCTCACCGCCACCGGCGCCCACGCCGCCGGCGTCGTCCAGCCGACCGCTCCCGCCACGCCCACGGCGCCCGCGACCGGTGACTTCAGCGTCAGCGTGAACGGACCGGACGGCACCCCGTCGTCCGCCGTCGTCACGCTGATCGGGATCACGCTGCTGAGCGTCGCGCCCGCCCTGATGCTCATGATGACGTCGTTCACGAAGATCTTCGTCGTGCTCGCGATGACCCGGAACGCCCTGGCGCTGCAGTCCATCCCGCCGAACCAGGTGCTCGCCGGCCTCGCGCTGTTCCTGTCGCTGTTCGTCATGGCGCCCGTGCTCGGCCACATCAACGACGACGCCCTGCAGCCCTACCTCGCCGGGCACCTCGACTTCGCCCAGGCCGTCGAGATCGGGACGAAGCCGCTCCGGACCTTCATGCTGCACCAGACGCGCGAGGAGGACGTGGCGCTCATCACCCGCGCCGCCGGGCAGGACAACCCGAAGTCGATGGCCGACGTCCCGATGACGACGGTGATCCCCGCGTTCGTGATCTCCGAGCTCCGCAGCGCCTTCATCATCGGGTTCGTCATCTTCATCCCGTTCCTGGTGATCGACCTCGTCGTCTCGGCGGCGCTCATGTCGATGGGCATGATGATGCTCCCGCCGGTCATGATCTCGCTCCCGTTCAAGATCCTGCTGTTCGTCCTCGTCGACGGGTGGGGGCTCATCATCAAGTCCCTCATCGAGAGCTACCAGGTGGTGCACTGATGGACCAGCAGGCCGTCATCGACCTCACGCTGCAGGCGCTCCTGGTGTCGGCGAAGCTCGCCGCGCCCGTGCTCGTGACCTCGCTCGTCGTGGGCTTCGCGATCTCCCTGTTCCAGTCGGTCACGCAGATCCAGGAGGTCACGCTCTCCTTCGTGCCGAAGGCCGTCGCCGTCGCGATCGCGCTGGTCGTCTGCGGCAACTGGATGATCTCGGAGATGGTCGGGTTCACCCACGCCGCCTTCGACATGATCCCCAAGCTCCTGGGGTCCGGCTGATGGAGCTGTCGATCGATGCCGACCGCCTCGAGGCGACCATGCTCGCCGGCGTGCGCCTCGTCGCCTTCTTCGTGATCGCCCCGCCGTTCTCGTACCGTGCGTTCCCGGCGACGGTGAAGGTGATCCTCGGCATCGGGCTGGCGATCGGCGTCGCCCCGCGGGTCGCGGCCGGCTACGAGTCGCTCGCGATCGGGCCGTTCCTGCTCGCGCTCCTCACCCAGCTGCTCGTCGGGCTGGCCCTCGGCTTCCTGGTGTTCCTCGTGTTCGCCGCGGTGCAGTCGGCCGGCGCGCTCGTCGACCTGTTCGGCGGGTTCACGCTCGCGCAGGCGTACGACCCGCAGTCCCAGGTGAACGGCGCACAGTTCACGCGGCTGTTCCAGATGGCGGCGCTGGCGCTCCTGTTCGCCTCCGGCGGGTACCAGCTCATCGTCGCCGGGCTCGTGCGGTCCTTCGACGCGGTGCCGCTGACCGGCACGTTCGACCTCGGTGGCCTGGCGTCCGTGCTCGTCACCGCCCTGACCCAGATGTTCCTGTCGTCGCTGCAGATCGCCGGCCCGCTCGTGGTCGTGCTGTTCCTCGCCGACGTCGGGCTCGGGCTGCTCACTCGTGTGGCCCCGGCGCTCAACGCCTTCCAGATGGGCTTCCCGATCAAGATCGGCCTGACCGTCGTCTTCGCCGGGGCGCTCTTCATGGCCCTGCCGTCCGTCGTGTCGTCGCTCACCGGCGACGCGGTGGCCGCGATCACCGGACGGGGGTGACGACGTGTCCGACAGCGGGGAACGGTCCGAACAGGCCACCCAGAAGCGCATGCGCGAGGTCCACCAGAAGGGCCAGATCGGTCGCTCGCAGGACCTCGGCGCGTGGATCGGCATCGCCGTCGCGGCGCTCATGATGCCGTCCGCGATCGGCAACGCCGCCGCCGCGGGCTCGTCGCAGCTCCGGTCCGTGCAGCGCGTCATCGCCGACCCCACCATCGGCACGATGAACGCCGTCTTCCACGAGGCCCTCGCCTCGCTCGGCAGAACCCTCGGCCCGATGCTCGCCGTCGTCGCCGTCGCCGTGCTCGCCGCGGCCGTCGCGCAGGGCGGCGTGCACATCCGGAAGCTGACGCCGCAGCCCGAGCACTTCGATCCGATCCAGGGCCTGAAGCGGGTGTTCGGCACCCAGGCGCTCTGGAACGGGTGCAAGGCGCTCCTCAAGACGGCCGTCGTGGGCCTCGTCCTCTGGACGGCCGTGCAGGCGCTCGTCCCGGTCCTCATGACGAGCGGATCGCTCCCGCTGTCCGCGGTGCTGGACGCCGCGGCCGCCGGCACGGGCACGCTGCTGCGGGCCGCGATCGTCGCCGGGCTGGTCCTCGCCGCGCTCGACGTCTTCGTCGTGATCCGCCGCAACCGCAAGCGCACGATGATGACCAAGCGCGAGGTCAAGGACGAGAACAAGCACGCCGAGGGCGACCCGCTCGTGAAGTCGCAGCGTCGGTCACGCCAGCTCGCGATGAGCCGGAACCGGATGGTGCAGGCGATCGGCACGGCGGACGTCGTCATGACCAACCCGACGCACTACGCCGTCGCCCTGTCGTACGAGCCGGGCAGGTCCGCGCCGCGCGTCGTCGCGAAGGGCGCCGGACCGGTCGCCGCGATGATCCGCGACAAGGCGCTCGAGGCCCGGGTGCCGATCGTGCAGGACGTGCCGCTCACCCGGGCGCTGCACGCCGCGTGCGAGCTCGGGCAGGAGGTGCCGGTCGACCTCTACACGCCGGTCGCCCGTGTCCTGTCGTTCGTCATGGCGCTGAAAGCCAGGGGAGCGGCGGCCGGCACCCACGCCCCGCCGCGGCCGACCACCCCGGACGAGGTCGCGACGGTCATCGACCCGGCCACCATCGGCGGCGACCTCCGGCCCCGGAAGCTCCGCACGCCACGACCCGATCCCGTCCCGTCCGCCACCACCACCGCCACCGAGGGAGTCCCCGCATGAACCGCACGGACCTGCCGAAGCTCGCCGTCCCGGTCTTCATCGTCGGCATCATCCTGCTGCTGATCCTGCCGGTGCCGTCGTTCCTGCTCGACTTCCTCATCATCTGCAACATCCTGCTGGCGCTGGTGATCCTGCTCACGACGCTGTTCGTGAAGAAGCCGCTCGACTTCTCGGTGTTCCCGTCGCTGCTGCTCGTCGCGACGCTGTTCCGGCTCGGCCTCAACGTCGCGTCGACCCGCCTCGTGCTCGGCGAGGGGTTCGCCGGCGACGTCATCCAGGCGTTCGGCCACGTCGCCGTCTCGGGGTCGATCATCATCGGCGCGGTGATCTTCCTGATCCTCGTCGTCATCCAGTTCGTCGTCGTGACGAAGGGTGCCGAACGCGTCGCCGAGGTCGGGGCGCGGTTCACCCTCGACGCGATGCCCGGCAAGCAGATGGCGATCGACGCGGACCTCAACGCCGGGCTCATCACCGACGCCCAGGCCAAGGAGCGCCGTGCCGCGGTCTCCGCCGAGGCCGACTTCTACGGCGCGATGGACGGTGCGTCGAAGTTCGTCAAGGGCGATGCGATCGCCGGCATCCTGATCATCGTCATCAACCTCGTCGGCGGCATCGCGATCGGCATGGTGCAGAACGGGCTGTCGATCACCGACGCCCTGTCGAAGTACGGCATCCTGACCATCGGCGACGGGCTCGTCACGCAGATCCCCGCGCTGCTCATGGCGGTGTCGACGGGCATGATCGTCACCCGCTCCGGTGCGGAGACCGAGATCGGCGCGTCCGCGACGACGCAGCTCACCCAGTCGCGGAACGCCCTCGCGATCGCGGGCGTCGCCGCGATCGCGATGGGGTTCATCCCGGGCATGCCGATCGTCCCGTTCCTCGTCATCGGCGCGACCCTGCTCGTCGTCGCGTGGCGCCTCGGGCAGACCGCGAAGCGCGAGGCGGCGGCACTCGCCCAGCAGGAGGCCGCCGCGTCCGCCGCGCCGAACGCCGACACCCCCGAGGACCTCATCGAGCAGATGCGCGTGCACGCCCTCGAGATCCTGCTCGCCCCCGACCTGGTCGACATGGTCTCCGGCGCCTCCGACGACCTGCTCGGCCGGGTGCGGGCACTCCGCCGGAAGATCGCGATCGACATGGGGATCGTCGTGCCGCCGGTCCGCACCCGCGACAGCATCGAGCTCCCGCCGTCGACGTACGCCATCCGGATCGCGGGCGTCGAGGCCGGCCGGGGGACCGCTCCGTCGCGCAGCGTGCTCGCCCTGGGAGACCACCTCGAGGGACTCCCCGGTGAGACCACCGTCGAACCGGTCTTCGGGCTCGCCGGCAAGTGGGTGCCGGCCGAGCTCCGGCACGCCGCCGAGATGACCGGCGCGACCGTGATCGACCGCGTCTCCGTGCTCGTCACCCACCTGCAGGCGATCATCGGCGACAACGCCGCGAGGCTCCTCACCCGCGAGGACGTCAAGGTCCTCACCGAGGGGGTCAAGCAGGTCAACCCCGCGGCCGTCGAGGAGCTCGTCCCGGGGATGCTCTCGCTCGCCGAGCTCCAGCGGGTGCTGCAGGGACTCCTCGTCGAGCGGGTCCCGATCAACGACCTCGGCCGGATCTGCGAGGGACTCACGCTCCGCGCCAAGGTGTCGACCGACCCCGAAGGGCTGGTGGAGGCCGCCCGCGCATCGCTCGGCCCGGCGCTCCCCGCCCGCTACCTCGACGCCGGCACGCTCCGGGTGATCATGATCGACCCGCTGCTCGAGCAGTCGATGCTCGAGGGGCTCCGACCGTCCGAGCACGGGACCCAGATCGTCCTCGACGCGCACCGCATCGAGCAGGTCCTGGGGTCGCTCCGCGACGCCGTGCGCTCGGTGGAGGACCAGGGGCTGTCCGCCGTCCTGGTCTGCGCCCCGCAGCTCCGACCGGCCGTGCACCGCATGGTCTCGGCCCAGTCGAACGGCCTGCCGGTGCTCTCCTACCAGGAGGCCACCGCCGCGGGCTCCACCATCGAGACCGTGGGAGTGGTCCGTGCCGCCGACCCGATTGCAGCGTAACGGCGCCACGCTCGACCAGCTCCGTGACGCCGTCCGCGCGGAGTTCGGTCCGGCGGCGCGCATCGTCGCCGCCGAGCGCGTGACGACCCCCGGCATCGGCGGCCTCTTCCGCAAGGCGCACGTCGAGGCGACCGTCGAGGTCCCCTCGCCCGAGGACGTCCCGACCGCGCGCGTCGCCATCAGCGACTCGCCGGTGCAGCGGGTGGGGATCGCCGCGCTCCTGGCCGACGCCGAGGCCGCCGAGGCGCGCATCGCCGGGCACGACGGGACCGCCTCGACGCGCGCTGACGCGTTCGCGTCGGTGCTCGACGGTTTCGTCGCCGACGGGATCACGGGGAGCGCTGCGCACCCGACGCGTGGACTGCCGGAGGCGGGGACCGGCGAGCCGGGTGGGTCGCGCCTCCAGGACGACACCGGCCTGCCGGTCGCGTCGGTCCTGCCGCTCCAGCCCGTCACGTCCGTCGAGACGGGAGGCGCGGCGCGGCGCCTCGACGAGGCAGTCGCCGAGCAGGCGGTCGCCGCCAGGGCGATCGTCCGGCCCGTCCCGTCGGTGCGGTCCGCCGACGGCGACCTCGTGCTCCTCGTCGGACGGCCGAACGACGTGGACGCGGCCGCCGGGCTGTTCGCGGCACGGTACGCACTGCGCCCGACCGACGCCGCCGACCGTCGGAGCGGGATCCTCGCGCGCGCCGAGGGCGTGCGCGACGGCTCCGCGCTGCTCGCGGTCGCCGCGTGGGACGATGCCCGGACCACCGACGGGCTCGCACCCGACCAGGTCTGGGTCGTCGTGGACGTCGGACGGAAGCCCGAGGACGCGGCACGCATGCTCGCCACCGTCGCCGAGCGGGCGCCCGTGGCGGGGGTCGTGGCGATCGGCGCGGGGGAGACCGCCACGCCGGAGTCGGTCGACCTGCTGGGAGTACCCGTCGTGTCGCTAGGCTGAACGGGTGCTGGTACTCACGCGGAAGGTCGGCGAGCGGATCCTCGTCGGTGACGACATCGTCATCACGGTGCTCGACAGCCGCGGGGACGGCGTGCGCATCGGCATCGACGCGCCGCGCGGGGTGAAGATCCAGCGCGAAGAGGTCGTCCGTGCGGTGACCGAGGCGAACGCCGAGGCGGCCGCCGCGGCCGGAGCCGGAGACGACGCCGAGGCGCGGCTCCGCCGGGCGCTCGGCGACCGCGGCGCCACCGGCGACGCCTGACGCGGGGCCCGAGGCGCGCCTGCGCGCTGCTCGCGTGGTCGCTTGCGCGCCGGCTCTCGCGGTCGCTTGCGTGCGCGTGCTCGCGCTCTCGAAACGCGCCCCGTGTCGAACAGTGCGCCCCGACCATCCGGGGCGCAGTGTTCGACACGGGGCGCGGTCGTGCCCGATGCTCGGCGAGGACTAGGCCCGGGGCTTCTTCTCCTGCTCGGGCAGGCGACCCGCTGCGGCCTCTGCGGCGAACCACGCGCGCGCCTCGTCCTGGCGGGTCTGCTCGGCGCCGAGGGCGATCGGCGCCCGGACGTGACCGGGCTCGTAGCCGAACGAGTCGAGCAGCTGCGGGATGACCGGTCGGACCCGGGCCACGAGCCGGTCGATGTACGCCGACACCGCCCGCGCGCGCTGCGCCGTGATCCGGCCGTGCATGAGGTACCAGTCGAGGTGCTGTTCGAGCAGCCCGAGCGCGAACAGGTCGCGGAGCCAGACCAGCACGCGGCGGGTGTCGCCGGGCGGGACCTCGTCGATGGCCTCGGTGAACGCCTCCCACTGCATGAGCTCGGCGTGCGCCTTCGCGGCTTCGATCAGCTCGTGCTGGGACCGGTTCAACAGTCGTGCTGCGCGTGCGCGGTCCTTGCCCGCCGACGCCAGCCGCATGCCGATCTCCGTGACCATCGTGTCGACGCGTCCCGCGAGCAGGTCCCGCTGGGTCGACGCGTCCTGCAGGTCGGTGACGGAGGCGGCGAGGGAGCCGCGGTCGGCGACGGTCTGGCCGAGACGCCGGATGCCCGTGGCGTCGGCGAGCTTCGTGGCCGCCTGGGCCGCGACGAACTTCGCCGTGGAGGCCGCGTCCTTCGGGGCCTTCGCGCGGAAGTCGGTGAGCAGGCGCTTGCCGACGAGCTGGAGCAGGACGGTGTTGTCGCCCTCGAACGTCACGTACACGTCGAGGTCGGCGCGCAGCCCGGTCAGACGGTTCTCGGCGAGGAACCCGGCGCCGCCGCAGGCCTCGCGGCACTCCTGGAGCGTGTCGAGCGCCGACCACGTCGACATCGACTTGAAGGCCGCCGCCTGGGTCTCGAGGTCCTCGCGGCGCTGCGGGGTGTCCTCGCGCCCGCTGAACACGTCGTCGAAGGTCCGCAGGAGCTTCTCGTGGGCGAACGACTGCGCGAACACCGTCGCGAGGCGCGGGATCAGCCGACGCTGGTGCCGGCCGTAGTCGAGCAGGACGCCCTCGGTGCCGTCACCCGTGGGGAACTGGCGCCGCTCGGCCGCGTAGGTCAGCGCGATCTGCAGGCCGATCTTCTGCGCGACCACCGCGGCGCCGTCGAGCGACACGCGGCCCTGCACGAGGGTGCCGAGCATGGTGAAGAACCGGCGACCGGGGGAGGCGATCGGCGAGGAGTAGGTGCCGTCCGCGGCGACGTCGCCGTAGCGGTTGAGCAGGTTCGTCCGGGGGACCCGGACGTGGTCGAAGTGCAGGCGGCCGTTGTCGATGCCGTTCAGGCCGCCCTTGTAGCCGTCGTCCTCGCCGCCGACGCCGGGCAGGAACGCGCCGTCGGCGTCACGGAGCGGCACGTAGAACGCGTGGACGCCGTGGTCGACGCCCTTCGTCACGAGCTTCGCGAAGACGACCGCCGCCTTGCCGTGCAGGGCGGCGTTGCCGATGTAGTCCTTCCACGCACCGCGGAACGGCGTGTGGATCTCGAACTCCTCGGTGTCCGGGTCGTACGTGGCGCGCGTGGCGATGCTCTGGACGTCCGACCCGTGTCCGGTCTCGGTCATCGCGAAGCACCCGGGCACCTCGAACGAGACGATGCCGGGCAGGAACTCGCGGTGGTTCCGCTCGGTCCCGAGGTGGTGGACCGCGGAGCCGAACAGCCCCCACTGCACACCGGCCTTGATCTGCATCGAGGGATCCGCCGTCGTGAGCTCCTCGAACGCTGCGAGGTTCCCGCCGTGGTTGCTCGAGCCGCCGAACTCCTCGGGGTAGGGGCGCTGGATCGCACCCGCGTCGACGAGGATCCGGAGCTGGTCGAGCGTCCGGGCGCGGGCGTCGGCGTAGGGCATGCCCTCGACCTTGTGCATCGCCGGGTCGAGTGCGAGGCGACGCGAGATGCGGCGGTCCTCGGCCCACCGACCGAGCAGGTGCTCGCCGAGGAGGTCCACGTCGATCCGGACGTCGGTGTCCGTCCCGCCGACGGGGGTGCCCGCTGCGGGGTCGCCCGTGGCGTCGGCCTTCGGCGTGTTCGTGCTGTGGGCGGGTGCGGTGTCGACCATGGTCGGAGCCCTCCTGAACTGCTCTGTCCCGTGTTGCAGAACCCACGCTATTGAGCCGACCCGCGAGTCGGGTGAACGCCGTCAGGGCGGCACAACGAGCGGGCCGCTCGTGTCGGGTGCGGTGGTGGGAACCCTCCAAACCACCGGCCGGTGAATTCCTGAGCAGGGCTAGACGATTGTGCGCGACGGTCCCGCCGAGGGCAGACTGTCCGGCATGTCAGGTACCACCACACCCGAACGCCAGCGGACGTTCTTCGGGCAACCGTTCGAGTTGTCGACGCCGTTCGCCGTCGAGCTCTGGGAGCGCTTCTCGTTCTACGGGATGCAGGGCATCGTCCTCATCTACATGTACTACACGCTCTCGCAGGGCGGGCTGGGCATCGACAAGGGCGTCGCCACCGGCATCATGGGCGCCTACGGCGGCGCGGTGTACCTGTTCACGATCATCGGCGCGTGGATCGCCGACCGGCTGCTCGGCGCGGACCGGACGCTCTTCGGCAGCGCGATCGTCGTGATGCTCGGACACATCGCCCTCGCGCTCATCCCGGGGGTGGCGGGGGTCGGCGTCGGCCTCGTGCTCATCGCCCTCGGCTCCGGCGGGCTCAAGGCGACGGCGACCACCATCGTCGGCGGCCTGTACAGCCGTGACGACCCCCGTCGGGACGCCGGCTTCTCGCTCTACTACCTCGGGGTCAACCTCGGCGCGTTCTTCGGGCCGCTCCTGACCGGTCTGCTGCAGAGCTCCCTCGGGTTCCACTACGGCTTCGGTCTCGCCGCCGTGGGCATGGCGGCCGGGCTCGTGCAGTACGCGATCCGACGCCGCAAGCTGCCGGACGAGGTGCGCCACGTCACGAACCCCGTCGACCGCCGTCGGCTCCCGCTCGTCGGCGTGCTCGTCGTCGTGGCGCTCGTGGTGATCGTCGCGGCCGTCCTGACCGGGCTGCTGAACGTCGACAACCTGCCGACCGTGGTCGTCGCCATCGTCATGGTCGCGACCATCGGGTACTTCGTCGTCATCCTCTCCAGCGGGATCACCGCGAAAGAGCGGTCGCGCGTCCTCGCCTTCATCCCGCTCTTCATCGGCAGCGCGGTCTTCTGGTCGCTCTACCAGCAGCAGTTCACCGTCGTGACCGTGTACTCCGACGAGCGCCTCGACCGGTCCCTGTTCGGCTGGGAGATGCCCGTCTCGTGGGTACAGTCGATCAACCCGGTCTTCATCATCGTGCTGTCGGGCGTCTTCGCCGCGATCTGGACGAAGCTCGGCGGCCGGCAGCCCTCCACCCCGACGAAGTTCGCCCTCGGCACCGGCATCATGGGCATCGCGTTCCTGCTCTTCCTGCCGTTCGTCGGCACGGGGCAGAACGGCACGCCGCTGGTCGCTCTCGTCGGCATCCTGCTCGTCTTCACGATCGCCGAGCTCCTGCTCTCCCCGGTCGGGCAGTCCGTGGCCACCAAGCTCGCTCCGCCGAAGTTCCAGACGCAGATGGTGGCGCTGTTCTTCCTGTCGGTGTCGCTCGGCACCGCCGTCACGGGCGTGCTGTCGCAGTACTACGACCCGAAGGACGAGGCGCCGTACTTCGCGGTCCTCGGCCTCGTCGCCGTCGCGGTCGGGGTCGTCCTGCTCGTGCTCGTCAAGCCGGTGCTGAAGCTCATGCGCGGCATCCGCTAACCTGAGGGCAGCCAGACCGGCCCCGGAACCAAGGAGTCACCAATGCTCGAACTCATCGCAGGCATCATCATCGGCATCGGCGTGCTCGGCGGCGTCGGGACCTGCATGGCCTTCGCGGCCATGATGAAGAGCGGCAGCGAGGAGTACTAGCCCTCGGTGTCCGGTGCCGGCTCGACCGGCACCAGCTGACGACTCAGGACGGTCGCGCGCTCGAACGGGCCGCGGCCGTCCTTCGTGTAGACGGGCTCCTCGAACGCGACGGTCCACGTGCGCTGCGTCCCGCCGAGCTGGCTGCCACCGGGGGCCACGACGACGCCGATCGGCTCGTCGGCCCACTGCTCGCCGCCGTGGTCGGTGTCGACGACCCGCACGAGGGCGCCGATGCCGAGACCCGGCTGGTCGTCGTGGCGGGGGTTGGGGGAGCGGCGTCCGAACACGCGCCCACCGTACCGCGCCGCTCCCGCCGCCCGCTCCCGGTGGTCGTGTGACGGCCGCGCCGAGCGGTCGTGTGACGGCCGCGCCGAGCGGTCGTGTGACGCCCGCGCCGGGTCAGTCCCAGATCGAGATCCAGTCGACGGAGACCGTGCCGGCCGCACCCGCCGGGACGGAGCCGTGGTCGGTCCACGTCTCGCCCTGCAGGGTGACCCGCATCGGCGTGGTCGGCACGGCCGTGGTGGTGGAGGAGACGAGCTCGCCGTCCCAGTAGAACCGGACGATGCCGTGGTCCCACTCGGTCGTGGCGACGTGGTACTCGGTGGTGTCCGTCTTCGCGTGCACCTGCACCGAGCGGTCGTACCGCACGTGACGGTTCGCGTACGTGCCCGGGATCGCGGACGCGGGGCGCGGCGATGCCCCGAGCGTGAGTGACTCGGGCCAGTCGATCTCGCCGTCGTTCCACTGGTCGGAGGACGGCCACAGCATGCCGACGAACTTGTACCCGGCCGTGACCGAGGTCTTGTAGCGGATGCTCACGCGGGCGGTGGTGTGCGGGGCGTACCCGTCCGGCATGACGGCCGCGACGAGGGGTCGGCCGTCCTCGGCGTGGAAGTCGAAGTCGAGGTTGCCGTCCGCGACGGAGAGCACCTTGGTGGGGGCGTACGTCCCGAGTCCGCTGGTGTCCTGGAATCCGTCGTAGAAGCCCATGCCGGGGTAGACGGCGGCAACCTGGCCGAGCGCGGCGGGCTTCGTGAAGTCCTCGGCGTACGTCTGGTGCCACGTCCGGCCGTTCGAGGTGACGTCGCCGACGGGGAGCGGGGTCGTGTCCGGAGTGGGCGTCGGCGTCGGGGTGGGCGTCGGCGTCGGCGTCGACGTGGGCGTGGCCGGCGGGGTCGCAGTTGCGGTGGCCGACGCCGTTGTCGACCCCGGCGCCGTCGAGGACGGGACACACGCAGCGAGCGTGCCCACGACGAGGAGCCCGGTGACGATCGCGCCTGCGGTGCGTGTGCGAATGGTCACGGTACGGTCCTTGCTGGAGTCGGTGGAGCTCCTGGCGATCGTAGTCAAGGGATGTCCGCCATCCTGCTGCTGGCGGGACCCCAGTCCGGGGGTGGTGGCGAGGTCCGACCCGGTCGCACGACATGCCGCGCGCCCACCGTCACGGTCGCACGAGGTGCCGCCGGGGCCGGCGCGGGCGGCAGTTCGTGCGACCTCGGCAGCCCGCGACCTCGGCGGACCGCGAACCCCGCGACCTCGGCGGCCCGCGAACCCCGCGGCCCGCGACCCCGGCCCGCGGGCGGGACGGACGCGCCTACGCGTCCGACGCCACGCGGGCGATCTCGGTGATCGAGGAGTGCCCGGTGTCCGGGTGCTTCCGCATCGACAGGAGCCGCTCCATCGAGGGCTCGAGGGCGGTCACCTTGTCGAGCGGCGCACTGACGACGAGCTGGAACCCGAGGCGCAGCCACGCGGTGACGGCCCGGCCGGCGAACTCCGAGTCGGCCTTGATGAACGCCTCGTCGAGGAACACCGGCGCGAACCGGGGCCGCGGTCGGGTCTCGTCGCCGAGCTGGTACCGGAGTGCCGCGCCGACGATGAACGCCACGAGCTCCTGCGTCTCACCGCCCGACTTGTCCCCGAGCGACGAGTACACGCCGAGGTCGTCGCCGGACGTGTCGTACCGGACGGCCGTGATCTCCATGTGCCGGCGGACGTCGAGCACGGCGTCGCGCTGGGTGGTCCGGCCACCGCGCGGGACGGACGGGTCCGGACGGATGACGGCCATGAAGCGCCGGAGCCGGCGGAACCGAGTCTCCAGCACGTCGTCGGTCAACTCGGTGTCGACCGACGCCGACAGCGCCCGGAGTTCGCGGCGGAAGGCCGTCACCTCTTCTCGGGTGACCCGGCGGATCTGGATCTTGAGCCGGTCGCGGTTGGCACCGAACGGCAGCTCGCGCAGGATCTCGTTGACGGGCTCGAGTCGCTCCTCGATCTCGACGACGGCACGGTCGAAGGCGCCGGCGAGGGGGACGAGGTCCTCGCCGCTCCACTGCGACAGCCGTCGACGCCACTCGCTGCGCCGGGAGTGCAGCCCGGTCGCGACGATCTGGTCGAGGATGGCCCGGTAGTCGGGGTAGGACGCGACGCCCGTCCCGAGGTTGGGGTCCGGCCAGGCGTCCTGGTAGCGCTGGAACGTCAGCGTCAACGCCGTCGAGGCCGAGGCCGCACCGTCGAGCGCCTGTGACAGCCGTTCCTCGAGGCGGCGCTTCAGGCGGCGGGTGGCGTCGTCGAAGCCGTCGACCCCGTCCGGTGCACCGACCTCGGCGAACGTCTCCTCGAGCAGTCGGGCCTGTTCGACGTCGGGCAGCGACTGCGGGGTGTCCTCGAAGCGCGACAGGATCTCGGCCGCGGCGTCCTGACCGTCCACGAGCACGGCGTGCCGCTCCTCGAGCCGGGCGACCGACTGGCGGGCGGCGGCGCGACGGTCCGACGCCTCGTCGAGGGCGGCGCGGAGCCGACCGACGGCCGTGCGCAGGGTGCGGAGGCCGTCGTCGGCGGCGAGGAGCGCCTGGCGTTCCTGGTCGAGCCGGGCGAGCGAGTCCTCGAGGCCGGCGACGTCGATCGCCTCCCACGTGACGTCCACGACGTGCTGGTGCGCCTGGCGCAGGACGTCCAGGGCGGTGATGTCCTGCGCGACGTCGGTGCGGCGGGCCTCGAGCGTGGCGAGGTCCTGGGCGATCGCGGCGAGTTCCTGCTCGACCGAGGCGACCCTGGCCTCGTTCGTGAAGCCGATGACGTTCGCCTGGCGCCGGTCGCCGTGTGCGCCACGCCGACCGTCACGGAGCTGGCCGGACTCGGTCACACGACGGCCGCCACCGCCGAGTTCCGAGGCATCGGCGACGCACCGGGCGTCGGTGCGGTCGGACTCGATCCGCTCCCGCACCCAGGTGCTGAACGGCGAGGGCTTGATGGCGAGCTTGCCGGACACCATGGACGGGTCGCCGTCGACGTCGATGTGCGGCCCGGTCGGCACGCCCTCGAACTGCACGCGCACGGGCAGGCGGAGTGCGTCGATCGCCTCGCTGAAGTCGGCGAGGCGGTCCTGGTCGACGAGCAGCGTCCGGGCGACGGGCGCCAGGACGGACTCGATCGCGGTGCGCCAGCGCTCCTCGCCGGGGAGCACGTCGAGGAGTTCGGCGACGAAGGGCAACTCGGACGGGTCGATGCCGGCCGCGCGGGCCATGGCCAGCCGAGCCTCGTGCATCGGGAGCGGCATCGCGCCCTGACGGTGCTCGAGCGACTGGCGCTCCTGCCGTAGGGTCCGCTCGCGGTCGAGGAGCGGGTACTCCTCGCGCGTCAGTGCGTCGCGACGGTCGTCGAGGTCCGAGCGCTCGGCGGCGTAGGTCCCGAGGAAGTCGTGGGCGGTCCGCTGGGCAGCGGTGAAGGCCCGTTCCGAGTCGACCGTCGTGCCGAGCACGGCGGTCCGCTCGTCGAACGTCGCCCGGGACCGGACGACGGCGTCCCGCTCGCGGGTCCGGCGGTCGATGCGGTCCTCGAGCTGCGCGAGGGCGTTGCCGCCCTGGTCGCGGAGCCGGGCCTCGGCGTCGCGGAGTTCGATCTCGACCGCGGCGTGCCGGGCCTCGGCGGCGGCGACCTCGGCGCGCGCCGCCGTGCGCTCCCGCCCGTTGCGGTCGACCTCGGCGTCCAGCAGCGACCGCTTGCGCGACGCCGTCCAGTGCGCGAAGGGCGAGACCTCGGCGCCGGGCGCGATGCCGTCCAGGGCCTCGGCCGCCGCCTTCGACCGGGCGATCTCGGCGTGCAGCTCCGTGATGGGGGAGAGGATGCGGACCTTGCGCTCCTCGGTGTCCATCGCCTCGTACGCCTCGTCGAGGGCGGAGAAGTGGGCGAGGGCACGGTCGGCCGCCTCGTACGTGCCCGGGGTCTCGAGCACGAGCGACTTGTAGAGCGCGTCGACGGTCGGCAGGTGCTGGCCGGCCTGGATCCGTGCGAGCAGGCGCATCGCCCGGTTGCCACCGCCGGAGTCGCCGATCCCGAGCCGGGTCTGCAGCGTGTACGCGAGCTCCTGGTAGGTGTCGCGGATGACGAGCCCCGGCACGCGTCCGGTCAGCTCGAGGTGGTGGAACCGCGACGGGACGAACTCCTCGAGCCGGCGAAGGTCGAACGTGTCGTCGACCGTCGCCATGGTCATCTGGATGTCGCCGACCCCGCGCGCACGCTTCGGCACGATGTACGTGCGCAGCACCGTGAAGCGCCGCTCGTCGTCGTTCCGGAAGGTCACCGCGACGGCGCCCCAGGTGGTCTGGTCGTCACCGCGCAGGTTGACGTCGCGCAGGCTCCCGGACTCGGGGTCGCGACGGGTGTCCACCTTGCCCCGCAGGTACGTGAGCAGGTTGCGCTGGTCGGCGCTCCGCGCGCGCCCGGTGGTCGCGTCGTTCGACGCGCCGTTGAACGGCACGTCCGACGGCATCATGACGGCGAGGTACGCGTCCATCAGCGTCGACTTGCCGGTGCCGGACGCGCCCGAGATGAGCGTGGCGGTGCCGGAGAGCTCGACCTGGCGGTGGCCGTGGAACCCGCCCCAGTTCACGACCTGCATGGACTCGGCGCGCCACTGCGCGACCGTGTCGAACAGGGCGGGGATGCCGAAGGAGTCGGTCGCGGTGTCGGTCATGCGTCCGTCTCGCCTTCGTCGTCGGTGTCGGTCTCGTCTGCCGGGAGGGACGGGTCGTCCCCGTCGGTCGGCTCGCCGTCCGGGGTGGTCGCGTCGGCGTGCGCGGTGGTGGTCCGGAGCGCCGTGTTCGCCAACCACGTGTCCAGGTCGCGCAGCCGCTCCAGCGGGAGCAGCACCTCGACCACGCTGGCGATCCGGAACCGGTCCGGGTCGCTGGTCTTGAGCAGGATCCGGGCGGTCACGAGGCGTTCGACGGCCTTCGCCACGCGGCCCTCGTCACGGGTGCGGTCGGTCGCCGTCGCGGGACGGAACCCGGCGACGTGGCCGAGGATCTCGGAGCGGTCGACGACGACCTGGTCCGGACCGGGACGGGTGTCGGCGCGCAGCCGCATCCGCAGGTAGACGAGGACGATCGTCTCCTCGCGCGTGTACGGGACGTCGCGGAGCAGCGTCGGGAACCCGCGGCGCTGGCTCTCGGAGCGGGCCTGGCGCTTCCACGCCACCTCGCGGTCGCGGTCCACGTGCAGTTCGAGGAACAGGTCGTTGAGCCGCGACCGGAGCTGGTGTTCTGCGTCGAGCACCGCGCGCCACTCGTCGGTGTGGGTGCGTGCACTCACGTAGGGGCTGCGGAGCAGCGCCACGAGGGCGCGGCGCTGCCGGTCGTCGAGACGGCCCTCGTCGCCCTCGAAGAGGGCGAAGCTCGTCTCGTCCCGTTCGTCGTCCTGCTGGACGGCTGCGGGGTCGTCGTAGGGGACCGTCTCGTCGACGGGTGCCGGTGTCGTGTCGCTCACCGCGCCTCCTGTGCGTGTTCGTCGTTCGTCGTGTCCGGGGCCGGGCCGCGCCGCTCGTCGGTGAGCGCTGCCGTCGGCATGTGGAAGGTGACCGGGCTGCCGTCCGGGCGGACCGTCCGGTGCTCGGCGAGGTGCGCTGCGGACTCGAAGTCGTCGTGGCCGGTGAGCAGGTGGGCGAGGCCGAAGAGCTCGACCGGGCGCCGCTGTTCCGGCGGCAGCCCGTGGAAGGCGTCCACGCTGGAGTCGGCCGAGGCCGAGCGGAGCGCCGCGCGCAGTTCGGTGAGCAAGGGGCCACCGTGTCGCCGGATCGTCTCGACGTCGAGCTCCTCGAAGACGTCGTCGTCCGGCTCCTCGATCGCGGGCGGGACCGACTCGGCGTCCGGGTCGTAGAACCGTTCGCGCAGGGTGCCGACCTCGGCCGTCGCCGGCAGCAGGCCGAGCGGCAGGCGGTCCCGTGCCGATCCCTGGTCCATCCACGTCGCCAGGCCGCGCTCGACCGAGCGGAGGACGGCGTCGAGCTCGCGGTCGCGGGCGACGTCGTGCGCCACGATCTGGTCGCGCAGCGTGGCCGTGAGCTGCCGGCGCTGGGCGAGGACGTCCTCGATGCCCTGACGGAGGATGACCACCGTGTTCCGGAACGCCCGACGCTCCGCCGCCCCGAGGCCGTCCGCGAACGGGTGGGCGAGGATCGTCTGGATGTCGTCGCGGAGCCGGAGCAGCAGCGCGTCGTCGCGGAGCAGCTCGAAGGCACCCTCGAACGCGCGGCCCTCGGGCGTTGCCTCCATGAGGTTGTCCGTCCGCGCGAGGTAGTCGTCGAGGATCTCGCCGATCGGCCGGACCTCTTGCCGGAAGTCCTCGACGATCGACCGGTGCATCGCCGCAACCGCCTCCTCGACGCGCTTGAAGTCGCTCGGGAGCTGCCGGATCAGGTCGGAGATGTTCGTGTAGCCGTCGCGCATCCGGGCGTCGTCCACGGTGTCGACCTCGCCGTGCTCGAGCCGGTCGCGCTCGGCCTGCAGTTCGGCGATCTGCGCGTCGATCCGGCGGACCTGGATCGCGGGGTCCGGCTCGGCGCGTGCCGCCCAACGGTGCACGGCGTCGACGATCATCGCGAGCCGGCTCTCGCTGATGAGTGCGCGGTCGGACGAGAGGGCGTCGACGAGGGACAGGGCCTCGAGCGCGTGGCTCGTCAGGGAGTACTGCTCGTCGCCGTCGGGGGAGTTCGACCGGACGAGCCACTGCGCGGCCACCCACTCACGGCAGAGCGCGCGGCCGTTCGGTCGGGCGTCCGGTTCGCCCTGCTCGGACGCGATGCCCGCATCCGGGGCCGCCGAGCGGGCCTCGTTCGCGGGCGTGCGCGCGCCGGCGGCCTGCAGGCGGGCGACGTGTTCCTCGACCTGCAGGTGCATCCGGTCCGCGGGGACGTACTGCACATCGCGGTCGAACACGGTCCGGAACACCGCGAGCACGACGGCGCTCGTCGGGCGGGACATCAGCCGCAGGGTCGGACGGTCGAGGACCGCCCGGACCCGGGCGAACTCGAGGTCGACGTCGGTCATGCGCCCCTTCGTCCTTGCTCTGCTGCGTGGTCTGCGGTGTCGTCCCCGTCGCGTGGTCCGCGGGTCGTCGGCGGGGGAGATGCGAAGAGCCCGACGCTGCTGCGTCGGGCTCTTGCGGGTGGGTGGGCGATACCAGACTCGAACTGATGACCTCTTCGGTGTGAACGAAGCGCGCTACCAACTGCGCCAATCGCCCCTGCACTGTGCGTGCCAGTCGATAGTAGCGGATGCCGGGGCGTGCACCGAACACGGCGCGCGTCCCGGGTGTGGCGTCGGGGCTCGACCCGGCCCGATCCGCATGAACACGGGGGACACGCCCGGTGAACGAGGAGGATTTTGGTGGATGCCCTCGGGTTCGTATAGAGTTTACGTCGTCGCCGCGACAGCGGGTCGGACAAATGCGGATGTGGCGCAGTGGTAGCGCATCACCTTGCCAAGGTGAGGGTCGCGAGTTCGAATCTCGTCATCCGCTCGAGTGTGGTCTTCTCCGGAAGACCACGACTCACCAGAGGGTATCCCACCGTTCGGGTACTCACGGAGACGTGAACCTCGATGGTGGGGTGGCCGAGAGGCTAGGCAGCGGCCTGCAAAGCCGTCCACGCGGGTTCGAATCCCGTCCCCACCTCCAGTTCCACACTCCTCTGGGCGATTGGCGCAGCGGTAGCGCGCTTCCCTGACACGGAAGAGGTCACTGGTTCGATCCCAGTATCGCCCACAGCAGAGAGCCCCCGGGAAACCGGGGGCTTTCGTCGTCCCCGGGCTCGGACCGCGAGGATCCGGGCGCCGCGCGCACGACCGGCGCCGCTGCAGTGGGGTGACCACCGAGCGGACGGGAGGCGCAGTGCGTGCCCGCACTGCGCCTCCCGTCCGGTGGTCATCCCCTGGGTCAGCCTGCTGCCCCGGGGAACAGGGACCGGTTGGCGATGTCGATGACGAACTGTCCGCCGTACTCCGGGTAGCGCTTCGTGATGGCCGCCTTGTAGGCCGCGCCGTCGTCACCGAGCAGCTCCGCGGCGTCGGCGAGGTAGCGCTCCAGTTCGCCGAAGACCGCCGGGGTGGTGGGCAGCCCGTGACCGGCGAGGACCGTGTCGTACCCCTCCGCCTGCGCGAGGAGCGACACGGCTCGCTGCCACCCGTCGATGTCCCGCTCGCCGAAGTACAGGTGCACGTCGTGGTAGACGAGGTCCTGGGCGATCAGGACGCCGTGGTCGGGCAGCGCGATCAGGAGCTGGTCGTGCGCCTCGCCGCCGACGACGTGCTCGAAGGTCAGGAGGACACCGTCGACGACCTCCTCGCCGACCCGCACGGACCCGTCCGGCGTGACGTCGGCCACCGGGACCAGGCCGCCGGTCGGCAGGTGGACGTCGCCTCGGGCGAGGATCGCGTCGCGGACCTCGGGCAGCGACACGAGCGGGGCACCCCACCGGGCCGCCGCCGCGTAGTGGTCCGGGTGTCCGTGGGTGATGACCAGTCGGTCGATCGGCTTCCCGAGGGACCGGGCGTACTCGGCGGCCTCGTCGGCGAACGGACCGAGGAACTGCCCGTCCACGACGATCAGCCGCTCCGGGGTCTCGATGATCTGCGACGTGACGTTGACGCTCTTCTCGGGCGCCATGTAGCTGTGGATGCGGACTTCGCCCTTGTCCAGGACGGTGACGGTTCCGTTCATGATTCCTTCTCTCCGGCCGCTTGCTGCTCGCGGCCACGGATCGATACTCTCCTCACGGAGTTCCGGCATCGAGGGCACTGCTGGACTCGTTCGGATCAATCCGGGACAGGTGGTCGGTGTGGGGCAGATGCAGCAGCTGGCGTTCGGGACGACCGTCGTGCCGGGCATCGAGGTCGTCGGGATCCGCGACCTGCGGCGTCGCATGCGCTTCGGCGCCGACGGACGGCAGCACCGGGTCGACTTCCACGTCCTCACGGTCGTCGCCGAGGGCGCCGGCCGGCGAGAGGTCGACTTCGAGGACTTCCCGCTCGATCGTGACCGGGTGCTGTGGGTGCGGCCTGGGCAGGTGCAGCGGTTCGAGGACGGCGACCTCGACGGACTCCACCTGCTCGTCGCCGACGAGTTCCTGGCGAGCCTGCCGGCCGCCGACGGGATCGGCGTGCGCCAGCCGGTGTCCGTCGCGGACCCGGAAGCCGCCGCCGCGATCCGTGCGGTCGCCGGCGAGCTCGCGCGCGAGCACGACCGCGAGGTCCCGTCCCGGATGGTGCTGCAGCTGCTGCTCCGGGCGGTTCTCGTCCTGCTCGAGCGCGGCGCGGCAGCGGCCGCCGACGGTGGGGTGGAGGACCCGGTCGCGGCCCGGTTCCGCAGGGAGGTGGAACGGCGGTTCACCGAGCTGCACACCGTTGCCGAGTACGCGCAGGTCCTCGGGCACAGCATCCGGACGATCTCCCGCGCCGTGGCCCAGGCGAACTCCACGAGTCCGAAGCAGCTCATCGACCGGCGGATCGCGCTCGAGGCACAGCGCCTGCTCGGGTACACCGACCTCCCGGTCGCGCGGATCGCGGAGCGTCTCGGGTTCACCGAAGCGACGAACTTCAGCCGGTTCTTCCAGCGGACGACCGGGATCAGCGCGACGCGGTTCCGGACGGAGCGTCGGCCACCCGTACGGCGCTGACCGGCGCTGGTGTCTCCCGAGGAGCAGGGCCCGGGCGGGGAGCTCCACTCCGTGGTGGAGCCCCGCGGCGAGCGCCGTCGCGACCACGAGGGCGAGCAGCGCGTGCAGCACCGCCGCGCGGCCTCTGGGGTCGACGGGGAGGACGGTCGGGAGCCGCTGCAACACGAGCAGGTGCACGAGGTAGAAGGCGAACGAGAGCTCCCCGAACCAGCGCATCGGCGCGCTGGCGAGCGGACTCCGGCGGCCCGACAGGTCGATGCGGGCCAGCGCCGTCACGAGCAGCCCGTACCCGACGACCGTGAAGCCGCTGAGGTGCCACGGGCTCGAGGGTTCGGCGGTCGCAGCCGCGTACCCGACGGCCGCGAGCGGGACCGCCAGCGCGAGCGGTGCGCCACGCCACGCTCCGGTCCGCATCAGTCGTGCGACCGCGACGCCGAGGAGGAACTCCGGGAACCGTGCGATCGGCGAGTGCCCCGCGTCGACCGGGATCGGGAGCACGGCCTGGACCGCGTGCAGGCCGAGCAACGGCTCAGCGAAGGTGGCCACGACCGCCGCGACCGCGACGACCGCCAGCGCCGTCGTCGACACGCGCCGGAGGACCAGGGTGAGCAGCGGGAAGGTGGCGTAGAACGCGGCTTCGCAGACCAGGGACCAGCTCACCGGGTTCCCGGCCTGCCACCAGTCGGGCCGCCACGCGCTGATGAGCAGGGCGTTCGCGACGACCGAGCCCCGCGACGGACTCACGATCTCCGGGACGACGGGGGCCACCACGGCGACCGCGAGGGCGAGCGCGGTGAGGTGCAGTGGGGCGATCCGAGCGATGCGCGCCCACCAGAACCGTTGTGGGCTCGTCTCGTCGCGGTGGGACCAGGCCAGCACGAACCCGGACAGGACGAAGAAGAGCGACACCCCGGTGTCGCCACCGCCGACGACGCGGGAGAGGAGCTCCTCGGACCGGCCGGAGAAGAAGCCGACGTTCCGCAGGTGGTAGGCCCAGACGGCGAGGGCTGCGCACCACCGCAACCCGGTCAGGGAGGACAGCGCGCGCGGTGTGAGGGTGACGGACATGCCGCGAGTCCACCGGAGCCGGTGTTGCGAGCGCGTCCGTCCGACCCCTTACGTTCGCCTTACCCCGGCGCTGGAGGCCGTCGACGTGCACGCGTACGACGTCGTCGTGCTCGATCGTGACCTGCCCCTCGTGCACGGTGACGACGTGTGCCGCGCGCTGGTCGCGATGCCGGAGCCGCCGCGCGTCCTCATGCTCACCGCGGCGACCACGGTCGGGGACCGGGTGTCCGGGCTCGCCGTCGGCGCGGATGACTACCTCGGGAAACCGTTCGACCTGGCGGAACTCACCGCCCGCGTCACGGCGCTGCACCGCCGACCCTCCGCGGTCGTCCCGCCGACCCTGCACCGCGCCGGCCTCACGCTGGACCCGTTCCACCGCGAGGTCTTCCGCGACGGCCGTGTCCTGCACCTGTCCCGCAAGGAGTTCGCCGTCCTCGAGGTCCTCATGCGCGCGGGCGGCGGCGTGGTCAGCGCCGAGCGACTGCTCGAGAAGGCCTGGGACGAGCACGCCGATCCGTTCACCAACGCCGTGCGGGTGACCGTGTCGACACTCCGCAAGAAGGTCGGAGCCGACCGGATCGAGACGGTCCCAGGGGTCGGGTACCGGATCGCTCGGGTCACGTCGTGACGCGGGAGCGGCTGCGGCGACCGAGCGGGATCCGACTCCGGATGACGCTGCTCGGCACCGCGGCGGTCCTGGTGGGCGGGATCGCGGTGCTCCTCGTCGTCGTCTGGATCCTCACGATCATCCCCGGGTTCACGATCACCGCGGGGCCGTTCCCCTACGGCACGACGCACGACGTCTTCACGGTGCACGGGCGGCAGGACGTCCTCACGCTGTTCTGGTTCTGCTCCGTCGTCGTCCTCGTGCCGTTGACCGTCCTGGGTGGCGTCGTGAGCTGGCTCGTCGCCCGGCGCACGGTGCGGCCGCTCCACGACGTGATCGCCACCGCCGACGGACTCGACGTCGACGACCTGCGGGCGCGGGTCCCCGTCGCGGCCGCGCAGGACGAGACCCGAGCCGTGGCGATCGCGCTCAACGCGCTCCTCGACCGGCTCGAAGCCGGCGTCGCGGCACGGAGCCGCTTCGCCGCGAACGCCTCCCACGAGCTCCGGAACCCACTCGCCACCGTCCGTGCGATCGCGCAGCTCGCCCAGCGCCAGACCGACGACCCGGTCATCCAGCGGGCGCTCTCCCGGATCGTCGCGACCAACGACCGGATGAACGAGACGACGGCGGCCCTGCTGACCCTGGCGCGCGCCGACCGTCCGGCCGACCCGGAGCGGTTCACGGTGCACGCACTGGTCGACGACGCCGTCGAGGGCCTGCAGGTGCCGATGCGGGCTCACCGTGTCGCCTTGTTGAACGTCGTCGACCCGGCGCTCGAGGTCGACGGCGACCGGGTGCTCTTCGGGCAGCTCGTGCGCAACCTCGTCGACAACGCCGTCCGGTACGCGACGCCCGGGTCGACGGTGCGGGTGTCGGGGACGCCGGACACCGCGGGCCCGCTCCTCGCGGTGGAGAACGAGGGCGCTGCGATCGACGATGCCGACGTCGCGCTGCTGGCGGAGCCGTTCCGCCGACGGGTCACCCGGGTGCGCACCGATGCCGAGGGCGCCGGTCTGGGGCTCGCGATCGTCACGACGATCGCCCGCGTGCACGGCGCCGAGCTGGTGCTGGCCGCCCGTCCCGCTGGTGGCCTGCTCGCCCAGGTGCGGTCCACCTCGACCGGGTCGCCCTGATCGGGCCGTCCGGCGGGTCGCCGAGCGGGGTCGGCCCGGTCGGTGACGACGGCCGTGGCCTTGTGTAGTATCTGCGTGTGCACGTAGACAAGCAGCCCTGCGGACTCAGCCCGGAGTCCGAGTACGTCGAACTCGCGGTCGAGGTGTTCGCGATGCTCGCGGACGCCACCCGGGTGAAGATCATCCTCGCGCTGCGGAACGCCGAGGAGATGAGCGTCAACCACATCGCCGATGTCGTCGACAAGAGCCCGGCCGGGGTGTCCCAGCACCTGGCGAAGCTCCGCCTGGCACGGATGGTGTCGACCCGTCGCGAGGGCACCACGGTGTTCTACCGGTTGACGGACGAGCACGCGTCGGAGCTGGTGATCGACGCGGTGAAGCAGGCGGAGCACGTCGTCGGCCAGGCGCCGCACCACCATCGGGGGCAGGAGTCCACGTGACGGCACACACCCACACGCACAGCGATCACCACGACCACGGCGACCACGGCCACGACCACGACCATCAGGACGATCACGGTGCGCACGGGCACTCGCATCCGCACGGTGGTGTGCGGGGGTTCCTGTACGACCTGTTCGTGCCGCACACGCACGACGCAGCGGACTCGATCGACGACGCGATGGAGGCCAGCACCGCCGGCGTTCGCGCGCTGAAGACCAGCCTGTTCATCCTGTTGGGCACCACGGTCCTGCAGGCGGTGATCGTCGCGTTCACGGGGTCCATCGCGCTGCTCGCGGACACCGTCCACAACTTTGCGGACGCCCTGACCGCCGTGCCGCTGTGGATCGCGTTCATCCTCGGCCGTCGCGTGGCGAACCGCCGCTACACGTACGGGTACGGCCGTGCGGAAGACCTCGCCGGCATGTTCATCGTGTTCGTCGTCGCACTGTCGGCCGTCGTCGCCGGGTGGCAGGCCATCGACCGGTTCATCACCCCTCGACCGATCGAGAACCCCTGGCTGCTCGTCGCCGCCGGCCTGATCGGCTTCGCCGGGAACGAGGCGGTCGCGATCTACCGCATCCGCGTCGGCCAGCGGATCGGCTCCGCCGCACTGGTCGCGGACGGCGTGCACGCTCGCCTCGACGGGTTCACGTCCCTGTCGGTCGTCCTCGGTGCCGTCGGCGTGATGCTCGGCTTCCCGATCGCGGACCCGATCATCGGGCTGCTCATCTCGGTCTCGATCATGGTCCTGCTGTGGGGGACCGTTCGGTCCGTCGGCGCCCGGCTCATGGACGCGATCGACCCGACTCTCGTCACCCGCGCCGAGCAGGCGCTCGAGCACACGAGCGGGGTCGAGGTGGTGCGCGATCTCCGGCTCCGGTGGGTCGGGCACCGGCTGACCGGTTCCGCCACCGTCGAGGTCGCCGCCGCCTCGCTGCACGACGCCGAGCACATCGCCGAGCACGCCGCGGAGCACGTGCACGAGGCGATGGGCAACGTCGATGCCTTCACCGTCACCCCCGTCGTCCACCCGCACGAGCACTGACCACCATCGAGAGGAACCCGCCATGTCCGTCGTGAAGATCAACGCCATCACCGTCCCCGAGGGCAGGGGCGCCGACCTCGAAGCACGCTTCGTCGGACTGGCCCACGACGTCGAGCAGCAGCCCGGCTTCGAGCGCTTCGAGCTCCTCCGACCCACCGCCGGTGGCACGCGGTACTTCGTCGTCTCGACCTGGACGGACGAGGACTCGTACCAGGCGTGGCGCACCGGTCAGGCGGGCGCGCACCACGGCGGGAGCAGCCCCGTCGCGACCGGTGCCGAGCTCCTCGAGTTCGAGACCGTCATCCTCTGATCCGAGCTCGGTGCACGGGTGACGGTCGATCCTCGCGTGCGCAGTGCTCCTCGGTGTCCCGCTCGAGAGCCTGCTCGGGTGGGGGTGGACCGATCCCGTCGTCGACAGTGGCGCGTCGCCACGGATCGTCTCGCGTGCGGCGTCGAGCACGTGCGCACCGGGCACCTTCCGGCGTTCGCCAGACCCAGCCCCGTGGTCCGGGCGCCGATTCGATGCACCCTGCTCGCGGTCGCGCGAGCGAGGCGGTCAGGGGACCGACTGCCGCGGCGACTGCTCGGGTCCGCGCGGTGCCCGGCGATCGATCGCGATGATGCCGAGGGCGACCAGCCCGGCGAGGACTGCCCCGACGGTGTTCATGAACCAGTCGTTGGTGTCGCACGCTCTCCCGAGGGACGGGACGAGCGCCTGCAGCAGTTCGACGGCAGCGGAGAACCCCGACGCCGCGGCCACCGCCCAAACCGGACGAGTGGTGCGCAGCCCGGCGAAGAGCGTCACGGGGAACAGGAGTGCCACGTTCGCGAGCGTGTCGATCCCTCGGAACGGGACCGAGAACTGCACGGTGCAGAAGGTTCCGTTCCCGCCATTGCCGTCGGGCGTCATCGTGAGTGCCACCGCTCCGACGACGCTGACGACGGTGAGCGTGGCGAGCAGCCACCGTGTTCCGCGGCGGTACACGAACCAGCCGAGGGCCGCGAACCCGATCAGGGCCACCCAGAAGAGGACCCGCACGGCGGCCGCGTGGTTGACGAGGAAGGTCGTGATCACGGAGTGATCCTCGCACCTGTGCGCGATGTCGAGCGCCGTACGCATCCCACGCGGTCCGGCCCGTTCGTGGGTCGCGGCCGGACAGGACGGTCCGGTGTGTGGATCGTCGCCGGATCGGGAACACCGAGGGCGCGCTCGCGTTGCACCACATGGTACCCCCGGGGGGTGTACAAGAGTCGTCGGCGCCAGCCACGTCAGATCGGAGCAGCATGGACACGCACGAGCACCACCGGACGAGCGAGCACGAGCGGGCCGGCCACGGCAGGGCATCCGGACCCGGCTCGACCACCTGGGCGATGGCGGCACAGGCGACGCTGCACTGCCTCACCGGCTGCGCGATCGGCGAGGTCCTCGGCATGATCATCGGCACCGCCGCCGGCGTCAACAACGCGGGCACGATCGTCCTGTCGATCGTCCTCGCCTTCGTCTTCGGCTACGCCCTCACCATGCGCGGCGTCATCCGGTCCGGCCTGACGCTGGCGGCCGCGTTCACGGTCGCGCTCGCTGCGGACACCGTCTCGATCGCCGTCATGGAGGTCATCGACAACACCGTCGTCGTCGCGATCCCGGGCGCCATGGACGCACAGCTCGACCAGTGGCTCTTCTGGGGTGCACTGGCACTCTCCCTCGCGCTCGCCTTCGTCGTGACGACGCCGGTCAACCGCTGGATGATGAGCCGCGGGCTCGGTCACGCCGTCGTCCACGCCCACCACTGAGCATCAGCAGCCGGGTGGTGTCCGGGCGTGGCCTCCCGCCGGGTCTCCGTCCTTCGGCAAGGCGTCGTAGAGTTCGTCGGAGACGGCCTCGAGCCACTCGTTGCGGACGCCCTCGCCGGGGGTGATGAACGCCAGGTGCGAGAACCACGAGTCGGCCTTCGCCCCGTGCCAGTGCTTCGTGCCGGCCGGGACGCGGACCGCTGTGCCGGGCGTGAGGCTGATCGGGTCGGACCCGTCAGCCTGGTACCAGCCAGAGCCGGCGGTGCACAGCAGGACCTGGTCGCCGCCGCCGTCCTCGCCGTGGTGGATGTGCCAGTCGTTCCGGCAGCCGGGTTCGAAGGTGATGTTGTGCACCGGGGTGTCGCCGCCGACGATCGGGGCGTTCCAGCTCCGGCCGGAGAAGTACTGCGCGAATGCCTCGTTCGGTTCGCCCGTGGGGAAGGGCTGGGAGAATCTGGAGTCGTTCACCGCTGTCCCTCGCGCTCGTCCTCGATGACCTCTCGCAGGACGCTGGTGGCGCTCATCCCGTTGGGCCATCCCGAGTAGAACGCCAGTTGCAGGAGGGCCTCCTGCAGTTCCTCGTCCGTGACGCCGTTGCTGCGGGCGAACCCGAGGTGGAACCGCAGCTGGTCGGTCTTGCCGAGCGCGGTCAGCGCCGCGACCGTCACCAGGCTGCGGTCGCGCTTGCTCAGGCCGTCGCGCTCCCACACCTCGTCGAACACCACCGCGTCGGTGTAGTGCACCAGCCCCGGCGCGAAGTCGCCGAACGCTTCCTTGCCGCCGGTCCAGCCGGACTGTCGATCGGAATCCGTCATCGTCTGCACGTTCCTCGGTTCGTCGTCGTGCACGCGCGTGCTCGCGCGGCGGAGCAACGGGAAGGTGGCTCCGACGGCCATGCAACCGCGCAGACCCGGCCGGAGCCAGGTGCCGCCTTGACGGGGTCCCGCAGAACCTCTCTGCCGAGCGGACCACCGTCCTACGGTGGACGGCATGGACAACCGAGCCGAGGTGCGAGCCTTCCTCTCGTCACGCCGGGGGCGCATCACGCCCGAACAGGCTGGCGTGCAGCAGTTCGGCACCCGTCGCCGCGTGACGGGGCTCCGCCGAGAAGAGGTCGCGCGGCTGGCGGGGGTCAGCGTCGACTACTACACGCGCCTCGAACGTGGGAACCTCACCGGCGCGTCCGACAGCGTCCTCGACGCGATCGCATCGGCACTCTGCTTGGACCGCGCCGAGCACGACCACCTCCACGACCTCGCGCGCGCCGCGAACACCAGCCCGACGCGGACGCGCGCGAGGCCGTCCGGCTCGGCACGGCTCCCCGCGACGGTGCAGTACCTGCTCGACGCGATCTCCGACGCGCCCGCGATCGTCGGCAACAACCGCATGGACATCGTCGCGGCGAACACGCTCGGCTACGCGCTGTACTCCGACATGTACCGGGGGAGCGCGCGACCCGCGAACCACTCTCGGTTCATCTTCCTCGACCCGCGCTCGGGCGACTTCTACCCCGACTGGGACCGTGCAGCGAACGTGAACGTCGCGATCCTCCGCCGTGACGCCGGACGCTTCCCCCACGACCCCGGGATCGCCGCGCTCGTCGGTGAGCTCTCCGTCCGCAGCGACGAGTTCCGCACCCGGTGGGCCGCCCACGACGTCCGCCGCCACTACTCCGGGGCCAAGAGCTTCCGGCACCCCGCCGTGGGCCTGCTCGAACTGCCCTTCCACGGCATGGAACTCGAGGACCTCCCCGGTCACACGCTCACCGTCTACCCCGCGGTCCCCGGCACCCCGACCGCCGACGCGCTGCGCTTGCTCGCGACCTGGGCGGTCAGCGAGCAGATCACCGAACGCGCCCGCGCCAGCACCCCGTGACGCCGCCGTACGCCTCGGTGACGTCCCGTCGCGCCGGTGACCGTGACGACCCCGGAGCGGGACCCCACACGCCCCCCGGGACCGCACGATGACCGAACCCGAAACGACCCGCGGGACCGCACGATGACCGAACCCGAAGCGACCGACGGGACCGCACGATGACCGAACCAACGACGGTCCGCGAGGCGACCCCGAGAGCAGCCCGCGCACAACGTCTGCCGATCGTCGTTCCCGTGCTCGCCGTCGGCACGTTCCTGATGATCACGACCGAGTTCGTCGTCGCCGGCATCCTCCCCGAGGTCGCTGCCGACCTCCACGTCACGCTCGGCCGCGCCGGACTCCTCATCACCGTCTTCGCGATCGGCATGATCATCGGTTCGCCGCTGGTGACGCTGCTGACGATCGGGCTCCCGAAGCGACTCGCGCTCCTGCTCGCGCTGGCGCTGTTCGTCGCCGGCCACGTCGTCGTCGCCCTGGCAGAGGACTTCACCGTCCTGCTGCTCGCACGGTTCGTGACCGCCTTCGCCACCGGGGCGTTCTGGTCGGTGGCATCCGTCGTCGCGGCTCGAGCGGCCGGCCCGCGTCTCGGCTCGCGCGCGCAGGGAGTCGTCGGGGCCGGAGGGTCCCTCGGCACCGTGCTCGGCGTGCCCCTCGGCGCGTTCCTCGCACAAACAGTCGGATGGCGAGGCACCTTCTGGGCGATCGCTGCTGCCGCGGTCGTCCTCGCCGTGCTCGTCGCCCGGTCCGTGCCGAACGACACCGCGAGCCGCGGGAGGACCACGATCCGCAGCGAGTTCACCGGACTCCGCTCGGGACGGCTCTGGCTCACCCTGCTCGCCTGCGTCACCACCAGCGGCGGCGTCGTCTCGGCGTACTCGTACATCGCCCCGCTGCTGACCGAACGCGCCGGCGTCGCGACGACCGTCGTCCCGGTCGTCCTCACCGCGTTCGGCGTCGGGTCCTTCGTCGGCACACTGCTGGGCGGTCGGCTCGGCGACGCCCGTCCCGGGCTGGTCACCATCGTCACGCCCGCCGCGAGCGCGATCCTGCTCCTCGCGATCGGGGCCGTCACCGACCAAGCCGTCCTCACCGGGGTCCTCGTCGCCGTCCTCGGCCTGTTCGGGCTCAGCGCGAACGGCGTGCTGATCCACACCGCTGTCCAGGCGGCCGGCACGGCAGCACCGCTCGGATCCGCGTTGACCGTCTCCGCCTTCAACCTCGGCACCGCGGTGGGGACCGCGATCGTCGGTGGACTGCTCGACGTCACGGGCGTCGCGGGCCCGGCACGCATCGGTGCTGTCATCGTGGCACTCACCCTCGTCCCCGTGGTCCTGCTGACGACCACGCGGAGGAGGCCGCCGGCCTGACGGCGGGTGATGCACACGGACCCGGGCGCCCTGGCACAGGTGGGCAGGCGATCGGCGGGAGACGCTGATTGTGCGAGGGCGGGCCGCCGGACCGGACCGACGACGGACGGGAGGCGCGGTGCCAGCTGGCACCGTGCCTCCCGTCCGACGGCCGCTCGCGCCACACGCGATGACCGTCCGCCGGCCCCGCGGAGCGGGATCCGCTACCGGGCGCCGGCCGTCCGCAGGGGCGAGCACGCCGCGACGAGGACGGCGGCGACGAAGACGACGGTCACCGCGGCCAGGGCGACGCCGTCACCTGCGACGGTCATGACGGCACCGCCGCCGATCGCTCCGACGGCCGCGAGGGTCCGGTTCGCACTCCGCACCGTGCCGTTCGTACGACCGAGGAGCGCATCCGGCGTGGCGCTCTGGCGGAGGCTCATCTCGTTCGCGTTCTCGCACCCGGCGGCCGCGCCGTGCACCGCGAAGGCGACGAACAGGACCGCGACGGTCGCCGGGCCCGTCGTCGCAGCCACGGCCGCGAGGGTGACCGCGGCCCAGGCCACCGGGTAGGCGGCTCGTGCGGCGATGATCGTCCGTCCGGCACCGAAGCGGGTCCCGAGCCAGGGCGCCGCGGTGGCGCCGAGGAGCGTCGCGACGCCGCCGACGGCGATGATGCCGCCGTACACGGCCGCGGGCAGGGCCAGGGTGCGCAGCGCGAAGGTCGCGAAGACGGTGAGCGCGGCGGCGTTGGCGAGGAACCAGAGGTGTGTGGAGAGCGCCAGCGGGGCGAGCGTCGCGTGGCCGTAGGTCCAGCGCAGGCCGTCGGCGATGTCACTCCGCAGCTTCGAACCCGGCCGCCTGACCGCGGTCTCCTCGACGACCCGGATCCGGGCGACGAGGACGGCGTCGACGAGGTAGCTGATCGCGTCGAGGGCGATCGCGACCGGTGCGGTCACGATGCTGACGAGTACGCCGCCGAGCGCCGGACCCACCGTCTGGGCCGCTGCGTCGCTCTGGTCCACGCGCGCGTTCGCCGCCGTGAGGAGCGGGCGCGGCACGATCCGGGGGAGCAGTGACTGGGTGGCGGCGAACCCCGCGACGGACGCGACACCGAAGAGGAACAGCACCGCAGCCGTCACCCAGAGGTCGAGGAGCCCCGCCCACCAGAGGAGCGGGATCGTCCCGAGGCAGACGCCGCGGAGGATGCTCGCCCAGACGAGCAGCGGCTTCCGCGGGACACGGTCGACGGACGCGCCGATGAGCAGGCCGAAGAGCGCGTAGGGGACGAACTGGGCAGCGTTCACCAGGCCGACCTCGACGGGCGTGGCGTCGAGGACCGTCACGACGAGGACCGGGATCGCGACCGCACTGACGGCCGATCCGAACGCCGACACGGTCGCGGCGGTCCAGTAGGGGCGGAACCCGGGGACGCGGCGCAGTGTGGTCACGTCGTCGCCCATGCGCCAACGCTCGCAGACCGCTGTCGCGCGGGCAACCGGGCGCGCTCGGTGGACGGGGCCCGGAGGCGCGGGTGACGCCCGTCGGTCGGGTCACCCGAGTCCGGTGCAGTGCGCCATGACGGCCTGCTGCACCGGGAGCAGGGACGCCTTGAAGGCGTGCCCGACGAACGCCGGGTGCGCCACCGCGTCGTCGCTGACCTCGCGGCCGCGGACGAACGGCGGGCACGGTGCGAGGCGGACGCCGGCCGGCGCGGTGTCGAGGAGGGCCGCCGTGATCCGGAAGGATTCGAGTGCCTCGGCATGCCGCCCGGGGCCGTCCGTGAGCACGACGTCCGCCGTCCGGATCGCGGTCGCGAGATCGTCGGTCCACACCGCTCCGGGGGTCGCGAGGCCGTCCGGACAGCACTGCACGAGGTCGAGCCGCAGCACGCGTGCGGCCTCCTGCCAGGCCCTGGAGATGTTCCCGTCCGCTCCCACGAACAGGAAGCGCAGGGTGCCGAGGTCCGCGCCCGAGCTCCGGAGCGCGTACAGGTCCGACAGGACCTCGCACGGGTGGTTCTCGTCGGTCATGGCGTTCACCACGGGGAGCACGCCGGCGTCGGCCAGGCCCTCGATCACGGCGAGGTCGTGGTGGCGGACGACGAGGACGTCCGCCCACGAGGCCAGGTAGCCGGCGACGTCGGCCAGGGCCTCGGGCTTGTCGAGCGTCGTGTCCGGGAAGACGATCGGCTGGAGGCCCATCGCCGCGGCACCCCGCTCGAAGGTCACCCGGGTGCGCAGGCTCGTCGCGGGGAAGAACATCACGGCCGAGCCGTCGGTCGTCGGTCCCCGGCCGTCGCGGTAGGCGTCCGCGAGGGCGAAGACCTCGGCGACGTCGTCCACCGTCCAGTCGTCGAGCCGGGTGAGGGAGCGCATCCCACCAGCGTAGGGAACGGTCGGGTCGGAGCGGGTCGGTGCTGCCGTTCAGGGCTCGCCGAGTGCCGTCAGCACCCGGGCGCGGAGACCACTCGGATCACCGGTCCGCCGGTCGACGAGGACCGCGTGCATCCCCACCGACCGGGCACCGGCGCCGTCCCGCACGGGGTCGTCGCCGACGAAGAGGCACGCCGTCGCGGGTACGCCCAGTTCGTCGGCGAGCACGAGGAAGGCGCGCGCGTCCGGCTTCTGGACACCGATGCGCTCCGAGGTGCACACCACGTCGAAGGCGGTGTCGAGACCCGTCACCCGCAGCTTCTCGGACTGCTGGGCGGTGGTGCCGTTCGTCAGGAGGCCGAGACGGTGCCCCCGGGAGCGGAGCTCCCCGAGGAGCGGCAGGACGTCCGGGAAGACCCGCCAGGCGGCTCGGTAGGCGCCGAGGTACTGCTCGAACACGACGTCGAGCCCACGGTCGTCCCGGGGGAGCGCGATCCCGATCAGGGGCAGGACGGTCCGGAGCCGTTCGCGCCGCTGCTCCTGGAAGCCGATCTCGCCGGAGCGCCAGCGCTCGAACTGCGTGTCCTCGGCGTCCGACCAGGCGTCGAGGACGGACGGGGTGACGGTGACGCCGAGTCCGGCGAGGAAGGCGGCGGCACCGGCACGCGCGGCGCCACGATGGTCGAAGAGGGTGTCGTCGAGGTCGAAGCCGACCGCTCGGGGCGCGCGCACGTGGCAAGGGTACGGCGGCTCCGGCCGACCGTACGATGGCCGGGATGGACAGGACGGACGACGTGACGGCGGCCTACGGGCGTCGCGCTGCGGAGTACGCGGAGCTCCTCGGCTCGATGGCGTCCGTGCACCCGTCCGACGAAGCGCTCGTGCGGGCGTGGGCCGCGACCGTCGACGGCCCCGTGCTCGACGCCGGGTGCGGGCCCGGGCACTGGAGTGCGCACCTCGCCGCCCTCGGCCACGACGTGCGCGGGATCGATCGGACCCCGGCGTTCGTCGACCACGCCCGGCAGGCGCACCCGGGCGTCGCGTTCGCGGTCGCGGACGTCGACGCGCTCCCCGACGAGCCGGAGCGCCTCGGCGGGGTCCTCGCGTGGTACTCGCTGATCCACCACGAGCCGGATGCGCTCGGGCGTCCCCTGGCGGAGTTCGCGCGGGTGCTGCGACCGGGCGGGCAGCTCCTCGTCGGGTTCTTCGCCGGCGAGCGGGTGGAGCCGTTCGACCACGCCGTCACCACCGCGTACCGCTGGTCGGTCGGCCACCTGGTCGGCGAGCTCACCGCCGCCGGCTTCGAGGTCGTCGCCACGTCGACACGGGATGCCGACGCGCAGACGCCCAGGCCGCACGGAGCAGTCTCGGCGCGACGCCGGGGCGGTCCGTCCGCGCCGCGCTGACCCGGGCGGTCAGAGTTCGCCGGGAGGCCCGGACTGCCAGCGGACCCAGGCCTCGAGCTGTGCCTTCGCGCTCTCGAGGCTCGTGTGCGACCCCGCGAGGTCGCCGTGTCGGAGCCGCACGACGTACCGCGACCCGAAGACGACCGTGCCGATCACGTGGGATCCGCAGCGTGCCTCCCAGGTCCGCGCGTCCACCGAGGCCCAGCGGACGTCATCGGTGTCGGACTGCTCGGAACTGGAGAGGGAGGTCATGGTGCTTCCGGTCGCTGGACGATGGGATCGTTCCGGCGGCCGTGGACTGGGGTCACCTCGTCGAACGCTAGTCCCCGACGGCTGAGCGGTGGACCGTGCACCCGCCGCCACCAGCCCGGGACCGGCGCTCAGGGGAGGACGAGTCGCCGTTCCACGACCGCGCGGGCGACGTCCGCGAGCAGCAGCTGGTGGGAACGGGCGTACGCGCGGAGCATCGCGAACGCGTCGTCCATCTCCACCTGGTGGGTGTGCGCGACGAAGCCCTTCGCCTGTTCGATGACGACCCGGCTGTCGAGCGCGCGCTGGAGCTGCTGCTGCGTCAGGGTCGCGTGCTCGAGGGACCGCTGCTGCAGGATGCTGATGGTGGCCACGTCGGTGAGCGCCTGGGCGGCGAGCGCGTCGTCCCGGTTGAGGGCACCCTCGGCTTCGCGGAAGAGGTTCAGCGACCCGAGCGTGGTCTCGCGGAGGCGCATCGGGATCGAGTGCACCGAGGCGTACCCCGACTCGGCCGAGGCGCGTGCGAAGGTCGGCCACCGACGCTGCATCTCGGCGGGGTCGCGGCCGGAGACGGTCGTGCCGGTGGCGAAGCACTCCACGCAGGGCCCCTCGCCGGAGTCGAGCTGGAGCAGGCCGAGGAAGCTGGACCGTTCGCTCGTGGACGCGAGCACCTCGAGCTGCTGCTCCTGGTTCACGAGAAGGATGCCGGCCGCGGAGGCATCGAAGATCTCGACGACGCTGTCGACGAGGTTCTGCAGGAGCTCGACGACGTCGTAGTCGTCGACGAGGGTGTCGGTCAGGGCGACGAAGGTGTCGACGAGTCGGTGCTCGCGAGTCGGTGCCATGGTGCGTGCTCCCTAGGTCTCGGAACCGTACGGCCGGGCGAGGTCGAGTCGGCGTGCGATGACGTCCGCGGCGACGTCGCGGACCGGTCGTTCGGTGGCGAAGGCGTGCGCGCGGAGGACCATCAGCGCATCCTCGACGCTCACGCCGAGTTGCGCGGCGGCCATGCCCGTGGCCTGGTGCACCTCTCGCCGTGAGTATCGTCCGTTCTCGGTCGCGGTGTGCTCATCCGCGGTCGCGGCGACGAGCGCGCTGCGGAGGACGCGGCGGGCGGCGACCTCGGTGAGTTCGACCGCGCCGCGCACCTGGGCGGCGGTCAGGGTCAGGTCGTGGCCGATCGACAGGTCGACCGCGCCCACCGGGATCGTCCCGATGCGCATCGGGAAGGAGAAGATGGCGCCGACCCCGGCGCTCAGCAGCCCGTCGAGCGCGAGGGGCCACCGTTCGACGGGCGTCACCCGCAGATCGGGTTCGAGGACCGGCCGACGGGTGTCCAACGCCTCCCAGCACGGGCCTTCGCCGAGGTCGAACTGGATCTCGTCGACGCGTTCGGCGAGGGCGTCGCTGGCGAACACCGTGGCGGTGCCGAACGGGTCCCCGAGCGTCGAGATCCCGACGGTGGTCACGGGCAGTGTGGCGAGGAAGGGCGGACACAGGTCCGAGCCGTCCGGCGCCGCCTGCATGGCGGACGCCGCGGCCGCGTAGTCGTCCATGGGCGGGCACCGCTCTCTGTCGGGTGTCCGGGCGGCGGTCGGTCGCACGGTCCACACCGGGCGCTGATCCGTTGCCCACACCCCCGACGCTAGTGCACGCCGGGCGCCGCCGGGACGAACCGGATGCGTTCCGCAGCGCGTGTCACGTCACGCGGTCGGGCACCGACGGTCCAGGAGGCGCGGGTCGGCTCAGCCGACCGGCCGGTAGATCGCGATGGGGGGCGCCTGGTCGTCGCCGTCGTCGTGGCTCTCGCCGGAGGACAGCCAGGTGCGGCCCTCGTGCTCGATCGTCGTCGGCAGGTCGCCGTGCACGAGGATGCGCACCGCGGGCCGGTCGCCGTCGACGAGGTCCACACCGTGGGCCTCGGTACCGCCGGGGTTGTCGTGCACGTAGCTCATGGTGCGATCGAACTCCCTCGGCCTGGTAGAGTTCTCGTGTACGCGGATGTGGCGCAGTGGTAGCGCATCACCTTGCCAAGGTGAGGGTCGCGAGTTCGAATCTCGTCATCCGCTCGGTACACGAAGGCCCCGGTCACCCGACCGGGGCCTTCGTCATGGGGACGGCAGCCGTTCCCGGTCCGGGGGCGCAGGCTTCGGGTGCCCGCGCCCCTCGGACGCGCGGGCCACCGTGCCCACTCGAGCGCCTGCGGATGGGTGATCCGGTCGGCGCCCATCGAGTGATCCGGAACGGGGCGTCGTCCGGATGGGTCGACTTCCGCCAGCATGCGGTTTCCCGCACGGATCCCGCACGTCCGCGCGCCGACACGGCGTGGCGCTCGCGCTCCGTTCGCCGAACGCCCTCAGTCGTCGCCGGGGGTGACGCGCGCGCCCGGGATGCCGATCCAGGGCCCTCCCGGGACGTCGACGACCGTGACGAGCACGTCGTCGCAGTGCGGGCACCGCGCGACGACGCCCATCGGACTGGCGTGCACCCGCGTGACCGCGAGTGCCCCGACCGTCCGGCACCCGGAGCACCGGAGCGTGGCCACGGTCGGGTCCGGTCCGAGGAACCCGGCGAGCGCCCCGGCCAACGCGTTGCCGTCGAGCATCGTCATGCGCTCCCTCCGAACCGTTCGGCGCGGACGTCGGTCGTGTCGTGACCGAGCTCGCCGAGCCAGGTGAGCACCTGCTCGACGAAGGGCGTCGACCCGCAGACGTAGACGAGGGCGCCGGCGTCCGGCGGGAACACCGCGGCGGCGAGGGCGTCCCGGGTGAGCCGTCCGGCGGGGGTCGTCGCACCGTCCGGGGCCCGGCGGCTGTACACGACGGTGGTGTCGACCCCTGCGGCCTGGGCACGGTCGAGCTCGGTGCGGAAGAACACGTCGTCCGGGGTGCGCACGGCGTAGAGGAGCCGGAACGGTGCCGGGTCCTCGGCCTCGGCGTGCGCGGTGGCGATCGCGGCGAGCGGGACGACCCCGGATCCGCCGGCGACGAGCTGCACCGGGCGGTCCGACACGCCCGGGCGCCAGACGAACCAGCCGCCGAGCGGACCGTGCACCTCGAGGGCGTCCCCGACCTCGACGGCGTCCACGAGGAAGGGGGAGACCTCGCCGTCCTCGACCCGGTCGACCGCGAGCACGACCGAGGTCGCCGTGCCCGACGAGGCGATCGAGTAGGAGCGTGACGCCTGGTAGCCGTCCTCGGCCGTCAGGCGCAGGTCGAGGTGCTGTCCCGGGTCGTTGCCCGGCCAGGTGGGGACGTCGAGGACGATCCGTCGGGCGTTCGGCGTCTCGGGGGAGACGGCGGCGACCGTCGCGGCGTGCCAGGCCGGCCGCCTGCGTGCCGGTGCCGACGTCGGCGGGGCGAGCCGTGCCTCCAGGCCCTCGACGGCGCTCACCAGTACCGCTCCTCCTTCCACGGGTCGCCGTGCAGGTTGTAGCCCGCGTTCTCCCAGAACCCGGGCTCGTCCTCGGACTGCATGACGATGCCGCGCACCCACTTCGCGCTCTTCCAGAAGTAGAGGTGGGGGACCAGCAGGCGGGCCGGCCCGCCGTGCTCGGGGGTGAGGGGCTCGCCGTCGGCCTCGAACGCGATCCACGCCTGGCCGTCGAGCAGCTCGTCGAGCGGGACGTTCGTCGTGTAGCCGCCGAAGCTGTGCACCATGCAGAAGTCGAGCGATGTCTCGACGTCCTCGAACAGCCGGTCGAGCGGGACGCCCCGCCACGGCATGTCGAGCTTCGTCCAGTGCGTCACGCAGTGGATGTCGACGGTGACGTCCTCGACCCCGAGCGCGTGCACCTCGTCCCACGTCCAGGTGTGCAGCCCGGACTCGGTCCGGATCGAGAACGCCCAGTCGGTGGGCGCGATGTCGGGGGTGGCGCCGGCGGACAGCACGGGCCAGTCGCGCACGAGCGTCTGGCCGGGCGGGATGCGCGGGTCGTCGCGGTCGTCACGGCGACCGCCGAAGCCTCGGGTGAAGGTCGCCATCGATGCTCCTCGCTCGCGCGTCCGGTGACCGCGTGGTCGCCGCTGTCGTCGATCATCCCGCCTCCGACCGGCCCTCGTGTAACGGCTTGGTAAACGTTCCCGCGCCCGTGGCGGGGCCGCACGGGACCGCTCGATCGCCCGCAGCCCGCGGATCCGGGGCTGTCCGGCGTGCCGTGCGGTCCCGATGACGGGCTTGGCCGCAGGCGATCCGCCCTCTATCGTTCACCGGAACGATTACCAGGAGGGGTCACCCCGAATGCCACCCATCGTCCACGAACCCCGGAACGCCCGCGGCCCGAGCCGTCGCGCGGTCCTCACCGGCGCCGCCGGACTCGCCGGCCTCGGCCTGCTGACGCTCACCGGGTGCAGCTCCGGCGCCTCGGCCGGCACCACCGACCTGCCCGAGGCCGCCGCCACCGGGACCGCCCGGCGCGGCGGTCGGCTCCGGATCGCCCGACCCGCCGCGTCGGCCGCCGAGACCCTCGACTCGGCGAGCTCCCTGTCGGCGTACGAGTACCTCGGCGCGCTCTACAACCGGCTCGTCAAGCTCGACCAGCAGGGCCGGACCGTGCCCGACCTCGCCGAGGAGTGGTCGGCGAACCAGGACGGCACCGAGTGGACCTTCCGCCTCCGCCGGGGCGTGCGCTTCCACGACGGGTCGCGCTGCACCGCGGACGACGCGATCGCGAGCATCCGGCACATCCTCGACGAGAAGACCGGCAGCCCGCAGGCCGGGGTGCTCGGCGAGGTGATGGACGCGCGCTCCATGACCGCCGTGGACCCCTACACGCTGCGGTTCGCGCTCACGAAGCCGAACGCCGAGTTCCCGTCGCTCCTCACCGCCTACCAGTGCTACATCGTGCCGGCGAACGCGATCACGGACATCGGCCGGACCGGCATCGGGACGGGGCCGTTCCGGCTGTCGTCCTTCACCCCGGCGGGCGCCGGCAGCGTCGAGGCCTTCGACGACCACTTCGCCGGTCGCCCCGCGCTCGACGGGATCGACTTCTTCTCGATCCAGGACACCACCGCCCGGGTGAACGCGCTGCTCGCCGGGCAGATCGACCTCATCTCGCAGACGAACCTCGACTTCGCGACGGCTCGGGTCGTCGCCGCCTCCGACCGCGCGACCATCGCCCGCTCGAAGAACGCGCAGTGGTACACGATCCCGATGCTCGCCACCTCCGAGGAGTTCCGCGACCCGCGGGTCCGGCAGGCGATGAAGCTCGCGTACGACCCCCGCACGATCGTGGACACCGCCCTGCAGGGCACCGGCTCGCCCGGCTGGGACAACCCGGTGCCGCCGCAGCTCGCCGCGTTCGTGGACGACCACCGCGAGTACGACCCGGACAAGGCGAAGGCGCTGCTCAAGGCCGCCGGCCGGTCGGACCTCCGTACGTCGATCTACACGTCGAGCTACGAGTCGGTGTTCACCCCGATGGCGGTCGCCTACCGCGACGCCGTCGCGGACGCGGGCATCCGCCTGACCGTGCAGAACGCCAGCTCGGACTCGTACTACACGCAGATCTGGATGCAGAAGCCGCTCATGGTGAGCTACTGGTTCACGGGCCGTCCGATCGACCAGCTCCTCAACCAGATCTTCCGGTCCGGCTCGTCGTACAACGAGAGCGCATGGTCGAACGAGCGGTTCGACGGGCTGCTCGACGACGCCCGTGCCGAGATGGACGACGCGAAACGCCTGACCCTCTACCAGGACGCCCAGCGGCTCGTGGTCGAGGACGGTGCGGACATGACCCCGATGTTCGGCGACCGCCTGGTCGGGCTGTCCCGCGACGTCGTGAACTACTCGGAGTACGGCTTCGAGTTCGACTACCTCCGGATCGGACTGCGCCGATGACCCCCACACCCCGGCGCACCGCGCCGTCGGACGTCCTCGTCCCCGTCCTCCGCCGCCTCGGCATCGCCGTCCTGACGGTCGTGCTCGCGTCGCTGTTCGTGTTCCTCGCCGTGCAGGCGTTGCCCGGCGACGTCGCGCAGCAGCTGCTCGGCCAGAACGCCACACCGGACGCGGTCAAGCAGCTCCGGGAGTCGCTCGGGCTCGACCAGAACGTCTGGCTCCGGTACCTCGAGTGGCTCGGCGGCGCGGTGCACGGCGACTTCGGCACCTCGCTCGTGAGCGGGGAACCCGTCGCGCCGACCCTCTTCACCGCGTTCCGGAACAGCATGCTCATCGCCGTCCCCGCGATGCTCGTCGGCGTCACCCTGTCGCTCACGCTCGGGGTCGTCGCGGGGGTCCGCCGCGGCCGCGCGTCCGACCGGGTCATCTCGATCGTCAGCCTCGTCGTGATGAGCGTGCCGGAGTTCATGGTCGCCACCGTGCTCGTGCTGCTGTTCGCGATCGGGCTGCCGCTGTTCCCCGCGGTCGTGCTGCGGGGGAGCGACGCCACGGTGGCCGAGCTGCTGCCGACCATCTGGCTGCCGATCATCGTGCTCACCCTGGCGATGGCGGCCTACATCGTCCGGACCGCACGGTCCTCGACGATCGACGTGATGGCGTCCGAGTTCGTCACGACCGCCGAGCTGAAGGGCCTCACCATGCGGCGGGTGGTCTGGAAGCACGCGGTCCCGAGCGCGCTGCTGCCCACGCTCAACGTCGTGGCGCTCAACGTCGCCTGGCTCCTCGGCGGGGTGGTCGTCGTCGAGAACGTCTTCAACTACCCCGGCATGGGCAAGCTCATGCTCGAGTCCGTCTTCAACCGCGACCTGCCGACGATCGAGGCGATCGCACTCCTCAGCGCCGTCGTCTACGTCGTGTGCAACCTGGCGGCCGACCTCACGGCGCTCGCGCTCGACCCGAAGCTCCGCACCCGACAGCGTCGGACGCGCACCCGGACCCGCGCCGGGTCGCGCGGCACGCGCTCCGCCCGGAAGGCAGCAGCATGACCGCCATCGCCCCGCGCACCCGGACCGTCATCGGCGCCGCCGTCGCCCCCCTGCGCGGCTCGACCGCGCTGAGCATCGGCCTGGGCCTCATCGCGCTGCACCTCGTGCTCGCGGTCCTCGCACCGCTCATCGCCGGGCACGACCCGGTCGCGACGAACTCCGCCGACGTGCTCGCCGGTCCGACCTGGACGAACTGGCTCGGCACCGACCAGTACGGCCGCGACATCCTCTCGCGGACCCTCAACGGCGGTCGGTACGCGCTGCTCGTCACCTTCCTCGCGACGACCATCGCCGTGGCGATCGGCACCGTCCTCGGGTGCGTCACCGCGTACGCCGACAACTGGTTCGACGAGGTCGTGATGCGGGTCGTCGACGCGCTCCTCAGCGTGCCGTCGATCCTCGCGCTCCTCGTCGTCGTCACGGTCTTCGACGCCGGCCTCTGGGTCATCGTCCTCGCCGTGACCGTGGTCTACGCGCCGGCCGTCACCCGTGTCGTCCGCGGCGCGGCACGGACCGTGATCACGCAGGACTACGTCACCGCCGCCCGCGCCCGCGGGGAGCGCGCCCTGTCCATCGTGTTCCGCGAGATCCTGCCGAACGTGCTCGACGTTGTCCTCGTCGAGTACGCGATGCGCGCCTCCTGGATCGTCCTGCTCGTCGCCTCGCTGTCCTTCCTCGGCTTCGGTGCGAACCCGCCGACGCCGGACTGGGGGCTCATGGTGCAGGAGAACCGCACCGCCCTGACGGTCGTGCCGCTCGGCACGCTCGCCCCGATCGTCGCGCTCGCGACCCTCGTGATCGGGCTCAACCTCGCTGCCGACGGACTGGCGAAGTCCCTCGGTGTCGACCGTGCCACGCAGGGGGTCAGCGCATGACGCACACCGACCAGACCACCGCCCCGGACGTCGCCGCCCGGGCGACCGGAGCGGGCACGGACCCGATCGTCCGGGTCACCGACCTCGCCGTCTCGTACGCCGCCGGCCGACGACTCGTCCCGGTCGTCCGTGGTGTGTCCTTCACGATCGCGGCCGGTCGGACCCTCGGCCTCGTCGGGGAGTCCGGCAGCGGCAAGTCCACCGTGGCCCGCACCCTCCTCGCGCACCTCCGCGCCGGGTCGCGGATCGAGCGCGGCTCCGTGCGGGTCGCCGGCGACGACGTGTTCGCCCTGTCGCCGGCCGGTCGACGGTCGCTCCGGGGCGGTACCGCCTCGGTGGTCGCGCAGAACGCCGGTCAGGCCCTCACCCCGTCGATGCGCGTCGGCGAGCAGATCCGCGAGGCCCTGCGCGCCCACGGCGAGCCCGACGGCCCCGAGCGCGTGCTCGAGCTCGTCCGGCTCGTCCGACTGCCGTCGCCGGAGACGATCGTCCGCCGGTACCCGCACCAGCTCTCCGGCGGCCAGCAGCAGCGTGTCGCGATCGCGATGGCGGTCGCCGCGCGGCCCCGGGTGCTCGTCCTCGACGAACCCACCACGGCGCTCGACGTCGTCACCCAGGCGGCCGTCCTCGACCTCGTCGCCGACCTCGGGCGCGAGCTCGGCATGGCCGTCCTGCTCGTCAGCCACGACCTCGGCGTCGTGTCGGCGATGGCGGACGAGATCGCGGTGATGCGCGACGGCGAGGTCGTCGAGCACGCCGCCACGGCGGCCCTCTTCGCCGCGCCGCAGCACGAGTACACGCGCGCCCTGCTGGCCGCGGTGCCGGACGGGCGACGGCCGGGAGGGACGGACCAGGCGCCCGAGACGGCGACCGTCTCGTCGACGGTCGCCTCCAGGGCCGGCCGCACCGTTCCTCCCGAACCGCTCGTCCGCCCCGTGGTGACCGCCGAGGACCTGGTCGTCCGCTACGCGAGCGGCCTGCCCGCCGCCGTCGACGGGGTGTCCTTCACGATCGCGCCGCGCGAGACGCTCGCCGTCGTCGGCGAGTCCGGGAGCGGCAAGTCGACGCTCGCGACGGCCCTCGCGGGCCTGGTGCCCGCCGAGTCCGGCACGTTCGCGTTCGACGACGGCACCGTGTCGGGCGACCTCCGCGAGCCCGTCGCCGGACGCTCCCCGGAGCTCCGCCGTGCCGTGCAGCTCGTCTTCCAGAACGCGGACACGTCGCTCAACCCCCGGCGGACCGTCGGCGCGGCGATCGCCCGCCCGCTCAAGCTCTTCACCGGCTCCTCGTCGGCGGAGCGGGTCGGCGAACTGCTCACGCAGGTCGGGCTGGGGCCGGCGTTCGCCGACCGCCTGCCCGCGCAACTGTCCGGCGGGCAGCGCCAGCGCGTCGGCATCGCCCGGGCGCTGGCCGCCGAGCCGCGCCTCGTCATCGCCGACGAGATCACGACGGCACTCGACGTGCAGGTGCAGGCCGGGATCCTCGCGCTCCTCGCCGAGCTGCAGCGTTCGCGCGGGCTCAGCTGCCTGTTCATCAGCCACGACCTCGCCGTCGTGCGCGGCGTCGCCGACCGCGTCGCCGTGATGACCGGCGGTCGCATCGTCGAGATCGGCCCGACCGAGGCCGTCTTCGGCGGCCCGAACCACCCGTACACGGCGACGCTCCTCGCGGCGACGCTGGAACCCGGCAGCACCGTGCTGCCGGACGTCGGCGACGGCGTCCCACGCTGGCGGCACGCCGAGGGCTGGACAGACCGCGGCGACGGACACCTGACCCGGAACTGGGAGGACGCATGACCGGCTCCACCGCACTCGGGGTGGACCCCGTGCTGCCCGAAGGCGTGACCGTCCGCGACGAGTGGATCCCGATGCCCGACGGCGTCCGGCTGCACACCCGGATCTGGTCACCGTCGTCGCCCGACGGTCCGGTGCCGGTGCTGCTCGAGTACCTGCCGTACCGGCTCGACGACTGGACGGCGCCCCGCGACTCGGAACGGCACCCCTGGTACGCCCAGCACGGGTACGCCTCGGTGCGGGTGGACATCCGCGGGACCGGCTCGTCGGACGGGTTCTTCGACGACGAGTACAGCGAACAGGAGCTCCGCGACGGCGAGGCCGTGATCGCTTGGCTCGCCGAGCAGGAGTGGTCGACGGGTGCCGTCGGCATGTTCGGCATCTCGTGGGGCGGGTTCAACGCGCTGCAGCTCGCCGCCCGTGCCCCCGAGGCCCTCAAGGCGATCGTGACGGTGTGCTCCACCGACGACCGGTACGACAACGACGTGCACTACGTCGGCGGTGCGGTGCTCGGGATCGACATGGCGGCGTGGGGCGCGACGATGTTCGCCTTCAACTCGCGCCCGCCGCGGCCCGAGGTCGTCGGTTCCGGCTGGGTCGACCAGTGGCGTGACCGTCTCGATCGGAACCGGCCGATGACCCCGGTGTGGCTGTCGCACCAGGAGCGCGACGACTACTGGCGGCACGGCAGCGCTGCGGAGGACTACGACGGCATCGGCGCCGCGGTCCTCGCGGTCGGCGGTTGGGCGGACCCGTACCGCGACGCCGTGCTCCGGCTCGTGGCGAACGTGGACGCCCCGGTCAAGGGCATCGTCGGTCCGTGGTCGCACCAGTACCCCGATCGGGGGCTCGCGCCCGGGCCGTCGATCGGCTTCCTGCAGGAGACCCTGCGGTGGTGGGACCGCTGGCTGCGGGGGATCGACACCGGCGTCGAAGCGGATCCAGCGCTCCGTGCCTGGATCAACGAGGGCGAGCCGCCCGCGACGTACTACGAGTCGCGCCGCGGCCGGTGGGTCGGCGCCGAGGCGTGGCCGTCGACCGCGACCGTGGCACGCAGGGTGGGGTTGACCGCGCTCCGCGGCGGAGCAGACGGCCCGGTCGTCGTGCGGTCGCCGCAGCACACCGGCGCCGACGCGGGCCGGTTCTTCCCGTTCGGGAACGCCACCGACCTGCCGCCGGACCAGCGCGCCGAGGACGGCCGCTCGGTCTGCTTCGACCTGCCGCTCGACGAACCGCTCGACGTGCTCGGCAACGTCCTCGTCCACCTCGCGGTCACGAGCGACCGACCACGGGCGACGCTGACGGTCCGGCTGTGCGACGTCGCCCCGGACGGCTCGTCGACCCTCGTCACGCGTGGTGTCCTGAACGCCGCGAAGCGCGACGGGGCGGACCGGAACGACCCGCTCGAGCCCGGGGTGCCCGCGTCGCTGCCGGTCCGCCTCGTGTCGACCGGACACCGGTTCGCCGCCGGGCACCGGCTCCGGATCGCCGTGTCGACGGCGTACTGGCCGTGGGTCTGGCCGCACCCGGACGCGCCGACCGTGACGCTCGACCCCGCGGCGTCGACCCTGGAGCTGCCCGTCTGGACGCGTGGCGCCGACGACGGCGTCCGGTTCGAGCAGCCCGAGCGGTCGACACCGCTCGCGATCGAACGGGTCGCGCCGACCGAGGCGCTCCCGCAGCGCACGGTCACGCACGACGTCGAGACGGGGGAGTGGACCCTCGACGTCGACCCCGGGTACGGCGGCGGACGCGTGTACCCGGACGGCCTCGTCTTCAGCGAGGACGCCCGCGAGACCTACCGGATCCGGTCCGACGACCCGACGAGCGCCAGCGCGACGTCCCGTTGGTCGATCGGGTTGGAGCAGCCCGGGTGGGCCGCACGGATCGAGACCGCGTCCGAGGTCACCGCGGACGCCGACGCCTTCCACGTGCGGAACACCGTGCGCGCCTGGGCACGCGACGGAGGCCCCGACGTCCCCGAGGTCCCCGTCGCCGACCGGACCTTCGTCGACGACGTCCCGAGGACCTCGGCGTGAGCGGCGCAGGACCGGCCCGGGTCCGACAGCGCCCGGAGGTCCGCCGCGCGATGATCGTCGAGGCCGCGCGGGCCGTGATCGTCCGGAACGGTGTCGGCGCCACCGGCCTGCGCGACATCGCCGCCGAGGCGGACGTCTCGGTCGGGACCGTCACCTACCACTTCGGCAGCGTCGCGGAGATCCTCAACGAGGTCGTCGTGCTCGAGACCGAGCGCTTCTACGGGGCGATCGTCGCCGCCGTCGACGCCGAACCCGACCCGGTCGCCGGCATCCGCATGCTCGTCGAGCCGCTCTTCGGCGACACCGAGCAGGTCCGGCAGCACTGGCGGATCTGGTCGGACTACTGGACCGCGGTCGTCCGTCGTCCCGAGGTCGCCGCGGAGTACGCCGAACGCATCCGCGTCTGGGAGGCGTGCCTCGTGCGGGTCGTCCGCCGGGGCACGGACGCCCGGGTGTTCACACCGGAGGGGACGGCCGAGGTCGTCGCGCTCAAGCTCGCCGCGTACAGCGACGGGGTGGCGACGCAGATCGCGCAGGGTGTCCCCGGGCTGACGAACACCGTCGCGCTGTCGTGGATGTGGACGTTCCTCGCCCACGAACTCGGTGTGCCGGCTGAGCGTCTCGCCGGAACCGTGTCGGTGCCCTTGTGATGAGGTAAGGCTTCCCTTACCGTTGCCGTATGGCACGGACCCGGCGACAGCCCAGCGAACGCATCCTCCTCGCCGGTGGCGTCGACGACCTGCCCGAGATCACCCGCATGCTCGAGGACCTGCCCGCCAACGCGTACGGCCAGGTCTTCGTCGAGACGGCCCTGCCGGAACAGGTGCACACCCTCCCGGCGCCCCCGCGCGTCACCGTGACCTGGCTGGTCCGGAGCGCCCGCCCCTCGGCGGTGGCGTCCCTCGTCTTCGCCGACCACGGCGAGGCCCTCGCGAGCGCGGTCACGGGGTGGGCCGCCGAGTGGTGCGTCGCCGACTGCGAACCGCGCACGACCGTCTGGATCGGCTGTGCCGACAGCCCCTGGGTCGAGCGGGCGCGCTCCGTCGTGCAGATCGAGCTGGACGAGGCCGGCTTCGACACCCTCGTCGGCTGACGGGGCGAGGCCAGCCTTCGCTTCCTTGTGGCGCACGAGCGGAGCGGGCACTGTTGTCACCATCGGACCCACCCCACTCGGGTGGGACCACGAGGCAGGAGGAAACGACATGACCGACACCACCAGCACCAGCACCACGTCGCCGTTCTCGACCACGCCGGAGCTCGCCGCCGGTGTGGCGCAGTTCCTCGCCCCGGTCGTCATCGACCTCGAGGCGCTCGTCGTCAACGGCAAGCAGGCGCACTGGCACGTCCGTGGCCGCAACTTCGTCGGCGTGCACGAGCTGCTCGACACGATCGTCGAACACGCGCAGGAGTGGGCCGACCTCGCCGCGGAGCGCATCGTCGCACTCGGCCTGCCCGTCGACTCGCGCATCGCCACCGTCGCCGCGAACACCACGATCCCGCCGCTCTCCGAGGGCTTCCAGAACTCCGACGTGACCATCACCGAGGTGATCGCCGAGATCGACGCCGCGCTGCTGCAGGTCCGCCGTGCGGTCGAGGGCCTCGACGAGGTCGACCTCAACAGCCAGGACGTCGTCATCGAGATCGAGCGCGGGCTGACCAAGGACCGCTGGTTCCTGCAGGCGCACCTCGCCGCGTAGGCGCGACTGACGGGAGGCGCGGTGCCAGCTGGCACCGCACCTCCCGTCTCGCTGTCACCGCGTCTGTTCATCCACCAGACCGGGCCAGTTCACCCGCCTGTACCCACGCACAGCCATCCTCGGATGGCACCCGTTCGGGGGCACAGACGAGGGGAACAACCGATGCAGCACACTCCCGAGCGACGCCGCCGGACGGCGCTCGCACTCTCCGCCGCGCTCATCGCCGGCGCCGTGGCACTGCCGGGCGCGGCCGAGGCGGTCGGGCAGCTCGCGCTCGACCAGCACGGCGGCGCCCAGCGCCACCAGGGCGACCAGACGCGCTCGGTCCAGCAGGAGATCGAGCGCGCCGGCGCGAAGAACGTCATCCTGCTCATCGGCGACGGCATGGGCGACTCCGAGATCACCATCGCCCGGAACTACCAGTACGGCGCGGCCGGCCGGCTGCCGGGCCTCGACGCCCTGCCGCTCACCGGGTCGTACACGACGTACTCCGTGGTCAAGGACGGCGCGGACAAGGGCAAGCCCGACTACGTGACCGACTCCGCGGCGTCGGGCAGCGCGTGGGCGACGGGCACGAAGACGTACGACGGCGCGATCTCGGTCGACGTCGACGGGAAGCAGCAGCAGACGCTCCTCGAGCTCGCCAAGGCCAACGGGCTGCGCACCGGCGACGTGTCCACCGCCGAGATCCAGGACGCCACCCCGGCGGTCCAGGTCGCCCACGTCGGCGCCCGCTCCTGCTACGGCCCCGACACCGCGTCGTGCGGCACGGACGCGCTGCAGAACGGCGGCCTCGGGTCGATCAGCGAGCAGCTGCTGAACACCCGACCGGACCTCACCCTCGGCGGCGGTTCGGCGAGCTTCCAGCAGACCGCGAAGGCCGGGCAGTGGCAGGGTTCGACCCTGTTCGACCAGGCCGAGCAGCGCGGCTACCAGGTGGTCTCCGACGCCGACGGCCTCGCCGCCGTCCGTCGCGCCGACCAGTCGAAGCCGCTCCTCGGGCTCTTCACCCCCGGGAACTTCCCGACCCGGTACGCCCCCACCACGGCGACCGTCGGCGGGGCCGACCAGGCACCCGTGCAGTGCACGCCGAACCCGGCACGCCTGTCGACCGGGCTCTCGCTGCAGTCGCTCACGAACAAGTCGATCGACCTGCTGAACCGTGACCGCGCGAAGTCCGGCAAGGGCTTCTTCCTGCAGGTCGAGGGCGCGAGCATCGACAAGCAGGACCACGCCGCCGACGCGTGCGGCCAGATCGGCGAGACGATCGACTTCGACGAGGCCGTGCAGGCGGCGCTCGCGTTCGCCAAGAAGGACGGCAACACGCTCGTGATCGCCACGGCGGACCACGCCCACTCGAGCCAGATCGTCGACAACACGCCGCCGACCTCGCTCTCCACGGCGCTCCGCACGGCCGACGGCACCACGATGAAGGTCTCGTACGGCACCTCGGCCGCCGGCAGCTCGCAGCAGCACACCGGCACGCAGGTCCGCATCGCGGCGTACGGCCCCGGCGCCGCGAACGTCGTCGGGCTCTCGGACCAGACGGACACGTTCTTCACGATCCGCGACGGCCTGAACCTGCACGAGGACCTCGCGGCGCTGTCCCGCGGCGCCCGCGTCGACCTGTCGGTCGGGGCACCGCGTCCGGGCCAGCGCGTGATGCTCACGGGCTCGCGGTTCGCCGGCGACCGCCAGGTGCGGGTCGCGGTCGGGTCGACCGACCTCGGCACGGTCGACGTCATCGACGGCACCGCCACGGTGGAGTGGAAGGCGACGCCCGGCAAGTCGACGATCACCTTCACGGGCGTGCAGTCCGGCAAGCAGGCGTCGAAGCAGGTCCGGGTCCGCTAGCACCCGATACGGACGACGTCCACGGCGCGCCCTGCCGGACCGGCGGGGCGCGCCGTGCCCCTGCGTCAGCCGCCGGGCGTCACCAGGCCCGTCTCGTACGCCAGCACCACCGCGTGCACGCGGTCCCGCAGCTGCAGCTTCGCGAGGATCCGTCCGACGTGCGTCTTCACGGTCTGCTCGGCGATGAAGAGCTCCGCGGCGATCTCCCCGTTCGACCGGCCCCGTGCGAGCAGCAGGAACACGTCGCGCTCCCGTTCCGTGAGCACCTCGAGCACCTCGGTCCGGGGCGCGACCGGCAGCGGGCCCGCGACGAACGCCTCGACGAGGTGCCGGGTCACGCGCGGAGCGAGCAACGAGTCGCCGGCCGCCACCGTCCGGACCGCCTGCACGAGCTCGTCGGCACTGGCGTCCTTGAGCAGGAAGCCGCTCGCACCGGCGCGGAGGGCGTCGAACACGTAGTCGTCGATGTCGAAGGTCGTCAGCATGACGACCCGGACCGGTTCGGTCGCGGGTGCGGCCGTGATCCGGCGGGTCGCCTCGATGCCGTCGAGCGCGGGCATCCGCACGTCCATCAGGACGACGTCCGGCCGGAGCCGCAGCGCCTCGACGACCGCTGCGGCGCCGTCGGCGGCCTCGCCGACGACCTCGATGCCGTCCTGGGCCTGGAGGATCGCCACGAGTCCCATGCGGAACATCTGCTGGTCGTCGACCACCATCACACGCGTCATCGGGCTCCTCGGTCGGCCTGCGGACGCAGGGTGGTGGTGCCGGGGTGGCAGGGCAGGGTGACCCGGACGCGGAAGCCGCCGGACGGCAGCGGTCCGTGGTCGATCGTCCCGCCGAGCGCCGCGACGCGCTCCCGCATGCCGGTGAGCCCGAACCCGCCGTCGTCGGGCGGGACGATCGCGACGGTGTCCCGCGGTGGTGCCGCGTTCACGACCTCGACCGCGAGCACCGCGTCGTGCCGCGCGACGGTCACGGCGGTCTCGGCACCCGGGGCGTGGCGCGCGACGTTCCCGAGGGCCTCCTGCACGACCCGGTAGGCAGCGAGTCGGGCCAGCGGGTCGATCGTGCCCCCGGAGGCCCCCTCGTCGAGCTGGAGCGCGACCGGGATCCCGGCGGCCTGCGTGGCACGGACGAGTGCGGGCAGGTCGTCGAGCCCGGGTTGCGGAGCCCGTTCGGCGGCGGTGTCGGCGCGGAGCGTGCCGAGCAACTGGCGCATCTCCCGCAGGGCGGTCCGCGAGGTCTCGGCGATCGCGGCGAACTCGGCGCGTGCGGCCGGTGGCAGGTCCGCCACGCGGAAGGGTGCCGACTCGGCCTGCATGTGCACGACCGACATGCTGTGCGCGACGACGTCGTGGAGCTCGCGGGCGATCCGGGAGCGTTCCTCGACCGAGCGGCGTCGGGCCTGCTCGAGCTCGACGTCCCGACGGGCCTCGGCGAGCTCGACCCGGACCGCCCGACGCTGCCCGACGGCCACGGCCGTGCCGGCGAGGAGCAGGGAGCTGCCCGCGGAGACGACGAAGGTGGCGGCCCAGACGTCGGCCGGCTCCCAGCGTCCGGGTGCCACCGCGACGAGGGCGAGAGTCAGCACCGTGGCCGCGGTCCAGACGGCTGCGGTGAGCCGCCAGTCGGTCCGGACGCCGAGCACGACCAGGAGCGCGCCGACGCCGATGATCGCGGTGACCGGGAGCGGCCACGGACCGGCGGGCGACCCGGCGGTGAGGAGGCCGAGCGCCGCCACCGCCGCGAGGTGCGCCACCGAGGAGGTCCGCGGCAGGACCGGGGCGAGCCCGAGCGAGACCGAGAGGACCGCGGTGACGAGCAGTGCGAGGGGGACGGGCACGTCGTACACCGCCACCGTCACGGGGGCCGCGACCGCGAACAGGGTCGCGGCGACCACGACGAGCACGATCCGAGCGACGACCACGGGCCAGGTCGCCCACTCCCGACGCGTCGACCACGGCCGGCGTCGGCGGGGCGTCACGGGTGGGACGTGGGCGGTCACGGTCGAGCGGTCCCTCCGGCGTGGGCGAGCTGCGGGGCGGGTGGTGCCGTGTCCATCTCGGCCGCACGGGCCGCGGCGCGGGCGTCCCGCTTCCGGCCGACTCTACCGAGGACGCGGTCGACGGCGATGCCGAGCCCGGCGGCGACCACCATCGAGACGAGCGCGGCGACGACGGGTTCGTGCAGCACGCTCGACGTCGCGAGGGCGATCCCGATCGAGGTGGCCGACCACGCCAGTCCGGCGATCGAGCTGATCGCGAGGAAACGGCGGTACGGCAGCCGGGTGGCGCCAGCGGTCATGTTCACCGCGACCCGTCCCACGGGGATGTACCGGCCGACGAGGACGAGGCTCGCGGACCGCCGTCGCATCTGCCGCTCGGCGAAGGCGAACGCCGAGGCGATCCGTGGGCGGCGGGATCGCGCGAGCCGGTCCAGTCCGATCCGACGGCCGATCCAGTACGCGACGGAGTCCCCGGCGACCGCGCCGAGCGCGGCGGCCACGAGCACCCCCGCGAGGAGCGGCTGTCCGGAGGTCGCGGCGACGGCGGCGACCGCGACGAGGGCCGTCTCGCTCGGCACCGGCGGGAAGAAGCCGTCCACCAGGCAGAGCACGAACAGGACGACGAAGACGAGCGGGCTGGTCGCCAGCTCGACGACGAGCGGGGTGATCTGGTCGAACACGGTGGCTCCCTCCGCCGACGGACCTCGTCGACGGTCCCGACGTTACGGAACCGCGCGCCTGCTGCCATCCCCCGCGGGTCTCGACCACCCCCTACCGTGGTGTGACGTCGCCCGACCGGTCAGGCGGCGCCGTCCGACCCGTCGGCGGCCGTCGCCTCGCGCGCGATCGTCTCGGTCGCCGCGGCTGCCTCGGTCGCCGCGGCTGCCTCACGGATCCGTCGGACCACGGCCGTCGTGGAGTGCTCCGGGACGTAGTCGACCATGACGACCTCGCCGCCGTAGCCGCGCACCACCGCGGTCTCCCGCAGCATCTCGGGGGAGTAGTCGCCGCCCTTGACGTAGACCTCGGGCCGCAGCCGTTCCAGCAGGGGGATCGGGGTGTCGGTGGCGAAGACGGTCACCAGGTCGACGCACGCGAGCGCCGCGATGACACCCGCCCGGTCCTCGGCCTGGTTGATCGGACGCTCCGGGCCCTTCAGCCGCCGGACGGAGTCGTCGTCGTTGAGCGCGACGACGAGCAGGTCGCCGAGGTCGCGGGCCTGCCGGAGGTAGGTCGTGTGTCCGCGGTGCACCACGTCGAAGCAGCCGTTCGTGAACACGACCCGCCGACCAGACGCCCGCGCGTCCGTCACCGCAGCGGCGAGCTCCTCGTGGTCGACGACCGTGGCCGCCGGCGCCGTCACGGACTCCAGGAGCGCCGCGGCGGTGCAGACGGACGTCCCCGCCTCACGGACGACGACGTCCGCGGCGGCCTGTGCGACGGACACGGCGTCGCGGAGCGGTGCGCGCACCGCGAGCGCGACCGTCACGGCGGCGCAGAAGGTGTCGCCGGCACCGGACGCCTGCTGCTCGGACGCCGGAACGGCACGCGTGCGGAAGGCGTCGGCGGTGCCGTCCTCGACGAGGACGGTGCCGTCGCGGTCCAGCGTGACGACGGCAGCGCGCGCGCCGGTGCGTCGGAGGACCTCCTGCCGGGCGTCCACGACCGCCGAGGCCCGGTCGCTGCCGGTCCCGAGCGACGCATCGAGCAGTGCCGCGGCCTCGCCGGCGTTCGGCGTGACGAGGTCGGGTCGGAGCTCCGACCAGCGGGTGAGGTCGTGCGCGTCGACGACGACCGCGGCGGGACGGTCGGCGTCGAGCACCGGGACCACGTCGGCCGGGTCCACGCCGAGGCCGTAGTCGCAGACGACCGCGGCGTCCGCGCACCGGAGCGCACGGGCGACGGCACCGGCGAGACGCACACCGTGCTCGGCGGTCGGCTCGGCGGCGATCTCGTCCACGCGGACGACGACCCGGTCGCCGCCGACGACGCGCGACTTCGTCGTGGTGCGGGTGCCGGGGACGACGACCATGCAGGACGTGTCCACCCCGGCGGCGTCGAGGCGTTCGCGGAGCACGACACCGGCCTCGTCGTCGCCGAGCAGCCCGACCATCCGGACGCGTGCGCCGAGCGCGCGGGCGTTCACGGCGGTGTTCGCCGCGCCGCCGGGGACCGCGACCGTCCCGGTGACGCGGACCACCGGCGCCGGTGCCTCGCGCGAGACCCGTTCCGCCTCGCCGACGGTCCAGCGGTCGAGGATGCAGTCGCCGATGACGACGACGAGCGGTTCGCGGTCGTCGACCGCGGCGACGAGCTCCCGGACGAGCCGGACGTCCGCGCTCACCGTGCGCCCCCGGCGGGCGGTGCCGCCTCGAGGTGCACGACGGTCGTGGTGGTCAGCTCGTCGAGCAGGTGCGGGCCGTACCCGAACCCGGCACCCGAGGCCCCCCGGGGCTGGGCGCTGCCGCCCGGGGCGCCCCCGAACACGGCGTTCACCTTCACGGTGCCGACGGGGAGCTCGGCCGCGGCGCGCAGGGCGCGCCCGGTGTCGTTCGTCAGCACCGTGGCGGCGAGCCCGTACCGGTCGGCGGCGGCGAGCCGGAGGCCCTCGTCGAAGTCCTCGACGACGCGGACGGGGGCGATCGGCCCGAAGGTCTCCTCGGTCATGACGAGCATGTCGTCGGTGACACCGGTGAGCACGGTCGCGGGGTAGAAGGTGCCAGGGCCGTCCGGTGTGGTCCCGCCGGTGCGTGCCGACGCACCACGCTGAAGGGCATCGTCGACGTGCGACTGCACGGTGCGCCGGAGCCGGTCGTCGACGAGCGGCCCGTACTCCGCCGCCGGGGCCGAGGTGCGCCGCTCGGCCTCGGCGACGAGTGCGGTCACGAACGGCTCGGCGACCGCGCGGTGCACGTAGACCCGCTCGACGCTCGTGCAGATCTGGCCGGTGTTGGCGAAGGCTCCGAGGGCGACCTGGGCCGCGGCCCACACCGGGTCGACGTCGCCGTCCACGACCACGGCGTCGTTCCCGCCGTTCTCGCGCACGACGTGGGCGCGGGTCCGCACGGCCGCCTCGGAGAGCCGGTCGCCGGTGGCGGTCGACCCGACGTGGGCGTAGACGTCGATGCCGTCCTGTTCGAGGAGCAGCTCGCCGGTGGCGGCGTCGCCGTCGACCCCGACGAGGACGCCGTCCGGCAGGACCTCGGCGAGCAGGGCGTTCAGGCGGGCGATCGTCGCGGGGGAGCGCTCGCTGCCCTTGTGCACGACCGTGTTGCCGGTGACGATCGCGGCGCCGAGGATCCCGCACGCGACGGCGACCGGGTCGTTCCAGGGAGTGAGTGCGAGCACGACGCCACGCGGGTGCGGCACCGACCAGTCGGCAGCGCCGAACGCACCGCGCAGGGCCTCGCCGCGGTGCACGGGTCCGAGCTCGGCGTACTGCACGAGGGTCCCGATGCCCGCTTCGACCCCGCCGATCGCGTCGCCGGGGACCTTGCCGGTCTCGCGGGTGTTGAGGTCCGCCAACTCCTGTGCGTGCGCACGGACGTGCTCGGCCGCGCGGTGGAGCAGGGCTCCGCGTCCCGCAGGCGCGGTGCGAGCCCAGGCCGGTGCAGCCGCGCGGGCACGCGCGACTGCTTCCCGGACCTCGTCCTCGGTGGCGCGCCGCACGGAGCTGGCGAGGGCCCCGGTGGTCGGGTCGGCCACGACGATGTCGTCGGTGGCGGGGGGTGCGATCGTCATGGTGTCCTTCCGAGGGGCTGCCGGGCGTCCGACGCTCCTCGCGCGGTGCTGGGCACGTCCACGGCATCGCGTTTCTCGTCCATCCGGCGTCGCTGCTGGACGCCCGGGCGGCGCACGGTCGGTAGACGGGACGGGTGCAACTGATCGGCAACGGTGGAGAACCCTTCGACGACGTCCGCGAGATCGCGGTGCTCCGGGGCGGTGGACTCGGCGACCTCATGTTCGCCGTCCCTGCGATCGAGGCCCTCGCGGCGGCCTACCCGGCGGCGCGGGTCACCCTGCTCGGCACGCCGATCGCACCGGCGGTCCTGCGCGGTCGGACCGACGCCGTGCACGCGTTCGAGGAGCTCCCGGTCGTGCCGGGCGTCTGGGAGGCCGGTGCCGGTGCCGGTGCCGGTGCCCCGACCGTCGAGGCCTTCGAGGCGCGGACCGTCGGCCGCTTCGACCTGGCCGTGCAGCTGCACGGCGGCGGCCGGAACTCGAACCCGTTCCTGCTCCGCCTCGGCGCCCGGCACACGGTCGGCACCGCCACCGAGGACGCCGAGGTGCTGGACCGCTGGGTCCGCTACGTCTACTACCAGCACGAGGTCCTGCGGGCGCTCGAGGTCGTCTCGCTCGCCGGTGCAGCACCGGTGGTGCTCGATCCTCGCGTCCGCGTCACCGACGAGGAACGCCTGGCGGTCCGCGACGGACTCGGGGTGACCGACCGGCTCGTCGCGATCCACCCGGGCGCCACCGACCCGCGTCGACGGTGGAGCCCGGAGCGCTTCGCCGCCGTCGCCCTGGCCCGGCTCCGTGCCGGCGACGACGTGGTCCTGGTGGGCGACGCGACCGACGTCCCCGCGGCCCGCGCGATCCGGGCGGCGCTGCCGGACGAGGTCGTGGGCCGGCTGCACGACGTGACCGGATCGCTCCCGCTGACCGAGCTGCCCGCGGTGCTCGCCGCCGCCGACGTCGTGGTCGGGAACGACTCCGGCCCGCGACACCTCGCGGTCGCCGTCGGGACGCCGACGGTCGGGGTGTTCTGGTTCGGGAACGTCGTGAACGCCGGTCCGTTCGACCGCGGCCGGCACCGCGTGCACCTCGCCTACGTGACGCGGTGCCCGGTCTGCGGCATCGACGTCACGCAGGTCGGGTGGACGGCCGAGCGCTGCGCGCACGACCCGTCGTACGTCGACGAGGTCGATCCGCAGGCGGTCCTGGCCGACGTCGAGGACCTGCTCCGCACCACGTGACGGGAGGCGCGGTGCGAGCCCGCACCGCGCCTCCCGTCACGCATTCGGTGCGGTCTACGGCCAGCTCGGCTCCGTCGCCGGCATGATCGACATCTCGCGGATCTCGCAGCCGGCCGGCTGCGACAGCGCGAACAGGATCGCGTTCGCCACGTACTCGGGCTCGATGAGCTGCGCGTCCGGACCGGGCTTGTACTGCTCGGTGCGGTCCGCGAAGAAGTTCGTGCGCATCCCGGCGGGGATGACGTTCGTCACGCCGACGCTGCCGCCGGTCTCGGCGGCGAGCGCCTGCGAGAACCCGCGGACACCGAACTTCGACGCCGAGTAGGCGGTGCCGTCCCCGACCCCGCGCAGGGCGAGCGAGGACGAGATCGTCACGACCCGGCCGTGCGAGGCCTCGAGCGCCGGCAGCGCCGAACGCACGACCGCTGCGGTGCCGAGCAGGTTGACGGCGACGATGCGCTCCCAGTCCCCGGAGGAGATGCCGCCGATCGGCGCGGGCTTGTCGATCCCGGCCGCGGTGACGACCGCGTCGAGACCGCCGTGCCGCTCGGCCGCGTCGCGCACGGCACGCTCGGTCGCCTCGGTGTCGGTGACGTCGACCGCGACCGCGTCGGTGCCCTCCGGGACGGCGTCGACCCGCAGGTCGAGGACGATCGGGGTACCGCCGGCCTCGGTGACCGCGGCGACGACGGCGGCTCCGAGGCCGGAGGCGCCGCCGGTGACGAGGACGCGGCCGATGGGGGTGGTGGGGACGGGCATGGATTTCCTTCCGTGGTGGTGGTGCTCGCGCGCGGTCCGCGCGCGAGCGTCGTGGGACGTCGAGGCTCAGCCGACGTGCTCGAGCGCGGCCGCGAGGCGGGTCGTCGAGCGGCCGGGGTGGAACGGGACCGTGACGACGCGGCCACCCCACTCGGCGAGGGTGGCCGTCTCGGGCAGCTCGCTCGCGGTGTAGTCGCCGCCCTTCGCCCACACGTCGGGCCGGAAGCGTCGGAGGGCCTCGTCGGGTGTCTGCTCGTCGAACACCACGACGGCGTCGACGCAGTCCAGCGCGAGCAGGAGTTCGACGCGGTCGTCCTGGGTCATGATCGGTCGTTCGGGACCCTTGAGCGCCCGGACCGAGTCGTCCGAGTTCAGGCAGACGACCAGGCAGTCGCCGAGCGCGCGGGCGGCGGAGAGGGTGCGGGCGTGGCCGGCGTGCAGCAGGTCGAAGCAGCCACCGGTCGCGACCACCGTCCCCCCGGCACTCCGGACGTCGTGCACGACGCGCATCGCGTCGCGGTCGGCTCCGGGGACGCGCACGGGTGCGGGGCCCTCGTCCGCGAGGAGTGCGGTCACCCCTCCGGCGGCGAGGTACTCGGAGGCGGCGTCGACCCCGGCTGCGACGGCGTCGGTGACGTCGGACCCGGACGCGAGCGCCACGGCGACGCTCGCAGCGAGTCGATCGCCGGCACCGCAGGGGTCGCCGGCCGTCACGGACGGGGCGGGGACGAAGCGGTTGCCGGACCGACCGTCCGCGACGAGGGCGCCCCGGTCACCGAGCGTCACCGCCACGGCGTCGACGCCCCAGCGCGTGACCAACGCTTCTGCCGCTTCGGTCGCGAACGGGACGCCCTGTCCGCCGACGTCGGTGAAGCCGCGCGCTTCGGCCTGGTTCGGCGTCGCCACGGCGATCCCGGCCACGGGCTGGGCGCCCCGGGGGTGCGGGTCCCACACCACGGGGACACGCTCGGCGGTGCGGGCGATCGCGGTGCGCAGGGCCGGCGCGGCGGCGACACCGCGGCCGTAGTCGGCGACGACCACGGCGTCCACGGTGTCGAGCGCGGCCAGCATCTCCGGCGTGGCATGTGGCACCGGCGGGGTGGCGCACCCCTCGTCGATCCGCACGAGGGCGTGGTCGACGACGCGGACGCGGGTCTTCACCGGGGTGGGCGCGCCGGACGGCCCGGCGACCACGGTGACGTCGGGCAGCAAGGACCGGATCTCGTCGGCCGGGCCGTCGTCGCTCAGCACCGTGACGAGGGTGACGTCGTGTCCGTCCCGGGCGAGCATCGTCGCGACGAGGCCGGCGCCGCCGGCGCGTCGGTCGTCCGTGCGGACGTCGACGACGGGCACCGGTGCGTCCGGGCTGAGCCGTTCGCTGGTCCCGGAGACGTCGACGTCGAGCAGGGTGTCGCCGACCACCGCGATCCGCAACCGCACGGGACCACCAGGGGCGGCCGTACCGACCTGCTGTCGGCGGGTGCCCGGCCGCTGTCGGCGGGTGCCCGGCCGCTGTCGGCGGGTGTCGGCGCTCATCGGCGGCCGCCACGGCGGAGCGCGGGCTCCATGGCGCGGCAGAGCGCGTGCACGAGCACGAGCTGCGCCTCCTGCACGTTCGCGGACGCCCCGTCGATGCAGATCGCGTCGTCGACCGCTTCGGCGAGGGGGTTCGGACGCGGGCCGGTCATCGCGATCGCCCGCGCGCCGACCGCCCGTGCCGCGGCTGCCGCACGGAGCAGGTTCGGGCTCCTCCCGCTGGTCGAGAGCAGCACGACCACGTCCCCGGCGCGGGCGTGCGCCGACACCTGCCGGGCGAACACCTCGTCGTAGCCGTAGTCGTTGCCGATGGCCGTCACGGCCGACGACTCGGCGTGGAGCGCGATCGCGGAGTAGGCGGGCCGGTCCCCGTCGAACCGTCCGACCAGCTCCGACGTCAGGTGCTGCGCCTCGGCTGCGGACCCGCCGTTGCCCGCCGCGAGCAACCGTCGGCCGGCGACGAGCCGCGCAGCGATGTCGTCCGCCCAGTCGGCGATGTGGTCCCCGTGGTCGACGAGCGACGCGATGACGGGGACGGAGGCGGCGACGTGGTCGAGGACCACCCGGGCACTCGCCGTGGTGGCGTGCTCGCCCAGTCCGGTCTGCTGGTCGATGGTCATCGTGCGGTCCTCTCCGTCGGCTGCACGGCGCGGGCGATCCGGCCGGCGTCGGTGCTGCGCGTGCGTGCGGTTGTGCGGGTGCGTGCCGCGGCGGTGGCCCCGGCGACGCCCGCCGACCCCGCGACCCCTGTCGTCCCGGCGAGGAGGCGCTCGTAGACGCGTTCGCTGTCCCCCGCGACCTTCTGCCAGGTGTACCGGGCCTCTGCACGTTCCCGGCCGGCGCGCCCGTAGGCCTCCCGTCGGTCCGCGTCGTCGAGCAGCGCACCGACCGCCCGGGCGACCGCGTGCTCGTCGCGCGGCGGGACGTGCAGCCCCGTGGCGTCCTCCACGACGGTGTCGATGAGTCCGCCGACGCTCGAGGCCACGACCGGTCGACCGCACGCCATCGCCTCGAGCGGCACGATGCCGAACGGCTCGTACCACGGGGCGCACACGACGACGTCGGCGCTGCGGTAGACGGCGGGCATGTCGTGCTGACCGAGCTGGCCTCGGAAGGTCACGTGGTCCCGCACGCCGAGCTCCCGCGCCAGCGCGTCGAGCCGCTGGTACTCCGGGTCGTCCGGCAGGTCGGCGCCGGCGACACCGGCACCGCCGACCACGACGAGTTCGACGTCGCGTCCGGCGTGCACGAGGTCCGCGAGCGCGGCGATGGTCGTGCCGACGCCCTTGCGCCGGACGAGGCGGGAGGCGGACAGCACCCGGAACGGACGCTGCCGCTCCTCGACGGGGCCGTCCGGTCGGAACAGCGTCGTGTCGACGCCGCACGGGACGACCGAGATGCGCTGGAGCGGCACTCCGAGGGCCTTGAGCTCGAAGGCCTCGTCCGAGCAGGTCGCGACGACCTGGTCGACGCTCCGCCCGACGGCGGGTTCGATCCACTCACGCTCGGCCGGACTGGTGTCCGCCGAACCCTGGTGCCGACGCTTCACGACACCGAGCGCGTGGAAGGTCTGCGCGACGGGGATCCGGACGCCCCCGGTGCGGGCCTGCACCTGGGCGACGGCCTCGAGCGCAGCGTGCCCGGACATCCAGAAGTGCCCGTGCACGACGTCCGGCCGGTCGACGAACCACTCGGCGGCGAGGACGGACGCGAACGTCCCCATGTACGGGAACAGCTCGTCCTTGGGGACGTGCCGTGCCGGACCGGCATCGACGTGCACGACCTCGACGCCCGGTCGGAGGAGCACCCGGACCGGCTGCCCAGCGTCGTCGCGCCGGGTGTAGACGGTGACCCGGTGGCCCCGGTCCGCGAGTGCACCGGACAGCTCCGCGACGTGGACGTTCTGGCCACCAGCGTCGACCCCGCCGAGGACCGCGAGCGGACTCGCGTGCTCGGACACCATGGCGATCTTCATCCCAGGCTCCCTTCGAGAGCGGCTCCCGCCGCTCGGTTCGTGCGCCCCCCGCGCGTGACCACGTCGTCGAGCAGGGCGTCCCAGTCGGCCAGGTACCGTCCGAGCGCGTGCCGCGCCAGCACGGCCTCCCGTGCCACGGCCCCGCGGCGACGTGCTTCGTCGGGGTCCTCGAGCAGGGTCCTGGAGGCGCGGACCAACTCCTCGACGTCGGTCGCGATCGCGCCCGCCTCGGCGGGGACCGTGCGACTCGCGTCGGTCGTCGCGAGCACCAGGACGGGCATCGCCATGTGCATCGCCTCGATGAGGGACAGTCCGAGGGACGTCCACCGGTTCGGGTGCACGTAGGCGCGACGCTCCGCGAGCGCGGCGTGCATCGGGTCGGACGGCACGTCGCCGAGCGCGACCACACCGTCGCCGAACCCGAGTTCCGGCAGCCGTTCGGTGCCCATGCCCCACACGTCGACCGGCGCCACCGCGGCGAAGCGGGGGAGCAGGTCCGTCCCGACCACGCGGTTCCGCCGGACCGGCTCGTTGATGACGACGCCGAAGCGGTCGAGCGAACCGGTGTACAGCGGCCCGGGGTCGACGACGCCGTGCTCGATGACGGTCGTCCGGGTGGTGCCGCAGTCCCACATGAGCGCGTTCCAGTGCGTGACGTGCGCGATCGTGAGGTCGTCGCAGTCCCGGAACGGATGCAGGCTGTTCGGCACGTCGATCCGCGGTGCGTTGTGCTCGACGACGACCACGGGCACCTCCCGACCACCGAGCAGTCGTCGAGCGAGTTCGCGTTCCTCCACCCGCTGCACGACGACGACGTCGACCTCGGCGGCGGCGACGTCGGCCGGGTCGATCTCGACCGCCGAGTCGGGCCAGTCCCGGCCGCCACGGCCGAGGCCCCACGCGTCGCGCTCGGCGTTCGTCGGGATGAGGTACTCGTGCGGGCCGCGGACGAAGGCGTCCATCCAGCCGCCGTGCACGTGCCACACGAGGATCCGCATGCGGGCCTTCCGGTCGAGGAGAAGTGGGAGCAGTGCGGAAGCTACGCAGCACCCTCTGGCGCGCTCCGCAGACTTCTCCGGTCCATCCACGAAGCGCGGTCGAGGAGCCGTTCGTGCGCTTCGAGGACGTCCTCGGTGCGCACGGAGGACAGGCACGGGTGGCCCGGTACCGGGCACTCGCGGGCGCGGCTGAGGCGGCACGGAGCCTGCTGGTCGCCGAGCAGTTCGACGAGCGGCGCGTCCGGCGCCCACTTGACGGCGGGGACGACCGGCGAGAACAGGCTCACGATCGGTGCCCCGACCGCGGCCGCGAGGTGCGCCGGCCCGGTGTTGCCCACGACGACGACCTCGGCGCCGGCGAGCACCGCCGCGAGCTCGGCCGGCGTCGTACGACCACCGAGGTCGATCGCGGAGTCCCCGGCGACCCGGGCCGTCAGCGCACGTTCGCCCGGCGACCCCGTGACGACGACGGGCATCCCGCGGGCCGCGTACGCGGCGACCAGGTCGCGGTGCCGCTCCTCCGGCCACGCGCGCGCCGGGACGCTGGCGCCGGGGTGCACGACGACGTAGCGGTCCAGGGCGGCCACCTCGGCAGGCGGGTCGACGTCGAGACGCACGCCGAGCCTCCCGGCGTCCCCCTCGGGTGGACGGAACCCGGCCGCTGCGACGATGCGCAGCGCCCGTTCGGCCTCCGGGACGTCCTCGGGGAGGTCCTCGCCGGGGCGGAGCCGCACGTCGAGCAGGGAGCCGGGGTGGTCGACGCTGGCGCCGGAGACCCGGCCGACGCCGGCGAGGCGGAGCAGGAGCGCCACGGGGAGCGGTGACTGGTGGAACGACGTGAGCACCACCGCCTCGTCCGGGCCCTCATCGGCGACGAGCGCCCGGAACTCGGCGAGCACGGCGTCGTCCACCGGTCTGGCGGTCTCGGTCACCCACGGGGCCGCCCAGACCCGGACCCGGTCGACACCGGGCAGCAGGTCCGCCGCGGGGGCACCCTGCGGCCCGCACAGCATCGTCACGTGGGACGCCCCGGCGGCGACGGCCCGGACAGCGGGGCCCGCGACGAGCACGTCCCCGAACGAGTCGAGCCGGACGACGAGGACCCGGGGGCCGGCCCTCACGAGCGGACCGTCCGCAGGTGCTCGAGCACGAGGGCGACCGCGTCCTCGATCGTCGCCGCGACCGTCGGTGCGGCGTCGACCTCCTCCTGCCGGGTGCGCGGCGTCGGGACGAGCACGGACTGGGCGCACGCGGCCAGCGCCGCCCCGACGTCGGCGCCGATGTCCCCGACGACCACGAGCTCCGACGGGTCGAGGCCGAGCCGGTCGGCCGCGTCGAGGACCATCCCGGGGCGGGGCTTCCGGCACGCGCAGTCGTCGTCGGCGTCGTGCGGGCAGACGCACCACACGTCGAAGGCTCCGACGAGTTCGTCGACCCGGGCGTTCGTGGCGTCGACCTGCTCGCGCGTCGCCGTCCCCCTCGCGATCACCGACTGGTTCGTCACCACCCCGAGCGCGAGACCGGCCGCCCGGGCACGACCGATCGCCCGCCGCGCGCCGGGGACGGGCACCACCAGTCTCGGATCGGCGTTGTAGGGGACGTCGACGACGAGCGTGTCGTCGCGGTCGAAGAGGAGACCGCGCACGGTGCGGTCCGGAGCGAGAGCCATGCCCCCGACCTACCGGCGCGCAGCAGGGGGTCGGCTCAGGAACAGCCGGCGAACGCGATCCCGGACGAACGGACCGGTGTCCACGGCTACCGTCGCCCGCGTGACCGCCGTCCCCACCCTGCCCCCGTCCGACGGGCGCCCCGAGCTCCTCGTGCTCCGCGCCATCAAGCTCGGCGACCTGCTCGTCGCGGTGCCCGCACTGCACGCGCTGCGCCGCGCCTTCCCGGACCACCGGATCTCGCTCGCCACCACGGCGTGGCTCGCGCCCGTCGTCGAACTCCTGCCGGACGTCGACGTGCACCTCGCCCAGCACGGTCTGGACCACCCGATCGGTGCGCCCGCCGGGGCGATCGACGTGGCGGTGAACCTGCACGGCGCCGGGCCGGAGTCCTCCGACCTGGTCGCGGCCCTCGGTGCCCGTCGGGTGATCGGCCACGCCGACCCCACGAACGGCTTCGACGGGCCTGGGTGGCCCGACGGCGTGCACGAGCGCGACCGGTGGACCCGCCTGCTCGCCTGGCACGGCATCGCCGCCGATCCCGACGACGTCGGCATCGCGCGTCCGGCGACACCCCCGGTCGCCGAGGGGGCCGCGGTCGTGCACGTCGGCGCCTTCCACGGCGCACGGCACTGGCCGACGGACCGCTTCGCCGCCGTGGTGAGCGGACTGCGAGCGCGCGGCCTCGACGTGGTCCTGACGGGAGGCGCGGACGACGTCGAGCGTGCGGCCGCCGTCGCGCAGGCGGCCGGGCTGGCGCCGGGGGCGGTGCTGGCCGGTGTGCTGCCGCTGCAGGACTTCGCGGGCGTCATCGCCGCCGCCGCGCTCGTCGTCACGGTGGACACCGGGGCGGCGCACCTCGCGTCCGCCTACGGGATCCCGTCGGTGGTCGTGTTCGGACCGGCGCCGCCCGAGGCGTGGGGGCCGCCCGCAACGGGCCCGCACGTCGTCCTCACCGACGCCGCGGTGCGCCGCGGCGACGTCTTCGCCGACGACCCGGACCCGGCGCTCCTCGCGATCGGTCCCGACGACGTGCTCGCCGCGGTCGACACGCTCGCGGTCGGTCGACGACCCGCTGTGACCGACGGGACGGCCGCTCAGTAGCGTGGCGGGTGAGCGACCCGGACACGCCGGGTGCTCAGGAGGAGGCACACGTGTTCGAAGCCGCGAACATCCGGGACTGGATCGGTCTGCCGGTCGTCGACGAGGCGGACGACAAGGTCGGCACGCTCGAGAGCATCTACTACGACACCGCGACGTCCGAGCCCGCCTTCGGAGCGGTCACCACGGGGATGGTCGGCTTCCAGAAGCTCCTGTTCGTGCCGCTGACCGGTGCGCTGGTCGCGCCGAAGCACCTGCGGGTCGCGTACCCGAAGAAGCTCGTGAAGGACGCGCCGACGATCGCGACCGACGGCGAGCTCGACGCGTCGCTCGAGCCGGAGGTCTACCAGCACTACGGCCTCGAGTACCGCACGGGCAGCGGGGGAGAGCGACGCCTGGGCCGTCGCTGACCGCCCGCGACGGGTCGGCGCGTTAGCCTGGTTCGTCCGACCCGTCCCTGGAGGCCGAACCTGCTCCGCTCCGTCCGCTCGACGCTGCTCGCCGTGGTGGCGGCCTCCGTCGTGCTCGCGGGGTCGGTCGCCGGCGGTGGTGCGGTGTCCGCCGCGCCGATGTGGCCGGTCCCGCAGCCGTACCCGGTGACCGGCGACCCGGTCGAGACGCTCTCCGACATCCCGCCGGGCAGCGAGTACGTCGCACTCGGCGACTCGTACTCGGCCGGCTACGGGCTGTCCGATCCCACCCACCTGCCGACCGGCGCCTGCGGACAGTCCGCCCAGGACTACCCGCACCGCATCGCCGCACGGTTCGGGCTCGACCTCACCGACGTCACCTGCGGCGGTGCCACGAGCGACGACGTCACGAGCGGGTTCCAGTTCAAGGGGGTCCCGCCGCAGATCCGGTCGCTGTCCGAGCGCACCCGGTTGGTGACGCTGACGATCGGCGGCAACGACGCCGACCTGTTCGGCACCGCGGCGTCGTGCCTCGCCCTCTCCCCGAAGGGCCCGGTGTTCTCCGGCCGCGACGCGCCCTCCTGCCGCAGCACGCTCGTCCGGCACGGCGAGGACATGCTCCGGACGAAGATCGAGTCCCGCGTGGCGCTCGGCATCGCCGACACCCTCGCCACCGTGCGGGAGGCCGCGCCGAACGCGACCGTGCTGTTCCTCGGCTACCCGGCGATCTTCCCGGACGCCGACCACACGCCGAAGGGCGGCTGCTTCCGTTCCGCGCTCGACCTCGGGACCCTGGCGGGCTCCTTCCCCTCGAACACCTACCCGTTCACGAACACCGACGTGCGGTACCTGCACGGCGTGCAGGAGGCACTGAACGACGTGTCGGCGTCGGCCGCACGGGCCGCAGGGGTCCGGTTCGTCGACGTGTTCTCGAGCACCCAGGCGCACTCGGCGTGCGCGACGAAGAAGCCCTACGTGTCGGGGGTCTCGCTCGACGGGACCGGTGACCTGCGGCGGATCGACCTCGAGCCGGGCGCGCTGCACCCGAACACCCGCGGCGTCGCCTACCTCACCAAGCGCGTCGCGGCGGCCGCCCGGGACCTCGCCGGCTGATCCGCCGCTCCGGGGACCGGAGCGTCGTGCGCCGCGGGCGGGACGACGACGACCGGCGACACCGTCTCGCGCAGGACGTCGTGCAGGACTGAGCCCGAGAGCGCCGTCACGTGCCCGAGCCCGAGCACCACGACCGAGGCGCGATGCGTGTGCGCGGCGATCGCGTGCCCCGGGTGGCCCTCGACGAGCAGCGGGTGGAAGCGGACGTCGGGGTAGCGGCCCACCAGGTCCGTCGTGACCCGCTGCAGGAGCTCGGCGTTCCGGGTCCGCCACCGCATCGGGTCCTCGGCGAAGTCCGTGAGACCCGTCCGGGTGAGCACCGGCATCTCCCACGCGCGGAGCAGCGTCACCCTCCGGCGGAGCCGACGGGCCTCGTCGACGGCGATCGCGAGGGCGCGGTCGTCGACCGGTTCCTCGACCGCGAGCACGACGTCGCCGGCGATCGGACGGGGTCCCTCCGGCACGACGACCGTCGGGACCGCTGCGCGTGCCGCGACACGGGCCGGGTCCCCACCGGCGGTGGAGCCGCGACGGCCGCGGAACGTGCCGATGACGAGGACGTCGCCGGCGTCCGACTCCTCGACGAGTGCCGTGGTGAACGGTCCGGCGTGCCGTCGTACCTCGACCCGAGCATCGGGCATCGCGGCCCGGGCGGCGTCCGCCACCGCGTCGGCGACGCGCTTGCCGTCCGGACCCGTGCGACCCTCGATCGCCGGGTCGACCCCGATCACCCGGATGCGGTCGATGCCCGTCCCGGCCCGGTCGGTGACCCAGTGCAGAGCCTCCTCGTGCGGCGCTGCCGCATCGGCGGCCAGTGTGACCGTCCTCCACCGTTCGTCCATCCCGATCGACCTCCTCGTCCGGGGCCCTCCGGGGCGTCGTCATGGCGCTCCTCACCCTGCAAACTACTCCCGCTCCCCGGTCGCGGACCCGACCCGTCGGCACGGTGCGGACGCCGACCGGGCCGACCCGCGCCTCCTGGACCGACCGGCGCAGCCGGGGACCGGCCCGCACCGCGCGGCCCGGCGTCGACACCGTCCGCCGCCGGGTAGCGTCGCGCTCGTGGTGCTGAGCGCGGGACTCCTGCTGTACCGGACGGACGACGTCGGCGTGCAGGTCTGGATCCCGCACATGGGCGGGCCGTTCTGGCGGAACCGACCACGCGCGTGGTCCATCCCGAAGGGGCTCGTCGAGGGGGACGAGGACCCGCTCGAGACCGCCCGCCGCGAGTTCGCCGAGGAGATCGGGGTCGCCGCGCCCGACGGCCCCGTCACGGACCTGGGGGAGGTGCGCCAGGCGTCCGGCAAGCGTGTGCGGGTGTTCGCGGTCGCGGCCCCCGCGTTCACGGTCGACCGGGTGCGGTCGAACACGGCGCGGATCGAACTGCCGCGGGGATCCGGCCGGTACGTCGAGGTGCCGGAGGTCGACGACGCACGGTGGGTGCCGGTCGACGAGGCGCGCACGATGCTCGTCGCGGGACAGGTCGCCGCGCTCGACCGGCTGCCGGAGGGGTGACCCGCGCCGGACACCGGTCGACGGTCACCTGTCCCGATCACGGCATCGTGTGGACGGTCTTCGCGCTCCCTGGATAGCCTGAGGAGGCGTCGAGACACCGACGTCTGGCTCAGGGACCAGGTCAGCACGAGCAGGGGAACACGATGCGGCGCTTGCGCACCGTCACGGCGGCACTGACCGCCCTCGCACTCGGAGGGGGACTCGCGCTCGTCGGCGCGTCGTCAGCCTCCGCCGCACCGGCCGGACACTGGGGGACCTTCACCCTCGCCGGCCAGACCAAGGCCTACACCGGCACCGTCAGCATGCCTGGCTTCCCGGAGACCACCTTCACGTCGAACTCGCGGCAGTCGACCGTCGTGAGCGGCAACTCCACCTGGCAGGGACCGAACACCGGCCCGGGCGCGGCGTCCGGGTCGAGTCGTGGCAACACGTACCTCAACCAGCGACCGCTCGCCGACGCGGCCGGCCAGCCGTCGGTCACCACGTACACCTTCGCCGAGCCGACGCCCGCGAGCAGCTGGTCCTTCGTGCTCGGCGACGTCGACGCCGACCGTGCGACCATCTCGGCCGTCACCCAGGCCGGTGCCGCCGCGACCGCTCAGGACCTCGGGTTCCAGAGCGTCTACAACTCGTGCTCGGCGACCTCGCCCGGTGGCTGGTCGTGCCCGGCGGACCCGGACGGGTCGACCGGTCGAGACGTCCCGACCTGGGACCCGGCGACGCTGACGCTCACCGGCAACGCCGGGTCGGTGGACACCGCGGGCGCGACCGCCTGGTTCACGCCGACGACCCCGCTGGCGAGCCTGACGATCACCTACGAGCGCCGCAGCGGGTTCCCCGTCTACCAGACCTGGTTCGCGAACCGCACCGCCGCGATCACCGGTACGGCCACGCTCGACGGCACGCCCGTCCCCGGGGCGACGGTCACCGTGACGGCGCCGCGCGGCACCGTGTACACGACGACGACCGACGCCGACGGGAAGTACGCGTTCCCCGAGCTCCCCGTCATCAACGACTACTCGGTGTCGATCTCCGCGCCGCCCGGGGCCGACGGTGCTTCGACGGCGACGGACGTCTCGTTGAACGGCGTCCCGGGCGGCGCGGACCAGGTGCGCGACTTCACGTTCACGTCCCCCGACGGGACCACCGCGGTGATCGGACAGGTCGTGGACGACGCGGGCAACCCCGCAGCCGACGTGCCCGTGGTCATCACCGACCCGAACGCGACCGACCCGATCGAGACGGTCACGAACGAGGACGGCTACTACACCGCGTCGGGCCTGACGCCGAACACGGCGGTCACCGTCGCGGTCGACGGTGCCGACCCGGTCACGGTCACGACGGGTGCAGCCACTCCCGCGGCACCCACGCGAGCCGAGCCGATCGTGACCACAGCCGTCGCGAGCGTCGGTGGGGTGGTGCGTCTCGACGGCGCACCGCAGGCGAACGTGACCATCGACCTGCTCGACGCGTCGGGCACGGTCGTCGACACGACGGTCACCGGAGCCGACGGCTCCTACTCGTTCACGACGGTCGGTGGCACCTACACGGTCCGCTCGGCACTGCCGACGCCCGACGCGACGGGCGCAGCGACGAGCACCGCGGTGACGCTGGTCGGCGGGGGCGCGGACCAGACCCGCGACTTCGCCTTCACCACGCCCGCGGCGCCGGTACCGGTCACCACCAGCGCGAGCGGTCGGGTCGTGGACACGAACGGTGCTCCCGTGGCCGGGCGCACCGTGACGGCGACGCCGGACGAGGCAGACTCGGGCGCGCCCGTGACGGCCACGACCGACGCCGGAGGCCGCTACACGCTCGACGGACTCGCCCCGTCGACCGACTACACCGTGTCGGTCACCGGGAGCGACGTGACGATCGGGTTCACGTCCGGTCTCGACGACGCCGACGTGGTGACCGTCGACGACCTCGTCGTGGCAGCCGCCGCGACGCCGACCGCCTCCCCGGTGCCCACCACGAGTCCCGTGCCGACGACCGCGCCGGTCGCCGCGACGGGATCCGGTCCGGCCACGGGTGCCCTCGCGTACACGGGTGCCGACCTGACGCCGGGGCTCATCGCCGCGGGCGTGCTCGTGCTGCTCGGCGGAGGGCTCCTGACGTTCCGCGCGGTGCGCAACCGTCGCCGGACGTCGCACCTGCAGGACTGACCGCACACGCGAGGGGCGGGGCCGGCGCTGCCGGTCCCGCCCCTCGTCGGCTCGTGCGCGGGGCGTCGGTCCGGGCCGTGCCGTGCCGTGCCGTGCCGTGCGAGGTTGCTCGCTCGGTGCTGGCTCGTAGCGCCGCACTCAGCTGTCAGCGCCGCACCGGGTGACGGACACCGCACCGTGCGGAGTTGGCCGAGTGCCGCAAGCCCCCGATCAGCCTCACGCCGACGCAGCATTGGGCGCTCGGCACCGTGCCGGATCCGCC
>NZ_JBIWAG010000001.1:525632-650400 GCF_044759965.1 Curtobacterium sp. NPDC098951
GCCAGCCCGTGCGAGGTTGCTCGCTCCGTGCCCGCCTGTAGCGCCGCACCCAGCAGTCAACGCCGCACCAAGTGACCGACACCGCACCGTGCGGAAGTGGCCCCGTGCCAGACGCCCGCCGGCCGGCCTCGTGCCGGAGCAGCACCGACGCGCGGCACCGTGCCGGATCCGCCAGCCCGTGCGAGGTTGCTCGCTCCGTGCCCGCCTGTAGCGCCGCACCCAGCAGTCAACGCCGCACCAAGTGACCGACACCGCACCGTGCGGAACTGGCCGCGTGCCAGACGCCCGCCGGTCGACCGCGTGCCGATGCAGCACCGACGCTCCGCACCGTGCCGGATCCGCCACCCCGTGCGAGGTTGCTTGCTCCGTGCCCGCCTGTAGCGCCGCACCCAGCCGTCAACGCCGCACCGAGTGACCGACACCGCACCGTGCGCCGCGCCGGACGGCCGGCTCCCCCCGCACCCCGCGCCCCGCGCCCCCGCGCCCCGCGCCCGCGCCTCAGCGCCCGCGCCGCGTCGGCACCGAGCCCGTGGCCACCGCGACCGACCCCGTGAGGGTCTGGATGGCCCGTGACACCACCGGCACCGAGGTCGTGACCACCTGGAGCGACGACGTGATGGCCTCGATGGACGACGTCGACAGGTGCTCCTGGTTGTGCGTGTGCACCGGGAAGCCCCGACGCGCCGCGATCACGACACCGAGGGACCCGACCAGCACGGCGGCGCCGGCGAACGGCATGAACTGCAGGCCGACGACCCCGAGTGCCTGGCCGCCGATGGCCGCACCGCCGGCGATACCGATGTTCGACGCACCGTTGACGAGGGCGCCCGCGATGTCGGGGGAGACACCGCCGGTCCGGATCGCCGCCGCCATGAACAGCGTGCCCGTGGTGCCGTTGGCGGCCATCCACACGCCGGCGACGACCATGGTGCCGAGCAGCGACCCGTGCACGAACGGCAGCACCGCGAACGCCGCGGCCATCACGGCGACGGCTGCGATGAGGGTCTGCCGTGGTGCCCGGTCGACGAACATCCCGGCGAGCCAGAGCCCGACGACACCCGTGCCGCCGAGGACGAGCAATGCCCCGCTGACCATGTCGGCGTCGAGCCCGGCGTCGATCGCGTAGGGCCCGATGTACGTGTAGACGACGTAGTGACCGGCGAAGAGCAGCAGGTCGGCGACCACGACGGAGAGCAGGCCGGTGCGAGCCCAGGCCTTCGGCGAGCCGATGTGCGGCGAGGAGGCCCCGCGGACGCTCGGCAGGAACAGGAGCGCGACCACGGCGAGCACCGCTGCGGCGACCGCGACGGCCCCGACAGCCGGGCGCCACCCGATGGACTGCGCGACCCAGGTCGCCACGGGCACGCCGATGACGAAGCCGAGCGAGCTGCCGGAGTACACGAAGGCGATCGCACGACCGGCGAGCCGCGGCGGGACGATGCGCGTGGCGTACGCCGAGGCGACCGAGAAGAACAGCGCGTGGGCGACACCGCCGACGACCCGGCCGGCGCACACGACCGCGAAGGACGGCGCGAGGGCGATCATCACGTTCGACACCGTGTAGCCGACGAGCGTCGCCACGAGGACGGTCTTGCGCGGGAGCCGGGCGGTGAGCGAGGTCAGCGGGAGCGCGAGGATCGCCACCGCGGCGGCGTACACCGTGACGACGATGCCCATGGTCGACTCGGAGACGCCGAGGTCGGCGCTCATGGTGCCGAGCAGCCCGACGGGCATGAGCTCGGTCGTGATCGCGAAGAACGTCGCGAGACCGAGCACGGCGATGCCCACGACGGACTGCGTGGTGACGGTGATCGGCCGCGTGTTCGTCGACACGGCCGAGGTGGTGGTGTGGGTGGACACGCTGCTGACCTCCTCCGGGGAACGGCGGAGCGCGCGTCGGTGTCGACGTGACGACGACCGGACCGGACGGTGCCGGCCGACGATGCGCGCTCGCTGTGGTGTGTGGGTTGTGGGTACGACTCCACGGCGAGTGCGCTCTTCCAGTGTTGCACGGTGCGCCGATGAGATGCGAGAGCCTTCGCCGAGAAAGTCCTAGGAGCGCTCCAACGCCTGTGGCGCCCAGGCATTCCCGGTCAGTTCTCGTTCGTCACCGTGCCCTGCACACCGCCGCCCCGGAGGTTCAGCGTCAGCGTCCCGCTCATCGACTGCGCGGACAGTGACACCGACCCGTGCAGCGCGTCCTGGCGCGGGTAGCACGCCGAGGTCGACTCCAACCGGTTCGCCGTCGCGACGAGGCAGATCGTGGATCGGTCGGTCCCGACGCCCGCCCAGACGCTCCAGGGCGTCTCGAACGAGCCCCCGTCGAGCGCTCGGTTCGTGAAGATGAGCCGGGTCGTCCGGAGCGTCACCGGCGCCTCGACCGGACCGGGCAGCTGGTCCGCGTAGGTCTGCGGCATGTCCAACAGATCCTCGAGCGTGATGGTCCCGGCGCTCGGCGTGACGCTCGGCGCCGCCGCGGGGTCCGGTCGCGACGTCCCGACGACGGTCCCGGCGGCGAACGCGACGCCGACCGCGGCGGCGACCCCGAGACCGACCCATACACGCGGGCGCGTGGTCCCGATCAGGCGCGTGATCCGTTCACGTACGGCGCGGGTGCGGTCCTGGAGGCGCGGCGCACCCCCGCCTCCGATGCCCGCCCCCGCCTCGTGGCCGGGCATCGTGCGTCCATCCGGACCACCCGTCCCGTCGCCAGGGGCGCCGGTGGCGCCAAGGGCGGCGGCGCCGCCGTCGACGTCGGCCGACACGTCCGCGTCGGCCCGGCGCACCGCCGAAGCGGCTGCGTCCGGCAGAGCGCCGACGGCCCCGGGACCGACCGGTGTCACACCGGTCGGTCCCGGGGTGGATGCGGACCCCGGAGCCGGGGCCGGAGCTGTGGCACCGGGAGCTCGGGATGCGTCGCCGCCGGCCGCGCCCGCCGCTGCCCCCGACGAACCAGCGAGGGGCCGTGCGCCGCCGGTGCCGAGTGACGCCCGAGCCGCGCGTCCGGCGCTGCCGTCGCCCGCGGCACCGGACGGCGCCGACGACGGACCGACGGCAGACGGCGTCCGACGCGACCGCGTCGTGGACGGTACCGGCGGGGTGACGCCAGCCGCGCCTCCTGGACCGCGCCGTGGGGCGCCGAGTCGTTGTAAGGCGATCCTCGCGGCGGCCGCGTCGGCCTCCGACACGCCACCGCCCCATGCGAGCGCCTCGAGCCGTGCTCGTTCTGCTGCCACGTCGTCGTCGGCCATGCGCACTCCCGGTCGGTCGCACTGTCCGCCCATCGTCCCACCGGCGGCGGGCGGGCGCGCACCCAGTTCGCGGGGCGTAGACGGGGTGCATGAGCGACAAGCACGATCCCGACCCCGAGACCCTCGAGCCGCTGAGCCATGACACGCAGTCCGGCGAGGCCGACTACGTCGCGACGAGCCCCGGGGGGACCGGCACCGAGCGCCACGTGCCCCTGCCGGAGGAGGAGCAGGGTCGCGGCACCGAGTACGACCCCGTCGACCAGGGTCCGCAGCAGGAGGGCCAGGGCGGCTGACACCCGGCGGCGCGGCCGAGGGTCGACCAACGGTGCCCGGCATCAGGCCAGGACGCGCCGCAGCACCGCCCGCTCCCCGAGGGTCCACACGGCGCTCGTGACGACGTAGAGGGCGGCCGCGAGCGGTGCGATCGCCGCGAACACGACCGTGACGAAGGGCGCCCAACGCCCGATCGCCGCCGTCGCACCGGCACCGGGCACCGAGGGGTCCGCGACGGCTGCCGGGTTCCACCGCAGGTTCGCGCGGCGGGTGAGCTCGACCACGAGGGCGAGCACGGCGAGCAGGAGCACCACGACCCAGGCGTGCGCCCACAGCGGCGAGGTCACGACGACGACGAACGAGTGCCCGAGCGGCACCCCCGCGAGGGTCGCCGAGAGCAGGGTGTTCACCGTGCCGTCGATCGAGGCGTGCGTGAACAGCGTGTAGACGAGCGAGAGGACCGGCGCCTGGGCGAGGACCGGCAGGCAGCCGGCGAGCGGCGAGACCTTCTCGTGTGTGTAGAGCTCCTGCATCGCGCGCCGGAGCCGCTCGGCGTCCTTCGCGTGGCGCTGTCGCAGCGCCGCGATCTGCGGAGCGAGGCGACGGCGGTCCCGTTCCGCGCGCACCTGCAGCACCGCCAGCGGGACGAGCACGGCGCGGACGGCCAGGGTGAGCAGCAAGACGGCGATCGCGGCGGCGAGTCCGCCGAGCGTGGGGGAGAGTGCCGCGGTGGTGGCGGCGAGGAGGTCGGCGCCGCCGTGCAGCAGCGGCCCGACGAGGGGCAGGGTGGTGAGGTCCATGACGTTCCGATCGGTTCGGTGGGAGTGGGTCGCGTGTGCGGCCCGGCCACCGATCGGTGGTCAGGCCGGTGCGACGGCTCCCGGGGCCCGCGGTCGCGCGTGCCCGTCGGCGTCGGGATGACTCCAGGCGATCCGCGTCACGAGGTCGGCCGGGGCCCGCGACGGCACCGCCGACCGCGCCGGCACGAGGCCGACCACGATCGCGAGGACGGCCGCCACGAGGACCGCGACCGCCACGGCCGTGAGCCCGAGCGCGACGACGGCGACGAGCGGGACGGCGCCGACCGAGGGGTCGCCGAGCACGAGCGCGGCGGTGCAGCGCAAGACGAGCTCGACGATGGTCATGGTCCGTTCAGGGTAACGCCCGCGCGCCGTCGCGGGGGAAGTGCCTGGTCACGGCAGGATCGTGCCCATGACCGCAGGTTCGCCGAGCACCCCAGCGACCGTCGCCCTCGAGCAGGCGGGGGTCGCGTACACCCCCCACGTGTACGAGCACCACGAGACCGCCACCAACTTCGGCGAGGAGGCGGCTGCCGCGCTCGGACTCCGCGAGGAGCAGGTGTTCAAGACCCTGGTGGTGTCGGTCGACGGCGCCCTCGCGGTGGCGATCGTCCCGGTGGCGAACCGACTGGACCTCAAGGCCATCGCGGCGGCCGTCGGTGGGAAGAAGGCGACGCTCGCGGACCCGGCCCTCGCCGAGCGGCGCACGGGCTACGTCGTCGGCGGCATCAGCCCGGTCGGTCAGAAGACGAAGCTGCCGACCGTGGTGGACGAGTCGGCGCTCTCCTACCCGAGCATCTTCGTGTCGGGCGGCCGGCGGGGCTTCGACATCGAGGTGGCCCCGGCCGACCTCGTGCGGGTCACGGACGCCACCGCGGCGCCGATCGCACGGACCTGAGCCGGGTCACCGCAAGTTTCTCCGCCGACCGGGAATGAGCCGGTCCCTCCTGCGTTGCATTGAGTCGAAGGCACTCAAGTTCCCAGGAGGTCCCTTTGCCAGCAACGTTCGGCCCGACCGGCGGCAACGACTCGTTCGACGAGTTCCTCGCCCGTCTGCTCGCGGCACAGGAGACCGGCGCCCAGCGATCCGTCCCGCTGGGACGCCCGGTCGACATCACGCGACTGCTCAGCCGTCGCACCCACGAGCTGCTCCAGCGCACCGCCGAGTACGCGGCCGCGCAGGGCCAGCGCGAGATCGACGCCCTGCACGTCCTGCACGTGCTTGTGCGCACCGACCCGTTCACCGCCGTGCTCCGGCACGCCGGCGTCGACCCCGAGCGCTTCGCCGACGAGGTCGAGCAGCGCCTGCCGGTGGCCCGCGAGCCCCAGGAGCAGCCCGACCCTCGCCCGGCCCTGACCGGCACCGCCCAGCGCATCCTGCTCGAGGCAACCCAGGCCGCCCGCGGGTTCGGCAGCACGTACACCGACCCCGAGCACGTCTTCTTCGCGCTCGTCATGGACCAGGACACCGTCACCGGGCAGCTGCTCGCGAGCGCCGGCGTCACCCCGCAGGTCATGCAGGAGTACGCGGCGGAGGCCGCAGCCGCCGCCAGGGAGGGGCGCACGATGCACACGAGCACGGACCAGACCACCGACACCGCGAGCGACACCCCGACGCTCGACCAGTTCGGCACCGACCTCACAGAGCGAGCCCGCGACGGCCGCATCGACCCGGTGATCGGCCGCGCGGACGAGATCGAGCAGACCGTCGAGATCCTGCTCCGTCGCACCAAGAACAACCCCGTCCTCATCGGCGAGCCCGGCGTCGGCAAGACCGCCATCGTCGAGGGACTCGCGCAGCGCATCGCCGACGGCGACGTGCCCGTGCTGCTCCAGGGCAAGCGGGTCGTCGCGCTCGACCTCGCCGGCATGCTCTCCGGCACCCGCTACCGCGGCGACTTCGAGGAGCGCCTCACGACGGCGATGGACGAGATCGCGGCGCACGCCGACGAGCTCATCGTGTTCGTCGACGAGCTGCACACCGTGGTCGGCGCCGGCGGTGGCGGCGAGGGCGGTTCGATGGACGCCGGCAACATCCTCAAGCCCCGGCTGGCCCGCGGCGACCTGCACCTGGTCGGCGCGACCACGCTGAACGAGTACCGCCGGATCGAGAAGGACGCCGCACTCGAGCGTCGCTTCCAGCCGGTCACGGTGGGGGAGCCGAGCGTCGAGGACGCCGTCGCGATCCTCACCGGCCTCGCACCGCGCTACGAGGAGCACCACGGCGTCACCTACACGCCCGACGCCCTCCGCGCCGCGGTCGAGCTGTCCCACCGCTACGTCACCGACCGGCACCTGCCGGACAAGGCCATCGACCTCGTCGACCAGGCCGGTGCGCGCCGTCGGCTCGCCCTGTCCGGGGACGTCGACGTCGAGGCACTGCGCGCCGAGGTCGCCACGCTCGTGGCGTCGAAGGACGCTGCGGTCGCCGAGGAGCACTACGAGGAGGCGTCGCGCCTGCGCGACGAGATCGACGGACTGGAGGCGCGGATCACCGCCGCCAGTCAGGCCGACGCTGGTCGCGCCTCCGGTCCGGAGACCGTGGGCACTTCGATCACGGAGGAGGACATCGCAGCCGTCGTGTCACGTGCCACCGGCATCCCGGCGACCCGCCTGACGCAGGGCGACCGCTCCCGGCTCGCCGCGCTCGAGGACGAACTCCACGAGCGCGTCGTCGGCCAGGACGACGCCGTGCGCGCCATCGCCACCGCGGTGCGGCGCAGCCGGACCGGCATGGGCGACCCCCGTCGTCCGGTGGGCAGCTTCCTGTTCCTCGGCCCGACCGGTGTCGGCAAGACCGAGCTCGCGAAGGCGTTGGCCGGGTCGCTGTTCGGCGACGAGTCGGCCATGCTGCGGTTCGACATGAGCGAGTTCGGCGAGCGGCACACCGTCTCGCGGCTGGTCGGCGCCCCTCCCGGGTACGTCGGCTACGACGAGGCCGGGCAGCTCACCGAGCGCGTCCGTCGGAATCCGTACTCGGTCGTGCTGCTCGACGAGGTCGAGAAGGCGCACCCGGACGTGTTCAACCTGCTGCTGCAGGTGCTCGACGACGGTCGTCTCACGGACGGCCAGGGCCGCACGGTGGACTTCCGGAACACGGTCGTCATCATGACGTCGAACATCGGCTCCGAGTTCCTCGCGTCGCGCTCCGGTGCGCTCGGCTTCGCGCCGGTCGGTTCCGGGGACGGCTACGCCGAGGACGACCTGCGCGCCCGGGTCATGGGCAAGCTGCGTGAGGCGATGCGGCCGGAGTTCATCAACCGCATCGACGAGATCGTGCTGTTCCGGAAGCTCGACCGCTCGCAGATCGAGTCGATCGTGTCACTGCTGCTCGAGGACACGGCGCTCCGGCTCGTCGCGCAGGGCATGACCCTGACGGTGACGGACGCCGCGGTGGCGTGGCTCGCCGAGCACGGCTACGAGCCAGAGTACGGCGCCCGCCCGCTCCGACGCCTGATCCAGCGCGAGGTCGATGACCGCATCGCGAGCCTCGTGGTGGACGAGGCCGTGACGGGCGGCGACACCGTCCGGATCGACGTGGTCGACGGGGCGCTCGAGGCCTCGGTCGCGGTCCCAGCGGCGGTCTAGTCCGGTCTGGCCCACCCTGCGCCAGGACGCCCCGGCACCCCTCGTGGTGCCGGGGCGTCCTTCGTGTCCGGATGTCCGTGGTGCCGGTGCGTCCGAACGGTTCGGGAATGCAATTCCAGACGGATCCCCGGAAAAGGGTTGCGCGGGGAATAGCGGTGTGGATAGTGTTCACGAGCAGCAATCACCGCGTCAGCACGAGACCGAGAGGGGGCCTGACCATGATGTTCACCGCAACGACTCCGTTCCGTGGAATCCGTACGTCCGGCGGCACCCCGATCCGGGTCCGCTGACACGGAGCGTCCCACACCAGCCGCATCTCCGACCGGCCCGTCCGCGCTGAGGTCTCCTCGCCGCACGGTGCCGATCCAGCCGTCCTGTGCGCTCGTCCGACACCCTCGTGGTGCCTCGGTCCGAGCGCGCCGGATGGTCGTCGTGGACGCTGGTGGTCGGTGCGACGCTCCCACCATCGGTAGTCATTCCTGACCGCACTCGTCGTGCATTCTTCGACGGCGGGCGGAATGCATTCTCGCGCATTCATCTCTCTGCCCGCGTTCCGGGCAGCACTGCCATGCCCTGGCAGTCTTCATCACGCCTGAAAGGCACCACCTTGTCAACGAAGACCGTCATCCGCCCTCCCGATACCCGCGCGGTGCGCCGTCGGGTCTCCCTGTCCGACCGCATCGCGCTCCGCGTCGGGCTGTCCCTGATCATCTGGAGCCGCCGGACGCACCACGTCCGGCATTCCGTCGACCTCGAGACGCGCCGGCGTCTCGAGCAGGAGCGGGCTGCCCGCGAGGCCGCCTGGCTCCTGCAGGTCGGCCTGCAGAACCGCTGGCGCTGAGCGCCGCGCGGTTGCTCCGCGCACGGTGCGGGGTGCGTGACCCGGCTCCCGCTGCAGCGCGGCGGCCGCACCGTGCGCCCTGCGTCAGCCGGTGCCGCGCTGCCCGCTCGGTGCGAGGTTGTAACCCCGCACCGAGCGGTCGCGCCCGCACCGGCCGGCGACCGCCGCACCGTGGCGCGCGGCCGCGACCGGCCGCACCCGGCACGACCCGCCCGACGCACCGTGCGCCCTGCGTCACCCGGTGCGGCGCTGCCCGCTCGGTGCGAGGTTGTAACCCCGCACCGAACGGTCGCGCTCGCACCGGCCGGCGTCCGCCGCATCGTGCGGCCGTGGCCGCAACCGGCCGCACCCGGTACGACCCGCCGGACGCACCGTGCGCACTATGTCACCCCGTGCGGCGCTGCCCGCTCGGTGCGAGGTTGTAACCCCGCACCGAGCGGTCGCGCTCGCACCAGCTGGCGTCCGCCGCACCGTGCGGCCGCGGCCGCGGCCGGCCGCGTCCGCGGCCCGCCGCACCCAGCACGACGCGCTTGCTGCACCGTGCGTCCTGCGTCACCCGGTGCCGCGCTGCCCGCTCGGTGCGAGGTTGTAACCCCGCACCGAGCGGTCGCGCCCGCACCAGCCGGCGTCCGCAGCACGGTGCGGCACGGCCGCGACCCGCACGGCGCGGCGCACCCGCACCCGCACCCGCACCCGCACCAGCGCGCCAAGCTCGCACCGTGCGGCGAGCGCGCACGCACGCCCGGCCACCTCGGGACGGGCCGCGCGTGACGGAGGCGCCCCGCGCCTCCCGTAACGTTGTCGGGTGACCGAAACCGCAGCTGCCCTCGTCGAACGCCTCACCGCCGTCGTGCCGGACTTCCCCTCGCCCGGGATCCTGTTCCGCGACGTCACGCCGGTGTTCTCGGACGCCGTCGCGTTCGGCCGGGTGTGCGAAGCACTCGCGGCGCCGTTCGCGATCGGCGACGGCTTCGCAGCGGTCGCCGGCATCGAGGCCCGGGGCTTCGCCCTCGCGGGCGGGATCGCCGCACAGCACCAGGTCGGCGTCCTGACCGTGCGCAAGGCGGGCAAGCTGCCGGGCGAGGTCCTCAGCGAGCAGTACGCGCTCGAGTACGGCGAGGCCGAGCTCGAGCTGCGACCGGGGCAGCTGCCGGCGGGGACGCGGGTGCTCGTGGTCGACGACGTCCTCGCGACCGGTGGGACGGCCGCCGCGACCGTGACCCTGCTCGAGCGCGCCGGGTACGAGGCGATCGGCTTCGCCGCCCTGCTCGAGCTGGACGGACTGGCCGGCCGCGAACGCCTCGAGCCGCGCCTGCCCGTGCAGACCCTCGGCGCCGTCCCCGCCTGACCATTCAGCGGACGGACCGGCCTGACCGTCCAGCGGACGGACCGGCCTGACCCGCCGGCGGACCGCCCGCGCACTAGTCTTGATCCACCCCATCCAACCGAGGAGTCCCATCATCGTGACCGAGTCAGTCGCACCCGAGCCCGCAGACCTTCCCCAGGCACCCGAGCCCCGCACCGCGACGACGACCACGACGGGCACCGAGCTGTTCGACGGCGTCCGCGGCGTCGTGGCGATCCGGGTCGCCGGCGTGCTCAAGGACCTCGCGGCCGAGGTGCACGACGGCGACGTCGTCGAGCCGGTCACCCTCGACGAGCAGGACGGCCTCGACATCCTGCGCCACTCGGCCGCGCACGTGCTCGCGCAGGCCGTGCAGCAGATCAACCCCGACGCCAAGCTCGGCATCGGCCCGCCCGTCACCGACGGCTACTACTACGACTTCGACGTCGCCGAGCCCTTCACCCCGGAGGACCTCAAGGCGATCGAGAAGAACATGGACCGCATCATCCGCCAGACCCAGCGCTTCCGTCGCGTGGTCGTCACCGACGACGAGGCCCGCGAGCGCATGGCGGGGGAGCCCTACAAGCAGGAGCTCATCGGCCTCAAGGGCGCTGCCGAGGCCGGCGACTCCGGCGAGAGCGTCGAGGTCGGCGCCGGCGAGCTGACGGTCTACGAGAACGTCGACCCGAAGACGGGCGAGGTGCTCTGGCAGGACCTCTGCCGCGGCCCGCACCTGCCGCACACCCGGATCATCGGCAACGCGTCGAAGCTCATGCGCGTCGCCGCGGCGTACTGGCGCGGCTCCGAGAAGAACCCGCAGCTCCAGCGCATCTACGGCACCGCCTGGCCGGACAAGGACCAGCTCAAGGCGTACCTCGTCCGCCTGGAAGAGGCTGCCAAGCGCGATCACCGCAAGCTCGGTGCCGAGCTCGACCTGTTCTCCTTCCCCGACGAGATCGGCTCCGGCCTCGCGATCTTCCACCCGAAGGGCGGCATCATCCGCCGCGAGATGGAGGACTACTCGCGCCGTCGGCACGAGCAGGAGGGCTACTCGTTCGTCTACACGCCCCACATCACCAAGGGCGACCTCTTCGAGCAGTCCGGGCACCTCGGCTGGTACCGGGACGGCATGTTCCCGCCCATGCACATGGACGAGGCGCGCGACGAGGACGGCAACGTCACCCGCCAGGGCGCCGACTACTACCTCAAGCCGATGAACTGCCCGATGCACATCCTCGCGTACCGCTCGCAGGCCCGGTCCTACCGCGACCTGCCGCTGCGGATGTTCGAGTTCGGCACCGTGTACCGCAATGAGAAGTCCGGCGTGATCCACGGCCTCACCCGTGTGCGCGGCCTCACGCAGGACGACGCCCACATCTTCACCACGCAGGAGAAGATGAAGGAGGAGCTCACCACGACCCTCCAGTTCGTCCTGTCGCTGCTCCGCGACTACGGGCTGAACGACTTCTACCTCGAGCTGTCGACGAAGGACCCCGAGAAGTACGTCGGCGACGACGACGTCTGGGACGTCGCGACCGACACCCTGCGCGAGGTCGCCGAGGAGTCCGGGCTCGAACTCGTCCCGGACCCCGCCGGCGCGGCCTTCTACGGTCCGAAGATCTCGGTGCAGGCCCGCGACGCGATCGGCCGGACGTGGCAGATGTCGACCGTGCAGCTCGACTTCAACCTGCCGGAGCGTTTCGACCTCGAGTACGCGGCGGCGGACGGCACGCGTCAGCGTCCGGTGATGATCCACCGCGCGCTCTTCGGTTCGATCGAGCGGTTCTTCGGCGTCCTCACCGAGCACTACGCCGGCGCCTTCCCGGCGTGGCTCGCGCCGGTCCAGGTCGTCGCGATCCCGGTCGCGGCCGAGTACGGCGACTACCTCGACGAGGTCGTCGCGAAGCTCCGTGCGCACGGCGTCCGCGCCGAGGTCGACCACTCCGACGACCGCATGCAGAAGAAGATCCGCACGCACACGAAGCAGAAGGTGCCGTTCCAGCTCATCGCGGGCGGCGACGACCGCGACGCCGGCGCGGTGTCGTTCCGCTTCCGCGACGGCCGTCAGGACAACGGCGTGCCGGTGGACGAGGCGGTCGAGCGCATCCTCACCGCCATCCGCGAGCGCGCGCAGGTCTGATGACCCGGCCAGGAGGCACGGATCCCGCCCGGGGGACCGGTCACGTCGACGACGTGGCCGGCCCCACGGCCGCGCCCACCGCGACCGGGTCGGCCGACGACCCGCTCGTCATCCGCGACGCCGCGACCGGCGCCGCGGTGCCGGACGCGTTCCAGCGCCTCTGGAACCCGCACCGGATGGCGTACATCGACGCCGGCCGCGAGGGGAAGGGCCGCGGACACGACGACGACTGCCCGTTCTGCGAGGCCCCGCACAAGTCCGACGAGGACGGCCTCATCGTCGCCCGCGGCGAGCACGCCTACGTCCTCCTCAACCTGTTCCCGTACAACAACGGGCACCTCCTCGTCTGCCCGTACCGCCACGTCCCGCTCTACGACGAGGCGACGCCGGACGAACTCCGCGAGATCGGCGAGCTCACCCAGACGGCGATGCGCGTCCTGCGTGCCGTGTCGCACTGCGACGGCTTCAACATCGGGATGAACCAGGGCGAGGTCGCGGGGGCCGGGGTGGCCGGCCACCTGCACCAGCACATCGTCCCGCGGTGGCAGTCCGACGCGAACTTCTTCCCGATCATCGCGCGGACGAAGTCGATGTCCCAGCTGCTCGGCGAGACCCGCCGACTCGTCGCCGACGGGTGGCCGTCGGAGCACTAGACTGTCGGCATCATGAGCGACAGCAGCAGCACCACGAGCACCCCCGGCACCTCGATCACCGGCTCGGACCGCGTCAAGCGCGGCCTCGCCGAGATGCTCAAGGGCGGCGTGATCATGGACGTCGTCGACGCCGAGCAGGCCCGCATCGCGGAAGAGGCCGGCGCGACCGCCGTCATGGCCCTCGAGCGCGTCCCCGCCGACATCCGTGCGCAGGGTGGCGTCGCCCGCATGTCCGACCCGTCGATGATCGAGGAGATCATCGCCGCGGTGTCGATCCCCGTCATGGCGAAGGCCCGCATCGGCCACTTCGTCGAGGCGCAGGTGCTGCAGGAGCTCGGCGTCGACTACATCGACGAGTCCGAGGTGCTGTCCCCGGCCGACTACGTCAACCACATCGACAAGTGGAACTTCACCACGCCCTTCGTCTGCGGTGCGACGAACCTGGGCGAGGCGCTCCGTCGCATCACCGAGGGCGCGGCCATGATCCGCTCCAAGGGCGAGGCCGGCACGGGTGACGTGTCCGAGGCCACCAAGCACATCCGCACGATCAACAAGGAGATCGCGGCGCTGCGCCACCTCAAGGAAGACGAGCTCTACGTCGCCGCGAAGGACCTGCAGGCCCCGTTCGACATCGTGAAGGAGGTCGCGCAGACCGGCAAGCTCCCCGTGGTGCTCTTCACCGCCGGTGGCGTCGCGACCCCGGCCGACGCCGCGATGATGATGCAGCTCGGCGCGGACGGCGTGTTCGTCGGCTCGGGCATCTTCAAGTCGGGCGACCCCGCCAAGCGCGCCGCCGCGATCGTCAAGGCCACGACCTTCCACGACGACCCCAAGGTCATCGCCGAGGTCTCCCGTGGGCTGGGCGAGGCGATGGTCGGCATCAACGTCGCCGACGTCCCCGCACCGCACCGCCTCGCCGAGCGCGGCTGGTGAGCGCCCGGCCCCGCATCGGGGTCCTCGCGCTGCAGGGCGACTTCCGTGAGCACATCGCGTCGCTGACGGAACTCGGCGCCGACGTGGTGCCGCTCCGTCGCGCCGAGGAGATCGGCGCCCTCGACGGCGTCGTGATCCCCGGCGGTGAGTCGAGCGTCATGGACAAGCTCTCGCGGGCGTTCGGCGTGGCCGAGCCCCTGTCCGAGGCGATCCGCGGCGGCCTGCCGACCTACGGCACCTGCGCGGGCATGATCATGCTCTCCTCGCGCATCGCCGCCGGCATCCCCGGACAGCAGACGCTCGACGTGCTCGACACGACCGTCCGGCGGAACGCCTTCGGCAGCCAGAACGACTCGTTCGAGATCGACGTCCCGATGCCCGCGCTCGGCGAGGCCCCGGTGCACGCGGTGTTCATCCGCGCACCCGTGGTGGAGCAGCACGGCCCGGGGGTCGAGGTCCTCGGCGCCCTGCCGGACGGCCAGGTCGTCGCGGTGCAGCAGGAGAACGTCATCGCGAGTGCGTTCCACCCCGAGGTCGCCGGCGAGGACCGCTTCCACCGCCGCTTCCTCGCCCTCGTCCGCAGCGCCTGATCGCGAGCGGGCATGCACCGGACCCGCGAGGCGGGGCCGCACCGTCCCTCCCGGCCCGGTAAGCTGGACCGGACTTTCCGCAAGACGCAAGGAGCACCGTGTCCGGGCATTCCAAGTGGGCAACGACCAAGCACAAGAAGGCCGTCATCGACCAGCGACGTGCCAAGTCGTTCGCGAAGCTCATCAAGAACATCGAGGTCGCCGCCAAGATGGGCGGCGCCGACATGTCGGGCAACCCGACGCTCGTCGACGCCGTGCAGAAGGCCAAGAAGACCTCGGTCCCCAACGACAACATCGACCGCGCCATCAAGCGCGGCGCCGGCCTGACCGGTGAGTCGATCGAGTACACGACGATCATGTACGAGGGCTACGGCCCGAACGGCGTCGCCATGCTCATCGAGTGCCTCACGGACAACAAGAACCGTGCCGCTGCCGAGGTCCGCACCGCGATGTCGCGGAACGGCGGCACCATGGCCGACCCGGGCAGCGTCGCCTACAACTTCTCGCGCAAGGGCGTCATCTCGGTCACGAAGACCGACGGCCTCGACGAGGACACGGTCATGACGGCCGTGCTGGACGCCGGCGTCGAGGACGTCATCGACCAGGGTGGCGGCTTCGAGGTCATCACCGAGGCGAGCGACCTCGTCGCGGCCCGCACCGCGCTGCAGGACGCCGGGATCGACTACGACTCGGCCGACGCCGAGTTCGTGCCGGGCCTCAAGGTGCCGGTCGACGCCGACACCGCCCGCAAGGTGTTCCGCCTCATCGACGCGCTCGAGGACAGCGACGACGTCCAGAACGTCTACTCGAACTTCGACATCCCCGCGGACGTCCAGGCCGAGCTCGACGAGGACGAGGACTAGCCCGATGCTGCGCGTGCTCGGGGTCGACCCCGGGCTCACGCGGTGCGGCGTCGGCATCGTCGAGGTCGCATCGAACCGCCGCGCCCGGCTCGTCCACGTGACGGTCGTGCGCACCCCGGCGGACATGGCACTCGAGCAACGACTGCTCCGGATCGCCGACGGGATCGCCGCCGAGATCGACGAGCACCATCCGGACGCCGTCGCGGTGGAGCGGGTGTTCGCGCAGGCGAACGTCCGCACCGTGATGGGCACCGCGCAGGCCGCCGGGCTCGCCCTGCACGCCGCGGCGGCGCGCGGCCTGCCCGTCGGGCTGCACACCCCGTCCGAGGTCAAGGCCGCGGTCACCGGGTACGGCAACGCGGACAAGCGCCAGGTGCAGACGATGATCGCCCGTGTGCTCGGCCTCGACGAGGCCCCGAAGCCGGCGGACGCCGCGGACGCGCTCGCGTTGGCCGTGTGCCACGCCTGGAGGCTCGGGTCGCCCGACGCGGTCGGCACGCGTGCCACGAACCTCACCCCGGCACAACGTGCCTGGCGGGACGCGCAGGGCGGGACCACCGACTCGCCGCTCGCCCGGGCCGCCGCGGCCGCCAGCCGCTCGCAGCGTGGCTCGTCGGCATCGTCGGCGGCCGGCCGTAGGCTCGGAGCATGATCGCGAGTCTCCGGGGCACCTGCATCGACATCGCCGGCTCCGGCGTGGTGATCGAGGTCGGGGGAGTGGGCTACGCGGTCACGGTCACCCCGGCGCACGCGCTCACCATGCGGCACGGGTCCGAGGTCTTCGTCCGCACCGCCATGATCGTGCGCGAGGACGAGCACCAGCTGTTCGGCTTCGCCTCCACCGACGCGCTCCAGGTGTTCGACCTGCTGCGCAGCGTGTCCGGGGTCGGGCCGAAGTCGGCGATGGGTGTGCTCGCCCACATGGAGCCCGCCCAGGTCGCGAACGCCGTCGCGAACGACGACGACGGCGCCTTCCGGAAGGTGTCCGGCATCGGCCCGAAGACCGCGAAGCTCATCATCGTCGCGCTCTCCGGCAAGCTCGCCGCGTTCGAACAGGCCCCCGTCGTGGCGTCCAGCGGCGGCGCCGCGCACCCGGCCGCGACCGACGTCGTCGCCGCCCTCGTCGGCCTCGGCTGGCGCGAGGACGCGGCGCAGCGTGCGGTCGACGAGACCATCGCGTCCGAGCCGGGCGTCGCCTCGATGGGCACGCAGGCCCTGCTCCGCGCCGCGCTCGGTGCCCTCCGTCCCGCCGGTGCCGGCCGGTGAGCGGGATCACGTCCGCCGGCGCCGAGTCGCAGGAGGAGCTCGCGTTCGAGGGCGCCCTGCGACCGAAGTCCCTCGACGAGTTCGTCGGGCAGCGGAAGGTCCGGGGGCAGCTCGACCTGCTCCTCAAGGCGGCCGCGATGCAGGACCGCACCCCGGACCACATCCTGATGGCCGGCCCGCCCGGGCTCGGCAAGACGACCCTCGCGATGATCGTCGCGCACGAGTCCGGCCGCCCCCTGCGGATGTCGAGCGGACCGGCGATCCAGCACGCGGGCGACCTCGCCGCGGTGCTGTCGTCGCTCGTCCCGGGCGAGGTCCTCTTCATCGACGAGATCCACCGGATGGCGCGCTCGGCAGAGGAGATGCTCTACCTCGCGATGGAGGACTTCCGCATCGACGTGATGGTGGGCAAGGGCGCCGGAGCGACGAGCATCCCGCTCGACCTGGCGCCGTTCACCCTCGTCGGGGCCACCACCCGGGCCGGCCTCCTGCCGAACCCGCTGCGCGACCGCTTCGGGTTCACCGCGCACCTCGAGTTCTACGAGAAGGACGAGCTCGAACAGGTCCTGATCCGCGCGGCCCACCTGCTCGAGCTCGACATCGACCGGTCCGCCCTGCGCGAGATCGCCGGACGCTCGCGGGGCACCCCGCGCATCGCGAACCGGCTGCTCCGCCGTGTCCGCGACTACGCCCTGGTGCACCGCACGACCGACGGCATGGCCGCCGTGCAGGGAGCCCTCGACCTCTACGACGTCGACGAGCTCGGTCTCGACCGGCTCGACCGCGCCGTCGTCGAGACCATGCTCACGCGCTTCGACGGTGGACCCGTCGGCCTCAACACCCTCGCGGTGTCCGTGGGCGAGGAATCCGAGACGATCGAGTCGGTGGTCGAGCCGTTCCTCGTGCGCGTCGGGCTCGTCACCCGCAGCCCCCGCGGCCGGATCGCCACGCCGCAGGCCTGGCGCCACTTCGACATGACCCCCGGGCAGAACGGTCTCGCGCAGCCCGGGCTGTTCGACGACGACGCCGACTGACGTCCCCGCCCGCAGTCCCGGTGACATGCCACGCACAGACGTGTGCCCTAGACTGCTACGGCCCGAAACCGAGCAACCAGAGAAGGCAACGCATCATGGGTCAAGAAGTCATCCTCATCGTCATCGTCGTGGCGTTCGCGGCCTTCATGTTCTACAACAGCCGGAAGCGCAAGAAGCAGCAGTCCGAGCTCGCCACCAAGATGGTGCCCGGAGCGAAGGTCATGCTGTCCTTCGGCCTGTACGGCACGCTCCTGTCCGTCGACGACGAGAAGGTCACGGCCGACGTCGAGATCGCTCCGGGAACGGTCGTCACCGTGCACCGCCAGACCCTGTCGCGTGTCGTCGACGACACCGCGTCGGACATCACCACCACGGCCACGCCCGAGGACGAGCCCGCTGCGCCGAAGCCCGTCGCCGAGCTGAACGGGGAGCCGATCTACGGCGAGCGTGTCGACTCCACCGACGCCGACGCCGACGCTGCGAAGCGCAAGACCGAAGACTGACTCCCTCGGCCGCCGGGTCCACCGACCCGGCGGCGACACCTGCCGCCGGTCTCCCGCCGTCGGTCCTGACAGAAAGACGAGACGACCGGTGGCACGATCGACACCCGTCAAGAAGGCGATCCGCTCGCTGACCTGGTTGGTGATCCTCATGGCGGTCCTCGCGGGGTTGAACACCGCCGCGTCGGTCCTCGCCGGGAACACCAAGGACGACACCGGCAAGTGGTTCGAAGGGGCCAGCTGGGTCCCGGAGCTCGCGCTCGACCTCCAGGGTGGGACGCAGCTGACGCTCGCGGCCCAGAACACCGAGGGCGGCTCGGTGACGAGCCAGCAGCTCAACCAGGCCGTCAACATCATCCGTCAGCGCATCAACGCGACCGGTGTCTCGGAGTCCCAGATCAACACCCAGGGGACGAACAACATCGTCGTCTCCATCCCGGGCAAGCCGGACAAGGCGACGATCGACCGCATCGAAGCGGCCGCGAAGCTCACGTTCCGCCCGGTCCTCTACACCGAGGCCGCGACGAACACCGCGGTCGGCGGCAGCGACGGCTCCACGGCCTCGCCGACGCCGTACTCGCCGCCCGCGTCGCTGCAGTCCACGCCGAGCACGAAGCCGACGAACGGCAGCGACCTGTCGCAGGTCACCCCGGCACTGCAGGCGCTGTACACCAACTACAACTGCAACGCGCCCGACGACGTCACGGCAGCGCCGGACGACGAGCCCCTCGTCACCTGCGACCAGGACGGCGCCGCGAAGTACATCCTCGGCCCCGTCGAGGTGTCCGGCTCGGGCATCAGCAACGCCACGTCCGGCCTCGCGACCGACTCGCAGGGCACGTCGACCGGCCAGTGGGCCGTCAACCTGACCTTCAAGGGCAAGAGCTCGGACGACTTCCGCGAGGTCACGAGCCGGCTCGTGAAGCTGCAGGCGCCGCAGAACCAGTTCGCGATCGTGCTCGACGGCTCCGTCATCACGGCGCCGGCGTCGAACGCCGCGATCACGAACGGCAAGGCGCAGATCACCGGGTCGTTCACCGCGGAGTCCGCGAAGACCCTCGCGGACCAGTTGAAGTACGGCGCGCTGCCGATCAACTTCCAGGTGCAGTCGAACGAGAACATCTCCGCGACGCTCGGCACCGCCCAGCTCGTCGGCGGCCTCGTCGCGGGCCTGATCGGCCTGATCCTGGTCATCATCTACTCGGTCATCCAGTACCGGGCCCTGGCGTTCGTCACGGTCCTGTCGCTGGGTGTGGCCGCGGCGCTGACCTACCTCGTGATCGCGATCATGTCGTGGCGCGTCGACTACCGCCTGTCGTTGGCGGGTGTGGCGGGTCTGATCGTCGCGATCGGCATCACGGCGGACTCGTTCATCGTGTACTTCGAACGCATCCGCGACGAGCTCCGGGACGGCCGTGGCCTCGAGAGCGCGGTCGAGGCCGGCTGGAAGCGGGCACTCCGCACCATCCTGGCGTCCGACTCGATCAACTTCCTCGCGGCCGTGGTGCTCTACATCCTCGCCGTCAGCGACGTGAAGGGCTTCGCGTTCACGCTGCTGCTGACCACCCTCATCGACGTCGTCGTGGTCGTGATGTTCACGCACCCGATGATGCAGCTCATCTCCCGCAGCCGGTTCTTCGGCGAGGGCCACCGGTTCAGCGGCCTCGACCCCTCGGCCCTGGGTGCGGTCTACCGCGGTCGCGCGCAGTTCCGCGCTCCCGTGGTCGACGGCAAGCGGCAGCGCAGCGCGGGCGAGGCACAGCGTCGACAGACGATCGCAGAGCGGAAGGCCGCGCAGGCCTCCGGCGAGAACGGCCAGGCGCCGGACGGGAAGGACGACTGATGGCCAGCTTCAGCCAGTTCGGCAGCGACCTCTACACGGGGAAGCGCTCGTACGACATCGTCGGCCGGCGCAAGACCTGGTACGTCATCGCGGTCGTCGCGATCGTGGTGTCGCTCGCGGTGCCGTGGCTCCGCGGCGGGTACCAGCTCGGCATCGAGTTCACCGGCGGGTCCGAGTTCACGCTCTCCGACGTGAAGAACCTCGACCAGAACCTCGCCACCGACACCGTCGAGTCGATCGTCCCCGACGGCGTCCCGCGAGTCTCCCAGCTCGGCACGCACGGCATCCGCGTGCAGACCGGTCAGCTGACCGACCGTGAGACCTCCGAGGTCCAGGACGCCCTCGCCAAGGCGTACGACGTGCCGGACAGCCAGGTCGCCGCGACCTTCATCGGTGCGACCTGGGGCGCCGACGTCCTCAACCAGGCGATCCGCGGCCTCGTGATCTTCCTCGCCCTCGCGGCGGTGTTCATGGCCCTGTACTTCCGCACGTGGAAGATGTCGGTCTCCGCGATGGTGGCGCTCCTCCACGACCTCCTCATCACGGCGGGCGTGTACGGCATCGTCGGGCTCGAGGTGACGCCCGCTGCGGTGATCGGCTTCCTGACGATCCTCGGCTACTCGCTGTACGACACCGTCGTGGTCTTCGACAAGGTGCGCGAGAACACGTCGCAGGAGTCGCACCGCACCTTCGTGCAGTCGGTCAACCTCGCGGTGAACCAGACACTCGTGCGCTCGATCAACACGTCCGTGGTGGCACTCCTGCCCGTGGCGGCGATCCTCTTCATCGGGTCGTACGTCCTCGGCGCCGGCACGCTCCGCGACATCTCGCTCGCCCTGTTCATCGGCATCATCGTCGGGACGTACTCGACGATCTTCATCGCGTCGCCGATGTACGCGCACCTGCGTGAGAACGAGCCGAAGATCAAGCAGGCCGACGCCAAGAAGCAGGCCGCTGCCGCCAAGCGCCAGCGCGAGGTCGACGCGACGGCGGGCGTCTGATGCCGGCGGAGATCGTCGACGTCGACGTCGCCGAGGCCCGTCGCCGGATCGAGGCCGGGGCGCGCCTGTTCGACGTGCGCGAGCAGGGCGAGTGGGACGAGGTCCACGCCGAAGCGGCGACCCTGGTGCCGATGTCCGAGCTCGTCGCCCGCTGGAAGGAGATCGACGGCGGAGGCCAGCCGGCGATCATCGTCTGCCACTCCGGCGGACGCTCCGCCCGGGTCGTCGCCGCGCTCGAGCAGTCCGGTGTCCCCGCGGTGAACCTCGTCGGCGGCATGGTCGCGTGGGAGCAGTCGGGCGCCCCCGTGGTGCGCGACGCCCAGGGCGAACCGCGTCACGAGCACTGACCGGACACGCGTAGTCTTGTCGGATCGAGCTCGGACGGGCACCCCGGGAGGCGCAGCATGACGGACACACGTGAGTCCACGCCCCAGGACGCCCCTGCGCCGCGAGCCGGCCAGGACACCGGGTCCGCCAGCCGGCCCGGTTCGCCGCAGCGTCCGACGAGTCCCCTCGGTCCGAACACGACCGGCAACCTCGGCTCGCTCCGTTCGCTGCTGCCCCGGCTGTTCTCCCGCGCCCAGCCCGCGGGGGCCGTCGACACCCTGATCCGCACCGTCCGGTCGCACCACCCCAAGGCCGACGTCACGCTCATCGAGCGGGCCTACTCGGTGGCGGAGCGCGCGCACGACGGGCAGAAGCGCAAGTCCGGCGAGCCCTACATCACGCACCCCGTCGCGGTCGCGCAGATCCTCGCCGACCTGGGGATCGGGCCGATCACGATCGCCGCCGCGCTCCTGCACGACACCGTCGAGGACACCGACTACCAGCTCGACCAGCTGCGCGAGGACTTCGGCGACGAGATCGCGATGCTCGTCGACGGCGTCACGAAGCTCGACAAGGTCAAGTACGGCGACAGCGCCCAGGCCGAGACCGTCCGCAAGATGGTCATCGCGATGTCGAAGGACATCCGGGTCCTGGTGATCAAGCTCGCCGACCGCCTGCACAACGCGCGCACCTGGGGCTTCGTCGAGTCCACCTCCGCCACACGCAAGGCGAAGGAGACCCTCGAGATCTACGCGCCGCTCGCGCACCGGCTCGGCATCCAGATGATCAAGCTGGAGCTCGAGGACCTGTCGTTCGCGGTGCTCCACCCGAAGCTCTACGTCGAGATCGACAGCCTCGTCAAGGAACGCCAGCCGAAGCGCGAGCAGTTCGTCCAGAACGTCATCGGCACGCTCAAGAAGGACCTCAAGGCCGCCAAGGTGCGCGGCGAGGTGATGGGTCGTCCGAAGCAGTACTACTCGATCTACCAGAAGATGATCGTGCGCGGGCGCGAGTTCGACGAGATCTACGACCTGGTCGGCATCCGTGTCCTCGTGCCGACCGTGCGCGACTGCTACGCCATGCTCGGCTCGGTGCACGCGCGGTGGACGCCGCTGCCGGGTCGCTTCAAGGACTACATCGCGACGCCGAAGTTCAACCTGTACCAGTCGCTGCACACCACCGTCCTCGGGCCCCAGGGCCGCGCGGTCGAGATCCAGATCCGCACGCACGAGATGCACCAGCGCGCCGAGTTCGGTGTCGCCGCGCACTGGAAGTACAAGCAGCGCGCCGCCGGCCGTGACGTCGACTCGTCCTCGGCGACCGACCAGGACATGGCGTGGCTCGCGCACATCACCGACTGGCAGGCCGAGACCAGCGACCCGGGGGAGTTCCTCGACTCGCTGCGCTACGAGATCGGCGCGAAGGAGACCTACGTCTTCACGCCGCAGGGCAAGGTCATCGGGCTGCCGTCCGGCGCGACCCCGGTGGACTTCGCGTACGCCGTGCACACCGAGATCGGGCACCGCACGATGGGCGCCAAGGTCAACGGCCGCCTCGTCCCGCTCGAGAGCGCGCTGTCGAGCGGCGACGTCGTCGAGATCTTCACGTCGAAGAACCCCGACTCTGGTCCGAGCCAGGACTGGCTGACCTTCGTCCGGAGCCCCCGTGCCCGGAACAAGATCAAGCAGTGGTTCACCAAGGAGCGCCGCGAAGAGGCGATCGAGCAGGGCCGCGACGCGATCGCACGGGCCATGCGCAAGCAGAACCTGCCGCTGCAGCGCATCATGAGCCAGGACTCGATCTCCGAGGTCGCGTCCTCGATGCGCTACGACGACATCTCCGCGCTGTACGCGGCCGTCGGCGAGGGGCACGTCTCCACGCAGTCGGTGATCGAGAAGGTCCTCGGCAACGTCCAGACCGAGACCGAGACGGAAGAGCCGGAGCTCAGCTTCCCGCGCCAGGTCACGAGCCGGCAGCTGCGCAACAGCGACAGCGGCGTGCTGGTGCGGGGGGCGCCCGACATCCTCGTCAAGCTCGCGAAGTGCTGCACCCCCGTCCCCGGCGACCAGATCGTCGGGTTCATCACCCGCGGTCAGGGCGTCTCGGTGCACCAGGCCTCGTGCACGAACGTGAAGTCGCTCATGAACGAGCCCGACCGCATGATCGAGGTCGAGTGGGCGCCGTCGTCGAAGTCGGTGTTCCTCGTGCAGATCCAGATCGAGGCCCTCGATCGGTCGGGCCTGCTCAGCGACGTGACCCGTGTCCTCACCGACCACCACGTGAACATCCTGTCCGCGACGGTCTCGACGTCCTCGGACCGGCTGGCGCTCAGTCGCTTCGTGTTCGAGATGGGCGACACGACGCACCTCGACCGCGTGCTGAACGCCGTGCGCCGGATCGACGCGGTCTACGACGTGTACCGGGTCAGCGCGGGCTGACCGGGTCGCTGCAGCCGCCGAGCCGCTGCACTGCCGCCAGTCGCCGCTCCGCCTGACGAACCATCGGGATCGTCCCGAGCGCCGCGAGGTGTCCGGTGACCTCGTCGACCGAGACGGCCTCGATCGCGAGGAGACCGGCCACGGCTCGGGCGTCCGCCGGATCGAAGCCGCCCGGACGGTCCCCGGGGCTGCGCAGCAGGTCGACGACGGTGCGGAGCGGTGTGGTCACGCGGAGTCCACCGAGGACGACCGTGTCCTCGTCGGTGATCACGACCTCGCGGACGTGGACGGCGCCGTCGGTGTGCACGCGGACGCGGAGCGGTACACAGCCCTGGACCGGCGTCGGCGCGCGGGAGACGGCGCCCCAGATCCAGGCGGCCGTCCGGGTGCCGGCGATGAACCGTGCGTCGCCGAGCGACCACGCGGCCGCAGCAGCCCGGAGCGACGGCGTCTGCGGTTCGGTGGGGGAGGCCCAGCAGGCGCCGACCGCCACGAGCTCACCGGCGAGGACGGCCGCCCGCAACTCGGCCTCCGGCCAGTCGTCGGTCGTCAGCAGTCGGGTTCGGGGCACCCGGACATCCTGCCCGACGCGCGCTGCGCACCGGCGCCGCCTGTGGAGAGGCTGCGGGACGCGTCGACGACGCGACCGTCTGCCGGACGGGAGGCGCGGGTCAGCCCCGCACCGCGCCTCCCGTCCGTCAGCACTCGCGTCGCGAGCACCGCGGTCGCCGTCCGGCGACGCCGGGTCAGCGCAGGACGTCCGCGCGGTGCACGAGCGCCGCGGCGCCGATGAGCGGGCCGTCCTGCGAGAGCCCGGTCGGGACGATGCGCACCTTGGTCACGAAGCCGAACTCGACGCGCTCCGCCACCGCCTCGCGCGCGTACTCGAACAGGTCGGGGGTGACGTGCGAGAACCCGCCGCCGATGGCCACGACCTCGAGGTCGACGAGGCTCGTGGCGGCCGCGATGGCCTGCCCGAGCGCACGGCCGCTGCGCTTGACCGCCGCCACCGCGATCTCGTCGCCGGCCGCGTACGCAGCCGAGAGCTCCTCGCCGGTGCTGCCCGCGAAGCCCTGCCGCTGCGCCCAGGCGACGGTCTTCGGCCCGCTGGCGATCGCCTCGAGGCACCCGGTGCCACCGCAGGCGCAGTGGTCGTCGAAGCCGCCGCACTCGACGTGGCCGATGTGCCCGGCGTTGCCCGTCGGGCCCGACACCGTCCGGCCGTGCAGGATCAGGCCACCGCCGACCCCGGTCGAGACGATCATGCCCATGACGTGGTCGGAGCCCTGCGCAGCGCCGACCCAGTGCTCGGCGAGGGTGATCGCGAGGCCGTCCATCCGGAGCGTCACGGGCGTGCCGGCGGGGACGTGCGCCGCGACGCGGTCCCGCAGCGGGTACCCGCGCCAGACCGGCATGTTGAGGGGCGAGACGAGGCCGTGCTCCTCGTCGACCGGACCGGCCGAGCCGATGCCGACCCCGACGAGCGCGGCGTCGGTCGGCAGCGCGGCGAGGGCGGCCGTCACGACCTCGTCGACCGCGGCCTGCAGTTCGTCGGACGTCCGGCCCGGGCCGGTCGGGCTGCGGAACCGGGTGGCCGGCAGGACGACGCCGGCGTCGGTGACGAGGGCCGCCTCGACCTTGGTGCCGCCGAGGTCGACGGCGAGTGCGAGGGCGGTGGGCTGGGTGGTGGTCATGCGCGCTCCGATGCGGCGGTCGGGAGGCGCGGTGCCGGTCCTGGACGCGTCGTCGCGTCCGGCGGGCGCCGGCCCCGGTGGGGTCGGGTGGTGCTCTGGCGGTCCGGGGCTCGCGCCCCGGCAGGTCAGTAGGACGTGGTGTCGTCGCCGACGGAGGACGCGGTGCCGGTCTCGGCACGGTGCGCGACCTCGTCGAGGATGCGGGCCGAGGCACTCGTGCCGATGCGGTCCGCGCCGGCCTCGACCATCTCGACGAGGGTGTCGAGCCCGCGGACGCCGCCGGAGGCCTTCACCCCGGTGTCCGGGCCGACGGTGGCGCGCATGAGCGCGATGTGCTCCGCGGTGGCGCCGCCGCCGGCGAACCCGGTGGAGGTCTTCACGAACGCGGCACCGGCCGACTGCGCGGCGCGCGAGGCTGCCACGATCTCGTCGTCGGTGAGGAACGCGGTCTCGAGGATGACCTTGACGACCGTGCTGCCCGCGGCGTCGACCACGGCGCGGACGTCGGCCTCGACCCGCTCCCAGTCGCCGGACTTCGCGGCGCCGATGTTCTGCACCATGTCCAGCTCGAAGGCGCCGTCGGCGAGGGCCTGCAGCGACTCGGCGACCTTGGCGCCCGTGGACGTGGTGCCGTGCGGGAAGCCGATGACCGTCCCGACACCGACGCCGGTGCCCGTCAGGCGCTCGACGGCGTGCGCGACGTCGCTCGGGCGGACGCACACGCTGAAGACGCGGTACTCGGCGGCCTCGTCCAGCTGGGCGTCGACGTCCGAGCGTGTCAGCTCGGGCTTGAGGATCGCGTGGTCGATGAGACCACGGACGGCATCGGCGGTGACGGAGAACGCTGCTTTGTCCACCCGGCAAGCCTACCCGGAGCCGAGCCGCGTACCGTGCCCCGCATGCGCGTCCTCGTCACCGGGGCCACCGGCTACATCGGCGGTCGCCTCGTCCCACGTCTCCTCGAAGCCGGTCACACCGTCCGGGTCTTCGTCCGCACCCCCCGCAAGCTGCAGGACGTCCCCTGGCACGACGACGTCGAGATCACCTCCGGCGACCTGCAGGACGCCGACGCCGTCCGCACCGCGGTGCAGGACATCGAGGCCGTCTACTACCTCGCACACGCGATGGGCGCCGACGGCGACTTCGAACGCGCGGAGCGCGACGCCGTCGAGACCATGGCGCACGAGGCGAAGGCGGCGGGGGTCCGACGGTTCGTCTACCTCGGTGGGCTGCACCCGGACGGCGAGCTCTCGAAGCACCTCCGGAGCCGCAAGGAGGTCGGCGACGTCCTGCTCGGCTCGGGCGTCCCGACGATCGCCTACCAGGCCGGTGTGGTGATCGGGTCCGGCAGCACCTCGTTCGAGATGATCCGGCACGTCACCGACGTCCTGCCGTGGATGCCGACGCCCCGCTGGGTCCGCAACTTCATCCAGCCGATCGCCGTCCGCGACGTGCTCTACTACCTCGTCAAGGCACTCGACATCCCCGCCGACGTGAACCGCACCTTCGACATCGGCGGGCCGGACGTCCTCCGGTACGGGCAGATGCTCAACGGCTACGCGGTCGAGGCGAAGCTCCCGCAGCGGGCGATCTCGGTCCTGCCGGTGCTGACACCCGGACTCGCCGCGCACTGGTTCAACCTGGTCACCCCCGTCCCGCGCAAGCTCGCGACGCCGATCATCGAGTCGCTCCAGTTCGAGTGCGTCCAGCGCGAGCACGACATCGACGAGGTGGTCCCCCGACCGGAGGGCGGGCTCACCGGGTACCGCCGGGCCGTCCGGCTCGCGCTCACCCGCATGCGCACCGGCGAGGTCGAGACGAGCTGGCGGAACGCGACGCTCGCCGCCACGCCGGCCGACCCCCTGCCGAGCGACCCGGACTGGGCCGGGCACACCGTGTACGTCGATGACCGCAAGCGGCACTCCGCGGCGTCGGCCGAGGACGTCTGGCGCGTCGTCGAGTCGATCGGCGGCGACAACGGGTGGTACTCGTTCCCGCTCGCCTGGGTCGCCCGTGGGTGGATGGACAAGCTCGCCGGGGGAGTCGGACTCAACCGTGGCCGGCGGGACCAGAAGCGCCTCGAGCAGGGCGACGCGCTCGACTGGTGGCGGGTCGAGCGCCTCGAGCGCGGCCGCTACCTGCGCCTGCGCGCCGAGTTCAAGTCGCCCGGGCGCGCGTGGCTCGAGATGACCGTGACCCCGGCGGACGACGGCGGCAGCGACTACCGGCAGCGGGCGATCTACTTCCCGCAGGGACTCGCCGGTCGCCTGTACTGGTACTCGATCCTGCCCTTCCACGGCGTGATCTTCCCCGGCATGGTCGAGCGCATCACGGCGGCCGCCGAGCGGGAGTCCGAGCACACCGAGTCGACGGGGCGGAACTGGACCCAGCAGAATGGGACCCCGGAACCCGTACACGAGGAGGCAGCATGACCGAGGAACGCACGAGCGTCCTGTTCCTGGGCGACAGCATCACCGAGCAGGGGTCATGGGACGCCTGGCTGCCTGACGAGCGGACCGTCAACCAGGGCATCGGCGGTGACACGACCGACGGGGTCCTGCAGCGGCTCGATGCCGTCGTGGCCGAGCAGCCGGAGGTGATCGTCCTGCTCATCGGCACGAACGACTTCGGGAACCACCGCAAGAGCGTCGAGCACGTCGTGCGCGGCGTCGAGTCGGTGCTCGTGACGCTGCGCCGCGAGCTGCCCGGCGTCCGCCTGCTGCTCGTGTCGATCCTGCCGCGTCAGGCCGAGTACACCGCCAAGATCGAGGAGGCCAACCGCCACCTCCGCCAGTTCGTCGCGACCTGCCACGCCCAGTACCTCGACGCCTGGCCGGCCCTCGCCGACGGCGACCACCTCGACGACCGCTTCACCGACGACGGGCTGCACCTCACCGAGGACGGCTACCGCGCGTACGTCGCCGAACTCCTCCCGGCCCTCGAACGTGTCCGCGACCTCCCGCCGATGTCCCGGTCCATCCAGGCGATCGACCTCGACGGGGCCACCGCCTGATGGCAGCGCGGAAGGGTCGGCCACCGGCGGGTTCGTCCCTGCAGGGTGTCCCGACCGGCACGCCGGCTCGGCCGACCAGCACCACTGCCGGCAAGTCCGGGCGCGAGCTGCCGGGGTTCACCCGGCCCGCGCTGGCGCCGTCGCTCATCGCGGCGATGCTCCTGCTCGCCTGCCTCGCCGTGATCGACTCGTCCGCCTTCGTGTTCGCCCGGTGGGGTGTCTCGGTCCTCGCGCTCATCGTCCTGGTGTTCGCCGTCCGGGGTCGCACCTGGTGGGCGGCGGTGCTCATGGCGGCCGTAGCCGTCTGCTGGAACCCGATCGCGGTCGTCCCGATCCCCGGCGAGGTGTGGGCGGCCCTGCAGCTCGTCGCGGCCGCTCTGTTCGTCGTCGTCGGCATCGTCGTCACGGTGCCGCGCGAAACGGAGCCGACCCGCGCCTCCCGGCCCTGACGCGCCGCCGCGGACGCCCGGCTCGGACCGTGCGTCCCCGAGCGGACTGCAGTCCGCTCGGACGGTAGGATGAGGGGCCGGGCACCGAAGGCCCGCGCACTGATGCGAAGGGCATGGATGAGCAACGAGACCGAGCCGGTGACCGAGAGTCCTCTGCTGAACCCTCGACCGTCCTCCGGCGGTCTCGAACGTCCCGACGTCGTCGTGCGGAAGGGCCGTCTGACGCTCGTCAACGGACACCTCACGCCCCAGCAGTCGATGATCGAGGACCTCCTGTTCCTCGACGACGCCCTCACCGCGGGCGACGTCGACCACCTGCTCATCCGCGGCAACGACCAGCGCCCGGTGATCGCGCTCGACGAACGCGACCGGCAGCGGGCGGAGAGCGCCGTGATGGCCGCCGCCGCCAACGAGCCGTTCTACGCGAAGCCGCCGGGCAAGCCCGCCGTGCTCGTCATCGACGACGGACTCGGCTCGGTCGACGAGCCCGTCCTGCGCGTGTTCCGGCCGCGCCTCGAGCCGCTCGGACGCCTGCGCTACGGCGCCGAGACGAGCGTGCAGCTCGAGTTCTGGCGGGTCACCGACACCGAGGTCCTCGCGCCCGTCGAGAACGCCCTCATGCGACGCAGCCTGCCGGTCGACGAGTTCGTGCTCGTGGACATCGAGCGGTACGGCCGCACCTGGCGCACCGTCGAGCACATGTTCGACGACCACGTCTCCGACATCCGGTTCCCGATCGACATCGTGTTCTCGTGGGTCGACGGCAACGCCATCGAGTACCAGCGGGCACGCCAGGCGGCGCAGTCCGGGGCCGTCCTCGGCGAGGGGGACGACGCCCCCGCACGCTTCCGGCAGATCGACGAGCTGAAGTACGCGCTCCGCTCGGTGCACACCTTCGCGCCGTGGATCCGACAGATCTACATCGCCACCGACTCTCCGGCGCCCGCGTGGCTCGCCGACCACCCGAAGGTGCGGATCGTCCGCTCCGAGGAGTTCTTCGCCGACCCGTCCGTCCTGCCGACGCACAACTCGCAGGCCGTCGAGTCGCAGCTGCACCACATCCCGGGCATCAGCGAGCACTTCATCTACTCGAACGACGACATGTTCTTCGGCCGCCTGGTGGACCCGTCGGTGTTCTTCAGCCCGGGTTCCGTGACGAAGTTCATCCTCGCGACGACCCGGATCGGGCTCGGCTCGAACAACCCCGCACGCAGCGGGTTCGAGAACTCCGCCCGCGTCAACCGCCGACTCCTGCAGCAGCGGTTCGGGGCGGTCACCACCCGGCACCTCGAGCACGCGCCGACCCCGCTGCGCGCGTCGATCATGACCGAGATGGAGCACGAGTTCGCCGACGAGTTCGCGGCCACCGCGGCGTCACGGTTCCGTGCGGCCGACAACATCTCGGTGACGAACTCGCTCTACCACTACTACTCGCTGCTCACCGGGCGCGCGATCGTGCAGGAGACCGCCGAGGTGCGGTACATCGACACGACGATGCAGTCCGGGCTGCGGGCACTCGGCGACCTGCTCAAGAAGCGGAACGCGGACTTCTTCTGCCTGAACGACGGCAGCTTCCCGGAGGTCAGCGACGAGGAGCGGACCGAGCGCGTGACGGACTTCCTCGAGAAGTACTTCCCGTTCCCGGCGCCGTGGGAGCGCGACGCCGGCTGACGGTCGGCTCGGCGACGGGTCCGCTGTCGTCCGACGACGGGCGTGTCGTCCGTTGCGCGCACGGAGTGATGGGCGCACGGAGTGGTGCGTGTGCAGGTTCCGACATGCCGCCTGTCGAACGACGACCACGGTGTCGCCCCATGCACACGCAACCACCCACGGGCCGCGCCCGCACGATCGAGCCGACCCGCGCCTCCTGGCCCCGAACGGGGCGCGCCGGGCGCCCCACCCTCAGCGGTGGACGGGGGAGACCGGTACCGAGTCGAGCGTGAACACCGGGATGCTCGACGTCACCGGCGCCGGCTCGGCCGCCGCAGGGATCGTGACGCCGGCCGCTGCGAGCCGCGCCTCGGTCTCCACTGCTGACACCGGCTCGCCGACCGTCGAGTAGTGCCCGATCGGCACGACCGAGTGCACCACGTTGTGGCCGTAGACGTGGACGAGGTTGAACGACTGGGCACCGTCCTGCCCGCGGGTCCCACCCTGGTACTCGGTGAGGTCCTGCGTGTAGCACGTGGCACTCGCCACCGACACCGGGATGCCCGCGAAGACCGCACTCGTCGAGTAGTGCAGGTGACCGGCGATGATCGCGATGACGTCGCTGCCCTCGACGACCTCGGCGAGGGCGTCCTGGTCACGGAGCTCGACGAGCACCGCGAGGTCCTGGACGCTCGGCACCGGCGGGTGGTGCATCGCCAGGATGGTGCCGTGCGGCGCCTGCTCGGAGAGCACCTCGGCCAACCAGTCGAGCTGTTCGGGGGAGACCTCGCCGTGGTGAGCGCCGGGCACGCTCGTGTCGAGGGTGATCACGCGCAGCCCGTTCACGTCGTACACGAAGTCGACCGGGCGATCGGTCGGCTGGAGCCCGAACAGCTCCTGCCGGAACGCACCGCGCTCGTCGTGGTTGCCCATCGCCCAGATCACGGTCGCACCGATGCGCTCGGCGGCCGGCTCCACGATGTCGCGGATTCGGGCGTACGCGCCCGGTTCGCCCTTGTCGGCCACGTCGCCGGTGACGACGATGGCCTCGGGTCGGGTACCCGACGCCTCGATGTCGGCGATGATCGCCGCGAGGCGGGCTGCCGAGTCGACGTCACCGTAGAGTTCGCGGTCACCCGCCGCGAGGTGGGTGTCGCTGAGGTGGAGCAGGAAGTGGTTCGGCCTGGGGTGTTCGGCCGTCCGGCTGTCCATCGGGGTCTCATTCCGTTGGTCGGGTGCGTGGTGCAACACAGTGCCACACCGTCCTGGACGAGTCCAGCACGAGTCGGTGAACCCAACGTGAACGCGGCCCGGCGTGTTCCCGCACGCACGACGAAACCCCCGCCACGACGTGACGGGGGTTCCGGGATCCGATCGCTCGGATCAGCTGACTGCCTAGTGCTTGGCCTCGACCGCGGGGGCGGCGTGACCGGCCTCGAGGTCCGGGCCGTGGTGCGCGGCGTGCGCAGCCTCGAGCTCGGCCTTCGAAACCGGGGTGATCCGGTCCTCGAAGAAGAAGCGCGACAGTCCGGCGCGCGCCTTCTGCAGCCCGGAGATCTTGCCCCGGGCGTTCGGACGGATCATCAGCGGCTTGTACTCGTTGAACTGCAGGAGCTTCCACCGCTCGTACTCGTCGAGCTGCTCGTGCACCTCGATGTACTCCCCGTGGGGGAGTCGCACGATGCGTCCGGACTCGTAGCCGTGCAGGACGATCTCGCGGTCCTTCTTCTGCAGGGCGAGGCACACGCGCTTCGTGATCCAGAAGGCGACGAACGGGCCGAGGACCGTCGTGGCCTGGATCACGTGGATGACGTGGTCGATCGACACGTAGAAGTGGGTCGCGATGATGTCCGACGACGCGGCGGCCCAGAGGCTCGCGTAGAGCGTGATGCCGGCGGCACCGAACGCCGTACGGGTCGGGGCGTTGCGCGGACGGTCGAGGATGTGGTGCTCACGCTTGTCGCCCGTGACCCACGCCTCGATGAAGGGGTAGATGAAGATGGCGAGGATGAGCAGCACCAGGACCGCGATCGGCACGAGGATGTTGAACGACACCGTGTAGCCGAACCACACGACCTCCCAGTGCGGCGGCACCAGACGGAGCGCGCCGTCGGCGAAGCCGATGTACCAGTCGGGCTGGGTACCGGCGGAGACCGGGGACGGGTCGTACGGGCCGTAGTTCCAGATCGGGTTGATCGTGAACAGCGACGCGATGAGGGCGAGGATGCCCGCGACGATGAAGAAGAACCCACCGGCCTTCGCGGCGAACGCGGGGAGGATCGGCACACCGACGACGTTCTCGTTCGTCTTGCCGGGCCCGGCGAACTGCGTGTGCTTGTTGATGACGACGAGCACGAGGTGGACACCGAGCACGGCCACGAGGATCGCGGGCAGCAGCAGGATGTGCAGCGTGTAGAGACGGCCGACGATGTCGGTGCCCGGGAACTCCCCGCCGAAGAGCAGGTAGGCGATCCAGACGCCGATGACCGGCACACCCTCGATCATGCCGACGATGATGCGCAGACCGTTGCCGGAGAGCAGGTCGTCGGGGAGCGAGTAGCCCGTGAAGCCCTCGGCCATGGCCAGGACCCAGAGGACGAAGCCGAACACCCAGTTGAGCTCACGCGGCTTGCGGAACGCGCCGGTGAAGAACACGCGGGCCATGTGCAGCATGATCGAGGCCACGAACAACAGGGCTGCCCAGTGGTGGATCTGCCGGACGAAGAGCCCGCCGCGGATGTCGAACGAGATGTTGAGCGTCGACTGCAGCGCGGTCGACATCTCGATGCCCTTCAGCGGGACGTACGAGCCGTGGTAGACCACCTCGGCCATGGACGCCTGGAAGAAGAACGTGAGGAAGGTACCGGAGAGCAGGACGACGACGAAGCTGTATAGCGCCACCTCGCCCAGCATGAAGCTCCAGTGGTCGGGGAAGATCTTGCGCCCGACCTCCTTCACGAGGCCCGAGATGCTCGTGCGCTCGTCGATGTAGTTGGCGACCCCGCCGATGATGCGGGATCCGCGCTCCGGTGCCGGCTTGGTGGTCGACGACGCGGGTGCGTTGGTGGTCGTGCTGCTCATCAGCGTTCACGCTCCCAGAAGGACGGTCCGACGGGCTCGTGGAAGTCGCTCTGCGCAACCAGGTAGCCGTCGTCGTCGATCGCGATCGGAAGTTGGGGGAGGGGGCGTGCAGCCGGTCCGAAGATGACCTCGCAGTTGTTCGAGACATCGAAGGTGGACTGGTGGCACGGGCAGAGCAGGTGGTGCGTCTGCTGTTCGTACAGGGCGACCGGGCATCCGACGTGGGTGCAGATCTTCGAGTACGCGACGATGCCGTCGTAGCCCCAGTTCTCGTGGCCCTTGGAGGGGTTGAGGTCCTTGGGGTCGAGGCGCATGAGGAGGACGGAGGCCTTGGCCTTCTCCTCGAGCATGTCCTCCTTGTCGAGCATGCCGTCCGGGATGACGTGGAACACCGAACCGATGGTCACGTCGGACGCCTTGATCGGGAGACCCGTCGGGTCCTTGGTCAGGCGCGTGCCCTTCGCCCACATGGTGTGGCGGAGGAGTTCGTTGGGGTCGGCCGCCGGCGCGAGGTCGCGCACCAGGACGATGCCCGGGAGGGGGAAGGCCGCCAGGGCGCCGATCATCGAGTTGCGGATCAGCTTGCGACGGCTGAAGCCGGACTCCTTGTCGGCGAGCTGGAACGCCTCGACCGCCTTGGCACGGGTCGCGTCGGTGCCGCGCGTGCTGTGGCGGAGCTCGGTGATCTCACGGTCCACCACGAGCGACTTCGACCAGTACACCGCGCCCAGGCCGAGCGCGAGGAGGGCGAGGGCGATCGACAGACCGAGCCAGAGGTTGGCGGTCCGGACCGTGCCGAAGTTGTCGGAGTCGATCGGGAACGCGACGTAGGCCGCGATCGCGAGGACACTGCCGACGATCGACAGGTAGAAGAACGTGGCGACCTGACGCTCGGCGAGGCGCTGCTTCTTCGGGTCGACGTCGGTGCGTCGTGCGCGGTGCGGCGGCTCGCCCGGGTTCTCGAACGGGTCCGTCGGCAGGACCGCGGTCCCGGGCGACGTGGTGGTCGTGCCGTGCTTCTCGACAGCCGAGGACGAGTTCAGTGCCTCGTCGTCGTGCTCTGCCATGGTGTTCCCTTCAGTGTCGTTCGACACGGACGATCAGTTGGACTTCGCGGTCAGCCAGACGGTCATCGCGACGACCGCGCCGAGTCCGAAGATCCAGATGAACAGACCCTCTGCCACCGGGCCGAGGGAGCCGAGTGCGAACCCGCCGGGCGACTTGTTGTCCTGCACGTACTTGAGGTACGTGATGATGTCGGCCTTCTGCTCGGGGGTGAGGTTCAGGTCGTTGAACACCGGCATGTTCTGCGGGCCCGTGACCATGGCCTCGTAGATGTGCTTGCCGGACACCGACTGCAGGTTCGGCGCGTACTTGCCCTCGGTCAGCGCACCGCCGGCGCCGGCCACGTTGTGGCACATGGCGCAGTTGATGCGGAAGAGCTCCGCGCCTTCGGCGGCGTCACCGTCGGAGCCGTTGGTGAGGCTCTCGGAGGGGACGGCCGGGCCGGGGCCGAGCGACGCGACGTACTCGGCGAGGGCGTCGATCTGCTCGTCCGTGAACTGCGCGGGCTTCTCTTCTGCCTGCGGTCCTTGGGCGGCCATCGGCATGCGGCCGGTGCCGACCTGGAAGTCGACCGACGCGGCACCGACACCGATGAGGGACGGACCCTCGCTGGTGCCCTGCGCGGAGAGGCCGTGGCAGGTGGCGCAGTTCGAGGCGAAGAGCTTCTGGCCCTCGTTCACCTTCGACTGGCTCGACGCCGCCACGGTGGTCGTGCTGTCGTCGGCGTTCGCCGTGGAGCTGAACAGCGCGTACGCACCGCCGGTGGTCATGAGACCGACGACGATGAGCGACACGGTCGCCATCGGTGAACGGCGGCCCTTCTTGGACTTGCTTCTGTTGAACATGCGGTGGGGGCTATCCAGTTCCTACTTGAGAAGGTAGATGACGGCGAAGAGGCCGATCCAGACGACGTCGACGAAGTGCCAGTAGTACGACACGACGATCGCGGTGGTCGCTTCCTTGTGACCGAAGTTCTTGGCGGCGAACCCGCGGCCGAGCGTCAGCAGGAAGGCGATGAGGCCGCCCGTGACGTGCAGACCGTGGAACCCGGTGGTCATGTAGAAGGCCGAACCGTACGCGCTGGAGGAGAGCGTCACGCCCTCGTGCCAGAGGTTCGCGTACTCGAAGATCTGACCGCAGACGAAGATCGCGCCCATGCAGTACGTGACGAAGAACCACTCCGTCATGCCCCAGTCCTTGGGGTTCCAGCTCGTCCGGTGCACCTGGAAGCGCTCGGCGGCGAAGACCGCGAACTGGCAGGCGAAGCTGGACAGCACCAGGATGATCGTGTTCACCGAGGCGAAGGGCACCTCGAGCTTGGCGGTCTCGGTCGCCCAGAGTTCGGGCGAGGTGCTGCGCAACGTGAAGTAGATCGCGAACAGGCCGGCGAAGAACATGACCTCGCTGCCCAGCCACACGATCGTCCCCACGGCAACGGCGTTCGGCCTGTTCAGGACCGGACCGCTGGCGGATCTGGAGAGAGGGGTGCTAGTCACAGACTCCATTATGGCCGAAACCACGGACAGTGTTTTCCTAGCCAACTGGCGGGTTGCTCGAATTCACTACGATCGGAGCATGCTCGACGCTCTCACCTGGCCTGCCGTGATCAGTGCGCTCATGGCGCGCGAAGACCTGACGATCAGCCAGTCCACATGGGCCATGCAGGAGATCGTGGCAGGCTGCGCCACGCCGGCACAGATCGCGGCCTTCGTCGTGGCCCTGCGCGCCAAGGGGGAGACGGTCGACGAGGTCGTCGGCTTCCGCGACGCGATCCTCGACGCCGCCGTCCCGCTCGACGTCGACCCGATGGCGCTCGACATCGTCGGGACCGGTGGTGACGTCGTCGGGACCGTGAACGTCTCGACGATGAGCGCGATCGTCATCGCGGCAGCGGGCGTGCCGGTCGTCAAGCACGGCAACAAGGCGAGCTCGTCGAAGTCCGGGTCCAGCGACGTGCTCGCCGCACTCGGACTCGACCTCACGATGGACGCCGCGCGTGTCGCCGACACCTTCCGGCGTGTCGGTCTGACCTTCGCGTTCGCGAGCGCGTTCCACCCCGGTTTCGCGCACGCAGGCCCGGTGCGGCGGGAGATCGGCGTGCCGACGGTGTTCAACTTCCTCGGGCCGCTGGTCAACCCCGCACGGTGCGAAGCGAACGCCGTGGGCGTGGCGCAGCTCGAACTCGTGCCGATCATCACCGGCGTGTTCCAGACCCGCGGGGCCACGGCGCTCGTGTTCCGCGGCGACGACGGCCTCGACGAGCTGACGACGACCGGCCACAGCCACATCTGGGAGGTCACGGGCGGGCGTGTCACCGAGCACGACCTCGACCCGCGTGACCTCGGCATCGCCCGTGCGCGCATCGAGGACCTCCTCGGGGGCGACCCGGAGCACAACGCCGCGGTGGTGCACCGCGTCCTCGCGGGGGAGACCGGTCCGGTGCGCGACATCGTGCTGCTCAACGCCGCGGCCGGTCTCGTGTCGTTCCGACTCGCCGAGGACCCGACCGAGGTCGACCGGCCGATCCTGCAGCGGTTCCGCGAGCAGCTGGTGGTCGCCGCGGACGCGATCGACTCCGGCGCCGCAGCGCGCAAACTGGCTGATTGGATCGGCGTCGCCCCCGCCGCCTGACCTGCACCGTGCGAGGTTGCTGGCCGCTGCACCCGGTGCCCCTGCCGCCTGACCTGCACCGTGCGAGGTCGTTGGCAGCGGCACCCGCTGCCGCCGCGCGCCGCACCGTGCGTACTTCGTCACCGGGTGCGCGGTTGCGCGCACGGTGCGGCGCCGCAAGCGCGCACCCCGCGGGCAACCTCGCACCGAACCACGCACGCCGCACCGCGCGCCGGCCGCCGCCGCCCGGAGCTCGCACGTGCAGCACGGCGCAGCCGCTCGCCGCGCCGTGCGTACTTCCTCACCTGGTGCGCGGTTGCGCGCACGGTGCGGCGCTGTAGGCGCGCACCGTGCCGGCAACCTCGCACCGGACCACGGACGCCGCACCGTGCGCGAGTGCCCGCGCCTCACCGCACCCGCGCCGCGCCGCGCCCGACCCCAGCGCACCCCACACCCGACCGAGCGCACCCCACACCCCACCGCGCCCACCCCGCGCCCCCGCGCCCCCGCGCGCCCCCGCAACGCCAGGAGGCGCGGTGCCGGTCCGTCGGACCCGCACCGCGCCTCCTGGCGGTCACCGCAGAAGCGGACTACTGGACGTCCTCGTCCACCCAGTCGAACGTCTTCGTGACGGCCTTCTTCCAGAGGCGCAGCGTGCGCTCGCGCTCTGCCTCGTCGAGCTGGGGCACCCAGCGCTTGTCCTCCTGCCAGTTGGCACGGAGCTCGTCGAGGTTCGCCCAGAACCCGACGGCCAGGCCGGCCGCGTAGGCCGCACCGAGCGCCGTGGTCTCGGCGACCACCGGACGGACCACCGGCACGTTGAGGATGTCCGCCTGGAACTGCATGAGCGCGTCGTTGGCGGTCATGCCGCCGTCGACCTTGAGCTCCGTCAGGTCCACGCCCGAGTCCGCGTTGACGGCGTCGAGGACCTCGCGGGTCTGCAGCGCCGTCGCCTCGAGGGCGGCACGGGCGATGTGCCCCTTGTTGACGTAGCGGGTGAGGCCGACGATCGCGCCGCGGGCGTCCGGACGCCAGTACGGCGCGAACAGGCCCGAGAACGCCGGGACGAAGTACACGCCGCCGTTGTCCTCGACGGTCTTGGCGAGGGCCTCGACCTCGGGCGCGCTGCCGATCAGGCCGAGGTTGTCGCGGAGCCACTGGATGAGCGAACCGGTGACGGCGATCGACCCCTCGAGCGCGTAGTGCGTCTCCTGGTCGCCGAGCTTGTAGCCGACGGTGGTGAGCAGCCCGTTCTCCGAGCGGACGATCTCCGTGCCCGTGTTGAAGATGAGGAAGTTGCCCGTGCCGTAGGTGTTCTTCGACTCGCCCTGGTCGAACGCGGCCTGGCCGAACGTCGCGGCCTGCTGGTCGCCGAGGATGCCGGCGATCGGGACCTCGCGGAGGAGGTTCGACGACTCGACGTGGCCGTAGACCTCGGAGGAGCTGACGATCTCGGGGAGCATCGACTTCGGCACGCCGAAGTCGGCGAGGATGTCGTCGCGCCACTGGAGCGTCTCGAGGTCCATGAACAGCGTGCGGGACGCGTTCGTGACGTCGGTCTTGTGGACGCCGCCGTCCACGCCACCGGTCAGGTTCCAGAGGACCCAGGTGTCGGTGGTGCCGAAGAGCAGGTCGCCCGCCTCGGCCTTCTCGCGTGCACCCTCGACGTTCTCGAGGATCCAGACGATCTTCGTCCCGGCGAAGTACGTCGCCAGGGGCAGGCCGACGACCGACTTGTAGCGGTCGGTGTCGCCGTCGGCGAGCTTGTCGACGATCGACTGCGTGCGGGTGTCCTGCCAGACGATGGCGTTGTAGACCGGCTTGCCGGTGTTCTTGTCCCAGACCACCGCGGTCTCGCGCTGGTTCGTGATGCCGACCGCCGCGACGTCGTGGCGGGTGATGTCGGCGCGGGACAGTGCCTGGCCGATGACCTCACGGGTGTTGTCCCAGATCTCCGACGGGTCGTGCTCGACCCACCCGGCACGCGGGAAGATCTGCTCGTGCTCCTTCTGTCCGACGGAGACGATCGAGCCGGAGTGGTCGAAGACGATGGCTCGGGTGGAGGTGGTGCCCTGGTCGATGGCGACGATGTAGTCGGCCATTGGTGCTCCTTACGCTGGTGCTCGGGTTGGTGGGGTGAAGACGATCAGGAAGCGATCGGCAGCAGGAAGGTCGAGAGGCCGGCCGCGAGGGCGCCGCCGACGAGCGGTCCGACGACCGGGACCCAGGCGTACGCCCAGTCGCTCGAGCCCTTGCCCTTGATCGGCAGGAAGGCGTGGGCGATGCGCGGACCGAGGTCACGTGCCGGGTTGATGGCGTAGCCGGTCGGGCCACCGAGGCTGACACCGATCGCGATCACGAGGAAGGCGACCGGGACGGCGCCGAGCTCGGCCGGGGTCTTGCCGTTGGTGAAGGCGAGCACGACGAAGACGAGCACGAAGGTGCCGATGATCTCGGTGACGACGTTCCACCCGTACGAGCGGATGGCCGGGCCGGTCGAGAACACGCCGAGCTTGGCGGCCGCGTCGGGCTCCTCGTCGAAGTGCTGCTTGTAGGCGAGCCAGACGATGACCGCACCGATGATCGCGCCGATGAGCTGGGCGATCCAGTACAGGAGCATCTCCCCGACGGTGATCTTGCCGAGGATGGCGAGCGCGAGGCTGACCGCGGGGTTGAGCTGGCCGCCGGAGCTGTAGGACACGGTGACACCGGCGAAGACCGCGAAGCCCCAGCCGATCGTGACCATGAGGAAGCCGGCTCCGAAGCCCTTGGACTTCGTCAGCGAGACGGCGGCGACGACGCCGCCACCCAGGATGATGAGCATCGCCGTGCCGACGAGCTCGGACAGGAAATTGACGCCGATGCCGTCCATCGGTGACCTCCAGTGCGTGAGGGTGGGGGTCCGGTGGTACAGCGCCGGCACTCCCCGTTGAGTGATTGGGGCCGAGCATACTGACGGGCATCGGCGGATAGCGACGCATCGGTGAGGGAAGTGCGCGATTGTGCACGAACGTGCACGGACCGTGTGCGCTCGCGCATCCCAGGTCGGTAGGCACCCCTCAGCGGCCTGCACGAACGTGCACACGGCAGGAACGGTCGCCCGGGGTGGCGATGTACATTGAGGGCACTCCGGTCGACGACGGCGGTGCTGCCTCGCGATCGCCCGCACCCCGTGGAGGTCAGCATGAAGAAGCTCATCAACGATCCGCAGGCCGTGGTCGACGAAACCGTCCGCGGGTTCGCCCGCGCGCACGCCGGACACGTCGTCCTCGTCGAGGACCCGATCCACATCCACCGCGCGGACGCCCCGGTGTCGGGCAAGGTCGGCATCGTCAGCGGCGGCGGCAGCGGGCACGAGCCCCTCCACGCCGGGTTCGTCGGACACGGCATGCTCGACGCCGCGGTGCCCGGGCCGGTCTTCACGAGCCCCACCCCGGACCCGATCGTCGCCGCGACGAAGGCCGTCGACGGGGGAGCCGGCGTGCTCCACATCGTGAAGAACTACACCGGGGACGTCCTCAACTTCGAGACCGCCGCCGAGCTCGCCGGCATGGACGACATCCGGGTCGAGTCGGTCGTGGTGGACGACGACGTCGCCGTGCAGGACTCGCTCTACACGGCCGGCCGGCGCGGAGTCGCCGGGACCGTCGTCGTCGAGAAGTGCGCCGGCGCCGCAGCCGAGCGCGGCGACGACCTCGACGCCGTCGCCGCCGTGGCGCGGCACGTCAACGACGTCACCCGTTCGATGGGGCTCGCGCTCGCCTCCGGCACGGTGCCGCACGCCGGCGAGCCGTCGTTCACCCTCGCCGACGACGAGGTCGAACTCGGCATCGGCATCCACGGCGAGCCCGGCCGCGAGCGCATCCCGATGGCGCCGGCCGACGAGCTGGTCGACCGGGTGCTCGAACCGATCCTCACCGACCTCGCCGCTCCCGCCGGGTCGAAGCTGCTGCTCCTCGTGAACGGCATGGGCGGCACACCGCTGTCCGAGCTGTACATCGTGTACCGACGCGCCGCCGAGGTCCTCACCGACCGCGGCCACGACGTCGCGCGTAGCCTGGTCGGCGACTACGTGACATCCCTCGAGATGCAGGGGTTCTCGCTCACCGTCACGGTGCTCGACGACGAACTCACCGCCCTCTGGGACGCACCGGTGGAGACCCCGGCACTGCGCTGGGGACGTTGACCCACCGCCCACCCTCCAGGAAGGAACACCGAATTGGCGCTCGACACCGCATGGGCCATCGACTGGGTCCGACGCACCGCCGCCACGATCGACGACCACCGGGCCGAGCTCGTCACGCTCGACCGCGAGATCGGTGACGGCGACCACGGCGAGAACCTCGACCGGGGCTTCCGCGCCGTGCTCGAGGCCGTGGACGCCGGTTCCTTCGACACCCCCGGAGCCGTGCTCAAGGTCGTCGCGACGAAGCTCATCTCGACGGTCGGCGGGGCCGCCGGGCCGCTCTTCGGGACCGCGTACCTCAAGGCAGCACAGGCTGCGGGCGACAAGACGGAGCTCGACGCCGACACGCTCGTCCAGGTCCTGACCGCCGCGCGGGACGGCATCGTGTCGCGGGGCAAGGCCGCCGTCGGCGACAAGACGATGGTGGACGCCTGGTCGCCCGCCGTCGACGCCGCGGCAGCCGCCGCAGCAGCCGGCGACGCACCGGAGCGGGTGCTGGCGGCCGCGGCGGACGCCGCCGCCACCGGCGCCGAGTCGACCGACCCGCTGGTCGCCCACAAGGGTCGGGCCAGCTACCTCGGGGAGCGCGCGGTCGGGCACCGTGACCCGGGCGCGCAGTCGACGGTCTACATCCTCCGTGCGGCCGTGGACGCCGCGTGAGCGTCGGCATCCTGGTCGTCTCGCACAGCGCGTCGATCGCGACCGGCACCGTCGAGCTGGCCCGGCAGATGGCCGCCGACGTCCCGATGGTCGCCGCGGGCGGCACGGACGACGGCGGGATCGGGACCTCGTTCGAGGCGATCACGGCCGGCATCGAGGAACTGGGTGCGGCCGACTCCGTGGTCGTGCTGTGCGACCTCGGATCCGCCTACCTCACGACCGACACCGCGCTCGACTTCCTCGACGACGACGCCCGGGCGCGCGTGCACGTCTCGCCGGCTCCGCTGGTCGAGGGGACGGTCGCCGCGGCGGTCGCCGCGCAGACCGGCGGCGACGTCGACGCGGTCCTGGCCGCTGCCGCGTCTGCCGCAGCCTCCGGGACGGACGCGAGCCGTGCCTCCAGTGCGTCCGACGACGGTCCTGGAGGCGCGGCACCGGTCTCCGGGACGCCGCCCGTCGACGAGGCGGCCGCGTCCGAGACGGTGGAACTCGTGAACGAGAGCGGGCTGCACGCCCGGCCCGCCGCGGAGTTCGTGAAGACGGCCGCGAAGTTCGCGGCCGCCGTGCGGGTGAACGGGGTGGACGCCAAGAGCCTGCTCGCGATCATGGCGCTCGCGCTGCCGAAGGGGGCCACCGTCACGATCGAGGGCACCGGGCAGGACGCCCCCGAAGCAGTCGACGCCCTGGTGGCGCTCGTCCGTTCCGGCTTCGGCGAGTGACCGGACCCGTCCGGGTTCCAGCGAGGCGCCGGATCTAGCGGATCTCGCGGATCTCGCGGATCGAGACGGTCCCGGCGAGGTCGAGGTCGGACGGGCCGCCGGTGACCCCGGCGTCGGCGAGGAGCGTGGCGCCGAACACCGCGCTCCAGAACGTCCGTGCGTCACGACCGACGCCGCTCCCGCTCGTCCACCCGTGCTCGATGACGACCCGCTCGAGGTAGCGTTCCGACTGGCGGAACAACACCTGCAGGAGCAGCCGGACCCGGTCGCGTTGCGCGGCGTCGTCGCCCGCCGCGGCGAGGGCCCGGACGACGAGCGGGGTCGACGGCATCGCGAGGGCGGTCCGCGCGAGCACCCGGCGGAACGCCTCGGCGCTGCCGGCTCGACGCCCGGCGGCCTGCAGGCGCGTGGTGTCGCGGAGGAAGAGCGCGAACGCGGCGTCGAGCACCAGGCGGTCCTTCGAGCCGTAGTGGTGCGTGATCTGGTTCGGGTACACGCCCGCGGCCCTCGCGATCTCGCTGACGGTGATCGTCCGCCGCGTGGGCCGACCGCCTTCGCCAGCACCGAGCAGCCCGGCGGTCGCGGCGAGGATGCGTGCCCGCGTGGCCGCACCCCGCGGGGTGCCGGGAAGGTCGCTCGTGGTTGCCATGCCGGAATTGTACGTGGTACAACTCAACTTGTTCAACGTACAAGAAGGAGTCACCCGTGCACATCTCCATCACCGGCTACGGGGCGGTCTCGCCGTTCGGCCACGGCGTCGACACGCTCTGGGACGCCCTCGTCGCCGGTCGCTCGGGCGTGCGCGTCCTCGACCGGACCGGAGCGCACTGGGACCAGGTGCCGACCCGGGTGGGGGCCGCCGCCGCACTCGACGCCGACGCCGCGCTCGGACGGGTCCGTGCGAACCGGCTCGACCGCAGCCAGCAGCTCGCCCTCGTCGCCGCGGAGGAGGCATGGGCGGACGCCGGCGCACCCGAGGTGGCGGGGGATCGGCTCGCCGTCGTCGTCGGCACCGGGATCGGGGGAGTGGAGACCCTCCTCGACGCGCACGACGTGCTCGGGACGTCAGGGGCACGTCGGGTGTCGCCGCGCACGGTGCCGATGCTCATGGCGAACGCCGCCGCCGCGCAGATCAGCATCGCGTTCGGTGCACGTGCCGGCGCCTACACCACGGTGTCGGCCTGCGCGTCCGGTGCCGAGGCGATCGCGACGGCCGCGCGACTCATCGTCACCGGGGAGGCCGACGTGGTCATCGCCGGCGGGACCGAGGCGGCCGTGACGCCGGTGACGATGGCGTCGTTCGCCCAGTCGCAGGCGCTCGCGAAGCCCGGCGACGCCGACCCGACGACACTCTCGCGACCCTTCGACGCCGACCGCCGCGGGTTCGTGCTCGGGGAGGGCGCCGGGTTCGTCGTGCTCGAACGGGCCGACCACGCCGCCGCCCGTCGTCGGCCGTCGCACGGGACCCTCGCCGGCTGGGGCATCACGTCGGACGCCTTCCACATCACCGCGCCGCTCGCCGACGGCTCCGAGCAGGAGCGCGCGATGACGGCGGCGATCCGGATGGCCGGGCTGACCGGCGCCGACATCGACCACGTCAACGCACACGCGACGAGCACCCCCGTCGGCGACGTCGGCGAGGCCGCGGCCATCGCCCGCGCCGTCGGCACGGGCGCCGTCGTGACCGCACCGAAGGGAGCGATCGGCCACCTGTTCGGTGCGGCGGGCGCCGTCGAGGCGATCCTCGCCCTGCGCGCGATCGAGACCGGGATCGTCCCCGCGACCCTGAACCTCGAGCACCTCGACCCGTCCGTCGAGCTCGACGTGGTCGCGGGGGCCGCGCGAGAGGTGCCGATCCGAACGGCGCTGAACAACTCGTTCGGGTTCGGTGGGCAGAACGCGTCGCTGGTGTTCACCGCGGCATGACGCTCTGTGACGCCGATCGCGCCAGGAGCGGACGCGCCTGCCTACGCTCCATCCACTGGCACCGTGGCCAGCACAACCCGTCATCGAGGAGCCCGACCGTGACCGAACAGACCATCGCCCGCCAGGTGCACGAATTCAACGAGGGCTTCACCGCCCAGATCGGCCCGGACCTGTCCGCGGTGTTCGACGGTGAGCAGCGGGACCTCCGTGCCGCGGGCGTGCCAGGGGACGTCGTCGGCGTCGGCGACACGACCCCGGACGCCCCCCTCGTGACGCCGACCGGAGAACGGACCTCGCTCTCCGCCGTCCGTGGCGATGCGCCGACCGTGCTCGTCTTCTACCGCGGCGCCTGGTGCCCCTACTGCAACATCACCCTGCGCACGTACCAGCAGGAGCTGCTGCCCGCGCTCGAGGGCCGCGGCACCCGGCTCGTGGCCGTGTCGCCCCAGACACCGGAGGCCGCGGAGCAGTCCATCGCGAACGGCGAACTCGCCTTCCCGGTCCTCACCGACCCGGAGAACGAGCTCGCCGGACGGTTCGGCATCGTGACGGAGCCGAGTGCCGCGGCGCGTGGTGCGCACACGGCGCTCGGGTTCGACGTCGCGGACAGCAACGCGGACGCGACCGCCGCGATCCCGTTCCCGTCGGTGTTCGTCATCGACGCCGGCGGCGTCGTGCGCTTCGCGGACGTCCACGTCGACTACACGACCCGCACCGAGGTCGCCGAGGTCCTCGCCGCCGTCGACGCGCTGCTCGCCGAGGCGCGCTGACACGTCGGAGCGGAGGTTGCCGGCGGCGTTCGGTAGGGTCGTGCTCAGCTCGGCGTGAGTTCCTGCAGACCGGTGACGCGCAGGAGGTCGAGCTTCGCGGCGTCCTCGGTGCCCGGCACGGCGGTGTAGACGACGATGCGGAGGTCCCCACCCGGCACGCTCAGCACGTCGCAGTCGATCTCGATCGGGCCGACCGAGGTGTGCACGCGCTTGCGGCTCGCGCGGTGTTCGGCGACCCTGCCGGTGTCCCAGCGGCGCTCGAACTCGGGTGACTCGCGACGCAGGCGGGCGACGAGCTCCGCGAGGTCGCGATCCGCCGGGTACCGGCCCACCGCGGCACGGAGGTCGGCCGCGAGATCGCTCGAGAACTCCTCCTGGTGCTCGTCGTCGAACTCGACCTCGTCGTGCCCGTGCATGAAGTGCCGCCACACGAGGTTCCGGTCCATGCCCGTGTACCGCGACGGGTCACCGGTCATCGCGGCCCAGAGGGCGTTCCACAGGATGATGTCGTGCGCGGCGGTGAAGACGGCGAGCGGGACGTCGCCGAGGCGGTCGATGATCCGCTGCACGCCCGGCGTGACGTGCCGCGGGACCATCCGGCGGGACGGCAGCGCGGTCCCCGCGACCCGGTGGAGGTGCTCACGCTCCGCATCGGACAGCCGGAGTGCGGTGGCGAGCGCGCCGAGCAGTTGCGGGGACGGGTTCGTCGCCCGCCCCTGTTCCAACCGGACGATGTAGTCGACGCTGACACCGGCGAGGGCGGCGAGCTCCTCACGACGGAGACCGGGCGTCCGTCGACCGGACCCGGCCGGCAGGCCGACCGCTTCAGGACGGACCCGGTCGCGCCAGGAACGCAGCACACTCGCGAACTCGCTCATGCCCACCATCCTCGACCTGCGCCTCCCGGCCTGCCTGGTACTGGTGGTCCCACTGTCGAGCGGTGCCTGGGGGACCCGGCCACGGGGGCGGAGGCTGGGGGCATGACAACGACACTCATCACCGGAGCCAACCGCAGCCTGGGGCTCGAGACCGTCCGCCGCCTCGTCGAGGCCGGGCACACCGTGTACGCCGGCATGCGCGACCCCGACACCGGGGACGAAGCGCGGGCCCTCGGCGCGCACGTCGTCCAGCTGGACGTCACCGACCAGGCCTCGGTCGAGCGGGCGGTCGGCGAACTGCCCGGACTCGACGTGCTCGTCAACAACGCCGGCATCCTCGGGACGTCGTTCGGGGTCGACGACCTGGACGCCGACGCGATCACGGCGGTGCTCGACACGAACGTGACCGGCGTCGTCCGGGTCACGCAGGCTGCGCTGCCGCTGCTGCGGGAGTCGGCGAACCCGGTCATCGTCAACGTGGCCTCGGGTGTGGGCTTCCCGCGGTGGCTGACGACCCCGGGTCGGGACGAGTACCCGGTACCGGCGGTGCCGTACGCGGCGTCGAAGGCGGCGCTCATCGCCCTCACCGTGCAGTACGCGAAGAACCTGCCCGGGTTCCGGGTGAACGCGAGCGACCCCGGGTACACGGCGACGGAGTTCAACGGCTTCGGCGGACACCAGACCGTGACCGAGGGGACGGACGCCACGGTGGCGCTGGCGACGATCGGCGCGGACGGCCCCACGGGGGAGTTCCACGACCGGGACGGGCGCATCGCGTACTGAGGGGCGGGGCGGAGGCGCGCCACGGGGCACGCCGCGCGCGCCCCGTGGCCGCTTCGTGAGCAGGAGAAGTCGGGTCTGACGGACGGACCCGACACCTTCTGCTCACCGAGTGCGTCCCCACCGCGGGCGGGACGGCCTGGAGGCACGGCGCGCGTGGGACGGGGCGAGCTCGCCCCGTCCCGTGGCCGGGTCGCAGAGCGCCCGGTTCAGTCGTGCACGTCGGCACCGAACCCGGGGCCGGGACGCATCATCCAGCCCGCGGCGTCGGGGAGCGGGCGGAACCCGAACCGCTCGTACAACCCGTGGGCGTCGGCGGTGAAGAGCGCGAACCGCTTCAGCCCGAGCGGCTCGATCGCCTCGGTGACACCCCGCACGAGGGCGACGCCGACCCCGCGGCCCCGCGTTCCCGGGTCGACGAAGACGTCGGCGAGCCAGCCGAACGTCACGCCGTCGGTGATCACACGCGCGTACCCGAGCTGCTGCCCCGAGTCGTCGTCGTACACCCCGAAGTTCCGCGAGCCCGCGATGATCGCGTCCTGCGTCGCACGATCACGGCCGCGGGCCCAGTAGGACTCCTCGCTCAACCAGCGGTGCACGCGGGCGACGTCGAGGTCGTCGGGGTCGGCGGAGAAGCGCAGTCCGTTCATGCAGCCAGTGAAGCGGCGGCCGCGTCCCGCCCGCAACGGCCGATCCGCGATCTGTGGACAGCACGCACGTCGGGCTCCGTCTGTCAGGATTGCCGGATGCGCGCAGTCCAGTACGACGAGTTCGGTTCCGTCCCCGCAGTCGTCGAGGTCCCGGACCCGACCGCCCCCGGCGACGGCGTGGTCGTCCGGGTCGCCGCGACCGGTGTCTGTCGGAGCGACTGGCACGCGTGGAAGGGGCACGACGACTCGGTGCACCTGCCGCACGTCCCGGGGCACGAGTTCGCCGGCGTGGTGTCGTCGGTCGGATCGGACGTCCGGGGATTCGCCGTGGGGGACCGGGTCACCGCGCCGTTCGTCTTCGCGTGCGGCGAGTGCGAGCAGTGCCTGGACGGCGCGACGCAGGTGTGCACCCGGCAGCAGCAGCCGGGCTTCACGCTCCCGGGCTCGTACGCCGAGGCAGTGGTGGTCCCGCACGCGGACGTGAACCTCGTCGCGCTGCCGGAGGTCGTCGGGTTCGCCGAGGCCGCTGGGCTCGGCTGCCGCTTCGGCACCGCGTACCACGCCCTGCACGCCCGGGGACGGGTCGCCGAGGGGGAGTGGGTGGCCGTCTTCGGCTGCGGGGGAGTCGGGCTGTCGGCCGTCATCGTCGCGGTCGCCGCCGGAGCGGACGTCGTCGCGGTGGACGTCTCGCCCGCAGCGCTCGCACGTGCGGAAGCCCTCGGCGCGATCGCAGTGCCGATGGACGACGCGGTCGCGGACGCCGTCCGGACCGTCACCGGTGGTGGTGCGCACGTCTCCGTGGACGCGTTCGGCAGCCGTGCCACCTCCGTCGCTGCGGTGGACTCACTCCGGCCGCGCGGTCGGCACGTCCAGGTCGGGCTGCTGCTCGACCACGAGGCCGTGCCGGCGATCCCGATGGGCCGCGTGATCGGCGACGAGCTCGAGCTGCTCGGCAGTCACGGCATCTCCGTGGGGGAGTACGCCGCGATGCTCGACGACGTCGTCGCGGGTCGTCTCCGCCCGGCGGAGTCGATCGGTCGGACGATCGGGTTCGACGAGCTCCCCGAGGCGATCCTCGCGATGGACCGGCCGGCGACGTCCGCCGGCATGACGGTCGCGGTGTTCTGACTCTCTCGGCCGGGGAACGTCTCTCGGACGGCCCGGCTCCGACGGTTCCTGCCGAGCTGGTCTCTCGCGGTGGTCATCCTGCTGACTCACCGGTCCGCATGGCAGATCGAGAACGAGGGCCTGCTGGAGTCGAGTGGCTCTCCGCGGAGGCGCGGGTTCTCGTCCGAAACGTAGAAAGTCCGGGGTTCGGTCGGAGCAATGCCGCGCGGCCGGGGGTGGTCGTCGCGGAGCCGATCGTGCGGTCGAGCAACGGGTGGGGACGAGCACGATCGATGCTCCTCGTTCCACGAGTTGACATAATATGCATTATCGGCGCACTACACAGAACCCCGGATGGGTTTCAGGACTGGTCGTCGCCGCTCGTGGGGACGTCGTCCGCGTCGATCTCCAGCGAGGCGTGCTCCTCGCCGTGTTCCTCGAGGTTCGACCGGTCTGTGTCCGGCTGCTCCGGCTCCTCGGCGTGCGTGGTCTCTTCGGCGGGGTCAGGCTGGCTGTAGCTCATGTGACGGACCGTACGCGGGCACACCTGGGCGGGCATCCGCCGGTCCGGAACGCGCACCCGGCCGACCGTGCGTCCTGAACTCCCTGGCTGTGCACGACGGAACGCCCCGCCGGCACGGGCCGTCGGGGCGTTCGGTCACGAGGTGGTGACCCGTCAGGAGCTGTCGTCGGTCACCGGCGCTCGTCGTGTCAGTTGTTGGTGACGGCGGGCACGACGACCGCCAGCGCGACGATGATCAGGATGATGGACAGCACGATCGCGATGGCGCTCAGGACGATGCCGGCGAGGACCATCCCACGGCTGCCGACCGCACGACGACGGGCGATGATCCCCAGCACGAGGCCGACGATCCCCGCGATGAGACCGATCCAGACGAACAGGAACGAGAAGACGACCCCGACGATGCCGAGGACGAGCGAACCGATCGCGATGCCGTTGCCACCGCTCGCGGCCGGCGCAGCACCGTTCCGTGCGGGCGGGTATCCATTCGTGGACATGAAGAGCTCCTTCGGTCAGGGACGCTCTCGACGGCCGGGCAGCCGCGGACCAGAGGACGTGAGCGTCAGCCCGGACGCTAGACCGCTCGGCCAGCTGGCGCTCAGGTTCCTCGTGGTCCGCCGTACCCCGTTTCAGGTTCCGACGTAGGCGGCGAGGTGCTCCCCCGTGATCGTCGACCGCGCCGCGACGAGTGCGGCCGGGGTGCCTTCGAAGACCACACGACCACCGTCGTGACCCGCGCCGGGGCCGAGGTCGATGAGCCAGTCGGCGTGCGCCATCACGGCCTGGTGGTGCTCGATGACGACGACGGTCCGGCCGGCCTCGACCATCCGGTCCAGCAGCCCGAGCAGCTGTTCGACGTCCGCCAGGTGCAGCCCGGTGGTCGGCTCGTCGAGCACGATGACGCCGCCGGGGTCACCGAGGTGCATCGCGAGCTTGAGTCGCTGCCGCTCGCCGCCGGACAGGGTCGTGAGCGGCTGGCCGATGGTGAGGTACCCGAGACCGACGTCGACGAGTCGGGCGAGGATCGCGTGCGCCGCGGGGATCCGCGACTCCCCTGCTGCGAAGAACGCCGCCGCGTCGGCCACGGGCATGGCGAGGACCTCGCTGATGTCCTTGCCGGCGAGCCGGTACTCGAGCACCGACTGGTCGAACCGCTTGCCGTCGCACTCGACGCACGGGGTCGCGATCCCCGCCATCATGCCGAGGTCGGTGTAGACGACACCGGCACCGTTGCACGCGGGGCAGGCGCCCTCGGAGTTGGCGCTGAACAGGGCGGGTTTCACACCGTTGGCCTTGGCGAACGCCTTGCGGATGGGTTCGAGCAGTCCGGTGTACGTCGCCGGGTTGCTCCGACGCGACCCCCGGATCGCACCCTGGTCGACCGCGACGACACCGTCGCGGGGTGCCAGTGACCCGTGGATCAGCGTGCTCTTGCCGGAGCCCGCGACACCCGTCACGACAGTGAGCACCCCGGTCGGGACGTCGACGTCGATCCCCTGCAGGTTGTGGGCGTCGGCACCGCGGATCGCGAGCACGCCGGTCCGCTCGCGCACGACGCCCTTCACGCGCACCCGGTCGTCCAGGTGCCGACCGGTCACCGTGTCGCTCGAGCGCAGGCCGTCGACCGGCCCCTCGTAGCAGAGCGTGCCACCGTCCTTGCCCGCACCGGGTCCGAGGTCGACGACGTGGTCCGCGATCGCGATGACCTCGGGCTTGTGCTCGACGACGAGCACCGTGTTGCCCTTGTCACGGAGCCGGAGCAGCAGCGCGTTCATCCGCTCGATGTCGTGCGGGTGCAGGCCGGTGCTCGGCTCGTCGAACACGTACGTGACGTCGCTCAGCGACGAGCCGAGGTGCTTCACCATCTTGACGCGCTGCCCCTCTCCCCCGGACAGCGTCCCGGTGGGACGGTCGAGCGAGAGGTAGCCGAGACCGATCTCCACGAAGGAGTCGACGGCGTCGCGGAGGCCGTCCAGCAACGGCCCGACGGTCGGCTCGTCGAGTCCGTGCAGCCAGGTGGCCAGGTCGGTGATCTGCATGGCGCAGACGTCCGCGATGCTCTTGCCGGCGATCGTCGACGAGCGGGCGACGTCGTTCAGCCGGGTGCCCCCGCACGCCGGACAGGTGGTGAAGGTGACCGCGCGGTCCACGAACGCCCGGATGTGGGGCTGCATCGCTTCGCGGTCCTTCTGCAGGAGCGAGCGGCGCACGCGCGGAACGAGTCCCTCGTACGTCATGTTGATGCCGGCGATCTTCCGCTTCGTCGGCTCGCGGTACAGGAAGTCCGCTCGCTCGGCGTCGGTGAAGTCCCGGATCGGGGTGTCCTTGTCGAAGTACCCGGACTCGGCGAACATCCTGACGTTCCAGCCGTCGGTGCCGTAGCCCGGGACCGTGATCGCACCGTCGGACAGCGCCTTCGTGTCGTCGAACAGCTGGGTGAGGTCGATGTCGGTCACCGTCCCGCGACCCTCGCAGTCGGCGCACATGCCGCCGAGGCGCGAGAACGAGACCTTCTCGGCCTTGGCGTCCTTGCCCTTCTGCACCGTGATCGCGCCACCCGCGGTCACGGTCGCGAGGTTGAACGAGAAGGCGTTCGGTCCCCCGACGTGCGGCGTGCCCAGCCGGCTGAAGAGGACGCGGAGCATGGCGTTCGCGTCCGTCACGGTGCCGACGGTGGACCGTGGGTCGGCACCGATGCGTTCCTGGTCGACGACGATCGCCGTGGTGAGCCCGTCCAGTACGTCGACGTCCGGACGCGCCAGCGACGGCATGAACCCCTGCACGAAGGCGCTGTACGTCTCGTTGATCATGCGCTGCGACTCGGCCGCGATCGTCGCGAAGACCAGGGAGCTCTTGCCCGAACCGGACACGCCGGTGAAGACCGTCAGTCGTCGCTTCGGCAGGTCGACGTCGACGTCCCGGAGCGTGTTCTCACGCGCACCCCGGACCCTGATGCGGTCGTGGCTGTCGGCGGCGTGCTCGGCGCTCGGTTCCATGATCACAGCGTAGCGGTGACGTGTCACGTTCCACAGGACGGTTCCGGAGCGGAACGGACGCTCCAGAGGGTGGTTCCGGTCCGGAACGAGCGGGGATCAGGTCGTCGTGTACCGACGGACCAGCTCGGGGAGCTCCGCCGGCTCGAACGGCTCGTCCGTCGCGTCGAGTTCGTCCGCCGTCCACCACCGGGCGCGCAGGATGTCCACCCGCTCGTCATCGGTCCACTCGGCGTCCGACAGCGTGAAGCCGGGCGTCCGGACGACGTAGAACTCCGCGTGGCCGCGGTCGTGGTCGGCCAGGTCCCACTCGACGGTGAAGTCCCAGGACCACACCGGCTCCCCCGGCTCGTCGATGACGATGCCGGTCTCCTCGCGCAGCTCGCGGATCGCCGCGTCGCGGTGGTCCTCGCCCGGGTCGACGCCACCGCCCGGCGTGATCCAGCGGTGGGCGCCGTCCGACGACGGTGAGTTGGTGTCCATGAGGAACACGCGACCGTCGGGGTCGAGCAGGACGATCCGGGAGGTGCGGCGCAGGCCGGGCTTCGCAGTCACCCGTCCGACGTTAGCCGACGAAGCCGCTGACGTCGCCGACGAGCTTGGTGTGGTCGGCGGGGATCGGCTCGACGGCCGCCGCAGCGATCTCGGCGGCGAACTCGGAGACGCTGTAGAGCTTGCCGACCTCGGCACGGCGCCCCTCGATCGCTCCCGGGTTGAGGCGGTTGAGGAGGGTCGCGGTGATCGTGCCCTCGATCATGTCGCCGGACACCACCACGAACTCGATGCCCGCGGCGTCGAGCTGCGGCACGAGCTCGCGCAGGGCGAGCTCGCCGGCACGCTTGCTCTTGGCGACCGGTACGTACTCGTCCATCGTCTCGGCCGTCTCGACGAAGTGCGCCTGGTGGCTCGTGACGAACACGACCCGTGAGCCGGCGGGCATGTGCGGGACGGCGGTCTGCAGCATGTCGACCTGTGCGTCGCGGTTCAGCCGGAGGGCGTAGTCCTCGCCGAGGCCGGACTCCATGCCGCCCGAGGCGTTGAGCACGAGCAGGTCGATGCCGCCCCACTCCCCCACGACCGTGTCGACCATGGCCTGGACGGAGTCGTGGTCGGTGAGGTCCGCGCCGACCGCCAGGGCCGATCCGCCTGCCGCGACGATCTTCTCGGCGATCTGCTCGGCACGCTTGGCCTTGTTCCGGTAGTTCACGACGACCTTGGCGCCGGCCTCGGCCAGGTACCCGACGGTGTCGGCTCCGATGCCGCGGGACGACCCCGTGACGAGGGCGCGCTTGTCGGCGAGGGATCCGGGGGCGAGAGGGTTGCTCACAGTCGTGTTCTCCAGGTCTGGTTCGGCGGTTCGGCCGCCGACGAGCCTACCAACCACCGGGCAGCCGCAGCACTGAGGTGATATGTTGAACGGAGTTGGACCGGCCGTCGCGACGCAGCGAGCAGCCGCGCGCGACCGAGGGAGGGAGATCGCGTGAACGGGATCGATTGGATCCAGACCGTCGTCTGGATCGGACTGGTGCTCCTGCTGGGTGTGGTCGAGATCTTCACGCTCGACTTCATCTTCATCATGCTCGCGGCCGGCGCCGCCGGGGGCCTCGTCGCCGCCCTGCTCGGTGCCCCGTGGTGGCTGTCCGCCATCGTCGCCGCCGGCGTCGCCCTGCTGCTGCTGTTGCTGGTGCGCCCGCGCCTGCTGACCGCGCTCGGCCGGAACGCCGACCCGCACCGCACCAACGTCGAGGGCCTCATCGGGTTGCCCGGCACCGTCGCCGTCGCGTTCACCGCGTCGTCGCCCGGACAGGTCCGCCTCGCCAACGGCGAGACCTGGAGCGCCCGCATCGCCGCCGGCTCCACAGACCGAACACCGCCGCTCGGGACCCCCGTGGTCGTCGAGTCCATCGAGGGGTCGACGGCTGTCGTCCGCCTCGGAGAAAGGGCCACCTCGTGACCATCTCAGCCGGGACGATCGCTCTGCTCGTCCTCATCCTGGTCGTCGTCATCTTCGTGATCGTCGTCCTGTCCCGCGCGATCCGGATCGTGCCGCAGGCGACCGCGGGCATCGTCGAACGCCTCGGGAAGTACCACAAGACCCTCAACCCGGGGTTGAACCTCCTGGTGCCGTTCATCGACCGGCTCCGGCCGCTGCTCGACATGCGCGAGCAGGTCGTGTCCTTCCCGCCGCAGCCGGTGATCACCGAGGACAACCTCGTCGTCTCGATCGACACGGTCGTCTACTTCCAGGTCACCGACGCCCGTGCGGCGACGTACGAGATCGCGAACTACCTCGGTGCGGTCGAGCAGCTCACGACCACCACGCTCCGCAACGTCGTCGGTGGCCTCAACCTCGAAGAGGCGCTGACCAGCCGAGACAACATCAACGGCCAGCTCCGCGTCGTGCTCGACGAGGCGACCGGCAAGTGGGGCATCCGCGTCGGCCGCGTCGAGCTCAAGGCCATCGAGCCGCCCGTGTCGATCCAGGACGCGATGGAACAGCAGCTGCGCGCCGAACGGAGCCGTCGTGCGGCGATCCTGCAGGCCGAGGGCACGAAGCAGTCCCAGATCCTCGAGGCCGAGGGGCAGCGGCAGGCCGCCATCCTCGCGGCCGAGGGTGACGCGAAGGCCCAGGTCCTCCGCGCCGAGGGTGAGGCACAGGCCATCGCCACGGTGTTCGACGCCATCCACACCGGCGACCCGGACGACAAGCTCCTGTCGTACCAGTACCTGCAGACGCTGCCGAAGATCGCCGAGGGCAGCGCGAACAAGCTCTGGATGATCCCGAGCGAGTTCACCGAGGCGCTGTCCGGCATCGCCAAGGGCTTCACGACCGGCCGCACCGGCAGCGGACCCGTCGCGGGCGGCGCCGCCGGCGGCGACTTCCTGTCGCGCATCTCGAAGCTCGCCAACGAGAGCCTCGCGAACACCGCCGCAGCCGACGCGGCTGCCGCGTCGGTGCCCCGCCCGGACGCCACCGCGGCGGACATCGTCCCCGAGTCCGAGCTCGACCAGCGCCTGGCCGAGTCGAACCGCAGCGTCGACGCGCACCTCGCGGCCTCCGACGAGGCAGCGGCGGACGAGCTTCGTGACGCCGCGGCCGACGAGCACCACGCCGCCCCGACGCACGCCGCGGCGGACGAGCACCAGGCCGCCCCGACGGACGCCGGTCCGGACGCCTCCGGACACCGCACCAGCGACGGCTCCGGCCGCCGCTGACGACGCGGTCACCGAACACGACGACGCCCGCCCCGGCAGACCGGGGCGGGCGTCGTCCTGTTCAGGTGCGGTGTCAGGCGCCGCGTCGAGCACGCAGGAACTGCAGGCGCTCCTGCAGGAGCTCCTCGAGTTCCTCGCGCGAACGGCGTTCGAGCAGCATGTCCCAGTGGGTCCTGGGGGCCTTGACGTCCTCTTCGGCGACCTCGACGGGGATGCCGTCGTCACCGAGGAGTCGTCCTTCACGTCCGGAGCGGGGCTCCGACCACGTCTGGGGCACGTCCGCATCCGCCGAGAAGACGATGTCGAACGTCTCCCCCGATTCCGTCTGGTAGACCGCTCGCTTGCGGTCCGAGAGCTCGACGCCCTCTTCGCTCTGGAGACTCTGACTCCCGAGCCGCATGCCGCGGAGACTCCGATCAGCCATGTGTGTGCTCCTCTCGCTCGTCTGCCCTGCACAACACTGTCCCACGCGCCTGCACTCCCGGACCGGTGCATTCACAGTCCTCTCCCAGTGCCGGCGCTCGGGACGCGGATTCCCACCGGACAGCCAGCGAGCCGCTGCTGCAGCTCGCCACGGCCACGGCGTGCCCCGCGGCTGGCCAGCTCTGACGCGGCGTGCCCCCGCGGCGGGTCGCGACAGCCACGGCGGGCCCCCGCGACTGGTCGGCTCAGGCGCGACGAGCAGCCCGGCGCCGTCTCCACGGGGCGCAGGCGAGCAGGACGAGCAGCCCGCCGAGCGAGAGCACGAGCGCGATGGACCCCGATGCGAGGGTCGCCGGCGTCGTCGAGGTCCCGAGCGGCACGTCCGTCACCATGGACGTCGCGGTGTAGGCGGGCACCCGGTCGATCGTGCGACCGGTCGGGTCGATGACCTGCGACGCCCCGACGGTCGAGATGTTCACGAGCGACCGCCCCGTCTCGATCGCCCGCATCCGGGCGATCTCGAGCTGCTGCAGGTTCTCGTCGGTGCCGTCGAAGTCCGCGTTGTTCGTCTGCGCGAGGATGACCTGCGCTCCCCCGCGCGCCATGTCGATGGCGAGACCGTCGTCGACGATGTCGAAGCAGATCGCGATCCCGGCCTTGATCCCGGCGACGGACAGGACGTTCGGCTTCGTCCCCGGGGTGTAGTCACGCTGCAGCAGCCCGATGAGCGACGGCGCGAGCTTCGAGAAGAACCACCGGTCGGGCACGTACTCACCGAAGGGCACCGGACGCTTCTTGTCGTAGGACGACTGCCAGCCGTCCTTCGTCCACACGAACGAGGTGTTGTGCAGGACCCCGGAGGGCGTCTGCGTGATCGCGCCGGCGACGATCGGCGCACCGACGCCGTCGACGACCTGGTCGAGCGCGGATGCGATCACGGGCTGCTGCCGCGGGTCGAACTCGGCGGAGCCCTCGGGCCACACCACCAGGTCGACGCCCTTCGCGTCGACGTCGGTCGCCGCGACCTGCGCGCTCAGCACCGCGCCCGGAGCCGCCCGGTCGAAGTACCCGGCCGGACCGTTCCCCTGCACGGACTCGATCCGGATCGTGCCGTCGGTCGCGGTCGGCCACGCGGGCACGGCGAGCACCGCCGCGACGAGCAGCCCGGCGGTCGCCACCCTGAACGGGACGCGGACCGGGCGACCCAAAGCCCTGGGCGTGACGAGCGCGAGCGACAGGACGACGGCGACGCAGTACACGACGACGAACGTCACGCCGAGGACGCCGACGTAGGCGGCCAGGTGCGTGAACGGGCCCTGCGACTGCGAGAGGCCGACGCGTCCCCAGGCGAAGCCGCCGTAGGGCCAGCTCCCCGAGAACCACTCGCGTCCGGTCCAGAGTGCGGCGACGACGGCCGGGAGGCCCCACACACGTCCGGCGGTCGACGGCAGGACGCGCGCGACCCAGCGGTACGCGAGGGCGATCGCGACGCTGCCGAGTGCGAAGAAGGCGGCTTCGAACAGCGCGAGCGCGAACCACGGCACCGGCCCCAGGTAGCGGCCGGCCCACGAGATCGCGGGGATCCAGAAGGCCGCTCCGGCAACGTAGCCGAGCCACGCCGCACGCCGGGCGCGCTGGCCCATCGCGGCGAGCAGCATGCACGCGAGTGCCGGGTAGGCGAGGAACCACCAGCCCGGCGAGGGGAAGGCGAGTGCGAAGAGCACGCCGCCGATCACGGCGAGCGGGAACGCCTGCGCGAGCGGGAGGGCGGCGAAGTCCGACCGACGGCCTGCCGGAGGAAGCGCTGCGGCGCCGCGACCGACCCCGGCGGACGCACCACGGGCGGTCGCGGACGCAGGACCGGCGTTCGCGGACGCACGACCGGACGTGCCACCGGGGGGAGTGGATCCGTCGCCCTGCGGGCGCACGTCGGACTCGGGAACCGGCACCGTGCCTCCTGTCAGACCGCCGCGTAGGCGACGATGCCGCGGCGCACCGCGTCCGTCGCCCGCCGCGCGGTCTGGGCGAGGTCGTCGTCGCCGGCGTTCCGGATCTGGTCGAGCAGGTCGATGACCTGCTTCGACCAGCGCACGAAGTCACCGGCCGGCAGGTCGAGCGTGCGGAGCACGTCGTCGAGCGCGGAGCCCGACGCCCAGCGGAACATGCCGACCGCGGCGGCCGGGGTCGGCGGCTGCGACCCGGCGAGGCGGGCGTCCCGCTCGATGTCGTCGAGGCGCGACCAGATCGTCAGGGTCTCGTCGAGCGCGGGCCGGAACGCACCGCGGGGCAGGGCGTGCTCGGTGCCGGGAGCGTCCTCGCGGCGGGGCTGGTAGACGATCGTGGCGGCCATGGCGGCGAGCTGCGCCGGGGTGAGGTCCTTCCAGACACCGGCTTCGAGGCACTCGGCGACGAGCAGGTCGCGCTCCCCGTAGATCCGCTGCAGGCGTCGCCCGCCCGCGGCGACCGTGGCCTCGCCGTTGCCGGTGTCGACCAGGTAGCCGAGCTGGAGCAGCACGTTCGTGACCCGGTCGAAGGTGGTCGCGACCGCACCGGTGCGGGACCGGATCTGCTGCACGAGCTTGTCGTTGGCGCGCTTGAGCTTGTACCAGCGCTCGGACCAGCGCGCGTGCGCCTCACGGTCGGGGCACGCGTGGCACGGGTGCCGCTGCATCCGTCGCCGGACGTCGGTGATGGCCGCCTGGCGCTCGGCCCGGGCGCCGTGCGAGGCCTCGCGACCGCCGGGGACGTTCGTCCGCTCGAGGTCGGAGAGCTCCCGGCGCAGGGCCGCGTACTCGGTGAAGTCCCCGAGGTGGCACTGCATCGCCTGCTGGTAGCCGTCGAGCGACTCCTGCTGCGACCGGACCTTGCGGGCCAGGTCGACGACGGACCGGTCGGCCTGGAACTGGGCGAACGAGGTCTCGAGGACCTCGCGCGTGCGCTGCCGTCCGAACTGGTCGATCAGGTTGACGGCCATGTTGTACGTCGGCTTGAACGAGGAGTTGAGCGGGTAGGTCCGACGACTGGCGAGTGAGGCGACGCCCTGCGGGTCGAGGCCGTCCGACCACTGGATGACCGAGTGCCCCTCGACGTCGATGCCGCGGCGGCCGGCACGACCGGTCAGCTGCGTGTACTCCCCCGGCGTGATCGGCACACGGGCCTCGCCGTTGAACTTCTCGAGCTTCTCGAGGACCACCGTGCGGGCCGGCATGTTCACGCCGAGCGCCAGGGTCTCGGTCGCGAAGACGACCTTGAGGAGCTTGCGCTGGAAGAGGTCCTCGACCACCTCCTTGAAGGCGGGCAGCAGGCCGGCGTGGTGTGCGGCGACCCCGCGCTCGAGCCCCTCGAGCCACTCCCAGTAGCCGAGGACGGCGAGGTCCTCGTCGAGGAGCGTGCGGCAGTGGTACTCCGCCGTCTCGCGGATCTCGTTGCGTTCCTGGGCCGTCGTCAGCGACAGGCCGGAACGCAGGACGTTGCGGACGCCCTGGTCGCACCCGTTGCGACTGAACACGAAGAAGATCGCCGGCAGCAGCATCCGCTCGTCGAGCATGTGCGCGATGCGCTCGCGGTGGAGCTTCTCGGTGCGGGGCCCGCGACGGTCGTGGTAGCCGCCACGCCCGCGGCCACCGCGGTGTCCACCGCCGTGTCGCTCGCTGCGGGAGGCTCCGCCGACGAGGCGCAGGAGCTCCGGGTTGACCCGGTTCGTCGCCGCGGCACCGCTCGAGTCGAACAGGTCGACCATCTTCGAACCGACGAGCACGTGCTGCTCGAGCGGGACCGGCCGGTCCTCGGAGACGATGACGTCGGTGTCGCCGCGGACGGTCTGCAACCAGTCGCCGAACTCCTCGGCGTTGGACACCGTGGCGCTCAGCGAGACGAGACGGACCTCGGTCGGGAGGTGGAGGATCACCTCTTCCCACACGGCACCGCGGAACCGGTCGGCGAGGTAGTGCACCTCGTCGAGGACGACCCACGCGAGGTCGTCGAGCAGGTCGGAGTCCGCGTAGATCATGTTCCGCAGGACCTCGGTCGTCATCACGACGACGCGCGCCCGCGGATTGACGTTCGTGTCGCCGGTGAGCAGCCCGACCTCGGACTCGCCGTAGACGTCCACGAGCTCGGCGTACTTCTGGTTGCTCAGCGCCTTCATCGGCGTCGTGTAGAAAACCTTCGCCGAGGGCTGCCGCATCGCCAGCCAGATCGCGAACTCGGCCACGACGGTCTTGCCGGCACCGGTCGGCGCCGCCACGAGGACGCTGCGCCCCTGGTCGAGCGCGTCGCACGCGGCGAACTGGAACGGGTCGAGGTCGAACCGGAGGTCGGTGCGGAACAGTTCGAGGTTGCGGGACCGGTTCCGGACCTTCGCCGCCCGGAACCGTTCGGCAGCGCTGGGTTCCGTCGTGCTCACAGTCCGTACTCTTCGTCGAGCTTCGCCTGGCGCTTGGCCACCCGGCGGTCGTGGACCCAGGCCACGGCGCACGCGGCGACGTACAGCACGATCATCGGCACGGCGAGCAGGAACATCGAGATGACGTCGGCGCTCGGCGTCACGATGGCGCAGAAGACCAGGATGCAGAGGATCGCGACGCGCCACGACTTCATGATCGACGCCGCGGACAGCACGCCGACGAAGTTCAGCAGCACCAGGAAGACCGGCAGGACGAACGCGATGCCGACGGCGACGATGAGCTTGATGACGAAGTCGTAGTAGGCCTTGGCATCCACGATCGAGGTGTCCTGGCTCGACACGAAGCTGCCGAGGATGCCGACCACGTGCGGCAGGATGTACCACCCGAACCAGCAGCCGGCGAAGAACAGCGGGATCGCGGTGCCGAGGAAGCCCCAGACGTACTGCTTCTCGCGGCGGACCAACGCCGGAACGATGAACGCCCAGATCTGGTACAGCCACACCGGGCTCGCGATGACGATGCCGATGGTGATCGCGATCTGCAGCTTCAGGTCGAAGGCGCCCGTGATCATCGGGAAGTTCAGTTCGGCCGTGTGCCCGCCGACCTTGGCGAGCTGGGAGACCGGGGACCGCAGCGCGTCGAGCACGAACGGCGTGAGGAACCACCCGCCGACCGCGGCGACGACGATCGCGATCACGGCGCGGAACAGTCGGTTGCGCAGCTCGATGAGGTGCTGCCCGAGCGACATGCGGCCTTCGGCGTCCTTCGTCGGACGCCCGGTCCGCCTCGCTCGCCCGCGCGCGGTCGTCGAAGCCATGCCTCGATCCTACGGGGTCGGGACCGACAGTCGACCGCGACGTGCGATCGCACAGGTGGGTCACGGACTGGAGGGACGGGGCGCGTCCCGCGGTGGCGGACCACGGCGCAGGGGGCGGCGTACGGGAGGCGCGGTGCGGGCTGGCACCGCGCCTCCCGTCCCGTCGGTGGGCGCGTCTTCGGCTGGGCCGACGCGCGGGAGCGGCCCGCGCACGGGTCGGCGCGCCGACGCGCAGCGCAGCGGGAGCGCGCCTCAGTCGGCGGCGAGGGCCGCGGCGGCGAAGTCGCGGACCGCGGCGCGCGCGGCCGGCGGGTCGAGCACGACCGCGCGACCGGGCAGCCCGGCGACGAGCCGCACGACGCCGTCGAACCCGTTCGACGCGGCCAGTCGGATGCGCACCCGGCCGTCGGTGTCCGGCGCGTCGGCCGTGTCCGCGAGGAAGTCGGCCACGAGCGGCAACGACGACGAGTCGAGCTCGACCGTGACGATCACGTCCTCCGCCGACTGCTGGAACAGCGTGTCCGGGATCACGACGTCGTCGATGGACTTCTCGGCCGGACGGTCGTCGACCCGCACGCCGGACATCCGGTCCAGGCGGAACGTCCGGAGGGCCTGTCGGTCGAGGTCCCACGCCCGCAGGTACCAGTCGGTGTCGATCGACTCCACGCGCAGCGCGTCCACCCGGCGGGTGCTCCCCCGCGTGCGGGGTCCGGCGTAGTCGAAGACGAGTCCTCGGCAGTCGGCCATCGCGCGACGGATGGTCGCGAGGGCGACGTCGTGCAGGTCCTGTCCGACCGTCACGTTCGCCGCCGCACCACCGGCGCCGCGGGAGAGCTTCGCCATGAGGGCCCGGATCGCGTCGCGGTCGGCGGCCTCGGGCAGGGCGGAGAGGTACTGCAGCCCGGCGATGAGGGCCGAGGCCTCGCGCGCCGAGAGCCGGGGCGAGTCGTCGATCGCGACGAGGTTCGTCAGCACGATCATGTCGTTCTGGTCGAAGTCGTCCCAGGCGATGTCGAACAGGTCGCCGTGCTGGTACTGCATGGTCTCGCCGGGGACGCCGGACACCGCGATGAGCTCGACGGCGCGGCGGATCCGGGTCTCGGGCACGCCGAAGTGCCGCGCGGCCTCGGCGACGGAGACCCGCTCGCGGTCGATCAGGTAGGGCACGAGGGCGAGCAGGAACGCGAGCTTGTCCTGTGCCTGGAGCGGTTGCTGCTCAGCCACGGGTGCTCCCGTCGTGGTCGTCGGTGTGGTCGGCCACGAGGGCCGTCAGGCGCGCGGTCACCCGGTCGCGCAGGTCCTCCGGCTCGAGCACACGGACCTCGGGGCCGAACGCGGCGAGCTCCTCGGCGAGGATCTGCGGGTCGACGTGGTGCAGCACGAGGACGCCGTCGTCGTCGGTCTCGGTGTCGCGACGTCGCGCGAGCCGGCGCGCGGCGTCGGACCCCGGTGCGACGCGGATCCGTGCGGTGCGGGCCGCCCAGACCCGTTCGAGTTCGGCCAGGGCGCGTTCGCCGGCGCCGGCCGGAGCCGGGTGCCGTCCGACCTCGAACTGCGTGACGGGGCCGACGATCCGGGCCAGCAGGTAGTTCTTCTCGCTGCCCGTCGCGAACTCGTGTGCGGCGAGCATCCACCGGCCGCCGTGCTGGACGAGGGCGAGCGGCGCGACCTCCCGACGACGGGGTTCGTGCTGACCGGGCGTGATGTAGTCGAACCGGACCGCCGCGGCCCGGTCGAGCGCCGAGCGCAGCGGTTCGAACGCGACGTCGCGGGCGCGGAGCCGCGGGGCGTACGCGTCGACGCCGATGGCACCGACTGCGTCGTCCTCGGACCCGGCGGAGCGGACCTTGAGGAGGCCACGGCGGGAGTCGGCGGACAGCGCGCCCTCGCGCCAGGCCATCGCCGCGAGCGACAGCAGCGCCGACTCGTCCGGCGTGAAGCGGACGTCGACCGGCAGGTCGTACTCGCCCTTCGGGATCCGGTACCGGAGCGTCTGGTTGTTGCCGGCCGCCCCGGGCGTCTCGATCGTCTCGAGCGGGATGCCGAGCTCGCGGACGTCGTCCTTGTCGCGCTCGAACTGTCGCTCGAGCGAGGCGTTGTCGCCGCCCGTCGTGAACCGCTGCCGGTAGCCCTGGACGTTCGCCAGGATCTCGGACTTCGTCAGCCCGGACTCCGTCGAGAGCAGCGCGAGCACCAGGCTGAAGAGCCGTTCCTCGGCAGGCACTCGGGGCACACGGGTCGCTGGCACGAGCCGATCCTACGGCAGCGCGGGTGCACCGGAGTGCACCCGCGCCGCGGTCGGTGGACGGTCCGGGAAGGTCAGGCCGAGACCTTCCCGAGGACGTCGATCACGTACGCGTACGCCTGTCCCTGCTGGTGCACGATCGCGAGGACCTGGTCGCCGACGCGGTGGCCGACGATGGCGTTCCGGACGCCCTCCTGCACCTGGCCCTTGGCGAGCGGGACGCTCTGCGCGCCCGACCCGTCGGTCCAGCTCGAACCGGCGACCGACGAGTCGGCGCCGTCCGTGCCCCAGGACACGGCGGTGTACTTGATGAGGGCGGTGTCCTTCTCGGTGAGCACGGCGCCGCTGCCCTTGCGGAGCAGGTGCGTCTCGTCCGAGGACGGCGCGCTCCACGACGGGATCGTGATGCCGGGAGCACCGGAGGGTGCGAGCACGACGGCGGGCATGCCGTCGCCGGCGAGCTGCGGGGTGCCGGTGGCGCGGGCGTCCCAGGCGCGCTTGACGTCGATGACCGCGATGACGGCGTCCTCGGTCTTGCCGGAGGTCGTGCCGGTGTCGCCGGTCGTGGACGAGTTGAGCGCGCTCTTCGGCAGGGCGACGGCGAGGCGGTCCCCGACGTGCGCGCACTCGAGCGAGGCACCGAGGGCACCGTAGTTGTCGGCGCCGGCCGTGATCGGGGCCGTCTGGCCGGAGTACCCGCTGGTCTGCGCGACCTCGCCGGTCGAACCGTCGACGAGCGTGTACTCGATGAGGACCGGCGTGCCGTCCTCGATCTCGCGTCCGTCGCCCGTCTTCAGGACCGAGACCTGCGTGCCCTTCGTGGTGAGGCCGCTCGGGACGCTGACCTTCGGCTCCTTGCCGAACGCACCCGTCGCGGTGACCGCCTCGGACGCGGCGCCGGGAGCGGCACAGCTCGACGGCGTGGAACCGGCCCCGCTCGCCGCGCACCCGGTGAGTGCTGCGGCGAGGCCGATGGTGACCAGGAGTGCGGGGATGGTGCGCACGGACCCTCTTTCCGTTCGATGCAGGACGGGCACGACGCGTAGCCTACCGGTCGTCCTCAGCAGGGCCGTCCGCGTCGGACGTCGCGGGGCCGGCCTCGGCAGCGGCGACCTTGCGGGCCTGCGCCGCCGCCTGCCGAGCGACCTTGCGGAGCTTCTTGTCGCTGGCCGACCGCTCGCCGACCGCGCCGGGGGTCCAGGCCTCGACGTCCTCGTCGGAGAACTCGGCCTTGCCTGCGCGACGCTTCAGGTTGGGGAGCACGACGCCGTCCGCCAGCCGGCGTGCCGTCACGAGGAACCCGGTGTGCCCCACCATGCGGTGGTCGGGTCGGACCGCGAGGCCCTCGACGTGCCAGGTGCGCACGAGCGTCTCGCTCGACTGGGGGTCCGTGAACCGACCGGTGTCCCGGAGCGCCTCGGCGGTGCGGGACAACTGCGTGACGGTCGCGACGTAGCAGACGATGAGGCCCCCGGGGACGAGGGCGTCGGCCGCGGCGTCGACGCACTCCCACGGCGCGAGCATGTCGAGGACGACCCGGTCGACACTCTGCTCGTCGACGGCGCCCGGCAGTTCCTCGACGAGGTCGCCGACGGTGACCGACCAGTTGTCCGGGACGGCACCGAGGAAGGTGCCGACGTTGCCCCTGGCGATGGCCGCGAACTCCTCGCGACGCTCGAACGACCGCAGCTGCCCGGTCGGGCCGATCGCCCGGAGCAGGAAGAGCGAGAGCGCCCCCGAGCCGACACCGGCCTCGACCACGCGGGCGCCGGGGAAGACGTCGGCGAACGCGACGATCTGGGCCGCGTCCTTCGGGTAGACGATCGCCGCACCGCGGGGCATCGACATCACGTAGTCGTTGAGCAGCGGGCGGAGCGCCAGGTACTCGTCGCCGGTGCTCGCCCGGATCACCGAGCCGTCGGGCTGCCCGATGACGTCGTCGTGACGGAGCACGCCGCGGTGCGTGTGGTACTCACCGGCGACCTCGAGCGAGAGGGTCGTGAGCTTGCCCTTGGGGCCGGTCAGCTGCACGCGGTCACCGGCGCGGAAGGGTCCGCGCGGCGGGGTGTGCGGCGCTCCCCCGGCGGTGTGCGGGAGGTGCTCGGTCGGGTTCGGGACGGCGTCGGTCATCGCGCGACCTCCTGGGTGCGGGCGGCGAGGGCCGGGCCGGTCAGCTCGACGAGCCGGTCGACGTCGACGTCCGCGAGGGTGGTCAGGTGGACGTCGCCGCCCGTGATGTCCGACAGCGGCACGATGTGCTCGACGGCGACCGTCACCGCGCCGGAGGCCACGGCCGAGGCGACGCCGGTGGCGGAGTCCTCGATCGCGATGCAGGCGGTGGCGTCGACGCCGAGCTGGGCCGCGGCGGAGAGGTAGGCGTCCGGGTACGGCTTCGGCCGCTCGACGTCGTCACCGGCGACGACCACACGGAAGCCGCGGTCGCCGATCGCCTCGGCGGCGACGAGCGCCATCTTGCGGCGGGACATCGTCACGAGCGCGGTCGGGATGCCGCGGTCGTGCAGCCCCTCGATGAGTTCTCGGGCGCCCGGTCGCCACGGCAGTTCGCCGTCGCGCAGTCGTTCCATGACGTAGTCGGTCATCCACTGGATGATCTCCTCGACCTCCATGTCGACGCCCTTGTCGCGGAGGAGCTCGCCGGAGCGCTCGAGACCGCTGCCGACGAGGGACAGTCCGTCCTCGTGGGTCCACTCGGCGCCGTACCGCGCCGTCAGCTCGACCTGGGACTGCTGCCAGATGGGCTCGGTGTCGATGATCGTGCCGTCCATGTCCCACAGCACGGCTGCGGGCAGGACTCGGTCGGGGTGCTGGGCGGTCACGGGCGACGAGTCTACCGGGGCGGCCGGACCCGCTTTCCGCTCACCGCGGACGCATGGACGCACTGCGGTCGAGCGGCCCTATCCTTGTTGCTGCGATTCGTGTCCGGCCGAGGGCGGTCCCGCACCGCGCTCGCCCCGCTCCACCACCAGGAGGTCCCGTCCGTGCCACAGCACTCCCCCTTCAGCGACGGTCGACTGCTCGTCGTCGCCTTCGAGGGCTGGAACGACGCCGGAGAAGCGGCGAGCGGTCTCGCCAGGCGCATCGTCGAGTCGCTCGAGCTCGACGAGCTGCGTGAGCTCGACGGCGAGCGGTACGTCGACTACCAGTTCAACCGGCCGAACGTCGGCACGGACGAGAACGGCGGGCGCGGCATCCAGTGGCCGCGGATCGTCCTGCACGGCCCCGGCGCCGAGGGCCGGCCCGTGATCGGCGCCACCGGCTCCCCGTCCGAGCGCGACGTGTTCGTGCTCGTCGGCCCGGAGCCCTCGCGCACCTGGCGCGGCTTCTGCGCCGAGATCATCGACCTCGCCGACGTCTACTCGATCGACGCGGTCGTCTTCGTCGGTGCGATGCTCGCCGACGTCCCGCACACCCGGCCCATCTCGGTCTTCGTGTCGAGCGAGAACGCCGGCGTCCGTGCCGCGTTCGACGTCGACCGTTCGTCCTACGAGGGGCCGACCGGCATCCTCGGCGTCCTCGCCGACGCCATGGACACCGCCGGGCTCACCACGCTGTCGCTCTGGGCCTCGGTGCCGCACTACGTGCACAACTCGCCGTCGCCGAAGGCCACGCTGTCGCTGCTCGACAAGATCGAGGAGCTCACCGACGTCACCGTCCCGCGGGGATCGCTGCTCGACGACGCCACCGAGTGGGAGGAGGGCATCGACGCCCTCGCGGCCGACGACGAGGACATGGCGTCCTACATCGGCCAGCTCGAGCAGGCGCGCGACACGGTCGACTCCCCCGAGGCCTCGGGCGACGCCATCGCGCAGGAGTTCGAGCAGTACCTGCGCCGTCGCGAGCGCAAGGACGGCAAGGACGGCGGTACCGCCGGCGGCGAGGGCTTCCGCCCGCCGCCTCCCGCGCAGTAGACGCGACCGACGGACGGACGGGAGGCGCGGTGCCAGCTGGCACCGTCCCTCCCGTCCGTCCGTTGAGGACGTTCCGGGCGCGCGGCCGCGCACCGAACGGGCGCGGTCCGTCACGCTCGGCGCGCGGATCCGGCCCGTTCCGCCCTTTCGGCGAATCCGAGCGGCGCGTCCTGCCCGCTCGGCACCGGCGCGGCGGCCTCGGGGTCAGCCCAGGCGGATGCCGAGGAGCGCGTCGACGAGGTCGACGAGCTCCGGCGTGACCGCCGTCCCGCCCGCGATGGCGGTGTCCACCGCCGCGACGGCACCGGGCGTGTCGAGGTCGTCCGCGACACGGGCCCGGACGCGCGCGACGACGTCGGCCGCGTCGTCGGCGTGTCCGGCATCGCTGCCGGACGCCCACGCATCCCAGGTCGCCAGACGCGTCGTCGCGCTCGTGAGCTCGGCGTCGAACCACTCCCAGTCGTCCGAGTACTTGTGCGACAGCAGCGCGAGCCGGACCGCGCGGGGGTCGGCGCCGTCGTCGAGCAGGCCGCGGACGGTCACGAGGTTGCCGAGCGACTTCGAGATCTTCTCGCCCTGGTAGGCGATCATCCCGGTGTGCACGTACGCGCGTGCCAACGGCTGGTGCGCGAGGGCCGCGGCGTGGCCCGCGCTCATCTCGTGGTGCGGGAAGACGAGGTCGCTGCCGCCGCCCTGCACGCTGATCGGCAGGCCGAGCTTGTCGCCGGCGATCACGCTGCACTCGATGTGCCACCCCGGACGACCGGGGCCGAGCTCGGTGTCCCAGCTCGGTTCGCCGTCGCGGGCTGCACGCCAGAGCAGCGGGTCGAGCGGATCGCGCTTGCCCGGGCGGTCGGGATCGCCGCCCCGCTCGGCCGACAGGGCGAGCATCGTCTCGCGGTCGAGTCGGCTCTCGTCGCCGAGGGTCCACGACTCGGTCGGACGGTTCACGTCGAAGTAGACGTCGTCGCCGTCGGAGTCGTCGGTCGGCACGTCGTAGGCGTAGCCGGTCTCCTGCAGGAACGCCACGGCCGCCGCGACGCGCTCGACCTCGTCGGTGACGGCCACGTAGTCGTCCGGCGGCAGGATGCGCAGCGCCTCCATGTCACGCCGGAACAGGTCGATCTGCGACGCGGCGAGGTCCCGCCAGTCGACGCCGTCACGGGCGGCGCGTTCGAGGAGCGGGTCGTCGACGTCGGTCGTGTTCTGGGCGTACTCGACCTCGAGCCCGGCGTCGCGCCACACGCGTCCGAGCGTGTCGAACGCCAGGTAGGTCGCGGCGTGGCCGAGGTGGGTCGCGTCGTACGGGGTGATGCCGCAGACGTAGAGCGCCGCCCGCTCCTCGCCGCCGGTCGGGTCGACGGGCTTGCCGCTCGCCGTGTCGTGCACGACCGGGCGGGGCGCGGAGCCCGGGACGTCGGGGACGGACGGGACCTGCCAGGCCCTCACGGCTGGATCACTCCGAGCGACAACAACACGATGAGAACGATACCGAGTGCGATGCGGTAGACGACGAACGGCATGAAGCTGCGCTTGCTGATGTAGTTCATGAACGCGGCGATGACGACGAAGCCGACGACGAACGCGACGACGGTCGCGATGAGCGTGTCGACGACGCCGAAGGGCGCTCCGGTGTCCCCGAGGCTCGTCGCCGCCTCGTACAGCCCGGAGAGGAACACGGCCGGCACGGCGAGCAAGAACGCGAACCGGGCGGCCGCCGGGCGGGTGTAGCCGAGCGCGAGCCCCATCGACACCGTCGCCCCCGAGCGCGACACCCCCGGCACGAGCGCGAGCATCTGCGCCAGGCCGATCAGGATCCCGCCGCCGAAGGTCATGTGCTCGAGGCGGCGCACCTTCTTGCCGACGACGTCGAGGACGCCCAGCACGATGCCGAAGACGATGAGCACGATCGCGACGATCCAGAGCGACCGGAAGGTGGTCTCGATCGAGTCCTTGAGCAGCAGCCCGGCGACACCGATCGGGATCGTGCCGAGGATCACCAGCCAGCCGAGGCGCACGTCCGGGTCGCCCTTCGGCACGTCACGCCGGACGACGGAGCGGAACCACCGGCCGACGATCCGGGCGATGTCCTTCCAGAAGTAGATGAGCACCGCGGTCTCGGTCCCGAGCTGCGTCACGGCGGTGAACGCCGCGCCCGGGTCCTGCGCGTCCGGCAGGAACAGCCCGACGATGCGCAGGTGGGCGCTGGACGAGACCGGCAGGAACTCGGTGAGCCCCTGGACGAAGCCGAGGAAGATCGCCTCGAGGATGTGCACGCACGGGCCTTTCGGGGAAGTCGGTCAGGACACCGCCACGGAGGCGACCACGCACGGTATCAGTACGTGGCGAGGAGGTCTCCGAGGACCCGCCGACCGAACGCGAGCGCGTCGAGCGGCACCCGCTCGTCCACGCCGTGGAACATCGCCGGGAAGTCCACCCCGGCCGGCAGCTGGAGCGGGACGAACCCGTACCCGGCGATGCCGAGCGTCGAGAGCGCCTTGTTGTCCGTGCCGCCCGAGAGCAGGTAGGGCAGGACCGGGGCACCGGGGTCGTGGCGGCCGAGGACGTCGCGCACCGCGTCGACGAGCGGCCCGCCGAAGTCCTGCTCGAGGCCGATGTCGCGGAAGGACATCACCACCTCGACGTCGTCGCCCGCGAGCTCCCGCACCCGCGCCAGCACCGCGTCCTCGTCGCCGGGCAGGCACCGGATGTCGACCAGGGCCTCGGCGCGGTCCGGGATCACGTTGTGCTTGTACCCGGCCGTCAGCACCGTCGGGTTCGTCGTCGTGTGGAGCGCCGCGTGGATGAACCGCGAGGCCGAGCCCGTCGCGAGCGCCACCTCGTCCGGGCCGGTCACCGTGGGGTCCACGCCGAGGAACCGCGCGACCTCGGCGACCATCGCGTCCGTCGTCGCCGACAGCCGGACGGGCCACTCCTCGCTGCCGATCCGGGCGACCGCGGCGGCGAGCTTCGTGACCGCGTTGTCGTGGATGACGTGCGAGCCGTGCGCCGCCGTGCCCGTCGCGACGAGCTTGATCCACATGAGCGCCTTCTCGCCCGTCTGCAGCAGGTAGGCACGACGGTCGCCGAGCGTGATCGAGTAGCCGCCGACCTCGCTGATGGCGGCGTTCGCGCCCCGGAACACCTCGGGGTGGTGCTCGACGACGTGGTGGGAGCCGAGGACGCCCCCGGCCTCCTCGTCAGCGAAGTACGCGATCACGAGGTCCCGCTCGGGTGCGCCCTGCCGCTCGATGACGTCCGACAGCGACGTGAGCATCATCGCGTCCATGTTCTTCATGTCCACGGCGCCGCGACCCCAGAGCATGCCGTCACGGACCTCGCCGCCGAACGGGTCCACGGACCAGTTCGCCGGGTCCGCGGGCACGACGTCGAGGTGGCCGTGCACGACCAGGGCGGGCTTGTCGCGGTCGCGTCCGGGCACCCGGGCCACGACGCTCACCCGGTCGGGCTCGGACTCGAAGAGCTGCGGCTCGAGTCCGAGTGCTCGGAGCTCCGCCTCGACGTAGTGCGCCGCCTCGGTCTCGCCGCGGGACTTCCCCTCGCCCCAGTTCGTCGTGTCGATGCGGATGAGGTCGCGGGCGATCGCCGCGGTGGCCTCGAGGTCGGTCGGCGTGGCCTCCGGGTTCGTCATGGCCCCACGCTACCGGTCGGGTCCGACGTGCCCGGTGCCCGGCGGGACGCGCCCGGCGTCACGGCGAGACGCGCCCGGGATGCGTCGCCGTGTTCATCGCGCGTTCAGACCCGTGCTAGTGTCTTCTCTCGGCAGGAACGCCGGGGAAAACCCGGGAAACAGACACCAGACACCCTGTCCGGGTGGCGGAAATGGTAGACGCGCTAGCTTGAGGTGCTAGTGCCCGTATTAGGGCGTGGGGGTTCAAGTCCCCCCTCGGACACACGAAGGAGAAGCCCCCTGGTCATCGGCCAGGGGGCTTCTCCCGTTCCGGCCGCGGCGGCGACACGGACCCGCGATCAGTGTCGGATCGCCTCCCGCACCCACCGCGCGGCACCCTCCGCATCGACGAAGCGCCCGTCGTCCTGCGCGTCCGCCGCTGCGTCGAGGAGCGCACGGAACCGCGGCCCCGGGACGAGCCCCGCGTCGATGAGGTCGCGGCCCGTCACGAGGCGCGGCCGCGGCCCCGACACCTCGTCCGCCAGCACGACCTCGAACCACGCCCACGCCGGTGACGGCCCCGACGCCGGGCCACGACCCCGCGAGTCCGCCTCGCACACCCGTGCCCAGACCTCCACGGCCGACAGCGGACCGCCGAGTCGGCGCCGGAGTCGTCGCGCGGCCGGGACGGACGGCGGCGCGCCCGTCGTCGAGTGCGCCACCATGTGCTCCCGGATCGCGGGGACCACCCGGTCGACGACGGCCCTCGGCGCACCGATGCGGCGGAGCAGTGACCGCGCGGCACGGGCACCGCTGACCTCGTGTCCGAGGCTCCGGATCCGGACGGTGCCGTCCTCGCCCCGCACCCGCTGCGTGCCGTCCCCTGCTTTGCCGAGGTCGTGCAGGAGCGCGGCGAGCACGACGACCGTCCGGTCCTCCCCCGTCACCCCGTCGGCCGTGCAGGATGCCGCCGCGGCGTCCGCTGCGAGCCCCAGGTGCACGTGCACCGGACCCTCCGGGTGCCAGTGCGGGTCCTGCGGCACGTCGCGGACCGCGGCGAGCTCCGGGAAGTGCCGTTCCCACCCCGTGGCGTGGAGGACGTCGAGGGCCCGCGAGGGGTGGTCGCCCCTGGTCACCTTGCGCACCTCCGGCCAGGTGCGTTCCGGTGCCACGGCGGGGAACGCGTCCACCAGTGACCGGGCGACGGCGACCGTGGCGGGGTGCACGGTGAGGTCGAAGCGCGCGGCGAGCTGGGCGGCCCGCAGCACCCGCAGCGGATCGTCGACGAACCGCTCCGAGGTGTGCCGGAGGATCCCCCGAGCGGCGTCCTCGATCCCGCCGAACGCGTCGACGTACTCGTTCGTCGCCGGGTCCCAGGCGATCGCGTTCACGGTGAAGTCCCGACGGGCGGCTGCCCGGACGAGGGCCGCGTCGTCGCTGCCGCTCGGGAGCACGGCGACGTCGGCCTGCACGCCGAGGAACACCACCTTGAGCACCTCGAACCGCGTGCCGGCGAGGACGACGACGGCCCCGGCCGCGCGGAGGGCGTCCATCACCGCAGCCGTCTGGGTGCCGTGCACCTCGACGTCGACGTCGTGCTCGGGGTCGGTGCCCGACCGCCCGGTCTCGCGGAACACGGCGTCACGGACCATCCCGCCGACGAGGAGCGCGCGGCCGACGCTGCCGAGGACGGCGAGGAGCGCGGCGACGGCACCGGTCACGCCGAGCGCGTCCTCGGGGTCCGTGGGGCCGGGGCACCGGTGGACGGCCGCGGGCCGGCGAGCGGCACCGCAGCGGGGGCAGGAGATGGTGGTGGTCACGTGCGGCGTCTTCCAGGACCTCCGTGCGGCGGCACCGAGGGAGTCAGTCTGCCGCACCATGCGCGTCGGCGCGACCGGACGACGGACAGGAGGCGCGGTGCCAGCCGGCACCGCGCCTCCTGTCCGTCAGTATCTGGCGTCTACGACTTCGACGCCTCGACGAAGGTGCGGCGCGGGTCGGTCTCCTTGATGAGCGACGTTGCGTCGCGACCCGAGACAGCACCGGTGATCCACCCGATCACGATGCGCACCTTGCGGTTGAGCGTCGGCATCGCGTACACGTGGTACGCGCGGTGTGCGAGCCAGGCGAGCAGGTTGGTCATCTTGATGCCCTTGATGTTCGCCGCGCCCTTCGCGACACCGTACGAGGCGACGGTGCCGATGGACGGGTGGCGGTACTCCTCGAGCGGCTTGCCGGTGATCGTCGCGACCACGTTGTCCGCGGCCACGACGGCCTGGCGGACGGCGTTCTGCGCGTTCGGCGGGTAGTACGCCGGCTGCTTCTCGGCGGTCAGGTCGGGGACCTGCGCGACGTCGCCGAGGCCCCAGACGCCGGGGACGACCTCGTGCGTGTCCTCGCTCTCGACCTGCAGCTTCGCGTTCGCGGCGAGGTGGCCCTTCGGACCGCGCGGCAGGTCGGAGGCGTCGAGGAGCGGGTTCGGCTTCACGCCGGCGGTCCAGACGAGCAGGCCGGCCGCGAACTCGTCGCCGTCGGAGAGCTTGATGACGCCGCCCTCGGCGCTCGGCATGGTGGTCTTCAGGCGGACGTCGATGCCACGGGCGCGGAGGGACTCGAGGGTCCACTTCGACAGCTCCGGCCCGACCTCGGGCGCGACGCGGTCGAGCGCGTCGATGAGGACCCAGCGGGGGTGCTCGCCGGCGAGCGACGGGTACGTCTTGATGGCGGCCTGCGAGACGTCGAACAGCTCGCCGATCGCCTCGACGCCGGTGTAACCACCGCCGACGAAGATGCTCGTGAGCAGGCGGCGGCGTTCGTCCTCGTCACGCGTGGCAGCGGCCTTGGCGATGTTGTCGAGGAGCTTCGCGCGGACGTAGGCAGCCTCTTCCACGCTCTTGAAGCCGACGCCGTACTCCTCGAGCCCGGGGGTCGGGAAGGTGCGGGTGACGGAGCCGAGGGCGACGACGAGCTGGTCGTAGCCGAGCGTGCGGTCGTCGCCGCCCGCCGTGGCGATCGAGACGGTCTTGTCGGCCGACGAGATCCCGGTGACCTTGCCCTGGATGACCCGCGTCTTGCGGAGCGCGCGGCGCAGCTCGAAGGTCACGTCCTTCGGGGCGATGTGGCCACCGGCGACCTCGGGCAGGAACGGCAGGTACGTGTAGTACGTGTTCTGGTCCACCAGCGTGATGCGCATCGGCACGGTCGCGGCGTGCTTCTGGAGCTGCTTGACGGTGGTGTAGCCAGCGGAGCCGCCGCCGAGGACGAGGACGTGAGGGATGGAGTCTGCCATTCCCCCGGTCTACCCGACTTCGGCTTGTGATGTCATGTGCCGCGCGGCCTGTCGCGGAGCCGCCACCAGGCGGTCTCGGCGAGTTCGACGCCGGTGTAGACGCCGTGCGGGGTCCGACGGGACTCGGTGAGCGAGAAGCGGCGGAGCCGGTAGCCGCCGCCGAAGCGGTCGATGATGGCCTCGGGTGAGGACTCGGGGTCGCGCTTGACGTACCAGGTGCGGTCGTCGACGGCCTCGATCACGCGGTGCTCACCGACGCCCGCCGATCCGGGAGCGCAGCACGTCGATGCGCTTCTGGATCTGCTCGATGCTCGCCTGCGCGACCGCCGGACCCCCGCTGATGCGGCGGAGCTCCGCGTGGATCGCGCCGTGCGGCTCGTTCGCGTGCCGCGACCAGATCGAGACGAGCCGGTGCAGTTCGGACCGCTGCTCCTTGATCGTCTGGTACATCGGGCGGTCCTCGGTGGCGGCTGCGGCCTTGGGCATGCCGTCCTTCGGGGTGCGCCCCTTCGCCCGCTTCGCCTGGGTCGCCTGCCGCGCGCGGAGCAGGTCGCGCACCTGGTCGGGCTCGAGCAGCCCCGGGATGCCGATGAAGTCGAGTTCCTCGAGCGATCCGACCTCGCCGCCGGTGCCGAACTCGCCGCCGTCGTAGAGGACCCGGTCGAACGATGCCTGCGAGTCGAGCGCCTCGAACGGCTGGACCTCGAGCAGGCTCTCCGACGCGCGGTCCTCCTTGTTGGCCTCGGCGACCATCGCGTCCTCGGGGTTGTACATCCCGTCGTCGGCGTCCTTCGGGCGGTCGAGGGCGTGGTCGCGCTCGAGTTCGAGGGAGGCAGCCAGCGCCATCAGGCCGGGCACGCTCGGCAGGAACACCGACGCCGTCTCGCCGCGCCGTCGGGCTCGGACGAACCGGCCGATCACCTGGGCGAAGAAGAGCGGGGTGCTGGCGCTCGTCGCGTACACGCCGACGCACAGTCGCGGGACGTCCACGCCCTCGGACACCATCCGGACGGCGACCATCCAGCGCGAGGTGTCCTCGGCGAAGGCCTGGATCCGGCTCGACGCCGCGGCTTCGTCCGAGAGGACGACGGTGGGCCGCTCGCCGGTGATCTGCTGCAGGATCCGGGCGTAGGCGCGGGCCGTGGTGGTGTCGGTGGCGATGACGAGGCCGCCGGCGTCCGGAACGCCTCGCCGGACCTCGGTCAGGCGCTTGTCGGCCGCGGAGAGGACGGCCGGCATCCACTCGCCCTCCGGCGAGAGGGCGGTCCGCCACGCCTGGGCGGTGATGTCCTTCGTGACCTGCTCGCCGAGCGACGCCGACATCTCGTCGCCCATGCGGGTCTTCCAGCGCATCTGCCCGGCGTACGCCATGAAGAGCACCGGACGGACGACGCCGTCCTTGAGGGCGCGCCCGTAGCCGTAGTTGTAGTCGGAGATCGAGGTGCGGATGCCCTGCTCGTCGGGGGCGTACTGCACGAACGGGATCGGCGCGGTGTCGGAGCGGAACGGGGTCCCCGACAGCGACAGGCGGCGGGTCGCCTTCGAGAACGCCTCCCTGATGCCGTCGCCCCAGGTGAGGGCGTCGCCGCCGTGGTGGACCTCGTCGAGGATGACGAGCGTCTTGCCGCCGGCGGTGATCTTCTGGTGGACCTCGGGGTTCATGCCGACCTGGGCGTACGTGATCGCCACGCCCTGGTAGTGCCGGCCGAACATGCCGTCGCCGTTCTTGAACATCGGGTCGATCCGGATGCCGACACGGTCCGCCGAGTCCGCCCACTGCCGCTTCAGGTGCTCGGTCGGCGCGACGACGACGATGCGGTCGACGGTGCCGCGGGCGAGGAGCTCGGTGGCGAGCCGGAGCGCGAACGTGGTCTTGCCGGCGCCGGGCGTGGCCGCGGCGAGGAAGTCGCGCGGCTCGGTCTCGAAGTACTTCGTCAGCGCCTCGACCTGCCAAGCGCGGAGCTTCGAGGCGGTGCCCCAGGCGGCACGGTCCGGGAACGCCGGCGACAGGTTCTGCACGGCCGAGTTGCCCGCTGCCTCGGCAGCGGCGACGGCCTCGTCGTGGGCGACGACAGCGTGCTCAGGTGCGGCGGTACCGTCGTCCCACAGGGCCGCGGGCTGGTCCCCCGCCCCTGGCTGATCGGTGTACTCGGCTGCGCTCACTGCACGAGATTCTACCGTCACCCTTCGTCCTGCCGAGCGTGCGGGACGTGCCCCTCGGGCGTGCCGCGCACCAGGGATGCCGGTCGGAGCACGCCGGCGCCGAAGCGAGCGGCGACCGCGTCGATCGTCGTCTCGGTCTCGCGCCACGGCGCGTCGTCGTCCCACAGCGCGTTGCTCGCCGCGGCAGGCACGAGGTTCTCGCCACGGACCCCGATGAGGCGGATCCGGTTGCCCGGCCGGTGCAGCACGTCGTACAGCTCGACGGCTTCGCGGTGCAGGCGCTTCGCGACGTCGGTCGGTTCCGCGAGGGTGCGGGACCGGGTCAGCGTGGTGAAGTCGGTGTAGCGGACCTTGAGCGCCACCGTCCGTGCCTGGACGTCGGCGCGCCGGAGTCGCACGGCCACCTTGTCGGCGAGGCGCAGGAGTTCACGGGCGACGTCGTCGCGCTCGGTGAGGTCGTGGCCGAAGGTGACCTCGTGCCCGATCGACTTCTCGCCGACGCCGGCCTCGACCGTCCGCGGGTCGCGGCCCCAGGCGAGGTCGTGCAGCCGCTGGCCACCGGCGGGCCCCAGCGCGGAGACGAGCGAGCCGAGGGGCGTGGTCGCGAGGTCGCCGACCGTCCGGATGCCGCGGCGCTCGAGGGTCTCCTGCGTCTTGCCGCCGACGCCCCACAGCGCGGAGACCGGCTGCGGGTGGAGGAACGCCACGGTGTCGGCCGCCGGCACCACGAGGAGCCCGTCCGGCTTCGACCGGCTCGATGCGAGCTTCGCCACGAACTTCGTCGACGCGGCGCCGACCGAGCAGTGCAGCCCGGTCTCGGCGAACACTGCGGCGCGGATCGCCCGGCCGATCTCCCACGGCGTGCCGTAGAGCCGGATGGCCCCGGCGACGTCGAGGAACGCTTCGTCGATGCCGAGCTTCTCGACGCGCGGTGTGAACCGGTCGAAGACGTGCATCACGGCGTCGGACTTCGCCCGGTACTTCTCGAAGTGCGGCTCGACGATGATCGCGTTCGGGCACCGACGCTTGGCGACGGCCATCGGCATCGCGGAGTTCACGCCGTACTTGCGTGCCTCGTACGTGGCGGCCGTCACGACGGAGCGGTCGGAGTCGTGCCCGACGATCACGGGCAGGCCGCGGAGGTCCGGCCGGTCCAGCAGCTCGACCGAGGCGAAGAAGGCGTCCATGTCGACGTGCAGCACGGTCGCCGTGACGTCGTCCACCGGTGCGTCCGAGACGAGCCGGTTGCGTCCGTCCTGTTTGCTCACGCGCCGATGATGCCACCACCCACCGACATCGCGGTTCGAGGGGCGGCGGCGGCCGGGCGCTAGCCGGGCAACGCCGCACGAAGCGGCGCGAGCGGCACCGTGCGGCATCCGTCACCGCGTGCCGGGTTGCCCGCTCCGTGCGGCGCTACAACCTCGCACCGATCGGGCAGCGCCGCACCGGCCGGCGCGCCCCGCACCGTGCGGCGTCGGCGATCGCTGGGCTGCACCGTGCGCCCTCCGCCACCGCGTGCCGGGTTGCCCGCTCCGTGCGGCGCTACAACCTCGCACCGAGCGGGCAGCGCCGCACCGGCCAGCGGACCCCGCACCGTGCGGCGTCGGCGATCACCCGGCAGCACCGTGCGGCTCCCGTCACCGCATGCCGGGTTGCCCGCCCCGTGCGGCGCTACAACCTCGCACCGAGCGGGCAGCGCCGCACCGGCCGACGGTCCCCGCACCGGGCGCCGAAACCCGCACCGTGCGAGCCGGCCGCCCGCGCCCCCGCCCGCACCCCCGCCCGCGCCCCTCAGGCGGGCGGCCCGAGCACCGACGCCGCGATCGTCCGCGCCGCCGAGTCCCGCGTCGACGGGTGGTACTGCCCCGCCCGGACGTCCCGCGCCAGCCGCGCCAACTCGCTGCCCGCCCGGTAGGCGCTCCCGCCCACCACGCGCATCGCCTCGTCCACCGCGTGCGCCGCTGCGTCCACCGCCCGGGCCTTCGTCCCCACGAGCAGCGGGAACCACCGCGCCCCGAGGTCATCGAGCTCGTCCACCGACCGCGCGAGCGACGAGACCTGCAGCTCGACCCCGTCGACGGCGCCCTGCACGTCCGCGATCGCCCGCCGGACGTCGGGGTCCGCGGAACGCGGAGTCCCGTCCCGCGCGGTCCGGGCGTGCACCGCCGACACCGCCAGCGACACCGCCCGCGAGGCGATCCCGACGTACACCGACGCGACGAGGAGCTCGAACGCCGCGAAGACCCCGAACACGAGCGGGTCCTGGTTCGGCCCGACCGGCAGGCTCCGCACGATCCGGTCGGCCGGCACGTGCACCCCGTGCAGCAGCGTCGTCCGGCTCTGCGTCGCCCGCATCCCGAGGGTGTCCCAGTCGTCCAGGTGCTCGACGTCGCCGTCCGACCGCAGCACGAAGCCGTGCACCAGTCGCGGTTCCGCGCCGCTGCTGTCCTTCCCGAACACGCTCAGGACGTCCCACGCGGGTGCGAGCGAGGTCGACACCTTCGTGCCCGTGAACCGGTAGCCGCCGTCGCCGTCCGGCTCCGCCGACGTCGTCGAGTCGAACAGCACGGCGTCGTTGCCGGGTTCGCTCACCCCGAACGCGAGCAGGCGGTCGTCCGCCGCGTGGTCGGTGACGGACTGGAGGAACGACTCGCCTCGCGCGGTGACGGCGCGCGCCGCCTGCACCCAGACCTGGTGCATCCCGAGTCCGAGCGCCGTCGCCGGTGCGGCCTGCGCGAGCCGCTGCTGCACCGCTGCCGTCGCGGCGAGCCCGAGCCCGGCGCCGCCGCGCTCGACGGGGACGCCGAGTCGGAGGTAGCCCGCCGCCCGCAGCTCGTCGAGGTCCTCGGCGCAGAACGCGTTCCGGGCGTCGTAGTCGGGCGCACGCGCGGCGATCCGGTCGAGCAGCTCGTCGGGCAGGCTCCGGGACGGGTTGGCCTTCGTCATGGCACGAGACTATGGTCCGAGGGGTGTCAGATCGTCATCCGTGGTCCAGGTACGTCGCGATCGGTGACTCGTTCACCGAGGGGATCGGGGACCCCGACCCCACGGTGCCCGGCGGCAACCGCGGCTGGGCGGACCGGGTGGCCGAGGTCCTCGCGCACCAGTCCGACGACTTCGCGTACGCCAACCTCGCGATCCGCGGACGGCTGCTCCAGCAGATCATCGACGAGCAGGTCGAGCCGGCGCTGGCGCTGCACCCGGACCTGGTGACGGTGTCCGCGGGTGGCAACGACATCATCCGCCCGGGCTCCGACCCCGACGAGCTCGCCGAGCGCGTCGACGCGATGGTCGCCCGGCTCCGGAGCGACGGCGCGACCGTGGTGCTCTTCACCGGGCCCGACGTCGGCATGACCCCGGTCCTCGGGATGGTCCGCGGCAAGACGGCGATCTACAACGAGAACCTGCACGCGATCGCGTTGAAGCACGGTGCGATCGTGGCGAGCATGTGGGCGCTCCGCGTCCTCCGCGACCCGCGCATGTGGGCGCCCGACCGACTGCACCACTCCCCCATGGGCCACGCCACCGTCGCCGCCGCGGTGCTGGACGCACTCGGTGTCGAGCACGGCCTCGAACCGTTCAACCCGGAGCCGCTCGAGGCCCGGCCGTGGCGCGAGGCCCGCGCCGAGGACCTCGGCTGGGCGCGCGAGTACCTCGTGCCGTGGGTGGTGCGGCGGATCAAGCACACGTCCTCGGGCGACGGCGTGACCGCGAAGCGGCCCGAGCTCCAGGACGTCGTCGAGCACCGCTCCGACATCCCCTAGTCCCGGTCAGTCGGCGGGGCGCCGGAGCGTCATCGGCCCGTCGTGCAGGGGTTCGGTCCCCCACTTCGCCCCGACCGTGCCCCGGTCGAGGTCGAGGCGCAGGTGCAGCAGATGCGGCGTCTCGACGAACCGCAAGGCGACGCGAACCGTCCCGTCCGGCTCGGTCGCGGCGCTCGCCGCGAGGGCGCCGTCGACGGCCCATCGTCCTTCGCCGAGCGGCACCGAGTCCGAGCGTCCGTCGTCGGTCACGGTCATACGGATCCCGTCGCCGTCGCGCGCGAACGTGACCGCGTCGAGGATCCCGCCGGGGCGGGACCGCAGCGAGACCTCGGCGAGGTGCTCGGGGAGGCGACCACCCGCCACCGGTGGCAGCCCCAGGGAGGCGAGCCGCGCCTCCAGGCCGGCGTCCGCGGCCGCGTCGACGTCCACTGCGTCGAGGGCGGGCAGGAGGTGCTGCCAGGCCGCGTCGAGGACGGCCTGCATGTCGAGGCTCTGCCCGGTGAGCGCGAGGACGACGTCCTGCTCGGGCAGGACGACGCAGAACTGGCCGTAGGCGCCGTCGCCGCGGTACCCGTGGCGGGCCATCCAGAACTGGAAACCGTAGCCCTGCGACCAGTCCGGGTTCTCCTCGCCCGGGTTCTCGACCTGCGTGCTCGTGGCCTGGGCGACCCAGTCCTCGTCGAGGATCCGCTCGCCGTCCCACACGCCACGCTGCAGGTACAGCTGGCCGAGCCGCGCGATCGCCCAGGTCGGCGCGTAGCAGCCGCTGAAGCCGAGCTCCGCGCCGGTCTCGTCGCGTCGCCAAGCGAGGTCGTCGATGCCGAGCGGGTCGAGCAGCCGCGGGCGCAGGTAGTCGACCAGCGTGCCGCCGCTGACCCGCCGGACGATGGCACCAAGCGTGTAGGTGCACGGCTGGTTGTAGGCGAAGACGCTGCCGGGCTCCTCGTCGGGCGGCGTGAGCAGGAAGCCGCGGACGAGGTCGTCCGGGTCGGCGGCACGGGCCCGGTCGAGGGCTTCCTCGCGGTGCCCGCTCGCCATCGCGAGCAGGTGCCGGACGCGGATCCGGCGGCTGCGCTCGTCGGTGATCTCGGCGTCGAGCTCAGGGAAGTACGACAGCGCGGTGGCGTCGAGGTCGATCAGCCCCTCGCGGACGGCGATCCCGACGGCTGCGGCCGTGAAGCTCTTGCTGAGCGAGTAGAGCAGGTGGACGCGGTCCTCGGCGTACGGGTGCCACCACCCCGCGGCGGCCACCTGACCGTGGCGGAGCAGCACGATGCTGTGCGGCTCGACCCCCGGTGTGGACTCGAGTGCGTCGAGGAACCGGTCGACACCGCCGGCGTCGATGCCGAGGGCGGACGGGGCAGCGGTGGGGAACGTCGTCGTCACACCATCGACCCTACGCGTGCGGTCGACCGGTGCGTCGGACGGAACCCGGGACGAGCCTGAGAGGCACGGCATCCGGGTCACGGCCGCCGTCCACGCTCCTGCGCAATGATCCCCCGGTACGACTGCACCACAGCACGAGGGGGCCCGATGACGGCAGCGGTCCGCCCGGGGCGGGTGTCGGCGGCGGTGCCCGCGCGGTGGACGGTGCCCGCGCTGTCGACGGTGCTCGTCGCCGTCGCCACGGCCGTGCTCGCATGGGTCCGCATCGGCGCCCCCGCCCGCGGCGTCGCCTGGGCCGAGGACTCCGGGCGATTCCTCACCGACCGGCTCGTCCTCGGCCCGGTCCGGTCCGTCTGGCACCCGTACGACGGGTACCTGCACGTCCTGCCCCGCCTCGTCGTCGACTCCGCCGTCGCGACCGGGCGCATCGACCTGTACGCCCTGACGGTCTCGGCGCTGTCGTGCGCGGTCCTCGGCGCGGTCTGCGGCACGGTCTTCGCGCTCGCCCGCGACGTCGTGCGGTTCTGGCCGCTGCGCGTCCTGCTCGCGGTCGTCCCGGCGGTAGTCCCCCTCGCACCCGTCGAGATCGCCGGCACCGCGGCGAACCTGCACTGGTACCTCCTGTTCGCGGCACCCTGGCTCCTCGCCCACCGTCCGCGGAGCTGGTGGGCGGCCGGTGCCACCGCCGCGGCCGTCGGCGTCGTGACGACGAGCGAGATCCAGGCGGCCGTGTTCCTCCCGCTGCTGCTGATCGGCCGTCGGCAGGTGCGCGTGCTGCCCGTCGCCGCGACCGCGGTGCTCGGTGTCGCGGCGCAGGCCACCGCGGCCCTCACGCACCCCCGTTCCGCGACGCACCAGGGTGGCATCACCTCGTTCCGGGACATGACCGCCGGGTTCCTCGCGCAGGTCGTCGGCGGCAGCTGGGACGCCGACGTCCGCGCCGTGGGTGCCTCCGTCGCAGCGCACGGCTGGTGGGTCGTCGCCGTGCCGGCGGCGCTCGTCGTCGCCGCCGTGGTGACCGCGCTCGTGCGGGCACCCTGGCCGGCCAGGTGGATGCTCCTCGCCACCACGGTCGGCGCCGGCCTCGTCTGGTACGCGGCGCTCATCGTGAACCGGACGCCCGGCACCACGTGGTCGACGTTCACCCCGTCGGACTGGGCGGACACCGAGCCCCTGCGCTACGCGGCGGCGGCGTCGATGTTCCTCGTCGCGGCCGTGGTCCTCGCCGCCGACGTCCTGCTCGCCCGCGGGCGGTGGCCCTGGCGTGCGGCCGGCGGGGCGCTCGTCGTCGTGACGGTCGCCGCCCTCGTCGCCGGGAGCGGAGCGACACCGCTCCGCGCGGACGGCCCCGTGTGGGCCGCCCAGGTCGAGCACCGTGCGGCCCACTGCGCCGCGCATCCCGGGGACACCGTCCGGATCGGCGGGATGCCACGGCTCGCCGGGTGGGACGCGGTCGTGCCCTGCTCGATGATCGAGCACGCCGTCGGGCGCTGAGCCGGTCGAGCGCGCCGTCGGCCCGACCCTCGTCAGGCGCGCCGTCGGGCGCTGCGCCCGTCGGTCGTCAGGCGCCCTGGAACGGGTTCGTCCACCGCCACCAGACGCCCGGGTCGTCGATCGACCGCTCGAGCACGAGCGGGACCGTCACCGCGTCGTGGTCGGTGATCGTGAACCGGACCCGGCCGACCCGCTCCCCCTTCGTGCCGAGCGTGATCCGGTCGAGGTGCGTCGACGCGGACACCGTCGTCCTCCCCCAGACGAGCACCTCGGCCGCCCGGCCGGACACCGCGTCGGCCTCGTCCTGCCACGGCGTCGAGAAGGTCCCGAACGTCTGGCCGGCGTGGGTGAGCGTCACGACCTGGAAGTTGTCGGCGACCGACCGCAGCAGCCGTTGGACGTCGTCGTCGAGCGACTCGTGGTCGACGCCGCCGAGCATCGCCCCGACCACCGTCACCTGCCGGCCGCCCCGCTCGTAGGTCGCGGCGAACAGCAGGCACGCCCCGGCCTCGTCGAGCGTGCCGGTCTTGATGCCCTCCACGCCGTCGAGCCCGAGCAGCTTGTTCGAGTTCTCGATCTCGCCGGCACCGGGGACCGTGACCTGCTTCGTCCCGACGACCTCCTTCACCACCGGATCGGCGAGGGCCAGTTGCCCGAGCGTGACGAGGTCGGTCGCGGTCGAGGTGTTGCCGGCGTCGAGGCCCGTCGGCTCGTGGATCGTGGTGTGGTCGAGTCCGTGCTCGTCGAGCCAGGTGTCCGCCGCGGAGCGGTACGCGTCCATCGACCCGAACGCCCACAGCGCCAGCGCACCGGCGTAGTTGTTCGCGGACTTCATGAGCATGACCTGGAGCGTCTGGTACTCCGACAGCCGCAGGCCGGCCGGCATCGGCGCGACCTCGCCGTTCACCGCCAGGTACTTCGCGTAGAGCGCCTGCATCCCCGGGCTGAACGTGATCGTCGGCCCGGACTCCCCCTGCTCCAGCGGCTTCGCGTCGAGGACGACGAGCGCCGTGACCACCTTCGAGATGCTCGCGATCGACCGTGGCTTGGTGTCACCGCTCGTGCGGAGGCTCTCCGGGAAGTCGGTGGCCTCGACCGCGGTCGCGCCGTAGCCGGGGAACGTCAGGTCCGGCACCGACGACGTGGGCGCCGAGTAGGTCGTCGTCGAGGCGCTCGCCGGGGCGAACGGCACGACGGCCGCGGCCACGAGGTAGCCGACCGCCAGCACGAGCACGGCGACGACCGAGACGGTCACCGGCCTCCGGACGGCGGAACGGGGGCGGCGGACGACTCGTGACACGGGAACCGAGCGTACCGGGGGCGTGTCCCGCGTGGCTGCGAGGACGCGCGGACAGCGGGACGGCGGACGGGAGGCGCGGCTCGGCCCCGACACGGACGGTCGCGTCCGGCGGGACCCCGGTCCCGGGTCGCCGGTCACCCCGACGCGGTGCGGTGCCACGGGCGGCGGGACGGTGGAGGCGGGACGCGACCACCCGGTCCCCCGGCCCGACCGACGGGGACGAGCCGCGCCTCCTGGACGCGACTCAGGCGCGCTCGGCGGCGAGCCGCTGGGCGTGGGTGACCGCCCACAGGCCGACGGCGCTCGCCGCGGCGACGTTCAACGAGTCGACGCCGTGCGCCATCGGGATCCGCACCGTCGTGTCGGCCGAGGCGATCGCCGCGGGCGTGAGGCCCTGCCCCTCGGTGCCCATCACGAGCGCCACGCGCTCCGGCACGTCGGCGACGAAGGCGTCGAGGTCCACCGAGCGGTCCGTGAGCGCCATCGCGGCGAGGTGGAAGCCCTGCGCCCGGAGCTCCTCGCCGGCGGCCGGCCAGTCGCCGATGCGGGTCCAGGGGACCTGCAGCACGGTGCCCATGCTGACCCGGACGCTGCGGCGGTAGAGCGGGTCGGCGCAGCGTGGGCTGACGAGGACCGCGTCGGCCCCGAGGCCGGCGACGCTCCGGAAGACGGCGCCGACGTTGGTGTGGTCGACGATGTCCTCGAGCACGACCACGACCCTCGCGTCGCGCACCACGTCCGCGACGCTCGGCAGTTCCGGACGGTGCATCGCGGCGATGGCGCCACGGTGCATGCGGAACCCCGTGAGGTCCTCGAGCAGGTCGTCAGGACCGACGAACACCGGGCCGTCGTGGTCCGCGACGACCGGCAGGACGCTGTCCAGCCACTTCTCCTGCACGAGCACGCTGCGCGGGACGTGACCGGCCCGCACGGCGCGCTCGATGACGGTGTTCGACTCGGCGATGTAGAGCCCGCCCTCGGGCTCGGACACGCGGCGCAGGGCGACGTCGGTCAGCCGGGCGAAGTCGTCGAGACGGGGGTCGTCGAGGGAGTCGATGCGGACGGCGTGCACGGGGCTCGATTCGGTGTCGGGAGGGTGTCGCCCGCGACGCCGTGGGGCCTCGCACGGCGGGAGGGAAGTGACCGGGTCGGTCGGCTGTTGAGGGTACCGTGAACACGATGGCCACGAGCGAACCGACCAGCCCCCAGGGCGCGACCGCGTCCGCGCTCGACCTCGACCGCGCCGTCGAGCTCCTCGCGGGCAAGCGCATCGCGGTGCTCTCGGGCGCCGGGCTGAGCACCGACTCGGGCATCCCCGACTACCGCGGTGCCGGCCGCGTCGTCCGCAAGCCGATGACCTTCCAGGAGTTCCGCGCCGACCCAGCCAAGCGCCAGCGCTACTGGGCCGGCTCGCACCTCGGGTGGCGGACCTTCGCGGCGGCCCGTCCGAACCCCGGGCACCAGGCGCTCGCCGCGCTCGAACGCGACGGTGTCGTCACGGGCATCGTCACGCAGAACGTCGACGGACTGCACCTCCGCTCCGGGTCCCGGCGAGTCGTCGAGATCCACGGATCGATGGACCGTGCCGTCTGTCTCACCTGCGGGCAGGTGTTCTCGCGGGCCGACCTCGCGGCTGTGCTCGACCGCGACAACCCGTGGATCGACGAACCCGGGTCGGTGCAGCTCCAGCCCGACGGCGACGTCGAGATCACCGACGTCGACCGCTTCCGGGTGCCGGACTGCTCGGTGTGCGGCGGGGTGCTGAAGCCCGACGTGGTGTTCTTCGGCGAGTTCGTGCCGGCCGAGAAGTTCCGCGAGGCCGTCTCCATCGTCGCCGAGGCCGACGCACTGCTCGTCGTCGGCTCCTCGCTCACCGTGAACTCCGGCGTCCGACTGGTCGACCACGCCGCCCGCCGGAAGCACCCCGTCGTCATCGTCAACCGCGGTGCGACCCGGAGCGACGCGCGGGCCGCGGTCAAGATCGACGCGGGCACGACCGAGACCCTCGAAGCCCTCGCGGCGCGTCTGCGATGATCGAGCGGTGACGACGCTCCTGTACCTGGTCCGGCACGGCGAGACCGACTGGAACGCCGAACGGCGCATCCAGGGCTCGACGGACATCCCGCTCAACGACACCGGACGCAGGCAGGCACATGCCACCGCGACCCTGCTCGGGCGACGCCGGTTCGACGCCGTCGTCGCATCCCCGCTGTCCCGAGCGTTCGAGACGGGTGCCGTCATCGCGGCCCACCTCGACCTGCCCGAGCCCTCGACGTATACCGGACTCGCCGAGCGCTCCTACGGCGAGGCCGAGGGCCTGACCGACGACGAGGTCCGGGCGCGGTACCCGCACGATGACATCCCCGGCCGCGAGTCCCGCAGCGCGCTGCTCGCCCGGGTGACCGAGACGCTCGGCGAGATCGCGGTGCGGTTCGACGCGGGCCGCGTCGTCGTCGCCACGCACGGCGCCGTCATCCGCACCGTCGTCAACGCCGCGGCCCCGGGGACGGCCGACCGGCACAGCACCCCGATCCGGAACGGGTCGGTCCACTCCTTCCGGTGGGACCCCGAGCGCTTCCGTGCGGAGCTCGTCCGGTTCGACGACCCGATCGACGAGGTGTCCGACGCCGAGGGCCGCTCGGCGTTCGCGGACCAGAAGCCCCTCGAGCGTCGGGCGTAGCCGGGGACACCGTACTAGGCTCCGATGCACTCGCAGACCCGAGCGTGTGAGGGGGCTGACATGACCGTCGACGGATCCGGTGGTGGGGGCGCTCGGCCCGGACGGCCCCAGAGCCCCGAAACGGACGACCTCGACCGCGCGTTCGGTCCGGACACCGCATCGGTCCCGGTGCGCACGCCGCGGCAGCGGGTCGGACGCAGTGCGCTCGTGGGCCTCGGCGTGGTCGTCGCGGTCGGTGTGATCGCGGTCGTGCTCGTCACGATCGTCGGGAGCGTGCAGAACGGCGTCGGCGGGGTGTTCCCGCAGCCCGGGGCCGCCCTCGACCGGTTCGGCGGCGCAGCACGCGCACTCGACGGGGTCGAGGGGGTCCGCGACCAGGAGCCGGAGAAGACCTCGTTCGCGAGCTACGACGTCGAGTCGACCGTCACGGTGACCCCGACCCTGTCCGACGAGGAGCGCACCGCGGTCGTCGAGGGACTCCGCACCGCGACCGAGGACGCCAGCGGGAACGGTGTCCGGGTGTTCGCCGTCGCCGACCTCGGCGCACTCGAGGTCGGGATCTCGACCGACGCGAAGGTCACCCGGGAACGACTCGAGCTCGCCCGGCAGCTGGACGCCATCGGGGGTGTGTCCGCGGTCCGGTGCTCGTGGGGCGACGACGGCCCGTCGGACGACCCGGCCGACCAGACGATCACGGTCGAGACGATCGGTCGAGGCGCCGCACTCGGTGCCGTGGTGGCGAAGGCGACCGCGGAGGCGCACGCCGTGTTCCCCGGGGCGACGGTGACGGCGGTCCGTCCGTCCTCGTGACGGCGGTCCGTCCGTCCTCGTGACCGGTCGCGGGCGCGCACCGACCACGTGACCGGTCACGGGAGCGCACCGCCCGGATGACCGGCCGCGGGTGCGCACCGCCAGCGTCAGTCGGTCCCGCGGTCCTCGCGCCGGGCGACCGCCTGCTCCACCGCACGGACGACCTGCTCGGCCGACGACTCCCACCGGAACCGACCCGCCTGCGCGATCGACGCCCGTGACGCGTCGTCCCACCGCGCCTCGAGCCGGCGGACCGCGGCGGCGACCGCCGACGGCGACGTCGGGTCGAAGTACTCGGCGACGTCCCCGCCGATCTCACGGAAGATCGGGATGTCACTGACCACCACCGGTGTGCCGACGCCCATCGCCTCGACGAGCGGGATGCCGAAGCCCTCGTCGTACGACGCCGTCGCCAGCGCGGTCGCCGACCGCAGCACGGACAGGTACTCGTCGTCCGAGGCGCCGTCGTGGAACACGATCGAACCGGCGGGCGCGAGCCGCTCCAGACGAGCACGATCGGCGACGGACACGCGCGACATGCAGTGCAGCACCCAGTCCGCGCCGAGCAACGGCAGCGCGGCCGCCAGCGTCTCGACGTTCTTGTACGGCATGAACGAGCCCATGTAGACGAGGGACTTCTCGCGCGTGCCGCCGAGGCGCGGGGTCGCCGGGTCGGCGGCGTTGTACGCGACCGTGACGGGCCGCTTGGTCAGGTGGTGCTCGGCGATCAGGCCGGCGGTCGTCTCGGAGACCGTCACGACCCCGTCGGCACCGTTCAGGAGCACGCGTTGCGGCACCCAGCTGAGGTGGAAGACACGCCAACCGAGCCGGAGCGGCCACGAGAACTCGCGCGGGGGCGTACGGTTCCGATAGTAGATGAGGTCGTGCAGCGTCAGCACGAGGGCGTACCGCCGGCCGCGCGAGCCCATGGTCTGCATGGGCGAGAACACGGCGTCGAACCCCAGGCGGTTGACCGTCCGGGCGACGAACGGCTCGCCCGGCTCGGTCGGTGCCGGCAGGAGCTCCCACGGCAGATCCGACGGCAGGGACTCGAGCTGTCGCTCGTCGTGCACGAGCAGGATGTAGTCGTGCCGTTGCGGCAGGTGCGCGACGACACCGGCGGTGAACCGGCTGATGCCGTCGTGGCGCCCGATGCGGACGTACCGGCAGTCGATCCCGATGCGCAGCCGGGTCACGACGCCGCGCCGTCCGACGCGGCCGACGACCGCGGCGCACGCTTCGTGCCCGACGGCCCGCCCTTGCGACCCCGCTTCGGGGCGTCCGCCATCCGCCGCAGTACCGCGGACGCCGCGGCCCCCGGGGTCTCGTAGTGCACGAGGTGCCCGACGTCCGGCACGACGACGAGTTCGGCGTCGGGCAGTCGGGCGGCCAGGGCGCGCTGCTCGGGCACGGCGGTGATGTCGTCGCGTTCGGCCGCGATCATGAGCACCGGCACGCCGATGCGGTCGGCGTACTCGGAGACGTCGTGGGTGACCGAGGTGCGGAACGCCTCGAGCACGCTCGTCCGGTTCGCGAAGGCCGAGAAGTACCGGTCGTGCTGGTCGTGGACCCACCGCCGGAGGTCGCGGTCGTGCGACTTCACCATCGCCAGGCTCATCACGCGGACGATGGCCGGGTTCCGGAGCAGCCCGAGGCCCAGCGGCTTCGGGAGCACCGCACCGGCGCGGTAGTACCCGATCGCGATCGCCGTGCCCACCGCCCTGGGGCCCTGCAGTGCCGGGGCGGCGATCGGGTTCACGAGCACGAGCAGCCGCGTCGCGAGGCCCGCGGCCACCGTCGCGGCGACCACGATCGACCCGAACGAGTGCCCGAGCACGACGGTGTCGGGGCCGAGGCCGAGTGCCGCGTGGAAGCCCTGCAACCACGCGACGTAGGAGTCGATGTCGGAGACCGGCAGCGGGTCCGAGATGCCGAAGCCCGGCAGGTCCGGCACGATCACGCGCACCCCGACGAGGTGCGCGGCGATCGTCTCGAGGCCGTGGTGGTCCCCGCGGAAGCCGTGCACCGCGAGGACGGTCTCGTCGGCGTCGGACGGCCCGTACTCCCAGTAGTGCGTGGTGCGGCCGTCGACCTGCACGGAGCGGTGGACGACCGGGGTGGCGGCCATCAGCGACTGGTACGGGGAGAGCACGGGCGGTTGCATCCGGGCCAGTCTACGAACGCGAGCCGGTGCGCCCGGGCTGCCCCACCCGGAATCGTGGACAACTCGCAGAGGCGACCCCTCTGTGGAGGACCGGACCACCCGCGAACGTGACGCGCCTGTGGAAGACGAGCCGCGCCTCCAGGCCCCTCCAGACGCACCCGGCCCTGCCGGGTCGCTGCGATCTCCGGACAACTCCATGCGCCGCGGCCTAGCGTGTCCACGGTGACGTTCACCGCCCCGATCCAGCTCCCAGGCCTGACACTGGACCCGCAGTGGTACAAGCGCTCGGTGTTCTACGAGTGCATGATCCGTTCCTTCGTCGACTCGAACGGTGACGGCATCGGCGACATCCAGGGGGTGATCGGCAAGCTCGACTACCTGCAGTGGCTCGGCGTCGACGCACTGTGGCTCCCGCCGTTCTTCCAGTCGCCGATGCGTGACGGCGGCTACGACATCGCCGACTACAAGGCGATCCTGCCGGAGTTCGGCACCCTCGACGACTTCCGCGAACTCGTCACCAAGTCGCACGAACGCAACATGCGCATCGTCATCGACATGGTGATCAACCACACGAGCGACCAGCACGAGTGGTTCCAGCAGTCCCGCGAGGACCCGGACGGTCCCTACGGCGACTTCTACGTCTGGCGGGACACGGACACCGAGTACGAGAACATCCGCATCATCTTCGTGGACACCGAGGAGTCGAACTGGACGTTCGACCCGGTGCGCCGCCAGTTCTTCTTCCACCGGTTCTTCTCGCACCAGCCGGACCTCAACTTCGAGAACCCCGCCGTCGTCGAGGCCGTGTACGACGTCGTCCGGCACTGGCTCGACCTGGGGGTCGACGGGCTGCGACTCGACGCCATCCCCTACCTGTTCGAGTCCGAGGACGGCAACGGCGAGGGCGAACCGGAGACGCACGAGTTCATCAAGAAGCTCCGCGCGATGGTGGACGACGAGTACCCCGGGCGCGTCCTGCTCGCCGAGGCGAACCAGTGGCCGCGCGAGACCGCCGCGTTCTTCGGCACCGACGAGGAGCCCGAGTGCCACATGGCGTTCGACTTCCCGGTGATGCCGCGCATCTTCTACTCGCTCCGCGCGCAGCACGCGGCCGAGCTCAAGGCGATCCTGTCCGAGACGCTCGACGTGCCGTCCTCCGCCGCCTGGGGCGTGTTCCTCCGCAACCACGACGAGCTCACGCTCGAGATGGTCAGCGAGGAGTACCGGCAGGCCATGTACGGCTGGTACGGCTACGACCCGCGCATGCGCTCGAACATCGGCATCCGTCGCCGCCTCGCTCCCCTGCTCGACAACTCCCGCGCCGAGCTCGAACTCATCCACGCGCTGCTGTTCTCGCTCCCGGGGTCGCCGTTCCTGTACTACGGCGACGAGATCGGGATGGGCGACAACATCTGGCTCCCGGACCGCGACTCCTCGCGCACGCCGATGCAGTGGACGCCGGACCGCAACGCCGGGTTCTCCACCGCGGACCCCGGCAAGCTCTACCTGCCGGTCGTCCAGTCGCTCGTCTACAACTACGCACAGGTCAACGTCGAGGCGCAGCTCGCCCAGTCCCGCTCGCTCCTGCACTGGGTCCGGAACGTCATCCACGTCCGGAAGGCGCACCCCGTGTTCGGCCTCGGCACCCTGGCCGTGCAGGACACCTCGAACGACTCGGTGCTCGCGTTCGTCCGGTCGTGGGAGGGCTCCGGCTCCGGCCACCAGTTCGGGCCCTCCGCCGAGGACGTCCTGTGCGTCTTCTCCTTCGCCACCAACCCGACGTCGGTCACGATCTCGGCGCCCGAGTACGCGGGGCGGCCGCTGTACGACCTGTTCGGCGGCGGGTCGTTCCCGTCGTTCGACGAGTCGGGCGAGGTGACGCTGACCATGGGGACGCAGTCGTTCTACTGGCTGCACGTGGGTGCGCCGGTCGGGTAGGGGTGTCCAGGAGGCGCGGGTCGGCCCCGGTAGGGCTACCGCGCCCCCGCGCGGCTGCGCGGCTCGGTCGCGCCGCCCCCTGGTCGCGCGGCTCGGTCGGGCGGCGGTCCGGTCGGGCGGTTCGGGAGGCGCGGGTCGGCACCGGTGGGCGGGTCGCGTCTCGGCGTGTCGGTGCGTCCGGTTAGCCTGACCGCGTGACGTTCCCCACAGCGCAGCTCGACTCCCCCGCTCCGACCCAGGACCTCTCGGGTCGCCCGTGGTGGCACGCGCTCGGCGTGTTCGACCTCGAGACCACCGGCGTCGACGTCGAGACCGCCCGGATCGTCACCGCCCACGTCGGCCTGATCGACATGACCGGACGCTCCATCGTCGAGGGTGCCTGGCTCGCCGACCCCGGTGTGGAGATCCCCGAGGGCGCCGCCGCCGTGCACGGCATCACGACCGAGCGCGCCCGCGCCGACGGCCGTCCCGCTGCCGAGGTCGTCGCCGAGATCATCGCCGCGGTCGAGGCCGTGTTCGCCCGCGGCATCCCCCTGGTCATCTACAACGCCCCGTACGACCTCACCGTCCTCGACCGCGAGGCCAAGCGGCACGGCATCGCCTCCCCCGTCATCGGGAACGTCGTCGACCCGCTCGTGATCGACAAGGCGCTGGACACCTACCGCAAGGGCAAGCGCACGCTCGAGGCCGCGTCCGAGCTCTACGGCGTCACCCTGTCCGATGCCCACGACGCCGGCGCCGATGCCATCGCTGCCGGGCGTGTCGCGCAGGCCATCGCGGCGAAGTACCCCGAGGAGCTCGGCGTGTCAGCCGAGGAACTCCACCGCAAGCAGGTCGGCTGGTGCGCCGACCAGGCCTCCTCGTTCCAGGAGTACATGCGGAAGCAGCGCGACCCGTCGTTCACCGCCGACGGCCGCTGGCCCCACCGCAACGCGGGCTGAGGCGCCCGCCGGGCTCCGAACCACGAATCCGACGTCGAACCACGCCGCTCGCCTGGTTCCACGTCGGATCCGTGGTTCGACGCGCGCGCCGGCTGGCCCGCCCGCGCCCCGCACCGACGCCCGCGCCGATCCCGCACGGCTGCACAACCAAAGTCCGCCCGAGCCGCGCCATGCCGCGGCGCGAACGCACTTGCGTTGTGCGCCGGCAATCCGCGACCGCCGGCCACCCCTGCGCCATGTCGGCCGCACCACTCGGTCCGCCCGGGCCGGCCGCACCACGCCGCCCGGGCCGGCCGCACCACGCCGCCCGCGCCGCCCGCGCCGCCCGCGCCGCCCGGCCGAGCGTGACGCGACGTCGAACCACGCTTTCGACGTCGAACCACGCCGTTCGCCTGGTTCGACGTCGGTTCCGTGGTTCGAACCGTCGCCGCAGCCACGCCCCGCACCGGCCGGCCGCAACGCGCACCGCCCGCCCGCCCGCCCGCCCAACATGCCACACCCCGGCCGCACCGCCTGCACCGGACGCCCGAACCACCGGCCGCTCCACCCGACCTGCCACCCACGCCCCCGACTACGACGGAACGGGCGGCCCTCCCGCAGGAGGACCGCCCGTTCGAGCGTCGTGGACGACTGCTTACTTGCCGAAGCCCTTGAAGCGCTGGTTGAACTTCTCGACGCGGCCGGCCGAGTCGAGGATGCGCTGCTTGCCCGTGTAGAACGGGTGCGACGCGGACGAGATCTCGACGTCGATGACCGGGTAGGTCGCACCGTCGAGCTCGATGGTCTTGTCGCTGTTCGCGGTCGAACGCGTCAGGAACGTCTCACCGGAAGCCAGGTCACGGAAGACGATGGCGCGGTACTCGGGGTGGATGTCGGTCTTCATGGAGATTCCTCGGTTGCGGTGGTGGGATGTGCGCGGCACTCGTACGAGCACGACGCCGGAAGTCTGCGGCTTGCGCCAGCCGTCTACGTTACCAGATCGGCGGCCCGGAGTGCAGCAGGCGCAGGACGGACACGCGGATGATCAGGCGGCGCGTGCCGTGTACCGCCCGGCGTCCTTCGAGACCGTGAGCTCGATGCCGAACGCCTCGGTCAGGGTCTCGGCGGTCAGGACGTCGTCGATGGGTCCGGCAGCCTGCACGTGGCCGTCGGCGAGCACCAGCGCGTGGGTGAACCCGGCCGGGATCTCCTCGACGTGGTGGGTGACGATGACGATCGCCGGCGAGTCCTCGCTCTGGGCGTAGCCGCCGAGGGTCCGGACGAGGCTCTCGCGTGCGCCGAGGTCGAGCGACGCCGCCGGCTCGTCGAGGAACAGGATCTCCGGGTCGGTCATCACGGCACGGGCGATCTGGACCCGCTTCTGCTCGCCGTCGCTGAGCTCGCCGAAGGTCCGGTCGGTGAACGCACCGAGGCCCCACTCGTCGAGCACGCGCTGGGCACGGCGGACGTCGAGCTCCTCGTACTCCTCGTTCCAGCGACCCGTGACCGAGTACGCCGCGGTGAGCACGACGTCGATGACCTTCTCGGTCACCGGGATGCGACGGGCGAGCGCGGTCGACGCGAAGCCGATGCGGGGTCGGAGCTCGAACAGGTCGGCACCGCCCAGCTCGGTGCCGAGCACCTCGACGTCACCCGAGGTCGGGAACGTCTGGGCACCGGCGACCTGCAGCAGCGTGGTCTTGCCGGCGCCGTTGGCACCGAGCACGACCCAGCGTTCGTCGTCCTGCACCTCCCACGAGATCCCGTCGAGGATGGTGGCCCCGTTGCGGACCACGGAGACGTCTGACAAGCGCACGACCGAGGGCATGCGACCAGCCTAGGGGTTCTGCCCGAGCACCTCGTCGTAGACCTGGCGTGTCCGACGGGCGATCGCGTCCCAGGTGAACTCGGTCTCGACGCGGAGCCGTCCGGCGCGGCCCATGAGCTTCGCGAGCCCCTCGTCGGCGAGCACCTCGTCGAGGGTCGCGGCGAGGTCCGCCACGTACCGGTCCGGGTCCGTCGGGGTGCCGGTGCCGTCCTGCGCCTGGTCGATCGGCACGATGCGTCCGGTCAGCCCGTCGGCGACGACCTCGGGGATGCCGCCGGTGCCGGTGCCGACGACGGGGATCCCGCACGCCATCGCCTCGAGGTTGACGATCCCGAGCGGCTCGTAGATCGAGGGGCACACGAAGACGGTGCCGGACGACAGCACGTTGACGATCTCCTGGTGGGCGAGCATCCGGTCGATCCAGACGACACCCTGGCGCGTGGACCGCAGCGACTCGACGAGCCCGGTCACCTCGGCCATGATCTCCGGCGTGTCCGGCGCGCCGGCACAGAGGACGATCTGCACGTCCTCCGGCAGCGTCGCGACCGCGCGGAGCAGGTAGGGCAGGCCCTTCTGCCGGGTGATCCGTCCGACGAACACGACCGAGCGGCGCGTCGGGTCGATCCCGAGTGCGCGCACGGCGTCCTCGTCGACGGTCGGCTTCCACTCGTCGATGTCGATGCCGTTGTAGACGACGTGCACCTTCGACGGGTCGATCGACGGGTACGACCGGAGGATGTCGGCACGCATGGCCTTGGACACGGCGATCACGCCGTCGGCCTGCTCGAACGCCTCGCGCTCCATCCAGCTCGAGAGCCGGTAGCCGCCGCCGAGCTGTTCGGCCTTCCAGGGGCGCAGCGGCTCGAGGCTGTGCGCCGTGACGACGTGCGGGATGCCGTAGGTCAGCTGCGCGATCCGGCCGGCCGCGTTCGCGTACCAGGTGTGCGAGTGCACGAGGTCGGCGCCCTCGACGTCCGCCGCGATGGCGACGTCGGTCCCGAGCGCCTGGAGTGCGCCGTTCGCCTGCCCGAGCGTGTCGGGCGTGCCGTAGGACGACACGCCCGCCTCGTCACGGTGGGCCCCGAAGGCTCGGACACGCACCTCGGTGTCGGTGCCCGACCGCAGCGCTGCGGTGAGCTCGGCGACGTGGACGCCCGCCCCGCCGTACACCTCTGGTGGGTATTCCCTGGTCAACAGATCGACTCGCACGGGTTCAACGTAACCGTTCACCGGTCCGGGCGCATACTGTGAGCGGTATGGCACCAAAGAAGGTCTTCGGCATCGTCCTCGCCGGCGGAGAGGGCAAACGCCTCATGCCGCTCACGGCGGACCGTGCGAAACCAGCAGTCCCGTTCGGCGGCAACTTCCGGCTCATCGACTTCGCGCTGTCGAACCTGGTGAACTCCGGCCTGCAGAAGATCGTCGTCCTGACGCAGTACAAGTCCCACAGCCTCGACCGTCACGTCGCCGAGACCTGGCGCATGGAGGGGCTGCTCGGCTCCTACGTCGCCTCGGTCCCGGCGCAGCAGCGACTCGGCAAGCGGTGGTTCGCCGGGTCGGCCGACGCGATCCTGCAGTCCCTCAACCTCCTCCGTGACGAGCGCCCCGACATCGTCGTCGTGGTCGGCGCCGACCACGTGTACCGGATGGACTTCCACCAGATGGTCGAGGCGCACATCGCCGCCGGCCGCAGCGCCACCGTCGCCGCGATCCGCCAGCCGATCGGCCTCGCCGACCAGTTCGGCGTCATCCAGGTCGCCGACGACGACCCGACCAAGATCGAGGCCTTCCTCGAGAAGCCGAAGGACGCCGTCGGCCTCGCGGACTCCCCCGGCGAGATCCTCGCGTCGATGGGCAACTACGTCTTCGACGCCGACGCCCTCGTCGACGCGGTCCTCCGTGACGGGCAGATCGAGACGTCGAACCACGACATGGGCGGCGACATCGTGCCGGACTTCGTGGCCCGCGGCGACGCCGGCGTCTACGACCTCAAGCGCAACGACGTCCCAGGGTCGAACGAGCGCGACCGGTACTACTGGCGCGACGTGGGGACGATCGACTCGTTCTACGACGCGCACATGGACCTCATCGCGCCCGTCCCGGTGTTCAACCTGTACAACCAGGACTGGCCGATCTTCAACCAGCAGACGAACCTGCCCCCGGCGAAGTTCGTCCGCGACGCGAACGGCAACACCGGGTCCACCGTCGACTCGCTCGTCTCGCTCGGCTGCCTGGTCTCCGGCGCGCAGGTCGAGCGCAGCATGATCGGTCCGTGGTGCGGCATCGACTCCGGTGCGAAGGTCCTCGACTCGATCGTCTTCGAACGCGCGTCGATCGGCGCGGGCGCCGTCGTGAACCGGGCGATCCTCGACAAGGACGTGGTGATCGCACCAGGCGCCCAGGTCGGTGTCGACCGTGAGGTCGACGAGGCACGCGGCTTCACCGTCACCGAGTCCGGCATCACGGTCGTGGGCAAGGGCGTCCGCGTCGACGCGTAGCGTCGCGCTCGGAGCGACCAGCGACCAGCGACCAGCGACCAGCGACCAGCGGTCCAGGAGGCGCGGCTGACGTCATGGAGGCGGGCCGCGCCTCCTGAGTCGGTACCGTTGGTCCGTGCCCCGCTTCCTCGTCGTCCTCGATGCCGATTCCACGCTCCTCGAGGACGAGGTCATCGAACTCCTGGCGGACACCGCCGGGACCCGACCACAGGTCCAGGCGATCACGGAGCGTGCCATGCGCGGCGAGATCGACTTCACCGAGAGCCTCCGGCAGCGTGTCGCCACCCTGGCGGGCCTCCAGGACGACGTCTTCCGGGGCGCACAGCAGGCGGTCCGCGTGACGCGGGGCTCCGACGAACTCGTCCGTGGCGTGCACGCCGCAGGCGGCACCGTCGGCGTCGTCTCGGGTGGCTTCCACGAGGTGCTCGACCCGTTCGCCGAGCGACTCGGGCTCGACCACTGCCGAGCCAACCGGCTCGAGGTGGTGGACGGCGTCCTCACCGGGCGCGTGCTCGGCGACGTCGTGGACGCGCACGCGAAGGCCGTGGCGCTCCGGGAGTGGGCCGGTGCCGACGCCGTGCCGATCGTCCGCACCGTCGCGGTGGGCGACGGTGCGAACGACCTCGAGATGATGCGGGTCGCCGGGCTGTCGGTGGCCTTCGACGCGAAGCCGCTCGTGCGCGAGCAGGCCGACGTGGCCGTCGTCGACCGCGACCTGTCGAGCGTGCTGGCGACCCTCGGCCTGCGCGGCTGACGCGCTCCGCTGCCGCGCGGACGTCACGGGCTCAGCGACACCTCACGGCCGACCGGTGGCGTGAGGTGTCGCGCAGCGCATGGCGTCGGCGCGACCCGACCGGGTCAGCTGCCCATCCCGAGGCCGCACCGGCGGCTCGGCTCAGATCAGCCGCCCGGCAGCACCGCCTTCGGCACCCGGTGGAGCGTGACCGCCCCGACTGCGGCGAACGGGTGCAGCGGATGCGGGTCGCCGGAGCCCGTCGGACCGCCGAGCTTCGAGTCGCCCACCGCACTGAGCACCGCGTAGGCGTCCTCCGCGGTGAAACCGTGCGTGCCGACCAGGAACGCGAACGCGTCCTCGTAGCCGCGTCGGACACTCTCCTGCACGGGGTCGCCCAGGCCGACGAAGAGCCACTCGTCGGCCGTCTCGATGCGCGGCGCCCGGAGCTCGGGGCCGCCGCGCACGAGGTCGACCGACACGATCGCCGTCCCCTGGGCCTCGATCGCGACGAAGGACGACTCCCCCTCGGCCATCAGCGCGTGCACGTCACCGATCGACAGCAGCGCACCGGGCACCCGGACGGGCAGGTACACGGTCGAGCCGGGGCGCGCCTCGGTGACGTCCATGTTCCCGCCCTCGGGGTAGGCGGGCATGATCGTCGAGTGCTCCCCCGACGCCGGCGCCACGCCGATGCAGCCGATCATCGGCCGCACCGGGAACGCGTGCCGATCGGTGACGTGCACCACGCCGCCCTCGATGGGACACCGGCGTGCGAACACCCCCTCGGGCATGACGTGTTGCAGTGCACCGGAGCCCGGCAGGGAGACCGACCACCCGTGCGTCGTGAGCTCGATGTCGTGGATCGTCGCCGCCAGGGTGTCGCCGGGCTCGGCGCCCTCGACGAACACCGGGCCGGTCACCGGGTTGATCGGTGCCCGCAGTCGCTCGAGATCGTGGTGCTGGTCGAGCTCGGCGTAGACGGCGTCGGTCGTCTCGAACCCGATCGTCTCGCCGGTGCCGGGTCGGACGGTGAGCACCGGCTCGCGGTCCGCCGAGAAGCCCGGCCGACCGAGGGTGTTGGGCAGGAAGTGGTCGGGGGTCATCGCGCCTCGGCCTCCTGCGGCGCCTGCGGCTCCTCGGAACCGACCGCGGTGGACCGTCCGGTCCGTCGGTAGTAGAGGAAGACGACGGCACCGACGACGAGCCACACGATCCCACCGACCTTCGCCTCGACCGCGGCGTTCAGCAGCACGTAGCCGATGATGAGGAACCCCACCAGCGGGACCACGAGGTGGAGCAGCCAGTTCCGGGACCGTCCCTTGACGATGTAGTGCACGAACACCGAGACGTGCAGCAACATGAACCCGAAGAGCGCCCCGAAGTTCACGAGCGACGAGATCGTGTCGATCTGGCCGACGAAGAACAGCACGAGGATCGCGGAGAGCACCGACACGACGATGATCGCGGCGGACGGGACCTGGCGGCGGTTCAGCCGGTGCAGGAACGCCGGCAGCTGCCGATCGCGGCTCATCGAGAACAGCAGTCGGCTCGTCGCCGCCTGCGCGGCCATCGCGTTGGCGATCCCGACCGCGAGCACGTTCACCGCGAAGAAGGCCGTGGCCCACCCGCTCGACGATGCCTGTTCGACGACGGTGAAGAACGCGTTGCCCACCTCGGAGTCCGAGAAGGAGTCCCGCCCGGCGGCGAGGGCCGATGCGAGCCAGGTCTGCAGGACGAACAGGAACGCGACGATGACCAGCGCGAGGATCATGGCCGTGCCCGCTCCGCCTCGGCGCCCGGTGGACTCCTCCGAGAGCGTCGAGATGCCGTCGAACCCGAGGAAGCTGAGCACCGCGATGGACAGCGCGCCGGCGATGAGCGGAGCAGAGACCTTCGCCGGGTCCCACACCTGGTCGGTCGAGAACGCGGCGCCCGGCACAGATCCGCCGGTGAGGGCCACGACCGCGATGACGACGAAGATCACGACGAACACGAGCTCGACGAGGAGGAACAGGCGGTTCGCGATCTTCAACGACGAGACACCGAGCAAGTTGATGACGGTGTTGATCGCGACGAACAGCAGTGCCCAGAGCCACCGGGGCGTCCCGGGGAAGATGCCGACCATGCTCTCCGCCGCGAACACGTAGAGCAGCGTCGGGACGAGCAGGTAGTCGAGCAGGATCGCCCACCCGGCGAAGAAGCCGGCGGTGGGGTGGATGCCGCGGCCGACGTACGAGAAGACACTCCCGGCGAGCGGGATCGACTTCGCCATCTGGGCGTAGGCGAGTGCCGTGAAGATCATCGCGACGAGGCCGACGATGTAGACGAGCGGCACCATGCCGCGGGACGAGTTGTAGACGGTGCCGAAGATCGCCCACGGAGCGATCGGCACCATGAAGACCAGCCCGTAGACGAGCAGGTCGGTGGTGGACACGGAGCGCTTCAGCTCCTGCTTGTAGCCGTAGGCCTCGAGCTGCTGCTGCGCGGAGAGCTCGCTGTGCTGCTGCGACATGGTGGTTCCGTTCGGGGAGACGGTGCGTGGAGGGGGGGAAGGACGGACGGGAGGCGCGGTGCGGGGGTGAGCCGCGCCTCCCGTCCGGCGGACCGCCGGCTGGTCCCTGTGGCCGGCCCGGTGGGGCCGGCCACACGCTCAGTCGACGGGGTCGTCGTGCCCGGCGAGGAACGCCGCGACCACGCGACGGAACTCCTCGGGCTGCTCCAGGTGCGAGCAGTGGCTCGCCCCCGGGAAGACGTGCTGCTCGACGTCGGCGATGCGCTCGACGAAGGGCTGCCAGGTGGCCGGGGTCGCCTCGTCGTGCTCGCCGGCGACCACGAGCGTGGGGACGGTCACGGCGTCGAGCCGATCGATGATCGTCCAGTCGCGCATGGTGCCGATCACGTGGAACTCGTTCGGACCGTTCATGGTGTGGTAGACGGTCGGCTCGGCCTCCATCTGGGCCTCGGAGTCGACGAAGTCCTGCGGCATCGGCACGGTGCGGCAGACGTGGCGCTGGTAGAAGACCTGCGTGGCGGCGAGGTACTCCGGGTCGTCCACGGAGCCGTCGGCCTCGTGGCGCGTCAGCGCGTCCTGCACGTCTGCGGGGAGCTGGGCGCGGAGTTCGGCGGCGCCCTCCACCCAGAGCTGCATCGACGCCGGCGAGTTGCAGATCGCGAGGCTCCGCAGGTGCGCCGGGCGCCGGACCGCGATCTCGGCGCCGAGCATCCCGCCCCACGACTGCCCGAGCAGGTGGTGGGCACCGAGTCCGAGGTGCTCGACGAGGGCGGAGTACTCGTCGACGAAGAGCTGCGGTACCCAGGTGGAGACCGGTGCGTCCGGGCGGTGGGTGCTCCGACCGCAGCCGAACTGGTCGTGGTGCACGATCGTGCGCCCGGTCTCGTCCGCGAGGGCGGCGAGGTTCCGGAGGTAGTCGTGTGCCATGCCCGGGCCGCCGTGCAGGACGACGAGGGGCAGCGCACCCGGCGTGGGGTGATCGGGTTCGGTGACGCGGTACCAGGTGTGCCCGTCCTGGAACGGCATCGTGCCTTCGGTGATGCGGGACATGTCGCACAGCATGGACCGCGCAAAGGTCCCGTGCAAGACCTTTTCTGGTCCTTTAACGTGGACGAAACGAACGAGGGGAACCCGGTGGCAGAACGGACGACCGAGAGCCGGGTCGACGAGGTCGAGGACCGGCTGGTCACGGCCGTCGCGGTCGGCGAGTACCTCCCGGCGTCGCGGCTCCCGCCCGAGCGCGAGCTCGCGATCCTGCTCGGGGTCGGGCGCGTCACGGTGCGCGCCGCGCTGGCTCGACTCGTCGACCGCGGGCTGCTGGAGACCCGGCGCGGGCGCGGTGGCGGGACCTTCGTCAGGACCCAGTGGCCGGACTCCTCCTCCGACGCGGTCGGACGCACCCTCCTGGCACGGTGGGACGCCATCCGCGCCACCGCGGACGCGATCGCCCTGCTGCACGGCGCCCTCGCGACCGCGGCCGCCGAACGGATCGACACCGAACACGCGGCACGGGTCCGGGAGCGCCTCGAGGACTTCCGGGCCGCGGCGTCCGGGCTCGCCAAGCAGCAGGCCGATGCGGTGCTGCACCGGACGATCATCGACGCGGCGGGCAACGACGTGCTCGCGGCGGTGCTCGCCGACCTCGAGGGCCAGGTGTCGATCGCGGCGCCCGCGCACCTCTGGGGTGTCGCCGACGGGATGGCCGCGATGGAGGACCGGGCGCTCCACGAGCACGAGGCGATCGTCGACGCGGTCTGCGGCGGGGACCCCGTCACCGCCGGGCAGCTCGCACGGCGGCACGTGGGGATCGACCTCGAGCTCCTGGAGCGGGCGATGCTGCGTGCCGGCCAGGTGCCGCGCGCCTGACCGGCGGAGCTGGGTGCTCGGCGGTCGCCCGACCGGGGTCGGCCGACCGGGGGTCGGCTGGCCGGGGGTCGGCTGACCGGGGTTCGGCCGACCGGTGGGTCGGCCGACCGGTGGATCGGCCGACTGGTGCCTAGTGGCCCATCCCGAGGCCGCCGTCGACGGGGATGACCGCGCCCGAGATGTAGCCGGCACCGTCGCCCGCGAGGAACAGCGTGGCGTCCGCGACGTCGTCCACCGTGCCGTACCGCGACGCCGGGATCTGCTTCTTGAACTCCGCGACGAGCTCGTCCGGCAGCGCCGCGGTCATGTCGGTCTGGATGAACCCGGGAGCGACGACGTTCGCCGTGATGCCGCGGGAGCCGAGCTCACGCGTGATCGACCGGGCCATGCCGACGAGGGCGGCCTTCGAGGACGCGTAGTTGACCTGCCCGACCTGGCCGTAGGCGCCGACCACGCTGGACATGAGCACGATGCGGCCGAACTTGGCCTTCATCATGCCCTTCGTGGCGCGCTTGACCACCCGGAACGTGCCCGTGAGGTTCGTGTCGATCACGCTCGTGAAGTCCTCCTCCGACATGCGGAGCAGCAGCTGGTCGTTCGTGATGCCGGCGTTGGCGACGAGGACCTCGATCGGACCGAGCTCGGCCTCGACCTGCGAGAAGGCGGCGTCGACGCTGGCGGTGTCCGTGATGTCCGCCTGGACCGTGAGTGCCCCCTCGGGTCCGCCCTGCCCGCTCCGGGAGGTGACGGCGACACGGTGGCCGGCTGCGACGAAGCGCTCGGCGAGGGCGTGGCCGATGCCGCGGTTGCCGCCGGTGACGAGGACGGTACGGGGGGTGCTCATGGTCGCTCCGTTCGGTGTGGGTGCACGGCGCGCCGGACCCGGACCGGGTCGGACACGCCCGGAAGAGCGTACCGGAGCCGATACGCGCACCGTGTCCGCGCGCGGCGGAACCGGTTCGGCCCCCACGGAGTTAGGCTTGCTCTCGGGCAGAGGAAAGAACATCGGATGAAGACGACGCACAGCATCACCACCCTCCCGGACTCTCCGGAGCAGGACCGTGCACATCGCCTGTCCCGGTACGTCTGGCAGATGGCCCTCCGCGTGGTCTTCTTCATCGGAGCGGTCGTCGTCTGGTCGATCTGGCACACGTGGCTCGCGGTCATCCCGATCGTGCTCGCCGGTGTGATCCCGTGGGTCGCCGTCATCATCGCGAACGCCGGCAGCCGCGCCGAGAGCGACATCGTGACGCCGGCTGGTGCGATCCAGCTGTACGACGCCGTGGACCCCCGACTCCGCGAACAGCAGGAGGACGCCCGGGCCGAGGCGTACCGCGCCGAGCAGGACCGACTGCGCGAGCAGGCGCAGGACGCGCAGGCCGAGTGGCAGCGGAGCGGCGACCGTTCCCGTGTCTGGGGACGGCGCTGATGGGGGCGACGTTCGACCTCGTCACCGAACCCGGCTCGACCCCGGTGTGCTCGCGCGCCGGCTGCGTGTCCACCGCCGCCTGGCGCGTGAACTGGCGCAACCCCCGGATCCACGCCATCGACCGCGTGAAGATCTGGGCGGCGTGTGACGAGCACCGGGACTTCCTCGCCGACTACCTGCGGTCCCGTTCCTTCCCGGTCCGGGTCACGGGCATGCACGAGGACGTGGACCGACTCGACGACGAACGCGATCCGGCCGACGCCCCGAAGAACGACGTCGGTGCACGCGCAGCCGGTGACCGTCGGTGAGCCAGCAGTTCGACCCGACTTCCCGGTACGGCCGACGGCACGCGCAGAAGCTCGAGCGCGCCGCGGCAGCCTCGCCCGAACGCGGCAGCGGGAGCGCCGTCGCCGAACGTGACCCCGACGAACCGTTCGTCGGCTGGCGGTTCGTCCGCAGCAGACGATGGCTCGGCTACTTCGCCATCGCCGTGGCGTTCGCGATCGTGTGCACACTGTTCGGCATGTGGCAGTGGGACCGCCGGAACGAGGCCGTGCGCCAGAACGAGCAGGTCGCGCAGAACTACGAGCACACCCCGGTGCCCCTCGACGAAGCCCTCCCGACGGCGTCCAGCTGGGACGACGCGAAGACCTGGCTCCGGGTCAGCGTGACCGGCCGCTACGACACCGCCGACCAGCTCCTCGTCCGGAACCGCGTGCACAACGGGCAGCCCGGCTTCGAGGTCCTCACGCCCCTGGTCACCGCCGACGGCCGGGCCTTCATCGTCGACCGCGGCTGGGTGCCCACCGGCAACGCGCAGGACGCCCCCGACCACGTCCCCGCTCCCCCGTCCGGCGAGGTGACCGCGATCGTCCGCCTGCAGCAGAGCGAGCCGCGCATCCCCGGCCGCACCGATCCGGCGCACACCGACCAGGTGCAGTCGGTGACGCTGTCGGACGTCGACAAGAAGGTCGACACGCCGATCTACACGGGCGCGTACGGGCAGCTCGCCTCCGAGTCCCCCGCCCCGAGCGAGGCGCGTCCGCTCGGCTGGGAGCGCCCGACCGCCGACACCGGCCTGCACCTCAGCTACTTCATCCAGTGGTTCATGTTCGCCGCGGGAGGGTTCGGGTTCCTCGCCTACCTGATGGTGCAGGAGTTCCGGAACCTCAACCAGGACGACCCCGAGGAGCGCGAGCGCGCCCTCGAGCGGCAGCGCCGCAAGGACGCGAAGCCGAAGTCGGACGCCCAGATCGAGGACGAGCTGCTCAACGCCGGCCGCTGACGCCCCGGCGGGCGGTGCGCGTTGCGCGCCGCGTCTCGGCTGCTCGCCGGGGTCGGCGGCGTCGGCGCACCGTGCGCGGTCCGTCCCCCCGTGCGAGCTTGCCCGCACCGTGCCGCGCTGAAAGCGCGCACCCAGCGGCCACCGCCGCACCACACGGCGGAACCCGCACCGTGCGAGGGCTGCCGCAGCGCGCGAGAAGCGCCGCACCCGGCGGCCCGGAGGCACGGTGCCAGCACGCCCCGCGCCTCCAGACCGCACCGTACGCGCTCCGTCACCCCGTGCGCGCTTCCCCGCACCGTGCCGCGCTGAAAGCGCGCACCCAGCGGCCACCGCCGCACCACACGGCGGAACCCGCACCGTGCGAGGACTGCCGCAGCTCGCAAGAAGCGCCGCACCATGCGGACGGGAGGCGCGACGCCAGCCCGCCCCGCGCCTCCAGACCGCACCGTGCGCGCTCCGTCACCCCGTGCGAGCTTCCGCGCTGCGTGCCGCGCTGAAAGCGCGCACCCACCGATCAGCGTCGCACCAGACGGCGAATCCCGCACCGTGCGCCGACTGCCGCAGCGCGCAGGCAGCGCCACATCCGGCGGACGGGAGGCGCGGTCCAAGCCCACCCCGCGCCTCCGGGCCGCACAGTGCGCGGTCCGTCACCCCGTGCGCGCTTGCCCGCACCGTACGCGCTCCGTCACCCCGTGCGCGCTTCCCCGCACCGTGCCGCGCTGAGAGCGCGCACCCAGCGGCCACCGCCGCACCACACGGCGGAACCCGCACCGTGCGAGGGCTGCCGCAGCTCGCGAGAAGCGCCGCACCATGCGGACGGGAGGCGCGGCGCCAGCCCGTCCCGCGCCTCCAGACCGCACCGTGCGCGCTCCGTCACCCCGTGCGAGCTTCCGCGCTCCGTGCCGCGCTACAACCTCGCACCGAGCGGTCGACGCCGCACCAGGTGGCAAACGCCGCACCGTGCTCGCGCGAGCGCCCGCACCGCGCGCGCACCGCGCCCGCACCACCCGCGCCCGCACCGCGCGCGCCCCCTACGCGAGCTCGATGAGCTCCGCGTAGTCCTTGTTCCAGTGGTCCTCGGTGCCGTCCGGCAGCAGCAGGACGCGCTCCGGGTTGAGCGCCTCGACCGCGCCGGCGTCGTGCGACACGAGCACCACGGCACCCTCGTAGCCGGCGAGGGCGCCGAGGATCTCCTCGCGGGATGCCGGGTCGAGGTTGTTCGTCGGCTCGTCGAGCAGCAGCACGTTCGCGCCCGAGACGACGATCATCGCGAGGGACAACCGCGTCTTCTCGCCGCCGGAGAGGACGCCGGCCTTCTTGTAGCCGTCGTCGCCGGTGAACAGGAACGAGCCGAGCACCCGCCGCGCCTCGGTCTCGTTGAGGTCGTTCGACGCCGACACCATGTTCTCGATGACGGTGCGGTTGACGTCGATGTTCTCGTGCTCCTGGGCGTAGTAGCCGATCCGGAGACCGTGCCCGGGGAGGATCTCGCCGGTGTCGGGCTGGTCGGCGCCCGCGAGGATCCGCAGCAGCGTCGTCTTGCCGGCACCGTTGAAGCCGAGGATGACGACGCGCGAGCCCCGGTCGATCGCCAGGTCCACGCCCGCGAAGATCTCGAGCGAGCCGTAGGACTTCGACAGCCCCTCGGCCATGAGCGGGGTGCGGCCGCACGGGGTCGGCGTGGGGAACCGCAGCTTCGCGACGCGGTCGACGGCGCGCTCGTCCTCGAGTCCGGCGAGGAGCTTCTCGGCACGCGCGACCATCTGGTGCGCCGCGGCGGCCTTCGTGGCTTTCGCGCCGAAGCGGGCGGCCTGGTCCTTGAGGGTCGCGGCCTTCTTCTCGGCGTTCGCGCGCTCCTTGCGGCGGCGTTCCTCGTCGGCGGCACGCTGGCGCTGGTACAGCTTCCACCCCATGTTGTAGACGTCGATCGACTGGCGGTTGGCATCGAGGTAGAAGACGCGGTTGACGACCTCGTCGACGAGCTCGACGTCGTGGGAGATGACGATGACGCCGCCGGGGTAGGTCTTCAGGTGCTCGCGCAGCCAGATGATCGAGTCGGCGTCGAGGTGGTTCGTCGGCTCGTCGAGGATCATCGTCTCGGCGTCCGAGAACAGGATCCGGGCCAATTCGATGCGGCGACGCTGACCGCCCGACAGCGTCTTGAGCTGCTGGTCGAGGATGCGGTCTGGCAGCTTCAGGTTCGAGGCGATGGAGGCCGCCTCGGCCTCGGCCGCGTAGCCACCGAGCGCGTTGAACTGGTCGTCGAGCCGGCTGTACCGACGCATCGCCTTCTCGGCGACGGCGGTGTCCGTGCTGGCCATGTCGAGCGTGGCCTGGCGGATGCCCTCGACGAGCTCGCCGAGCCCGCGGGCGTCGAGGATGCGCTTGCGGGCGGTGTCCTCCGGGTTGCCGGAGCGGGGGTCTTGCGGCAGGTAGCCGATCTCGCCGGAGCGGTCGATCTTGCCCCCGGTGGGCTGGGTCTCCCCCGCCAGGGCCTTGGTCATGGTGGTCTTCCCCGCGCCGTTCCGGCCGACGAGGCCGATCTTGTCCCCCTTCTCGACGCGGAAGGACACGTTCTCCATCAGGAGGCGAGCCCCGACGCGGATCTCGAGGTCGTGCACGGCAAGCACAGCAGACGTCCAATCAGTTGGTGGATGTGCACAACGGTGTGTGCGGGAGGTGCACCGCTACGCTGACGGGACCGATGGTCCCGAACGGGACCAGCAGTCCATTCTAGGAGAATCCATGACGAACGCCACCGGGTTCGCTCGCCGCGCAGTCCTCGCCGACCGTCTGCGCACCCACGGCCTGGCCACCGATGTCGCCCTGATCGCCGGAGGCGCCCTGTTCACCGCCGGCATGGCGCAGCTCCAGGTGCCCATGTGGCCGGTGCCGATCACGGGCCAGACCCTGGCCGTCGTGCTCGTCGGGGCGACCCTCGGCGCGCGCCGCGGCTTCCTCTCGCTGCTGCTGTACGCGGTGGCGGGACTCGCCGGCGCACCGATCTTCGCCGAGCACACGGGCGGTCTCGCGGCCCTCGCGACGCCGAGCTTCGGCTACGTCATCGGCTTCGTCATCGCCGCGGCCGTCGTCGGACGCCTCGCCGAGCACCAGTGGGACCGCAAGGTCGGCCGTGCTGCGGTCGCCTTCACCCTCGCGAGCGCGATCCCCTTCGTGACGGGCCTGCCCTGGCTCGCGGTCGTCCTGGGTCAGCTCGGCGCGCCGAACGACCTGCAGTCGGTGCTCGCCGCCGGCCTGTACCCGTTCATCGTCGGCGGCATCGCCAAGGCCCTCATCGCCGCCGGTGTCCTGCCGCTCGCGTGGAAGCTGGTCGGCCGCCGCTGAATCCGCTGCTCGAAGGGCCCCGCACCGTCCGGTGTGGGGCCCTTCGACGTCCGCGGGGCGCGTGCGAGCGGGCAGGACACGCCGTCGGCCGCCCGCTCGGACCGGCGGGCCACGCCGTCCGCCGCCCGCCGAGCGGGCAGGACACGCCGCGCGTCGCCCGCCGAGCGGGCGGAACCGGCCGCTTCACTACGCCGAGCGTGACGTACTTCGCCCGCTCGGGGCGCGCCCGGGACCCGGCCACAGACGGACGGGAGGCGCGGTGCCAGCCGGCACCGCGCCTCCCGTCCGTCAGGGGGTCGCGACTAGATCGAGAACCCGAGCGCGCGCATCATCTCGCGCCCGTCGTCGGTGATCCGCTCCGGACCCCACGGCGGCATCCAGACCCAGTTGATCCGGAACGCGTCGACGATGCCGTCCAGCGCGTTCGCCGTGTCGCCCTCGATGACGTCCGTCAGCGGGCAGCCCGCACTCGTCAGCGTCATGCTGATGACGAGCGCGGTCGCCTCGTCGTCCCAGGCGAGGTCGTAGATGAGCCCGAGGTCGACGATGTTCACGCCGAGCTCCGGGTCCTGGACCTCCTTCAGGCCCTCGACGACCTCGTCGAACTTCTCCGGTGCGAGTGCGGTGATCATCAGGCCTGCGCCTCGGCGGCCGCGGCCTGCACGTAGCGGTCGTAGCCCTCGTTCTCGAGGCGCTCGGCGAGCTCCGGGCCACCCTGCTCGGCGACCTTGCCCGCGACGAACACGTGTACGAAGTCCGGCTTGATGTAGCGGAGGATCCGCGTGTAGTGCGTGATGAGGAGCACACCGAGGCCGGTCGCGGCCTTGGCGCGGTTGACGCCCTCGGACACGATCTTCAGCGCATCGACGTCGAGCCCGGAGTCGGTCTCGTCGAGGACGGCGAACTTCGGCTTGAGGAGCTCGAGCTGCATGATCTCGTGGCGCTTCTTCTCGCCACCGGAGAAGCCCTCGTTGACGTTGCGCTCGGCGAAGGCCGAGTCCATCTTGAGGTCGGCCATCGACTGGCGGAGGTCCTTGACCCAGCTGCGGAGCGCGGGGGCCTCGCCGTCGATCGCGGTCTTCGCGGTGCGGAGGAAGTTCGACACCGTGACGCCCGGGATCTCGACCGGGTACTGCATCGCGAGGAACATGCCGGCGCGGGCACGCTCGTCGACGCTCATCGCGAGGACGTCCTCGCCGTCGAGCGTGATGGAGCCGCCGACGACGTTGTACCGCGGGTGGCCGGCGATCGTGTAGGCGAGGGTGGACTTGCCGGAGCCGTTCGGCCCCATGATCGCGTGGATCTCGCCCTCGTTGATGGTGAGGTCGACGCCCTTCAGGATCTCCTTGGTGCCCTGATCGGTGTCGATCGAGACCTGGAGGTCACGGATTTCGAGAGTGGACATTGCGTTCCTTCGGTTGCAGCTGGTGCGCGGCGTCAGCCGCGGGACGTGTGTGGGGCCGGGGTCGGCCGGGACGGGAGGGGCTCAGTCGACCGGGACGGGGTCGTGCACGTCGACGTAGACTTCGCCGTCGCGGACCTCGACCCGGAAGACCGGGACGGGCTCGTAGGCGGGGAAGTTCTGCGGCTTGCCGGTGGCCAGCGAGAACCGGGACCCGTGGGCCCAGCACTCGAGCGTGTCGCCCTCGACGAACCCCTCGGCCAGGGAGATGTCCCCGTGCGTGCAGGTGTCGCCGATCGCGTGCACGGTGCCGGCGGAGTCCTTCACGATGGCGACCGCGGTGCCGTCGACCACGGCACGCATCGGGCTGTCCACCTGGATGTCCGCCTCGGAGCAGACCTTCGTCGACATCAGGCGGACGCCTCCGGTGCCGCGTCGGCGATGACCGAGCGGCCCTCGGCGAGCTCCTGCTCGACTGCGGCGATGAGGCGTTCCTCGAGCTCGGGCGCGCCGATCTTCTGGATGACCTCGACGAGGAAGCCGAGCACGACGAGACGACGCGCCTCTTCCTCGGGGATCCCGCGGGACTGCAGGTAGAACAGCTGCTCGTCGTCGAAGCGGCCGGTCGCACTCGCGTGGCCGGCACCCTCGATGTTGCCCGTCTCGATCTCGAGGTTCGGGATGCTGTCCGCGCGCGTTCCGTCGGTGAGGACGAGGTTGCGGTTCTGCTCGTACGAGTCCGTGCCGTCACCGGCACGGCCGATGAGCACGTCGCCGATCCACACCGTGTGGGCGCCCTGGCCCTGCAGCGCGCCCTTGTAGTTGACCCGACCGCGCGTGTTCGGCGCGTCGTGGTTCACGTAGACCTGCTGCTCGATGTACTGGCCGGCGTCGGCGAAGTACACGCCGTACATCTCGGTGTCGGCGCCCTGCGCCCCGAGGTGCGTCGACGGGTTCACGCGGACGACCGCGCCGCCGAGCGACACCACGACGTGCTTGAGGAAGGCGTCACGGCCGACCTCGGCGAAGTGGGTCGACACGTGCACGGCGTCGTCGTCCCAGTCCTGCAGGGTGACGACGGTCAGGCGCGCGCCGTCGCGGGCGACGATCTCGACGTTCTCGCTGAGGAGTGCCGAACCGCGGTTGTCGAGCACGACGATGCCCTGTGCGTGCGCCTCGGCCGTGATGACCGTGTGCGCCGCGCGGGGCTGCGTGCCGAAGTCCGAGCGGGTGATCGTGAGGAACTCGTGCGCCTCGGTCGCCGTGACCGTGACGGCGAGCACGGCGTCGCGCGCGGTCCAGGCTGCGGCCGCGGCGCGGTCCTCGGGCAGGCCGGCCGTGCCGACGCGCGGGTCGTCGCTGCGGACCCACTCGACGTCGGCACCGTCGGACTGGCGGGCGAGGAACGGGTACGCGGAGCCGTCGAGCCCGCCGTCGAGCAGCGGCTGGAGCTTCGCGAGGGGTGCGAACTTCCAGTTCACCTCACGCCCGGTGACGGTCGGGAACGCGTCGATGTCGCCGGACTGCGGGCGCTCCGAACGGGTCTGGACGGGGACCTTGGCGTCCGGGGCGTCCCAGCCGCCGTCGGTGTGCGCGCCGGCGCCGTGCTGAGCAGGTGCTTGAGCAGCCGCGGACGGCTCGATCGGCTGGTCGATGTGGGGAGGGGTGGTGCTGGACATCTAGCCGACGGATCCTTCCATGCTCATCTCGATGAGCTTGTTGAGTTCGAGTGCGTACTCCATCGGGAGCTCGCGGGCGATCGGCTCGATGAAGCCGCGGACGATCATCGCCATCGCCTCGTCCTCGGGCATGCCGCGGGACATGAGGTAGAACAGCTGCTCCTCGCTCACGCGGGAGACGGTGGCCTCGTGGCCGAGCTGGACGTCGTCGACGCGGATGTCGATCGCCGGGTAGGTGTCCGACCGGCTGATCGTGTCGACGAGCAGCGCGTCGCACCGGACGGTGTTCGCCGCGTGGTGCGCGTTCGGGTCGACACGGACCTCGCCGCGGTACCCGGCACGACCGCCGCCGCGGGCGATCGACTTCGACACGATCGAGGACGTCGTGTACGGCGCCATGTGGATCATCTTCGCGCCGGCGTCCTGGTGCTGACCGGGACCGGCGAAGGCCACCGACAGGGTCTCGCCCTTGGCGTGCTCGCCCGCGAGGTAGATCGACGGGTACTTCATCGTCACCTTGGAGCCGATGTTGCCGTCGATCCACTCCATCGTGGCGCCCTCGTGCGCGATCGCACGCTTGGTCACGAGGTTGTAGACGTTGTTCGACCAGTTCTGGATCGTCGTGTAGCGCACGCGGGCGTTCTTCTTCACGATGATCTCGACGACGGCCGAGTGCAGGGAGTCCGACTTGTAGATCGGCGCCGTGCAGCCCTCGATGTAGTGGACGTAGGAGTCCTCGTCCGCGATGATCAGCGTCCGCTCGAACTGCCCCATGTTCTCGGTGTTGATGCGGAAGTACGCCTGCAGCGGGATCTCGACGTGCACGCCCTTCGGGACGTAGACGAACGAGCCGCCCGACCACACGGCCGTGTTCAGCGCGGCGAACTTGTTGTCGCCGGCCGGGATCACGGTGCCGAAGTACTCCTCGAAGATCTCGGGGTGCTCGCGGAGCGCGGTGTCGGTGTCCATGAAGATGACACCCTGCTGCTCGAGGTCTTCACGGATCTGGTGGTAGACGACCTCGGACTCGTACTGCGCGGCGACGCCGGCGACGAGGCGCTGGCGCTCGGCCTCGGGGATGCCGAGCTTCTCGTAGGTGGCGCGGATGTCCTCGGGGAGGTCCTCCCACGACTGCGCCTGCTTCTCGGTGGAGCGCACGAAGTACTTGATGTTGTCGAAGTCGATGCCGGTCAGGTCGGCACCCCACGTCGGCATCGGCTTGCGACCGAACAGCTGCAGGCCCTTGAGGCGGTTCTTGAGCATCCACTCGGGCTCGCCCTTGAGGTTCGAGATGTCGGTCACGACCTCCTCGGAGATGCCGCGGCGCGCGGAGGCGCCGGCCGAGTCGGAGTCGGACCAGCCGAACTCGTATTGGCCGAGCCCTTCGAGCTCGGGACGGTCGATGAGCACGTCGGACATGGTCTCCTCGTTTCCTTCTCGCGGCAGCGTTCTGGGTGTCAACCCGTGGCGTCTGGACGCCATTCCACCGCAGACCGCCGACAGGCGGCCACGGTGTTGCTCCCTCGCAACGTCGATGGTTCCACGCAGTCCTGGACGTGAGCGGCGATCTCGGACCTTTCGGAGCCGGCGCTTGCCTAGACTTGACTGCTGCTGAACCCTCGAATCCTACAGGTTCACTGCACGGAACAACAGGAAGGCACCACGCTCGTGACTCGCGTCGCATCCCCCGCCGACCAGGACGTCCGCGATGCGCGGTGGTGGTCGCTCCCCCGTGTCGTCGACCAGCGCGTCGTCGTCCTCGCCTGGGCGTCGTTCGTCGTCGAGGTGATCCTGATCGGCACCGGCGGTCTCGTGCGCCTCACCGCGTCCGGCCTCGGCTGCCCGACCTGGCCCAAGTGCACGGCGGACTCGCTCGTCTCGACGCCCGAGATGGGCGTGCACGGCGTCATCGAGTTCGGCAACCGACTGCTGACCTTCGTGCTCGTCATCGTCGCGATCGCGATGTTCCTGCTCGTCGTCCGGATGCGTCGCACCCGCCCCGAGCTGTTCTGGCTCGCGTTCGCCCAGGGCGCAGCGATCCCGGTGCAGGCCGTGATCGGCGGCATGAGCGTCTGGACGAACCTCAACCCCTTCGTCGTCGGACTGCACTTCGTGGTCTCGGCCGCGCTCACCTCCGTCACCGCCGCACTGGTCTACCGCGCGATGCGGGGCCCGCGCACCGGCGAGCGACTCGTCCCCGGCTGGTACACGGGCGTCGTCCGCGGCACGATCGCGGCCGTCGTCGTCACGGTGCTCGTCGGCATCCTCACCACCGGCAGCGGCCCGCACGCCGGAGCGGACGAGGCCGTCGACGGCGGCCGGCTGCACCGCACGGGCTTCGACCCGGCCGTGATGGAGCACCTGCACGCGGTGCCCGCCTACGTCCTGTTCGCGCTCACGCTCGTGCTCGTCGTCGGTGCGGTCCGCCTGCGCCTGTCGAGCAAGTGGGCGCTGCTGCTCCTCGTCGTCGAGTTCGTCCAGATCGCCGTGGGGCTCACCCAGGCGCGCACGGGCCTGCCGGTCGGCCTGGTCGGGACGCACATGGTCCTCGCGGGGCTGCTGGTCGGCGCGGTGACCGTCGTCACGCTCTCGACGCGCGGCACCGCCGGTCGCCAGGCCGTCCGCGAGCCGGTCGCGGGCTGACGCGCAGCGCACCGCAAGCGGTCGACGACACCCCACGACTCGATCGACTCCTGGGGTGTGGTTCGTTGCGCACGCATCCGATCAGGACAGCACGGTGCGGTGGGCGTCACCCCGTGACGGCCTGGAGGCGCGGTGCGGGCCCACACCGCGCCTCCAGGCCGTCGGTGGGTCGCGTCGACCACCGCACGTCGCGGCGTGCGCCCTGCCGGGCCGGACTCGGCCGGGGTCGAGTCGGGGCGACATCGTCGACGTCGTACGACAGCGACCTCGTCGCTCCACGTCGGCCGCACGACGACACCACCGCGCGCGCACGCAAGAAGCGACAACGTCGACGTCGTACGACAGCGGCCTTGTCGCTCCACGTCGGCTGCACGACGACACCACCGCGCGCGCGCAACGAGCGACAACGTCGACGTCGCACGACAGCGGTCTCGTCGCTCCACGTCGGCCGCACGACGACACCACCGCGCGCGCGCAAGAAGCGACAACGTCGATGTCGTACGACAGCGGTCTCGTCGCTCCACGTCGGCCGCACGACGACACCACGGCCCGCGCACGCAACGAGCGACAACGTCGACGTCGTACGACAGCGACCTTGTCGCTCCACGTCGGCCGCACGACGACACCTCGGCTCGCGCACCCGCGCACCCGCAGCGGCGCCAGCGCGACCGAGCCTGCGCGACCGGCCCCCGCCCGCCCCCGGCCCCGCCCCGGGCTAGAAGGTGAAGACCTGCGGGAGCAGCGGGTCGATGCCCACCGCGATGAAGAGCAGCGTCAGGTACGTGATCGAGCTGTGGAAGACCCGCATCGGCTGCACGTGCTCGACGTGCTGGATCGCCCGCGAGTACAGCCGGTGTGACTCGACGACGAACCAGATGCCACCGGCCAACGCGACGACCGTGTAGAGCGGTCCCATGTGTGCGACGGGGACGAGCAGCAGCGAGCAGACGAGCGTCGCCCACGCGTACAGGACGACCTGCAGTCCGACGACGGTGCGCCCGCGGACCACGGCGAGCATCGGCACGTCGGCGGCGTCGTAGTCGTCGCGGTACTTCATCGACAGCGGCCAGTAGTGCGGCGGCGTCCAGAGGAAGATCACCATGAAGAGGATGACCGGCGCCCAGGTCAGCGACCCGGTGACGCCCGCCCAGCCGATCAGCACCGGCATGCAGCCGGCCGAGCCGCCCCACACGATGTTCTGCGGCGTGCGGCGCTTGAGCCACAGCGTGTAGAGGAACACGTAGATGAGGATCGCGATGACGCTGAGCGCAGCGGCGAGCCAGTTCACCAGGAAGCCGAGGACGGCCGTCGACAGGATGCCGAGCACCCACGAGAACACGAGGGCCTCGCGGTCGGAGAGCTCACCGGTGACGAGCGGGCGGGTGCTCGTCCGCTTCATGAGGCGGTCGATGTCACGGTCGATGTAGCAGTTGAAGGCCGAGGCGGACCCGGCGGACATGGCGCCACCGAGCATCGTCCAGAACACGAGCCACAGGTCCGGCACCCCGCGCGCGGCGAGGAACATCGTCGGTGCCGTCGTGACGAGCAGCAGCTCCATGACCCGCGGCTTCGTCAGCGAGACGTACGCGCGCACCTTGCGGGACAGCGTCGAGCGGGGTCGATCGGTGTCGGGCCGGGTCACGGTGGCAGTCGGCAAGGGAACCTCAGTCTGTTCGCGTCAGCTCGCACGCTCGGTGGACGGCTCCGTCGTCGTCGGGGCGTGCGTCGGCCCGGAATGCTCACGGGTCTCCGACAGTTTACGTGATCGAGGCGCTGCGACGATGCCCCGCCCCGCCATCCGGACCGAAGTCGCTCACCGACACGCCCGGCCGACGGCGGGTCCCCGTGGCGACGAGTGAACAACCGGCGTCACCTGAACCCCTTCTGAGTGCATGGTCACTATGCTGGAGACGCCCTCCCGCAGTGCGTGCCCCGATGACGTCGGCCGCGAAGAGCCGGTCGGCCGCCGCGAGACGGCGACCTGACGAAGGCCCCGGGATGGCGATCATGTCCGTGCGATGGCACGAGCCCTCGCACATGTCGCATCAAGAAGGGTCAACATCCAAGTGGCTGAATTCACCTGGGACGCCATCGACAGGAAGGCCGTCGACACGGCCCGCGTACTCGCCGCCGACTCGGTCGAGGCCGCCGGCAACGGTCACCCCGGCACCGCGATGAGCCTCGCGCCGGTCGCCCACCTCCTCTTCCAGAAGGTGATGCGTCGCGACCCCAGCGACTCCACCTGGATCGGCCGCGACCGCTTCATCCTCTCCGCGGGCCACGCCTCGATCCTGCAGTACGTGCAGTTCTACCTGCACGGCTACGGCCTCGAGCTCGAGGACCTCCAGCACCTGCGCAAGTGGGGCTCGAAGACCCCGGGTCACCCGGAGTACGGCCACACCGACGGCGTCGAGATCACCACCGGCCCGCTCGGCCAGGGCCTCGCGTCCGCCGTGGGCTTCGGCTACGCGCAGCGCTTCGAGCGCGGTCTGTTCGACCCGGAGACCGCCGACGGCCAGTCGCCGTTCGACCACTTCACCTACGTGATCGCCGGTGACGGCGACATGCAGGAAGGCGTCACGAACGAGGCCGCCAGCCTCGCCGGCCGCCAGCAGCTCGGTCGCCTGGTCGTCTTCTACGACTCGAACCAGATCTCGATCGAGGACGACACCGACATCGCGTTCTCCGAGGACGTCGCGGCCCGCTACGAGGCCCTCGGCTGGCACGTCCAGCACGTCGACTGGAAGAAGACCGGCGAGTACTCCGAGGACGTCGAGGAGCTGTACCGCGCCGTCGAAGCCGCCAAGGCCGAGACGACCAAGCCGTCGCTCATCGTCCTCAAGACGATCATCGGCTGGCCGTCGCCGACCAAGCAGAACTCCGGCAAGATCCACGGCTCCGCCCTCGGTGGCGAGGAGCTCAAGGGCCTCAAGGAGGTGCTCGGCTTCGACCCCGAGCAGACCTTCCACGTCGACCCCGAGGTGCTCGAGTACACCCGCGGCGCCGTCGCCAAGGGCCAGGCCGAGCACGCCGAGTGGCAGCAGACCTTCGACGCGTGGGCCGCGGCCAACCCGGAGAAGAAGACGCTCCTCGACCGCATCAACGCCGGCGAGCTCCCCGAGGGCCTCGAAGAGGCGCTCCCGGTCTTCCCGACCGAGAAGGCCGTCTCGACCCGCGCCGCCTCCGGCAAGGTCATCAACGCCATCGCGCCGCTCATGCCCGAGTTCTGGGGCGGTTCGGCCGACCTCGCCGAGTCGAACCTGACCACGATCGAGGGCGCCAAGTCCTTCGGTCCGGTCGAGGCGTCGACCAAGACGTGGAGCACCGACCCGTACGGCCGCGTGCTGCACTTCGGCATCCGCGAGCACGCGATGGGCTCGATCCTGTCCGGCATCGTCCTGCACGGGAACACCCGCCCCTTCGGCGGCACGTTCCTCATCTTCAGCGACTACATGCGTCCGGCAGTCCGTCTCGCCGCGCTCATGCAGGCGCCGGCGATCTACGTCTGGACGCACGACTCCGTCGCCCTCGGCGAGGACGGCCCGACGCACCAGCCGATCGAGCAGCTCAGCGCCCTCCGCGCGATCCCGGGTCTGGACGTCGTCCGCCCGGCCGACGCCAACGAGGTCGCCTACGCCTGGCTCGAGATGCTCAAGCACAAGGACCGCCCGGCCGGCATCGCGCTGAGCCGTCAGAACCTCCCCGTCTTCGAGCGTGGCGAGGGCGAGGCCTCGGGTGAGACCTTCGCCTCGGCGAAGAACGTCGCCAAGGGCGCGTACATCCTGGCCGAGGCGCCGAACGGCACCCCGGACGTGATCCTCATCGCGACCGGCTCCGAGGTCCAGATCGCCGTCGACGCGCGCGAGCAGCTCAAGGGCGAGGGCATCAACGCCCGCGTCGTGAGCGCCCCGTCGCTCGAGTGGTTCCGCGCACAGTCCGAGAACTACCAGGACCAGGTCCTGCCGAAGGACGTCACCGCTCGCGTGTCGGTCGAGGCCGGCATCGCGATGAGCTGGCGCGACATCGTCGGCGACAAGGGCCGCAGCGTCTCGATCGAGCACTTCGGTGCCTCGGCCGACTACCAGACGCTCTTCAAGGAGTTCGGCTTCACGACGGAGCACGTCGTGGCCGCCGCGAAGGAATCCCTCGCGGCTTCCTGACCCGACAGGGCCGGGTCCGGTTCGCCGGATCCGGCCCTTCTTCCGGGAGGCGCGGCTCGGCCCCGCCCCGCGCCTGCCGGTTCCCCGAGACCCCGACACCACGGCCCCCGTCGCCACCGCGACGACGGCCAGTCGATGAAAGAAGAAGAGAAACACATGGCTGAGAACACCCCCACCGCCGCCCTCTCCGCGGTCGGCGTGAGCATCTGGCTCGACGACCTGTCCCGCGAACTGCTGGAGACCGGCAAGCTCGAGTCCCTCATCGCCGAGAAGAACGTCGTCGGCGTCACGACCAACCCGACGATCTTCGCCTCGGCCCTCGCCAAGGGCGAGCGCTACGACGCGCAGGTCAAGGAGCTCGCGGCCGCCGGCACCGAGCTGACCGACGCGATCTTCGAGATCACCACGCAGGACGTCGCGAACGCGTCCGACATCTTCAAGCCGATCTACGACTCGACCAAGGGCTTCGACGGCCGCGTGTCGATCGAGGTCGAGCCCGGCCTCGCGCACGACACCCAGAAGACCATCGAGCAGGCCAAGTTCCTGTTCGACAAGGTCGGCCGCGAGAACGTGCTCATCAAGATCCCGGCGACCGTCGAGGGCCTCGAGGCCATCACCGAGGTCATCGCCGCCGGCATCTCGGTCAACGTCACCCTGATCTTCTCGCTCGAGCGCTACCGCGCCGTCATCGACGCCTACCTCGGTGGTCTCGAGAAGGCCAAGGCCGCCGGCCACGACCTCTCGAAGATCCACTCGGTCGCGTCCTTCTTCGTGTCGCGCGTCGACTCCGAGATCGACAAGCGTCTCGACGCCGTCGGCACGGACGAGGCGAAGGCCCTCAAGTCGAAGGCCGGCATCGCGAACGCCCAGCTCGCGTACCAGGTCTGGACCGAGGCGTTCGCCTCCGAGCGCGCCCTCGGCCTGCTCGAGGCCGGCGCGAACACCCAGCGCCCGCTGTGGGCGTCGACCGGTGTCAAGGACCCGTCGCTGCCGGACACGCTCTACGTGACCGAACTCGCCGCGCCGAGCACCGTCAACACCATGCCGGGGAAGACCCTCGACGCCACGTTCGACCACGGCGAGATCCACGGCGACGCCATCGCCGGCTCGTTCGACGAGGCCCAGCAGGTCCTCGACCAGATCGCCGCCCAGGGCATCAGCTACGACGACGTCGTGGCGCTGCTCGAGCGTGAGGGCGTCGACAAGTTCATCGTCTCGTGGGGCGAGCTCGTCGACACCGTCAAGACCGCGCTCGAGGGCGCCAAGGAGTGACGGTCTCCATCGCCGCCAGCGGTGACGCGGCGCGGGCCATCGACCAGGTGGTCCCGCGTCTCGTCACCGACCTGGTGGCGTCGGGCATCACGGCCCAGGACCCCGAGCTCTGGGGTCCGGACGCCGAGGCCGAGGCGTCGAAGCGCCTCGGCTGGGTGGAGGCCGTCTCGGTCTCCCGCCCGCTCGTCGCCGAGGTCGCTGCCCTCCGCGAGTCGCTCCGTGCCGAGGGGGTCGACCACGTCGTCCTCGCCGGCATGGGCGGCTCGTCGCTCGCACCGGAGGTCATCACCCGGACCGCCGGTGTGCCGCTCACGGTCCTCGACTCCACCGACCCGGCACAGGTCCGGGCCGCTGTGGAGCACCAGCTGGACCGCACCGTGCTCGTCGTCTCCTCGAAGTCGGGTTCGACGCTCGAGACCGACTCGCAGCGCCGTGTCTACGAGCAGGCCTTCCGCGACGCCGGCATCGACCCGGCGAAGCGGATCGTCGTCGTCACCGACCCGGGCTCTCCGCTCGAGGCCGCGGCCATCGACGCCGGGTACCGCGTGTTCACCGCCGACCCGAACGTGGGCGGCCGCTACTCCGCGCTGACCGCGTTCGGCCTCGTGCCGTCCGGCCTCGCGGGCGCCGACATCGCGGAACTCCTCGACGAGGCCGACGCGATCTCCGCGCTCCTCGCGGTCGACATCGACGAGAACCCGGGCCTCGTGCTCGGCGCCGTCCTCGGTGGCACCGCCCCGCTGCGCTCCACGATCGGCATCGTCGCGGACGGCACCCACATCGTCGGCTTCGGCGACTGGGTGGAGCAGCTGATCGCCGAGTCGACCGGCAAGAGCGGGCGCGGCCTGCTGCCCGTCGTGCTCGACGTCGACTCCCCCGAGGTGACGGCCGGTCTGCCCGACCTGCAGGTGATCCGACTCGTCGGGTCCCGCGAGGACGAGCGCCACGTCGCCGACGGCGAGGTGGAGATCACCGGGACGCTCGGCGGCCAGTTCCTCGTGTGGGAGTACGCCGTGGCCGTCGCCGGTCGACTGCTCGGCATCGACCCGTTCGACCAGCCCGACGTCGAAGCGGCCAAGTCCGCCGCCCGTGCGCTCCTGGACGACCGTCCGGCCCCGACCGTGCCCGCGTTCACCGAGGACGGCACCGCCGTCCACGCGACCGAGGGCCTGGCGGTCGGGACCACGCTCGCCGAAGCCGTGACGCGCCTCCTGGACCACGTCGGCCCGACCGGCTACCTGGCCGTGCAGGCGTACGTGGACCGCACCGCGAACCCAGCCCTCGCGTCGCTACGCGACGCCCTGGCGGCGCGGACCGGCCGACCGGTCACGTTCGGCTACGGACCGCGCTTCCTGCACTCGACCGGCCAGTACCACAAGGGCGGCCCGGCGAACGGTGTGTTCCTGCAGATCGTGGCCGACGAGCCCGACGACCTCGCCATCCCCGGCCGTCCGTTCACGTTCGGCCAGCTCATCCAGGCCCAGGCCGCCGGCGACGCGAGTGTCCTCGCGCAGCACGGCCGCCCGGTCCTGACCCTCACGACGACGGACGTCGCCGCTGCCACCGCAGCACTGACCGCCGTCGTCACCCTCTGACTCTCGAAGGAGTTCACCGACTCATGTCACCGGTGGCAATCACCCCGGAGCACAACCCGCTCCGGCTGCCGACGGATCGTCGACTGAACCGGATCGCGGGACCCAGCACCCTCATCATCTTCGGCGTGACGGGCGACCTGTCCCGCAAGAAGCTGATGCCCGCGGTCTACGACCTGGCGAACCGAGGGCTCCTGCCCCCGGGGTTCGCCCTCGTCGGGTTCGCTCGACGTGACTGGGAGGACCAAGACTTCTCCCAGCTCGTCCACGACGCGGTCCAGGAGCACTCGCGCACCCCGTTCGACGAGGACGTCTGGCGTCAGCTCGAACAGGGCATCCGGTTCGTCCAGGGATCGTTCGACGACCCCGAGGCGTTCCGCGAGCTCAAGCGCACCGTCGACACGCTCGACGCGGAGCGCGGGACGCTCGGCAACCACGCGTTCTACCTGTCCATCCCGCCGAAGATGTTCCCCGTGGTCACCGAGCAGCTCAAGCTGTCCGGCCTGACCGAGAAGCGCGAGGACTCGTGGAGCCGCGTGGTCGTCGAGAAGCCCTTCGGCTCCGACCTCCGCACGGCCCGCGAGCTGAACGCGATCGTCGAGAGCGTCTTCGCGCCGGACGACGTGTTCCGCATCGACCACTACCTCGGCAAGGAGACCGTCCAGAACCTCCTGACGCTCCGGTTCGCGAACCAGATGTACGAACCCATCTGGAACTCGAACTACGTCGACCACGTGCAGATCACGATGGCCGAGGACATCGGCGTCGCCGGGCGTGCCGCGTACTACGACGGCATCGGTGCGGCGCGCGACGTCATCCAGAACCACCTGCTGCAGCTCCTCGCGCTCACCGCGATGGAGGAGCCGGTCTCGTTCAAGGCCGCGGACCTCCGCGCCGAGAAGGAGAAGGTGCTCTCGGCGGTGCGCCTGCCCGAGGACCTGTCGACCGCCACCGCGCGCGGGCAGTACGCCGGCGGCTGGCAGGGCGGCGAGAAGGTGCTCGGCTTCCTCGAGGAAGCGGGCATGGACCCCGAGTCCGGCACCGAGACGTACGCGGCGATCAAGCTCGACATCGCGACCCGGCGGTGGCAGGGCGTCCCGTTCTACCTCCGTGCGGGCAAGCGGCTCGGTCGCCGCGTGACCGAGATCGCGATCGTCTTCAAGCGCGTCCCCGAGGACGTCTACGGCAACTCGCAGTCCCCGCTCGGTCAGAACGCGCTCGTCATCCGTGTGCAGCCGGACGAGGGCGTCACGCTCCGGTTCGGCTCGAAGGTCCCCGGCGTCGGCACCCAGGTGCGTGACGTGACGATGGACTTCGGGTACGGCCACGCGTTCACCGAGGCCTCGCCCGAGGCGTACGAGCGACTCATCCTCGACGTGCTCCTCGGCGACCCGCCCCTGTTCCCCCGTCACCAAGAGGTGGAACTGTCGTGGAAGATCCTCGACCCGATCGAGGAGTTCTGGGCCACGCAGGGCCAGCCCGAGCAGTACCGTCCCGGCACGTGGGGTCCGGCGTCCGCCGACGCCCTGCTCGCCCGCGACGGCCGGACCTGGAGGCGTCCATGAAGATCGACCTGCCGAACACCACGGTCTCGAAGATCCAGAAGAAGCTCGTCCACATCCGCGAGGAGGGCGGCGCCGTCGCCCTCGGTCGTGTCCTGACGCTCATCATCTCGACGGCCCTCGGCCACGAGGAAGAGGCGATCGAGGCCGCGAACGAGGCGTCGCGCGAGCACCCGATGCGCGTCATCATCGTGTCGAAGAACGACGGTGACACCAAGTCGCCGGGTCGCCTCGACGCGCAGATCCGGGTCGGGAGCGACGCCGGGGCGAGCGAGGTCATCGTCCTCCGCGCCTACGGCGAGACCGCGACCGACGAGGAGAGCCTCGTCACGGGGCTCCTGCTGCCGGACGCGCCCGTCGTGGCGTGGTGGCCGCAGACCGCACCGGAGCAGCCCTCCGCCTCGGCCCTCGGCCGCATCGCCCAGCGACGGATCACCGACGCGGCCGCGCAGAAGGACCCGAACGGTGCGATCGAGGCCCTCGGTGCCTCGTACGTGCCGGGTGACACGGACTTCGCGTGGACCCGCCTGACCCTGTGGCGGAACCAGCTCGCCGCGGCGCTCGACCAGCCGCCGTACGAGCCGATCACCGCCGTCGAGGTCTCGGGTGCGTACGACAGCCCGTCGACGATCATGCTCGCCGCGTGGCTGCAGCTGCAGCTCGAGGTGCCGGTCGCCGTCGTCACCTCGCCGCGTGCGACCGGCTCGAGTGGCATCCACGGCGTCAAGCTCGTCCGCGAGTCCGGCGCCATCGAGCTCGAGCGGTCCCTGGTGGACGTCGCGACGCTCTCGATGCCCGGACAGCCGACGCACGACCTGTCGCTGCCGCGCCGCAACCTGCGCGACTGCCTGGCCGAGGAACTCCGTAGACTCGACCCGGACGTCCTCTTCGGAGACGTCGTCAAGCACGGGGTCCCCCAGCTGCGCGAGTCGATCGCCGGCTGAGCAAGCCCCACACGACCGGTCGGTCCGGCCGTCGCTCGTCCAGCGCGAGCGGCGGCCGGACCGGACGGCCGGACCGAAGGTGGTCGCACGACCGTTCGACCACCACGAACACGGGAGTCACGTGACCAACGAACGGCGGGTGCTGGTGCACCCGGACAAGCAGGCCCTCGGCGCTTCGGTCGCCGCACGCTTCATCACGAAGATCATCGACGTGCTCGACGAACAGGAGCGCGCGGACATCGCCATCAGCGGTGGCTCCGTCTCGTCGCTCGTCCTCGCTGCGATCGGCCAGTCGCCGGCGCGTGAGAGCGTCGACTGGTCGAAGGTGCACGTGTGGTGGGTCGACGAGCGCTGGGTACCGGCGGGTGACGCCGATCGCAACATCACCGGCACGCAGACGGACTTCTTCGACCACGTCGACATCCCGGCGTCGAACATCCACCCGATCGCCGCCTCCGACGAGGGACTCTCGATCGAGGACGCGGCGACGCGCTACGAGCAGGAACTGCACGCCGCCGCGCCGGACGACGCGATCGCGCCCCGGTTCGACATCACGCTCCTCGGCGTCGGCCCCGACGGCCACACCGCCTCGCTCTTCCCGGAGTTCCCGCAGCTCACCGTCACCGACCGCGTCGTGCTGCCGGTCGACGACTCCCCCAAGCCGCCGCCGCAGCGCCTGACCCTCACCTACCCGGCGATCAACGCGTCGCAGCGGGTCTGGGTCATCCTGTCCGGGGCCGAGAAGGCCTCGGTCCTCGGGCTCGCGCTCGCGGGTGCCTCGGTCGACGAGGTCCCGGTCGGTGGCGTGCAGGGTCGCAAGCGCACGGTGTTCTTCGTGGATCAGGACGCCGCTCGCGACGTCCCCGAGAACCTCATCGCGTCGACGTACTAGACGCGGTCCACTGAAAGACGGGAGGCGCGGGGGCCCCCGGCCCCCCCCCGCCCCGCCCGTAGAGGGTGCGGCACGTGCCGCCCGCCCCCCCCGTGGGGGACGGGGGGT
>NZ_JBIWAG010000001.1:650410-874431 GCF_044759965.1 Curtobacterium sp. NPDC098951
CGCCCCACACCCCCCGGGGGGGCCCCCGCCCCCCCCCCCCCCCCGGGGCCGGGGGGGGGGGGGGGCCCCGCGGCCCCCCCGCCTCCCGTCCGTTCGTGGGTGCGGCCCGTGCGGCCGGCCCGCCTCGTGGGGCTCGTGGGGTCGAGTGGGCGAAATACGTCCCGCTCGGCGTGCGCCGGCGGCGCATTCTGCCCGCTCACGGAACGCACGCGGCGTGTCCTGCCCGCTCGGGGCCCGCTCGGCGCCCGCTCGGGGCCCGCTCGGCGCCCGCTCGGCGCCCGCTCGGCTCCCGCTCGGCGCCCGCGCGGCACGTCCTACGACCTCGGTCACCCGCGCTCGGCGCCGGCTCGGCAGGCGCTCACCGCTGCCCACACGACGAAGGCCCCCGCACCGGATCGGTGCGGGGGCCTTCGGACGTCGTGTGCGACTACTTCGCGGTACCGCGACGCTGGCGGAGCTGCTGCAGCGCGTCCTCGAGGAGCTGGGCCGCCTCTTCTTCGGTGCGGCGCTCCTTCACGTACGCGAGGTGCGTCTTGTACGGCTCGGTCTTCGCGACGACGGGAGGGTTGTCCTTGTCGCGACCGGCCGGGAGCCCGGTCGACGGCGAGTCCACCGTCTCGGGGATCTCGTCATCGGGCAGGCCGGCGGCGAAGTACCGCACGACCTCGTTGCCGAGGGCGTCCCAGTACGAGATCGCCACACGCTCGGCCTGGACCCCGCGGTCCTGCTCCCCCATCGGACCCGCGCCGACGCGCGAACCCCGGATTGCACTGCCTCCGGTTGCCATGGATCAGCTCCCCGCCGTGAACTTGTTGATGAGACCGAGCACGATGATCGACACGATCCAGAGGAGACCGAGGATCACCGTGATGCGGTTGAGGTTTCGCTCGGCGACGCCGGACGCCCCGAGGTTGCTCGTCACGCCGCCGCCGAACATGTCGGAGAGGCCGCCACCGCGGCCCTTGTGCAGCAGGATGAGGAGCGTGAGCAGGAGGCTCGTTATCGCGAGCAGGACCTGCAGCACGACGGAGAGAATCGCCACGACGTACCTTTCGTGTCAGTCAGCCATCCGAGTATACCGGCCAGGTGGTCGGCCGAGGTGCCTCGGGCTGGGCGTGGCACAGGCCGGCCGCACCGTGGCGACCGGCCTGTGACCGGTGGATCAGAGTCCGACGTGCTGCCGGAAGCGCGCGATGGCCGCGAACTCCTGCACGTCGAGCGAGGCGCCGCCGACGAGCGCGCCGTCGATGTCGGGCTCCCGCAGGAAGCCGGCGATGTTGCCCGACTTCACCGAACCGCCGTAGAGGACGCGGGTCGCCGCAGCGGCCTCGTCCCCCCAGGCGGCGGCGATGCCACGGCGGATCGCCGCGCACTCGTCCTGCGCCTGCTCGGCGGTCGCGGCCTGGCCGGAGCCGATCGCCCAGACCGGCTCGTACGCCACGACGATCTCGGACGGCTGCACGGCGTCGAGGACGACCTGCAGCTGCTCGACCGGGACGACACCGGCGCCGCGCTCCTCGCGCTGCTCACCCGTCTCGCCGACGCAGACCACCGGCACGAGGCCGTGCTTGACGGCCGCGGCGGTCTTCGCGGCGACCACCTCGTCGGTCTCACCGTGGACGGTGCGCCGCTCGGAGTGTCCGACGATGACGTACTGCGCGTCGAGTGCAGCCAGGAACGCACCCGACACGTCGCCGGTGTAGGCACCGGAGTCGTGCTGCGAGAGGTCCTGCGCGCCGAAGCGGATCGGGAGCTTGTCGGCCGAGATGAGCGTCTGCACGCTGCGGAGGTCGGTGAAGGGCGGGAACACCGCGACCTCGACGTCGTCGAAGTCGTGACGCGCGTCCTTCAGCGTCCAGGCGAGCTTCTGCACCGTGGCGATGGCCTGGAGGTGATCCAGGTTCATCTTCCAATTGCCGGCGATCAGCGGAGTACGGCTCATCGGGACCACCCCAGTGCTTCGAGACCGGGCAGCGACTTGCCCTCGAGGAACTCGAGGCTCGCTCCGCCACCGGTCGAGATGTGCCCGAACTGGTCGTCCGAGAACCCGAGCGACCGGACGGCCGCAGCGGAGTCGCCACCGCCGACCACGCCGAGGCCGTCGACCTCGGTCAGGGCCGTGGCGACGGTCTTCGTGCCGGCGGCGAACGCCGGGAACTCGAACACGCCCATCGGGCCGTTCCAGAACACGGTCTTCGACGAGGACACCGCGGACGCGAACCGCGCCGCCGTCTCCGGGCCGATGTCGAGGCCGATGCCGTCCGCCCCGAAGGACGACGACTCGATCGCGTCGGCCGCCACCGTCTCGTGCGACGCGTCGGCCGCGAACCCGGACGCCACGACGACGTCCGTCGGCAGGTCGATCGTCACGCCGAGCTCCTTCGCCCGCGAGAGGTACTCGCGGACGACGTCGAGCTGGTCTTGCTCGAGCAGCGACTTCGCGACCCCGTGGCCCTGGGCCGCGAGGAACGTGAAGAGCATGCCGCCACCGATGCACAGGGTGTCGACCTGGGGCAGGAGGTGGTCGATCACGCCGAGCTTGTCGCTCACCTTGGACCCGCCGAGGACGACCGTGTACGGGCGCTCCGGCGAGGTGGTGAGGCGCTCGAGCACGCCGAGCTCGGCCTCGATGAGCGATCCCGCGGCCGACGGCAGTGCCGATGCGAGCTCGTAGACCGATGCCTGCTTGCGGTGCACGACCCCGAAGCCGTCGGAGACGAAGGCGTCGCCGAGGGCCGCGATGCGGTCCGCGAAGGCCTTCCGCACGTCGGCGTCCTTCGAGGTCTCCTCCGGGTTGAACCGGAGGTTCTCGAGCAGCAGGACGTCGCCGTCCTCGAGGTCCTCGGCGGCGGCGGTCGCCTCGTCGCCGACGGTCTCGCCGACGAACGTGACCGGCTTCCCGAGCAGCTCGGACAGCCGCTGGCCGACCGGTGCCAGCGAGAACTCCGGCTTCGGTTCGCCGTCCGGGCGACCGAGGTGGGAGATCACGATGACGCGGGCGCCCGCGGTGATCAGGGTGTCCAGGGTGGTCAGCGACGCCCGGACGCGGCCGTCGTCCGTGATCACGCCGTCCTTGAGCGGGACGTTGAGATCGCAGCGGACGACGACGCGCTTGCCGGCGAGGTCGCCGAGGTCCTCGAGGGTGCGGAGCGCCATGGGTTAGAGGCGCTCGCCCACGTACTCGGTGAGGTCGACGAGGCGGTTCGAGTAGCCCCACTCGTTGTCGTACCACGAGGTGATCTTCACGAGGCCGCCGATGACCTTGGTCAGGCCGGAGTCGTAGATCGAGGAGTGCGGGTCCGTGGTGATGTCGGTCGACACCAGCGGGTCCTCGCTGTAGAGCAGGATGCCCTTGAGGGGACCTTCGGCGGCCTCCTTGTAGGCGGCGTTGATCTCGTCGACCGTGACCTCGGACTTGGTCTCGAGGGTGAGGTCGGTGATCGAACCGGTCGGGACCGGGACGCGGAGCGCGAAGCCGTCGAGCTTGCCGGCGAGCTCGGGCATGACCTGGCCGATGGCCTTGGCGGCACCGGTCGAGGTCGGCACGATGTTCAGCGCGGCGGCACGGGCACGACGCGGGTCCTTGTGCGGCCCGTCCTGCAGGTTCTGGTCGGCGGTGTAGGCGTGCACCGTCGTCATGAGGCCACGCTCGATGCCGAACTTGTCGTTGAACACCTTGGCGAGCGGCGCGAGGCTGTTCGTGGTGCAGGACGCGTTCGAGATGATGTTGTGGTTCGCCGGGTCGTACTGGTCCTCGTTCACGCCGAGCACGATGGTGACGTCGTCACCCGTGGCCGGGGCGGAGATGATGACCTTCTTGGCACCCGCGTCGATGTGCTTCTGCGCATCGGCGGCCTTGGTGAAGAAGCCGGTCGACTCGATGACGATGTCGACACCCAGCTCGCCCCAGGGGAGGTTGGCGGGGTCGCGCTCCGCGAGGACCTTGATCGCCTTGCCGTCGACGACGATGTTGTCGCCGTCGAGCTCGACGGACTTGCCGAGACGACCCGTGATCGAGTCGAACTTGAGCAGGTTCGCGAGGGCGGCGTTGTCGGTGAGGTCGTTCACGGCCACGATCTCGAGGTCGGAGCCCTTGGCGAGGGCCGCCCGGAAGAAGTTACGGCCGATGCGGCCGAAGCCGTTGATACCGATCTTGACGGTCAATGGATCTCCTGGTGGGTGTGGAGCGCCCAGGGGGCGCTGCTTTCGGAGTCGTGTGGCCCTTCGGGCCCACGTGTGGTGGACGATACGCCCCGTAACGTCGCCGTAACGACCCTAGCAGTCGGACACTGCGCGCCTGCGCGCGATGACGGTCCGTCCGGACGGTCGTGACGCCCGCCCTGGACCACCCCCGGGACGGACGGGAGGCGCGGTGCCAGCTGGCACCGCGCCTCCCGTCTCGGAACGTCTCGCGACCGCGATCAGGCCCCTTCGAGCTCCTCGGGGACACTCGCCTCGGTGCCGGGGATCCCGAGGTCCGACGCGCGCTTGTCGGCCATCGCGAGCAGGCGGCGGATGCGGCCGGCGATGGCGTCCTTCGTCATCGGCGGCTCGGCGTGCTGGCCGAGCTCGTCGAGCGACGCGTCGCGGTGCTCCAGACGGAGCGAGCCGGCGTACTTGAGGTGGTCCGGGACCTCGTCGCCGAGGATCTCGAGCGCACGCTCGACCCGGGCGCAGGCGGCGACGGCGGCCTGCGCCGAGCGGCGGAGGTTCGCATCGTCGAAGTTGACGAGCCGGTTGGCGGTCGCGCGGACCTCGCGGCGCTGGCGCATCTCCTCCCAGTCGGCGGTGGTGCGCGCGGCACCCATCACGGTCAGCATCTGGCCGATGGCCTCGCCGTCGCGGATGACGACGCGGTGCACGCCCCGGACCTCGCGCCCCTTGGCGGCGATGCCGAGCCGCGACGCGGCGCCGACGAGCGCCATCGCGGCCTCGTTGCCCGGGCACGTGACCTCGAGCGCGGCCGCCCGACCGGGGTCGGTCAGCGTGCCGGCGGCGAGGAACGCCCCGCGCCAGATCGCGGCGAGGTCCTCACGGTTGCCCGTGGTGAGGCGGTTCGGCAGCCCGCGGACCGGACGGCGACGGGCGTCCATGAGCCCCGTCTGCCGGGCGAGGGTCTCCCCCGCCTCGAGCACGCGCACGAGGTACCGGGTGCCACGACGGGCGGACGCGGACGACCCCACCGACGCCTCACTCCGCACGCCGTACAGCTCGGCGAGGTCCTTGCGCACACGGTGCACGATGATCCGGGTGTCGAGTTCGACCTCGACCGCGATCCTGCCCGAGATGACGTGCAGGCCACCCGCGAACCGCAGGATGGTCGCGAGTTCGGCGGCGCGGACCGTGTTCCGGTTCACGACGACCCGGGCCAGTTCGTCCTTGACCTCGGCAGTCAACGGCACAGCATCATTCCTAACGTTTCTTCTGGTGGGGTCCGCGTGCCCGGCGCACGTCGTGTGGAGCGGCCGGAGGGACGGTCACTCTCGGCCGAGGTCTCGGTTCTTCACACGCACGGCGACGTCGGGCATCCCGCGGAGGAGGTTCGCCAGCTCGGCGACGATGGCGACCGAGCGGTGCTTGCCGCCGGTACAGCCGATGGCGATCGTAGCGTGTCTTTTGTTCTCGCGCTGGTACCCCTCGAACACCGGCTCGAGGACGTCGGCGTAGCGCTCGACGAACGAGCGGGCTCCGGGCTGCGCCAGGACGTAGTCGGAGACGGGTCGGTCGAGGCCCGTGTGCGGGCGGAGTTCCGGGACCCAGTACGGGTTCGGGAGGAACCGGACGTCGGCCACCATGTCGGCGTCCGCGGGCAGTCCGTACTTGAACCCGAAGCTCATCAGCGTCACCTGCACGCCGGTGAAGTGGTCCTCGGCGAACTGCTCGGTCACGGCGTTCGCGAGTTGGTGGATGTTCAGGTCGGACGTGTCGATGACGAGGTCCGATGCCTCGCGCAGTGCCGCGAGCCGACTGCGTTCGCGGCCGATGCCGTCGAGGAGCGTGTCCTCGCCCTGGAGCGGGTGGGGTCGCCGGACCTGCTCGAAGCGCCGCACCAGGACGGCGTCGGTGGCCTCGAGGAAGAGCACCCGGACCCGTGCCGACGCACTCTTGCGCACCTGTTCGACGGCCTGCTCGGGGTCGGTGAAGAACCGCCCGCCGCGGACGTCGACCACCGTGGCGATCTTCGGGATCTTCTCGCCGGCGCGGTCCGCGAGCTCGGTGAGCGGCGCGAGCATCTGCGTCGGGAGGTTGTCGACCACGTACCAGCCGAGGTCTTCGAGCGCCTTCCCCACCGTCGAACGACCGGCTCCGGACATGCCGGTGACGATGAGGATGTCGTGCTGCTGCGGCGATCGGGTCGGCGCTGGGTCGCTGTCGGTCATCTGGGAGTGGGCTCCGTCGTGGCGGCCCGGGCGCGTCGCCCGGGGAGGTCTCGGCTGCGGGACAAGGGTACCGCCCGGACGGGGGGCTCGGGGTGCGTCATCCGGTCGGGTGCGGTCGGTGCGGTGCGTGCGATGCGTGCCGTCGGTGCGGTCCGTCCCGTCGGACCGTTCGGTGCGGTGCGTGGCGTTGGTCGGGCCCGACCGGTCCGTCCGGTGCGTGCGTCGTCCGTCCGGGAGGCGCGGTGCGCGTCATGCGGGCAGGTGCGGGCCGTCGTCGGTCACTTCGGGCAGGCGCGCCGTGCCGGGGGCGCTCGGCGCGTCTGCCATGGCGTCTCCGTCCACTCCGTCCGGTGCGCTCGTCGCCGGCGCGCTCGTCGGCGACCCGGCGTCGGCCGCTTCCGGCGCGCTCGTGGGGGTCTGGGCGAGCTTGCTGACCACGGCCGCCGCCGTCGCCGGGCCGACGCCGTTCACCTCGCCGATCTCCTCCGCCGTGGCCTCGCGGAGCCGCGCCACCGATCCGAAGTGCTTCAGCAGGGCGTTCACGCGGGTGGGCCCGAGGCCGGGGATCTCGGACAGCCGCGACCGGACGTCGCGCTTGCGACGGGTCCGCTGGTGCGTGATCGCGAAGCGGTGCGCCTCGTCACGGATCCGTTGGATGAGGAACAGCGCCTCGGAGTTGCGGGGCAGGATCACCGGGAAGTCGTCGTCCGGCAGCCAGAGCTCCTCGAGCCGCTTCGCGATCCCGACGAGGGCGATGTCCCGCACGCCGGCCTCGTCCATCGCGCGCTTCGCCGCCTGCACCTGCGGTTGCCCGCCGTCGACGATCAACAGCTGCGGCCGGTACGCGAAGCGCTTGGTCGGCTTCGAGCCCTCGACCAGCTCGTCGCTCGTGACGTCGGGCACGTCCGGCAGTTCGGCGTCCTCGTCGAGGCGCGCGAGTCGCCGGGTCAGCACCTGGTACATGCTGTCGGTGTCGTCCGTGGTCTCGGCGATCGTGTACCGGCGGTACTGGTCCTTGCGTGGCAGGCCGTCCTCGAACACGACCATCGACGCGACGACGTTCGTCCCCTGCAGGTGCGAGATGTCGTAGCACTCCATCCGGAGCGGTGCCTCGGTCATCCCGAGGGCGTCCTGGATGTCCGCCAGCGCCGCCGACCGGGTCGTGTAGTCGGCCGACCGCTTGGTCTTGTAGAGCATCAGCGCCTGCGCCGCGTTCTGCGCGGCCGTCCGGGCGAGCCCGGCACGGTCGCCACGCTGGGCGGTGCTGAGCTTCGTCCCGCGGCCACCGCGGCGCTCGCTGAGCCACTGTTGCAGCGCGTCGGCGTCCTCGGGCAGTTCGGGCACGACCACCTCGCGCGGAGGCTCGTCGCCCGTCGCGTACTGCCCCTGCACGATCTGCTCGATGAGGTCGCCGGTCGAGATGTCGAGCTCCTTGTCGACCACCCATCCGCGCACACCGCGGATGCGCCCACCGCGGACCGAGAACAGCTGCACGGCCGCGGCGAGCTCGTCCTCGGAGATGCCGAACAGGTCGAGGTCGACCGAGTCGCGGAGCACGACCGCGGACTTCTCGAGCACTGCCTCGAGCGCGCCGACCTGGTCGCGGAACTTCGCCGCCTGCTCGTACTGCATCGCGTCGGCCGATGCGGCCATGCGCTGCCGGAGCTGGGTGATGACGCGTCGGTCGTAGCTCGCCATGAAGCGGACGAACTCCTCGACCATCGCACGGTGCTCGGCGATCGTGACCTTCTGCGAGCACGGACCGCCGCACTTGCCGATCTGCCCCGGGAAGCACGGCTTGCCGGTCTGCATCGCCTTCTTGTAGGACGAGTCCGAACAGGTGCGGATCGGGAAGACCTTGATCATCAGGTCGATCGTGTCGTGCACGGCCCAGATCTTCGGGTACGGCCCGAAGTACTTCGCGCCCTTGATCTTCCGGTTCCGTGTGACCATCACCCGCGGAGATTCCTCACCGAGGGTGATCGCCATGTACGGGTAGGACTTGTCGTCACGGAACTTGACGTTGAACGGCGGATCGAACTCCTTGATCCACGTGTACTCGAGCTGCAGCGCCTCGATCTCGGAGCCGACGGTGGTCCACTCGACGCTGCGTGCCGTGAGCACCATCCGCCGGGTGCGCTCGTGCAGCGTCGGCAGTGGGGCGAAGTAGTTGCTCAGCCGGGCACGGAGGTTCTTCGCCTTGCCGACGTAGAGCACCCGACCCGCTTCGTCACGCCAGCGGTAGACGCCCGGGTCGGTCGGGATCTCCCCCGCCTTCGGTCGCCAGGAGACGGTGTCCGCCACCTACCGCGCACCCGCCTTCTGCTTCGCCTTCGGACGCTTCTGCGTCGCGGTCCGGGCGCCGACGGCCTGCTCCTTGCCGACCCGGGCGTCCTGCGCGTCGAAGATCTCCTTGAGGAACACGCCGGTGTGGCTCTCGGGCACGTTCGCCACGTGCTCGGGCGTCCCGGTCGCGAGGACCGTGCCACCGCCCGAACCGCCTTCCGGCCCCATGTCGATGAGCCAGTCGGCCGACTTGATGACGTCGAGGTTGTGCTCGATCGTGATGACGGTGTTGCCCTTGTCGACGAGGCTCTGCAGCACGAGCAGGAGCTTCCGGACGTCCTCGAAGTGCAGACCGGTGGTCGGTTCGTCGAGCACGTAGACGGTGCGGCCGTTCGAGCGTCGCTGGAGCTCGGTCGCGAGCTTCACACGCTGCGCCTCGCCGCCGGACAGGGTCGTCGCACTCTGGCCGAGGCGCACGTACCCGAGCCCGACGTCGACCAGCGTCGCCATGTAGCGGTGGATGGCGGAGATCGGCTCGAAGAACTCGGCCGCCTCGCTGATCGGCATGTCGAGGACCTCGGAGATGTCCTTGCCCTTGTAGTGCACCTGCAGCGTCTCGCGGTTGTAGCGGGCACCGCCACAGACCTCGCACGCGACGTAGACGTCCGGCAGGAAGTTCATCTCGATCTTGATCGTGCCGTCACCGGAGCAGTTCTCGCAGCGACCGCCCTTCACGTTGAAGCTGAAGCGACCGGGCTGGTAGCCTCGCGCCTTCGCCTCGGGCGTCTCGGCGAAGAGCTGCCGGATGCGGTCGAAGACACCGGTGTAGGTCGCCGGGTTCGACCGCGGGGTCCGGCCGATCGGCGCCTGGTCGACGTGCACGACCTTGTCGAGTTGGTCGAGCCCCTTCACACGCGTGTGCTTCCCCGCGATGTGCCGTGCGCCGTTGAGCTGGTTGGCGAGCACCTTGTAAAGGATGTCGTTGACGAGCGTCGACTTGCCGGAGCCGCTCACCCCCGTGACCGCGGTGAAGACACCGAGCGGGAAGTCCGCGTCGATCGACTTGAGGTTGTTCGCCCGCGCACCCTGCACGCTGATCGTGCGCTTCAGGTTGACCTTCCGACGCTCGGCCGGCACCTCGATGGCGCGCCGACCGGCGAGGTAGTCGCCGGTGATCGAGTCGCGGTTCTCGATGATCCCCTCGTACGAACCGGAGTGCACGACGTTGCCGCCGTTCACACCAGCACCCGGACCGATGTCGACGACCCAGTCCGCCGTGCGGATGGTGTCCTCGTCGTGCTCGACGACGATGAGCGTGTTGCCGAGGTCCTTGAGCTTGACGAGCGTGTCGATGAGTCGGCGGTTGTCGCGCTGGTGCAGCCCGATGCTCGGCTCGTCGAGGACGTAGAGCACGCCCGTCAGACCGGAACCGATCTGGGTCGCCAGGCGGATGCGCTGTGCCTCGCCGCCGGACAGGCCACCGGCCCCGCGGGAGAGCGTCAGGTAGTTCAGACCGACCTCGAGCAGGAACTCGAGCCGCGCCCGAATCTCGCGCAGGACGGCCGCGGCGATGTGCGCCTCGCGCTCGGTCAGCGTGAGGCTCTCCATGAAGCCGTAGGCGTTGTCGAGTGACATGTCCGTGACGTCGGCGATGGAACGGCCGTCGACCGTCACCGCCAGGACCTCGGGCTTCAGTCGCGTGCCGTCGCACACCGGGCAGGGCACCTCGCGCAGGTAGCCCTGGAAGCGCTGCCGCTGCGAGTCGGACTCGGCCTCGGCGAACTTGCGCTCGATGTACGGCATGACGCCCTCGAACCCGCTCGTGTACCGCATCTCGCGGCCGAACCGGTTGCGCCAGGAGACCGACACCTGGAAGTCCTTGCCCGTCAGGATCGCTGCCTGCACCGACGGGTCGAGGCTGCTCCACGGGGTGTCCAGATCGAACCCGAGGTCCTTGCCGAGGCCTGCGAGGAGCTTCTCGAAGTACGAGTAGAGCCCGCTCGTCCCGGTCCACGGCAGCAGCACGCCGTCGCGCAGGGACGCCTCGGGGTCGCCGAGGACCAGGTCCGGGTCGACCGACATCCGGGTCCCGAGGCCGGAGCACTCGGGGCACGCACCGAACGGCGCGTTGAACGAGAAGGTCCGAGGCTCGATCTCGGTGAGCGCCAGCGGGTGGTTGTTCGGGCAGGACAGGTTCTCGGAGTACGTCCGGACCGCACCGGGCCCCTCGACGTCGACGAGGTCGATCGCGACCGTGCCGTCGGTCAGCCGCAGTGCGGTCTCGAGCGAGTCGGTCAGACGCCCGAGGATGTCCTCGTTGGCGACGAGACGGTCCACGATCACCGAGATGTCGTGCTTGACCTGCTTCTTGAGCTTGGGCGGGTCGCTGAGCTGGATGCGCTCCCCGTCGACGATCGCGCGGGCGTAGCCGGACGCCGCGAGCTCCTGGAAGAGGTCGACGAACTCGCCCTTCTTCTTCGAGATCACGGGCGCGAGCACCTGGAAGCGCGTCCCCGACTCGAACTCCATGAGCTGATCGGCGATCTGCTGCACGCTCTGCTTGCTGATCACCTCGCCGCACACGGGGCAGTGCGGCACGCCGATGCGCGCCCAGAGCAGGCGCATGTAGTCGTAGACCTCGGTGATGGTGCCGACGGTCGACCGCGGGTTGCGGTTCGTCGACTTCTGGTCGATCGACACCGCGGGCGAGAGCCCCTCGATGAAGTCGACGTCCGGCCGGTCGACCTGGCCGAGGAACTGCCGGGCGTAGGCGGACAGCGACTCGACGTAGCGGCGCTGCCCCTCGGCGAAGATCGTGTCGAACGCGAGCGACGACTTGCCGGATCCGGACAGGCCCGTGAACACGACGAGCGAATCGCGTGGGATCTCGAGGTCGACGTCGCGCAGGTTGTGCACGCGCGCACCACGGACGCTGAGCGTCGAGGTACTGTGCGGGGCCGTCCCGCCGGGGATGTGGAGGTCTGCGGGCTCGCCGAAGGCGTTCCGGCCCGACGTCGAGGTTCCGCGGTCAGAGGTGATGGTCATCGTCGTCGATTCTACGAAGCGGGACCGACATTCGGCCGCGATGGACGGTCAGACGAGTGCGTCGAGAGCGAACGCGACCCCTGCGGCGCGCTCGCTGGCGGCCCAGAGTCGGGCGGCCTCGGTGCGGTCGTGGGCCCGTGGCTCGGCGCGGACGACCGTCGCCGCACCCCGGAGCTGCATCCAGCCGGACGGTCCCCAGTACTCGCCGGAGCGGACGTCGTCCGCCACTGCAGCGTGCACGAGCGGGTCGGCGCCGGCGTCCTTGCCCTGTGCGTACAGGCGCTGCGCCGGACGGGTCCACGCCGGCTCGGAGCGGGACGACGCGACGTCCGTCCGCTCGGGCGAGAGCAGGTCGAGCGAGAAGCCCGGGTGCGCGACGACACTCGCCACCGAAGAGCCCGCATCCGCCAGTCGCTCGGCCAGCTCGAAGCCGAACAGCATGACCGCGAGCTTGCTCCGGCCGTACTGGCGGTAGCTCGAGTAGTGGCGCGCGCCGAGTGGATCCGTCGGATCGAGTCGCGCCCAGCGGTGCGCGATTGAGCCGAGGTGCACCACCCGTCCGGCACGGCGTTCCAGCAGCGGGAGGGTCAGGGCCGTCCACGCGAAGTGCCCGAGGTGGTTCGTGCCCACCTGGAGCTCGGTCCCCTGCGCGGTCCGCCGCATCGTGCTCGCGCCGACCACGCCGGCGTTGTTGACGACCGCGTCGACGCCGTCCGGCTGCAGGTGCGCGAGCTCGTCGGCTGCGGCACGCACGCTGTCGAGGTCCGCGAGGTCGAGGTGCACGTGCGCGAGGTCGGCGCCGTCCACGTGTCGCCGGATGCTCCGTTCGGCGGCTGCGGCGCGCGAGCGGTCCCGGGTCGCCAGCACGACGCGGTGTCCGGCCGCGGCGAGCTGCTCGGCCGCGAAGTACCCGAGGCCGGCGCTCGCTCCCGTGACCACGACGGTCCGCGACGGCCCCGGGACCGTCGCCCCGACGTCAGTTGACATGTCCGGCGGACTCCATCTGCCGCAGCGCCTTCTTGAGGTCCTGGACCTCGTCGCGGAGTCGCGCCGCCAGCTCGAACTTCAGCTCGGCGGCGGCCTGCAGCATCTGCTCGTTGAGGTCCCCGAGGGTGGCCTCGAGCTGGGTCGCCCCTTCGCCCGCGATGCCGGTCCGCTTGAGGTTCGGCGTCGGGGAGCGGCGACCGTCCGCACCAGGCCGACCCTCGAGCAGCGCCTTGGTGTCGTCGTTCTCCCGCGCCAGGATCTCCGTGATGTCGGCGATCTTCTTGCGCAGGGGCTGGGGGTCGATGCCGCGCTCGAGGTTGTACGCCACCTGCTTCTCGCGACGGCGGTCGGTCTCCTCGATCGCGGTCTTCATCGAGTCGGTCATCTTGTCGGCGTACATCAGCACCTGACCCGACACGTTGCGGGCGGCGCGACCGATCGTCTGGATCAGCGAGGTCGACGAGCGCAGGAAGCCTTCCTTGTCGGCGTCGAGGATCGCGACGAGCGACACCTCGGGCAGGTCGAGCCCCTCGCGCAGCAGGTTGATGCCGACGAGCACGTCGTAGACGCCCTGGCGCAGCTCGGTGAGCAGTTCGACGCGCTTCAGGGTGTCCACGTCGGAGTGGAGGTACCGGACGCGGACCCCCGCGTTGCCGAGGAAGTCGGTGAGCTCCTCGGCCATGCGCTTCGTGAGCGTGGTGACCAGCACGCGCTCGTCCTTCTCGACGCGCTGCTTGATCTCCTCGAGCAGGTCGTCGATCTGGCCGTCACTCGGCTTCACGACGATCTCGGGGTCGACCAGGCCGGTCGGGCGGATGATCTGCTCGACCACGCTGTCGGTCACGCCGAGTTCGTACCGACCCGGCGTCGCCGACAGGTAGACCTTCTGGCCGGAGCGCTCGAGGAACTCCTCCCACCGGAGGGGTCGGTTGTCGAGGGCGCTCGGCAGTCGGAAGCCGTGCTCGACGAGGGTGCGCTTGCGTGACGCGTCGCCCTCGTACATCGCGCCGATCTGCGGCACGGTCACGTGCGACTCGTCGATCACGATGAGCAGGTCGTCCGGGAAGAAGTCGAGCAGGCAGTGCGGCGGCTCTCCCGCGGCGCGGCCGTCCATGTGGCGGGAGTAGTTCTCGATGCCCGAGCAGAAGCCGATCTGCTCCATCATCTCGATGTCGAACGTGGTCCGCATCCGCAGGCGCTGGGCCTCGAGCAGCTTGCCCTGGCCTTCGAGCTCGGTCAGCCGCTCGGCGAGCTCGTCCTTGATCGTGGCGATCGCGCGGTGCATGACCTCGGTGTCGGCGACGTAGTGCGACGCCGGGAAGATCGACACCGCGGGCATGTCCTCGATCACGTTGCCGGTCAGCGGGTGCAGGTACGAGAGCGCCTCGACCTCGTCCCCGAACATCTCGATGCGGATCGCGTGTTCCTCGTACATCGGGATGATCTCGAGGGTGTCACCACGGACCCGGAAGGTGCCGCGCGCGAAGTCGACGTCGTTGCGCTGGTACTGCATCGAGACGAACTTGCGGACGAGCTGGTCGCGCGAGATCGTCTGGCCGACGTGGAGCGCGACCGAGGCGTTCATGTACTGTTCCGGCGTCCCGAGGCCGTAGATGCACGACACCGTCGACACCACGACGACGTCCCGCCGGCTGAGCAGGGAGTTGGTCGTCGAGTGTCGGAGGCGCTCGACCTCGGCGTTGACGGACGAGTCCTTCTCGATGAAGGTGTCGGTCTGCGGGACGTACGCCTCGGGCTGGTAGTAGTCGTAGTACGAGACGAAGTACTCGACCGCGTTGTTCGGCAGCAGGCTCCGGAACTCGTTCGCGAGCTGTGCCGCGAGGGTCTTGTTGTGTGCGAGCACCAGCGTCGGGCGCTGCACCTGCTCGATGAGCCAGGCGGTCGTCGCCGACTTGCCGGTACCGGTCGCGCCGAGCAGCACGACGTCCGTCTCACCGGCGTTGATGCGGCCGGCGAGCTCGGCGATCGCCGCGGGCTGGTCGCCGCTCGGCGAGTACTCGCTGATGACCTCGAACGGGCGGACCGCGCGCGTGGGCTCGATTGACACTGCCATGCCGACAACGCTAGTCGGCACCCCTGACACCGGAGCCGACTGCTCGCCGTCGGCGTATCGTCCAGGCCAGGCTGGCTCAAAGACCGCTGATAGGGATCCGGCATAGCCTCCGATCCGTTCAGCAACCCGAATCGCTCTCACTCCCCTGGAGAGGCCCCATGACGACGGCGACCCCCGCCGCACCGACGAAGGGCACCCCGTTCCGCGGACGCATCCGCGGACGAGTGCTCATCCTCCTCTGCTTCATGTACGCGATCTCGTACATCGACCGCACCAACATCTCGACCGCGCTCCCGCACATCACCGAGGACTTCGGCTTCAACGAGACGACCGCCGGACTCATCGTCTCGGCGTTCGCGCTCCCGTACGCACTGCTCCAGGTCTTCGGCGGCACGATCGCCGAGAAGTTCGGACCGCGGAAGGCCCTCTTCATCATCACCGTCGTCTGGGGCGTCGCGACCCTGTGGACCGGCTTCTCGGTCGGGTTCTGGACCCTCTTCGCCGCCCGCGCGCTCCTCGGTCTCAGCGAGGCCGCCGCGTTCCCCGCCGCCACCCAGGCGATGAGCCGGTGGATCCCCCGCGATCGCAACGGCTTCGCGCAGGGCGTCGTGCACTCGGCCGCCCGCCTCGGCAACGCGCTCGCGCCGCTCCTGGTCGCGTGGGTGATCGGTGCGACCGGCAGCTGGCGGTGGGCGTTCTTCGCGACCGCCGTGCTGAGCATCGCGTGGGCCGTCGTCTGGTTCGTCTGGTTCCGCGACAAGCCCGAGGACACCGCCGGCATCCGGCAGGTCGAGCTCGACGAGCTCCCGCCCGTCGAGACCCGCGCGACGCGCCCGCCCGTCCCGTGGCGCACGCTCGCGCGCCAGATCCTGCCGGTGACCTTCGTCGACTTCGGCTACGGCTGGGTGCTCTGGGTGTTCCTCACCTGGATCCCCACCTTCCTCAGCTCCACCTACGGTCTGCCGATCAGCCAGTTCGCACTCTTCACCACGCTCGTGCTGCTCGCCGGGGTCGTCGGCGACACCGTCGGCGGCATGCTCAGCGACCGCATCATCCACCGCGGCGGCGACAGCCGGAACGCCCGCAGGATCGTCCTCGTCACCGGACTCGGAGGCTCGCTCATCTGCCTCGTCCCGCTGGTCATCGGGCAGGGCCTCGTCGTCGCCACGATCTCGCTCGCGTTGTCGTTCTTCTTCCTCGAGCTCTGCAACGCCAACCTCTGGGCGATCCCGATGGACGTCGCGCCGCAGTGGTCCGGGACGGCCTCGGGGTTCATGAACACCGGGTTCGGCATCGCCGGCGTGATCTCGCCGATCGTCTTCGGCGCGCTGATCGACGCCTCGGGGTGGCAGCTCCCGTTCGCGCTGTCCTGCGCCCTCCTCGCCGCGGCGGCCGTCGTCGCCTGGTACATGAAGCCGAAGCGCCTCACGATGACGGACGGCGTCCTCGAGATCGGCGTCCCGAAGGCCGAGCAGCACACCGCCTGACCGCCGCAGGGGCGGGCCCCTACCCCGCCCCGCCTGGTCCCGCCCTGCCTGGCCCGCCCTGGCCGGCCCCGCCCGCGCACGGTGCGCCGTCCGTCAACCCGTGCGACGTTGCACGCTCCGTGCGCCACTGCAACCCCGCACCCAGCGCGCAGCACCGCACGCGGTCACGAGACCCGCACGGTGCGGACGGGAGGCGCGGCGCCAGCCCGCCCCGTCCCTCCCGTCCGCCACCCGCACGGCGGGAGGCGCGGTGCCAGCCCGCCCCGCGCCTCCCGTCCGGCCCGCGCACGGTGCGCCGTCCGTCAACCCGTGCGACGTTGCACGCTCCGTGCCCCGCCACAACCCCGCACCCAGCAAGCACCACCGCACCACGCCGCGGACCCAGCACGGTGCGCACGCGCACCCGCCGCCCGCAACGCCGCGCGCAACGCCGCCCGGCAGCGTCGCCGTCGAGGCCGCACTCAGCGGGTCGGACGCCTCCCGACTTCGTCCGTCTCCCCCACGAGCGCATCGTCCGGCTCCACCGGCTCGACCGGCTCCCCCGGCTGGACGGCCGGGTCGGACGAACCCGACCCGCCAGCGGCCGGAACGTCCCCTCCGGTCCCGGCTCCGCGCCGAGCACCCGCCTCCCGTCTCCGCGCCCGCGCCGCCCGCTGCCCACGCGACGCCAGCGACGGCCGCCCGGTCAGGGGCACGCTCAGCGGCGTCCACCGGAACAGCTCCGTGACGAGGACCGACAGCAGGAGCACCAGCACGTACGTGACGAGCGTCAACCACGGCTTCGGGACGACCCGCTCGAGCACGCTGTCGCCGTAGAGCAGGATCCAGATCGCGAACGGGTGACTCAGGAAGATGCCGAACGACCGGTCCGAGCCGTAGTCGACCACGCGCGCGAGCGGGCTGCCGGGTCGACGCCGATCCGCCCACCGGGCGCCGATGGCGAGGAACCCGACGAACACGGCGCTGCTCCAGATCACCTGGATCGGCTGCAGCGGGGTGCCGGCGGCGTAGAGCGACTGTCCGAGGGCGACCTGCAGCGCCCAGACGCCGAGTGTGAGGGCACCGACGCCCGCGAAGCCCCAGAGGACGGCGCGGCGCTGCACCCGGATGAACCGGAGGAAGGCGTCGGCGTGGTCGGCGGCGATCGCCCCCGAGACGATGAAGAAGACGTACGAGAAGAAGAACTGCTTCTGGTAGCCCTGCATCCACGCGTCGCTGGCCGGGAAGTACTTGTACCCGGCGAAGACGACGAGCTGGACAACGAGCGTCACGACGAGGACGGCGACGTGGTGCCCGCGCGTCCGCCGCACGAGCCACGCGATCACGGGCAGCAGCAGGTACACCTGCATGGTCACGAGCAGGAAGTACAGGTGGTACCAGGAGACGCCGGTGACGATGCCCTCGGCGTAGGTGCGCACGAGGTCGGGGACGTCGCCGCGGCGGGTGGCGCTCAGCAGCCAGGACGCCGCCACGTAGACGAACGACCACGCCAGGTAGGGCACGCCGACGAGCAGGAAGCGCTTGGGCCAGAACTGCGCCATCGGCCGGGGGCGCAGCGTGTAGCTGTACACGAGCACGAAGGCCGTGAGCGAGAAGAACACGAGGCGGGTGAAGTGGAGCAGGCCGAGCAGCGCGTTCAGCGGCACGTCGTCGGCGGCGACCGTGTGGCTGGTCGTGTGCACGCCGATGACGCAGGCGAAGGTCAGGATCCGCAGGACGTCGACCTCGTAGAGGTGCCGGGGCTTCCCCTCGGCGGTGCGGGTCGGCGTCTGCACGGCGCGCGAGGACGCCGGGGCGGCACCCCCGGACACAGCGGCAGCACCCGGCACAGAGGCACTGCCGGTCACGGCTGCTCGGCCATCGTCCGCACCTTCGCCCGCTGGACCTTGCCGGTCGGCGCCCGCGGCAGGTCGGGCACCACGACGATCTCGACCGGGCGTCGGAACCGGGTGAGCCGGGCCTCGGCGCGCGCCGTGAGGTCGGCGACCAGGGCATCGGCGTCCACGACCTCGTCCGGCTGCGGGATCACGTACGCGATCGGCACCGCGCCCAGGACGTCGTGCGGCCGCCCGACGACCACGGCCTCCAGCACGCGGTCGTCCCCGAGCAGCACGTCCTCGACCTCGGACGGGTAGACCTTCTCGCCCCCACGGTTGATCACGTCGTCGGAGCGTCCGGCGAGCGAGACCCAGCCGTCCGCCGAGACCGAGCCCACGTCGCCCGTGCTCAGCCAGCCGTCCGCGTCGAACCGTTCGGCCGAGCGCCCGAAGAGGTACCGGTGCACGATGCCCGCGCCGCGGATCCAGAGAGCACCGACCTCGTCGGCGGGCAGCACGGAGCCGTCCTCGCCCCGGACCTGCACCTCGGACCCGACGGGCACACCGACGGTCCCGACCCGCGCCGGAGCGTCGAGCGGGGTCGCGGTGATCTGCGACGCCCCCTCGGTCATCCCCCAGCTGACGACGAGCGGCACGTCCCCGAGCGCCTGCCGCACCGGGTCCGGCAGCGGTGCGGAGGCACTCCGGACGAACCGGAGCCCCGCGGGGAAGTCGAGCGGACCGGTCTTCGCGAGGACGGCGAGGATCGCGGGCACCGCGTTGAGCCACGTGATCCGACGCTCGGCGAGGAGCTCCCAGAACCCGGTCCGGCGGAACCGTCGATCGACCACCAGGGTCGCACCGGCGACGAGGGTGGCGAGCAGCCCCACGACCTCGGCGTTGACGTGGAAGAGCGGGAGCGAGTTGAACCCGCGGTCCTCGGGGGTGAGCCGGTTGTGCCGCGCCACCGCGCGGGCGACGAACAGCAGCTGCGACTCGGGCAGCTCGACGCCCTTCGGGGTCCCGGTGGAGCCGGATGTGAAGAGCACGACCGACCCCTCGCCGGGTGCGTCCGGACTCGCCGTCGGCAGGTCGCCGTCGCGGACGCCGGCCGGGAGGAACGTGGCCGCGTCGATCCCGCTCGCAGGCGCGCCCGGGATGGTCGCGTCCACGGCACGGTCGGTCACCACGAGCGAGGCGCCGCCGATCAGGTCGGCGAGACGGCCCGGTTCCGTGGTCGGCTGCCCGGTGTCGACGGGGATCGCCCGACGCCCGGTCGCGAGGGCGGCGAGGTGCACGACGGCGAAGGAGAGCGGGTCGCCGAGGTCGACGAGGACCGCTCCGGACGGTGCGACCCCGATCGCGTCGAACGTCGAGGACCACGCGGACACCGCGTCGTCGAGCGCACGGTAGGTCAGGACGCGGTCGCTGCGCGCGTCCTCGAGGTAGTTGCGCTCGGCGTCCTGCTCCGCCCGGGAACGGATGGTCGAGCGCAGGTCGGGTCCTTCACCTGCTTGCTGCACGGACTCAGAGTATTGCGGGATCCTATGACGGGTCCGAAGGGAACCGGTGGAGCAGCCACTGCCACAGCCCCTCCATCCGCGGGAGCCCGTCCGGACCGATCGGCGTCGAGTCCTTGATCGTCCGCGAGTGGCTCTCGCCCGGCGAACCGACCTGGATGTCCGTGAGGATCGCGTGGGGGTCCTGGCCGGCACCCGGGGGTGCGGTGTCGGTCCGGAACGGCCCGGTGTCGCCGTCGAGGCCGAGCACCTTCCACGACCCGCGGATCCGGGGCCCGAACACGTCGCGGACGTCGTCGATCGCGTACATCCGGTCGACCGGCGTCCTGCCGGGGCGGTCCATCCAGGCCGCGTGTTCGCTCCCGAGGGACTCCACGGGCGACGAGAACATCAGCGCCCCGCGGACCGAGCGGATGTGCGCGATGTACGCCGCTTCGCCGCCGCCCTGCGAGTGTCCGGCCACGACGATGTCCTTCCACGCGATGTCGGAGTCACCCTGCACGAAGCGCCCCCACCCGCCCTCGGGGTCGTGGTCGTCGAGGTACGCGATCGCGTCGCGGAACCGGGAGACGATCGACCCGGACGGCTCCACCGAACTGAACCGGGACGGACGGGTGCCGTCGAACCGGTTGCGCTGCACCGTGCCGTAGCAGCTCGGGTCCGCTTCGCAGGTCCCCGACAGGGTCTTGCCGAGGTTCCAGTAGTCGAGGCCGAGCACGTGGTAGCCGTCGCGCAGCGCCGTGGACAGGAACAGCTGGTAGTCGGCGGGACGGGCTCGGGTCGCCGGCAGGAAGAGCAGCAGCGGGCCACCCGAGTCGGTCCGTGCCGCGAAGTCGTCACGGTTCGGCTCGAGCCGCTGCCCGTTGATGGTGCCGAGTCGGAAGCGGTGGAACTCCCCCGCCGGACCGTGCTCGTCACCGCGTGGTCGATCGGCTGCGGCTACCCGGCCGTGCTCGGCCACGCGTTCCCCGCCGAGGACGTTCGCCGCGACGAGCGACGCGGCACCGATGACGACGAGGACGACGGCGGCGATGACGAGGAGCAGCCGGTGCTTCATCGGCCGACACGGTCCCAGACCGCGTCGGCGGAGCGGAGCGTGTCCGCGAGGCTCCCCGTGGCGTCCACCACGTGGTCGGCGAGTGCCAGCCGCTCGGCGTCGCTCGCCTGCGCGGCCACTCGGCGCTCGGCCTCGTCCCGGGGCATCCCGCGGTGCTCCACGAGGCGCTCGATGCGCTGAGCCGCGGGGGCGTCGACCACGACGACGGCGTCGAACCGCAGCGGCCGGCTCCCCCGGGCCTCGGCGAGGAGGGGCACGTCGTAGACCACGACGGCGTCGGGGTCCGCGCGCTCGGCGGCGTCGAAGGCCGCCTGGGCGAGACGCCACACCTCGGGGTGGGTGATCCCCTCGAGGTCCTTCCGCGCTGCGGCGTCGGCGAACACGATCGCGCCGAGCGCCGGCCGGTCGAGCGACCCGTCGGCCGCGATCACGCCGGGGCCGAACCGCTCGGCGACCTGCGCGAGGCCGGGACTGCCGGGGGCGACGGCGTCCCGGGCGAGCCGGTCGGCGTCGACGACGACCGCACCGTGCTCGGCCCACCGTCCGGAGACGGTCGACTTGCCCGCGGCGATGCCGCCCGTGAGACCGATGATGCGCACAGCGACAGGGTACCGACCCACGCCGCACGAACGGCCGGAAGCCCGGCACCCCTTCTCAGGGATGCCGGGCTTCCGGTGCGGGAGCGCTGCTCGATCAGTTGGTCGAGCTGAGCTTCTCGCGGAGCGCTGCGAGCGACGCGTCGTCGGCCAGGGTGCCCTGACCGTTCGACTCGGTCGCGAACGTCGACGACGAAGCGGTCGCCGGGAGGTCGAAGCCACCCTGCGCCTCGTCGGCGATGGTCTTCGCGACCTGCGCCTTGTGGGCTTCCCAACGCGCCTGGGCGGCGGCGTACTGGCCCTCCCACTCGGTGCGCTGGGTGTCGTAGCCCTCGAGCCACTCGTTCGTCTCCGGGTCGAAGCCGTCCGGGTACTTGTAGTCGCCCTTGTCGTCGTACTCGGTCGGCATGCCGTAGAGCGCCGGGTCGAACTCGGTGCCCTCGGGGTCCACGCCCTCGTTCGCCTGCTTGAGGCTGAGCGAGATGCGGCGACGGTCGAGGTCGATGTCGATGATCTTGACGAAGACCTCGTCGTTGACCGAGACGACCTGCTCGGCGAGCTCGACGTGCTTGTTCGAGAGCTCCGAGATGTGCACGAGGCCCTCGATGCCGTCGGCAACGCGGACGAAGGCACCGAACGGCACGAGCTTCGTGACCTTGCCCGGCGCGATCTGACCGATCGCGTGGGTGCGGGCGAAGACCTGCCACGGGTCTTCCTGCGTGGCCTTGAGCGAGAGCGACACGCGCTCGCGGTCCAGGTCCACCTCGAGGATCTCGACGGTGACTTCCTGGCCGACCTCGACGACCTCGCTGGCGTGCTCGATGTGCTTCCAGCTGAGCTCGGAGACGTGGACGAGACCGTCGACGCCGCCGAGGTCGACGAACGCACCGAAGTTGACGATCGACGACACGATGCCCTTGCGGACCTGGCCCTTGTGGAGGTTGTTGAGGAACGTGGTCCGGGACTCGGACTGCGTCTGCTCGAGCAGCGCGCGGCGCGAGAGGACGACGTTGTTGCGGTTCTTGTCCAGCTCGAGGATCTTCGCCTCGAGCTCCTGGCCGAGGTACGGCGTCAGGTCGCGGACGCGACGCAGCTCGATGAGCGAGGCCGGGAGGAAGCCGCGGAGACCGATGTCGACGATCAGGCCGCCCTTGACGACCTCGATGACCGTACCGGTCACGACGCCGTCGGACTCCTTGATCTTCTCGACGTCGCCCCAGGCGCGCTCGTACTGCGCACGCTTCTTCGACAGGATGAGGCGACCTTCCTTGTCCTCCTTCTGGAGAACCAGGGCCTCGACCTCGTCGCCGACCTCGACGACCTCGTTGGGGTCGACGTCGTGCTTGATGGAGAGCTCGCGCGAGGGGATGACACCCTCGGTCTTGTAACCGACGTCGAGGAGGACCTCGTCGCGGTCGATCTTCACGACGGTGCCGGAGATGAGGTCTCCGTCGTTGAAGAACTTCAGGGTCTTCTCGACCTCGGCCAGGAAGTCATCAGCCGAGCCGATGTCGTTGATGGCGACCTGCTTGGGAGCCTTGGTCGTGGTGGTTGTCATGTAGAGATTGCTCCGAACGGACATGAGTCGGGCCAGACGGCGAGGGAGCGACCCCCTGGTCCGAACCGGATGCCGGTTCGAGCCGTGCTGGCGATGTGTTTGATGAGCGCGGATTGCGCCGCACAAGTCTAACCGCAGCGGGCGAGCGCCCACAACCGGGCGTGTCGGTTCGTGACGACGCCCGGCGGATCAGTCGAGCAGGGCACTCCGGAGCGTGTCGAGCCCGATGCTGCCGAGCGCGAGCGCCCGGTGGTGGAACGCCTTCAGGTCGAAGGCGGCACCCTCGCGGGCCGCCACCTCGTCGCGGATCGACTCCCAGACGCGCTGCCCGACCTTGTACGACGGCGCCTGCCCGGGCCACCCGAAGTAGCGGGCGACCTCGAACTGGACGAACTCGTCGGACATGTTCACGTTCTGCCGCATGAAGTCGAGCGCGTACTCCCACGTCCACGCCCCGCCGTCGGGGTTCGTCTTCTGCAGGTGGACGCCGATGTCGAGCACCACACGAGCCGCACGCATCCGCTGCCCGTCGAGCATGCCGAGCCGGTCGCCGTCGTCGTCCAGGAAGCCGAGCTGCTCCATGAGGCGCTCGGCGTAGAGCGCCCAGCCCTCGACGTGGCCCGAGGACCCGGCCAGTTGCCGCCGCCACGTGTTCAGCTCGCCCCGGTTGTAGACGCCCTGGCTGATCTGCAGGTGGTGACCGGGGACGCCCTCGTGGTAGACCGTCGTCTTCTCGCGCCAGGTGCCGAACTCGGTGACGCCCTGCGGCACGGACCACCACATGCGGCCGGCGCGCGAGAAGTCGTCGGACGGGCCGGTGTAGTAGATCCCGCCCTCCTGCGTCGGCGCGATCCGGCACTCGAGGCGCTTGATCGGGTCGGCGATGTCGAAGTACCTGCCGTCCATCGCACGGATCGACTCGTCACTGGTCTCCTGCATCCACCGCTGCAGGGCGTCGGTGCCGTGCAGCACGCGGGCGGGGTCGGCGTCGAGGACCTCGATCGCCCGGGCGACGCTCGCGCCGGACTCGATGCGGTCGGCGATGCGCTCCTGCTCCGCACGCATCCGGGCGAGCTCCTCGATGCCCCACTGGTACGTCTCGTCGAGGTCGACGACCGCGCCCAGGAAGCGTCGGGAGTGCAGCTCGTACGCCTCGCGACCGACGGCGTCCACGGGCGTCGCGAGCGGCATGAGCTCGTGCTCGAGGAACTGCCCGAACGACCGGTAGGCGGCCGCGGCGACCTCGGCCCCGCGGGCCAGCTCGGCACGGAGCGCCTCGGGCACGGACCCGCCGTCGTCGAACGCGGCACCGTCGACGAGCTGTCGGAAGACACCGTCCTCGGCGCCGGTGCGGGTGGCCTGTTCGGCGATGAGCGCCACCTGGCGGCGCGCCGGCGTCACGTCCTCACGCGTGCCCTCGAGCAGGGTCTCGCGGATGCCCTCGATCGCGTCGGGGAGGGCGTGCAGACGGCTCGCGATGTCTTGCCAGTCGGACTCGGTCGCGGTCGGCATGAGGTCGAGGACGTCGCGCACCGACTGCGCCGGGCTGGCGATGACGTTGAGGTCGCGGAGGTGCAGCTTCCGGTCGAAGGACTCCTGGACGAGGTCCAGCTCGGCGCCGAGGTCCGTCTTCGTCACCCGGTCGACGGCGTCCACCGCGTCGGCAGCGTCCAGCGCGCGCTTCGCCGCACGCGCCGCGTCCGCGAGGGCCGCAGCACCGGCGGGCGACGTGTCGCCGTACTCCCCCGTCCGCCCCGGGACGCCGATGTACGTGGCGACGGTCGGGTCGAGGTCGACGAGGGTGGTCACCCAGTCCTCGGCGACCCGGTCGACGGCAGAGGGCTGGCGGACGGGACGATCATCGGTCATGTCCTCGACCCTATCCACGTCGGAGCACGACGTGGAACCCGTGGGACGGGAGGCGCGGTGCGAGCCCGCACCGTCCCTCCGGGCACGGCCGCCACGCCGTCGGCGCGTCGCGCCGGTACCGGCTGGTGGGGCCCAGCTCGCGGGCCGACAGGCGGTCGCGCGTCAGTGCGCCGCCGCCTCCCAGTTCGGGCCGACGCCGACGGACACGTCCAGCGGGACGCTGAGCTCGGCCGCACCGCCCATACGGGTGCGGAGGATGTCCTCGACCCGCTCCTGCTCGCCGGGAGCGACCTCGAGGATGAGCTCGTCGTGCACCTGCAGGAGCAGGTGGGAGTCCAGCCCGCCGTCGCGGAGGTCGGCGGCCACGCCGAGCATCGCGATCTTCATGATGTCGGCCGCCGATCCCTGGATCGGCGCGTTCAGGGCGGCGCGCTCGGCGTTCTCGCGGAGGACGCGGTTCGGGCTCTTCAGGTCCGGGAACGGACGACGACGACCGAAGATCGTCTCGGTGTAGCCGTCCTCGCGCGCCTGCTCGACGACGCCGCGCAGGTAGTCGCGGACCGAGCCGAACCGGGCGAAGTACTCGTTCATGAGCGTGCGCGCCTCGGACTGCTCGATGCGGAGCTGCTTCGACAGACCGAACGGGCTGAGGCCGTACGCGAGGCCGTAGGACATCGCCTTGACCTTCGTGCGCATCTCGGGCGTGACGTCGGCGGGTTCGACCGAGAACACCCGGGCGCCGACGAAACGGTGCAGGTCCTCGCCCTCGTTGAAGGCCTGGATCAGCCCCGGGTCACCGGACAGGTGCGCCATGATGCGCATCTCGATCTGCGAGTAGTCGGCGGTGATGAGCGTCGTGTAGGGCTCGGCGACGGCGAACGCCGAGCGCACGCGACGCCCGACCGCGGTCTTCACCGGGATGTTCTGCAGGTTCGGGTCGGTCGACGAGATCCGGCCGGTGCTGCTGCCGGTCTGCTCGTACCGGGTGTGGATGCGACCGTCGACGACCGCGGCGTCCAGCGTGTCGACGATCTGCCGGAGCTTCGTGGCGTCACGGTGCTGCAGCAGCAGGCCGAGGAACGGGTGCGGGTGCTGCTCCTGCAGGTCGGTGAGGCTGGCGGCGTCGGTCGAGAACCCGGTCTTGGTCTTGCGGGTCTTCGGCATCGCGAGCTCGGTGAAGAGCACTTCCTGCAGCTGCTTGGGCGACCCGAGGTTCACCTCGTGCCCGATCTCGGCGAAGGCCTGCTGCGCGAGTTCGGCCGCGCGCTCCCCGAGGTCGTGCGAGAGCCCGGTGAGCACGGGACGGTCGATCGCGACGCCGGTGGTCTCCATGCCGGCGAGGACCGGCACGAGCGGGAGCTCGATGTCGTCGAGGACCCGCAGCGACGACTCGTCGAGGCGGGCACGCAGCGCCGTCGTGACCCGCAGCACGAACCACGCGTGCACGCCGACGTTCACCGGGTCGGTCTCGGGGACGAGCTGGTTCGGGTCGGCCGTCGGCAGCTCTTCGCCGAGCTCCTGGTAGACGAGGTCGGCGAGCGGCTGTCCCTGCTTGCCCGGCTGTGCGAGCCACCCGATCAGGCGGGCGTCCCCGGCGATGCCGTTCACCTCGAACCCGGCCGTGGCCAGCGCCTTGATCGCGGTCTTGGCGTCGTGGAAGTGCTTCGGGGCGTCGGACGCGAACCACGCCGAGAGCTGCTCGTAGTCCTTCGCGCCGCTGCCGCCGGGGACGAGGACCGCGTCGTCGTGCGTCGCGATGCCGATGGCGCTGAGGCGTCCGTCGATGACCTCGACGGCGACGCCGTAGCCGTTCGCCGCCTCGGCCGCGTTGCGACGCTCGAGCCAGTAGCCGAGTTCCTCGTCGATGAGGGTCTTGACCGACGGCGGCGTCGGCGCTCCGCTGTCGACCGACCCCGCGGTCTCGGTGGCGTCGGACGGCTCACCGGTGCCCGCGACCTTGAACACGCGGTCGAGCAACGTGCGGAACTGCAGCTTGGCGAAGAGCTCGCGCACCGCGGTCTCGTCGAGGGGCCGCAGCGCGACGTCGGCCGGGCCCACGGGGAGCTCGACGTCGTTGACGAGACGGTTCAGCTTGCGGTTGCGGATCGCGCGGTCCCGCTGCTCGCGGAGGTTGTTGCCGACGACGCCCTTGATCTCGTCGGCGTGCTCGAGCACCCCGTCGAGCGAACCGTACTGGGTGATCCACTTGACGGCGGTCTTCTCGCCGACCTTGTCGATGCCGATGAGGTTGTCGCTGGTCTCCCCCACGAGCGCGGCGATGTCGGGGTACTGGTGCGGCTCGATGCCGTAGCGCTCGTAGACCTTGTCGCGGTCGTAGCGGGTGAGCTCGGAGACGCCGCGGACGGACGGGTACAGCAGCGTGACGTCGTCGTTCACGAGCTGGATGGAGTCGCGGTCGCCGGACACCACGTACACCTGGTAGCCCTGCTCGGCGCCCTGGCGGGCGAAGGTGGCGAGGATGTCGTCGGCCTCGTAGTCCTCCTTCGTCACGGTCGTGATGCCCATCGCCTCGAGCGCCTGCTGCAGCAGCGGGATCTGCCCCTTGAACTCGGCCGGGGTCTCGGAACGGGTGCCTTTGTAGTCCTCGTACTCGCGGGTGCGGAACGAGAACCGTGAGATGTCGAACGCGACCGCGAGGTGGGTCGGCTTCTCCCGCTGGAGCAGCATCAGCAGCATCGAGATGAAGCCGTGGATGGCGTTCGTGTGCTGCCCGTCGCGGTTCACGAAGCTGTCGACCGGCAGCGCGTAGAAGGCCCGGAAGGCGAGCGAGTGGCCGTCGATGACCATGAGGGTAGGCTTTGCGGAGTCCGACACCCGGACAGCCTACCGACGCCATCCGACACGGGAGTCCGCCAGCGTGACCGACGAAGCCACCTCCACGAAGGGCGTCGACGGACGGCTCGCCGACCGCGGCATGGGCGAGCTCGCCGAGAAGATGGGCATGGTCATCACGGAGCTCTCCGCCGAGCGCGCCGTGGGGACGATCCCGGTCGAGGGCAACCGGCAGCCGGTCGGGCTGCTGCACGGCGGCGCGTACGTCGTGCTCGCCGAGAGCCTCGGGTCGATGGCCGCGAACGTGCACGCCGGTCCCGGCCGGTACGCCGTCGGCATCGAGCTGAACGCCTCGCACTCCCGGAGCGCCACGAGCGGCCTGGTGACCGGCACCTGCACGGCGCTGCACCTGGGGAACACGCTCACCACGCACGAGATCGTCCTCACCGACGACCAGGGGCGGCGCTGCTCCACCGTGCGCATCACCAACATGATCCGCGAAGCCCGCTGATCCCGGCGGGCGTCACGAAGGAGTGACCCGTGCCCGCCACCGACTGGAGGATCGAACTGATCCTCGTCCCCGTCAGCGACGTCGACCGATCCCGCGCGTTCTACGAACGGATCGGCTTCTCGATCGACCACGACCAGCGCGTCTCCGACGAGCTCCGCTTCGTGCAGGCCACCCCGCCCGGGTCGGCCTGCTCCATCGCGTTCGGCGAGGGCATCATGTCGCCGGACGTCGTCCCGGGTTCGCTCAAGTCGATCCAGGTCGTCGTGCCGGACGCCGACGAGGCGCTCGCGCACCTGCAGGGGCTCGGCGTCGACGCGATCGGCGTGGACGAGCTGGCCTGGGGTCGCTTCGTCTTCTTCACCGACCCCGACCGGAACGCCTGGACCCTGCAGGAGCTGCCGTCGCGCGGGTGACGGGTCAGTCCTCGGGCGGCCGCTGCAGCAGCAGTCGTGCATCGCCGAACCCGAGGCGGCGGTAGAGCGTCTCGCCCTCGACGCTCGAGTGCACCGACGTCCGCTCGACACCGAGCTCGTCCGCGACGTCGAGCAATGCGGTCACGAGACGCTTCGCGACACCGGCGCCCCGCAGGTCGGGGTGGACGTAGACGGTCTGCACATCCGCGGTGAGCCGCCGTTCAGGGCGGTCCGGGGTCGGGGGCCGTGCGACGAGCCCGAGCCACGCCATGCCGACCACCCGCCCGTCGCGCTCAGCGACGACGCAGCGGTGGGTCTCGGGGTGGGCGGCGGCGAACGCCGACATCGCCTCGCGGTAATCGTCCGGGGTCGCGCCCGGCGTCGCACCGCCTTCGCCGACGCTCCACCGCCAGCGCAGGTCGGCCACCGCCGGCATGTCGTCGGGCCGGGAGGCACGGATCACCACGTCGTCCATCGCTCCACCCTGCCAGGTGGTCGGGTCCACCGCAGCAGACCACCGGGCCGCCGCACCCGGTCCGTCGACGGACGACGAGAGCGCCGCCTCCCCGAGGGGAGACGGCGCTCTCGTGCGAGCGACGGGGCGCTACTTCTTGGCGCTGAGCTGCTCGATGATCGCCTTGGCGACGTCGTGCATGGTCAGCCGACGGTCCATCGAGGCCTTCTGGATCCAGCGGAACGCCTCGGGCTCGGTGAGGCCCATCTTCTCGTTGAGCAGGCCCTTGGCCCGGTCGACGAGCTTGCGGGTCTCGAAGCGCTCGACGAGGTCGGCGACCTCGGCCTCGAGCGTGATGATCTGCTGGTGCCGCGAGAGGGCGATCTCGATCGCGGGGAGCAGGTCGTTCGGCGTGAACGGCTTGACGACGTAGGCGAGGGCGCCGGCCTCGGTCGCACGCTCGACGAGGTCCTTCTGGCTGAACGCCGTGAGGAGGACCACGGGGGCGATGTGGTTCTTCGAGAGCTTCTCGGCGGCGGAGATGCCGTCGAGCTGCGGCATCTTGACGTCCATCACGACGAGGTCGGGACGGAGGTCGGTGGCGAGCTGCACGGCGGTCTCGCCGTCACCCGCTTCGCCGACGACGTCGAACCCGTTGTCGCGGAGGATCTCGACGATGTCGAGGCGGATGAGCGACTCGTCCTCGGCGACGACGACGCGACGGGGTGCTGTTGCAGTTGCTTCTGTGTCACTCACACGCAAGAGCCTACTAGACACCGGAACGCGCGTTCGTCAGGCGGCGGATGCCGCGTTGTACGAGTGGCGGGACGGTCGTACCAGGACTGCCCCGCACGCCGTGAGCCGCGTTGTACGAGTGGCGGGACGGTCGGACCAGGACTGTCCCGCACGCCGTGAGCCGCGTTGTACGAGTGGCGGGACTCGAACCCGCACGCCGTGAGGCAGAGCATTTTGAGTGCCCCGTGTCTACCGTTCCACCACACTCGCTGGCGGACATCAGGCTAGCAGGGCGCCCGCCCTCGGACGCGCACCCTCCGGCACCGTCGGGCTCGTCGCGAGGCGCAGCTCGAAGACCGCGCCACCGAGGTCCCCGTCGGGCCCGTGGACGAGCGACCCGCCGTGCGCGAGCGCGATGCCCCGGGCGATGGGGAGCCCGAGCCCCGCCCCACCGGAGCGGACGTCCCGGGCGTCCTCGAGCCGGACCAGCCGGTCGAAGACGCGCTCGCGGTCGGCTGCCGGGATGCCCGGGCCGTCGTCCTCGACCCGGAGTAGCGCGTCGTCCGGCCCCGCGCGGAGCGTCAGCCGGACGCTGCCCGTCCCACCGGTCGCCCGCGCGGCGTTGTCGACCAGGTTGCCGAGGACCTGCGCGAGCCGGTCCGGGTCCACGTCGGCGTCGACCGCGTGGTCCGGGACGTCGAGGTCGAGCTCCACCACGGGGAGCCGGATCCGGAGCCGATCGGCCTCGGCACGCAGCCAGTCGACGAGGTCGGTGCGGCGTCGGTCGAGGGCGATGCCCCGGTCGAGGCGCGCCATCGTGAGCATGTCGTCGACGAGGCGTGCCGCGCGGTCGGCCTGCCGGACGACGTGCACGGCCAGGACCTCGTTCGTCGCGGGGTCGTCCGGTCCGTTCCGGACCAGGGTGTCCGCGGCCGCGCGGACGCCGGCGACAGGGGTGCGGAGTTCGTGGGCCGCGTCGGAGAGGAACGCGCGGACCCGTTCCTCGGCGGCGACCGCCTGCGCCTCGGCGCCCTCGACCGCATCGAGCATCTCGTCGAGGGCGAGTGCGACCCGGCCGATCTCGGTGTCGGTGCGTGACGGGCGGAGCCGCCGTCCACGGTCGCCCGCGGTGATGGAGCGGGCCGCCCGGGTCATCTCGTCGAGCGGCCGCAGGGAGCGGCGGACGACGAGCACGACACCCACGACGGCGACCCCGAGGAACGCGGCCGACGCCCCGCCCATGACCCAGCCGAGCTGCGTCAGGGTCTCCTGCACGTCGCGGGTCCCCGCGGTCAGGGTGATGCGGGTTCCGTCGGCGAGGTCGGAGCGGAGCGTGAGCACCCCGTCGTCCTCGTGCACCGACGAGGACGTGATGGTCGCTCCGGCGGTGGCGGACGACGCCGTGCCGGAAGACCCCGAGCCGGACGACGCTGTGCCGTCCGACGGCGTGCCGTTCGACCCCGACGCGCTCGTCCCCGCCGACCGCGGTGCCGGACCCGGCAGTGTGCCCGGGTCGGGCGGACCCTTCCGGAGCTGCTCCGGGCTGGGCCCCGCCTCGACCGCGGCGCCGTCGGGCTCGACGATCCGCACCGAGAGTCCCTGGGCGGACAACCGGTCGGCGAGGTCGCTCGCGTCGAGCACCCCGACGAGCGCGGCGGCGGCCGAGGCGCGGTCGCGCAGACGGTCCTCGACCTGGGCGGTCAGACGGGCGCCGAGCACGGCCTCGACCGCGACGACGAGGGCCGTGAGCAGGACGGTGAGGAGCACGAGGATGGCGATCACCGTCCGCAGGCGCAGCGAGGTGGTGCGCAGCCGATCGTCGCGCATCACGCTGCACCCCGGTCGACGGCGAGCCGGTACCCGAGGCCCCGGACGGTGTGCACGAGCCGCGGACCGTGCGCCTCCATCTTCCGCCGCAACGCGCTCAGGTGGACCTCGACCAGGTTCGGCGCGATGTCCTCGTAGCCCCAGACCTGCGTCGTGATCTGCCCCTTCGACACGGTCCGTCCCCGGCTCTCAGCGAGGAACCGGAGCAGCCGGAACTCGGTCGCGGTCAGGTCGAGCAGCACGCCGCCACGCCGGACCGTCGACCCGTCGGGGTCGAGGACGAGGTCGCCCACCTCGATCACGGACGGCACCCGCCCGCGCCGCCGGAGCACGGCCGTGACGCGGGCGACGAGCTCGGCCATCGCGAACGGCTTCACCACGTAGTCGTCGGCACCCTCGGCGAAGCCGCGGAGTCGGTCGTCGAGCTCGTCGCGCGCGGTGGTCATCACGACCGCGGCGTCCGAGCGGGCGCGGATGCGGGCGGCCAGCAGGATGCCGCTCGGCCCGGGGAGCATCCAGTCCAGCAGGACGAGGTCCGGGGCGGTGCGGTCCAGGTCGGCCGCGATGGAGCGGCCGTCGGCGACCTCTGCGACGGTGAAGCCCTCGGCGCGGAGGGTCGTCACGACGGCGGTGCGGAGGGAGTCGTCGTCCTCGACCACCAGGATGCGTGCGGGTGCGTTCACGGCGGCCACGGTAGGGCGGTTCCGCCAGCACGGAGCATGGAACGAGCTGGAGAACCCCTGTGCGCAGCAGATGCTTCAGTCCTGCTTCAGATTCGAACCCGACCGTCGTCCTCGTCGGCGGACCGCCCCGGTCGACCGACGGACGAACAGGAGATCACCATGCAGGACGAACAGCCCACCACGCGTCGCCGGACCCTCCGGGCGGTCGGCATCGGTTCCGCCGCGGCGGCCGTGCTGGTCCTCGGCGGGATCGGGGTCAGCGCGGCGATGGCCGCCCCCGCCGCACCGAGCTCGGCCGCGACCGGCGCGCCGACCGCCGGCCCGAGCGGCGCCCCGACCGGCGCCCCGACGGACGGTCCCGCCGCCGGCCCCGGCACGAAGGACGGCGGCGCGGGCTCCGCCCCCGGATGCGTCGCCGGCCCGCTCGCCGACGGGAAGGCGCCCACCCCGCCGAAGGACGGCACGGCACCCACCCCGCCGAAGGACGGGACGGCACCCACCCCGCCGAAGGACGGCACGGCACCCACCCCGCCCAAGGACGGCACGGCACCCACCCCGCCCAAGGACGGCACGGCACCCACCCAGCCCAAGGACGGGACGGCACCGACCCCGCCCGCCGCTCCCGGGTCCGACGCCACCTCGACGCCGGAACCGACGACCGGGTCCTGAGCACCCCGCACCCGCCGCGGGAGGCGCGTGCCGTCGGCCGACGGACCGACGCGTGCCGCGCCTCCCGACCGGCGGAGCCCTCAGGGACGCTCGATCGCCTCGATCGCCGCCACCACGCTCGCGCGCCGCGGCGATCGACGCGGCAGTGCCGCGAGCAGCGCCAGCAGCACCTGCTCGTCGGCTGCGCCGTCCGCGGTGCGCGCCCAGGCCTGCAGCGCGTCGACGCCGCCGTCCTGCAGGAGCGACTCACGGAACCGTGACCGGACCCGGTCGCGCAGGTCGTCGACACCCGGCGACGCGGAACCCGGCAGGACCGGTCCCGTGTAGCGGTCGACAGCCTGGAGGCGCGCCCCGCGGTCGAGCGCGGACAGCACCGTCTCGACGTCGGTGCGGATGCCCTGCAGGCGGTACGGCCTGGACGTGAGCCGCGCGTCGAGCCCGTGGTGCGCGAGGACGCGCCGGAGGCGCACCACCTCGGCGCGCAGCGTCTGGACGGCGCGGGCATCGCCGTAGACCGCGACCGCGAGGTCCGCGGCCGCCAGCCCTTCGGGGCTCGCTGCGAGCACCGCCAGGATCTCCGAGTGCCGCTCGGACAGCCTGGTCGACCGCGTGCCGACGTGCAGCGTCGCGGTGTCGGCGCCGAGCAGGGTGAGCTCCGCCGACGCGACGGGTCCCGGACGGGTGGTCCGTGCCGAGAGGGCCGCAAGCGCGAGCTCCGCCTCGGCCGCCGCGGCCGTCGCGGTCAGGAGCGGGAGGGTGTGGCGCTCGACCGCGCGGTCGTCGCCCGTGATGTCGAGCGCGCCGACGACCGTGCCGGCGGCGTCGCGGAGCGGGACGGCCGTGCACGAGAACCCCTTCACCGCGGTCGCGTAGTGCTCCTCGGCGTGGATCTGGACCGCGCGCCCGAGCCGGAGCGCCGTCCCGGGGGCGCTCGTCCCGGCTCGGTCCTCGGCCCAGTCGGCGCCGGGGACGAACCCCATGCCCTCCGCCGCGCGCCGGGCGGACCGTGCGCCGTCCACCCAGACGAGCCGACCCGTCGCGTCGGCGACCGCGACGACGCACCCGGCCGAGCGGACGTCGTCGAGCAGGAGCCGACGGACGACCGGCAGTGCCGTGCCGAGCGGGCCCGCGCGGCGGAGCGCGTCGAGCTCGTCCTCGCCGAGCGAGGGCGTCGGCACGGCGTCCGGGTCGACGCGGGCGGAGCGACGCCAGGACGCGGCGACGAGCGGACGGAGACCGGACGGTTCGCGCATGCGCCCTCCTGTCCGGTCCCCGTCGCGTCGTCGCGACCGGTGCGGTCAGCCTACGTCGGGTGCCGCGCGCGGGCCAGGGCCGACGAGGCCGAGATCCGCGAGTTCGCCCTCGTCGAGCATCCGGGACCGGGTGAGGAACCGCTTGCCCTCCGGCACCTCGAGGGAGAACCCGGCGCCGCGACCGTCCACGACGTCGATCGTGAGGTGGGTGTACTTCCAGTACTCGAACTGCGAGCGGGACATGTAGACCTCGACGGGCGCGATGCCGTCGACCTCGAGCGCGCCGAGGAGCACGTCGCCGGAGCCGGTGGTGAACATCCCGACCGGGTAGCACATCGGGCTGGAGCCGTCGCAGCACCCGCCCGACTGGTGGAACATCAGCGGGCCGTGCCGGGCGGCGAGGGAGCCCAGGAGCGCCGCCGCCGCCGGTGTCACGGCCACCCGGGCGGTCGTGGGCCGGTCGTCGGTGTGCGGCATCAGAAGAAGCCCATCGGACCCTCGGCGTAGGACACGAGGAGGTTCTTCGTCTGCTGGTAGTGCTCCAGCATCATCTTGTGGTTCTCCCGCCCGATGCCGGACTGCTTGTAGCCGCCGAACGCCGCGCCCGCCGGGTACTGGTGGTACGTGTTCTCCCACACACGACCCGCCTGGATGTCGCGGCCGGCGCGGTAGAGCGTGGTGGCCTCGCGGCTCCACACCCCGGCGCCGAGGCCGTAGAGCGTGTCGTTGGCGATCGAGATCGCGTCGTCGTAGCCGCTGAACGACGTCAGTGCGAGGACGGGGCCGAAGATCTCCTCCTGGAAGATCCGCATCGAGTTGTCGCCCTCGAACACGGTCGGCTGGACGTAGTAGCCACCCGACAGCTCGCCGCCGAGGTCGGCCCGCTCGCCGCCGGTGAGGAGCTTCGCGCCCTCCTGCTTGCCGATGTCGATGTAGCTCAGGATCTTCTCGAGCTGGTCGTTCGACGCCTGCGCCCCGATCATCGTGGCGAGGTCGAGCGGGTGGCCCTGCTTGACCGCACGGACCCGGTCGAGGCCGTCGGCGACGAAGCCGTCGTAGATCTCCTTCGCCACGAGGGCTCGGGACGGACACGTGCAGACCTCGCCCTGGTTGAGGTTGAAGAAGGCGAACCCCTCGAGCGCCTTGTCGTAGAAGGCGTCCTTCTCCTGGGCCACGTCGGCGAAGAAGAGGTTCGGGCTCTTGCCGCCGAGTTCGAGCGTCACCGGGATGAGGTTCTGCGAGGCGTACTGCATGATCAACCGGCCCGTGGTCGTCTCGCCGGTGAACGCGACCTTGCGGATGTCCGGGTGCTGCGCGAGTGGTGCGCCGACCTCGATGCCGAAGCCGTTCACGACGTTGAGCACACCGGCGGGGAGCAGGTCACCGATCAGGTCGATGAGGACGTGGATGGACGCCGGCGTCTGCTCGGCGGGCTTCAGGACGACGCAGTTGCCCGCGGCCAGGGCGGGTGCGAGCTTCCACACCGCCATCAGGATCGGGAAGTTCCACGGGATGATCTGGCCGACGACCCCGAGCGGCTCGTGGAAGTGGTACGCCACGGTGTCGTGGTCGATCTCCCCCGTCGACCCCTCCTGCGCTCGGATCGCCCCGGCGAAGTAGCGGAAGTGGTCGATGGCCAGCGGGATGTCCGCGCCGATCGTCTCGCGGATGGGCTTGCCGTTCTCCCACGTCTCGGCGACGGCCAGGGACTCGAGGTTCTGCTCCATCCGGTCGGCGATGCGGTTGAGGATCGCGGCGCGTTCGGCGACACTCGTCCGGCCCCAGGCGGGGAAGGCCTTCCACGCGGCCTCGACCGCCCGGTCGACGTCGGTGGAGTCCCCGCGGGCGATCTCGGTGAAGACCTTGCCGGTGACGGGTGTGGGGTTCTCGAAGTACTGACCCCCGGCCGGCGGGACGTACGCGCCGCCGATGTAGTGGTCGTACCGGGAGCGGAACGAGACGAGTGAGCCCTCCTCGCCGGGTGCGGCGTAGGTGGAGGGGGACGGTGCGATGGTCATGGTGGACACCTTTCGACGACGCTGTCGGGGCGCTGGATCCGCGCCTGCCCGAACGCTACGACCGTCGGGGTTGCATCCGGTTGCATCCCGGTTGCACCCGGCGGCCCGAACGGACCCCGGCCGGTCGAGGTAGCGTCGTTGCGAGCAGACCTGACAGGGAGGAGTGCTCGTGGATTCTCGTGCCGTCCGCACGTTCCGGGTGTTCGTCGTCGTCACCGCCATCGTCGCCGTCGTGCTCGGCGTCGTCGCGATCGTCTGGCCCAGGCCGTCCCTCGTCGTGGTGGCGTTGCTCTTCGGCGTGTACCTCGTGGTCGCCGGTGCCCTCCGAGTGTTCGCCGCCGTGCGCGGCCACGGGACCCCGGCGGTGTGGCGGTGGACGTCCGGCATCGTCGGCGGACTCGTCGGCGTCGCCGGGCTCGTGACGCTGCTCGACCCCGCCGTCCCGCTCCTCGTCTACGCGGTGCTCGCGGGCGTCGGCTTCATCGTCGAGGGGATCGCGTCGCTGGTGGGCGCGTTCGTCGGACACCCCGGGTCCTCGCGGATCCCGTCCGTCGTCAGTGGCGTGCTGTCGATCCTCGGTGGCGTGGTCGTGCTCGTCGCGCCGGGCCTGGCGTTGACCGTCTTCATGGTCTTCTCCGGGATCGCGCTGATCGTCGTCGGCGCCGCGGCCCTGCTGCTGCTCCCGCCCCGGGCAGCTCTCCGCCGGTAACGGCATCCCGCCAGGCCCCGCACGGTCCGGGGGTCGTGTGCGCCGGTCGGTTACGCGCTCCCCGTCCCGAACAGCAGGCCGAGCCCGTACGTGACCGCAGCGGCACCGAACCCGATCGCGAGCTGCCGGAGCGCCCGCCGGAGCGGCGACGCCCCGCTGAGCACCCCCACGACGGCACCGGTGCCGAGCAGCGCGATCCCGACGAGGACCGCCGCCACCGCGATCGCCGCCCACCCCTCGAGCCCGAACAGGTACGGCAGCACGGGGATGATCGCCCCCGACGCGAAGAAGCAGAAGCTCGAGATCGCCGCGCTCATGCCGTTGCCGATCGCCTCGTGGTCGTCGACCGACGCGGTCCCCGTCACCGTGGCACCGCCGAGGACGTCGTCGGCGTGCTGCTGCGCCTCGGTCTCGGACATCCCCCGGGCCCGGTAGACGAGGGCCAGCTCGTTGGCGTCGACGTCGAGGTCCGCGACGGCCCGGCCGGCCTCGGGGTGCGGGGCGGAGGCGGTGAGCAGCTCCCGCTGGGACCGGACCGAGACGTACTCCCCCGCGCCCATCGAGAGCGCCCCGGCGAGGAGGCCGGCGATGCCGCTCAGCAGGACGAAGTGCCGGTCGGCCCCGGACGCGCTGACACCGATGATGAGCGCCAGGTTCGACACGAGGCCGTCGTTCGCGCCGAACACGGCGGCGCGGAACGTGCCGGACAGGCGCATCCGCCCGCGGTTCGCGAGCCCGCGCACGACCTCGCCGTGGATCCGCTCGTCCGCCGCCATGGTCGCGGTGGCGTCGGCGTCGTCGGCGTACGGCGATCGGTCCTCGGCACGCTGCATGAGGGCGAGGACGAACACCGACCCGAACCGCTTCGCGAGCGAGGCGAGCACGCGGGTACGGAGACTGCCGCGCTGCGGGCGGCCCACGTCGTCACCGAGCAGGTCGAGCCAGTGCTGCTCGTGCCGCCCCTCGGCCTCGGCCAGGGCGGACAGGATCTCGCGCTCCTCGCCGTCGCGCCTGGCGGCGAGGTTGCGGTAGACGGCGGCTTCCGCCCGCTCGTCGGCCAGGTACCGGCGCCAGCGTCGGACGTCGGTGCGCTGGGCGGTGGGTCGGGACTGGAGGCTCACACCGGCCATCTTGCCCGCTCACGGAGCCGCGTGGTCGCGGCGGCCGCGGGGCGGGACGCGACAGGGCGCGGACCGGAGGCTGCGTGCGTCGCCGCACCGTGCCTCCCGTCCGCGCCCTGTCGGGACGCGACGGACGTCAGTCGCGCACGTAGGCCGGAGCTGCCTCGGCGTGGGCGTCGCCCACGCGGTGGACGCGCAGGTCGTTCGTCGACCCCTCGATGCCGGGAGGCGAACCGGCCGTCACGATGACACGGTCGCCGGGCGCGGCGAGACCGTTCTCGAGGAGGACGTCGTCCACCTGCGAGAAGAGCTCGTCGGTGTGGGTCTTGCGCTCGACGAGGAACGAACGGACGCCCCAGGTGAGCGCCATGCGGCGACGGGTCGCCTCGTTCGGGGTGAAGGCGATGATCGGCAGACCGTGACGCAGACGCGACATGCGGCGGGCCGAGTCGCCGGACTCGGTGAACACGCAGAGGTACGAGGCCTCGGTGAACTCGGCGATCTCGACCGCGGCGAGCGTGATCGCGCCGCCGAGGGTGCGCGGCTTCGTGCCGAGCGGCGCGATGCGCTCGAGGCCGTGGTCCTCGGTGGACTCGACGATGCGCGCCATGGTCCGGACGGTCTGCACCGGGTACTCGCCGACGCTGGTCTCGCCGGACAGCATGACGGCGTCCGCGCCGTCGAGCACGGCGTTCGCGACGTCGGAGGTCTCGGCGCGGGTCGGGATCGGGGACGAGATCATCGACTCGAGCATCTGCGTCGCGACGATGACGGGCTTCGCCATGCGGCGGGCGAGCTCGACGGCACGCTTCTGCACGATCGGGACCGCCTCGAGCGGGAGTTCGACACCGAGGTCACCGCGGGCGACCATGATGCTGTCGAAGGCGTCGATGATCTCCTCGAGCGCCTCGACCGCCTGCGGCTTCTCGATCTTCGCGATGACGGGGAGGCGCTTGCCCTCTTCGTCCATGATCTCGTGCGCGCGCTGGACGTCGGCGGCGTTCCGCACGAACGACAGCGCGATGAGGTCGGCGCCCTGACGGATGCCCCAACGGAGGTCCGCCTCGTCCTTCTCGCTGAGCGCGGGGACGTTCACGGCGACGCCGGGCAGGTTGATGCCCTTGTTGTTCGACACCGTGCCGCCGACGACGACCTCGGTGCGGACGCGCACGCCGTCGGTGTCGAGCACGCGGAGGCGGACACGGCCGTCGTCGATGAGCAGCGGGTCGCCGGGCTTGACGTCCTGCGGGAGGCCCTTGAACGTCGTGCCGCAGATCTCCTTCGAGCCGGGGACGTCCTCGGTGGTGATGGTGAACACGTCGCCGACCGCGAGGTCGTGCGGGCCGTCGGCGAACTTCGCGAGGCGGATCTTCGGACCCTGCAGGTCGACGAGGATCGCGACGGGCTTGCCGAGCTCCTCGGCGGCGCGACGGACGTTCTCGTAGTTGGCCTCGTGGACGCTGTAGTCACCGTGGCTGAGGTTGAGGCGGGCGACGTCGACGCCCGCTTCGATGATCTCCTTGACGGTCTCGTACTCCGACGTAGCCGGTCCGAGCGTCGAAACGATCTTTGCGCGTCTCAATGGATTCCTTCGTGGTGGTGGATGGTGCTTGGGGCTCCGCGCTGTGGGGCCGCGCGGAACGAAGCGAGGCCACCAGCACCCTATCGAGTGCTGGTGGCCGGTCGCTCACGAGTGGGTGAGCATCACGTGCGCGCCCACGTCAGACGGAGATGGCACGGTCGGTGGCCTTGACGGGGGCCGGCAGGATCGTCGAGCCCTCGAGGTACTCGTCCACCTTCGCGGCGGCGGCGCGGCCCTCGGCGATCGCCCACACGATGAGCGACTGCCCACGGCCGGCGTCACCGGCGACGAAGACGCCCGGCTCGTTCGTGGTGTAGTCGGCCTGGCGCGCCACGGCGCCGGACGCCGTCACCGGCAGCCCGAGCTGCGGCTCGAGCGTGTCGGTCTCGGGACCGGTGAAGCCCATCGCGACGAGGACGAGGTCAGCGGGGATCTCGCGCTCGGTGCCGGACTTCGGGACACGACGGCCGTCCAGGTACTCGGTCTCGGCGACGCGGAGCGCCCGGACCTCGCCGGCCTCGTTCGCGAGGAACTCGACGGTGGACGCGAGGTAGTGCCGCTCACCGCCCTCCTCGTGGGCGCTGGTGACCTCGAACACGGTCGGGAACATCGGCCACGGCTGGTCGGACGGACGCTCCAGCGGCGGCTGCTTCCCGATCGCCAGGTTCGTCACGCTCAGCGCGCCCTGCCGGTGCGCGGTGCCGATGCAGTCGGCTCCGGTGTCGCCGCCACCGATGACGACGACGTGCTTGCCCTCGGCGGTGACCTGGTTGTCCACGGTCGTGCCGGCGTTCGCCTTGTTCTGCTGCACGAGGTAGTCCATGGCGAAGTGCACACCCGCCAGGTCGCGCCCGGGGATCGGCAGGTCGCGCGGCACCGTGGCGCCGGTCGCGACGACGACCGCGTCGTAGCGGGACTTCAGGTCGTCCCACGTGATGTCGCGCCCGATCTCGACACCCGCGCGGAAGCGGGTGCCCTCGGCCTGCATCTGGGCGAGGCGCATGTCGATCTGGCGCTTCTCCATCTTGAAGTCCGGGATGCCGTAGCGGAGCAGACCACCGATCCGGTCGTCACGCTCGTAGACCGCGACGGTGTGGCCGGCGCGCGTCAGCTGCTGGGCGGCGGCGAGGCCGGCGGGGCCGGACCCGACGACCGCGACCGTCTTGCCGGTCAGGCGCTCCGGCGGGTGCGGTGTGACCCAGCCGTTCTGGAACGCCTCGTCGATGATCGAGACCTCGACCTGCTTGATCGTCACCGGGGGCTGGTTGATGCCGAGCACGCAGGACGCCTCGCACGGTGCCGGGCAGAGCCGCCCCGTGAACTCCGGGAAGTTGTTCGTCGCGTGCAGCCGCTCGATCGCCTGTCGGCCCTCGCCGCGCCAGGTGAGGTCGTTCCACTCGGGGATGAGGTTGCCGAGCGGGCACCCCTGGTGGCAGAACGGGACGCCGCAGTCCATGCAGCGTCCGGCCTGCCGCTTGAGCGCGCCGGACTCCTGCTGCTCGTAGACCTCTTTCCAGTCCATGAGTCGCACGGGCACGGGTCGTCGGGCGGGGAGCTCGCGCTCCTGCACCTTGAGGAAGCCCTTCGGGTCAGCCACCGGTCACCTCCAGAATGCGGTTCCACACCACGTCGCCGTCGGGGTCGAGCCCCTCGTCGACGGCCTGTTGTCGGGTCTCGAGCACGGCCGCGTAGTCCCGCGGCAGCACCTTGACGAAGTCGCTCAGGTCACCGGCCTCGAGCAGTTCGCTCGCGAGGGTCGACCCGGTCTCGGCGGCGTGCCGGGCGAGCAGGTCGTTCACGATCTCGACGTCGGCGCTGTCGAGCGGATCGAGCCGGAGCTCGCCGGACGCGAGTGCGTCGGTGTTCACGTGCTCGTCGCGGAGTCCACGGACGTACGCGGTCCCGCCGGACATGCCGGCACCGAGGTTCCGGCCGGTCTCGCCCAGGATGAGCGCGAGCCCACCGGTCATGTACTCGAGCGCGTGGTCCCCCACCCCCTCGACGACCGCGGTGGCACCGGAGTTGCGCACCAGGAACCGCTCACCCACGATGCCGCGGATGAACATGCTGCCTTGGGTGGCGCCGTAGCCGATGACGTTGCCGGCGATGACGTTCTGCGCGGGGTCGAACCCGCTGCCGGCGTCGGGACGCACGACGATCTCGCCGCCGGACAGCCCCTTGCCGACGTAGTCGTTGCTGTCGCCGACGAGCCGGAGCGTGATCCCGGCGGGCAGGAACGCACCGAGCGACTGTCCGGCGGACCCGCGCAGCGTCACGTCGATCGAGCCCGATGGGAGTCCGTTCTCGCCGTGCCGCAGCGTGACCTCGTGCCCGAGCATGGTGCCGACCGCGCGCTCGGTGTTCCGGATCGGCAGGTCGAGCGCGATCGTCCCGCCGTGCTCGAGCACGTCGGACGTCTGCTGGATGAGCTGCACGTCGAAGTGCTGCTCGAGCTCGTGGTCCTGGTCGCGCAGGTGCCGACGGGGCTCGTCGGCGTCGAAGTGCGGCCCCTTGAGGACGGGCTCGAGGTCGAGGCCGGCGGCCTTCCAGTGCTCCACCGCGCGGTCGACGTCGAGGGCGTCGGCGTGCCCGATGGCCTCTTCGAGGGACCGGAAGCCGAGCTCGGCGAGGAGCTCGCGCACCTCTTGGGCGATGAACTCGAAGAAGTTCACGACGAACTCGGGCTTGCCGCTGAACCGCTTGCGGAGCTCCGGGTTCTGGGTCGCGACGCCCACCGGGCAGGTGTCCAGGTGGCAGACCCGCATGAGGATGCAGCCCTCGACCACGAGCGGCGCGGTCGCGAAGCCGTACTCCTCGGCGCCGAGCAGCGCGGCCACGACGACGTCACGGCCGGTCTTCATCTGCCCGTCCACCTGCACGACGACGCGGTCGCGCATGCCGTTCAGCATGAGCGTCTGCTGCGTCTCGGCGAGGCCGATCTCCCACGGGGTGCCGGCGTGCTTGAGCGAGTTCAGCGGCGACGCGCCCGTACCACCGTCGTGCCCGGAGACAAGGACGACGTCGGCGAGGGCCTTCGTGACACCGGCGGCGACGGCGCCGATGCCCGACTGGCTGACGAGCTTCACGTGGACGCGTGCGGACGGGTTCGCCCGCTTCACGTCGAAGATCAGCTGCTTGAGGTCCTCGATCGAGTAGATGTCGTGGTGCGGCGGTGGCGAGATCAGGCCGACACCGGCGGTCGCGTGCCGGGTGCGGGCCACCCACGGGTAGACCTTGGTCGGGGGCAGCTGCCCGCCCTCGCCCGGCTTCGCACCCTGCGCCATCTTCAGCTGGATGTCGGTCGCGTGCGTCAGGTACATGCTCGTGACGCCGAAGCGCCCGGACGCGACCTGCTTGATCGCGCTGCGACGCTCGGGGTCGAGCAGGCGGTCGACGTCCTCGCCGCCCTCACCCGTGTTGGACCGACCGCCCAGCCGGTTCATCGCGATCGCGAGGGTCTCGTGCGCTTCCTTCGAGATCGACCCGTAGGACATCGCACCGGTGTTGAACCGCTTGACGATCGACTCGATCGGCTCGACCTCGTCGAGCGGGACCGGCTTGCGGGCGCCCTGCGCGAACCGGAACAGGCCGCGGAGGGTCATGAGCTGCTCGGACTGGTCGTCGACGGCCTGCGAGTACTCGCGGAAGATGTCGTACCGGCGCGAGCGCGTGGCGTGCTGCAGCCGGAAGACCGTGTCCGGGTTGAAGAGGTGCGGCGGGCCTTCGCGACGCCACTGGTACTCGCCGCCGGTCTGCAGGCGCTCGTGGGAGAGCACCGCGCCGTCCTGCGGGTACGCCTGGGCGTGCCGCTCGGCGTTCTCCTTGGCGATGACCTCGATGCCGACACCGCCGAGGATCGAGGACGTCCCCGTGAAGTACCGGTCGACGAACTCCTGGCTGAGCCCGACGGCCTCGAATGCCTGCGCTCCGGCGTAGCTCGACACCGTCGAGATGCCCATCTTCGACATGATCTTCAGGACGCCCTTGCCGAGCGCCTTGATCACGTTCTTGACGGCCTGCTCCGGGGTGATGCCGGTGATCATGCCCTGACGGACCAGGATCTCGCAGGTCTCCATCGCCAGGTACGGGTTGATCGCCGAGGCGCCGTAGCCGATGAGGGTCGCGACGTGGTGGACCTCGCGCACGTCGCCGGCCTCGACGATGAGCCCGACCTTCATGCGCTGCTCGGTGCGGATGAGGTGGTGGTGGACCGCGGCGAGCAGCAGCAGGCTCGGAACCGGGGCCTGCTCGGCGTTGCCGTCGCGGTCGGACAGCACGATGAACTGCTTGCCCGACTCGATCGCGGCGTCGACCTCGTCGCAGACGGCGGCGATGCGCTTCTGCATGGCCTTCTTGCCGGCGTCGACGCGGTACAGGCCCTTGATCGTGACGGTCAGGTGCCGACCGGACTCGGTCTCGAAGTGCTGGATCTTCGCGAGCTCGTCGTTGTCGATCACCGGGAAGTCGAGCGTGATCTGCTTCGCGTGCTCGGGACCGGCGGTGAGCAGGTTGCGCTCCGGCCCGAGGCCCATGCCCATCGAGGTGATGACCTGCTCGCGGATCGAGTCGAGCGGCGGGTTCGTCACCTGCGCGAACTGCTGCGTGAAGTAGTCGAAGAGCAGGCGGGGGCGCTGGGACAGCACCGCGATCGGCGTGTCCGACCCCATCGCACCGAGCGGCTCCGCCCCGGTCTGCGCCATCGGACGCAGCAGGATGCGGACCTCTTCCTCGGTGTAGCCGAAGGCGCGCTGACGACGGGTCACGGACGCCGGCGTGTGCACGATGTGCTCGCGGTCGGGCAGGTCGGCGAGGTTGATCCGCCCGCCGTCGAGCCACTCTCCCCAGGGGCCGGAGGTCGCCAGCTCGCGCTTGACCTCGTCGTCCTCGATGATGCGGCCCGCCTCGGTGTCGACGAGGAACATCCGGCCGGGACGCAGACGGCCCTTGCGGACCACCTTGTCGGCGGGCACGTCGATGACACCGGTCTCGGACCCCATCACGATGAGGCCGTCGTCGGTCACGAGGAAGCGGCCGGGACGCAGGCCGTTGCGGTCGAGCGTCGCGCCGACGAGCGTGCCGTCCGTGAACGTGATGGCGGCGGGTCCGTCCCACGGCTCCATGAGCATCGAGTGGTACTCGTAGAACGCGCGGAGCTCGGGGTCCATCTCCGTCTGGTTCTCCCACGCTTCCGGCACCATCATCGAGACCGCGTGCGGCAGCGACCGGCCGGTGAGCGTCAGGAGCTCGAGCACCTCGTCGAAGGACGCCGAGTCGCTCGCACCGGGGCTGACGATCGGCAGCAGCGGTGCCATGTCCCCGAGGAGCTCGCTCTGGAGCTGGGACTGGCGGGCCCGCATCCAGTTCCGGTTGCCGCGGACGGTGTTGATCTCACCGTTGTGCGCGAGTGTCCGGAACGGCTGGGCGAGCGGCCACGACGGGAACGTGTTCGTCGAGTACCGGGAGTGCACGATGGCGAGCTTCGACGCGAAGCGGTCGTCGCTGAGGTCCGGGTAGAACGGCTCGAGCTGGAGCGTCGTGACCATGCCCTTGTAGACCATGGTCCGGCTCGACAGCGACATGAAGTACACCTCGCTGTCGTGCTCGGCACGCTTGCGGAGGCGGAAGGCCTGACGGTCGAGCGCGACACCGCTCCAGGACGCGCCGTGCACGTCGTGGCGGATCGAGGCGACGAAGAGCTGCTCGAACGCGGGCATCGCTGCACGTGCCAGGGTGCCGAGCACCTCGGGACGGACGGGCACCTCGCGCCAGCCGATGACACGCAGGCCCTCTTCACGGGCCAGGCGCTCCACGGCGCCCTTCGCCGCGTGACGGTCGTCCTCGTCGACCGGCAGGTAGGCGGTCCCCACCGCGTACTCCCCCGCGGCCGGCAGCTCGAACGGCGCCACGGCACGGAAGAAGTCGTCCGGCACCTGGCAGAGGATGCCCGCGCCGTCACCGGTCCCGGCGTCCGAACCCACCGCACCGCGGTGTTCGAGGTTGCGCAGCGCACCGAGGGCGGCGTCGACGATGTCGTGCCCCGCGGTGCCGCGGAGCGTGGCGACCATGGCCAGGCCGCACGCGTCCTTCTCGTTCGCCGGGTCGTACATGCCGGCGGCGTCCGGGATCGCGGAGAACCGACGGTGCGGCGGCTGGAGTGCCGCCGGGGACTGGGGTGGCTGGAGCGCCATGGGGAACCGTCCTCACGAGGAAGTGGAACAGGGACAGCGGTGGCCCGGTGGTGCGTTCCGCCCGCAGTGGGCGGGACTGGTGCCCGTGCCCGCCGACAGTGAGTTGCCCTGGCGGCGTGCGAGGAGTCGGACCAGCTCGTGGCGGGTCCGGGGTGGTGCTGCTGGCACGCGGTACCGATCCGGGATCGGTCACGCAGGAGGGGTGCTTCCTACGCGCGGCCAGCGGTGCTGCTGGTGACCGGATCGGATTCGGTGACGGCCGCCGGAGCGTCGTCGTCGTGCTCCGACCAGGTGTCGTCCGAGTCTACCCCGGACTTCGCGCGCGGCTCGCGACCGGGCAGGTACGGGCTCGGCTCCTGGCCGAGGTGCCGCCGCGACTGCACGAGGAAGATGATGATGCCGAGCAGGATCGCCGCGAAGGACATCCACACGTTCGTCCGGATGCCGAAGAACGTCTCGCTCGTGTCGACGCGGATGGACTCGAGCACCGAACGGCCGATGCCGTACCAGATGAGGTAGAGCGACAGGACCTTGCCCCACTGCAGACGGAACTTCTTGTCGAGCAGGAGGATGACGACGACGCCGACGACGTTCCAGATGATCTCGTAGAGGAACGTCGGGTGGAACAGCGTGCCCTCGGGCAGCCCCTTCGGGAACGCCGCGTTCGACGACTCGATCTGGAGCCCCCAGGGCAGGCTGGTCGGCATGCCGAACAGCTCGTGGTTGAAGTAGTTGCCGAGCCGCCCGAACGCCTGGGCGAGCAGCACGCCCGGGACGACGGCGTCGATGAAGGCGGTGAAGCGGAGCCCGACCTGGCGGCAGCCGATCCAGGCGCCGACCGACCCGAGGATGAGCGCACCGAAGATGGCGAGCCCGCCTTCCCAGACGTAGAGGAAGGAGAGCGGGTCACGCCCGGGGCCGAAGTAGTCGCTGACGTGCGTGAACACGTGGAACAGCCGTCCGCCGATGATGCCGGCCGGGACCGCCCAGATCGCGATGTCGATGATGATCCAGCGTTCGACGCCGCGCGCGTTGAGCCGGCGGTTCGCGAGGACCACGGCGGCGACGATGCCGAGCAGGATGCAGATCGCGTACGCGTGGATGCGGAAGTCGAGCGGCAGCGACCAGCCGAACACGTCGCGCAGCCAGGCGGTCAGGTCGAAGTACTGCCACGCGGTGCTCGGGCTCGGGATGCTCAGGAGGGGCATGGAGGTGCTGTCGCCTTTCGGTGCTGGCTGGGCGCGGTACCGACGTGCCGTCGGCCCCGCTCACTGTAGCGCGGGACGTGCGTGCGGCAGGAACCGAGGGAGCGGTCCTGTGGAAACTGTGACCGTCGGGAGGCGCGGTGCGAGCCGGACACGTCAGGTCCCCGCGCCGCGGTGCGGGTGGGCCGACGGGACGGCCGGCACCGCGCCTCCTGGACGGTCAGCGGCGCGTCGCGCCGGAGGTGAGGTCGGCCGCCCGGTCGGCGACGCCCTGCACCCCGAGGTCGGCGAGGGCCCGCACGAAGGCGGACCCGATGATCGCGCCGTCGGCGTACTCGAGGACCTCGCGGACCTGCTCCGCCGTCGAGATGCCGAGGCCGACGCAGGTGCGGTCGACGCCGGCCTCGCGGAGCCGGGACACGACGGTGCGGGCGGCGACGTCGACGCCGACGCGGGCGCCGGTCACGCCCATCGTCGACACGGCGTAGACGAACCCGCGGCTCGCCTCGACGGCCTGCCGCATCCGGTGGTCGGTCGAGGACGGCGCGGCGAGGAACACGCGGTCGAGGCCGGTGCGCTCGGACGCGTCGATCCAGGAGCGGCCCTCGTCGGGGATGAGGTCCGGGGTGATGAGCCCGGAGGCACCGGAGGCGACGAGGTCGTCGGCGAACCGCTCCACGCCGTACCGGAGCACCGGGTTCCAGTAGGTCATCACGAGGACGGGCACGTCGGCACGTTCGGTGATCTGGTGCACGGCATCGAACACCTGCGCCACGCGGAAGCCGCCGGCGAGGCTCTCCTCCGCCGCCCGCTGGATGACCGGACCGTCCATCACCGGGTCGGAGTACGGCAGCCCGAGCTCGATGACGTCGACGCCGTTCTCGGCCAGGGCCACGGCGGCGGCGACGCTCGTCTGCTGGTCGGGGTAGCCGGCCGGCAGGTAGCCGACGACGGCTCCGGCGCGTTCGGCGTTGGCGGTGTCGATCGTCGTCGCGACGGTCTTGGTCCTGGTCACAGCTGCACCGCGTTCTCGTCGAGGATGCCGAAGTAGCGACTGGCGGACGCGACGTCCTTGTCACCCCGGCCGGACAGGTTCACGAGGATGACGCCCTCGGGGCCGAGCTCCTTGCCGAGCTGCATCGCGCCGGCGAGGGCGTGCGACGACTCGATCGCCGGGATGATGCCCTCGGTCTGGCTGAGCAGCCGGAACGCCTCCATCGCCTCGGTGTCGGTGATCGGCGAGTACTTCGCCCGCCCGATCGAGGCCAGGTAGGCGTGCTCGGGTCCGACGCTCGGGTAGTCGAGCCCGGCGGAGATGCTGTGGCTCTCGATCGTCTGGCCGTCCTCGTCCTGCATGAGGTAGGACTTCGTGCCCTGCAGGACACCCTCGCGGCCGAGCGTGATGCTGGCGGCGTGCCGACCGGTCTCGACACCCTCGCCACCGGCCTCGAAGCCGTGCAGCGCCACGGACTCGTCGTCGAGGAAGGCCTCGAAGATCCCCATCGCGTTCGAGCCGCCGCCGACGCACGCGGCGACGGCGTCGGGCAGGCGGCCGACGAGGTCGAGGACCTGCTGCCGTGCCTCTTCGCCGATCACCTTGTGGAACTCGCGCACCATCTCGGGGAACGGGTGCGGCCCGGCGACGGTCCCGAGCAGGTAGTGCGTCGAGTCGACGTTCGCGACCCAGTCGCGCAGCGCGTCGTTGATGGCGTCCTTCAGGGTGCGCGAGCCGGTCTCGACCGGGACCACCTCGGCGCCGAGCAGTCGCATGCGGGCGACGTTCAGCGCCTGTCGCTCGGTGTCGACGGCGCCCATGTACACGACGCAGTCCATCCCGAACAGCGCCGCCGCGGTGGCCGTCGCGACCCCGTGCTGGCCGGCGCCGGTCTCGGCGATGAGGCGCGTCTTGCCGAGCCGCTTCGCCACGAGCGCCTGCCCGAGCACGTTGTTGATCTTGTGCGAGCCGGTGTGGTTGAGGTCCTCACGCTTGAGGATGACCCGGGCACCGCCGGCGTGCTTGGCGAACCGGGGCACCTCGGTGATGATCGACGGACGTCCGGTGTAGTCGCGCTGGAGGTCGTCGAGTTCCTTCCGGAACGCCGGGTCCGCCCAGGCGTCGCGGAACGCCGCTTCGAGTTCGTCGAGCGCGAGGACGAGCGACTCGGGGACGAACCGCCCGCCGAAGTCGCCGAAGTACGGTCCGTGCAGGTCGCGGAGTGAGGTCACGATGGGTCTCCCGGGACACGCCCGGCGAACCGGGCTGGGACGGGCCCGGCGAACCGGGCGGGGTGCCCGGCGAACCGGGCGGGATGCCCGGCGGTGCCGGGCGGGGTGCTCGGCAGTGCCGGGCGGGGACGGTCGTCGTCGTCAGTCGCGGTCGGCGGCTCGGATGAACGACGCGAGTGTGGCGGCGGGGTCGTCGCCCGTCACGAGCGCCTCCCCCACGAGGACGACGTCGGCTCCGGCGGCGCGGTAGTGCGCCACGTCGGCGGGGCCGGCGACCGCGGACTCGGCGACGCGCACGACCCCGTCGGGGATGCGGTCGGCGAGCGAGCCGAACAGGTCGCGGTCGAGCGAGAAGTCGGTGAGGTCGCGGGCGTTCACCCCGAGGATCCGGGCGCCCGCGTCCAGGCCGCGTGCGACCTCGTCCGCCGAGTGCGCCTCGACCAGGACCCGCATGCCGAGCTCCTCGGCCAGGGTGTGGAGTTCGACCAGCTGCTGCTGCTCGAGCGCCGCGACGATCAGGAGCACGACGTCCGCTCCGGCGGCTCGCGCCTCGATCACCTGGTAGGGATCGGCGATGAAGTCCTTGCGGAGGACGGGGACGCCCACGCGGGCCTTGACCGCTTCGAGGTCGGCGAGGGAGCCGAGGAACTTGCGCCCCTCGGTCAGCACGCTGATGGTCGACGCGCCGCCGCGTTCGTAGTCGGCGGCGAGGGCAGCGGGGTCCTCGATGGTGGCCATGGACCCGCGGGACGGGCTGGCGCGCTTGACCTCGGCGAGGATCTTCACCCGGTCACCGGGCGCCAGGAACGCGAGGGCGTCGAGCGGGGACGCGACGCGGTCCAGGTCACGTTCGACGTCCGAGTAGGGACGGTCGACGCGACGGGCCGCGGCGTCCTCGAGCGCGCCCGCGACGAGGGTCTCGAGCACGTTCGGCATGCCGGACCTACTCCGCGTGGTGCTTGGGGACGAACTTCGGACCGTCGACGCCGTAGCCCGCCTTCTTCATGACGCCACCGACGATGAGGCCGATGAGCACCACGCCGGCGGAGGCCCAGACGCCCCACGGCTGGTCGAACCAGAAGAACAGCGTGCCGGCCGCGAATCCGATCAACATGATCACGACGGCGGTCCAGGCTGCCGGCGAGTGGCCTTCGCCGAGTTCTGCGGGCTCAGTGTTGCTCACGGTGCTCCTCGTTCTGCTTCGGCGCCGTCGTTCGACCGGCGTCCCCTCGATCCTACCGTGTCGTCCGCTGCTGCCCCGGCCGTGTCGTCCGGCCCGGCGACCGGTTCCGACGTCGGGTCGACACCGGCGCTCAGGTCGTCCCAGTCCACGACCGCGTCCCGTTCGACGGGTGCTGCGGCACGCGCGTCGGCCGCGGCTCCGGCGGTCGCGGCGCCGTACTTGCGGCTCGGTCCCGGCCAGGACCGCTGCACGACCATCACCACGACGCCGAGGAGCACCGCGAGCACGCCGCCCGCGATGCCGACGGCCGGCCACGCCGACACGTCGACGGTCGACACGACACGGCGCACGGCGGACAGGTCGGCCACGCCGGCGACCTCGCCCACGGCACCCTTCGCCGCGGCGACCGGGTCGGCCAGCGCGGTGATCCCGGACACCACGACACCGGCGCCGAGCAGGATCTCGACGGCGGCCAGCACGATCCGGACGACGCGTCCGGCGATGGTCATCGCGAGGAAGAGCGCGAGGCTGGCGATCGCCAGGGCGGTGTACTGCGGCACCGCCGCGGCACCGTCGGCGTCGACCTTCGCGGCGACGGCGGCACCCGGGTGCAGGTGCACGGTGAACCACGTCTGGGTCCACGAGAGCATGATGATGCCGGCCACGGCGAGGCCGGCGACGACGACGAGCGGCCGGGAGCGCCGCGCCCTCACGAGTGCACCCCGCGCATCCGGTTCGCGGTCGCGATGGCACGCAGCGGCGCGGCGGCCTTGTTCACGGCCTCGATGTGCTCGGTCTCCGGGTCGGAGTCGGCCACGAGCCCGGCCCCGGCCTGCACCCGTGCCACGCCGTCCTTGATGAGCGCGCTGCGGATCGCGATCGCGAGGTCGGCGTCGCCGGCGAAGTCGAAGTACCCGACGACCCCGGCGTACGCGCCGCGCGTGGCGGGCTCGAGCTCGTCGATGATCTCCAGCGCCCGCGGCTTCGGCGCCCCGGACAGGGTGCCGGCCGGGAACGTCGCGCGGAACACGTCGATCGCCGACGCATCCGGTCGCACGGCACCCTCGACGCTCGACACCAGGTGCATGATGTGGCTGAACCGCTCCACCGTCATGAACTCGGTCACGGCGACCGTGCCGGGCTCGCAGACCTTCTGCAGGTCGTTCCGCGCGAGGTCGACGAGCATCAGGTGCTCGGCGCGCTCCTTGGGATCCTCGAGCAGTTCCTCGCCGAGGCGGACGTCCGACTCGGGCGTCGCACCGCGCGGACGCGACCCGGCGATCGGGTGGGTGATGGCACGACCGGCCTGCACCTTCACGAGGGCCTCTGGTGATGCGCCGACGATCCAGAACCGCTCGTCGGCGGTGTCCGCGAGCGACAGGAAGTACATGTACGGGCTCGGGTTGAGCGTCCGCAGCACGCGGTAGACGTCGAGCGGGTCCGCGGTGACCTCGTGGTCGAACCGCTGCGAGATGACGACCTGGAAGACGTCGCCGTCGCGGATGAAGCCCTTCGACCGCTCGACCGCGGCCATGTAGTCCTCGGGGGTGGAGCGGTGCGTCGGGGTCGGCTCGGCGATGTCGAACGCCTCGGCGACCGTCGCGACCGAGGGCCGGACGAGGTCACCCTGCATGCGGTCGAGCCGGGCCTGCGCGTCCGCCCACATGGTGTCGGCGTCGTCGGCCCCGTCGTTCAGCACGCTGGCGACGAGCAGGACGAGCCCGGTGCGGTGGTCGAGCGCGGCGAGCTCGGACACGAACGCGAGGGCCTGCCCCGGCACGTCGAAGTCGGCCGGCGGCACGTTCGGCAGGTGCTCGAGCTGGCGCACGGCCTCCCAGCCGATGAACCCGACGGTGCCGCCGACGAGCGGCGGCGTGCCGGGGATGCGCGGGGTCGCCCAGCGCTCGTGCAGGCGCGCGAGCACCTCGAGCGGCTCGCCGTCGAGCGAGTCCACCGCGCGGGAAGCCGGGATGCCGGTGTCGATCCAGGCCGCGCGGTCGTCGTCCTGGGTGAGCACCCCGAAGCTGCGCACGCCGACGAACGACCAGCGCGACCAGAGGCCGCCCTGCCCGGCCGACTCGAGCAGGAAGGTGCCGGGCCGGCCGTCCGCGAGCTTGCGGTAGACGCCGACCGGCGTCTCGCTGTCGGCGTAGAGGGCACGGACGACCGGGACGACGCGGTGGCCGTCCAGCAGGCCGTCGAACTCCGGACGGGAGGTCGTGTGCGGCGTGTCGGAGAGCGTCGCGGTCGTCATCGGGTCGCCTCCACGGCCCCACCGGCGGGAGCGGACGTGCCGTCGGCGGGAGCGGCGTCGCCGTCGGCGGGTGCCGACACGCCGCCGGCGGGCGCGGACGCCGTCACGGGGTCGAGCGGGTCGACGTCGAAGCAGCGGTGGGCACCGGTGTGGCAGGCCGCACCGACCTGCTCGACCGTGACGAGCAGGGTGTCCGCGTCGCAGTCGAGCGCGGCGCCGCGCACGTACTGCGCGTGCCCCGAGGTGTCGCCCTTGCGCCAGTACTCCTTGCGGGAGCGCGACCAGAAGGTCACCCGTCCCTCGGTGAGGGTGCGGCGGAGGGCTTCCCGGTCCATGTAGCCGAGCATGAGGACGTCCTTCGACGACTCCTCTTGCACGACGACGGGGAGCAGCCCGTCCGCACCGAACCGTGCGCGGTCGAGGACCGCGTCCGTGCTGGTGCTGGTGCTGTCGGTCATGAGACTCCTAGCCTACGGCGGCGGGTCAGCGGACGGCGTGCCCGGTCGCGCCCAGCGCGGCCTTCACGTCGCCGATGGTCATCTCGCCACGGTGGAAGACGCTGGCGGCGAGGACGGCGTCCGCACCCGCGTCGATCGCGGGGGCGAAGTGCTCGAGCCGACCCGCGCCTCCCGAAGCGATGACCGGCACCGTGGCGATCGCGCGCACCGCGGCGACGAGCTCGAGGTCGAACCCGTTCTTCGTGCCGTCCGCGTCGATCGAGTTCACGAGGAGCTCCCCCGCGCCGCGTTCGACGGCCTCGCGCGCCCAGGCGAGGGCGTCGAGGTCGGACTCGGTCCGTCCGCCGTGGGTCGTGACGACGAAGCCGGACGGCATGCGGTCCGACCGCTTGACGTCCAGGGACAGCACGACGGCCTGCGCGCCGAACCGGTCGGCGATCTCGCCGACGAGTGCCGGGCGCGCGATCGCGGCGCTGTTGACGCCGATCTTGTCGGCACCGCACTGCTGCAGCCGGGACACGTCGTCGACGCTCCGGACGCCGCCGCCGACCGTCAGCGGGATGAAGACCTGCTCGGCGGTCCGCGTCACGGTGTCGTACATCGTCGCGCGGTTCTCGACCGTTGCGCCCACGTCGAGGAAGGTCAGCTCGTCGGCGCCCTGCTCGTAGTAGCGCGCGGCGAGCTCGACCGGGTCACCGGCGTCCTGCAGGTCGAGGAAGTTGACGCCCTTGACGACCCGGCCGCCCTTGACGTCCAGGCACGGGATGACCCGGACGGAGACCCCGCTCACAGCCGCGCGGCGTGGATCGGGCTGACGAGGATGGCGCGGGCGCCGAGGTCGTACAGCGCGTCCATGATGAGGTTGGCGTCGTCGCGCGGGATCATCACGCGGACGGCCGACCAGTCGCGACCGTGCAGCGGCGAGACGGTGGGCGACTCGATGCCGGAGGCGACCGCGGTGGCCTGTTCCAGGAGCCCGGTGGGGATGTCGTAGTCGAGCATCACGTACCCGCGGGCGACGAGGACGCCCTGCAGGCGCCGACGCAGGACGTCGATGCCGGGGATCGTCTCGTCGGTGGAGATGAGCAGCGCGGTCGACTCGAGGATGACCGGCCCGAAGATCTCGAGCCCGGCGGCGCGGAGCGTGCTGCCGGTCGACACCACGTCGGCCACCGCGTCGGCGACGCCGAGGCGCACGGCGCTCTCCACAGCACCGTCGAGCTTCACGAGCGTCGCGGTGACGCCGTGCTTCGCGAGGAACTCACCGACGAGGCCGGGGTAGCTCGTCGCCACCCGCACACCGTCGAGGTCCTGCAGCGTGCTGAACCGGCCGGGCGTCCCGGCGAACCGGAAGGTCGAGTCGGCGAAGCCGAGCGCGTCCACCTCGTGCGCCGCGGAGCCGGAGTCGAGCAGCAGGTCGCGGCCCGTGATCCCGACGTCGAGCGCGCCGGAACCGACGTAGGTGGCGATGTCGCGCGGGCGGAGGAAGAAGAACTCGACGCCGTTGCGCTCGTCGAGCAGGTGGAGCGCCTTCGGGTCGCGGCGGCCGGCGTACCCGGCCTCGCGCAGCATGTCGGAGGCGGTCTCGGAGAGGGAGCCCTTGTTGGGCACGGCGATGCGGAGCATCAGGGGTCTGCTTTCTGGTGGAGGGGCCGGCGGCTGATCAGCGGATCAGAGATGTCGCCAGACGTCCGCCGGGGTGAGCCCCTTGGCGACCATGAGCACCTGCAGGTGGTACACGAGCTGCGAGATCTCCTCCGAGGTGCGCTCGTCGCCCTCGTACTCGGCCGCCATCCAGACCTCGGCTGCCTCTTCCACGATCTTCTTGCCGATCTGGTGCACGCCGGCGTCCAGTTCGGCGACGGTGCCGGAGCCCTCGGGGCGCGTGCGCGCCTTCTCGCTGAGCTCCTGGAACAGGTCGTCGAACGTCTTCACGCGCACCAGGCTACCGCCCTCGGCCGACGCGGTGGACCGACCGTCCGGACGGGAGGCACGGCGTGCGTCCGCCTCGCCCGTCACCTCGGGTGCCGGTCGGGTCACGAGCGCGCTGCCGCCGCCGCCCGGCGGAGGTCCGCGATGCGCTCGGCCGGCTCGCCGCCGTAGACCGCCGAGCCCGCCACGAGCGTGTCGGCACCGCTCCGCACCGCCTCGGGGACGGTGTCGACCGCGATGCCGCCGTCGACCTCGAGCCAGACGTCGAGCCCCGAGGCGTCCAGGGCTGCGCGGGCATCGGCGAGCTTCGGCATCACCCCGGGCATGAAGGACTGCCCGCCGAAGCCGGGCTCGACCGTCATGAGCAGGATCATGTCGTAGGCGTCGAGGTGGTGGAGCACCTGGGTGATCGGCGTGCCGGGCTTCACGGCGACGGCGGCACGGGCACCGTTCGACCGGATGGCCGCGGCGGTCGCCACGGGGTCGGACGCGGCCTCGAAGTGGAACGTGACGCTCGACGCACCCGTCTCGGCGTACTTCGGGGCCTCGGTGTCGGCGTCGGTGATCATGAGGTGGACGTCGAGCGGCACCGGCGAGACCTGCTGCAGGCGCTGCACGATCGGCAGGCCCAGCGTGAGGTTCGGCACGAAGTGGTTGTCCATCACGTCGACGTGCACCATGTCGGCGGTCTCGATGCGGTGGAGCTCGCGCTCGAGGTTCGCGAAGTCGGCGGACAGGATGCTCGGCGAGATGCGGATCGTCACCCGCCAACCCTACCGGCGCCCCTCACCGCCAGAGATCGGAGGAACGCCAGTCGGCCGGGGCACCGGTCTGCGAGAACGGAACCACCTCGACCGCCGGGTAGGTCGACAGGACGCAGGTCACGAGCCGGGAGGGACCGATGCCGCTGGCCGCACGCAGGTACTGCACGAGGGTGAGCTGACCGAACGTCCGGTTCATCGCCGACGCCGCCCGGTCGAGTACGACGTGCGTCCCCACGCGCGGGAGACGGGGCTTCGGGAAGACCCGGTTGAACACGCGCCCGTGGTGGGCGCACGCGTTGCGGAGCACGTTGAGCGCGCGCAGCCACGAGAGCAACTGCGGCGGACGGAGCGCGAACACCTCGGCGATCTCGCGCTGCACGAGTTCCGGCGTGAACGAGAACAGGCGGGTGAGGCTGCCCCAGTCCATGACCTCGACCGCGGCCCACACGGGGAGCGTGCCCTCGTAGGCGGCGCGGTGGTGCTCGACGAAGTCCTCCCGCGACCGCTCGACCTCGCTCTGGTGCCGGCGACGCCACCGTTCGTACTGGTCGCCGGAACGGGCCAGCGCGCCGAGGAGTTCCGGGTGGAGGTGCGCACAGGGGTCGAGCCGCCCGAGCGCGTGTCCGAGCGACGACCGGACCATGAGCTCGACCGGTGCGAGCGCGTCGAACACGGTGGTCCGCAGGCGCTCGTCGAACTCGTAGAGTGCCACGACGTCGACCAGGCGAGCGCCCTCGACGAACCGATCGGATCGGCGTCCGTCCACGATGGCGCGGAACGGGTACCAGTAGCCGCTCAGGCGGTAGTAGCTGACCCTGCGCAGCTGCTCGACGGCGCCGTCCGTGTCGTCGATCTCCATCCCACGGGACGTGAGGAGCTCGATCTGCTCCCGGTACGAGCGGAACTCCTTGACCCCGGACACGTCACCCCATCGCGCAAAGGAAGAGGACCGGCCCTGGACCTGCTTGCGCAGGCGGAACCGGTCTTGTGCAGCCAACATATCACACCGACTGCCGTCTGCGATCGGCGTCAGGCGACGCGGCGGAACAGCGCGATGAACATCGCATCCGTGCCGATGCGATGCGGCCAGAGCTGCACCGTGTTCCCGTCCGCCACGCGCGGGTCCCGAGCGGCCACGGACCGCACCACCGACGCGGTGTCGAGCTGCTCGAGCTCCCCACCGTGCCGGGCCATCAGCGCATCGACCTGGCCGCGCGTCTCCGCCAGGTGCGGCGAGCACGTCACGTACGCCAGGGTCCCGCCGGGCGCGAGCACCCGGACCGCGGCGTCGAGGAGCTCCGCCTGCAGCTCGGCGAGCTCCGGGACGTCGTCGGGCTGCTTGCGCCACCGGGCCTCCGGACGGCGGCGGAGGGCGCCGAGTCCGGTGCAGGGTGCGTCGAGCAGGATGCGGTCGAACGTGACGCCGGAGCCGTCGCGGCCGAAGCGCCGTCCGTCGCCCTCGACCACGGTCACGCCGTCACCGGCACCGGCGAGGGCCTTCCGCACGAGTCCGGCACGCGCCGGGACGAGCTCGTTGGCGACGAGGGTCGCGCCGCCCTCGGCTGCCTCGGCGGCGAGCAGCGCCGCCTTGCCGCCGGGTCCGGCGCACAGGTCGAGCCACCGCTCCCCCGGCCGGATCGCCGACGACCGGCTCAGGGCGAGCGCGGCGAGCTGCGAGCCCTCGTCCTGCACGCGGAGCCGTCCGGCTGCCACGCCCGGTACCCGGGCGGGGTCGCCGGCGAGACCGCGGATCCCGACCGGCGAGACCGGCAGGTCCGCCTCGGGGTCCGTGGGCGGTCCGGGAGGCGCGACCCGCGTCACGTCGTCGGCTCCGTTCGTCGGCTCGGTCGGCTCGGTCGACTCGGTGCGCTCGGTCGGCTCGGCCGGCTCGGTCGACGCCGCCGACGCGTCGGGCCCGTCGGACCCGGTCCGGTCCTCGGTCGCCGCGGGCCGCTCAGCCGCGTCCGCCCGCTCGGCGTGCTCGGCGTGCTCGGCGGCCGCGGTCGCGATGTGGGAACGTGCCGCGGCGACGTCCTCGTCGGTGGCCAGCCCGGGGAGCGCGGCGAGCTGCACCCGGGGCGCGGCGTTGTCGGCCGCCAGGAGCGCCGCGAGTTCGTCCCGCGAGCGTTCGGCCGCCAGGGCGTCCCGCAGCGCCGACACCACCCACGTGGGGTGCGACCACCGGGTGGCGAGCAGTGCGTCCCCGCCGCGGCCCGCCGTGATGAGCGCGTCCCACTCGTCGTCGGTGCGTGCCGCGACCTTGCGCAGCACGGCGTTGACGAAGCCGGTGGCGCGACGGGCACCGACCTCGCGGGCGAGCTCGACCGTGGCGTCCACGGCGGCGTGCGTCGGGGTGCGCATCGCGAGCAGCTGGTGGGCACCGAGCCGGAGCACGTCGAGCACGTCGGACTCGACGTTGTCGATGCGGCGGCCGGAGGCGAGGGCGATGATCGCGTCGTAGCGGCCGAGCATCCGGATCGACCCGTACGTCAGCTCGGTGGCGAACCCGGCGTCCCGCGCGGAGAGCCCGGCGCGGCGGATCCGGGTCGGCAGCAGGAGGTTGGCGTAGGCGTCGTCGACCTGCACCGCCCGCAGGACGTCGAAGGCGACACGACGGGCGCTCGTCCGACGCGGCCCGTGGTGCCGGCGCTGGCCGGTGCTCGCGGCGCTCATGCGAGGACCTTCCCGTCGAGGGAGCCGAGGCCCCGGGCCCACGCCGCGGCGTCCATGGCCTGCTTGCCGGCGGGCTGCACCTCGGTGAGCACGAGCGGCTCGTCGGCGGTCCCGACGAGCAGCCGACCGCCCTGGACGCCGAGCACACCGGGGGCGAGCGACGGGGCGGGGTCTGCCGCGCCTCCGGGCAGGCGGGTGCTGCGGAGGAGCTTGACGCGGGTCTCGCCGAGGTGGGCGTACGCGCCGGGCTCGGGCGTGACGCCGCGCAGGCGTGCGTGCACGACCGCGGCGGAGGCGGCGAAGTCGATGCGGCCGTCCTCGATGGTCAGCTTCGGGGCGAGGGTGGGATCGCCGGTCTGCTCCACGGCGACCGCGGTGCCCGCGGCGAGGCCGTCGACGACACGGGCGACGGTCTCGGCACCGGTCTCGGCCATCGCGGCGAGGACCTCGCCGGAGGTCGCCTCGGAGTCGATGTCGAACGGGTCGCTGGCGTAGACCGGACCGGCGTCGAGCGCCTCGACGAGCTGGAACACCGTCGCGGCGGTGCGGGTGTCGCCGGCCATCACCGCACGCTGGACGGGAGCGGCGCCGCGGTACCGCGGCAGGTCCGAGAAGTGCAGGTTCACCCAGCCGAGCCGCGGAGCGTCGAGCGCCGGACGTCGGAGCAGGGCGCCGTAGGCCACGATCACACCGAGGTCGACGTCGAGGGCGGCGATCCGCGCCGTGACCTCGTCGTCGACGCGGACGGCCTCGATGACGGGGAGGCCGAGGTCCTCGGCTGCCTGGGCGACGGGCGTGGGCGTGAGGACGCGCTTCCGGCCCTGCGGGGTCGCCGGACGGGTGAGCACGGCGGCGATCTCGTGCTCGGACGCCGCGAGGCGGCGGAGGGTGGGGACGGCCGCAGCGGGGCTGCCGGCGACGACGAGACGCATGGGTTCGATCCTCCCATGCCCGCGGCTGCCGGACGCGCCGGGCGGCGGGCCGGTAGGTTCGGCGGCACGGCTCACCAGGAGGTCCCATGTCCGACGTCACCACGTCCACCAACCGCTACGCGGGCTCGTCGATCCAGGCGATCGCGCTCGTCGTCGGGATCGTCTTCCTGCTCGTCGGGATCGCCGGGTTCGTCCCCGGGCTGACGACGGGCGACCTCGGTGGCGCCGGACACGGCTCGATGGCGATGCTGCTCGGGCTGTTCCAGGTGTCGGTGCTGCACAACGTCGTGCACCTGCTGTTCGGGGTCGTCGGCCTGCTGGCGGCCCGGTACGCGACCGGATCGCGCATGTACCTCGTGATCGGCGGGGTCGTCTACTTCGTGCTCTGGTTCTACGGGCTGTTCACCGCCGGCCACGACTTCGGGGCGAACTTCGTGCCGCTGAACTGGGCGGACAACTGGCTGCACCTGGTGCTCGCGATCGGGATGGTGGCGCTCGGCGTGGTCTTCCCGCGCGAGCGCCCCCGGCCCGTCAGCGCGGCCTGACCGAGCCGTCGGCCCCGACCCGTCAGCGCGGCCCGACCGCGCCGTCGTCGACCCCGGCCGCGTCGCGCGCCGCGACGAAGGCCGCGACGCACCGGTCGACCTGTTCCTCGGTGTGCGCTGCCGAGAGCTGCACCCGGATCCGCGCCCGGCCCTTCGGCACCACGGGGTAGCTGAACGCGGTCACGTAGATCCCCTGTGCCTGCATCTGGTCGGCGACCCGCGCGGTCAAGGCAGCGTCGTGGAACATCACCGGGACGATCGGGTGCTCCCCCGGCAGCAGCTCGAACCCGGCGTCGGTCATGCGCGACCGGAACCGCGCCGCGTTCGCCCGCAGCCGTTCGCGGGCGTCGTCCGACCGTTCGATGAGGTCGAGGGCCGCGACCGTCCCCGCGGCGATCACCGGGGCGAGCGAGTTCGAGAACAGGTAGGGGCGCGAGCGCTGACGCAGCAGGTCGACGATCTCCCGCCGACTCGCGACGTACCCGCCGGACGCGCCTCCGAGGGCCTTGCCGAACGTGCCCGTGTACACGTCGACCCGGTCGGCGACGCCGCAGAGTTCGGGTGTGCCGCGGCCGTGCTCGCCGACGAACCCGACGGCGTGCGAGTCGTCGACGATGACGAGCGCGTCGTACCGGTCGGCGAGGTCGCAGATCGCGGCGAGCGGGGCGATCGAGCCGTCCATGGAGAACACCCCGTCGGTGACGATCGCGCGGAACCGGGCGTCCCCGGCGGCGACGAGCTGCGCCTCGAGGTCCTGCACGTCGCGGTTCCGGTAGCGGAACCGCTGCGCCTTCGACAGCCGGACGCCGTCGATGATCGACGCGTGGTTCAGCTCGTCCGAGATGATCGCGTCCTCCGCGCCGAGGAGCACCTCGAAGAGGCCGCCGTTCGCGTCGAAGCACGACGAGTACAGGATCGTCGCCTCGGTCCCGAGGAACGCCGAGACGCGGCGCTCCAGGTCGAGGTGGAGGTCCTGCGTGCCGCAGATGAACCGGACGCTCGCCATGCCGTAGCCCCACTGGTCGAGGGCGTCCTTCGCCGCGTCGACGAGGTCGGTGGAGTCGGCGAGCCCGAGGTAGTTGTTCGCGCAGAAGTTCAGCAGCGGCGCACCGTCCGCCTCGATCGCCGCACGCTGCGGTCCGGCGATGCCCCGCTCGCGCTTCGTGAGCCCGGCGGCCTCGATGTCCGCCAGCTCGGCCGCCAGGTGGTCCTTGATCGCGCCGTACATCAGATCTCCGTCCAGTCGATGACGACCTTGCCGCCGTCCGCGCTCGCCGCCGCGGCGAACGCTGCCTCCCAGTCACGCGCCGCGAAGCGCCCCGAGACGATCGAGGCGATGCGGTCGCGCAGCACCGCGCTCGTCTGCAGCATCGAGCTCATGGTCTGCCACGTCTCGAACATCTCGCGGCCGTAGATGCCCTTCACCGTGAGCATGTGGGTCACGACCTTGCCCCAGTCGACCGCGATCTCGCCGGTCGGCAGGCCGAGCATCGCGACCCGTCCGCCGTGGTTCATGTTGTCGACCATCGCGGGCAGCGCACGCGGCGCCCCGGACATCTCGAAGCCGACGTCGAAGCCCTCGCGCATGCCGAGCCGCTCCTGCGCGACGCGGATCGGGTCGCCGTCGGTGCCGACGTCGACGCCGAGGTCGGCACCCATCGCCGATGCCATCGCCAACCGGTTCGCGCTGACGTCGGTGCCGACCACGAACCGCGCACCGGCGTGCCGCGCGACGGCGATCGCCATGAGGCCGATCGGGCCGCAACCGGTGACCAGCACGTCCTCGCCGACGACCGGGAACGCGAGTGCCGTGTGCACCGCGTTGCCGAGCGGGTCGAACAGGGCGCCGACCTCGGGGTCGACGTCGGCGTGGTGGACCCACACGTTCGCGCCGGGCAGCGTCAGGTACTCCGCGAAGGCGCCGTCGCGCTGCACGCCGAGGCCCTTCGTGCGGATGCACATCTGACGGCGTCCGGCCCGGCAGTTCCGGCAGGTGCCGCACACGATGTGCCCCTCGCCGGAGACCCGGTCCCCCACCGCGACGTCGCGCACGGCGGCGCCGACCTCGACCACCTCGCCGAAGAACTCGTGGCCGGGGACGAGCGGGGCCGTGACCGCCGAGGCCGCCCAGTCGTCCCATCGCCGGATGTGCAGGTCGGTCCCGCAGATCCCGGTCCGGAGCACCCGGATGAGGACCTCGTCCTCGGTGGGGACCGGCACCGGCCGCTCGGTCATGATCAGTCCCGGAGCAGCGTCCGGCTTGTAGAGCGCCCGCATCGGCGTCACCTCGTCACTTCGTCGTGCGTGTGATGTGTTCGGCGGTGGTTCGTGGCCACCGTCGTCCAGCCTGGCACAGGTCGAGCGGGCAGGGTGGCCGACTCGGAACGACGACACCGCTGTCGTACGACGTCGACGATGTCGCTCCTTGCAGACGCCGGCAGTCGCGACACGGAACGAGCGACGACACCGCTGTCGTACGACGTCGACGATGTCGTTCGACGTCGGACCGCCACCCCACGACGACCCCTCGTCAGACCTCGCTGAAGGGTTCGGCGTCGTCGAGCCGCACCCGCAACGCCGGCGCTGCCCGCCGTCGGTTCCCCCCGGGCAGCACCCGCCGGGTGGACGCGCGCCGGATCACCTCGGCCTTGAGGGTCGCCGCGACCTCGGCACCGTGCGCGTACGGGAAGCGCACGATCGCACGCACGGCACCCGGAGCTGCATCGTCCTCGACGGGTACCGGACCGAGCACGGGGCCGACCGTGAGGCCGTCGAGCGCCTCGACCGCGGCCGTGACCGCCTCGTCCGTGCCGGTCAGCGTCGCGACCCGGACGGCGGGCGGGAAGTGCAGCTCCCGGCGGTCGGCGAGCTCGTCGTGCGCCGGCTGGTCGAGCCGCCACAGCGCCATCGCCGTCGCGAGCTTCCCTCCGATGCCGACGAGGTAGGCATCGGCGCCCGGGGCTCCCTTGGCGGCGGCGTTCGTCCAGAAGCGCAGCACGTCCTCCTGCACGCGGAGCCCTTCGCGCGCGAGCATGCGCTCCCCGTCGAGCAGGAGCACGCACGCGTACCCGCCCGGGACGCTCGGCTCGGCACCGCGCGTGGCGACCACGACCGAGGGGCGCGCCGGGACCTCGTCGAGCGGACGGGACCCGTCGGCGACCACGATGCGGGTGCCGGGGAACGCCCGGCCGAGCTCGTCCGCGGTGCGCTGCGCCCCCTGGCCGACCGGCTTCACGGTGCCGTTGCCGCACGTCGGGCACCGGAACCCGACGGCCAGCGCACCGCAGAACCGGCACTGCGGCGTCGCTCCGCGGTGCGGGCTGCCGAGCGGTCCGCCGCAGATCCGGCAGTGCGCCCGCTCCCCGCACTCGGCGCAGACCAGCCCCGTCCCGAAGCCGGGACTGGCGACCTGCACGAGGACGGCGCCGTGCTGGCTCGCCTCGCGGGCGGCACGCCAGGCAGAACTCGGGATGCGGGCCTCGGCCGCGAAGCCCTCGGCCCCGGTCTGCTGCACGGTCGGGATGACCTTGGGTGTCCGGACGCGGTGCGGAGCGACCTCCTGCAGCCAGTGCAGCTCGACGAGGCGCTGGACGTCGGTGCTCCGCGCGTGCGAGACGAACAGGAGCGCCGCACCGGACTGCGCGGCCCGGACCAGGGCGACGTCGCGGGTGTGCACGTAGGGCGCGCGGGGCTCGGTGAAGGAGGCGTCGCCGTCGTCCCACATCGCGATGAGCCCGAGCTCGGTCGCGGGCGCGTACACCGCCGTACGGTTGCCGATCGCGACGACCGCGTGCGTGCGGGCCTGCAGCAGCGCCTTCGCGCGCTGCCCGTTCGTCTGCTTGGCGTCGAACCGGACGACCCGCTCCGGCGGCAGCACCGCGAGGAGCGCGCGCTCGAGGTCGATGACGTCGCGGAAGTCCGGTACGGCGATCACCGCCGACTGCTCGGTGGCGAGCGTGTGCGCCGCCGCCTGGGCGAGCGTCGCGGCCCAGCCGGGGACCCAGACGAGCGCGTCCTGGTCACCGAGCGCGACGGGGTGGGGGACGGCGGAGACCGCAGCCCGACCGTGGTCGGCGACCAGCGCCTCCAGGACGCCCTCGGCGTAGTCCGTGACCGGCGGCGGCGTCACCGCCGGCGGCGACCAGGTGGTGTCGCGGGCCAGCCAGGCCTTCTCGGCGCGGACCTGACGGGTCGGGACGGCGAGCCGGAGCACGTCGGACGCGACCCCGGCGGCACGGTCGGCCACAGCCCGCGCGAGCGACCAGATCTCCGGCGCGAGGACGGGCACCGGGGAGACGACCGTCTCGATGGCACTGAGCTCGCCCGGGTACTCCCCCTCGGTGACGATCTCGACGACGTACCCGTCGGACATCCGCGCCCCGGTGCGCAGCGGCACCTTGACGCGCACCCCCGGCACGCAGTCGTCCTCGAACTCGGCCGGCACCCGGTAGTCGAACAGTCGGTCCAACTGCGGGAGCGGCGAGTCGAGGACGACGCGCGCGACGGTGGTCACGCGGAGCCTCAGACGTTGGCGGCGACGAGTCCTGCGGCGACGCGGAGTTCCTCGACGCGGTCGAGCTGCTCCCAGGTGAACCCGGGGAGCTCGCGTCCGAAGTGACCGTACGTCGCGGTCTGCGCGTAGATCGGGCGGAGCAGGTCGAGGTCACGGATGATCGCGGCCGGACGGAGGTCGAAGACCCGCAGGATCGCGGCCTCGATCGTGGCGTCGTCGACGTGACCGGTGCCGAACGACTCGACGTAGAGCCCGACGGGCTTCGCGCGGCCGATCGCGTACGCGACCTGCACCTCGAGGCGGTCGGCGAGGCCCGCGGCGACCGCGTTCTTCGCGACCCAGCGCAGGGCGTAGGCGGCCGAGCGGTCGACCTTCGACGGGTCCTTGCCGCTGAACGCGCCGCCGCCGTGCCGGGAGGCGCCGCCGTAGGTGTCGACGATGACCTTGCGGCCGGTGAGACCGGCGTCGCCCTGGGGGCCACCGATCTCGAAGCGGCCGGTCGGGTTCACGATCACGTCGACGTGCGACGAGTCGAGGTCGACCTGGTCGAGCACCGGACGGATCACGTGCTCGGTGATCGCAGCGGTGAGTTCGTCGAGCGTCACGGACGGCGCGTGCTGGGTGGACAGCACCACGGTCTCGACGGTCTTCGGCACCACGCCGTCGTACCCGACGGTGACCTGGGTCTTGCCGTCCGGGCGCAGGAACGTCAGCTCGCCGGACTTGCGGACGGCTGCGAGCCGCTCGGCCAGCCGGTGCGCGAGCCAGATCGCGACGGGCATGTACTCGGGCGTCTCGTTCGTCGCGAAGCCGAACATGATGCCCTGGTCACCGGCACCCTGGCGGTCGAGCGGGTCGACACCGGCGCCGGAGCGCGTGTCGAGCGACTCGTCCACGCCCTGGGCGATGTCCGGCGACTGCGCGCCGATCGACACCTCGACACCGCAGGTGCGACCGTCGAAGGACACCTCGGACGAGTTGTACCCGATGCCCGTGATGACGTCACGGACGAGCTTCGGGATCTCGACGTAGCCGGAGGTCGTGACCTCGCCGGCGACGTGCACGAGCCCGGTCGTGACCATGGTCTCCACCGCGACGCGAGCGTGCGGGTCGACGGTCAACAGCGCGTCGAGGATCGTGTCCGAGATCTGGTCGCAGATCTTGTCGGGGTGCCCCTCCGTCACCGACTCGGACGTGAAGAGGCGCAGGCTGCTGCTCGTCACCGCGATCAGTCGGTGGGCTGCTGCTGCTTGGTGACGGTGAGCTTGTCCTCGTTGATCTCGTGCAGCGCGACGGACAGCGGCTTGTCGTCGATCGTCGAGTCGACCAGCGGGCCGACGTTGTCGAACAGCGACCCCTCGTGGAGGTCGGCGTAGTAGTCGTTGATCTGCCGCGCACGCTTCGAGGCGAAGATGACGAGCGCGTACTTCGACTCCACCTTGGCGAGCAGGTCGTCGATGGGCGGGTCGATGATGCCCTGGGGGTTGGCCATGGTGTCTCCAGTCGACGGGTCGGGGGGTCGCCCGGCTAGGGCGCAGTGAACAAGTCTACGACCTCGCGCGCCGCGGTGCCGACATCGGAGTTCACGATGCGCACGTCGAACTCGTCCTGGGCGGCGAGTTCGACCTTGGCGGTGTCGAGTCGGCGGGCCTGTTCCTCGGCGGATTCGGTGCCGCGGCCGATCAGTCGGCGGACGAGTTCCTCCCACGACGGGGGCAGCAGGAAGACGAGGACCGCCTCGGGCATGGCGTCCCGGACCTGGCGCGCGCCCTGCAGGTCGATCTCGAGCATCACCTTGTCGCCGGCGTCGAGCGCGCGGTCGATCGGCGGCCGGGGCGTGCCGTACCGGTACGAGTTGTGGACGGTGGCCCACTCGAGGAGTTCGCGGTCGCGGATCATCCGGTCGAACTCGGCGTCGTCGACGAAGTAGTAGTGCACGCCGTCGACCTCGCCCGGACGAGGCTTGCGGGTCGTCGCCGAGACGCTGAGGTTGACGTCCGGGTACTGCTCGCGGATGTACGCGCTGACCGTGCCCTTGCCGACCGCGGTGGGGCCGGCGAGGACGACGAGCTTCGAGGTGCCGCGCTTCCGACCACGGGCGGCGAGCCAGTCGGCGAGCTCGGAGCGCTGCCGGGTGCCGAGCCCGCCGAGGCGCTTCGAGGGGGCGATCCGCAGTTCGCCCATGATCGACTCCGCCCGGGCGGGGCCGATGCCGGCGAGGCTCGTCAGCAGGTCGCGGACCCGGAGCGACTTCTCAGCCGGGGCGTCGCCGTCCGACCAGGCGGTGCGGGCCACCTCGAGCGCGGAGCGCTCCCCCGAGGCGACCGCGGCCTTGACGGCGGCGCGGGCACGACGTGCGGCCACGGCAGCGGCAGCCGCGGCGACCCGGTCGACCTCCGGCGGGTTCCGGTGTGCGGGCAGGTCGTCGCGGTCCGTCGTCATGCGGCGGCCCCCAGCGCGGCACGGATCCGGTCCGCACGGTCGGCCACGAGAGCGGCGACGCCGTCGGGACCGTCGGTGAGCAGGCCGCGCGACTCGCTGACGAGGACCTGCTCGGCGCGGGCGCCGTACAGCGCGCGGAGGTCCTCGATGCGGGCGCCCTGGGCACCGAAGCCCGGTGCGAGGATCGGCGAGGTGCCGATCGTGTCCGCGTCGATGCCGAAGTCGTCGAGGTCGAGGGTCGCGCCGAGCACGAGCCCGACGTCGCCGAGGGGCTGGTCGCCGCCTCTCCGGTTGTCGTCTGCCACGTCCAAGACGATACCGGCAGCGACGCTCCGCCCCGAACGCGGACCCTCGGCGAGCACCGCGGTCTGCAGCACGCGCGCCTCGGGGTTGCTCGTGGCGGCGAGCACGAAGACGCCCGCACCGTTCCGACGTGCGACGTCCACCGTGCCGGCCAGGGAGCCGTAGCCGAGGTACGGCGAGACCGTCATCGCGTCGGCGGCGAAGGGTCCGTCGCGGTCCAGCCACGCGAGTGCGTAGTCGTCCCCCGTCGATCCGATGTCGCCGCGCTTGACGTCCGCGACGACCAGGAGGCCCGCATCGCGTGCCCGACGGATCGTCGCGTCGAGCGCACGGTAGCCCGCCACCCCCGCGGCCTCGAAGAACGCGATCTGCGGCTTCACGATCGCGGCGCGGCCGGCGGCCGCGTCGACCAGGATCGCCCCGAACCGGGTCAGGCCCTGCTCGTCGCGGCCGAGCCCCCACGCCGCCAGGGTGGCGGCGTGGGGATCGATGCCGACGCAGAGCGCGGAACGCGACCCGATGGCGGACGCGAGCCGGACGCCGAAGGAGGCCGCGCCTCCCGGATCGGTCGTGGCGCTCACCAGGTGGCGCGCTCGAGGGCGTAGTCCTGCAGGCTCCGCACGCTGTGCGGCGACCCGATCGTCTCGATCGCCGCGACCGCGGCCCCGAGCTGCGCGATCGTCGTGAACAGCGGCTTGTCCGCCGCGACCGTCGCCGCACGGATCTCGTACCCGTCCGCACGACCGGCGGCACCCGACGGCGTGTTGATGACGATGTCGACCTCGTTGCGGGCCAGCAGGTCGACGACGCTCTCGCCACCCTCGCTGAACTTGCCCACCAGCGTGACCTCGATGCCGTTGCGGCGCAGGATCTCCGCCGTGCCCTCGGTCGCGGTGATCGTGAAACCGAGCTGCTGCAGCCGGTGCACCGGGAGCACGATGGCGCGCTTGTCGGTGTCGGCGACGCTCACGAACACGGTGCCGCTCGTCGGGAGTCCGCCGTACGCGGCCTCCTGCGACTTGAGGAACGCGCGCGGGAAGTCGCGGTCGATGCCCATGACCTCGCCGGTGGAGCGCATCTCGGGGCTCAGCACCGAGTCGACGACCTGGCCGTCGTGGGTGCGGAACCGGCGGAAGGGCAGCACGGCCTCCTTCACGGCGATCGGCGACTGGATCGGCACGAACGCGCCGTCACGGGCGGGCAGGAGCCCCTCGGAGACGAGCGTGTCGATCGTCGTGCCGGTCATGATCCGCGAAGCCGCCTTGGCCAGCGGGATGCCGAGCGCCTTCGAGACGAAGGGCACCGTGCGGCTGGCGCGCGGGTTCGCCTCGAGCACGTAGAGGACCCCGGCACCGATGGCGAACTGCACGTTGAGCAGGCCCTGGACGCCGATGCCGCGCGCGATCTTCTCGGTCGCGTCGACGACGCCCTGGATCTCGGCACGGCCGAGGCCCACCGGCGGCAGGGTGCAGGCGGAGTCGCCGGAGTGGATGCCGGCCTCTTCGAGGTGCTCCATGATCCCGCCGATGTAGAGCCGCTCGCCGTCGAAGAGCGCGTCGACGTCGATCTCCACCGCGTCGTCGAGGAAGCGGTCGACCAGCAGCGGGAGCTCCGGGCCGATGATCGCCTGGTCGGCCATCCGGTCGAAGTAGTCCGCGAGCGACGGGGAGTCGTACAGGATCTCCATGCCGCGGCCGCCGAGCACGAAGGACGGGCGGACGAGGACGGGGTAGCCGATCTCCTCGGCCACCGCGGTCGCGCTGGCGAGGTCGTGGGCGGTGCCGTTCCGCGGCGCGAGGAGGCCCGCGGCGTCGAGGATCGCGGAGAACTGGCCGCGCTCCTCGGCGGAGTCGATCGCGCTCGGGCTGGTGCCGAGGATCGGGATCCCCGCCGCCTCGAGCGGCTTCGCCAGGCCCAGGGCCGTCTGACCGCCGAGCTGCACGACCACGCCGACCAGCTCGCCGGACGCGGCCTCGGCCTCGATGACCTCGAGGACGTCCTCGGTGGTGAGCGGCTCGAAGTACAGGCGGTCCGAGGTGTCGTAGTCGGTCGAGACCGTCTCGGGGTTGCAGTTGATCATGATCGTCTCGAACCCGGCGGCGCTCAGCGCGAAGGACGCGTGCACGCAGGAGTAGTCGAACTCGACGCCCTGCCCGATGCGGTTCGGACCGGAACCGAGGATGACGACCTTCTTGCGGTCGCTCGGAGCGACCTCGGTCTCGGCGTCGTACGACGAGTAGTGGTACGGCGTGAGGGCGGGGAACTCACCGGCGCAGGTGTCGACGGTCTTGAAGACCGGGCGGATGCCCAACGCCTGGCGGGCGTCGCGCGCGTCCTGCTCGGTGACGGTCTGGTCGCCGGTGCTCCGGAGCGAGGCGATCTGGGCGTCGCTGAAGCCGTGCTCCTTCGCCCAGCGCAGGGTGTCCGCGTCGAGGGTCTCGGCGGCCCGGACCTCGTCGGCGACCTCGTTGATGAGCACGATCTGGTCGATGAACCACGGGTCGATCTTCGTGGCCTCGAACACCTCGGCAGCGGTCGCACCGGCGACGAGCGCCTGCTGCACGGTGACGATGCGACCGTCGGTCGGGATCGCCGACTTCGCGAGCAGGGCGTCCTTGTCGAGCTCCGCCGCCGGGGTGTCCCAGTGGAAGGACGATCCGCGCTTCTCGAGCGAGCGGAGCGACTTCTGCAGGGCGGTGGCGTAGTTGCGGCCGATCGCCATCGCCTCGCCGACGCTCTTCATCGTCGTGGTCAGGGTGGCGTCCGCCGCGGGGAACTTCTCGAACGCGAACCGCGGGGTCTTCACGACCACGTAGTCGAGCGTCGGCTCGAAGCTCGCCGGCGTGACGCGGGTGATGTCGTTCTCGATCTCGTCGAGGCGGTACCCGATGGCGAGCTTCGCGGCGATCTTCGCGATCGGGAAGCCGGTGGCCTTCGACGCGAGCGCCGACGAACGGGAGACGCGGGGGTTCATCTCGATGACGATGACGCGGCCGTTCGACGGGTCGACGGCGAACTGGATGTTGCAGCCACCGGTGTCGACACCGACACGACGGATGATGTCGATGCCGATGTTCCGCATGTTCTGGTACTCGCGGTCGGTCAGCGTCAGCGCGGGCGCGACGGTGATCGAGTCGCCGGTGTGGACACCCACCGGGTCGACGTTCTCGATCGAGCAGATCACGACGGTGTTGTCGTAGTTGTCCCGCATCAGCTCGAGCTCGTACTCCTTCCACCCGAGGATCGACTCCTCGAGCAGGACCTCGGTCGTGGGGCTCGACTGCAGGCCGTCACCGACGAAGCGGACGAGCTCCTCCTCGTTGTAGGCGAAGCCCGAGCCGAGACCACCCATCGTGAAGGACGGGCGGACGACGAGCGGGTAGCCGAGGTCGGCCGCGTACTCCTTCGCCTCCTCCAGCGTGTGCGCGATGTGGCTGCGGGCGACGTCGGCGCCGGACTCGAGGACGAGTTCCTTGAAGAGCTGGCGGTCCTCGCCGCGCTGGATGGCGTCGACCTTCGCGCCGATGAGCTCCACGCCGTGCTTCTCGAGGATCCCTGCCTTGTCGAGGGAGATCGCCGCGTTCAGCGCCGTCTGCCCACCGAGGGTCGGCAGGACCGCGTCGGGCTTCTCGATGCGGATGATCTCCTCGAGCGAGGCGTCGGTGATCGGCTCGATGTACGTCGCGTCGGCGAAGTCCGGGTCGGTCATGATCGTCGCCGGGTTCGGGTTGACGAGGACGACGCGGACGCCCTCGGCACGGAGGACGCGGCACGCCTGGGTGCCGGAGTAGTCGAACTCGGCGGCCTGGCCGATGACGATCGGGCCGGAGCCGATGACGAGGACGGAGTTGATGTCTTGGCGCTTCGGCATCAGTTGCTGCTTTCGTTCGTCGCACCCGACGCGTGCGTCGGGTCTGCTGCGGGGGTCGTGGCGTCGGCGGTCGCCGCGTCGAGCGGCGTCCCGTCACGACGCGCGCGCACCAGGTCCGCGAACCGGTCGAAGAGGTACATCGAGTCGTGCGGGCCGGCCGCCGCCTCGGGGTGGTACTGCACGCTGAACGCGGGCACGTCGAGCGCGCGGAGGCCCTCGACGACCTGGTCGTTCAGGGAGTAGTGGGAGACCTCGACCCGGCCGAACCCGGCCGGCGACTCGATGACCTCGCCGAGGGGCGCGTCGACCGCGAAGCCGTGGTTCTGGCTCGTGATCTCGACCTTGCCGGTCGTCGTGTCGAGCACCGGCTGGTTGATGCCGCGGTGGCCGAAGGGGAGCTTGTACGTGCCGAACCCGAGGGCGCGACCGAGCAGCTGGTTGCCGAAGCAGATGCCGAAGAACGGTCGTCCGGTCTTCAGGCTCTCCTGCAGCAGCGCCACCTGGGCGTCGCTCGCGGCGGGGTCGCCCGGGCCGTTCGAGTAGAAGAGCGCGTCCGGGGCGAGCGCCTCGAGCGCGGCGGCGTCGATGTCCTGCGGCACGACGTGCACCTCGAAGCCCCGCTGGGCGAGGTAGCGGGTGGTCGATGCCTTGACGCCGAGGTCGAGCACGGCCAGCCGGCCGATCTGCTCGCCGACCGCGGGGACCACGTAGGTCTCGGGCGTCGAGACGATCGACGAGAAGCTCGCGCCCTCCATCGCTGCCTGCGACCGGACCGCGTCCAGCTGCTCGTCGGCGGTCAACGCCGCGTCGGCACCGCTGAACACGCCGCCCTTCATGGCGCCGGCGTCGCGGATCCGGCGGGTGAGCGCCCGGGTGTCGATGCCGGAGATCCCGACGATGCCGTCGCGCACCAGGTGCTCGTCGAGCGTCGCGTTCGCGCGGTGGTTCGACACGATGCGGCTGGGGTCGCGCACGACGTAGCCGGCGACCCAGATGCGACGGGACTCGGGGTCCTCGTCGTTCACCCCGGTGTTGCCGATGTGCGGTGCGGTCTGCACCACGATCTGACCGGCGTAGGAGGGGTCGGTGAGCGTCTCCTGGTACCCGGTCATGCCGGTCGCGAAGACCACCTCGCCGAGCGTGCGCCCGCGGGCGCCGTAGGCCCAGCCGTCGTACCGGGTGCCGTCCTCGAGGACCAGTACGGCCCGTTCGCGTGTCATCAGTTCGTCCCTTCGCCCGCGGTGTGCGGGTGTTCGTGCTTCGTCGACAGTCCCTGCAGGGCGGCCAGTACTGCGCCGTCGCCCTCCGGGAACCGGAAGTAGGTGTCGAGGTCCGTCGCACCTGCGGCGCCGGTCGCCGTCCATCGCAGACGGACCAGTCCCCCGGGCTCGACCACGCGGTCGATGGCCCACGTGGCGCGGTCGGCGCCGCGGACGGCGTCGGCCGCGATCCACCGGTCGGTGGTGCCGGCGTGGTGCAGCACCACTCCGGTCTCGTGGACGGTCACGCCGCCACGGCCCCGGAACCCCAGGCCGCCGGCCGTGATCCGCTCGAGCGGTTCGTCGGCGCGGGTCGTCGCGACGGTGAAGCCGTCCCACGACCCGGCCGCCGGTCCGATGTCGGCCGGCACGGGGACGGGAGGCACGGATCCCGCCTGCGCGCGCGCCCGCGTCCGCCAGGTGCGCGCCATCGCGACGAACAGCAGTGCCACGAGGGCGAGGATCACCGCGCCCTCGAGCCAGCGCAGGGCGTCGCCGCTCACCGGGACGTCCCGATCCGCGCGGACCGGGCGTGCGCGGCCACGGTCTCGGCGTCGACGAGCTGCCCGTCCGTGACGGTGGGGTACCCCTGGTGGAAGGTCGCCACGACCCGCCCGGGGAGCCGCATGCCGAGGTACGGCGAGTTCTGCGACTGCCCGGCGAGGTCGCCGAGGGCGAAGTCCCGGCTGACCGACGGGTCGTAGAGGGTGATCTCGGCGGGTGCCCCCTCGGCGATCCGCTGCCCCTGGCCCTCGACCTGGCCGATCCGGGCGGGCGCCTCGGACAGGACCCGGGCGACGTCGGCCCAGTCGAGCCGACCGTCGTCGACCACGGCGGCCTGCACGACGCTCAGCGCGGACTCGAGGCCGACCATGCCGTTCGCCGCCGCCGGCCACTCGCAGCACTTCGCCTCGGCCGTGTGCGGTGCGTGGTCGGTCGCGACGATGTCGATCGTGCCGTCGGCCAGCGCGTCGCGGAGCGCGTCCACGTCCTCGCGGGAGCGGAGGGGCGGGTTGACCTTGTACCGGGCGTCGTACCCGGGGGCGCCGTCGCGGCCGGCGATGAGGTCCTCGGTCAGCACCAGGTGGTGCGGCGTGACCTCGGCGGTGACGTCGATGCCGCGCGACTTCGCCCAGCGGATGACCTCGACGCTGCCGGCGGTCGAGACGTGGCACACGTGCAGCCGCGCGCCGACGTGGTCGGCGAGCAGGACGTCGCGGGCGATGATCGCCTCTTCCGCGACGGCCGGCCACCCGGCGAGCCCGAGCTCCGACGACAGCCGGCCCTCGTTCATCTGGGCGCCGATCGTCAGCCGGGGTTCCTGCGCGTGCTGGGCGAGCACGCCGCCGAAGCCCTTGATGTACTCGAGCGCCCGGCGCATGAGGAGCGGATCGGACACGCACGAGCCGTCGTCCGAGAAGACCCGGACCCGCGCCCGGCTCGTCGCCATTGCGCCGATCTCGGACAGGTGGGTGCCCTGCAGCCCCTGCGAGACCGCGCCGATCGGGCGGACCGTGACGTAGCCGGCGTCGTCGCCCAGCGCCTGCACCTGCTCGACCACGCCGGCGGTGTCGGCCACCGGCGACGAGTTCGCCATCGCGTTGACGGCCGTGAACCCGCCCGCCGCGGCGGCACGCGAGCCGGTCAGGACCGTCTCGGACTCCTCGAAGCCGGGCTCGCGCAGGTGGGTGTGCAGGTCCACGAGGCCCGGCAGGGCGATGAGCCCGTCGGCGTCCGTGACCGTGGCGCCGGCGGCGTCGAGACCGGAGCCGACCGCGGTGATGCGCGTCCCCTGCAGACGGATGTCGGCACGCGTGCCGTCGACCAGCTGCGCGCCGCGGATGAGGTGGGCGGTCATGCGATGGTCTCCTTCGGTGCTGCGGTCGGTTCGGACCCGGTGAGGGCGAGGTAGAGCACGGCCATCCGGACCGACACGCCGTTCTCGACCTGCTCGACCACCGTCGAGCGGGGGTCGTCGGCGGCGACACCGGCGATCTCGAGCCCGCGGTTCATCGGGCCGGGGTGCATGATCAGCGTGCGCTCGGCCAGCCGCGCGAACCGGCTCGCGGTGAGGCCCCAGTGCCGGGTGTACTCGCGCGGGTTCGGGAAGAACGCGTCGTTCATCCGCTCCTGTTGGATCCGGAGGGTCATCACGACGTCCGGGTCCTCGGCGAGGGCGACGTCGAGGTCGTGGTGGACGGCGGCACCGAACGGTGTCGTCGTCGCGGGCAGCAGCGTGGGCGGCGCCGCGAACGTGACGGTGGCACCGAGTGTGCGCAGCAGCCAGGCGTTGCTCCGGGCGACCCGGCTGTGCAGGACGTCACCGACGATGAGCACGCGGACGCCGTCGAGGCCCTGGCCACGGCTGCCGGCACCGTGCAGGCGCCGACGCATCGTGAACGCGTCGAGCAGCGCCTGGGTGGGGTGCTCGTGCGTGCCGTCACCGGCGTTGACGACCGGCACGTCGATCCAGTCGGCGTCGGCGAGGACCCGCGGCGCGCCGGAGGCGCCGTGGCGCATGACGATGCCGTCGATGCCCATCGCGCCGAGGGTCTGCACGGTGTCCTTGAGCGACTCGCCCTTCGAGACGCTCGACCCCTTCGCGGCGAAGTTGAGGACGTCGGCGGAGAGGCGCTTCGCGGCGGCTTCGAAGGAGATCCGGGTGCGCGTCGAGTCCTCGAAGAAGAGGTTCACGACGGTCTTGCCGCGCAGCGCGGGGAGCTTGCGGACCTCGCGGGAGTTGACCTCGGCCATCTCCTCGGCGACGTCGAGGATGTGGATCGCCTCGGCGCGGGAGAGGTCGGCGGTGGAGAGGAGGTGCTTCACGCCGCACCCCCGTCGCCCTGCTCGATGACGACCTCGTCGCTGCCGTCGGTCTCGGTCAGCCGGAGCGTCACCCGTTCGTCGGACGCCGTCGGCAGGTTCTTGCCGACGTGGTCCGCGCGGATCGGCAGCTCGCGGTGGCCGCGGTCGACGAGCACCGCGAGCCGGACGGCCCGCGGACGCCCGATGCCCTGCAGCGCGTCGAGCGCCGCCCGGACGGTCCGACCGGAGTACAGCACGTCGTCGACGAGCACGACGACCCTGCCGTCGATGCCGGTCGTCGGGATCGTCGTGCGGTGCGGTGCGCGACCGATGCCGTGCCCGAGGTCGTCCCGGTGCATCGTGACGTCGAGGGTCCCGACGCGCTGACCGCCCGCCGGACCCCACTCGGGATCGATGTCGGCCAGGACGCGGTCGAGCCGCTCGGCCAGGACGGCACCCCGTGTCGGGATGCCCAGGAGCACGAGTTCCGAGGCGCCGTGGTTGGCCTCGAGGATCTCGTGCGCGATGCGTGTCAGAGCACGCGTGATGTCGGGCTGCTGCAGGACCGTTCTGGTGCCCACGCCGACCTCCTTCCCCGCCTCACCGGACGGCATTAAAGGATGCTGACGTGGTCAACCCTACCGGGACTCCTGGTCCTCTGCGACCGTCCGACCGGACGGTGCACGACCGCCGGCGACGGCGCCGAGCACGCCGTTGACGAACCCCGCGGACTCCTCCGTCGAGAGCGACTGAGCGAGCTCGACGGCCTCGGCGATCGCGACCGCGTCCGGGACCTCCGGGTTGAACCGGAGCTCCCAGACGCCCATGCGCAGGATGCAGCGGTCGAGCACCGGCATGCGGGCGATCGACCAGCCCTGGGCGTGCTCGACGATCACCGCGTCGATCTCGTGACGCGCGTCGTCGATGCCCGTGACGATCTGACGGGCGTAGTCCCAGCTGGAGGCGCGCTCCGGCTGGTCGAGGTGACGGACGGTCTCGGTGGCGAGGACGTCCGCGATCGGGAGCTCACGCACCTCGGCCACGTACAGCATGTCGAGGGCGCGCTTGCGGGCCTTCGAACGAGCACTCATACGGCCGGCGCCTAGGAGTTGACGCGGCCGAGGAAGCTGCCGTCGCGCGTGTCGATCTTCACCGTGGTGCCGCTCTCGAGGTAGAGCGGGACCTGGATGCGGTGACCGGTCGCGATGATGGTCGCGTCCTTCGTGCCACCGGACGAGCGGTCGCCCTGCAGACCGGGCTCGGTCTCGACCTCGGTCACGATCGACGTCGGGAGCTCGACGTAGAGCGGGTTGCCCTCGTTCATCGCGATGGTGACCATCGCGGACTCGAGCAGGTAGTTCTTCGCGTCGCCGACGACCGTCGCCGAGACCGGGATCTGGTCGTAGGTGTCGGTGTCCATGAACACGTACGAGTCGCCGTCCTCGTAGAGGAACTGGTAGTCACGGCGGTCGACCGTCGCGGTGTCGATCTTCGCACCCGCGTTGAAGGTGCGGTCGACGACCTTGCCCGACACGACGTTCTTCAGCTTGGTGCGGACGAACGCGCCGCCCTTGCCCGGCTTGACGTGCTGGAACTCGACGACCGACCAGAGCTGCCCGTCGATGATGAGAACGGCGCCGTTCTTGATGTCAGTGGTACTGGCCATGAGTCTTCGATGTCCCGTTCGATCGTGTTGTGAAGGTCTGCGGACCGCGCTGGGTCCCGGACGAGTGTAGCGGACCGGTCGGCGGGCCCCCGCGCGGGTGCGCTGGAGCCCGCCGTGGGTCACTCCCGCCGTCGCGCCCGGATCGCGTCGACGGCCGCCCAGACGAGCAGCACCACCGCCGCTCCCCCGAGCAGCCCGCCGGCGACCCCCGTCGAGATGACCGCGGTCGGGCGGGCCGGCAGGGTGAGGTAGACGAGCGACAGCACGCCGGCGCCGGCGCCGAGCAGCACGAGCAGCACACGACGGACGACACCGTTCAGCGTGCGTCGGTCACGGCGGTCCGAGAACAGCCGGATGTTGACCGAGAGCTTCCCGGTCTCGATCGCCTCGCCGATGCGGTCGACCCGCCGCGGGAGCCGACGGACGGCCGAGACGGCGCCGAACAGCTCGCGGACGGCCAGGTCGCGGATCTTGCCGGGACGCAGCTGGTCGCGGATCTGCTCGGAGGCGAGACCCCGTGACTCCTCGAGCAGGTCGAACGAGGGCGCGAGGGTGCGGAGCGTCCCCTCGAAGATCGCCAGGGCGCGCGCCGCGGCGACGAAGTCCGGTGGCGCCTTGAGCCGGTACCGCCCGAAGACCGCGACTGCGTCGTCGACCGTCTCGACGCCGATCCGCGCCCCGGGGCCGAGCTCGTCCGCGACGAAGCGCGCGATGTCCCGGCGGAAGTCCGGTTCGTCCTGGGCGTCGCGGACCGGGGCCATCCGCAGGACCGCGTCGGCGATCCGCGAGGTGTCGTCCTGGATGTAGGCGGCGAGGAGCTCCTGCACGACGTCGCGCAGACCGGGATCGAGCCGTCCCACCGACCCGAAGTCGATCAGGGCGGGGCGGCCGTCGGGCAGCAGCAGGACGTTCCCCGGGTGCAGGTCACCGTGGTAGATGCCGTCGAACACGACCTGCCGCAGGAACGCCCGGAGGATCGCCCGCATCGGCTCGTCGAGGTCGCGGTCGCTGCGCTCGGCACGGATGGCGCTGAGGGTGTCCCCCTCGAGGTACTCCATCACGAGCACGCGGCGACCGGAGAGCTCCGGGTACGGGTCCGGGAACCGCACCTCGTCGGGGCGTGCGCTCCGGCGCTGGGCGGCTCGCAGCGCCTCGAGGTTCCGGAGCTCCGAGCTGAAGTCGACCTGGCGCACGAGGTCGTCGGCGTACTGCTGGGCGACGTCCTGCACGCCGACCTGGCGCGCCTCGGTCGACCAGCGGGCCATGAAGCGCACGACGCGGAGCGCGATGTCGACGTCCCGGCGCACGGCGCGGTCGATGCCGGGCCGCTGCACCTTCACGGCCACGCTCGTGCCGTCCGCGAGACGTGCCCGGTGCACCTGCGCGATGGACGCGGCGGCGACCGGGACCGGGTCGAACGCCGCGAAGACCTGGTCGACGGGTGCGCCCAGCTCGCGCTCGAGCAACGCCGTGACCTCGTCCGCGGGAGCCGGGGTCACGTTCCGCTGCAGGTGCGCGAGGCCCTCGGTCCACTCCTCGGGCAACAGGTCGTCACGCGTCGACAGGAGCTGTCCCATCTTCACGAAGCCGCCACCGGCCTCCTCGAGCGCGCGGCGGAGGTGCTCGGCCTGGCTGCGGCGCAGGTCGGACGTCGCCGGGTCGTGCGAGAAGTCGAGCCGACGGAAGGGCACGAGTCCGTGTCGGCGGGCGATCGAGAGCAGTTCGGTGAACCGGCGGGCACGGGACCGGACGGTCCCGGCATCGGTTGCGTCCGGTGTGGACAGGTCGCTCAGGCGTGGCGGGGTGGGCACGGGTCCCAGTCTGCTCCCCCGTCCTGCGTGGCCGGTCCTCCACAGCCCGGAGGCGCGGCTCGCCCTCCACAGGTCGGCCGATGCCCGCCGTCCCCTCGCCTCCACTGCATCAGGCTGCGGTCATGGAGACAGCACTCGTCACGGCGCTCATCGCCGCGGGCGCGGCGATCGCGGCCGCCGCCGTCAGCTGGTTCGGCGCGTTCCAGAACCGCCGGACTGCCGATCGCGACCATGCCTGGCGGCGGCTGACCTGGGCGATCCGGCGCGCTGAGACGCAGTCGGAGTACGACATTTCGAGAACTGTGCTCGAGCGTCTGATGAAAGTACCGTGGGCGCCGAAACCCGACCGGAACCTCGCTCGACGGGCACTCCGGCGGCACGGGTTCGAGCACGTTCGCGACCGAGAACCGGAGGCCGACTGATGCCGCTCTTCCGTCCACTGCCCGACGCACCCCAGTTCAAGCTCGACGGCACCGACGAGGACGACGCGATCCTCGACGCGTGGGTCGACGGCGCCACCCTGGCGGAGTGGTACGAGGTCGAACGGACCGGCGTCGTCACCGTGTCGATGCGGGTGAAGTGGTGGTGGCGACGGACCCGACGCGTCCTCCGCTGAGCTAGACCCCGACCTCCTGGTAGGCGGTGAAGAGCAGGTGGTCCTCGGGTCCCTCGAGCGTGAGTGGCTTGCCGACCCCGTCGAGGATGATGAACCGGAGCATGCCGGCGCGGGCCTTCTTGTCACGACGCATCGTGGCGAGCAGCCCCTCCCAGCGGCCGATGCCGTACGTCGTCGGCAGTTCGAGGGACTCGAGGATCGAGCGGTGCCGGTCGACCGTGGCGTCGTCGAGGTGCCCGGTGAGGCGCGCCAGCTCGGCGGCGAACACCATGCCGACCGCGACGGCCGCGCCGTGCCGCCACTGGTACCGCTCGGCGTGCTCGATCGCGTGCCCGAGGGTGTGGCCGTAGTTCAGGATCTCGCGGCGGCCCTGCTCGGTGAAGTCGTCCGAGACGACCTGTGCCTTCAGCGCGATCGCGAGTTCCACGACGCGGCGGAACTCGGGCGTGGTCGGGTCGGTGACGCGGGCGACGTCGGCCTCGATGACGTCGAGGATCTCCGGCACGGCGATGAACCCGGCCTTCACGATCTCGGCGAAGCCAGTGAGGATCTCGTTGCGGGGCAGGGTGGCGACGAGGTCGATGTCGGCGACGACCGCGCGGGGTGCGAAGAAGGCGCCGACGAGGTTCTTGCCCTCGTTCGTGTTGATGCCGGTCTTGCCGCCGACGCTGGCGTCGACCATGCCGAGCACGCTCGTGGGGATCGCGATGTACGGGACCCCGCGCAGCCAGGTCGCCGCGACGAACCCGGCGAGGTCGGTCACGGCGCCGCCGCCCAGGCCGATCACGGCGTCGGTGCGGGTGAAGTCCGACTGCCCCATGATCTGCCAGCAGAACGCGGCGACCTCGACACGCTTGGCACCCTCGGCGTCGGGGACCTCGGCGATGAGCGCCTCGAGGCCGGCGTCGACGAGCAGGTCCCGGAGCGCGTTCGCCCGGGCGCCCAGCGTCGGCGCGTGCACGATGAGGACCTTGGCGACGCGGGGACCGAGGAGCGCCGGCACCGAACCGAGCAGGCCGTTGCCGACGGCGACGACGTAACCGTCCTCGCCGCCGACGCGGATCTCGGTGGTTCCGTCGGGCAGGACGGACTGGGTCGTCTCGGTCACGCTGTTCCTTCGCTCGTGGGGGTGCCGGTGGTGGACGGCCGGTGTCCGTCCCGCAGCCAGGCGACGACGTCGTCGACGACGTGCGACATGGGCCGGCGTGAGGTGTCGAACACCGCGTGCGCGAGTTCGGCGTAGGTCGCCGCTCGCGCGTCCATGATGGTCTGCCAGGCGTCGATGCCGCCGTCGGCCAGCAGCGGGCGGTCACTGCCGGCGATCCGGTCGGCGACCGCCTCGGGCGAGACGGTCAGGAGGACGATGCGCGCGCCGACCATGGCCTCGCGCGTGTCGACGTGCGTCACCGCGCCGCCACCGACGGCGATCACGCCACCGCGCGCGACGGCCGCACGCACGGCCTCGGCCTCGAGCGCGCGGAACGCCGGCTCGCCGCGGTCCGCGAAGATCCCGGGGATCGGGCCGTGCTCGCGGACGATCGCCCGGTCGGTGTCGGTGAAGGGCACACCGAGGGCCTTCGCCACGCGCTTGCCGACGCTCGACTTGCCGGCGCCCATCGGTCCGATGATGACGACCGGTGCCGCGTGACCGGCCGACGGCGAACCCGTCGCCGGCTCGGGTGTGTGCGTCACCAGGCCGGCGTGTGCTCGGCGGCCTCGGTGCTGCGGGTGCGCAGCGTCTCCGGGATGGACGCCAGGTACGCCTCGAGGTTCCGCTTCGTCTCGACGACGTTGTCGCCGCCGAACTTCTCGAGGACGGCGTCGGCGAGGACGAGCGCCACCATGGCCTCGGCGACGACGCCGGCAGCGGGGACCGCGCACACGTCGGACCGCTGGTGGTGCGCCGAGGCGTCCTCACCCGTGGCGACGTCGATGGTGTGCAGCGCGTGCGGGACCGTCGCGATCGGCTTCATGCCGGCGCGGACACGCAGGACGGTGCCCGTGGACATGCCGCCCTCGGTGCCGCCGGCGCGGTCGGACGTCCGGTAGATCTCGCCGTCCTCGCGGAAGAGCTCGTCGTGCGCCTCGGACCCGCGGCGGGCAGCGGTCGCGAAACCGTCACCGACCTCGACGCCCTTGATGGCCTGGATGCCCATGATCGCCGCGGCGAGGCGGGCGTCGAGGCGACGGTCCCACTGCACGTGCGAACCGAGCCCCGGCGGGACGCCGTAGAACAGGACCTCGACGACACCGCCGAGGGTGTCGCCGTCCTTCTTCGCGGCCTCGACCTCGGTGACCATGCGGGCCGAGGTCTCGGCGTCGAAGCAGCGCAACTGGTCGTCGTCGAGGCGGTCGACGTCGTCGGGCATCGGCAGCGCGGTGCCGTCCGGGACACGGACCGTCCCGACCTGCAGCGTGTGCGCGACCGAGCGGATGCCGAGCTCGGCGAGGAAGGCCTTGGCCACGGCACCGAGGGCGACGCGCGCGGCCGTCTCGCGCGCACTCGCGCGCTCGAGGATCGGGCGGGCCTCGTCGAAGCCGTACTTCTGCATGCCGACGAGGTCGGCGTGGCCGGGACGCGGTCGGGTCAGCGGGGCGCTGCGACCGCGGGAGGCGTCGGTCTGCTCGACGGGCTCGGGGTTCATGACCTCGACCCACTTCGGCCACTCGGTGTTGCCGATGCGGATCGCGATCGGGCTGCCGAGCGAGTACCCGTGACGGACACCACCGGAGACGTGCAGTTCGTCCTGCTCGAACTTCATGCGGGAGCCGCGGCCGTAGCCGAGCTTGCGACGCGCGAGATCGGTACGGATGGACTCGAACGACACCGGGACACCCGCGGGCAGGCCCTCGAGCATCGCGATCAGTTCGGGTCCGTGGGACTCACCAGCAGTCAACCAACGAAGCATGGTGTCCATCTTCCCACAGCCCGGGTGCCGTGCGACGCCCCCGGGCTACTGGTAGTCGGGGTGCGCCCGGAGCCACGCCTGGAACTGGTCCACGGCGACGAGGTGCTGGGCGTACGTGTCCGAGAACACCGTCTCGCCGGTCTCGAGGTTCACCGTCACGAAGTACAGCCACTTGCCCTGCGCCATGTTCGTGACGGCCTTGATCGCGATGTCGCCCGGGTTCGAGATCGGCGCCGGCGGCAGGCCGTCGTGCACGTAGGTGTTGTACCTGTTCGACGCGTCCTTCCGTTCGGCGTCGGTGGTCGTCACCCGGTGGGTGTTCCCCGTGCCGTAGGCGACCGTCGCGTCCGACTGCAGCGGCATGTCGATGTCGAGCCGGTTCTGGAAGACCCGCGCGACCTTGGGGTAGTCGGCCGCGAGGCCTGCTTCCTTCTGCACGAGCGAGGCGAAGATGATGACGTGCTCCTGGTCGGCCTCGGCCACGCCGGCCGCCGACAGGTGCTCCTTCATGGTGTCGACCATCGACTTGAAGTACTGCGTGGCGGTCCACCCGGGGTTGATCGGGTAGGTCGCCGGGAACAGCCACCCCTCGAGCGTGGTCACGTTCGACGGCAGGTCGTAGGCGCTGAGGTCCTTCGCGGCGGCGGAGACCTCGGCGGCGGAGAGTCCCGCCTTCGAGACCATGCCGGCCTCGATGTCCTTGAGCGCCGTGCCCTCGGGGATCACGATCGAGGCCTGGACCCGGTTGTCCTTGTCCTGCAGGGCCGCGAGTGCCGCCTTCGAGCTCATCTTCTTCTTGAGCGAGTACGAACCCGGCTGGAACTGGACGTCCGGGGACGCGAGCAGCAGCTTGTAGAAGACCTTCGAGTCCTTCACGACCCCGCTGCGCTGCAGGGTCGCGGCGACGTTCTCGCCGATGTCGCCCTGCTTGATGGTGATCGTCACCTTGCTGGTGCCGTCGCCGGAGTAGTCGTCGGGCTCCTGGGAGCCGCTGATCGCCGCGACCACCTGCTGGATCTTCGGGGCCGCGAACGCGTAGGCCGACACCCCGACGGCGAGGACCACCGCGACGATGACGATGCCCGCGATCAGCGGGCCGCGACGCCGCTTCGGACGCGGTTCACGCGGGCCGCGTGGCGGCCTGGAGGCGCCCCCGCGTCCACCGCGACCGCCGCGACCGCCGTCTCCCGCGCCTCCGGGGCCGTGGCCGGTCTGGTCGGGTCCACCGGCGCCCGCAGCGGCGGCCGCAGCGCCAGCCGAGTCCCCGCGCGCCGCGGCGCGCTGGCCGTCGTCGACACGGAGCTCCCCGGTGAGGAGGGCGTGCACGTCCGGGTGCAGTTCGTCGGGTGAGGACGCCACCGGGGCGTCCGCCGCGGCGGCGCGACGGTCGACGTCGGCTCGGCCGAGGTCGGGACGGTCGGTGCTCGGCCCGGCCGCGTCGGTGCTGGCCGGGCTCGCGTCCGCTGGCTCCGCGTCGGCGCTTGCACGCGCGGCTTCGGCCGCGCGTGCTTCGCGTCGGGACATCGGTCGACCGGTCGCGTCCGGGTCGGGGGTCTCCGCACGGTCGGAAGTCGTCTTCCGCCGCTCGGCGTCGTTGCCGGGCGCGATGATCGCGTTCCAGTCCAGGTCGTCTGCCAACGGTCCTCGGGTCTCTCGGTCGGGAACTCCGCCTGGGCTCGGTGTGCTGGGCGACGGTGTGGCAGCCGCGTTCAGGCGAGCACTGCGATGGTCCGCAGGTTCAGGGGAGCGTGGCCCCGGGTGGGGCACTGGCCGCACGCTCGTGGTCGAGCGCGTGTTGCAGAATGATAACAGCGGCCGCTTGGTCGATCACGGCGCGGGACTTCTTCGTGTTCTTGCCGGCCTGGTGGAGGCCGCGCTGGGCCGTCACGGTCGAGAGCCGCTCGTCGACCAGGCGCACCGGACGGTGTTCCGCCAGGCGCTCCGCGAACTCCCGGGCGTCCGCCGTGGACGGGGTGTCCCCGCCCGACATCGAGAGCGGCAGCCCGACGACGATCTCGAGGACGTCGTACTCCTGGGCGATCTCGAGGATCCGCCGGACGTCCGTGGCGGCGTGACGGGCGACCGTCTCGACGGGCGTCGCGAGGAGCCCGTCACGGTCGCACACGGCGACCCCGATCCGGGCGCGGCCGACGTCGACGCCGAGCCGGCGCCCGGAGCGGATCGCCACGGTCAGGCCGCGAGCCGGTCGGTGACCGCGCGGAGTGCCGCAGGGAGCGCCGACGCGTCGGTGCCACCGCCCTGCGCGAGGTCCGGCTTGCCGCCGCCACCGCCACCGAGGACGCCGGCGGCCTCCTTCGCGAGCGGTCCCGCCTGCACACCCGCGGCGCGGGCCGCGTCGTTCGTGGCGACGATCACGACGGGCTTGTCGTTGATCACCGCGCCGAGGACGACCACGGCCGCGCCGTCGCCGAGCTGGCCGCGGACGCCGGTCGCGAGCGCGCGCAGGTCGTCACCGGACTGCAGGCCCTGGACGGACTCCGCCACCACGGTCGTCGCGCCCACCGTGGTCGCCTGGCGGGCGATCGCCGGGACACGCTGCTGCAGGTTCGCCGACTCGAACTCGGCGACGCGCTTCTGCGCCTGACGCAGGTCCTCCATCAGGGACTGCACGCGGGAGGGCAGGTCCTCTCGGGGAGCCTTGAGGGCGCTCGACAGCTGGGACACGATGGTGCGCTCGACCGCGAGGTCACGGAAGCCCTCGAGCCCGACGAGCGCCTCGACGCGACGGTTGGTCGAACCGACGCTCGACTCCCCCACGAGGTTGACGAGGCCGACCTGCGCGCTGGATGCGACGTGCGTGCCACCGCAAAGCTCACGCGACCACGGGCCGCCGATGTCGACCATGCGCACCTCGGAGCCGTACTTCTCACCGAAGAGCGCCTGCGCACCGAGGGACTTCGCCTCGTCGAGCGGCAGCACCCTGGTCGAGACCTCGAGGTCGGAGCGGATCGCGGTGTTGACGACCTCCTCGATCTCGGAGCGGGTCTCGAGCGACACCGGCTGCGACCACGAGAAGTCCAGGCGCATGTAGCCCGACTTGTTGTACGAACCGGCCTGCAGTGCCTCCGGGCCGAGGATGTCCCGCAGCGCCGCGTTCACGAGGTGGGTCGCGGAGTGCGCCTGGGTCGCGCCCCGGCGGTACTCGGCGTCGACGACGGTCGTCGCCGGTGCACCGACCCCGACCTCGCCCGAGCGGACCTGGACGGTGTGGCTCCAGAGACCGGCGACGGGACGCTGCACGTCGAGCACCTCGAGGTCGAAGCCGTTGCCGACGATCGAGCCCTGGTCGGCGTCCTGACCACCGGACTCGGCGTAGAGGGAGGTCTCGCCGAGGATGACCTCGGCGATGTCGCCCGCGACCGCGCGGTCGACGCTCACGCCGCTGACGATGATGCCGAGGACGTTCGTCTCGGCCTCGAGTGCGTCGTAGCCGAGGAACACCGTCTCGCCCTTGGCGCGGAACGCGCTGTAGACGCTGAGGTCGGCGAGGGCGGTCTTCTTGCTCTTCGCGTCCGCCTTGGCCCGCGCACGCTGCTCGGACATCAGGGTCTCGAACGCGGTGCGGTCGACCCGGACGCCGGCTTCCTCGGCCATCTCCATGGTGAGGTCGATCGGGAAGCCGAAGGTGTCGTGCAGCAGGAACGCCGTGTCGCCGCCGATCGAGGGCGCACCGTCCTGCTTCGCGCGCTCGACCGCGACGTCGAGGATCGTCGTGCCCTGCGCGAGCGTGCGGAGGAAGGTCTCCTCCTCCGCGTAGGCGATGCGCGCGATCCGGTCGTAGTCGCTCGCGACCTCGGGGTAGGCGTCGCGCATGGCGTCGCGGGACTCGGGGAACAGCTGCGGGAACGTCGCGCCCTCGACACCGAGGAGCCGCATCGCACGCACGGTGCGGCGGAGCAGGCGACGGAGGATGTACCCGCGTCCCTCGTTCGACGGGGAGACGCCGTCGGCGATGAGCATGAGCGCCGACCGGACGTGGTCCGCGATCACGCGCATCCGGACGTCGTCCTCGTGCACGGCGCCGTACCGGCGCCCGGAGATCTCCGCCGCCTTGTCGAGGACCGGCCGCACCTGGTCGATCTCGTACATGTTGTCGACGCCCTGCTTGATGAAGGCGACGCGCTCGAGCCCCATGCCGGTGTCGATGTTCTTGTTCGGCAGCTCGCCGGTGATCTCGAAGTCGTACTTCGAGCGGACGTCGGCGATCTGGTACTGCATGAACACGAGGTTCCAGATCTCGACGTAGCGGTCGTCGTCGGTCGCCGGACCGCCGTCGATGCCGTACTCGGGACCGCGGTCGAAGAAGATCTCCGAGCAGGGGCCCGCCGGACCGGGCTGACCGGTCGACCAGTAGTTGGTGTCCTTGCCGAGCCGCTGGATCCGCTCGTCGGGGAGCGAGGAGTGCGCCTTCCAGAACGCGATCGCCTCGTCGTCGTCCTCGTACACGGTGACCCACAGGTCGTCGGGCGAGAAGCCGAGGCCGCCGTCGGACTCCGGCGTCGTCAGGAACTGCCAGGCGAACTCGATCGCCTGTTCCTTGAAGTAGTCGCCGAACGAGAAGTTGCCGTTCATCTGGAAGAACGTGCCGTGCCGCGGAGTCTTGCCGACCTCTTCGATGTCGTTCGTGCGGATGCACTTCTGCACGCTCGTGGCGCGGGGGTACGGCGCCGGGATGAGTCCGGTCAGGTACGGGATGAACGGCACCATGCCGGCGACCGTGAACAGGAGCGAGGGGTCGTCCGAGACGAGCGAGGCGGACGGGACGACGGTGTGTCCGCGGTCGCCGAAGAACTGGAGCCAACGGCGGCGGATCTCTGCGGTCTGCATGGTGCTTCCTGATTCAGGTTCGGCGGGAGAGTGTGCGTCGAGGAGGACGTCAGACGTCGGTGCGGAGCTCGGCCTCGCGGGAGCGGTAGCCGTCCGCGACGGCGCCGGTGAAGGCCTTCGTGCGAGCGTTCACGTCGGCGAAGAACCGCGCACCACCGGGGGTGTTCGCGACCTTGTGCGCGACGGCGAACCCGATGACGACGCCGACGGCGACGAAGAACAGCTGCTTCACGGTGCCTCTCCCTCTGCGCACGCGAGCGGTGCGTGCCCAGACGATCCTACCGGCGGTGCCGACCGGGGACGCCGAACGGCGGGCCGTCCTGCTGAGAGGACGACCCGCCGTTCGGGTGTGATCAGTGGATCAGCGAGCTGCGTAGTACTCGACGACGAGCTGCACTTCACAGGTCACGGGGACCTCGGCGCGCTTCGGACGACGAGCCAGGCGGGCCTGGAGCTTGTCGATCTCGACCTCGAGGTAGCCCGGGACCTTCGGCAGGACTTCCTGGTGCCCACCGGCGGCGGCGACCTGGAACGGCTCGAGGGACTCGGAGCGCTGCTTGACGTGGATGAGCTGCCCCTCCTTCACGCGGAAGGACGGACGGTCGACGAGCTTGCCGTCGACGAGGATGTGGCGGTGCACGATCAGCTGACGGGCCTGCGCGGTGGTGCGGGCGAAGCCGGCACGCAGCACGAGGGCGTCGAGGCGCTGCTCGAGGAGCTCGACCAGGTTCTCACCGGTCAGGCCCTTCGTCTTGCGGGCCTCTTCGAAGACGATGCGGAGCTGCTTCTCGCGGATGCCGTACTGGGCGCGCAGACGCTGCTTCTCACGGAGACGGACGGCGTAGTCGCTGTCCGCACGACGGCGGGTGCGGCCGTGCTCACCGGGGCCGTAGGGGCGCTTCTCGAGGTAACGGGCCGCCTTCGGCGTCAGCGGGATGCCGAGCGCGCGCGAGAGGCGGGTCTTGCTGCGGGTACGTGACTTGGTAGACACAGGGTCCTTTTCTCTGTCTGAACTGAATGACTCGAGGGGAACCGCTCGACCGTGGGAAACGAGACACACGGAAGGAACGAGCCCCGACGACGGGATCCAGAGGGATGAGCCTGTGGGATCGGACGGCTACAGTCCGAACCTCTGCCCCCGTACCACCGGAGTGGCACTCTGTCCTCGACGCAGCCGTGCTCGAGGACCAGGACGTAGGCCCGGCAATGCTAGCAGGATCTCGGCGCGGTCACTACTCGCCGCGGGTGATCTTCCGGAGTCGCTCGAGTCGTGGGCCGACCTCGCGCTCAAACCCGTTCGCCGTCGGGGTGTAGTACTCGGTGCCCTCGAGCGCGTCGGGCAGGTACTGCTGCTCGGCGACACCGTGCTCGGCGTCGTGCGAGTAGACGTAGCCCTTGCCGTGACCGAGCCGCTTCGCCCCCGGGTAGTGGGCGTCGCGGAGGTGCATCGGCACGACCCCGAGCCGACCGGCCTTGACGTCGGCGATCGCGGCGTTCACGCCGTTGTAGGCGGCGTTCGACTTCGGCGCGGTCGCCAGGTAGACGACGGCCTCGGCCAGCGGGATCCGGCCCTCGGGCATGCCGATCAGCTGGACGGCCTGTGCGGCGGCGACCGCGATCGGCAGCGCCTGGGGGTCGGCCATGCCGATGTCCTCGGATGCCGAGATGATGATCCGCCTGGCGATGAACCGAGGGTCCTCCCCCGCCTCGATCATCCGCGCCAGGTAGTGGAGTGCGGCGTCGACGTCGCTCCCCCGGACGCTCTTGATGAAGGCGCTGATCACGTCGTAGTGCTCGTCGCCCTGGCGGTCGTAGCGGAGCAGTGCCCGGTCGACCGCTGCCGCGACGGTGTCGGCGTCGACGACCGGGACGGTGTCGACGCCGTCGAGCGTGCCGTCCGCATCGTCGTCGGCCTGCGCCGCCACGGCGGAGGACGCCGCGGCCTCGAGCGCGGTCAGGGCGCGACGGGCGTCGCCGGAGGAGAGCCGGACGATGGCGCTGCGAGCCTCGTCACCGAGGACGACCGATCCGCCGAGGCCCCGCGGGTCCTCGACGGCACGGTCGACGAGCATGCCGAGGTCCTCGTCGGTGAGGGGCTTGAGCGTCAGCAGCAGCGACCGGGACAGCAGCGGCGAGATGACCGAGAACGACGGATTCTCGGTCGTCGCCGCGATGAGGATGACCCAGCCGTTCTCGACGCCTGGCAGCAGGGCATCCTGCTGCGCCTTGCTGAACCGGTGGATCTCGTCGAGGAACAGGACGGTGGTGGAGCCGTAGAGGTCGCGGTGGGTGAGCGCCTTCTCCATGACCTCGCGCACGTCCTTCACGCCTGCGGTCACGGCGGAGAGCTCGACGAACTCGCGACCAGACTGCCGGGCGATGGCCTGCGCCAGGGTGGTCTTGCCGGTACCGGGCGGCCCCCACAGGATCACCGAGACGCCGCCGGGGTTCTCGCGCGTGCCGGTCGCGAGCTGCACGAGGGGGCTGCCGCGGCCGAGCAGGTGCTGCTGGCCGGCGACCTCGTCGAGGCTGGTCGGCCGCATCCGGACCGCGAGCGGGACGGACCCCTGCGCCAACCCGGCGCGACCGCCGGTGGTGGGCGCACGCATGCCCGAACGGTCCGCTGCCATGTGACCAATCGTAGGCCGACCCACCGACAGGGGCGTGCCTCCAGGCCTCCGACAGAGCCGTTTCCAGTACGCTCGTCGCACACTCGACGAGAGGTACGACCAGCACCGTGGCACCGAAGAACCAGGCGCGTGACAACCGGGAGGCGCGTGAGCGCCTCCGCCTCTACACGGCACGGCAGGGCCTGCACGAACGGCAGCGGCGCCGTCGGCTGCGGGACAACGTCGTCGGTGCCGGCGTGCTCGTGCTCGTCGCCGCGCTCGCGACCGGCTCGCAGCTCGCGTTCGCCGGGTCGCAGGGCGGCGGGGCGGACGCGAGCGCGAGTGCCTCCGCGACCGCGACGCCGACCCCGTCCGCGAGTGCCACCGCGGGGAACACCGGCGACGTCCCGAGCAAGTCCATCGCGAAGGACTCCACCTGGACCGGTTCGCTCACCCTCAACAAGGACGTGGAGCTCGGCATCGAGCTGGACGGCGAGAAGGCACCCCAGGCCGCGAGCGTCGAGATCACGCTCATCCAGGAGCAGTTCTACAACGGCACCACCTGCCACCGACTCGCCGACAGCACGGGGTTCGCGTTCCTGCAGTGCGGCTCTGCGAACGGCGACGGCACCGGCGACGCCGGCTTCCAGTACGGCCCGCTCGAGAACGTGCCGAGCGACGGGAAGTACGCCAAGGGCACCATCGCCATCGCCCGCGGCTCGTCGCCGTACTCGCAGACCACGCAGTTCTTCATCGTCTACGGCGACACCACGCTGGACGGCTCCACCGGCGGCTACACCGTCGTCGGGAAGGTCACCAGCGGCCTCGACGAGCTCGTGTCGAAGATCACGTCCAAGGGCATCTCGTCGGCCGGCAGCGACGGCACCGGGGAGCCGAAGGTGGCGACCAAGATCACCGGCGCGGCGATCGCGCGGGAGAAGTAGTCCACAGGCTCGCCGACCGGGCGGGTCGCAGATGCGCTCCGTGCAATAGGCTGACGACCTGACCGTGCCGACGGCGACGTCGGTGATGCACGACCACGATCGAGGCGAGACCTGTGGGACCTGACGAAGCAACGACCTGGGGGCGGGTCGACGAGAACGGGACGGTGTACGTCCGGTACGAGGACACCGAGAAAGCCGTCGGTGAGTACCCGGACGCGACACCCGACGAAGCCCTCGCCTACTTCGCGCGGAAGTACGCCGACCTCGAGGGGCAGGTGAAGATCGCCGAGCAGCGCGTCCAGCGTGGTGCCTCGGCGAACGACGTCGCCCGCACGGTGGAGCACCTGCAGGCCCTCGTGGCCGAGGCCCGGGTCGTCGGCGACCTCAAGTCGCTCGAGACCCGCGTCGCCGCCCTCACCGAGCAGCTCGGCTCCCTGACGAAGGAGCAGGCGGAACAGGCCCAGCAGGCCCTCGCGGACGCCCTGGCGCACCGCACCGCCCTGGTCGAGGAAGCCGAGGCCCTCGCCGCGGTCGACCCGGCACGGGCGCAGTGGAAGCAGATCACCGCGCAGCTCGACGACGTCTTCGCGCGGTGGCAGCAGCACCAGCACGACGGCCCGCGCATCCCCAAGAACGAGGCGAACGAGCTCTGGAAGCGCTTCCGCGCCGCCCGCTCGACCGTCGACCAGCACCGTCGCGCGTTCTACTCCGAGCTCGATGCGCAGCACCGCGACGCTCGCAACCGCAAGCAGGAGCTCGTGCAGCAGGCCGAGGCGCTCGCTCCCCGCGGGTCCGACGCGATCCCGGCGTACCGCGAACTGCTCGACGACTGGAAGGGCGCGGGGCGGGCCGGCAAGCGGCACGACGATGCGCTCTGGGCTCGCTTCAAGGCCGCGGGTGACGTGCTGTTCGAGCAGCGCCACGCCGAAGCCGCTGCCGAGAACGTCGAGTACTCGGCGAACCTCGAAGCGAAGCAGGCCCTCCTCACCGAGGCCGAGCCGCTCCTGAAGGTCACCGACCGGGCTGCCGCACGCAAGACCCTGACGGGCATCCAGCGCCGCTGGGACGAGATCGGCAAGGTCCCCCGCGCAGACGTCCGGCGCATCGAGGACCGCCTGCGCGCCGTCGAGGACCACGTCCGCAGCCTCGAAGACGAGCACTGGAAGGCCTCCGACCCGGAGCGCAAGGCCCGTCAGACCGGTCTCGCGAGCCAGCTCGAGGACGCCATCGGCAAGCTCGAGTCCGAGCTCGCCGAGGCGCAGGCCTCCGGTGACGCCCGCAAGATCAAGGACGCCCAGGAAGCCCTCGACGCCCGCAAGATCTGGCTCGACGCCCTCGGCGGCTGATCCGTCCCGTCCGACGGATCCCGTACGACGAAGCCCCCGTGACCGATCGGTCACGGGGGCTTCGTCGTTCCAGACGGGTCAGACGACCGCGGGCAGGCCCAGCAGCGTCCGGATGTCACGGTCGTCCTGCCGCATCTGCTCGGCGAGCTCGTCCATCGAGTCGAACTTCACCATCCCCCGCACGTACGAGACGAACAGCACCGAGATCGTGTCGCCGTAGAGGTCGATGTCGACGTCGAGCAGGTGCGCCTCGATCTGCTTCGCCGGGACCCCCTCGAACGTCGGGTTGTTGCCGACGGACACGGCAGCCGGGTACACGGTGCCGTCGTGCAGCACCCGTGCCGCGTAGACGCCGTCGGCGGGGATGAAGCCCTCGGACGCCGGGTCGAGGTTCGCCGTCGGGTAGCCCATCGCCCGGCCGCGCTCGTTCCCGTGCACGACGACGCTCCGCACGGCGTGCTCACGGCCGAGCAGCCGCGCGGCCTCGGCCACGCGGCCGTCGCCGAGGAGCTCGCGGATCCACGTCGAGGAGACCCGACGCTCACCGTCCGGACGGACGTCGTCCACCAGGTCGACGTCGTCGATGAGCTCGACGGTGAAGCCGTACCGCTGGCCCAGTGTGCGCAGGAGCGCGACGTCGCCGGCGCCCTTTGCACCGAAGCGGAAGTCGCTGCCGACGAACACGAGCTTCGCGTGCAGGGTGTCGACGAGGATCTCGGACACGAAGACCTCTGGTGCCTTCGACTGCAGGTCCTGGTCGAACCGGAGCAGCAGGGTGGCGTCGACCCCGACCTCGTCGAGCAGTTCCCGGCGCTGGGCGGGGCTCGTCAGCGCGGGCGGCACCTTGTCCGGGTCGATGACGTTGAGCGGGTGCCGGTCGAACGTGACGACCGTGGAGACGAGGGCGTGCTCGCGCGCGGCACGCTCGAGGTGCGCGATGACCGCGCGGTGCCCGACGTGGACGCCGTCGAACTTGCCGATGGTGACGGCGCTCGGGCCGAAGCCCTGCGCCACGTCGGCGGTGTCGTCGTAGTACTGCACGTCGGTCCCTACTCGCCGGCCGGAACGGCGGACGGGGTCGTCTCGGTCGCGGTGGCGGTGCGGTGGTGCTTGCGGAGCCACCAGAGTCCGGCAGCCGGCAGCACGAGCGGCGCGAAGGCGTAGCCCAGGCCGTAGTACGACCAGATGGTGTCGTCCGGGAACAGCTGCCGGTCGACGAGCGACAGCGTCCCGATCACGAGCACACCGGTCATCTCGAAGACGATGGTCACGCAGGCGACGCGGTACCAGAACCGACCCGGCACGATGAGCGCGATCATCGCGACGATGTACACGACCGCGGCGACGGCGCTGAGCGTGTACGCGAACGGTGCGAACGAGAACTTCTCGATGATCTGCACGACGCTGCGACCCGTCGCCGCCAGCGCGAGGATGCCGTAGACGGCGATGAGGACGCGGCCGATGCCGGTCGCGAGGGAGGATCTGGTCGCCATTGCACCGATTCTACCGACGGCGGACGACCACCATGACGCACCACGACGAACACGCAGCAGCCGGGGTGCAGCTGCGGGCGGGTCAGTTCAGGGCGAACCAGATCTGGTACATCCGGTAGACCATCACCGCGACCGTGAACGCACCGGCGCCGAGGACGACGGTGCTCCACTTCGTCCGGTCGACGAGGGCCCAGACGATGGCCGCCGGCGGGACGAGGAGCACCGACACCGCGTACACGCCGAACTCCAGTGCGTTGCCGACCGGCGGGCTGCCCGTGAGCGGCAGGACGAGCGAGATCACGCCCTGCGCGACGAGCAGCAGCTCGATGAGTGCGAGGGACCCGACCGTGTAGTCGTTCGGCTTCCAGCCGACGAAGCCGACGACCACGGCGAAGAGCCCGGCGAGCACGGCGACGACGAGCTGGACCCACATGAACCACTCGATCACGCGCCCACCCCCGGCGCCGTCGGGAAGTTCGTGATGACGCGGAGGAGACCGCGACGCACCGAGACGAGGCCGACGAGCCGGTCCCCCTCGGTCGCGACGGCGGCGACCGGGCCGTCGGTGTCCGGGTGGTCGGCGGCGACGCGCTTGCCGTCGGCGAGGTCCTTGGCGTCGGCCGGGTCGAGCGGCACGGACGGGAAGAGCGCGCGGGCGACGTCGACCGGTCGGGCGAGTGCGGCGCGGACGTCGACGGACTCGTCCTCGAGGTCGATCGCGTCGTCGACGCTGAAGGGGCCGACCTCGGTCCGGCGGAGCGCGGTCAGGTGCGCACCGGTCCCGAGCGCGGCGCCGACGTCCCGGGCCAGGGCGCGGACGTACGTCCCGGACGAGCAGGTGACGACCACGTCGAGGTCGACCACGGCGGTGTCGGTGCCGTCGACGGTCACCACACGGTCGCCCCGGCCGGTGACGTCGAAGCGCGACACCGTGACCGTGCGGGACTGCAGGACGACCGCTTCGCCCTTGCGTGCGAGGTCGTAGGCGCGGCGACCGTCGACCTTGATGGCGCTGACGGTCGAGGGCACCTGCGAGATCACGCCGCGCTGGGCGGCCACGGCCCGCTCGACCGCTTCCTCGGAGACGTCGGCGGACGCCGTGCCGACCGCGGCGGTGGGCGCACCGTCAGCGTCGTCGGAGTCGGTGGACACGCCGAGGCGGATCGTCGCCGTGTACGTCTTGCCGAGGCCGACGAGGTGCGTCAGGAGCCGGGTCGACGGACCGATCCCGAGGAGCAGCAGACCGGTCGCCATCGGGTCGAGCGTGCCGGCGTGGCCGACCTTCTTCAGGCCGAGCCGACGTCGGGCGATCGAGACCACCCGGTGACTGGAGATCCCCTGCGGCTTGTCGACGAGGAGGATGCCGTCGGGCGCGGATTCGAGCACCAGAGGAGATTACCAGCGCTCCGGCCGGTCAGCAGGCGTCGTTCCACTCACGACGCGGGTGGTCCGGGTCCGTGACGTCCAGCACCGCGGAGGCCGCGATCTTGACGTCCGCACGACGCTCGAGGCGCCCGGACTCCTGCTCCACCCACAGCGACCAGCGCCAGAGCGTTCGCGTGTGGTGCGCGAGGACCCCGTGCCCGTGCACGACGAGCACGCCGGGGCCCTCGCCGGTGGAGCGGAACGGCGCGACCAGGTCCGCTCGCAGGGTGTCCACGTCGCCGGAGGGCGCCGCCGCCGCCATCGCGGACACACCGTGCTGCTCGAAGCCGCCGACGAGGCCGGCCGCGACGCGCTCGAGGTCGGTGCCGGCCTGACCGTCGATGCCGACGACGGTCCGGTTCGTGCCGACCTGCGCGATCACCTCGGCCGCGATCGCGGCCATGGTGTCGATCTCCTGGGGTGCCCAACGTGCCATGCACCCACCGTAGGCTGTCGTGGTGAACGTGAGTCGTGCCTCCCGTCCGGATGTGGACAACCGGACCCGTCCACAGGACGCCAGCCGAGGAACGGACATCGCGACACCGCTCATCGCGTGGTTCCGTGCCGAGGCACGGGACCTGCCCTGGCGACGACCGGGTTTCCCCGCGTGGGGCACGCTGGTCAGCGAGATCATGCTGCAGCAGACCCAGGTCGCGCGCGTGATCCCCCGACTGGAGGCGTGGCTCACGAGGTGGCCGACGCCTGCGGACCTCGCGGCCTCGCCCCCGGCGGACGCGGTGCGGGCCTGGGACCGGCTCGGCTACCCGAGACGGGCACTCGCCCTGCACGCCGCGGCGACGGCGATCGCCGAGCAGCACGGCAACGTCGTGCCACGGGACGTCGACGCGCTGCTCGAGCTGCCCGGCATCGGCGACTACACGGCGCGGGCTGTCGCGGTCTTCGCCTACGGCGACCGGCACCCGGTCGTCGACGTCAATGTCCGTCGTGTGCTCGCCCGCGCGCTGCTCGGGCAGGGCGAGCCCGGCCCGGCGAAGGCGAAGCGCGACCTGCCGCTCATGGAGTCGGTGCTGCCGGAGGACGTCGACGACGCGGCGGCGACGAACGCCGCGGTGATGGAGCTCGGCGCGCTCGTCTGTGTCGCCCGCTCCCCCGCCTGCGATGCCTGTCCGATCGCGGACCGTTGCGCCTGGCGGGCCGCCGGGTACCCCGAGCACGACGGGCCACGGGCCCCGCGGCAGGCGAAGTTCGCCGGCAGCGACCGCCAGGTGCGCGGGCTCATCATGGCGGAGCTGCGCGCCAGCGACGTCCCGGTCACCCGCGACGAGATCGAACCGGTGTGGCCGGACGCCGAACAGCGGGACCGGGCGCTCGCGTCGCTCCTGCGCGACGGACTGGCCGTCGGGGACGACGCGAGCGGCTACCGGCTCCCGGAGGGCTGACCGGACGGGTCAGGCACGCGCCTCGTCGGCGTCGGCGTCGTCCTCGTCCGCGTCCTCGTCCTCGTCCTCGTCGTGCTTGTACGGGTCGGCGTCGCCGGCGTAGGTCGCACCGGCCGCCGCCGCGCGGACCTGCTCGTCACGCACCTGGGCCTGCACGAGCAGGTCCTCCATGTGCGCCGAGGTCTCCGGCAGCGCGTCGGCGATGAACTCGAGCGACGGGGTGAGCCGTGCGGTGATGTTCTTGCCGACCTCGGACCGGAGCATGCCCGTCGCGGCCTTGAGCGCCGCCGCGGAGTCGGCGCGCTCCTCGTCGGTGCCGTACACGGTGTAGAAGATCGACGCGTGCTGCAGGTCACCGGTCACACGGACGTCGGTGATCGTCACGAACCCGAGCCGCGGGTCCCGCAGCCCCTTGTCGAGTCGGCGTGCGACGACTTCCTTGATGCGGTCCGCCATCTTGCGTGCGCGCTGCGGATCGGCCATGGGTGCCTCCTGTGGAGATGTCTTGCTCTGGAACGGGGCTGGGCCCCGGCCTCCCGTGAAGGAAGCCGGGGCCCAGGGTAGTCACGCGATCAGTCGCGCGGCTTCTCGACGAGCTCGGTGGTCTCGATCTCGTCGCCGATCTGGATGTCGTTGAACTTGCCCAGACCGATACCGGCTTCGAAGTCCGTGCGGACCTCGGTGACGTCGTCCTTGAAGCGACGCAGCGACTCGATGGCCAGACCATCGGCGAGCACCACGCCTTCTCGGATGACGCGCGCCTTGGCGTTGCGCGTGATCGTGCCGGAGCGGACGATGACACCCGCGATGTTGCCGAACTTCGAGGAACGGAACACCTCGCGGATCTCGGCGACACCCGACTGGACCTCTTCGTACTCGGGCTTGAGCATGCCCTTGAGGGACTGCTCGATGTCCTCGAGTGCGTTGTAGATGACCGAGTAGAAGCGCACGTCGATGCCTTCGCGCGCCGCACGCTCGCGGGCCTTGACGTCCGGGCGGACGTTGAAGCCGACGACGATCGCGTTGTCGATCGTGGCCAGGTCGATGTCCGACTCCGTGATCGCACCGACGCCGCGGTGCAGGATCCGGAGCTGGACGCTGTCGTCGACCTCGATGTCCAGGAGCGACTGCTCGAGTGCCTCGACGGCACCGGAGACGTCACCCTTGATGATGAGGTTGAGCGAGTCGACCTTGCCCTCTTCGAGTGCACGGGTGAAGTCCTCGAGCGAGATGCGCTTGCGGGCCTTCGCCAGCTGGGCGTTGCGCTCGGCGGCTTCACGCTTCTCGGCGATCTGACGCGCCGTGCGGTCCTCTTCGGTGACGAGGAACGTGTCGCCGGCGCGGGGCACCGAGGACAGACCCTGCACCTGGACCGGGCGGCTCGGCGTCGCGGCCTTGACCGCCACGCCGTTCTCGTCGGTCATCGCACGGACGCGACCGTAGGCCGTGCCCGCGACGATGGCATCGCCGACGTGCAGCGTGCCGGACTGGATGAGCACGGTCGCAACCGAACCACGGCCCTTGTCGAGGCGTGCTTCGATCGCCACACCGCGGGCGTCCTTGTCGGGGTTCGCACGCAGGTCGAGACCGGCGTCGGCCGTGAGCAGCACCGCGTCCAGGAGGTCCTGGATACCGATGTTCTGACGAGCCGACACGTCGACGAACATGACGTCGCCGCCGTACTCCTCGGCCACCAGGTTGTACTCGGTGAGCTGCTGGCGGACCTTGGCCGGGTTCGCGCCTTCCTTGTCGATCTTGTTCACCGCGACCACGATCGGCACACCGGCCGACTGCGCGTGGTTCAGTGCCTCGATCGTCTGGGGCATGATGCCGTCGTCCGCCGCGACCACGAGGATCGCGATGTCCGTCACCTGGGCACCACGGGCACGCATGGCCGTGAAGGCCTCGTGACCCGGGGTGTCGATGAAGGTGATCGGGCGCTCGATGCCCTCGTGCTCGGTGACGATCTGGTACGCACCGATGTGCTGGGTGATGCCACCGGCCTCGCCCTCGACGACCTTCGAGTTGCGGATGGCGTCGAGCAGGCGGGTCTTGCCGTGGTCGACGTGACCCATGACGGTGACCACCGGGGGCCGCTGCTGCAGCACCGAGTCGTCCTCGTCGTCCAGCTCGGCCTCGAGGTCGATGTCGAAGCCCTCGAGGAGCTCCTTGTCCTCGTCCTCGGGCGAGACGATCTGGATCTTGTAGCCCAGCTCCTCGCCGAGGACCTCGAACGTGGCCTCGTCCAGCGACTCGGTCGCGGTCGCCATCTCACCGAGGTGGAACAGCACCGTCACCAGGTTGCCGGGGCTCGCGTCGATCTTGTCCGCGAAGTCCGAGATGCTCGCACCGCGACGCAGACGGACGACCGTGTTGCCGTCGCCACGAGGGACCTGCACACCGCCGAGCGACGGCGCCTGCCGCATCTCGTACTCGGCGCGCTTCGTCCGCTTCGACTTGCGGGCACGGCTCTTGCCGCCACCGCGACCGAACGCACCAGCGGTACCGCCACCGGGGCCACGACCGCGGCCACCGCCACCGGCGGGACGCGGGCCGCTGAAGGCCGGACGCGGGAAGCCGCCACCGGCACCACCGGCACCGCCCGGACGACCACCGGGGCCGCCACGACCGCCGCCACCCTGGCCCGGGCGCTGCCCGAAGCCGTTCGGACGGTTGCCCTGACCGGGACCACCGGGACGCGGCGCACCCGGACGGGGAACGCCCGGACGCGGCGGGGCGGGACGCGGGATGCCGTTGCCGCCACCGGCGCCGCCGGCGCCGCCGGCGGGGCGCTGGCCCATGCCCTGGTTGGACGAGTACGGGTTGTTGCCCGGACGCGGCGGGCGCGAGCCCATGCCCTGGCTCGACGCGTAGGGGTTGTTGCCGGGGCGTGCGCCCGGCTTCGGGCCACCCGGCTTCGGGCCGGCTGCGGCACCGGGCTTCGGTGCGCCGCCGGGCTTGACGGCGTCGCCCTTCGGCTCGGCTGCTGCGTCGGGACCGGCGTCGCCGGACTTCTCGGCAGCGGCCTTCTCGGCAGCGGCGGCCTTGCGAGCAGCCTCGGCCTCGGCCTGTCGCTGGGCGACGGACTTCGGGGCGGCCGGGGTCGGCACGTCGGCGGCGGTCGCCTGCACCTCGGGCTCGGGCTCGGGGGTGGGGGCCGGACGGACCGGACCGGGGCGGGGGCCGCCGGGCTTCGGTGCGCCCGACTTCGGCGCCGCGGTCTTGGCCGGCGCGCTCGGGGTCTGTGCCGCAGCGGGCTTCGACGCCGAGGCGCCGTCAGCCTGCAACGCAGCGCGGAGCTTGCGTGCGACGGGGGGTTCGACACTGGAGCTCGGGCCCTTGACGAACTCGCCGAGTTCCTTGAGCTTCTCCATTGCGGTCTTGCTGTCGACACCGAGTTCGGATGCGATCTCGTGTACGCGTGGTTTTGCCACTGTTCTCCTTCACGGGTCCCACCCCGTGCAAGGGGCAGGACTCAATGGATGACGGGTCTCATTTCGAGCCGCTCATCAGTTGTCCATAAGCCGTTCAGCCTGTTCTGTCATGTCCTGGTCGCGTGCCTGAGGTTCGGGGCGCCGGAGCGCTTCGAGGTAGTCACGGACCGCGGACGTGTCCGGTTCATGATCGAGCCGGAGCGCCCGGCGGAAAGCCCGGCGCTTGACGGCCTGATCATGTGCTTCGACGGTCGGTGTGAGCCACGCTCCCCGCCCCGGCATGACTGCCTTCGGGTCCGCCACGACACGACCGTCGCTCAGGGCGACGACACGGAGGAGGGAGGACCGGGGAGCACGACGGCGACTGCCGATGCATGTTCTGACGGGAACCACCTTACTCCTCCCCTCCGACGACCGCGATCCGGCGCGCCCGGATCGGACGTGCCACGAGCGAAACCGTCAGTCCTCGCCGTCCAGGATCGAGTCCGGCTGGATGTCGATCCGGGCACCGGTGAGCTTCGCGGCGAGGCGGGCGTTCTGCCCTTCCTTGCCGATCGCGAGCGACAGCTGGTAGTCCGGCACGAGTGCGCGGACGGCCTTCGTCGAGGCGTCGAGCACGAAGGCGCTCGTCACCTTGGCCGGCGACAGCGCGCTCGCCACGAACGAGGCCAGGTCGGACGAGTAGTCGACGATGTCGATCTTCTCGGCGCCGAGCTCGGTCGTCACGGCGCGGACGCGGGCACCGAGCTCGCCGATGCACGCACCCTTGGCGTTCACGCCGGGCTCGTTGGCCTTGACCGCGATCTTCGTGCGGTGTCCGGCCTCGCGGGCGAGGGAGGTGATCTCCACGACACCGGACGCGATCTCCGGCACCTCGAGGGCGAAGAGCTTGCGGACCAGGCCCGGGTGGGTGCGCGACACGGTGATCTGCGGGCCCTTGGCGCCACGACCGACGCTCGTCACGTACACGCGGATGCGCGAACCGTGCTTGTACTCCTCGCCGGGCACCTGCTCCTCGGGCGGGAGGATCGCCTCGACCGTGCCGAGGTCGACGTGCACCATCTTCGGGTTCGGGCCCTGCTGGACCACGCCCGCGACGATGTCGCCCTCCTTGCCGCGGAACTCGCCGAGGATCTTGTCGTCGCCGATGTCGCGCAGGCGCTGGTTGATGACCTGCTTCGCGGCGAAGGCGGCGATGCGGCCGAAGTCGCTCGGCTGGTCGACGGCCTCGCCGATGACCGCGCCCTCGTCGTCGCGCTCGGGCACGAAGACGGACACCTCGCCCGACTTGCGGTCGAGCTCGACGCGGGTCTGCGCGTCGACGGGTTCCTCGTTCTCCGCGCGGTGCTTCTGGTACGCGGTCAGGATGGCCTGTTCGATGATCTGGACGAGTTCGTCGAACGGGATCTCCCGCTCACGCTCCATGAGTCGCAGGACTGCGAGATCGATCTTCACCGAGGGCCTCCGTATTCAGATGAGTCGCTTCCGCGGATGGAACGGCGCGGAAGTCGGCGACCAGACTACCGCACTGCGGGTGGCGGACCCGGCCGGAGGACGGACGAGAGGTGGGCCCCGCCCGCCGGTGCCCGCGCACCGCGCCAGCCGGGTGACGGCCGAGACGGGAGGCGCGGTGCCAGCTGGCACCGCGCCTCCCGTCCGCTGGTCGGTCGCGTCTAGATCGCGCGGACCGCCTGGAGCAGCTCGGCCACGGGCACGTCGCGACGTTCGCCGCTCGCGCGGTTCCACAGCTCGACGACGCCGTCGGCGGCGCCGCGACCCGCGACGACGACGATCGGCATGCCGAGGAGCTCGGCGTCGCGGAGCTTCACGCCCGGCGAGACCTTCGGGCGGTCGTCGTAGAGGACCTCGAAGCGCTCGCCCTCGAGGTCGGCGACGATCGATGTCGCCAGGTCGTAGGCGACCTCGTCCTTGCCGGTCGCGACGACGTGCACGTCGAACGGTGCGACGTTCTTCGGCCAGGCGAGGCCCTTCTCGTCGTTGTGCGCCTCGGCCAGGATCGCGAGGATGCGCGTCACGCCGATGCCGTACGAGCCCATCGTGACCGTGGCGAGCTTGCCGTTCTCGTCCTGCACCTTGAGGCCCAGCGCCTCGGCGTACTTCCGCCCCAGCTGGAAGACATGGCCGATCTCCATGCCACGAGCGGTCTCGAGCGGGCCGGAGCCGTCCGGTGCGGGGTCGCCGGCGCGGACGTCGGAGACCTCGGCCACGCCGTCGGCGACGAAGTCACGACCGGCGACGAGGCCGGACACGTGCACGCCGCGCTCGTTGGCGCCCGTGACCCACGCGGTGCCGTCGACCACGCGGGGGTCGACGAAGTAGCGGATGCCGGTCGCGCTGTCGGCCCCGAGGACCTGCGGGCCGATGTAGCCCTTGACCAGGCCCCGGTGCTTGCGGAAGTCGTCGTCGCCCGCGGGCTCGACCTCGGCCGGGGCGAACGCCACCTCGGCGCGCTTCAGGTCGACGTCGCGGTCGCCGGGGAGGCCGACGACGACGACCTCGCGGGTGCCGTCGAGGTGCGTCAGCGCGAGGACGACGTTCTTCAGCGTGTCGGCGGCCGTCCAGGGGGCGCCGTCGCGCGGGGCGACCGCGTTCGCGTGTGCCACGAGCGTGTCGATCGTGGGGGTGTCCGACGCGGGCAGGAGCACCGCTTCCGGCTGGCCCTCGATCGGCAGCGCGTCCGGGACGGGTGTGACGTAGGCCTCGACGTTGGCCGCGTAACCGCCGGCGCTGCGGACGAAGGTGTCCTCGCCCACGTCGATCGGGTGCAGGAACTCCTCGGACTTCGAGCCGCCCATCGCGCCGGCGTCCGCCTTGACGATGACGTACTCGAGGCCGAGGCGCGCGAAGATCCTCTCGTAGGCGTCACGCATGACCTGGTAGCTGCGCTCGAGGCCCTCGTCGGCGAGGTCGAACGAGTAGGCGTCCTTCATGGTGAACTCGCGGCCGCGCAGGAGGCCGGCGCGGGGGCGTGCCTCGTCGCGGTACTTGTCCTGGATCTGGAACAGCGTGACCGGCAGGTCCTTGTAGGAGCCGTACAGGTCCTTCACCAGGAGCGCGAACATCTCCTCGTGCGTGGGCGCGAGCAGGTAGTCGGCGCCCTTGCGGTCCTGCAGGCGGAACATGCCGTCGCCGTACTCGGTCCAGCGGTTCGTCGCCTCGTACGGTTCGCGGGGCAGCAGCGCGGGGAGCAGGACCTCCTGCGCGCCGGCGGCCACCATCTCCTCGCGGATGATCGCCTCGATGCGGGCGCGGACCTTCAGCCCGAGCGGCAGCCACGCGAAGATCCCCGGGGACTGGCGACGGACGTAGCCGGCGCGGACGAGGAGCTTGGCGCTCGTCACCTCGGCGTCGGAGGGGTCGTCGCGGAGCGTACGGAGGAACAGATGCGAAAGCCGTGTGACCACGGGGCAAGCCTAGCGGCGGTGCGGGGCGGGCGGCGCTCGGGGTCGCGGGCGGCTTCCGCGCCGGGCTGCCAGTCCGACGCGACCGCGCACCGTGCGAGGTTCGCCGGCCGGTGCGGCGCCAGCCGTTCCGTGCGCGCCTATAGACCCGCACCCAGCAGGCAACCCCGCACGGTATAACGAACGGAGCACGGTGCGGACCGGGGCTGCGCGGCGGCGAACGCAGCACGGTGCGGGCCGGGGTTGCGCGCGGTGGCCGCACCGCGCCTCCAGTCCGACGCGACCGCGCACCGTGCGAGGTTCGCCATCCGGTGCAGCGCCAGCCGCTCCGTGCCCGCCTACAGACCCGCACCCAGCAGGCAACCCCGCACGGGATGGCGAACCGAGCACGGTGCGGACCGGGGCAGCGCGCGGTAGCCGCACCGCGCCTCCAGTCCGACGCGACCGTGCACGGTGCGAGGTTCGCCGACCGGTGCGGCGCCAGCCGCTCCGCGCGCTCCTACAGACCCGCACCCAGCGAGCAACCCCGCACGGGACGGCGAACCCAGCACGGTGCGCACGCCCCAACCCGCACCCGGCACACCCCGCCCCAGGCCGGCACACCCCGCCCAACCGGGCTCACCCCGCCCGACCTACCCCACGACGGGCCGGAGGCCCGGCGCCACCTGGCACCGGGCCTCCCGTCAGCGGAGCAACGCGCCCGCGACTACGAGGTGACGACGAGCGGCTTGCCGGTCCCGGCGGCCGGCCCCATCTCGTCCGCGAGCCGGTTCGCCTCGGTGATGAGCGTCTGGACGATCTCGGCTTCGGGGACGGTCTTGATGACCTCGCCCTTGACGAAGATCTGCCCCTTGCCGTTGCCGGACGCGACGCCGAGGTCGGCCTCACGAGCCTCGCCCGGGCCGTTCACGACGCAGCCCATGACGGCGACGCGCAGCGGGACGGTCATGCCCTCGAGCCCCTTCGTCACGTCGTTCGCCAGCTGGTAGACGTCGACCTGGGCACGGCCGCAGCTCGGGCAGGAGACGATCTCGAGCTTGCGCTCGCGCAGGTTGAGGGACTGCAGGATCTGCAGGCCGACCTTGACCTCTTGCGCGGGCGGAGCGGAGAGGGACACGCGGATGGTGTCGCCGATGCCCTCGGCGAGCAGGATGCCGAACGCCGTGGCGCTCTTGATGGTGCCCTGGAACTCGGGGCCGGCCTCGGTCACGCCGAGGTGCAGCGGCCAGTCCCCCGCGGCGGCGAGCTGGCGGTAGGCCTTCACCATGACGATCGGGTCGTTGTGCTTGACCGAGATCTTGAAGTCGTGGAAGTCGTGCTCCTCGAACAGCGAGGCTTCCCACACGGCGGACTCGACGAGCGCCTCGGGCGTGGCCTTGCCGTACTTCTGCAGCAGGCTCGGCTCGAGCGACCCGGCGTTGACGCCGATGCGGAGCGAGACGCCAGCGTCCTTCGCCGCCTTGGCGATGGCACCGACCTGGTCGTCGAACTTCCGGATGTTGCCCGGGTTCACTCGGACCGCGGCGCACCCGGCGTCGATGGCCTGGAAGACGTACTTCGGCTGGAAGTGGATGTCGGCGATCACCGGGATCTGCGACTTCTTCGCGATGATCGGCAGGGCGTCGGCATCGTCCTGGCTCGGCACGGCGACCCGCACGATGTCACAGCCCGAGGCCGTGAGTTCGGCGATCTGCTGCAGCGTCGCGTTGATGTTCGTCGTCGGCGTCGTGGTCATCGACTGGACGGAGACCGGCGCGTCGCCGCCCACGAGGACCTTGCCGACCCGGATCTGCCGGGACTTGCGGCGGGGGCTCAGGGTTTCGGGGACTTTCGGCAGACCGAGGTTCACTGCAGGCACGAAGTGCACTCTACGCGCTCCCGGTGACGGCCCGCCCCGCGTGCGCAGGATGCTCAGACGACCGTGATGAGCGGCGCGTACAGGCGCATCGCCGCGAGTGCCCGCTCGTGGTCCTCGTCGCTGGCTCCGGCGCACGCCTCGGCGACGACCGTCACGGTGGCGCCCGCGTCGGCCGCCGCCAGCGCGGTGGAGAGGACGCAGCAGTCGGTGGACACGCCGACCAGGACGAGGTGCGGACGGTCGCCGGTCACGGCCTGGAGGCGCGTCCCCCACTTGCCGAAGGACGTCTCGGTGACGACGGGGTCGCGTCGGTCCGCGGCGGCCGTCGCGAACGGCTCGGTCAGGTCCCAGAGCGGGTCGGTGTCCGGCACCAGCGCGAACGGCCACTCGCGGTAGTACGGCACCCACGCACCCTGCGGGTGCTCAGGAGCGACGAAGCGCGTGAACACCGTGCGGCCGGTGAACCGCGGCAGGAGCCGTTCGATCCCGGCGGCGGCGTGGTCGAAGCGCAGGGTCGCCCAGGGGCTGTCGCCGGTGAAGACCTCCTGCATGTCCACGACGACGAGCCACGCGTCGTCCGGCAACCCCGCGACGGCGTCGTCCACCGCGCTCACGCCTGCTCCTGCCGCCGGACGGAACCCCGGGCGAACGCCAGCGTCCCGACGAACCCGACGACGAGCGCGACGAGCACCCCGAGGTTCGCGTACGCCCACGCACCCGTGCGGCCGCCGAGGCCGAACGGCTCGAGCAGGTAGCCCTGCCAGTTGAGCCAGGACGGCACCCCGTAGGTGTTCGTCACGAGTCCCCAGCCGAGGGCGGTCCCGACGACCACGAGCCCGACGGCGAGCCAGCGCACGTCGCCGTAGCGGCCGCGGCGGTCCTCGAGCTCCCGCTCGGCGTAGGGCGCCCGGCGGATGACGACGTCGGCGACGAAGACCCCGCACCACGCGGCGATCGGCACACCGAGGGTCACGAGGAACGCCTGGAACGGCTGGATGAACGAGTCGGCGAAGAACACCACGTAGACGGCACCGGCGACCATGAACACGCCGTCCACCCCGGCCGCGACGGGCCGCGGGATCCGGATGCCGGCGCTCAGCAGGGCGAGCCCGGAGCTGTAGATGTCGAGGACCGCGCCGCCGACGAGCCCGAGGACCGCGACGAGCGCGAACGGGATGAGGAACCACACCGGCAGCACCGTCGTCAGCGCCCCGATCGGGTCGGCGGCGATCGCCGTGTTGAGGTCCTTCGAGGAACCGGCGAGCAGTACACCGAGGACGACGAGCACGATCGGCGCGAGGGCCCCGCCGAACGTGGTCCACCAGACGACCCCGCGCGTCGAGGCCGACCGCGGCAGGTACCGCGAGTAGTCCGCCGCGGCGTTCACCCAGCCGAGGCCGAACCCGGTCATCACGAGCACGAGCGCGCCGACGACGTTCTGGGCACTCCCGGCCGGCAGCGCGGCGATGGCGCCGAGGTCGATCGACGGCAGTGCCAGCACGACGTAGACGACGGTGAGCACCGCGGTGATGACCGTGATCCACGTCTGCAGGCGCATGATCACGTCGAACCCGGCGATGCCCGCACCGACGACGAGCGCCGCGACGACCACGAGCGCGACGAGCTTCGTCAGGACGCCGCCGTCCCACCCGAGTTCCCGGAACACCGTCGAGGTCGCGAGGACCGCCGCCGACGCGAGCGCGGTCTCCCACCCGACGGTGAGGATCCAGCTGAGGAACGCGGGGAGGCGGTTCCCACGCACGCCGAACGCGGCGCGACCGAGCACCATCGTCGGCGCCGAGCCCCGCTTGCCGGCGATCGCCACGATCCCGCACAGCAGGAACGAGAACGCGACCCCGATGACCGAGACGATCGTGGCCTGCCAGAACGAGATGCCGAACCCGAGGACGAACGAGCCGTAGGACAGGCCGAGCACCGAGATGTTCGCGGCGAACCACGGCCAGAAGAGGTCTCTCGGACGTCCCTTCCGGTCGGACTCGGCGATGACGTCGGTGCCCTGCCGCTCGACCGTGCGGACTTCCGGAGCTGTGCTCATGTGCGAAAGCGTAGTGCGCGGTCGAGACCCCGTCGCTACCCGAACAGGTTCACGGGCCGGACGATGTCGGCGTAGATGAGCAGTGCGCTCATGCCGGCGAGCAGCACCACGACGACCATCGTCAGCGGCATCGTCTTCGCCAGGTCGATCGGCCCCGGGTCCGCCTTGCCGACGAGCTTGAACGAACGGCGCTTCACGGCCTCCCACAGGGCGCCGGCGATGTGGCCGCCGTCGAGCGGCAGCAGCGGCACCATGTTCAGCACGAACAGGCCGATGTTGAGCGACGCCAGCAGTCCGAGGATCGTGTACGCCTTGTCGACCACCGGGACACCCGACATCGACGAGACCTCGCCGATCGCGCGGCCGACGCCGACGACCGACACGGGGCTGTCCTGCGAGCGGGCCTGCGAGCCAAACGCCGCGTTCCACACCGCGACGAGACGCTGCGGCAGGTCGATGATGAGGTGCGCCGACGCCGAGATCTGCGCCCCGGTGGCCGGCAGCACGGCCGCGGGCGACTGCCGGACGAGCGACTGGCCGATGCTCACTCCGACGACGCCGACCTGCTGCGTCTTCGTGCTGCCGTCGGCGTTCTTCGCGACCGTGCCGTCCGCGGTGTAGACGTCCCGCGTGGCGGTCGTCGGCGTGATGTGCAGCGTCTTCTCGGCGCCGTCGCGGGACACCACGACGGTGACGTCCTCGCCGGCGGACTCCTGGAAGACCTTCGAGACCTCCGTGATCGTCGGGTCCTGCTTCCCGTCGACCGAGAGCACGACGTCGCCGGAGCGGATGCCGGCCTGCTTCGCCGGCGAGACGGCGTCACCCGAGGTGCACGTCGTCGCCTGGCTCGTCGGCAGCACGCAGTCGACGCTCGACGTGAACGTGGTCGTCGGGGCGCCGAAGCCGCACAGCAGCACCCCGAACAGCACGATGCCGATCACGAGGTTCATCGCGGGGCCGGCGACCATCACGATGATCCGCTTCCACGGGGTCAGTCGGTAGAACGCACGGGAGTCGTCGCCGCCGGAGTCCGCGATCTGCTCCGCGCTCGCCTGCCGGGCGTCCTGCACGAAGGCGCCGTACATGCCCGTGTTCGTGATCGCACTCGGCCGACCGGACGCGCGGGGCTTCAGCATGCCGACCATCGAGATGTAGCCGCCGAGCAGGATGGGTCGGATGCCGTACTCGGTCTCGCCGCGCCGGAACGACCAGATCGCCTTGCCGAAGCCCAGCGAGTACTGCGTCACCTTGACGTTGAACAGCTTCGCGAAGGCCAGGTGGCCCAGCTCGTGGAGTCCGATCGAGACCAGCAGGCCGATGATGAAGACGACCACGCCGAGGACGAAGAGCAGGACGGTTTCGACGGTCACCGGGAAAGGGTACGGGACGGTTGCCATGACCGAGCCGAGCGCACCCTGAGAGGTGCACCGCGCCTCCTGGGCCGTCCCGTCCGTCTGCTCCCGCAGCCGCAGGGACGTGACTGGAGGCGCGACCCGCGTCAGCGGGACAGCATGCGGTCGGCCGCGGTGCGCGCCCAGCGCTCCGCTGCCAGCACACCTTCGAGGGACGACTCCCCCGCCGTGTGCTCGTCGACCACGCGCTCGACCGTGTCGACGATGTCGAGGAACCCGATCGCCCCCGCGTGGAAGGCGGCGACGGCCTGCTCGTTCGCCGCGTTGAACACGGCGGGGAAGGTCCCGCCGAGCTGCCCGACGCGCTTCGCGAGCGCCACCGCACCGAACGCCTCGGTGTCGAGGGGCTCGAACGTCCAGGTGCTCGCGGTCGTCCAGTCGAGCGGCACGCCGACTCCGGGGACGCGGTCCGGCCACGCGAGCCCGAGGGCGATCGGCAGGCGCATGTCGGGCGGCGACGCCTGCGCGATCGTCGACCCGTCGACGAACTCGACCATCGAGTGCACGATCGACTGCGCGTGCACCGTCACGTCGATGCGGTCGTAGGGGACACCGAAGAGCAGGTGGGCCTCGATGACCTCGAGCCCCTTGTTCACGAGCGTCGCGGAGTTGGTCGTGACGACCAGGCCCATGTCCCACGTCGGGTGGGCCAGCGCCTCGGCCGGGGCGACGTCTGTGAGCTCGGCGCGCGACCGACCGCGGAACGGGCCCCCGCTCGCGGTGAGGACGAGTCGACGGACCTCGTCCGCGGTGCCGGACCGGAGCGCCTGGGCGATGGCGGAGTGCTCGCTGTCGACCGGCACGATCTGCCCGGGGGCCGCGGCGGCCTGCACGAGCGGGCCGCCGACGATGAGGCTCTCCTTGTTCGCGAGGGCGAGCGTCGCGCCGGACTCGAGCGCGGCCAGGGTGGGGCCGAGTCCGACCGAGCCGGTGATGCCGTTGAGGACGACGTCCGCCTGGACGCTGCGGACCAGGCGTTCGGCGTCCTCGGCCCCGAAGGCCGTGTCGCGGACGCCGAAGCGCTCCGCCTGCTCGGCGACGAGGGTGCGGTTGCTCCCCGCCGTGAGGCCGACGACCTCGAAGCGGTCCGGGTTGCGCGCGACGACGTCGAGCGCCTGGGTGCCGATGGAACCGGTGCTGCCGAGGACGACGATGCGGCGCTTCGCCGGGCCGGCTCCGTCCGAGGCGTGCGGCGTCGGCACCACCGTCTCGCCCACGCTCAGCCCTTGGCGAGGATGTCGACGACGAAGACGAGCGTCGCGTTCTTCGGGATGCCCGAACCCTCCTGCGGGTTCGCGCCGTAGCCGTCCTCCGGCGTGACGACGATGAGGACCTGCGAGCCGACCTTCTGGCCGACGAGCCCCGTGACGAAGCCCTTGATGAGCGACCCCTCGGAGATGGTGAAGGTCGTCGGCGCGCCCTTCGACCACGAGGAGTCGAACTCCTTGCCGGTGTCGTAGACGACGCCCTTGTACTGCACGAGCGCGGTGTCACCGTCGGCGATCGTGGCGCCGCTGCCCTGCTTGAGGACCTCGACCGTGGTCTTGGACGGTGCCTTCACGCCCGACGGGATCGTGATCTCCGGCTCACCGTCGGACTTGTCCGTCACGGTCGGCAGCGCCGGGTCCTGCTTCTGGGCGGTGCCGTTCGCCTTCGTCGGGGTCTGCGCGACGATGTCGGCGACGACGACGATCTCGCCGCCGGTGTTGAAGCCGAGCGCCGACGACTGGCCGACCGCCGCGACGCGGTCGCCGACCTTGGAGCACGCGAGGAGGGCGCCGAACCCGGAGCCGCCCACCGACAGGACCTGCGGGTTGCCCTGGTCGAACCCGACCGTGCCGAGCTTCTTCGCGTCGGACGCCTGGTACACGCTGTACGAGACCTGCGCGTAGTCACCGTCGTCGAGCGCCGCGCCCTTGCCGCGCACGACCGTGCTGGCCTGCGGGGTCTTCGCCGTCAGTCCGCCCGTGAACTTCACCGTCGGAGCCGTGGTGCCACCGAAGGCACCGGTCACGGTGATCGCCTTCGACGCCGAGCCCGGGTCGGGGCACGACGTGATGGCGGCGGCCTTCGCGCTCGAGGACGCGCTCGGGGTGGTGGTCGAACCGCTCGACCCGGAGCCGGAGCACGCGGCGAGCCCCAGCACGACGGCGGGGACGAGGGCGATCGGGAGGAGACGCAGACGCTTCACGAGGCCCTAGTCTGCCCCACGGATCTCGGTGCTCGGGACGTGGTGCACAGGAAAGGCCACCGAGCGAGCGATGAAGCAGAGGGCGTTGGCCCTCGCGTGCGCAGCCTCGGCGTCGGCGACGCGGTCCGCCTCGAGGATCGTGACGACCGGGTGCAGCGTCGCCTCGGTGAGTTCGCCGGAGCCGTCGCGGTTGACGTTCAGGCTCGCCGTCGCACGGTCCTCGTAGGCGACGACCGTGAAGCCCTCGGTCACGGCGACGTGCAGGTAGCTCAGCATGTGGCACTGCGCGAGCGCGGCGAGGACGAGCTCCTCGGGGTTCCAGCGGTCGCGGTCACCGCGGAACGTCGGATCGGCGGACCCCTGCACGTCGTGCTTCCCCGCCGCCCGGACGTCGTGGTCGCGGCCGTAGTCGCGGTAGCCGCTCGTCCCGGTGCCCCGGTCGCCGGTCCACTGGACGGAGACCTCGTAGGAGTGGTCGGACACGGTGTGCTCCTCGGTGATCAGTACGATTGCGGCATGACGGTGCTCCCCGACGTCCACACTGACCGCCATCCTCTCACCGCCGAGGGGTCGGTCGAACTGGCGGTCCTCGACCGCAACGGGTTCGACGAGAGCCGCCACGTCGGGGCCGGCGTGGTCGTCGCCGCGGACGGCACCGTGCTCGACGCGGTCGGTGACGTGCACGCCAGCGTCTACCCGCGCTCGACGATGAAGCCGTTCCAGGCACTGGCCGTCCGCCGGGCCGGAGCCGTGTTCTCCGACGAGGAGCTCGTGCTCACGACCGCCAGCCACGCCGGCACGCCCGCGCACCAGGCCCTCGCACGCCACATGCTCGAGTCGTACGACCACGTCGAGGCCGACCTCGGCTGCCCGCCCGACATGCCGTTCGACCGCGCGACCGCCCGCACCATGACCGAGCCGCGGCGCCTGGCGATGAACTGCTCCGGCAAGCACGCCGGCATGCTCGCGGCCTGCCGGGTCAACGGTTGGGACGAGGCGACGTACCTCGAGATGGCGCACCCGCTCCAGCAACGGGTCCGCGACACCGTCGAGGAGTTCACCCACGAGACCGTCGACGTCGTGGGGACGGACGGGTGCGGCGCTCCGGTGTTCCCCCTGACGCTCGTCGGACTCGCCCGGGGCTTCGCCGGGGTCGTCGCACGGGCCGAGTCCGACACCGCGGCGCTCACCGACGCGGTGCTCGACCACCCGTGGGCGATCGACGGCATCGGGCGCGCCAACACGGTCACGATCGAGCGGCTCCGGGTGCTCGCGAAGCTCGGTGCCGAGGGTGTGATGGTGATGGGGCTCCCCGGTGGTGCAGCGGTCGCGGTCAAGACCCTCGACGGCGCACAGCGGTCCGGGACGCTCGCGGCACTCACCCTGCTCGAGCGGAACGGCATCGTGGACGCGGCCGGTGTCGCGGACGTCATGGCTGCTACGGGCGAGCAGGTGCTCGGTGGCGGCGTCCCGGTGGGGTCGCTCCGGGTCGGCTCCGGCCTGCGCTGAGGTCGCCGGGGTCACTGCGGCGCCCCGAGCCGCGGCCACGGCGCTGCTGGCTGCGGTGCCTGCGTTCCGGGCCGTGGCGCCGATGCTCCTGGCCGCGGTGCCTGCGTTCCGGGCTGCGGTGCCGGCGCTCCGGGCCGCGGCCCCTCGTCCCCGAGCCGCGGCAGCGTCGGCGAGACCGAGATCCCTCGACGTTCACCGTGGTCGCGGACCGTGCAGCCGTGTCGGGTGACCTCGACAGCGACGTCCCACCGGCGCGGCAGGACGCTCAGCCCGGGGACGAGCACGACGGTCGTCCGTGCTGGCCGGCCCGGCGGTGGTCCGTCCGGCGCGGCTCCGTGATCGACGACCACGACCGCCGTGTCGGTCGGCAGCGCAGGGCACGGGACGTCGCCCGGTGCCACCACAGACCGGAGGTCCGGACTGCTCGCCGACCGGGCCTCGGCCGTGGGCCCGGCGGCGGCGTGGACCTGGGCCGCGACGGCGCGGAAGACGGCCAGCGCGAGGACCCCGGTGCCGACGACGACGATGTGTGCCTGGGCGCGGTCGTCGAACGTGACGTCGCGACCGCCCGGTGTCGTCCCGAGCAGGATCGGCGGTCGGTCGGTCGGCGGCGCGTCGTCTCCGGGCAGAGCCGACGGCGCGCGATCCGGGTCCCTGGTGAGACCCGGCGCCCGGTCGTCCGGGTCAGGGGCGTGCCCCTGGACCTGGGCGTCCGGATCGGGGGCGTGCCCCTGGGCCCCATAGGGGGCGTGCCCCGGGTTCCGGTCGAACACCGTCCGTCCGACCGCGGTGCGCTCCGGTGGGTGGACCACGGCGACGGGTGACCCGGCGTTTCCCCGGTCATCGCGACGCACCCGGTCCGTCCGGACCACGAGGACGTCGAGCACCGCACAGCACCCGGCAGCGCCGAGCAGCACCGCCCGCGTCGTCCCCGCCACCGGAGCGAGGACCCCGGCCGCGACCAGCACGGTCGCCACCCCGACCAGTGCGGTGCGGGCGACGAGCGGGGTCATGACCCCAGGTCACCACACGGCGACGACCCGACCACGTCGGCGTGGCTCGACTGTGGACAGCAGTGAGCGCCACGTCCCTGTGGACGAGGACGCTCCCGACGTCACTGCACGAGGAAGAACTGCTCCCCGATGTCCACACGGGCGCCACGCTCGACCCGGTACCGGCGACCCGGCTCACAGCGTCGGATCGACCCGTCGATGTGCCGGACGACCGTGCCGTTGCCGGAGAACCGGTCGGACACCCACAGGTCGTCGCCGTCGCGGCCGAGCTCGAGGTGGGTCTTCGAGACCGACTTGCCGGGGTCGTGCACGGTCAGGAGGTCGTCGAACCGCTCCCCCGGCTGCGGGCGCGGGAGACGACCGACCAGGCCGGTACCGTGCACGCCGAAGCGCTCGCCCGTGCTGAAGTGCAGCACGAAGGGCGCGTGCGTCGGCGTCGCGGACACGATGCGGGTCTCGTCGACGTCGTCCTCGAGGTCGCCGTCGGCGCTCGTCGGGGCGTCGGTCGCGACGGTGTCCGGCAGCGCGGGTGCGTCGACCCCGGGCAGGGGCGGCAGGGGTGCTGCGGAAGGGACACCGATCGCGCCCGTGTCCGCCGCCGACGGTGCCGACGACGGGACGGTCGCGGATCCGGGAACGGGCGGGAGGAACGACGCGCCTCGGACCGGGGTCCCGGCATCGGGGGCGGCGTGCAGACCACGCGGGCGCTCGGCCGCATCGACATCGGAGGGTGCGGCGTCGTCCGTGGTGACGGCGTCCCCGCCGTTCACCCACGTCGGCAGCACACCGGTGCCACCGACGGGTTCCTGGACGTCCGTCGCGTCGGTCTCCGGGGCGCGGCCGTGCGCGCCACGGTCGGCCGAGCCGAGGCCGTCCGCGCCACGGTCAGTCGAGCCGAGGCTGTCCACGGCGGCGGCGTCCGGGGCGTCGCCGCTCGGGCCGTCGTCGTCCGGGGCAGCACCGTCCAGCGCACCAGCGCTCGGGGCGTCGCCGACCGGGGTGTCGACGTCCGGCGTGTTGTCCGGGCCGTCCGCGTCCGGGCCGGCGTCGTCGCCTGTCGCGGGCTGCGAATCGTCGGCGGCCCAGTCCGGTCGGGCCATCGGGAGCGGCACGATCGGACCGGTGAACGCCGCGGTCACCGCCGGTCGCACGGCGCCGCACTCGGCGCAGAAGATGTCGTCCGGCTCGAGGAGGTTCCCGCACACGTGGCACGTCGTCGCCTGCGACCCCGGGGTCACGAGGGGCGCGGGGCGGGGCGGACGCCGGTCGGCCAGCGGCTCGACCACCGCGGTGTCCCCGGGCTGCGGCGGCGAGACGACGGCACCGGGAACGGCACGGTCGTCGGTCGCTCGATCGGCACCGGACGTCGGATCCGCGGTGAAGCCGGTGGACCCCCCGGTGGCCGCTGTCGAGTCGTTGGTCGCACCCGACCGGCCGACCCACCACGAGGGGCCGGACGGCGCGGGCGCAGCGGGCTGTTCCGTCGGCGGCGACCAGCGCGGGGCCGCGGCCTCGGGCGCTTGTGCGGAGCGTTCGGCGAGACGGGTGACCTCGGGGTCCTCCCCCTCGGCCGGGACCGACGGGTACGCGTTGGGGTCGAGCGGCGGCTCGGGCGGCTGCGGAGTTGCCGGCATCTCGGGTGCGCGCGGCGCCCTGGACCCGGCGGGCTGCTCAGGGACGATCCCCCCGACAGCACCGGGGGCGTCGGACGCACCGGAGCGTTCCGGATCCACCGGGTTCGCCGGCGCGGTGTGGCCGCCCGGGGTCGACTGTCCGGACCAGTCGGGCAGACCGGTCCCGGCACCGTGCACGTGGCTCGGAGCCGTCCGCGGGGTGAGGTCGTCGGGGCGTTGGACCGGCACGGCCGGCGGCTGCTGGGCGCTCCCGCGCTCGGCACCGGTCAGCCACGCACGCGTCGCCGGGTCGAGGGTCGACTCGGGGAGCCACGCCTCGGCCGCCGGATCCTGACGTCGCCCGTGCAGGTCAGGCTGCTGCAGCGGCGGCGGCGGGGCCTGCTCGATCGGGGTCGTCGCCACCGGGCGCCGACTCGCCGCTGCGGTCACGGCACGTCCGCACTCACCGCAGAAGATGGCTCCGTCCGGGAGCGTCGATCCGCAGTGTTCGCATCTGATCACGTGTTCCGCCTGTCCTCACTCGGCCGTCCACGACGCTCGCCGGCCTGCACGCCATCGTAGCCGCGCCCCCCACCGGCTCCCTGTCCGCCGGTGGACCGTCGCCCTCGGGCCACCACCGCGGAGGCGACCGACGCGCCCCGCGACCGCGCGACGTCGACGACACGGAGCGACCGCAGGGACACCGCCGCGCGGAAGCGCTCCCTGCGGGTCCGCCCGGCACGCAGGCTCGCGATCGCATCGTCCGTCGCCGACCACATCCGGTCGGCCGCCGTCCGGTCGGCGTCGCTCGGACCGAACACCGACCGGTCGGCCAGTGCCGCGAGACCCGTGCCGCCCTCACCCGGCGCTCCGACGACCGCTTCCCGGCGGGTCGCCGACCGCGCGACGTCGTGCCCGCGGTCGACCAGGGCATCCCGGTACTCGTCCCACGCGCCGACGATGCGCCCCCGGGGCGTCGGGGCTCGACGACGACGTCGGCGACGGATGCGCTTGAGCAGCACGATGACGCCGAACGGCAGCAGCACGAGCGCGGCGAGGCCCAGCACGGCGAGCAGCCACGGCAGCACCGCGAGCAGGATCTGCAGCCAGAGCGGCTGCACGGGTGGCGTGTTGCGGTCGCTCTGCGGCGGCGCCTGCTGCGACTGGTCCTGCTGCTCGGCTGGGGGCGGCGGGACGACCGTCTCCGGTCGCGTCACCGGCTGCGGCGTCTGCTGCTGCTCGTTCGGGATCTCGCGGACCGCGGGGTTCGGGTCGATCATGACCCAGCCCCACTGCGCCGTGTCGACCTCGATCCGTGCGGTCACGTCGGACCCGCGGAACGTCGTCGTCCGGCCGGAGGTCGCGTCCGCTCCGGTCCCGCCGCCGGCGTCGCCGCCCGCGGTGAACCCCATCACGACGCGCGCCGGGAAGCCGAGCTGGTCGGCCATCAGCGCAGCCGCGACCGCGTACTGCTCCTGGTCACCGATCATCAGCGGCGAGGTCAGGAGCTCCTGGATCCGGTCGGCCCCGTGCCCCGAGCGGCTCGCCCGGTCGTCCCCCACGCCGTGGCTCACGTACCCGTTGCGCTTCAGCGCCTCCACCGCGGCGACGAGCTTCGCCCCGTCGGTGCCCGCGTCGGCCGTGGTCGCCTCGACGGTGGACCGGACGGCATCCGGAACCGATCGCGGCGTCGGCACCGAGGCGCTGCCCGGACGGGCCGATGCGAGCTCCTCGTCGGTCGGCTGCCCGGGCAGGACGGCCGTGAGGTCGTACTGCGTTCCCTCGCCGACACCCCCGACCACCGCGCCGGTGCCGGTCGAGCCGTTGTAGAAGAACGCGCCGCGCTCCTGCTCGGCGTCGGAGCCCGAGAACTCGACGCGCTCGAGGTCGCCCACCGTCGGCAGCCAGACCCCGCGGTACCCGTCGACCCGGACACCGACGCGCACCGTCGTGCCGTCGACACCGCGGACGTCCACCGAGGTCGGGACGCGCTCGAAGGTGCCGGACGCCGCGGCGCCGTCGGACCCGCCCACGCGGTAGACGACGCCGTCGTACGTGTCGAGCGTGGCGATCCGGACGAACCCGTTCTCGGGCAGACCCGTCACCGTCAGCTGCGGCGTGTCCGACGCCGTGTCCTCCTCGTACGCGCGGAAACCGCTGAGCGGGCTGATGTAATCGCGCGGGTCGAAGGGCTTCACGACGTCGGTCCGGGCCACGGTCCGCCCGACCGAGGGCGGCGCGACGAGGCCGAGCCCCGTGGCGACGACGGCCGCCGCGACGATCGTCCCCGTCCCGACGAGGGCCGGACGCAGCACCGACCGCGCCACCGGCACACGGGCCCCGATGGTCGTCGCGACGGCCACCGCACGCCGGGCGTGCCGCACCGTCAACGCCCACACCAGGGCGATCCCGGTGAGCGCGACGGCCGTCGCGATCGACGTGTCCAAGCGAGCGGGTCCGACCACCACACCGGCCGCGAAGACGACCAGCGCCGGGATGCTGGCGAGTTCCTGCCGGGAGGCGCGGGTCGCCACGCTCACGCCGGTCACGGTGGCGACGAGCATCGTCACGAAGTACGGCACGAGCAGCGACTCGTAGGAGCCGACCGGCAGGCTGATGGTGACGAGCTGCTTCCAGCCGAGCGCCACGCCGGCGAACAGGTCGACCAGGCCCTGGCCCGTAGGCAGGACGCCGTTCACGCCACCAGGCACCGCGGCCGGCACGCCCGTGAGGGCGAACACCGCGACGGTCGCGACCGCCACGACCGCGGTCGGCAGGCGGAACACCGTGCCGACGAGCGCGACGAGGGTGCCGGACACGACCGCGGTGACGGCGGCGACGACCATCGCGTCGTCCCGGTAGACCGGCCACCACGCAACGCTCGCGACGGCGAGGACCAACCACACCGCGAGCGTCCCGCCCACGAGCCGCGAGGGTGCGAAGCGACGGGCGTCCCGGCGCGCGTCCCGCCGGACCGTCTTCCGTGCCCGGGTCTCCGGGCCCGCTGCGACGCTCATGCCGCCGAGGCCGATCGGTGCAGGGCGTAGCGGAGGTCGTCCAGGTAGCCGATCGTCATCACCGTGAGGCCGGCGACGCGGAGGAACCGTGGCTGCGCCTCGGGCTCGCAGATCACCGCGACGACCTCGACCCCGATCGGGAACCGCGTCGCGGCGAGGCGCAGCGCGGGCAGTTCGACCGTCGAGCCCACCACGAGGAAGGCGACCGAGATCCCGGCGGTGTCCGTCCCGACGATGCGTGCGACCTCGGCGATCGGCAGGCAGGCGTCTGCGAGCCCGACGGACGCGAACTCGTCGAGCAGGCGCGTCGGGGTCACCGTCGGCAGCGGGTGCACGGCGTACACCGGGCGCTTGGCGAACTCCGGCGTCCGCTCCGACACCACGACCGTGACCTCGCGGCCGTCGCGGATCGCCCGGGCCCCGAGCGACGCCGCCGCGCTCACCGCGAGCTCGAACTCCTCGTCGTCGGCGAACTCGGCGCGCGACAGGCCGAGCGCGACCACGAGGTGCGAACGCCGCGTGTCCTCGAACTGACGCACCATGAGCGCCCCGGACTTCGCGGTCGACTTCCAGTGGATCGTGCGGGGGTCGTCCCCGGGCATGTACTCGCGGATGGCGTGGAAGGCGATGTCCGACGGGGACAGGTCGGTCGTGGCCTGGCCCTCGAGGTCCCGCACGAGGCCGGTGCTCGTCGACGGGATCGCGATCGTCCGGGGATGCACGATGACCTGCTCCCGCGCCGTCCACACGATCTCACGCCGGACCAGCCCGACCGGGTCCGCGCGGACACCCGTCACCGGACCGACGTCCAGCACGCCGCGCCGGACGGTCGGGACCGGGACCTCGCGCTCGAACGTGCCGCGAGGACCGATCGACGGGATCGCCACGTCCACGAGGCCGGAGCCCACCGGCACCTCGACCGTCGTCGGTACCGACGGCAACCGCACGGGGTTCTCCGCCGTGACCACCACGCCGGCCGCATCCCCCACCGCCACCCGGTGCTGCGGCAGACGCATCCGGATCACGAGTCGCGACCGACCGATCAGCGCGACCGCGGCGACCACCACGAGGAGTGCCCCGGCGAAGCCGACGACCACGACCTCGCGCAGGCCGAAGCGGTACCCGACGACGAAGGCGACCAGCGTGAGCGCCGCGACCGTCCAGCCCAGGCCGGTGACCACGGACGAGACCTCTGCCCACCCGCGCTTGACGAGCCTCCAGGCCGTCGACCAGGCCCGTGCGAGACCGACGACCGCATCCGCTGCCACGCCGTCACGGTCCCCGACCAGGCGTGTGCGGACGTTGGTGAGGCCGGCGACCGTCCCGGTGCGCTCGTACGCCGTCGAACCGCGACGCGACCGCGTCGAGGACGGACGGCGCGAACGCGTCGAGACGGGCCGGCGGTCGGTCACGACGCGGCCCGGTCCGCCGGCGGCGGGGTCTCGACCAACAGCTGTGCGATGACGCTCGTCGCGCTGACGCCGTCGAACTCGGCCTCGGCGTCGAGCACCAGGCGGTGCGCCAGGATCGGCACCGCGAGGGCCTTCACGTCGTCCGGTGTCACGTAGTGACGGCCGGTCAGCGCGGCGAAGACACGGGAAGCGCGCATGAGGCCCATGGCGCCGCGGACGCTGACGCCGAGCCGGACCTCGCTCGCCGAGCGCGTCGCGTCCACCAGCCGGGCCACGTAGTCCGCGATCGTCGGGTCGACGTGGACGGACCGCGCGAGCGTCGCCATCTCGGTGATGGTCGCCGCCGGCACCACGCTCGCCAGCGGGACCGAGCTCGACGGCGCCGACGACGTCTCGAGGATCTTCACCGTCGCCGCGTGGTCCGGGTAGCCGATCGACGCCTTCATCAGGAAGCGGTCCAGCTGGGCCTCCGGCAGCCGGTACGTGCCGGCCTGCTCCACGGGGTTCTGCGTCGCGATCACCATGAACGGCGCAGCGAGTCGGTGGTTGACGCCGTCGACCGTGACCGCGGACTCCTCCATCGCCTCGAGCAGGGCCGACTGGGTCTTCGGGCTCGCGCGGTTGATCTCGTCAGCCAGCACGATGTTCGAGAACACCGGACCCCGGTGGAAGTCGAACTCCTGGGTCTTCTGGTCGTAGACGCTGATGCCCGTGATGTCACCCGGCAGCAGGTCCGGCGTGAACTGGATGCGGTTCGTCGACCCCTGCACGCTCTGGGCCATCGCGCGCGCCAGGCTCGTCTTGCCCGTGCCGGGGACGTCCTCGAGCAGCAGGTGCCCCTCGCTGAGCATCGCCGTGACCGCGAGACGGATCACGAACGTCTTCCCGAGGAGCACCTGCTCGACGTTGGTCACGATGCGGCCTGCGACGTCGGCGAACCAGGTGGCCTGCTCCGGGGTCATGCTCATGCGGTGTCGTTCCTCGTTCTCGGGGATGGCAGTAGGGGCAGCGTAGGGCAGGTCAATTCCCGGTCGAAGCCGCGTCAGCATCGTACGAGTACGTGTAAGCGTGGTTGTCGACGGTCACTGTGATTTCGATCCTGGTAGGGATGAGCAGGCGCCGTTCCGGCACCACGGAGTTGATCGTGTAGGTGGTCGGCGGGTCGGTCGAGACGTCCGAATCTTGGCCGTTGAACTTGACCACGTAGGTCGGTTGCAGGTCTCCGTTCGACGGCCCCTGGACCTGGAGCGCCTGGCCTTCTGTCTTCTGTGTGACGTTGATGACTGTCGTGATCGGCGTGACGGTAGCGGCTGCTGGTGATGCGGGACCGCAGTAGTCGTAAGTCGGGCCCGAGCAACCCTGGACCTGCACGTTCACCTGCGATCCGTATCCGAGACCGCTCGTGTCAGTGTTCGGGACATCGCGCCAGACGTCGGACTCTGAGTACCGGATCCGGTACCGGTCTGCATCAGTTCCGTCGGTCAGGCCGTAATTGCTGATCCTGAGCTTGAACGTCCCATCTCTTTCATCAACGACGTCGACCTCTGGGGTCGCGGCTTGCGCAGGCTTGACGTAGGACGTCGCCGTGTCTGCACTGACCCCGTACGAACAGAACCCCTGTGAGTTTCGCGCAACCACGACGTAGCGGAAAGCGCGGCCGGGATCGGCGCCCGAATCCTGCATGGACCCGCCACGCGGACCCGCGGTGTCGATCGGCCCGGATGCCGAGGAGCAGTTGAACGACGAAGATGGGTTGATCCGGTAGAGCTCGTACCCGCTCAGCGGTGCACCCTGTCCATCTGCTGTCACGTACGTCACGTCGACGGTCGTTCTGTCAGAACCTGGCCGAGCATTCACGGTGACGCCCGAAGGAGCGGTCGGGTTACCGACGGCGGTCCCGGACCCGGTTCCCTCATTCCATTGCACTGCGGTGCCGTTGCGGTCCGCGCCGTTCCGCGCCGAGATCTTCACGGTGTACGGCTGCCCGCTCTGCACTCCCGTGAAGGAGGTGTTCGTGGCCGTGCCCGTGCTGCGGGTCGTCGAGAGGCCCGCTCCCTCGATCGAGACGACGTAGTTGTCCACGGCGCTTCCGTTGTTCGGCGCCGGCACCGCGTTCCACTTCACGTCGAGCTGGTTCGGCGTGCTCGTGCTCGGGGTGACGCTGATGCCGGTGGGCGGCGCGGGGACGAAGTCGGCGCTGATCGGCGCGGAGTTCGCGGAGGCAGCCGAGTCGCCGACCGCGTTGGTCGCCACGACGGAGAACTGGTACGAGCCCTTCGGGTCGAGCCCCGTGATCGTGCACACCGTCGCGGTCCCGCAGTCCTTCGCGACCCCGTTGGTGCCCTGCAGTCGGTAGCCCGTGATCGGCGAGTTGTTCGCCTGCGGCGTCGACCAGGTCAGGGTCGCCTGCCCGCCCTGGTAGGAGCCGGTGCGGGTGGGGGCACCCGGTGCGTCCGGCACGTCCTGCACCGAGATGGTGACGTCGCCCCAGACGTAGCGGTCGGGGTCGTCCGTCGCGTCGGCCACCTGGTACTGCAGGTGGGTGTCGACGGGCTTGGCGTTGTCCGACACGCTGACCTGCAGGCGGGACTTGTCGGCGCTCGGCGTGACGGTCACGCCGCCGGGCAGCCCGCCACCGAGCCCGCGGATGTTCACGACGCGCAGCCGCTGGCCCGGGAACGGGTTCGTCGGCTGGTCGTTGGCGAGGACGTCGATCGTGGTCGTCTGGCCACGCTTCGTGACGGACGTGTCGGCTCCCGGCTGCACGAGCGGTCGCGTCGAGGCGACGACGTCCACGGTGATGACGCCCGACCGGCCGGCATTGGCGTCGTCGGCGACCCCGATGCCGATCGAGGCGGTGGTGTTCTTCTTCGCGGTGTCGGCGACCGTGATGGTCAGGGTCTGGCCGCTGATCGTCGCGGTGGTCCCGTCGCTCGGCTTGCTGACGACCGAGTACTTGAGCTCGGGCAGGTCCTGCGGGTACGGGTAGTCGGTGAGCTTGCCGAGGTCGATGGTGCGCGACTCCCCCGGCTGCATGTCGACCGCGGAGCCGGTGAACGCGGGCGGCTGGTTGGACCGGGGCGTCACCTTGATCGGCAGCACGAGTGTCGCGACCCGGCCCTTGCCGCCGTTGGCGTTCGACCCGTCGGTGACCTCGAACGAGATCGACGCGTTGCCGTAGTAGAGCTTCGACGAGGTGAACTGCAGCGTCGAGGAGTCGACGACGAGCCCCTGGCCGTTCGCGTGCGTCGCCTTCACCGTGCCGCGGTCGGTGATCTTCGCGGTCTGCCCGTTCGCGGTGACGACGTACTTCGACAGCGGGATCCGGACGGTGGCCTCGCTCTTCACGGTGATGGCGCCGGCGGTGCGGTTCACCTGGGGCAGGGCGTCGTCGAAGCCGGGGACGTGGATGAACCCGTAGGAGATGATGTCCGGGTGGTCCACGCGGGCGACCGAGAACGGGATGACCTGCGAGTCGTCGGACAGCCGGACGACGATCCGCCCGTCGTCGGTGGTGCGGGCGTTGTCGCCGTACCCGTCGACGACGCCCACCTTGAGGTCGGCGGTGGTCCCCTCGGCGAAGAAGACGTTCTCGAGCACGTCGACGGTCACGCTCTGCCGGTGCAGGATGTCCTGCAGGTCGAGCGTGGTGTCGTCGACCTCGGGGCGGAGCGGCTGCGCGTCCGGGTCGACCGTGACGGTGAGGAAGGCCGTGCTCGCGCCGCCGTTCTCGTTCGTCACTGTGTACAGGACCGCGTAGTCGCCGCGCTTCGCCGACTTGGGCGGCGTCACCCGGACCTGCTGCTTCTGCAGGATCTTCGCCGAGACGCCGTCGGCGGTGGGCTCGGCCTTCGTGACGGTCAGCTGGCCGCCCTCGGGGTCGGAGTCGTTCTGCAGCACCCTGACGGTCACCGATCCACCCGGACGGATCGTCACGTGGTCGGCCTCGGCGACGGGGTTCGACGCCTGTTCTGCCCGCGGCGCGATGCCGACGCGCACGGTGCCGGTCGCGCGGGCGCCGAGGGCGTCGACGACCGTGTAGGTGAACTCGTCGGTTCCCGCCGAGTAGTCGCCGGCCTCGTACGTCAACGCGTCCGTGGAGACGTCGGCGACGGAGCCTTTGTCGGGGTTGGACGCGACGCCGACGAGCTGCACGGAGTCACCGTCGGGATCGATGCCGTTCAACGGGATCGACACGCGGACGGACTGTCCGGCGACGACCCGCGCGGTCACGGTCTGCGGGACGGGCGGGTTGTTCGTCGCGGCGTCGCGTTCGCGCACCGAGATCGACACGGTCGCGTCGGCGTTCTGCCCGTCGGGTCCGGCGACCCGGTACACCGCGGTGTAGTTGCCGGGGGTCGTCGGCGCGAGGTACCGCAGGTGGTCGCCGGAGACGAACAACAGGCCGCCGTCACCGGGCACGTTCTGCACGAGGTCGGGCTGCAGCGTGAGGGGCTCCCCCTCGGGCTGCGTGTCGTTGTCGAGCACGTCGATGTTCGCGACGTCGCCCACGCGGACGGTCGCGCTGTCCGGCTGCGCGACGGGCGGCTGGATCCGGTCCGGCTTCGGGATCTCGACCACGGTGATCGTTCCGGTCGCCGAGGCCAGACCGTTCGTCTCGGTGTAGCCGAACGAGACCGGACCGTCGAGCGGCGCGGTGAGGGTCACCCGCACGGTGTGCTGGTCGAGGATGCTCGCCTCGACGCCGGCGCCGCGTTCGGGCCCGTCGAGCGCGGTCACGAGCAGGACGCCGCCGGCCGGGTCGATGTCGGTGGCGGTGACGTCGGTGTCCTTCGTCGACAGGGTGTTGACGAACACGGTCTTCGGCGTCGTGATCGGCGCGGTCGACGCGTCCGGCGGGGCGAGGATCGTCACGCGCACGATGCCGCTCGACGTCTTCGTGCCGTCGGTCACGGTGTACTCGAGCTGGTGCTCGCCCGCACCGGCGCCCTGGACGCGGAACGTCCCGGAGTCGTAGCTCGGAGTGACCGTCAGGCCGGTCGACGAGGACACACTCGTGAGCGTGACCGTGCCGTTGCCGCCGCGGACGTGGTCGAGCGGGTCGACCGTGAAGGCCTTGCCCGCGTAGCCGCGCACGGGGAACGGGTCGGCGTACAGCGGCACGCTCCCCTGCTTCGCGACGTGGATCGTGACCGAGCCCCGTCCGTCGGCACGTCCGTCGCTCACCACCAGCTGGACCGCACGGTCACCGGTGCGCGCGCTCGTGTTGCGGTAGTCGAGCAGGCCATCGGGCGTCGTCGACACCCGGTCCCCGTCCGCTGCGGTCGCCGACTTCAGGTACACCGGGTCGCCGTCGGGGTCGACCCAGTCGCCGAGCACGTCGGAGACGACGTGGCCGTTCTGCACGACGTCGGCCGAGGTGTCGCGGACCTGACGGGGTGCCTCGTTCTCGGACTCGGGCCGGACGGTGACCCGCACCGTGGCGGTGTCCGACCCGCCGTTGCCGTCGGTGATCGTGTACGGGAACGACACGGTGCCCGTTGCACGCCCGGAAAGGGTGATCTGCAGCCGCTGTCCGTCGCCGACGATGGCCACCTTGCCGATCGCGTCGTCGATGGTGCCGACCTCGCTCACGATGATCGGGTCACCGTTCGGGTCGTAGTCGTTCAGGAGGACCGGGAGGCTCGTGGTGCGTCCAGGACGAGCGCCCAGGTCGTCGTCGACCGCCACCGGCGGCTTCTGGTCCTTCTCGACCTCGGGGTCGTCGTCGGAGATCTGCTCCTGCTGCTGGTCCTCGTCCTTCTTGATGAGGTCGGCCCAGTTGTCGATGAGCTGCCCGCTGCGGTCGATCGCCCAGGAGCGTCCGCTCTGCGGGTCGTTCGCGACGACCGTCTCGCCGTTGTGCAGGATCTGCAGGTCGCCCGTGCCCGCGGTGCTCTGGAGCCGCTGCAGCCCGGATCCCCTGCAGGTGTCCATGGCCTGCCCGCCGGCCCACGCCGCGTACGTGCAGGTGCCCACGACGGTGGGTCGCGCGGCCCGGCCGGACACCTGGAGCGCGGTGGAGCTGACGTCCCCGGAGGCCGAGACCCGGACGAGCCCGGCGGTGCCGGCGACGACGACCTCGGATGCGTCGTCGGCCGAGTGCTGCAGGGCGGGTGCGCTGCCGACCCGGTCACCGAGCTCGACCGTGCGACCGTCCACGGACATCCGGCCCGAGGTGCGGTCGAGGACCGCGAGGTGGTCCCCGAAGGACGCGACCTGGAAGTCGTCGGCACGGTCCATCTTGACGGTCCACCGCTTCGCGACGGTCGGCGTGGTGCCCACCTCGACGAGCGCTGCGGAGCCGGTCCGCGGCGAGTAGACGGCGACGTGCTCGTCGGAGGCGTCGAAGACCGCATCGGCACCGAGGGTGAGGTCGGCCTTGGTGGACGCGTCGAACTCGCCGAGGTCCTTCGCGGGGGTCGCCCAGAGCTCGCCGGTGTCCCCGTTGCCGATCACCGCCGTGGACCCGGCGAAGAACACCTGCGGGGTCCCGGCCGGCAGTGTGACGGGATCGGCGACCGTGGCGTCGGCGACGTCGACCTTCGCCACGGTGCCCTTGGTCTCGTCCACGCTGTAGACCGTCGACCCACGCTGCAGGACGGACAGGTCGTCGCTCGCGGTCTCGACCGCGGTGTTGAGCTGCAGCACCCCGGTGTTCGCACGACCGACCGCCCCGTACTCGGCGGACGGCACCCAGACGGTGCCGTCGCCGAGGTCGACCCGCTGCGTGTGGTACCCGCTGGAGACGACGGCCGCGGTCGCGACGACCGCACCGACGACGACCGAGGCGCCGACCGTCACCGCTGCGGACCGGTGCTTCGCGAGGAACGCCCGGATCACCCGGCACTCCCGATCGTGGCGCACTTCTGTGCGCTCGCGACCCCGGTCTTGCCGTCACGGTTGACCGCGACGGCGATGCACTCCTCGTCGCCCTCCTGCCCGGAGACGACGAAGCTGGTGCCCGTCTGCTGGCTGGCGGCGCCGTTCGACGAGATGACGTAGGTGTCACCCGAGCGCAGTCCGGGGTCCGCCCAGGTGAACGTGACGGACGACGGCGACGGCTCGGCTCGGACGTCGGCGACGACCGGGATCGCACCCGAACCGAGCCGCCCGATCACGAGCACGGTGGCGACGGCGAGGGCCGCGACCACGACGACCGCGATCGAGGTCGCCCAGACCAGGGTCGAACGCGTCCGACGACGGGCGCGGGTGACGGAGCCGGTGCGGTGGACCGTGCCGACGCTCTGCCCCGCCGACACCGCGGACCCGCCCTGCACCGCCTTGCGGGTCCGACGGCGTGCCCCGACCCGGGTCGGGGGCTGGAGTTCACGGATCATCGTCCGGTCGCCGGCAGGGGTGGGCGTCGCGACGGCCCACGCCTCGACCGCCACGTCCGCCGACGTCTGCGGGATGCCGAGCTCGGCCTCGACCTGCTGGAAGCCGCGGACGAGCTCCATCACCGTCGTGGGCCGCCCGGCGACCTTGCGGGACATCGCGGCCGCGAGCAGACGTTCGAGGGAGGGCGGGACGTCGGTCCGGCCGGTCGGCTTCACGCCGCCCTTGTCGATCCGGCCCATGAGGTCGGCCGCGCCGTTCTTGCCACCGCGGACCTCGAACGGGCTGCGACCGGCGAGCAGGGAGAAGACCGTGGCGGCCAGCGAGTAGACCTCGGACTGGATCGTGCCGCGCGACTCGTCGATGAGCACCTCGGGCGCGGACCACGGGATCGACATGCCGATCGGCTCGTCCGGGTCGGCCTCGCCGATGGTCGCCGCGATGCCGAAGTCGGAGAGCACGGGGTTGCCGTAGGCGGTGAGCAGGATGTTGGACGGCTTGATGTCGCGGTGCAGCACCCCTTCACGGTGAGCCGTCTCGAGGGCGGAGCCGATGCGGATGCCGATCGCGAGGACCTCGGACACGGGGATCGGCTCGCGCCGGTACCGCTCGCTGAGCGACGACGAGCAGAGTTCCATCACCAGGTACGGTCGACCGTCGGAGGCCACGCTCGCCTGGAACACCGTCAGGATCGACGGGTGCGTGCTGAGGCGTGCCATCAGGTTCGCCTCGGCCTGGAACATCTGCCGGACGCGGTCGTCGACGACCTCGTCGAGCAGCACCTTCACCGCGACCTGCCGGCGCGGCATGTCCTGCTCGTAGAGGAAGACGTCGGCGAAGCCGCCGGAACCGAGGACGTGCACGGGGCTGAAGCCCGCGATGACGGGCGGGGTGGACGGCAGGCGTCGCGCCATCGTCACTCCTCCCCGGCCGAGCGGCCAGCTCTCTCGTCACGGCCATGCCATTGTACGAACCGTGGGTGACCGACATTCCGCACTCCGCGCACGGCCGCTGGCCACCCGCCCCCCAGTTCGGGGGGCACTCAGTGTCGGGGCAACGTGTCCTCGACGTCGCCGTCGTCGGGGGCCGCGTCCACCTGCAGCACGACGACGGTGACGTTGTCACGACCGCCCGCGACGACCGCGTCGCCGACGAGTCGTTCGGCGAGGTCCTGTGCCGCCGGCACGCGTGCGGCGATCCGGGCGATGCCCGCGTCGCCGAGCTCCTTGGTGAGCCCGTCCGAGCAGACGATGTACCGGTCCCCCGCACGGAGCGGCAGGGTCCACCAGTCCGGCTCCGGCGGCTCGCCGAAGCCCACGGCCCGGGTGATGACGTTGCTGTCCGGGTGGCGTTCGGCGTCCTCGGCGCGGAGCAGACCGGCGTCGACCATCTCCTGGACGACCGAGTGGTCGACGGTGACGCGTCGGAGCACCCCGCCCTCGATGCGGTAGGTGCGCGAGTCGCCGACGTTGAAGACCAGCGCGGCGGGCTGTCCCTGGGCCGCGACGAGCGCGATGCCGGTCACGGTCGTCCCGGCGCCGATGGCGTTGCCGCCGGCGGCCCGCTCGATGTCGGCGGTGGCGAGCAGGAGCGCTCGCTGGATCGACTGCCGCGTCGTGAACGGGCTCTCCGTCGCCTGTTCGAGCCGACGGACCACGGCATCGCTCGCACGGTCGCCGGCGAGGTGGCCGCCCATGCCGTCGGCGACCACGAAGAAGGGGGCGCCGACGATGTAGCTGTCCTCGTTGTGGTCACGACGTCGACCGACGTCGGTCGCCGCTCCCCACGAGAGCGTCAGGGTGGCGCCGTCGGCACCGGGGACGTCGATGGCGTGCGCAGTCGCTGCTCGGCCGAGTTCGGTCACGTTTCAGGATCGCTCTCTGGGGGTTCGGGGCGTGCCGGCGGGTGGGTCGGTCGGCCACGTGGGAAGGGGTGGGAGGTCCCTCGACGACGGTGCGACCCGCAGGTGTGGCGAGAGGACCTCGATCACGTTGCCGTCACCGATCTCGACAACCGTACCCGTCAGCACGACGTTCGACGCACCCGACGGCATCCGGAACGGTGCCGAGCCGGCGGGCCGGACGACGGTGCCGTTGGTGGAGCGGAGGTCGTCGACCACGGCCGCCTCGCCCTCGGCGTGCAGGAGCACGTGCGAGGACGACACCTGGCCGCTCGGCGACGGGACGGACACCAGTTCCGGCGACGGGCCGCGCAGGATCCGCGGCAGCGCGGGCCGTCGGCCCACGATCACCGGGTGGTCGAGTCGGATGACACGGCCGCCGATCCGCACGGACGGCACCCTGGTCGAGGGTCCGGGACGCTCGGACGGGAGGCGCGGGTCGCCCTGGGCGGGCACGCCGGCCTGGTCGCCCGGTTGCGTCCGGCCGCCCACCACGGTGTCGTCGACCGCGTCGTCCGACGGGCGCGGCGCCCGACCGGGTCGCACCAGGGTGTCGTCGACCTGGTCCGTCTGCGCGGCGTCGGACGCTCCCGGCGCGGCGGGCACCGACCGCACCGCACGGATCACCGTGTCGTCGACGTCATCAGACGACGGCGGCGAGGCGTTCGTGCCCGGGATCGGCGGCACCGGGCGGATCACCGTGTCCCCGAACGGATCGTGCGACGGGTCCGGCACGCTCGGCACGCCCGGGAGGGGCGGGACCGGACGGATCACCGTGTCCCCGAGTGCATCGTCGAGACGATCGTCGGAGTGCTCCGTACGGGGTCGACGGACGACGGTGTCGTCGATGTCGTCGTCGCGCACCCGAGCCCTCCAAGCGTGGTCGAGACAACCGTAGACGATCCTGTCCGCCGTCCGTCATCCGCGGTCCCACGCGGGCCCGCTCCGTGCCCGCACCGACCGGAGCACGAGGGCCGCCAGGGGGTCGTCCGCCCGGGTGTCGAGCGCGTGCTGCGCACGGGTCTGTGCCCGAGCGGTCGACCCGAGCGCCCAGGAGCACCACGCCGCCACCGCCAAGGCCCCGGCGGCACCGGCGGCCGAGTCGGCACCGGCGTCCTCGGCGCGCCAGAGCCGCCACGCGTCGGCGCACCGGTCTCCGGCGGTCCGGAGTCGATGACTCTCCGGAGCGGGCCCGAACCCGCGGAGCGCCGGTGGCGTCAGGTCGTGGAAGGGGTCGAACGGCCGAGCCGCGCGCGGGTCGACCGGGGACCGTTCGGCCAGGAACCGGATCACCCCGAGCCGGGTCGACAGGGCGGCGCAGGCCGTGACGATCGCGATGGACCCGGCGCGTGACGTCGGCGCGTCCGGCGGCGCGACGAGCGCCGCGCAGGCGGCGGGGAGGGTGACGGCGGCCGCGATCTCGCGCGGGTAGCGCACTGCGGCATCGGGACGGCTTCGTGTCGTGACGGGGATCATGCACGTCATCGAAACGCATGCCGCGCCTCCGGGCCCCGTGATCGGGAGCACCTGTGGAAGGGGAACCGCCCCACCCGTGCTGTGGAGGACGAGTGGGGCGGCGCGGCGGATCAGACCGTCGCGGGTTCGAGGCTCTCGGCGACGAGGTCCCAGGCGCCGTCGTGGCGCTCGAGGACGACCCCGTGCGCGGCGGCCCAGTCGAGCAGGTCGTCCGACGTCGCGATCGCCGCGCCCGACCGGGCGAGGAGTGCGACGAGCCGTCCCTTGGCGGTCTTGTTCCAGTGGTTCAGGGCCTTGCGGCGGCCGGACGCGTCCACGCTCACCACACGCGGGACCACGGCACCGGCAACGGGACCGAGCTGGCGGTACCCCTCGGACCGCAGGTCGAGCACGAGACCGTCGGCCGTGTGCTCCGCCAGCGCCCGAGCGGCCGGCTCCGGCCAGAGCGACGCGAGCCGCACGGAACCGAGCCGCGAGTCGTGGGACAGGCGGTAGGCAGGGACGAGGTCACCGCCCCGGATCGGGCCGAACATGGCGGACTGCACCACGACGTGGTCGAACCACCACGTCCGGGTCGCCAGGTCGGCGTCGAGCGCGCCGAGCGGGTCGTAGAGCACGCCCGTGTACCGGTCGATCGCCGCCATCGTGCCCGAGGTCTCGAGTTCGAGGTTGCGCACGCGCTCCCCGATCGACTTTGGGCCGAGCTTGAGGGCCGTCCGGGCAGAGGACTCCTCGGAACTGACGGAACGGGCCGCGGTGATCACCGCGGCCCGTTCAGCAGCCAGCTCCGGGAACGAGAGCGCACGCAGGTCGAGCGTGTGCTCCGTGTCCCCACCCTCCCGCTTCGTCTCCGAAGGCGGGAGGAGGACGGTCAGTCCGGTCAGGACGCCAGCGCGGCCTGCCGCGCCACGATCGTGACCGTGTCGTGCTCGACCGACAGGAAGCCGTCCTCGGCGTCCGCGGCCACCGTCGAGCCGTCGGCTCGGGTGATGCGGACCTGTCCCTGCGCGAGGGTCGCGAGCAGCGGCTCGTGTCCCGCGAGGATACCGATCTGGCCTTCCGTCGTGCGTGCCACGACCATGGTGGCGTCGCCTGACCAGACCTCACGGTCGGCCGAGACGACGCTCACGGTGAGTGCCGCCATGTCAGCGGTTCTCCTTCTGGATCTGCGCCCACTTCTCTTCGACGTCGTTGATGCCACCGACGTTGAAGAAGGCCTGCACGGCCACGTGGTCGAACTCGCCGTCGGCGATGGCACGGAAGGACTCGATGGTGTCCTTCAGCGGAACGGTCGAACCCTCGACGCCCGTGAACTTCTTCGCCATGTACGTGTTCTGCGAGAGGAACTGCTGGATCCGACGAGCGCGCTCGACCGTGATCTTGTCCTCTTCGGAGAGCTCGTCGACACCGAGGATGGCGATGATCTCCTGCAGTTCCTTGTTCTTCTGGAGGATCTGCTTGACGCGCGTGGCCGTCTCGTAGTGGTCGGCACCCAGGTACCGGGGGTCCATGATCCGAGAGGTCGACGTCAGCGGGTCGATCGCCGGGTAGAGACCCTGCGAAGCGATCTCACGCGACAGCTCGGTGGTGGCGTCCAGGTGCGCGAACGTGGTGGCCGGCGCCGGGTCGGTGTAGTCGTCGGCCGGGACGTAGATCGCCTGCAGCGAGGTGATCGAGTGACCACGCGTCGAGGTGATGCGCTCCTGGAGCACACCCATCTCGTCGGCGAGGTTCGGCTGGTAGCCCACCGCGGACGGCATGCGGCCGAGCAGCGTGGAGACCTCGGAGCCGGCCTGCGTGAAGCGGAAGATGTTGTCGATGAAGAGGAGCACGTCCTGCTTCTGGACATCGCGGAAGTACTCCGCCATCGTCAGCGCCGACAGGGCCACGCGCAGACGCGTTCCCGGCGGCTCGTCCATCTGGCCGAACACGAGGGCGGTCTTGTCGAAGACGCCCGCCTCTTCCATCTCGCCGATGAGGTCGTTGCCCTCACGGGTGCGCTCGCCGACACCGGCGAACACCGACACACCACCGTGGTCCTGCGCGACGCGCTGGATCATCTCCTGGATGAGGACCGTCTTGCCGACGCCCGCACCACCGAAGAGGCCGATCTTGCCACCCTGCACGTACGGGGTGAGGAGGTCGATCGACTTGATGCCGGTCTCGAACATGGAGGTCTTCGACTCGAGCTGGTCGAAGGCCGGGGCCTTGCGGTGGATCGGCCAGCGCTCGGTGATCTCGAGCTTCTCGTCGGTGTTGAGCACGTTGCCCAGCACGTCGAAGACCTTGCCCTTGGTGACGTCGCCGACGGGGACCGAGATCGGAGCGCCCGAGTCACGGACCTCCTGGCCACGGACCAGACCGTCGGTCGGCTTCAGGGAGATGGCGCGGACGAGGTCGTCGCCGAGGTGCTGCGCGACCTCGAGGCCGATCTCCTGCGACGAGTCACCGATGGTGATGGTCGTGAACAGGAGGTTGTACATCTCGGGGATGGCGTCGTGCGGGAACTCGATGTCGACGACGGGGCCCGTGACACGGGCGATCCGGCCGACACCGGGCGCCGACGACGTCTCGACCGCGGTGGTTGCGGTGTCGGTCATGGCTGGTGCCTTCCTGAGGGTGGGTAACTGTCCGCGAACGACGCGGACTACTTCTTCTTCGACGAGAGGGCGTCGGCGCCGCCGACGATCTCGGAGATCTGCTGGGTGATCTCGGCCTGTCGGGCGTTGTTCGCGAGACGCGTGAAGTCGCGGATGAGCGAGTCGGCGTTGTCGCTCGCCGCCTTCATCGCCTTCTGCCGGGCGGCGTGCTCGGAGGCAGCCGACTGGAGCATGGCGTTGAAGATGCGGCTCTCGATGTAGACCGGCAGCAGCGCGTCGAGCACCGCGTCGGCGTCCGGCTCGAACTCGTAGAGCGGGAGCGGCTCGTCGTTCGACGGGGCCTCGACCCCCTCGACGACCTCGAGCGGGAGCAGCCGGACGACCTGCGGCTCCTGCGTGGCGAGGCTCAGGAAGCGGTTGAAGACGATGTGGATCTCGTCCACGCCGCCCTCGGCCGTGTCCTGCAGGAACTTCGCCACGACGGCGTCGCCGATCGACTTCGCGGTCGAGAACTCCGGCTGGTCGGTGTTGCCGACCCACTGCTGCTCGGACGAACGCTCACGGAACGCGAAGTACCCGACGGCCTTGCGGCCGACCAGGTAGAACACGACGTCCTTGCCCTCGCTGCGGAGCAGGGAGGCGAGCTCCTCGCCCTGCTTGAGGACGTTCGTGCTGAACGCGCCGTTCAGACCGCGGTCCGACGTGAACAGCACGACGGCTGCGCGCGTCGACGACTCCGGCTCGGTGGTCAGCACGTGGTCGACGTTCGAGAACGTCGCCACGGCCGACACCGCACGCGTCACGGCCCGCGAGTACGGACCCGACGCAGCCATGCGGGCCTGCGCCTTCTGGATCCGCGACGCCGAGATCAGTTCCATCGCGCGAGTGACCTTCTTCGTGGTCTTCGCGGACTTGATTCGCTGGCGGTAGACCCGGACCTGCGCTGCCATCTAGCGACGACCCTTGACGATCTGCTCCTGGTCGACGTCCTCGGCCGAAGCGGCCTCGAACTGCTCGGACCCGAGCGTCTTGCCGTCGCTCGTCTGGAAGCTCTTGGAGAACTCGTCGATCTGCTTCGTCATCTCGGCGACGGTGTCGTCGCTGAGCTGGTTCGTCTCACGCAGGGTGGTGAGCACGTCCGAGTTGCGGCGCAGGTGGTCGAGCAGCTCCGACTCGAAGCGCAGGACGTCGGCCACGGGGACCTCGTCGAGCTTGCCGTTCGTGCCGGCCCAGATCGAGACGACCTGCTCCTCGACCGGGTACGGCGAGTACTGCGGCTGCTTGAGGAGCTCGGTCAGGCGGGCACCGCGCTCCAGCTGGCGACGCGACGCCTGGTCGAGGTCGGACGCGAACATCGCGAACGCCTCGAGCGAGCGGTACTGCGCCAGCTCGAGCTTGAGCGTGCCGGAGACCTTCTTGATCGACTTGACCTGCGCGTCACCACCGACGCGGGACACCGAGATGCCCACGTCGACGGCCGGACGCTGGTTCGCGTTGAACAGGTCCGACTGCAGGAAGATCTGGCCGTCGGTGATGGAGATCACGTTGGTCGGGATGTACGCCGAGACGTCGTTCGCCTTGGTCTCGATGATCGGGAGACCCGTCATCGAACCGGCGCCGAGCTCGTCGGACAGCTTCGCGCAACGCTCCAGCAGACGGGAGTGCAGGTAGAAGACGTCACCCGGGTAGGCCTCGCGGCCCGGCGGACGACGCAGGAGGAGCGACACGGCGCGGTAGGCCTCGGCCTGCTTCGAGAGGTCGTCGAAGATGATCAGGACGTGCTTGCCCTGGTACATCCAGTGCTGACCGATGGCCGAGCCGGTGTACGGGGCGAGGTACTTGAAGCCGGCCGGGTCGGAGGCCGGGGCGGCGACGATGGTGGTGTACTCCATCGCACCGGCGTCCTCGAGCGCACCCTTGACGGAGGCGATCGTGGAGCCCTTCTGACCGATGGCGACGTAGATGCAGCGGACCTGCTTGTCCTCGTCGCCCGACTCCCAGTTGGCCTTCTGGTTGATGATCGTGTCGATCGCGATGGCCGTCTTGCCGGTCTGGCGGTCGCCGATGATCAGCTGACGCTGACCGCGGCCGACGGGGATCATCGCGTCGATGGCCTTGATGCCGGTCTGGAGCGGCTCGTGCACCGACTTGCGGGACATGACGCCGGGCGCCTGCAGCTCGAGGGCGCGGCGGCCCTCGGCCTTGATCTCGCCGAGACCGTCGATCGGGGCGCCGAGCGGGTCGACGACGCGACCGAGGAAGCCGTCGCCGACGGGAGCCGAGAGGACCTCGCCGGTGCGGGTGACTTCCTGGCCCTCTTCGACACCGGCGAACTCGCCGAGCACGATGGCGCCGATCTCGTCCTCGTCGAGGTTCTGCGCGAGGCCGAGCGTGCCGTCCTCGAAGCGGATGAGCTCGTTCGCCATGACGCCGGGGAGGCCCTCGACGTGCGCGATGCCGTCGCCGGCGTCGATGACGTGCCCGACCTCGGCCGTGGAGGCCTTCGTCGGCTCGTAGTTCGAGACGAAGTCCTTCAGGGCATCACGGATCTCATCGGGGCTGATGGTGATGTCTGCCATGGGATTTTCCTTGTTGGTTTCCGGGGCCGTACGGCTCCGAGAGGGTGACGCTGCCTGACTCGGCAGTTCCCGTTGTGGACTTGGGAGGGGCGGCTTCGACCGTACGCTCAGCCGGCGAGCTGGAGCCGGAGCTCCGAGAGACGCGTGGAGACGGTGCCGTCGATGACGTCGCCGCCGATCTGCACCCGGACCCCGCCGACGACCGAGGGGTCGACGACGTGGTTGATGCTGATGTCCTTGCCGTGCTGCTGCGCGAGCGCCCGGGCGACGCGAGCCGCCTGGCCGTCGGTGAGCGGCGTCGCGGTGATGACCGTCGCGACGAGCTTGCCGGCCTGCTCGGCCACGATGCGCGAGGCGTCGCGGACGAGTTCACCGATGCGCCGACCGCGCGGCTGCTGCACGAGGTGCGACAGGATCACGATGGTCTGCTCCGTCGCCTTGCCGCCGAGCAGCCGCTCGACGAGGGCGCTCTTCTCCGACGGGCTGCCGAGCTTGGTGCCCAGTGCCAGTTCGAGGTCGGCGTCCGAGCGGACGGCGGTCTCGAAGGAGAACAGCTCGGCTTCGATCGGCGTGCCCGCGGGGGCGGTGGCGGCGACGGCGCGGATGCCCGCGTCCTCGATGCCGACGAGCAGGTCCTGGTGCGAGGACCAGCGCGAGCCGGCGACCGCGGTCAGGACCGCACGCGTCGCAACCGACTGGCCGGCGAAGACGCGGTCGATGACGACCTTCTTGCCGGCCGGGTCGGCCGTCGGGTCGGACAGCAGACCGAGCAGCTGCGGCGCACCGGCGATCGCACGCCCTGCGGCGAGGATCTCGGCACCGGCGGCGAGGTCGGCTGCACCGCCGAGGTCGGCGAGCACCGCCCTCGTGGACGCCAGTGCTTCCCTGGTGGCGCTGCGCATGCTCAGCGCTCCCCGGCCGATGCCGACGAACCCTGCGAGGCCTCGAGGTCGGCGAGGAAGCGATCCACGACCGCGGTCGACTTCGCGTCGTCCTTGAGGGACTCACCGATCACGCCGGAGGCGAGGTCGAGCGCGAGCGTGCCGACCTCGGCACGGAGCGACTGGAGCGCGCTCTGGCGCTCGGCCTCGATCTGCGCCTGCGCGTTGGCGGTGATGCGTGCTGCATCGGCCTGCGCCTGCTCACGGAGCTCGTTGCCGATCGCGTTCGCGTCGGAACGAGCCTGCTCACGGATGCGGGACGCCTCGGCGCGAGCCTCGGCGAGCTGCTTGTTGTACTCGTCGAGCGCGGCAGCGGCCTGCTCCTGAGCAGCCTCCGCCTTCTTGATGCCACCTTCGATGGCCTCGGTGCGCTCGTCGAGCATCTTCGTGATCCGCGGGATGATGACCCGCCAGAAGACCAGCAAGATGACGACGAACGCGACCGCCGACCACAGGATGTCGTACAGCGGAGGGATCAGCGGGTTGTGCGTCTCCTCCGCCGCGAGGATCAGTGCGTTCTGCATCGAGAGGCCTTAGTTGGTGAAGATGAAGTACGTCGCGATACCGATGAAGGCGAGGGCCTCGGTGAAGGCGATACCGATGTACATGAGGGTCGTCAGACGGCCCTGGAGCTCCGGCTGGCGAGCGACGGACTCGATCGTCTTGCCGACGACGATGCCCACGCCGATGGCCGGGCCGATCGCCGCGAGGCCGTAGCCCACGGTCGCGATGTTGCCGGAGATTGCCGCGAGAACGGTCGTTGCGTCCACGTGTTTTCCTTTCAGGATGCGGCCCGACGGATGCCGTGCCGTATTGGGGGTCAGTGCAGGTCGTTGGTCAGTGCTCGTCAGCCAGCGCGAGCTGGATGTACACAGCGGTCAGCAGCATGAAGACGTACGCCTGCAGCAGCGCGACCAGGATCTCGAAGAAACTGAACGCGATGCCGAACGCGAGCGTCCCGACTCCGAAGGCCTTGAAACCGAGCGAGGCGTCGACGAAGAAGAACTGCGTGGCAGCGAAGAACAGGACGAGCAGCAGGTGGCCGACGACCATGTTCATCAGGAGTCGCAGGGTCAGCGTCACCGGTCGGAGCACGAAGGTCGAGACGAGCTCGATCGGCGTCACGATGATGTACAGGTACCACGGGACCCCCGGCGGGAACAGCGAGTTCCGGAGGAAGGTGCCCGGGTGCTTGCGCAGACCCGCGTAGATGAAGGCCACGTAGGCGACGATCGCGAGGATCATCGGGTACGCGATGCGGCTGGTGCCCTGGAGGTTGAACCCCGGGATGAGACCCGTGAGGTTCAGGAACAGCACGGAGAAGAAGATCGTCGCCAGCAGCGGGAGGAACCGCTTGCCGTCCTTCTCACCCAGGTTGTCGAAGGTGTTCCGGCGGACGACGTCGAACGCGTACTCGATGAGCGCCTGGCCGCGGCCGGGGACGAGCTTGAGCGAACGGGTCCCGATGATGCCGATCAGCAGCAGGACCGCGACGGCGATGAACCGGATGATGACGAGTCGGTCGATCTCGAAGGGCGTCCCGGCGAAGAAGATCGCTTCCGGGAAGAACTCGTTGATCGACGGACCATGGAACTCGGCGGCCTTGCTGCTCCCCGCCGCAACGGTGTTACCCGCAGCGGTGAGGGACAGGGGAAGAGCGTGGGATAGCAGCGCTGTCTCCTGTGTCGGCGCGCGCACGCATGGCACGCGATGGTGGACGTTGTGGAGGCTCGTCCGCTCCGAGCTGTGCTCCGGACGCGGACTTCGAGAAGCCTATCAGGTGCTGGAGGCTTCCCGGGCTCTCAGTTGCGGGGGTCGCGCTTCTCAGGAGACGCGGAGTCTCCGGGGAGCGAGACCCCGATCGGGATGCGGGCCTTGGCGACCGCGACGACGTCGATCACGAGCGAGCCGACGACCCCGACGATGATCGCGACCGCGAGCACCGGGAAGTCCACCCAGTCGCGGTCCCGCAGCAGCACGAGCACGACGATGAAGACGACGAACTTGAGCAGCCACGTGCCCATCACGATGCCGAAGAAGGCCCCGGAGATCATCTGTCCCTTCGAGACGCGCAGCGCCACGAGCACGCTCACGGCGGTGAGGCCGAGGAACACCACGCTGAGCACGGCGCCGAGCAGCCCGCCGGCGAGCCCCGGGCCGCCGGCCACGAGCAGGCCCACGACTCCCCCGACGACGGCGAGCCCGACGGCCAGCAGCGCGCCCCAGGTGATGATGCGGCGGAACACCGGCCGGACGTGGTCGAGCGCGTTCGGTGCGGTCACGAGTTGTCTCCTGGGATCGATCGGTCGTTGGCGGCCCGGTCGAGCGGGTCGAGGCTGGCGTCCACCACGGCGGTGGACCGGGTGGCGACCTGAGCGGCGAACTCGGCGCGCTTGCGGCCGAGCGGGGCGAACGTGGCCACCGCGCAGACGGCGAAGCCGACGGCGACGAAGACGACCACCCAGTACCAGTCCACGAAGAGGAACAGCAGGCAGCCGACCGCCACGGTGGCCGTCCACGCGTAGAATATGAGCACGGCGTGGAAGTGCGAGTGCCCCATGTCGAGCAGGCGGTGGTGCAGGTGCTTCCGGTCGGCCGAGAACGGTGACTTCCCGGCGCTGAGCCGGCGCGTGACGGCGAGCCCGAAGTCGAGGATCGGCACGATGAGGATCGCGAACGGCAGCAGGATCGGGATGAACGCCGGCAGCAGCGCCTGGCGCGTCTGCACCGCGGCCGGGTCGATGTTCCCGGTGACGGAGACCGCGCTCGTGGCCATCAGGAAGCCCACGAGGAGGGCACCGGCGTCCCCCATGAAGAGCTTCGCGGGGTGCCAGTTCAGGATCAGGAAGCCGAAGCAGGCGCCGACGAGCACCGCGGTCAGCAGCGAGGGCAGGTTGAAGAAGAACTCGGTCTGCACGACCACGCGGTTGATGAAGAACGTGTAGAGGAAGAACACGCCACCGGCGATGATCGCCACGCCCGCGACCAACCCGTCGAGTCCGTCGATGAAGTTCACGGCGTTCATCACGAGCACGACCGCGAGCACCGTGAAGATCAGGCTCATGTACGACGAGCCGACGCCGAGCGTGTTGCCGATCGGCAGCGACACGATCGCCACGCCCTGCCACGCGAGGATGCCCGCGGCGATGATCTGCCCGGCGAGCTTCGTCATCCAGTCGAGGTCCCAGATGTCGTCGGCGACGCCGAGGACCACGATGATGGTCGCCCCCGCGAGGACGGCGATCACGCGCCCCGGCTCCGAGAACACCAGCCGGAAGTAGTCGGTGCCGGCGATCGACGGGAACAGGAACCACGCCGCGAGCATCGCCACGATGACGCCGAGGTACATCGCGATGCCGCCGAGCCGCGGGGTCGGCGTGCGGTGCACGTCACGCTCGCGGACCTTCGGGTACCACTTGTACTTCAGCCCCAGCTTCCAGACGACCCAGCTGACGCAGAAGCTCACCACGGCCGCGATGGCCCCGGCGAGCAGGTAGTACTTCATCCGACCAGGTCGGCTCCGACGACCCTGGTGATCTCGTCGTCGGGGATCACACCGTGGCGCACGATCCGGAGCTTCCCGCCGTCGGACAGCCCGGTGGCGTCGACGATCGTGGAGCCCGTGGATGCCTCGAAGCCCTCGTGCGCGGTGATCGGACCGCCGTCGAGGTACACGGCGACGCTGTCGCCGAGCATCGCCTCGGCCTGGTCCGCGTCCATCGCGGCCGGGTCCCCCGTCGAGTTCGCGGAGGACACCGCGAGCGGCCCGACCTCCTGCAGGAGCTCGAGGGCGATGCGGGAGTCCGGCATGCGGAGCGCGACCGTGCCGCGGGTCTCGCCGAGGTCCCAGTCGAGCGACGGCTGGGCGCGGAGGATCACGGTGAGGCCACCCGGCCAGAACTCGTCGACGAGGTCCCGCACCTGCTGCGGGATGTCGCTCGCGAGCGCGTCGAGGGTGGGCGGACCGGGGATGAGGACCGGCGGCGGCGACTGCCGGGTACGGCCCTTCGCGTCGAGCAGGCGCTGGACGGCGGCCGCGCTGAAGGCGTCCGCGGCCACGCCGTAGACGGTGTCGGTGGGGACGACGACGAGCTCCCCGCGTCCGAGAGCGGCACGTGCGAGCCGCATCCCGGTCAGGAGCCCGTCGGAGTCGGTGCAGTCGTATCGGGATGCCATGACTCGACGATGATAGTGCGACACAATGGGTGGCATCGTGAACGAGACCCCTGCGCCCCGCCTCCTGTTCCTCTTCGACATGGACGAGGTCCTCGTCCGGTACGACTGGAAGGTGCGGATGGCCGCCCTCGCCGAGTTCACCGGGCACGACTTCGACGAGCTCCGTCGGCGGTGGTGGGACTGCGGCAACGAACAGCGCGCCGAGGCCGGCGGGTACGCCGACGGCGACGAGTACCTGGCCGCCTTCGCCGAGGCGATGGACTGCGACGTCCCCGAGGCCGAGTGGGCGCGGATCCGCGGCGCCGCGATGACCGAGCTGCCCGACCGCATCGAGGCGGTGCGCGTCGCGAGCGAGCACGGACGGGTCGGGCTGCTGACGAACAACGGCCCGCTGGCCGGCCGGTGGATCCACCGCTGGGCGCCGTCGCTCGCGCCGCTCTTCGGCGAGCACCTCGACACGACGAGCAACTTCGGTGCGCGGAAGCCCGAGCCCGAGGTCTACCGCCGGGCCCTCGAGCACCACGGCGTGCCCGCCGAGCGCACGTTCTTCGCGGACGACATGCCGATCAACGTCGAGGGTGCCCGGAGCGTGGGCATCCACGCGGTGCTCGTCGAGGAGCACACGGACCTCCGACAGGCGGTCCTCGCCTTCGTCGCGGAGCAGCAGGAGGTCGTGCCCGCCTGACGCGGGCCAGGAGGCGCGGCTCGGCCCCGGCTAGCGGGTCGCGGTGGTCGTGCGGTCGCGGCCGGTCAGGTCGACGTGCGTCTCCGGGGACCGGAACCCACGGCGCGTCAGGACCTCGCGCACGCCGGCGCCCTGCGGTTCGGCGTGCTCGATGACGAGCACTCCCCCGGGCACCAGGAGGCGCCAGGCGGTGTCCGCCAGGGCACGCACCGCGTCGAGGCCGTCCGGCCCGCCGTAGAGCGCCATCGCGGGGTCGTGGTCGCGGACCTCTGGATCGATCGGCACCGCGTCGTCCGGCACGTAGGGCGGGTTCGACACGACGACCGACACCGTGCCGTCGAGCTCCGGCAGCGCGTCGGCGAGGTCGCCCTCCACCAGGCGGACCGTCCCACCGTGGGCCGCGACGTTGCGCCGGGTCCACGGCAGTGCCTCTGTCGAGCGTTCGACCGCGTACACGACCGCGTTCGGCACCTCGGTGTCCATGGCGATCGCGATCGCGCCGCTGCCGGAACCGAGGTCGACCGCGACCGGTGCCGGCACGGCCACCGCGCGGAGTGCGTCGATGCCGAACTGCACGACGCCCTCGGTCTCGGGCCGCGGGACGAACACGCCGGGTCCGACGGCCAGCGTGAGCGCGCGGAAGTGCGCCTCGCCGGTGATGTGCTGGAGCGGCTCGCGGGTGGCACGTCGGGCGACCGCGTGCCGGAAGCGCTCGACGTGCTCCGGAGCGATCGCACCCCCGGTCATCGCGCGGGCCTGCACGGCGCCGCGCGAGGTGTCGGTCGCCCAGGCGAGCAGCAGCTCGGCGTCCACCTGCGGGGTCGGGACGCCGGCCGCGTCGAACGCCGCGGCCGCCTCACGCAGGAGGCGGTCCGCGGCGAACGCGACGGGCGTGTCGGAGGTGATCCGTGCCTCCAGGGCTACGCGTCCTGGTCGCCGATGGCGGCCAGTCGTGCTTCTTCGTCCGCCTGGATGGCGGACTGGATGACGGGCTCGAGGGCGCCGTTCATGACCCGGTCGAGGTCGTACGCCTTGTACCCGGTGCGGTGGTCCGCGATGCGGTTCTCCGGGAAGTTGTACGTGCGGATGCGCTCCGAACGGTCCATGCCACGGATCTGCGACTTGCGCGCGTCCGAGGCGATGGCGTCGAGCTCCTCCTGCTGCTTCGCGAGGATGCGGGCGCGCAGCACGCGCATGCCGGCCTCGCGGTTCTGCAGCTGCGACTTCTCGTTCTGCATCGCCACCGTGATGCCCGTGGGCAGGTGGGTGATGCGGACCGCGGAGTCGGTCGTGTTGACGGACTGCCCGCCGGGGCCCGAGGACCGGTACACGTCGATCTTGAGGTCGTTCTGGTTGATCTGGACCTCTTCGGGCTCGTCGACCTCGGGGAAGACGAGGACGCCGGTCGTCGAGGTGTGGATGCGCCCCTGCGACTCGGTCGCCGGCACGCGCTGCACGCGGTGGACGCCGCCCTCGTACTTCAGGTGCGCCCAGACACCCTGGGACGGGTCGGTCGCGTTCGACTTGATCGCGACCTGGACGTCCTTGTAGCCGCCGAGGTCGGACTCGGTGCGCTCGAGCATCTCGATCTTCCAGCCCTTGGACTCGGCGTAGTGCGAGTACATGCGCAGGAGGTCGGCCGCGAACAGCGCCGACTCCTCGCCGCCCTCGCCGCCCTTGATCTCCATGATCACGTCGCGCCCGTCGTCGGGGTCGCGCGGGATGAGCAGCCGGCGGAGACGCTCCTGGCGCTCCGTCAGCTGCTCCTCGAGCGCCGGGACCTCGTCCGCGAACGCCTCGTCCTCACGCGCGAGCTCCTGGGCGGCGGCGAGGTCGTCCCCCGCCGCCTTCCAGGACTCGTACGCGGACTTGATCTGGTTGAGCTCGGCGTACCGCCGGTTCACCTTCTTCGCGCGGGCCGCATCGGCGTGGAGCGCGGGGTCCGACAGCTGCTGCGTCAGGTCCTCGTGTTCCGCCAGCAGCCCTGCCACCGACTCGAACACGCGTTACTCCTGGTGGCCGTTGTGGTGCCCACCGGTCGTGGGGACCGACTTCTGCACCTGGACCAGGAACTCGACGTTCGACTGCGTCTCCTTGAGGTTCCGCAGCACGATCTCGAGGGCCTGCTGCGGGTCGAGCCCGGCGAGGGCACGGCGCAGTCGCCACGTGATCTTGACCTCGTCGGCGGAGAGCAGCTGCTCCTCGCGACGGGTGCCGGAGGCGTTGACGTCCACGGCCGGGAAGATCCGCTTGTCAGCGAGGTGCCGGTTGAGGCGGAGCTCCATGTTGCCGGTGCCCTTGAACTCCTCGAAGATCACCTCGTCCATCTTCGACCCGGTCTCCACGAGAGCCGTCGCGAGGATGGTCAGCGAGCCGCCGTCCTCGATGTTGCGCGCGGCGCCGAAGAAGCGCTTCGGCGGGTACAGGGCCGACGAGTCGACGCCACCGGAGAGCACGCGACCGGAGGCCGGCGTCGCCAGGTTGTAGGCACGGCCCAGACGGGTGATCGAGTCGAGGAGCAGGACCACGTCGTGCCCGAGCTCGACGAGGCGCTTCGCACGCTCGATGGCGAGCTCGGCGACCGTGGTGTGGTCCTCGGCGGGACGGTCGAAGGTCGAGGCGATGACCTCGCCCTTCACCGTGCGCTGCATGTCGGTGACCTCTTCGGGCCGCTCGTCCACCAGGACGACCATGAGGTGCGCCTCGGGGTTGTTCTTGGCGATCGCGTTCGCGATGGCCTGCAGCACGACGGTCTTGCCGGCCTTCGGCGGGGACACGATCAGGCCGCGCTGGCCCTTGCCGATCGGCGACACGAGGTCGATGATCCGGGTGCTGAGCTTCGACGGCTCGGTCTCGAGACGCAGGCGCTCGTTCGGGTACAGCGGCGTGAGGTCCTGGAAGTCGACGCGCGCGGCGGCCTCGTCGGCGGTCTGCCCGTTGACCGAGTCGACCTTGACGAGCGCGTTGTACTTCTGGCGGCTCTGCTGCTCGTTGTCCCGCGGCTGCTTGATCGCGCCGACGACCGCGTCGCCCTTGCGCAGGTGGTACTTCTTCACCTGGCCGAGCGAGACGTAGACGTCGTTCGGCCCGGGCAGGTACCCGGTGGTGCGGACGAAGGCGTAGTTGTCGAGGACGTCGAGGATGCCCGCGATCGGGATGAGGACGTCGTCCTCGGTGATCTCCGGCTCGAACTCGTCGTTCTGCCCGCCGCGACCGCGCTTGCGGTCACGCTGACGACGGCTGCGGCCGCCCTCGGTCTCGTCGGCGACCTGCTGGGCCGGCTGCTGCTTCTGCTGGCCCTGCTGCTTCTGCTGGCCGTTCTGCCGGTTCGCGTCGTTCCGGTCGTCCTGCTGGGCGTTCTTCTGGTCGCCCTGCTGGCCGTTCTGACCGTTCTGGCCGTTCTTCTGGCCGTTGTCGTTCTTCGGCGCGGCGTCGCGACCGTTCTGGTCGCCGCCCTGCTCGCCGTTCTCGGCGTTCTGGCCACGGCCACGACCCCGACCGCGGCTGCGACGACCGCGACGCGAACCGCCCTCGCCCTGCTGGTCGTTCTGGTCGCCCTGGTCGTTCTGGTCGCCCTGGTCGGTGGACTGGTCCTGCTGCGCGGCGGCGTCCTGCTGGGCCGGCTGCTCGGCCTGGTCCCGCGGCTGCTCGGTGCGCTCGGCACGCTCGGCCTGCTGGCCGTTCTGCTGCGCGCGCGGGCCGCGCCCGCGACGCTGGCCGCCGGTCTCCGCGGCTTCCTGCGCGTCCTTCTCGGCGCGGACCTGGTCGAGCCCGGCGAGGAGGTCCTCGGTGCCGGTGTGTCCGGCGTTCGTGTGCTCGGCGGCCGACGTCGGCGCCGCGTTCACGGTGCCGCCGGAGGAGGCACGGCGCGAACGGCGGGCACGCGAGGAGGCGGGCTGCTCGGCCGGGGCCTCGGTGGTCGCCGGTGCGTCGGCGACGGCCTCGGCAGCGGGTGCCTCGGTCGGCTCCGGCAGCGTCGGCTGCTCGGCCACGGGGGCCTCGACCGCGGGTGCAGCCGACTCGGTCGTGGCGTCGTCCGTCGCCGGACGCTTGTCCTCGATCGAGGCGATGAGGTCGCCCTTGCGGAGCTTCGAGAGCCCCGTGATGCCGAGGGAGGAGGCGATGCGCTGGAGTTCCGGGAGCCGGAGGGCGCGCAGATCGCTGGGGATCTCCACCTGGGTGGAGTCGTTGACGTTCGTCAAGGTCGGTGTTTCCTTTCGAACCGCAGAACGCGGAGAGTTTCCACCGTCCCGGATGCATGGGTGTGCATCGACCGCCGTTCAGACGACGGACCGGGATTCGGTGATCTGAAAGAGATTGCCCCCGCGCACCGGACCCTGCATGGCGAGGAAAGTCCTGCTGCCTACGCGGGTTCGGCTTGGAGCGCCGAGTGCGGCACCACTGTAGCACCACCCAGGTCGACGGCCAGCATGAGCGCCCGCCAGTCGGATTCCCCGTGTCGCGACACGAGGTCGGCGGCGGTGAGTCGCTGAGCGGGATCGCTGCCGAGGACCAGGAGGCTCGGGCCGGCTCCGGAGACGACCGCCGCGAGTCCGTGCTGCCGCAGCAGGCCGATCAGGGCGTCGGTCTCCGGCATGGCGCTGGCGCGGTACGCCTGGTGCAACCGGTCCTCGGTCGCCGCCAGCAGGAGCTCGGGGCTCTGGATGAGCGCCGCGACCAGCAGGGCGGAGCGCGACACGTTGAACGCCGCGTCCTCGTGCGGGACGCTCGCCGGCTGCAGGGAGCGCGCGAGCTTGGTCGAGAGCGTCGAGGTCGGCACGAAGACCACCGGCGCGACACCACGGTGGACGAGCAGGCGCTTGTACGCCGGCCCCTCGGCCGTCATCCACGCGATCGTCAGACCGCCGAAGAGCGCCGGGGCGACGTTGTCGGGGTGCCCCTCCATCTCGGTCGCGAGCGCGAGCAGGGTCGAGGCGTCGAGGTCGACGACGCCGTCGAGCAATCCGCGCGCGGCCATCAGCCCGGCCACGATCGCCGCCGCCGACGACCCCATCCCGCGGCCGTGCGGGATCGCGTTCACGGCGTGCAGCTCGAGTCCGGGCTGCGTCACGCCGGCGTGCTCGAGGCCGCGGCGGAGCGCACGGACGACCAGGTTCGTGTCGTCGGTCGCGACCTCGCCGGCGCCGACACCGTCGACCGTGACGGTCGCACCCGAACCGGGACGGACCCGCACGACGACCTCGTCGTAGAGCGAGAGCGCGAGGCCGAGGGAGTCGAACCCCGGGCCGAGGTTTGCCGAGGTCGCCGGGACCCGGACGCGGACCGCCCGTCCGGCCGGTACAGCGATCTGGGCGCGCACGCCCTCCCCCGGTCCGGACGAGCGGTCGGGGCTCACTCGGCGCCGACCAGTCCGAGCACGTCGGCGATCGACTTGGTGTCGACCGGGACGCTCGTCGGGGCGACCTCGCCACCGTCCGGTGTGCGGAGGGCCCACTGCGGGTCCTTGAGGCCGTGGCCGGTCACCGTGATGACGACCTTGGCGCCCTTCGGGACGACCCCGGCGTCGGCACGCTCCAGGAGCCCGGCGACGCCGATGGCCGATGCGGGCTCGACGAAGACGCCGACCTCGGCCGAGAGGATGCGGTGCGCGGCGAGGATGGCCTCGTCGGTGATCGCGCCGAAGTAGCCGTCGGTCTCGTCACGGGCCTCGAGCGCGAACTGCCACGACGCCGGGTTGCCGATGCGGATCGCCGAGGCGATGGTGTCCGGCTGGCGGACGACCTCGCCGCGGACGATCGGGGCGGACCCCGCGGCCTGGAAGCCGAACATGCGCGGGAGCTTCGACGCGCGACCGGCGGCGACGTCCTCGCGGTACCCGCGGGAGTAGGCCGTGTAGTTGCCGGCGTTGCCGACCGGCAGGAAGTGGAAGTCCGGGGCGTCGCCGAGGACGTCGACGACCTCGAACGCCGCGGTCTTCTGGCCCTCGATGCGGTCGTTGTTGACCGAGTTCACCAGGTGCACCGGGTAGTTCGCGGCGAGGTCGCGGGCGATGTCGAGGCAGTCGTCGAAGTTGCCCTGCACCTGCAACAGCTGGGCGTCGTGGGCGACGGCCTGGCTGAGCTTGCCCATGGCGATCTTGCCCTCGGGGACGAGCACCGCGGCCGTGATGCCGGCGTGCGTGGCGTACGCGGCGGCCGAGGCGCTCGTGTTGCCGGTCGAGGCGCAGATGACCGCCTTCGCACCGTGCTCGACGGCCTTCGAGATCGCCATCGTCATGCCGCGGTCCTTGAACGACCCGGTCGGGTTCATGCCCTCGTACTTGACGTAGACCTCGGCACCCGTGCGCTCGGAGAGCCGGCGCGCCGGGATGAGCGGGGTCCCGCCCTCGCCGAGCGTGACGACGGGCGTCGCCCCGGTGACGTCGAGACGGTCGGCGTACTCGCGCAGGACACCCTGCCACTGGTGGGCCATGAGGCTCCCCTTCTTGTCGGTTCTTGGGTTCGTGGGTCGGCGGGGCTCAGGCGCCGACGACGCGGAGGACGCTCGTGACCTCGACGACGACGTCCTCGTTGCGGAGCGCGACCACGGTCGCGGCGAGGTCGGACTCGCGCGCCAGGTGGGTGCCGATGACGAGGGTCGCGGTCGCGTCGGACCCGGTCGCGACGGTCTGCTCGACGGTCTCGACGCTGACGCCGTGCTTCGCGAGCACCCCGGCGACGGTGGACAGCACGCCGGGTGCGTCCGTCACGTGCAGCGTGATCTGGTAGCGGGTGCGGACGGTGCCGATCGGGAACACCGGCAGCGCCGACTGGGTCGACTCGGCGATGCCGGGACCGCCGATGACGTGCCGGCGCGCCGCCGAGACCAGGTCGCCGAGGACCGCGGAGGCCGTCTCGACGCCGCCGGCACCGGCGCCGTAGAACATGAGGTCGCCGGCGGCCTCGGCCTCGACGAACACGGCGTTCTTCGCGCCGTGGACGCTCGCGAGCGGGTGCGACTCCGGCACGAGCGCCGGGTAGACGCGGGCGCTGACGCCCTCGGTGCCCTGCTCGTCGGTGAGCCGCTCGGCCGTGGCGAGGATCTTCACGACGTAGCCGGCCTTCCGCGCCGCGCGGACCTGCTCGATCGTCACCGAGGTGATGCCCTCGCGGTGCACGGCGGCGAGCGGGACCGAGGTGTGGAACGCGAGCGAGGCGAGGATCGCGGCCTTCTGCGCGGCGTCGTAGCCCTCGATGTCCGCGGTCGGGTCGGCCTCGGCGTAGCCGAGCTCGGTGGCCGTCGCGAGGGCGTCCTCGAAGGTCGCGCCCTCGCGGTCCATCAGGTCGAGGATGAAGTTCGTCGTGCCGTTGACGATGCCCATGATCCGCTCGATGCGGTCCCCGGCGAGGGAGTCGTGCAGCGGCCGGATGATCGGGATCGCACCGGCGACGGCGGCCTCGTAGTAGAGCTGCGCGCCCACCTGCTCGGCGACCGCGAAGAGCTCCGGCCCGTGGGTCGCCAGGAGCGCCTTGTTGCCGGTGACGACGTCGGCGCCGGACTGCAGCGCCTGGAGCACGAGGGTCCGCGCCGGCTCGATGCCGCCGATCAGCTCGACGACGATGTCCGCCCCGAGGATGAGCGAGGCAGCGTCCGTCGTGAAGAGCTCCTTCGGCAGGTCGACGTCACGAGGGGCGTCGAGGTCGCGGACCGCGATCCCGACGAGCTCGAGGCCGGCCCCGGCGCGCGAGGCCAGCTCGTCGCCGTGTTCGAGGAGCAGCCGCGCGACCTGGGAACCGACCGAGCCGGCTCCGAGCAGCGCGACGCGGACGTTGCGGTATTCGATCATCTGGTGCGGGTCCTGTTCGTGGGGAGTCGGGTCGTCCGAGGGGCTCAGGCCCCCGGGACCACCCCGGTGTCGCGGGCGAGGAGGTCGTCGATCGACTCGCCACGCACGAGGATACGGGGTACGCCGTCGGCCACCGCGACGACCGGCGGGCGTCCGACGTGGTTGTAGTTGCTCGCCAGGCTCCAGCAGTACGCACCGGTGGCGGCCACGGCGAGGAGGTCCCCGCGGTGCACGTCGCCGGGCAGGTACTCGTCGTTCACGACGATGTCGCCGGACTCACAGTGCTTCCCGACCACCCGGGACAGGACCGCGGGGGCGTCCGAGGTCCGGGCGAGCCGGGCCGTGTAGTCGGCGCCGTAGAGGGCCGGTCGGGCGTTGTCGCTCATGCCGCCGTCGACCGACACGTACGTCCGGGTGGCGGGCTCGTGGTCGTCGTCCGCGAGGGTCACCGGCTTGATCGTGCCGACGCGGTAGAGCGTGACGCCGGCGGGCCCGACGATGTAGCGGCCGGGCTCGACCGCGATCTCCGGGACCGGGATGTCCCGCTCCGCGCAGGCCTCGGCGACGATGGTCGCGAGCGCGTCGGCGACGTCCTCCGGCTCGAACGCCGAGTCGGCCTCGGTGTAGTCGATGCCCCAGCCGCCGCCGAGGTTGAGCTCCGGCACCGGGCCGGTCGCGACGAGCGTGGCGTGCACGTCCATCAGGCGTCGCGCGGCCTCGCGGAAGCCGGACTCGTCGAAGATCTGCGACCCGATGTGCGAGTGGAGGCCGACGAACACGAGCGACGGCTCGGCCCGGACGGCCTCGGCGGCGGTCACGGCCTCGGTCAGCGGGATGCCGAACTTCTGGTCCTCGCGCGCGGTCGCGAGGTACTCGTGCGTCGATGCGTGCACCCCGCTGTTGATCCGGATGCGCACCCGCTGCACGACCCCGGCGCCGGCCGCCGCACGGGCGACGCGCCCGATCTCCTCGTGACTGTCGAGGACGATCGTGCCGACGCCGACCGCGACCGCGCGGGCGATCTCGGCGTCCGACTTGTCGTTGCCGTGGAAGCCGAGGAGCGCCGGGTCGACTCCCCCGGCCAGTGCGACCGCGAGCTCGCCGCCGGTGCACACGTCGACGCGCAGGTCGGCAGCGACCATCCACGCAGCGACCTGGGTCGTCAGGAAGGCCTTGCCGGCGTAGTAGACGTGCGCCCGGGTGCCGATGCGCTCGAACGCCTCGGTGAAGGCGTTCCGCACCCGCACGGCCCGCGACTGCACGTCGCGCTCATCGACCACGTAGAGCGGCGTGCCGAACTCCGCGACGAGGTCCGACGCCGTGACACCGCCGACGACGAGCTCGCCGTCGTCGGTCCGGGTCGCGGAGGCGGGCCAGATCCGCGCGGTCAGCGCGGAGGGGTCCGTCGGGAACCGCAGGTGCTGCGGGGCAAGGGGGTTCTCGCTCACGGGACCCGATCCTACCGAGCCGAGCCGCGCCTCCTGGCCGTGTGACGCCGGACGGCGCTCAACCGCACGAACCGACCGTCTGCAGCCCCGCCTCGTTGAGCGGCAGCGAGTCCGCCGTGACGCGCACGGTCGCCTCGGACGCCGTGACGTCGAGCGACCGCACACGGAGCTGCGACGGCAGGAACCGGGCGGTGCAGACCTCGACGGGGACGTTCGTGACCCCCGGGATCGAGTCGACCTTGAGGCCGAGCGACGAGTTCGTGATGCGCACCGTCTTCGGGGTGATCGTGATGCCCTTGCCGTCGTCCTGCGCGGCGACGTCGCCCTTGGCGGCGTAGGTGATGTCGTAACCGAGCACCGCGGTCGTGCCGGAGAGCTCGACACCGCCGTCGACCAGGCTGAGCCGGTCGAAGAGCGGGCTGTACTTCGCCAGGTCCTTCACCGACGTCGCCGCCAGGCGGACGTTGCCGTCGACGTCGCGGACGGCACCCTTGCCGTCCACGGGGACGTCGTGCGCCGTGACGTCGGCCGCGAGCGGGATGCCGTCGATCGTGAGCTTCTCGGAGGAGATCTCGACCTCGTCGAGCCGACCGCCGAGCAGCTGCGGGATGACGATGCCCGTCGCGTGCGCCTGGACCTCGCCGGTGGCGCCGGACGGCAGCGACTGCTCGACCTGCTGCGCGATGATGCGGTCGACGACTCCGCGGAGGACGAACTCGGCGACCACGAGCAGCGCGGCGAGCACGACCACGACGACGACGAGCACGACGGGCCAGCGACGGCGCTTCCGGGGGGTCACGGTGGCGGCGGACATGCGTCCCACCTTGCCAGGTGGCCCCGGCAGCGAGCCTGGAGGCGCGGCGTGCGCCCGGCGCGGCGGCGCGGTGGGCGGCGGCGCAGCGGCGGCGCGGCGACGCGCGGCGGTGCGGTGCGGCGTCGAACCACGAATCCGACATCGAACCAGGCCGCGAGGGCGGTTCGATGTCGGATCCGTGGTTCGGAAGGGGCGACCCTACATGCGTTCGGGAGCCGTCACGCCGAGCAGGCCCAGGCCGTTGTGGACGACCTGGCCGGTGGCGTCGTTCAGCCACAGGCGCGTGCGGTGCAGGTCGGTCACGGCCTCGTCCCCGAGCGGGGTGACCCGGCAGGCGTCGTACCAGCGGTGGTAGAGGCCGGCGAGCTGCTCGATGTAGCGCGCGATGCGGTGCGGCTCGCGCAGCTCGGCCGCCTGGCGGACCACGCGCGGGTACTCCGCCAGGGCGCCGAGCAGGGCCCCCTCGGTGTCGTGCGTCAGGAGCGAGGCGTCGAAGGCCGACCGGTCCACCCCGGCGTTCGCGGCGTTGCGGGCGACCGACTGCGTGCGGGCGTGGGCGTACTGGACGTAGAAGACCGGGTTGTCGTTCGTGCGCTTCGTGAGCAGGTCGAGGTCGATGTCGATCGACGTGTCACTGGCGAACCGCACGAGGGCGTACCGACCGGCGTCGACACCGACGGCGTCGACGAGGTCCTCCATCGTGACGATCGTGCCGTTGCGCTTCGACATGCGCATCGGCTCGCCGTCCTTGAGCAGGTTCACCATCTGCCCGATGAGGATCTCGAGGTTCTTGCCCGGCTCGTCCCCGAACGCGGCGCACATCGCCATCATCCGGCCGACGTAGCCGTGGTGGTCGGCGCCGAGCATGATGAGGTTCCGCTCGAACCCGCGCTCGCGCTTGTCGAGGTAGTACGCCAGGTCGCCGGCGATGTACGCGGGCTCGCCGTCGGACTTGATGACGACGCGGTCGCGGTCGTCGCCGAAGTCGGTCGTGCGGAGCCACTCGGCACCCTCGGCCTCGTACATGACGCCCGAGGCCCGCAGTCGGTCGATGGCGCGCTCGACGGCCTTCGACTCGTGCAGGGCGTTCTCGTGGAAGTACACGTCGAAGTCGACGCCGAAGTCGTGCAGCGACGACTTGATGTCCGCGAACATGAAGTCGACGCCCTCGCGCCGGAAGAGCTCCTGCGCCTCGTCGCGCGGCAGGTCCTTGACGTCGACCGACGGGTCGAGCGTCGCGATCACGCGCGCCGCGATCTCGGCGATGTAGGCGCCGCCGTAGCCGTCCTCGGGCGTCGGCTCGCCGAGGGCGCTCGCGACGAGGGACCGCGCGAAGCGGTCGATCTGCGCGCCGTGGTCGTTGAAGTAGTACTCACGGGTGACGAGGCCGCCCTGCGCCTGGAACACCCGCGCGAGACTGTCGCCCACCGCCGCCCAGCGCACGCCGCCCATGTGGATCGGGCCGGTCGGGTTCGCGGACACGAACTCGAGGTTGATGCGGACACCGTCGTACAGGTCGCCGTGCCCGAAGGACTCGCCGCCCTCGACGATGGTGCGCGCGATCTCGCCAGCGGCCGCGGCCTCGAGCGTGATGTTGATGAACCCCGGTCCGGCGACGTCGACCGAGGCCACGCCGTCGAGCTCGGTCAGCTCGCCGGCGATCTCGGTCGCCAGCTCGCGCGGGTTCGTCCCGAGCCGCTTCGCGAGCTGCATCGCAGCGTTCGAGGCCCAGTCGCCGTGCGCGCGGTTCTTCGGACGTTCGAGGGCTGCGTGCGACTCCTCGACGGTCACGGTGTCGGACGCGCCTCGTCGCTCGACGATCCCGGTCAGGATCGACAGGTACGCGGCGGAGAGTTCGGCAGGAGTCACGAGGGTCGAGTCTACCGGGACGCACAGGTCCTCCCCGGTCGATGCACCATCATGTCGGGATGACCACCCGCAGCCGCGTCCGGGCGATCAGCGTCGCCCTCCTCACCGTGTCCGCGTCCGTCGTCCTCGTCGGCTGCTCCGGCGGCGGCTCGGGCGGCGCCACGCCGAGCGCGACCGCGGGTCCGATCGGCGAGCGGGTCGCGCAGACGTGCGCCGAGCTCCTGCCCGCCGAGTCCCTCGCCGTGTACGGGAAGACCTTCACCCTCGACGACGACTTCACGCCGGAGAAGGGCACACCGGCCGCCCGGATCGCCGAGCAGCGGGGGCGCGTGTGCCACTGGAGCGCGACCGACGACGCCGCGACGACCATCACGCTCGCCGTCGCCGACCTGCCTGAGAAGTCGCTCACGAACCTCAAGGACGCGCTCTACGAACGGGGCGGGTCCGTGCCGACGTACCGGGTCGAGGGGTACTTCTCGCTCACCGACGGCGTCGGCCGTGCGGACGCCTTCGCCGACCCGTACTGGATCACCGCGACCTCGACGCTCTTCACCGAGCCCGGCGGTGCGCAGCCCGTCGTCGACGCGGTGCGGGGCGTCCTGCAGCCGACCGCGTCGGCGACCCCGGCCGGCTGACCATCTGCCGCGTCCGCAGCGACCCCGGGCGTCCCCGGCGGGACCGGGCGTACCGGCCACGAAGGGGCGTACCTGTCGTAAACGGGCGTGCCTGTCGTAAACGGGCGTGCCTGCCGGGAACGGGCGTACCTGGTCCATTCTTCCGACCGGGTACGCCCGTTCCCACCTCCCATCGCGCGCGTTCTGGGAAGGACCGATCGCGACACGCGTGGTCTCGGGCAGCCGTGCGGACCTGCTACGGTTGATCTCACCCAGGGCCCCCATAGCTCAGGGGATAGAGCACTGCCCTCCGGAGGCAGGGGCGGAGGTTCGAATCCTCCTGGGGGCACAGTGACATTTCCGCGGAAGCAGACGACTTCGCTCCGCTCAGGCGGCTGCCCGCGATGCCGGCTTCGCCGACCTCCCCTCCGGGGGCGGTCAGGGCGGGGCCATCATGATGCTGGTTCCGCCGACCTTCCGTCCGGAGCGGCTGGGGCACGGGCGTCGGGGCGGGGCCGCCGTGGCGCGTGCGTGCTCGGGTAGCGTCGGGCGCATGACGATGGTGTTCCCGGAACCTGACGTTGCTCCGCTCCGAGGCGGCCCGACACTCCGGTGGGGCGTGATCGGCCCCGGCACCATCGCGAACGACTTCACCGCCACACTCCACGCCGCGTCCGACCAGCGCGTCGTCGCCGTGGGCTCCCGCTCCCACGAGCGCGCCGCCGCCTTCGCCCGCCGCCACGGCATCCCCGGGGTGCACGGCTCGTACGAGGCGCTCGTAGCCGACCCCGCCGTCGACGTCGTCTACGTCGCCTCGCCGCACCCGCAGCACCTCGGCCACGCCCTGCTCGCGATCGCCGCCGGCAAGCACGTCCTCGTCGAGAAGCCGATGACCACCTCCGAGGCGGACACCCGGACCCTCGCCGACGCCGCCCGCCGCGCCGGGGTGTTCGCGATGGAGGCGATGTGGACCCGGTACCTGCCGGGCACCACGGTCGTCGCGAGGCTGCTCGCCGACGGCGTCCTCGGCGACGTCCACCTCGTGTCCGTCGACGTCGGCTGGCCGCACGAGCCCGACCCCGCCGACCGCATGTTCGACCCGGCCGCCGGCGGCGGCGCCCTGCTCGACGCCGGTGTCTACGGACACTGGTTCGCACGCTTCGCCACCGGCGCCCCGGTGACCCGGCGCACGACCGGTGCGGTCTCGGGACGCGGGGTGGACCTCCAGTCGGTCACCGTGTCGACGGCCGCCGGCGGCGCGCAGACGGTCGTGACCACGACGATGACGGCGTGGACGCCGGGACTCGCGGTCATCGCGGGCAGCACCGCCACCGTGCGCTACACGGACCACTTCGTGTTCCCGGCGTCGTTCGCGCTGCACCACGGCGCCGAGGCGGCGCACTGGGCGGACACCAGCGGCCTGCGGGGCCGGCAGGGCCTCGTCTGGCAGGCCGCGGCGCTGGCGCGCTCCGTCGCCGAAGGGCGCACCGAGTCGCCGCTGCACTCCCTCGACGACTCGATCGGGCTCGCCGCGACGCTCGACGCGGCACGGGCGTCGCTCGGTCCGACGCGAGCGATGCCCGCTGCACCCGCGTCGCTGTTTCCGGCGCGGGCGATGCCCGACGCACCGGCGTCGCTCGGTCCGGCGCGAGCGATGCCCGACGCACCGGCGTCGCTCGGTCCGGGCACAGCCGCCCCGGGAGTTTCCGGACGCGACACCTCCACCCCCTAGGATCACGGGCCGGTCGACCCCGCACGCGACCGGGAAGAGGACTCGATGACCGCAGCCACCGGGAACCCGCAGCACGAACTCGCCCGCGGCGACCGTGCACCGGCACCACGGACGTTGCTCGACGTCCTCACCGCGACCGCCGCCGAGCACCCCGACGCCACCGCGCTCGAGGACCCGGCCGGCACCCTCGACTACGCGACGCTCGTCCGGCGGGTGCACGAGCAGGCCGACGAGCTCGGCCGACGCGGGGTCCGACGGGGTGACCGGGTCGGCGTGCGGATTCCCTCCGGTGGACGCGACCTGTACGTGTCGATCCTCGCGGTGCTCGCCGCCGGCGCCGCGTACGTGCCCGTCGACGCCGACGATCCCGAGGAACGCGCGACCCTGGTGTTCGGCGAGGCCGACGTCGTGGGCGTCATCGGAGCCGGCGGCGTCCTGCGCGACCGCGACGGCGGCGAACTGCCCGTGACGGACCCCGCGGCGAGCGCCGCACTCCCCCACGAGGACGACGATGCGTGGATCATCTTCACGTCCGGGTCCACGGGTGTGCCGAAGGGCGTGGCGGTCACCCACCGCAGCGCTGCGGCGTTCGTGGACGCCGAGGCGCGGATGTTCCTGCAGGCCGCACCGATCGGTCCGGGCGACCGGGTGCTGGCGGGGCTGAGCGTGGCGTTCGACGCGTCCTGCGAGGAGATGTGGCTGGCGTGGGGGCACGGTGCCGCTCTGGTTCCGGCGCCCCGGTCACTGGTGCGGACGGGGGTGGACCTCGGTCCGTGGTTGATCGCGCACGGGATCACGGTGGTGTCGACGGTGCCGACGCTCGCGGCGCTGTGGCCGGACGACGCGCTGGAGCAGGTGCGGCTGGTGATCTTCGGGGGTGAGGCGTGTCCGCCGGAGCTCGCGGCGCGGATCGCGAGCCGCCACCGGGAGGTCTGGAACACGTACGGGCCGACCGAGGCGACGGTGGTGGCGTGCGGGTCGTTGCTGGACGGGAGCACGCCGGTGCGGATCGGGTTGCCGCTCGACGGCTGGGACCTGGCGGTGGTGGACGCGGCGGGGGCCCGGGTCGCGCCCGGCGAGGTCGGGGAGCTCGTGATCGGCGGTGTCGGGTTGGGGCGGTACCTGGACCCGGCGAAGGACGCCGAGAAGTACGCGCCGTTCCCGGAGCTCGGGTGGGAGCGGGCGTACCGGAGCGGTGACCTGGTGCGGTACGAGCCCGAGGGGCTGGTGTTCCAGGGTCGTGCGGACGACCAGGTGAAGCTCGGTGGTCGTCGGATCGAGCTGGGCGAGATCGATGCGGCGTTGCAGGCGCTCCCGGACGTGGCCGGTGGTGCCGCGGTGGTGCAGCGGACGCCGGCGGGCAACCAGGTGCTGGTCGGGTACGTGGCGCCGGCGGCGGGTGTCCCGGTGGACGTGGCGGCGGCGAACGCGCGGTTGCGGGCGGAGCTCCCGGCGGCGCTGGTCCCCCTGCTGGCGGTGGTGGACTCGTTGCCGACGCGGACCTCGGGCAAGGTGGACCGGGCTGCGCTCCCGTGGCCGTTGCCGGGGTCGTCGGACGCGGCGCTGCTGCCGGACACGGTGGCGTGGATCGCGGAGCGGTGGTCGGCGATCCTGGGGGTGCCGGTGGGGAGCGTCGACGACGACTTCTTCGCGCACGGCGGCGGGTCCCTGACGGCGGCGCAGCTGGTGTCGGCGATCCGTGAGCGCTTCCCGACGACGACGGTGGCGGACGTGTACGACCACCCGAGGATCGGGGCGTTGGCGGATGCGCTGGACGATTCGGGTCCTGTGGTCTCCGTCCCGCGTGACGTCCGACCGGTCCCTCCGGTGACGGGGTTCGCGATGACGCTGCTGGGGGTGCCGCTGCAGGTGCTCCGCGGGCTGCGGGTGCTGACGTGGACGGCGTTGGTCGCGGCGGTGCTGCACGCGACGACCCTGCCGTTCGTCCCGGTGGTGCCGTGGCCGGTGCTCGTCGTGGCCCTGGTGCTGTTCGTGACGCCGGCGGGGAAGATGGCCGTGACGGTCGTCCTGGTCCGGCTGGTGCTCGCGGGGGTCCGACCGGGTGACCATCCCCGGGGTGGTCAGGTGCACGTGCGGGTGTGGTTGGCGGAGCGGATCGCCGAGGCGGTGGACGGCCCGTCGACCGCGGGTGCGCCGTGGATCAGTTACTACGCGCGGGCGCTGGGTGCGTCGATCGGTCGGGACGTCGACCTGCACGCGTTGCCGCCGGTCACCGGCATGTTGACGATCGGCAAGCGTGCGTCGGTGGAGCCGGAGGTGGACCTGGCCGGGCACTGGGTCGACGGAGACGTGTTCCGGCTGGGCCGGGTCCGGATCGACGCGGACGCGGTGGTGCACAGCCGGACGACGCTGCTGCCGGGTGCGCACGTCGGGGTGGGTGCCGAGGTCGAGGCGGGGTCCGCGGTCGCGGACCGGGTGCCGGACGGGGAACGGTGGGCGGGGTCGCCGGCGGAGCGCGTCGGGTCGGCTCGGCACGACCGGGAGGCGCGGCCGCCGTCGCGACGCCGGTGGCTGCTGGCGTACGGGGCCGGGTCCCTGGCCGTGGCCGGGTTGCCGGTGGTCGGTGCGGCCGCGGGGGTGGTGCTGGTGTGGCTGCTCGTCGGTCGCGCGGACTCGCTCGGGGACGCCGTGCTGCGCGCGCTGGCGTGGGTGCCGCTCGGGACCGTGGTCGCGGGTGTCGTGTACGCGGGCCTGGTGGTGGCCGCGGTGCGGTTGCTCGGCATCGGTCTGCACGAGGGTCGGCACCCGGTCCGTTCCCGGATCGGGTGGCAGGTGTGGACGACCGAACGGATCCTCGACGGCGCGCGGACGCTGCTGTTCCCGGTGTACGCGTCGCTCGTGACCCCGCTGTGGCTCCGACTGCTCGGGGCCCGGGTGGGGCGGAACACCGAGATCTCGACGGTCCTGCTCATCCCGGCGCTCACGCAGATCGCGTCCGGGGCGTTCCTCGCCGACGACACGATGGTGGCGACGTACGAGCTCGGTGGTGGTCGGGTGCGGATCGGCCGGTCGAAGGTGGGGCGTCGGGCGTTCCTCGGCAACAGCGGGATGACGGGTGCCGGTCGGTCGGTGCCTCGCGAGGCGCTGGTGGCGGTGCTGTCCGCCGTCCCGAAGAAGGCGAAGCGCGGATCGTCGTGGCTCGGCTCTCCCCCGGTGCGGCTCCGGCGCGCCACGGCGGAGTTCGACGAGGAGCGCACGTTCCGGCCGCCGCGGTCCCTCAAGGTCGCGCGCGGCTGCTGGGAACTCCTGCGTCTGGTCGCCCCGATGGTGTCCGCGGGGATCGCGCTCGGGGTCGTCGGCACGCTCCTCGCGCTCTGGACGGCCGTGGGCATCGGGTGGACGGTGCTGCTCGCCGGGCCGGTGCTCATCGTCGCCGGTGCCGTCGCGGCGGTGGTGTCGACGATCGCGAAGTGGTCCTTCGTCGGCCGGATCGCCGCCCGCGAGCACCCGCTGTGGTCGTCGTTCGTGTGGCGGAACGAGGTGCAGGACACGTTCGTCGAGACGGTGGCGCGTCCGTGGTTCGCCGAGCAGGCCACGGGGACGCCGGCCCTCGCGGCGTGGCTCCGCAGTCTCGGAGCGACGATCGGCCGCGGCACCTGGATCGAGACGTACTGGTTGCCGGAGGCCGACCTCGTGACGATCGGGTCCGGTGCCGCCGTCGCGCGGGGCACGGTCGTGCAGACGCACCTGTTCCACGACCGGGTGATGCAGCTCGACGAGGTCCGCCTCGACCCGGGCGCGACGCTCGGTCCGCACAGCGTGGTGCTGCCGGCGGCGGGCATCGGGGCGGGGGCGACCGTGGGGCCGGCCTCGCTCGTGATGCGCGGGGAGCAGGTGCCCGGTGGGACCCACTGGTCGGGGAACCCGATCGCTCCGTGGACATCGGCGCCGCGGGTGCCGGCGCGGTCGTCCGTCGAGCACGTCGCCGTGGCAGACTCGACGGCACCGTGAAGCCCGCCTCGACGAACCCAGACGCCGACCCGTACACCCCGCACAGCGGCGACCGACGGTGGAGCGCCCACCACTACGAGCTCCGACTGGAGTACCGCGTCGCGACGAACCGCCTCGACGCCACCGCGACGATCACCGGCCGTGCGCACGAGGACCTCGACCGCATCGTCCTCGACCTGCACGGCATGACGGTCGACCGGGTGGACGTCGACGGCAAACGGGCGAAGAAGCACACGACCGCGACGCACAAGCTCACCGTGACCCCGGCCGAGCCCGCCGCCGCCGGCACGGAGTTCACCGTCCACGTGCGGTACCGCGGCACACCGCACCCGCTCCGCAGCCCGTGGGGCCAGATCGGTTGGGAGGAGCTGACCGACGGCGTCATCGTCGCCGCGCAGCCGACCGGTGCCCCGTCGTGGTTCCCGTGCAACGACCGCCCGGACGACAAGGCCACCTACCGGTTCGAGATCACCGCCGAGGCCGCCTACGACGTCGTCGCGAACGGGGAGCTGCTCGGCAAGGAGCGCGCCCGCGCCGGCACGACGTGGACGTACGCCACGACCGAGCCGATGGCGACGTACCTGGCGACGGTGCAGATCGGGCGCTACCGCACGACGAGGCTCCGTGGCTCGGACACCCCCGTCACGCTGCACCACCCCGCCGACCTCGCCACTGCCGCGAAGACCGACTTCGGACGGGTGCCGGACATGCTCGCCCTGTACGCCGACCGGTTCGGGCCGTACCCGTTCGCGTCGTACGGCGTCGTGGTGACCGACGACGAGCTCGAGATCCCGCTCGAGGCGCACGGCCTGGCGGTCTTCGGCCGGAACCACGTCGACGGCGAGCACGGTACCGACCGCTTGATCGCGCACGAGCTCGCGCACCAGTGGTTCGGCAACTCCGTCACGGTCACCCGCTGGCAGGACATCTGGCTGCACGAGGGCTTCGCCTGCTACGCCGAGTGGCTCTGGTCGGAGCACCGCGGCGGCGCGACGGCGGACACCCTGGCGTCGACGTACCGTGACGGGCTCCTCGAGCAGCCCGAGGACCTCGTCGCGGCCGACCCGGGCCCGAAGGACATGTTCGACGACCGTGTCTACAAGCGCGGGGCGCTGGCCCTGCACGCCGTGCGGCGATCGGTCGGCGACGACGCCTTCTTCGCCGGGCTCCGGACGATCACCGAGCGACACCGGCACGGCTCGGTCACCCCGGCGGACGTGCACGCCGCGTTCGCCGACGCGGCCGGGACCGACGTCGACGCGGTCCGGGCCGTGACGGCACCCTGGCTCGACGAGTCCGCCGTCCCCGCGCTCTAGGGATCGGTCGGCGGCATCGCGTGCGTCAGCTCGCGGTCTCGACCAGGTCCGGAGCGCCGCCGAGGTCGGCCGTCCCCGGGGTGCGGTTCACCTCGGCCCACACCGCGTCGAGGGACAGCCCGACGACCCCGGCGACGGACGCGATCGTCGAGAACGCCGGCGTCGCGATGCGGCCGGTCTCGATCTTCCGCAGCGTCTCCGGCGAGATCCCGGCCCGCAGCGCGGTCTCGAGCATCGAACGCTCCCCGCGCGCACGGCGGAGCAGGGCTCCGAGCCGGCGCCCGCGGGCGACCTCGTCGGGGCTGAGCGGGAGACGGACCATACCCCTACTCTAATACCGGCCAGAGAGTACCGGTATGATCATCCCGTGATCGAGATCCTCACCCCGGCCGAGGTCGACCGTGCCCGCGCCACCGGAGCCCTCGTCGGCACGATCCTGCAGACCCTGCGCGACCGCACGCGCGTCGGCACGAACCTGCTCGAGATCGACCGGTGGACGAAGGCGATGATCGAGGACGCCGGCGCCCGGTCCTGCTACGTCGACTACGCCCCGTCGTTCGGCCGCGGGCCGTTCGGCCACCACGTCTGCACCGCGGTCAACGACGCCGTCCTGCACGGGCTCCCCCACGACCGGACGCTCGAGGACGGCGACCTGCTGACGCTCGACCTGGCCGTGTCCCTCGACGGCATCGCGGCCGACGCGGCGATCAGCTTCGTCGTGGGCACCGCGGACCCCGCCGACCTCGCCCTGATCGACGCGACGGAACGCGCCCTCGCGGCAGCGATCGCGATCGCTGGCCCCGGAGTGCGGACGGGCGACCTGTCGCACGCCATCGGCACGGTGCTCGAGGGCGCCGGCTACCCGGTCAACGTCGAGTTCGGCGGCCACGGCATCGGCTCGACGATGCACCAGGACCCGCACGTGTCGAACACCGGGCGACCCGGGCGCGGCTACACCCTCCGCCCGGGGCTGCTCCTCGCCCTCGAGCCGTGGGTGATGGCGGACACCGACGTGCTCGTGACCGACCCGGACGGCTGGACGCTCCGCAGCGCCACCGGGGCCCGCACCGCACACACCGAGCACACGGTGGCGATCACCGAGGACGGCGCCGAGGTCCTCACGCTCCCACGCTGACCGGAACCCCTCCCGCCGCGACGGCGAGCACGAGGTCCTCGCCGGGGAACACGACCGTGACCGGCTGCTCGGCGCCGTCGAGCGTCGCCGCACCCCGGACGAGGTCGACCTCGACACGCGACGGATCGACCCGGAGTCCGCGGCCGTCGCGCTTGAGGACCGCCTCCTTCACCGCCCAGCAGGCAGCCCGCGCGGTGGCGTCGCCGGACCGCGCGAGCTCCCCGGGCGTGAACGCGTCGAGCGGGGCTGCCGCGACCCGCGACACGCGCTCGAGGTCGACGCCGATCCCCGGTGGTCCGACGGCCAGCGCGACGAGGTCGGTGGTCCGCGCGAGGCTCACGCCGACGGCGGAGCCGTCGACCTCGGCCCAGGGACGGCCGTGGTCCGTCGCGGCGCAGTGCGGGCAGACGCGCCCCGCGCGCACGGCCGCGACGTCGACACCCGTCGCCGACGCGACGGCGGCGAGCAGCGCCTCCCGGTCGGCAGCACGGTCCGGACCGGACGCACGGAGCGTCACGACGACCGACTGGAGGAGCGGCAGACCCACGCAGGTGAGCCTACGTGGGTGGTTCAGGCGTGGGTGAGCGCGATGAGCGCGACGTTCATGGTGCTGTAGAGGCCCTCGGACCGCGTCGCCTGGCGCACGCGTCCGCGGAGCACCTCGTACCGGCCGTCGTGCTCCCGCACGAAGCCGATGACCCCGCTCGCGGGGGTCGACACGCGGTGGTAGCCGTCCTCGAGTGGGACGACCTCGGTGCTGGTTGTTCGCTCCATCGCAGTTCCCCTGTCTCGTTCGTCGTCGAACGCTCCACGAGCATACCCCGGCTCGGGGTACAACACTTCCACAGACCAGACGTTCCACGAGGGTTCGCCCGGAGTCTGTCCGAGGGCTGCGCCGCGTGGATAGACTCCGGGCAACAGCGCTCCGGGGCGCGGTTCCGGGGCTGCTCGGACGGCGACCACGGCGACGGACGGAGGACGGATGCGAGCGGTCCAGGGCGGATCGGCCACGGGCAGGACGAGGACCGACAGGGGGACGCCGGGACGGATCGGACGCATGGCCGCAGCGCTCCTGGCAGGGTTCCTCGTGCTCGCGCCGGCAGCCACGGCACACGCGACCGCACCGGTCGACCTGGGTGGCGAGTACGTGCTCGACGAGGCCGACGTGCTCAGCTCCTCACAGCAGTCGCAGGTCGAGGACGCCGTCCAGAAGCTCTACGCGGACACGAAGACCCAACTCTACGTCGTGTTCGTGCCGGAGTTCACCGACCCGTCCGACCACACCGCGTGGGGCACCGCGACGCTGTCCGCGAACCAGATCGACTCGGACGGGATCCTGCTGTCCGTCGCCGTGGACGAGCGGAACTACGACGTCCAGCAGACCAACGAGACGAGCATCTCGGAGTCCGACGTCGAGAGCGCGGTGGACGACGACCTGGTGCCGGCCCTGAAGCAGAGCGACTGGTCGGGCGCGGCCGTGGCGTTCGCGAACGGCCTCGCCGCGACACAGGCGCCGCCGGACCTCACCTGGCTGTGGATCCTCCTCGCCGTGGTGGTCGTCGCGGGCGTCGTCACGGTCCTCGTCATCCGGACGCGCAACAAGCGCCGCACCGCCGCCGCGATGAAGGCGCAGGAAGCCTCGCTCGCCGACCTCGAACGCACCGCCGGCGGCGCACTCGTGACGATCGACGACGAGCTGCGCACCGCCGAACAAGAGGTCGGGTTCGCGACCGCCCAGTTCGGCGCCGACGCCGCGAAGCCCTTCGCCGAGGCCGTCGCCCAGGCGCAGCGCGCGGTCCGCACAGCCTTCACGTTCCAGCAGCAGCTCGACGACGAGGTGCCGGACACCCCGCAGCAGCGCGCCGACTGGGCGAACCAGATCATCGCGATCTGCGAGCAGGCGCACGCCTCGATCGAGGAACAGACCGAGGCGTTCGACCGGCTCCGCTCGCTCGAGGACGGCGTCGAGGACGCCGCCGCGCAGCTGGCGCAGGACGTCGCCGCTGCCCCGGCATCGGTGCAGCAGGCCGGCGCGGCGCTCGACCGCGTCCGCCGGGCGTACACCGGCCGGACCCTCGCGACCGTGTCCGACAGCGTCGACCAGGCGCAGCAGGTCCTCGCGTACGCGACCGAACGCTCCGAGGCCGCCACCGCCGCGATCGCCGCGGGCGACAAGGGCGAGGCCGTCGTCGCCGTCCGGGACGCCCAGCACGCCCTCGCGCAGGTGCAGCAACTGACACAGAGCGCGAGCGCGGCCGAGTCCACCTTCGCCGAGGCCACCGCACGCGCCGAGGCCATGCGGGTCGACATCGAGGGGGACGTCGCAGCGGCTCGGACGCTCACGGCCGGCGGGCCGGAGCTCGCTGCCGCGGTCACCCGTGCCGAGACCGTGCTGCGGCAGGGCCTCGACCCGAAGGACCCGATCGCCGCGGTCGACGCACTCACCAAGGCGAACACCGACATCGACCAGGCCATCGCCGCCGCACGCGGAGCCGAGGAACAGCAGCGCCGTGCCGCGCGTGCCCTCGACGACGCCCTCCGCGACGCGCGCAACCGGATCAGCCAGGCGCGCGAGTTCATCTCACTGCACCGCGGCGCCGTCGGGACGACCGCACGCACCCGGCTGTCCGAGGCGCAGCGCGCGCTCGACGACGCGGTCGACCTCGCGACGACCGACCCCGGACAGGCACTCCAGGCGGCACGCGCGGCCGAGCAGTACGCGGCAGCGGCGATGGACGCCGCGAACGACGACATGGGCGGCTGGGGCGGTGGCGGCGGCTTCGGCGGTGGCGGCGGCAACGGCGCCCAGCTCGGCGGGCTCGTCACCGGCATCGTGCTCGGCGGACTCCTCGGCGGTCGCGGTGGCAGCTACGGCGGCGGTTCGTTCGGGGGCGGGGGCTTCGGCGGCGGGGGCGGCTTCGGGGGCGGCGGCGGCTTCGGCGGTGGCGGGGGCGGCGGAGGCGGCGGGGGCTTCTCCGGCGGCGGTCGCTTCTAGCGCGGACACCCACAGACCAACAGCACCACACCAGTCATTCCAGGAAAGGGAACAGCAATGGCAAAGCAGACGATCTTCGGTCGCATCTCGACCCTCGTCCGGGCGAACATCAACCAGCTCATCGACAACGCCGAGGATCCGCAGAAGATGCTCGATCAGCTCGTGCGGGACTACACGAACAACATCGCCGACGCCAAGACGGCGATCGCGCAGACGATCGGCAACGTCCGACTGCTCGAGCAGGACCACGAAGAGGACAAGAAGGCCGCGGTCGAGTGGGGGCAGAAGGCCGCCAACGCCTCCACCGCGGCCGACAAGTACCGCGCCGAGGGCAAGACGGCCGAGGCGGACAAGTTCGACAACCTCGCCAAGATCGCGATCGGCAAGCAGATCGCCGCCGAGCAGGAGGTCAAGGACGCCGAGCCGAACCTCGCCTCGCAGAACGAGGCGGTGGAGAAGCTCAAGGCCGGGCTCGCCGGCATGGAGCAGAAGCTCGAGGAGCTCCGCTCGAAGCGCGACAACCTCGTCGCACGCTCGAAGACGGCCGAGGCGCAGTCCAAGGTCAACGACGCGCTCGGGAACATCGACGTCCTCGACCCGACGAGCGACCTCGGTCGCTTCGAGGAGAAGGTCCGCCGCGAAGAGGCGAAGGTCCTCGGCCAGCAGGAGCTGCAGTCGTCGAGCCTCGACGCCCAGTTCGAGAGCCTCGAGGACGTCGGCAAGGACGCCGAGGTCGAAGCGCGCCTCGCCGCCCTGAAGTCCGGCGGTTCGTCGAGCCTCTGACACACCGTTCGGAACGACGCCGGACCGCGCCTGACAGACTGGCACGATGCACTTCCTCGTGGTCGGTCAGTGGCAGGGTTCGGCGTCGTCCCGTGCGATGCGCCTCGGGGACGGTGCCGCCGCGATCGCGGCCGACCTCCCCCGCGCATCCACCACCGTGGTCGACGTCCCCGCCGGAGCCGGCGACCGGCTCGAGACCGCCGTCGCCCGGTACACCTCGGTGCTCGCGGTCGCGGAACGGGTGGCCGAGGAGACCACCGTCGCGAGTGAACCGGTCCTCGTCGTCGGCGGTGACGGTGCGAGCGTCCTCGGCGCGACGGTCGGCCTCGGCGCCGACACCGCCTTCGTGCGCATCGCGGGGTCGAGCGGGTTCCGCGCCCTGAACCGCGCCCAGCCGCTCGCCGCCGAGACCGCGGTGCTCCGGATCCTGGTCGACCGTCCGGACGACCTCTTCCCCGCGCTGCCCACCCTCGCACCGACGTCCGTCGTCGTCGCCGGGGTCCGCGGTGTCGAGGACGCCGAGACGAACGCCCTCGACCGCGCCGGCATCGTGCACCTCGACGTCGACGCCGCCACGCCGGACGCGATCGCGGCGGCGGTCGACGCAACCGGCGCCGGGGCGGTCTTCGTGCACGTCGACCTCGACGTGCTCGACCCGTCCGAGGTCGACGGACTGCTCGAACCCGTGCCGTTCGGCCTCGACGGCGCCGGGCTCGTCGAGCGGATCCAGGCCGCCACGCGCGGGCGACGACTCGCGGGCGCGGCACTCACCGGGTTCGCGCCGGTGGACCCCGACCGCGCGGTCGACGACCTCGGCGTGATCCTCCGTGCGGTGGGCGCGCTGACGAGCGCTTCCCGGACGGCCTGACGGACGCCACCGGGGCACACGTCGCTCGGCGTGACCCATGCCGTCGCGCGTACGCTCGGCCCCATGACGGACTACGACCTCATCGTGATCGGCGCCGGCGCAGTCGGCGAGAACGTGGCGGACTACGCCAAGAAGCGCGGCCTGAGCGTCGCCGTGGTGGAGGCCGAGCTCGTCGGCGGTGAGTGCTCCTACTGGGCGTGCATGCCCTCGAAGGCGCTCCTGCGGAGCGGGCACGCCCTGGCTGCGGCGAAGCGACTCGACGGTGCCGCGCAGGCGGTCACGGGCGACCTCGACGCCGCGCACGTGCTCGCCCGACGGAACTCGTTCACCTCGGACTGGAAGGACGACGGCCAGGTCTCGTGGCTCGAGTCCGCGGGCATCGACCTGATCCGCGGCCACGCCCGGATCACCGGCGAGAAGACGCTCGAGGTCGACGGCACGACCTACACGGCAGCGGCGGCCATCGCGCTCGTGACGGGCTCGCTGCACGCGCTCCCCGACGTGCCGGGTCTCGCCGACGCGAAGCCGTGGGGCACGCGCGAGGGCACCAGCGCGAAGGAGGTCCCGGAGAGCCTGCTCGTCATCGGCGGCGGTGTCGCCGGCTCCGAGCTCGCGACCGCCTGGGCCTCCCTCGGGTCGAAGGTCACCCTCGTCGCCCGGCACGGACTGCTCGGCGGGATGGAGCCGTTCGCCGGTGAGCTCGTCACCGACGCCCTGCGCGAGCTCGGCGTCGACGTCCGCACCGATGTGAACCCCACGCGTGTCGACCGCGACGAGCACGGCCTCGTGACGACCACGCTCGACGACGGGACGACGGTCGTCACGAGCGAGGTGCTCGCCGCGACCGGTCGTTCGGCCCACACGAAGGACCTCGGGCTGGAGACCGTCGGCCTCACCCCCGGTGACTGGCTGCGGGTCGACGACACCATGCTCGTGCAGGGCACCGACTGGCTGTACGCGGTCGGCGACGCCAACCACCGGGCACTCCTCACCCACCAGGGCAAGTACCAGGCCCGCGCCGCCGGCGAGGCGATCGCCGCCCGGCACCAGGGCACCCCGCTGCACACCGAGCCGTGGGGCGCGCACGTCGCGACGGCCGACCACGCGGCGGTCCCCCAGGTCACCTTCACCGACCCCGAGGTCGCGAGCGTCGGCCTGACCGAGGCGAAGGCCCGCGAGCAGGGCCTGAACGTCCGGGCGGTCGAGTACGAGCTCGGCAACGTGGCGGGCGCCTCGCTGCAGGCCGACGGGTACACCGGGCGCGCGAAGATGGTCGTCGACGAGGACCGTGGCGTCGTGGTCGGTGTGACCTTCGTCGGACAGGACGTCGCCGAGATGCTCCACGCCGCGACGATCGCCGTCGTGGGTGAGGTCCCGGTCGACCGCCTGTGGCACGCCGTCCCCGCCTACCCGACCATGAACGAGATCTGGCTGCGGCTGCTCGAGACCTACGGCCGCCCGGAGTAGCGGTGCGGAACCCCCTGCTCGACTCCCCCGTGTCCCGGGCGGGCTGGGCATTCGCGACCGCGGTCGGCCTCGCCGTCGGCGTCCCGCTGTCCACCGGGGAGGTGCGGGTGATCGACGGGCTGATCGTCTGCACCGGGCTGCCGCGGTGGGTCTTCCGCCGTGGTGGCACCTGCGTGGGGTCGGTGTACCTGACGCGGGACAACGACGGCGAACGGGTCCTCCGGCACGAGCGGGTGCACGTCGACCAGTGGCGGCGCTACGGGATGCTCATGCCCCTCGTGTACGCGCTGGCGGGGCGGGACCCCCTGCGGAACCGGTTCGAGATCGAGGCCGGGCTCGAGGACGGTAACTACCGCTGACGCGCCCGCGCCGTGCCCCCGCCCGCGCGCCCGCCCCGCCCCGCCCCGCCCCCGCGAGCGGGCGAAATACGTCCCGTTCGACGCGGGCCAGCGGCAGGTCCCGCCCGCTTGGCGGACGCGAGCGGCATGTCGTGCCCGCTCAGCTGGCAGGCGCGGCCGGACGGGAGGCACGGCGCGAGCCCGCCCTTCGCCTCCAGTCCGGCGTCCCTTGCTCACCGGATGCGTCGGCCCGAGCGGGCGGGATACGTCCCGTTCGACGCGGGACAGCGGCAGGTTCCGCCCGCTCGGCGGACGCGAGCCGCGTGTCGTGCCTGCTCGCGCGGCGGCGCGCGGAGCCCGAGCGGGCGAAATACGTCCCGTTCGGTGAGGGCGAGCGGCAGGTTCCGCCCGCTCGGCGGACGCGAGCCGCGTGTCGCGCCCGCTCGCGCGGCGCGCCTGCGGCGCGCGCGCCGCGCGCCCGCGCGCGTCAGGCCGCGCGGCGCCGCGGCACCACGAGGGGCGTGCCGGTCTCGGGGTCGGTCACGACGACGCAGGGCAGCCCGAACACGTCCTCGACCAGCTCCTCGGTCACGACCGACGCCGGCGGCCCCGAGGCCACGATCGACCCGTCCCGCATCGCGATCACGTGGGTGGCGTACCGCGCCGCCTGGTTCAGGTCGTGCAGCACCGCGACGACCGTCCGACCGGCCGCGTGCAACGCCGACGCCAGTTCGAGCACGTCGTACTGGTGCGCGATGTCGAGGAACGTGGTCGGTTCGTCGAGCAGGACGATGTCGGTCTCCTGCGCGAGCACCATCGCGATCCAGACGCGCTGCCGCTGCCCCCCGGAGAGCTCGTCCACGCCGCGGTCGGCGAGCGACACGGTCGACGTCTGCTCGAGCGCGGCCTGCACGGCGCGCCGGTCCGAGCCCGAGGACGGGTGCAGCAGGTCCTGGTGCGGGAAGCGCCCGCGGGACACGAGGTCGCGGACGGTGATGCCGTCCGGCGCGATCGGCGTCTGCGGGAGCATCCCGATGCGGCGCGCGACGGCCTTGGGGCGGAACGACGAGATCGGGGCCCCGTCGAGGTACACCGTGCCCGCCGTCGGCTTGAGCGTGCGGGCGAACGACTTCAGCAACGTCGACTTGCCGCACGCGTTCGGCCCGACGATGACGGTGAGCTCCCCGTCCGGGACGTCGACGTCGAGCGCCGACACCACCACGCGGTCGTCGTACGCGAGCGTCAGCCCCCGGGCCCCGAGCGCGGTCGCCGGCACAGACGACGCAGACCCGGCACCGTCGACGGAAGGGCTCAATTCTCGGCCTTGCCGTGCCGCCAGTACCCCATGAACGCGACCTGTTCCCGGTCGAGCCCGACCCCGCGCACGAGGTGGCGTCGGAGTTCCTTCACGCAGCCGGCCTCGCCCGCGATCCAGGCGTACACGGGCCGCGACGCCTCGGCGTCGGGGACGTCCCACAGCACCTGCTCGTCGACGTCCACGTCCTGCAGGTCCGCTCCGTCGCCGCACGCGGGCCCGGCGGCGACCGTCGATGCCCAGGCGTGCACGTGGTCGGTCATCCGGACGCCGTGCGAGGCACCGTTCCGGGCGATCCAGCGGACCTCGACGCCGGCGGGCGCGGACACCGGCAGCCGGTCGGCGTCGGTCGGGACCTCGATGAAGACGTGGCCGACGGTGGCGACGTCGAGCGCCTCGAGGATGGCGCAGATGGCGGGGGCGGCGGTCTCGTCACCGGCGAGCAGGATCCGGTCGGCGGCACCCGGGTCGAACTCGGCCGCACCGGTCGGGAGCTCGGCGGGCGACGACGGCACGGCGGGCCCCACGATGCGGAGTTCGTCGCCGACCCGACACGCCGAGACCCAGCGCGAGGCGGGTCCGGTGTCGCCGTGCGCGACGAAGTCGATGTCGAGCTCGCGGGCGTCCGGCCGGAACGACCGGACCGTGTAGGTGCGCAGCGGGTTCCGGATCGCGTCCGGCAGGGCGCGCCAGGCGCCGTACCAGTCCTCGCCGTCGGGCAGGTCGGTGAAGCCGTGCCCGGGGATCGGCAGCACGATCTTGATGCGCTGGTCGAGACCGACCGACGAGAACTCGGCGAGGGCGTCGCCCGTCAGGGTCACCCGGACGAAGTGCGGGGTGAGCGACGTGACGGCCGCCACGCGGACGGAGAAGACACGGTACCGGGCTGCCACGACCCAAGTATGGCATGCCTTACCTAAGAGCCCCAAGGGTCCGCACGGTGCGAGGATCGTCCCCGTGCCCGATGCCGACGACGAATTCCACGACCTGGCCGACCTCGCTCGCGCGAGCGGCGTGACGGCGCCGATGCGCGCCTCCAGGCAGGTGGTCCGCACCACCGCCGGACAGGAGATCGCCGCGATCCGGTGGGAGACGGCGGACGGCCGGGAGGCGCGGATCACCTACCTGCACGGGCTCGGCATCGACGCGCACAGCTTCGACCAGACCGCGCTCGCCGTCGGCGAGCCGGCGGTCGCCGTCGACCTGCCCGGCCACGGCCGGTCCGGGTGGCGCGAGGACGCGGACTACGGTGCCGGTGCCACGGCGCCGGACGTCCTCGCGGCCCTCCGGGCGCTCGACGTCCCGCCCGGGATCGTCGTCGGCCACTCCCTCGGCGCGATCCTCGCCGCCCGGCTCGCCGCGACCGCCCCGGAGCGCGTCACCGGTCTCGTCCTGGTCGACATGTCGCCGGACTTCGCCCAGCGGGCCGTCGACCGGATCGCCCGTGCCCTCGAGGACGAGGAGCCGTTCACGTCGCTCGACCAGGTGGTCGAGCGTGCCGTCGAGGCCCGGGTCGGGGACGACCGTCGGGTGCTCCTCCGCGAGGCCCGGCACACCACCAGGCTCGGCGCGGACGGCCGGCTCGTCCGGCGCCACCACTTCCCGCACCTGCCCGCCGGACGCACCTCGTCGGTGGGGCGCTTCGCGGACGCGTGGCCCGACCTCGAGGCCCTCGACGTGCCGGTGCTGCTCGTCCGGGGCGACCGCGGGTACGTGTCCCCGAAGCTGCACACGCAGTTCGCCGAGCGCCTGCCCGAGGCCGAGATCGTCACGGTCGCGGCCCGGCACGCCGTCCAGAACCAGGCACCCCTCGAACTGGCCGCAGCGATCCGGGCATGGGCGGAAGGTAACGGTTTGTTGCATCCGATCGAACAACCGTCGCCGGAGCACCCCGGCCGCCGCTAACCTCGTGCAAGCGCGCGCGACGACCGTCGCCACCGCGCCGGAAGGAACCCACCACCCATGAGTCCGCTCCCCGCCCGCAGCACCGCACGTCTCGGCCGCGCGGTCGTCGCCGCCACCGCGGTCGTCGTCGCTTCGGCCCTCGTGCTGACCGGATGCTCCGGATCCTCGACGGAGAACGGCGGCACCGACGCCACCGTCCGCGTCGGCCTCGTCCTCGAACCCACCAGCCTCGACATCCGCACGCAGTCCGGTGCCGCCCTCGACCAGGTGCTCATCGACAACGTCTACCAGGGGCTCGTCGGCCGCACGGCGGACGGCGGCGTCCGCGACGTGCTGGCGTCGAAGCACGCGGTGTCGGACGACGGCCTGACGTACACGTTCACACTGCGCGACGGCACCACCTTCCAGGACGGCAAGGACGTCACCGCCGCCGACGTCGTCTGGTCGCTGCAGCAGGTCAAGTCGAACGCGTCGTACGTCGACTCCGCGCAGCTCGCGAACGTGACGTCGATCACCTCGCCGTCCTCCGGTGTCGTGGAGCTCAAGCTCGCCAAGCCCGACTCCGACCTGCTCTGGAACCTGACCGGGCGCGCCGGCCTCGTGCTCGAGAAAGCCGCGAAGAACGACCTGTCCGACTCCGCCAACGGCACCGGCCCGTACGAGGTCGCGAGCTGGAAGCAGGGCGACTCGCTGACCTTCGCGCGGAACGCCGACTACTGGGGCACCAAGGCGAAGGTCGCGAAGGTCGTCTTCCGGTACATCACCCAGCCGTCCACCGCGGTGAACGCCATGGCGAACGGCGACCTCGACGTGCAGACCTCCGTCGACGGCACGCTGAAGAGCCAGCTGGAGAACAGCTCGGACATCTCGCTGCACACCGGCAAGACGACCGACAAGTACACGCTCGCGTTCAACGACCAGAAGGCGCCCTTCACCGACAAGCGCGTCCGTCAGGCGATCCGTCAGGCGATCGACGCCAAGGCGATCATCAAGGCGATCGGCGGCACCGGTGTCGAGCAGGGCGGTCCGATCCCGGAGCTCGACCCGGGCTACCAGGACCTCACCGACATCGACGCGTACGACCCCGAGAACGCGAAGAAGCTCCTGGCCGAGTCAGGGCACCCGAAGCTCGACCTCACGCTGACGTACGCGAACATCTACTCCGCCACGATCGGCGACGTGCTGAAGTCCCAGCTCGCCGACGTCGGCATCACGCTGACGGTCAAGCGGGTCGACTTCGCCACGTGGCTGTCGCAGGTGTTCGAGGCGCCGAAGAGCGGCACCCGCGACTTCGACCTGTCGATGGTGAACCACGTCGAGGCGCGCGACTTCGGCAACTGGGCGAACCCGGACTACTACTTCGGGTACGACAACGCCGAGGTGCAGTCGCTCTACGCCGACTCGGTCGCCGCGACCGACCAGGCCACCAAGGTCGCCGACCTGCAGAAGGCGGCGAAGATCGTCAGCGAGGACGCGGCCGGCGAGTGGCTCTACACGGCGACGTCGATCACGGCCGTCCGGAAGGGCGTCACCGGGTTTCCCTACGACGGCACGAACTCGCGCCTCGACCTGTCGAAGCTCGCCGTCAAGTGATCCTGGCAGGGACCACGGTTCCCGGAGCGCCGGTGTCGTGACCCGGTTCCTGATCGGGCGGGTGCTCCTGCTCGTCGTCGGCCTGCTGGTGGCCAGCGTCATCATCTTCGCCACGCTCCGGGTGCTCCCGGGGGACGTGGCGCAGATCGTCGCGGGCACGCAGGCGTCGCCGGCGCAGGTCGCCGAGCTCCGACAGCAGCTCGGGCTCGACCGACCGGTCGTCGTGCAGTACCTCGACTGGATCGGCGGGCTCCTCCGCGGCGACCTCGGCCGGTCGCTCGTCACCGACGGGCAGGTCGCACCCGAGATCGCCCAGAAGCTCGGCGTCACGCTGCCGCTCGCGGGCATGTCCCTCGTCGCCGCGCTCGTCATCGGGGTGCCGCTCGGCGTGCTCGCGGCGGTGCTCCGTCGGCGTCCGGGCGGCGCCGTGATCGCGTTCCTGGCGCAGGCGGTCGCCTCGATCCCGATCGTCTGGGCCGGCATGCTCCTCGTGGCGCTGTTCGCCGTGACGCTGCACTGGCTGCCGACGCAGGGCTTCCCGCTCGACGGGTGGGACGAGCCCGGACGGGCGTTCGCGGCGCTCGTGCTGCCCGCGCTGACGATCGGCGCCGTCGAGGGTGCCGTGATCCTGCGGTTCACCCGGTCGGCGACGCTCAGCGTGCTCGACGCCGACCACGTCCGGACGACCGCGGCGATCGGGCTCACCCGCACGCAGGCGCTGCTCCGCCACGGGCTCCCCTCGGTGGCCCTGACGGTGCTGGCCGTGCTCGGTGTGCAGATCGCCGGCCTGCTCGTCGGGGCCGTCGTCGTCGAACAGCTCTTCTCGCTCCCCGGCGTCGGCAGGATGCTCGTCACCGACGTCGGCCGACGGGACGTCACGAAGGTGCAGTCGGAGCTGCTCGTGCTCACCGGGCTGGTGCTGCTCGTGGGCTTCGCCGTCGACGTGGTGCACCGCACGCTCGACCCCCGCCAGCGCGAGGTGTCCGGATGAACGGGGTGTCCGCGTGATCCGCCGACTCGTCGCCCGACCGACCGGGGTCTTCGCCGTGGTCGTCCTCGGCCTGCTCCTCGTCCTCGCCGCGGTGTCGCTCGTCTGGACGCCGCAGGACCCCTTCCGCGCCGACCCCTTCCACCAGTGGGAACCACCGAGCCCGGCGCACTGGTTCGGCACCGACGCCTCCGGTCGGGACATCGCGAGCTACCTGCTCGCCGGCACCCGCACGACCGTGCTCGTCGCGGTGGGCTCCGGCGTGATCGCGAGCGTCGTCGGCATGGTCTTCACCGCGATCGGCTCGCTCACCGCGCGCTGGGTCCGCGAGGGCACCGCGGTCCTGCTCGACATCCTCGTGGCGTTCCCGACCCTCCTGACCGCGATGCTCCTCACCGCGATCGCCGGCGGGTCGCTCGGCGTCGTGATCGTCAGCGTCGGCCTGTCCTTCGGAGTGACGATCGCCCGGGTCGCCCGCGGGGAGATCCGCCGCATCGCCCGGAGCGACTACGTCACCGCGGCGCGGGCGTCGGGCGTCGGCGGTGCCGGGGTGTTGTTCCGCCACCTCGTGCCGAACGCGGCGCCCCTGTTCACCGTGCAGCTGTCGCTCGCGATGGCGACCGCCGTCCTCGCCGAGGCCGGCCTGTCGTACCTCGGCTACGGCGCCGGCTCGAACACGGCCTCGTGGGGCAGCCTGCTGTCCGACCTGCAGACGTACATCGGCGTGCACCCGTGGAGCGCGACCTGGCCCGGTGCGGCGATCGCCCTGGTCGTCGCGGCCCTGTCGCTGCTCGGAGACGCCGTCCGCGACGCGACCGACCCGCGCCTGACCACGAGCGACCGTGCGGCCGGTGGTGCGGCGACGCCCCGCACGCCGGACGACCCGACGCCGACGAGCACGGGGGTGACCGCATGAGCGACGCGACCACGTCGGGCACCCGAGCCTCCGGGCTCGAGGTGCGCGGACTGACGGTCCGCATCGACCGTCGGACGATCCTCGACGACGTGACGTTCACCGTGCCTCCCGGCCGTCGCGTCGGCGTCATCGGCGCATCCGGGTCGGGCAAGTCGATGACCTCGCTCGCCCTGATGGGTCTCGAGCCCGCGGGGGCGAGCGTCACGGGCAGCATCCGGCTCGACGGCACCGAGCTCGTCGGGCTGCCCGACCGGGAGCGCGCCCGTCAGCGCGGCGCCGGCATCGCGATGGTCTTCCAGGAACCCGGCACCGCGCTCGACCCGCTCCGTCGCGTCGGCGCGCAGATCGCCGAACCGCTGCGGCTGCACCGCGGGCTCGACCGACGCGCGGCAGCGGCAGGGGCGCTCGACCTGGCGGTCCGGGTCGGGTTGCCGGACCCCGAGTCGCTCGTGCGGCAGTACCCGCACCAGCTGTCCGGTGGGCAGCGGCAGCGGATCTGCATCGCGATGGCCATGGCGGGACAGCCGTCCTACCTCGTCGCCGACGAACCCACCACCGCGCTCGACGTCACGACCGAGGCGCGCATCCTCGAGCTGTTCGAGGGCCTCACCGCGGGCATGGTGTTCGTCACGCACGACCTCGCCGTCCTCGCACGGATCGCCGACACCGCGGTGGTCCTCGACGCCGGCCGGGTCGTCGAGCAGGGCTCGGTCGCCGGACTCCTCGCGGCGCCGCGGCACCCCGCGACGGCCGCCCTCGTCGACGCCGCCCGCGCCACCGCCCGCCGTGCCCCTCGGACCGGAGACTCCGCATGACCGACGTCCTGCACGCCGAGGGCCTGCACCGCACCTACCGACTCCCCCGCCGCGGCCCGTTCGAACCCGGCCCCGTCCGGACGGCGGTCGACGGGGTCGACCTGTCCGTCGCGCCCGGCGCGCGTCTCGGGATCGTCGGCGAGTCCGGTTCCGGCAAGTCGACGTTGGTGCGGCTGCTCGCCGGCCTGGAGGCGCCTTCCGCCGGCACCGTGACCGCGTCCGGTCGTCCGGTGGTGGCGTCCGCATCAGCGGCCGCGATGCGCTGGTTCCGTCGCGAGACCGGGGTGGTCTTCCAGGACCCGTACGCCTCGCTCGACCCGCGGATGCGCGTCGGTGCGATCGTGGCGGAACCGCTCCGGGCGCTGCGGATCGACGGGGACCACCGCGAGCTGGTCCGTGACGTCCTGGAGCGGGTCGACCTGCCCGCCGACGCCGTCGACCGGTACCCGCACGAGTTCTCCGGCGGGCAGCGTCAGCGCATCGCGATCGCCCGGGCGGTGGTGCACTCCCCGCGGATCCTGTTCGGCGACGAGCCGATGAGCGCCCTCGACGTCGTGGTGCGGGCCCGCGTCATCGACCTGTTCCGGTCGCTCGCCGACGACCTCGGGCTGACCCTGGTGCTGGTGTCGCACGACATCGGCGTGGTGCAGCGGCTGTGCGACACCGTGGCGGTGATGTCCGCGGGGCGGATCGTCGAGCACGGGCCGGTGTCCCTGCTCGACGCGCCGGAGCACCCGGTGACGCGGGCCCTGGTGGAGGCGGCGCCGACGCTGCCGTAGGGATGGGTTGTGGTGCGTCGTCGGGTGCGGACTCGGAACGACATCGTCGACGTCGTACGACAGCGACGATGTCGTTCCCCCGCGCGCGCAACCGTTGCGCCCACGCCCGCCGCTGGGTCAGGCGGTCCAGGCCGCCGGGTGCCGCCGCTGCCACCGGAGCCGCCGCTCGAGCTGCGCGCCGATCGCCAGGAGCACCCGCTCGCCACCGGGACGCCCGATGAGCTGCACACCCATCGGCAGTCCGGCGCCGTCCGGGTGCTCCTCGTCCGTCACCCCGACGGGCAGCGTGATCGCCGGCAGCCCGGCCACGTTCGCCATCGACGTCCACGGTGAGTACGCGCACTGGCGGCGGAAGTCCTCCTCGGGGTCGTCCCCGTACCAGCCGAGCGGCCGCGGCGTGAGCGCGAGGGTCGGCGTGAGCACGGCGTCGAACCGGTCGAACGCGCCGATGAGTGCGGCCGAGAACGTGTCGAGCGCCGTCATCGCGTCGAGCACCTGCGTGCCGGTCAGGGTGCGGCCGCGGTCGACGAGCCACGACACCAGGGGCGTCAACTCCGTCAGGTCGATCCCGGGGACCACCGGCAGCCGGGCCGCGCTCGACTCCCACGCCACCCGGAACGCGTCGGCGTACGGCGCCCGGGGCATCCGGACGTCCTCGACACCGTGTCCGACCTCGCCGAGCACCCGGACGGCGGTCTCGACGGCGGCGCGTGCCGCGGGGTCGACCACCACGTCGACGGTGTCGTCCCACGAGGAGCCCTCGAGCAGTCCGACGACGAAGCGCCCCTCACCCCGGACGGCCGCGGCGGTGAACGGTCCCTCGCCGACGTCGGGCGTGACGAGCGCGTACGGGTGCGGCTCCGGGAGCCCGGTCGGCGCCACGAGCGCGTCGAGCAGCATGCCCGCGTCCGCGACCGTCCGCGTGATCGGGCCCGCGACGGACAGGCCGCCGACGCCCGAGCGTCCGGGCATCGACGGCACGCGCCCGCGGCTCGGCTTGAGCCCCACGAGCCCGGTCGCCGCGGCCGGTATCCGGACCGATCCGCCGCCGTCCGTGCCGACAGCGGCCGGCAGGAGTCCGGCGGCGACGGCGACCGCTGCGCCGCTCGACGACCCGCCGGGCGCGCGGCTCGTGTCGTACGGGTTCCGGGTCACGCCGAAGCGGGTCTCGGACGAGGACGACATCCCGAACTCGGGCGACGCGGTCTTGCCGAGGCTCACGGCGCCGGCGGCGTCGAGCGACGCGACGAGCGGATGGTCGACGGGCGCGGGACGCTCGGGCAGGCTCGTCGTGCCGTTCCGTGTCCGGACCCCGGCACGGTCGTACAGGTCCTTGTCAGCAGACGGGAGGCCCCACAGCGGTCGGGACGTCGGGACGCGGTGGCCGAGGTGCTCGGCACGGTCGCGTGCGGAGTCGGCGGTGACCGTCACGAAGGCGCCGAGCGCCGGGTCGAGCCGGGCGATCCGCGCCAGGTAGTGCTCGGTGACCTCGAGGGCGGTGGCGTCGCCCCGTCGGATCCAGTCCCAGAGTTCCTGTGCGGTGAGGTGGTGGAGTTCGAACACGAGACCCCAGCCTAGGCGGGGCCGGAAATTCACCTGAACGTTCATTCAGTGACGTGTCCCTCGTTCGGGGGCCGATCGGGCGGCATCCACGAGCCGCCCTCATCCCGAGCCTGGACGATCCACCGGCGGACTGCGGACCGGACGGGTTACGGTTCCGCGTCGCACCACCAACCTCAGGAGGAACAAGGCCACGTGTTGACCAGGGACAACGACAGGGAACTCCACGGGGGGCACGGGGAAAACAGGGGGAAGGGGCGTCGCAGGGGCGCTCGCGAACAGAACGGACGGATCAGGACGCGGCGGGTCGTCGCCGGCATGGCGATCGTCGCGGGCGGAGCCCTCGTGCTCGGGCTCACGCAGCACGCGAACGAGACCGATGCCGCGACCCGCGGAGCGGCAACGGCACGGTCGGCGACCGGGACTCCGACCAGCGAGCCCTCGGCCACGAGCACCGCGCACGCCACCCCGACGGCTGCTCCGTCGACGGAGCAGCCGTCGGCGTCGTCGTCGACCGCGTCGGCTCGGATCACCGCACGACCGACGCCGACTGCCACCGCCACGTCGGCAGCCGCCGCTCAGGCCGTCACCGCGACCGACTCGACGTCGGTGCCGCGGGGCGACGTCGAGTCGAACGGGCGGACGTGGAAGCAGTCGTACGCCGAGGACTTCACGACCGACGCCGGCCTCGGCAGCGTCCTCAGCGCCTACCCGCGGCTCGGGGCGTACTCGGGCTACAGCGACACCAGCGGACGCGGGTACTACGCGCCGGACAAGGTGCTCAGCGTGTCGAACGGGAACCTCGACTTCTGGCTGCACTCCGAGGGCGGGCAGCCGCTCGTCGCCACGGTGTTGCCGGACGACTACCAGCCGCACACGACGGGCCGCGTGTCGATCCGGTACAAGACCACGGACACCGAGGGCTACAAGTTCGTCGGGATGCTCTGGCCGAGCAGCAACGACTGGAACGAGGGCGAGATCGACTGGCCCGAGGGCGACCTCGGCAGCACGGTCCGACCGGCGTCCGCGATCCCGGGCACGCTGCGCAACGGCATGATGACGTTCGACAGCTCGATCCAGCAGCACTCGGCGTCGACGCAGAGCAGCGGCTACCACGTCGCGACCACCGAGTGGGACCACGGCGCGGTCCGGTTCTACTGGGACGGCGCGCTCGTCTCGACGACGCACAGCGCGGTCCCGACGGAGCCGATGCGCGTGACGCTGCAGGCGGAGACCGCCATCGGCGGCGAGGTGCCGGCGGACGCGAGCGGCCACGTCGACATCGACTGGGTCTCGATCTGGGATTGACGGAGTGCTGACGGGAGGCGCGGGGGCCCCGGGGCCCCCCCCCCCCCGCCCCGGGGGCCCCCCCGCGGGCCCCCCCCGCACGCCCGCCCCCGCCCCAGACCCCCCGGCGCGGCCCCCCCATGGGGGGGGGGGGGCCCGGCGCCCGCGCGCGCCCCCCCCCCCGCGGGGGGGGGTGGTGGGGGGTTGGGGGGGGGGGGGGGGGGGGGGGGGGGGCCCCCCCGCCCCCCCGCCTCCCGTCATGTGGTCCCGCGTCCACGGCGGTGCATCCTTTCGGAGGAACCCCGCGGAGTGCGACCCTCCGTCGGTCGTCCGGGGGCAGCGCCGTTCGTAGCGTCGTCGCCATGACGATCAGCACCGAAGACCGGCACACCACCGGCACACGCGCAGCCGGTCGGACGGGGATCGGCGGCGTCGTCGCACGGCACCCGCTCGCCGCGTTCGCCACCCTCACCCTCGGCCTCAGCTGGCTGGCGTGGATCCCCTACATCCTGTCGCCGCACGGCCTCGGCGTCTGGGACCTGCACTTCCCCGAGTTCCTCGGCACCGCGCAGTTCACCGGCGTCCTGCCGGGGGCGCTGCTCGGCCCGCTCGGCGGCGCCTTCCTCGTCACCGCGATCGCGGACGGCCGACCCGGTCTCCGCCGCTGGGTCGGTCGGCTCTGGCGCTGGCGGGTCGCCTGGTACTGGTACGCCCTCGCCCTCGTCGGCGTGCCCGCGCTCATCGTCGCCACCGGGCTGCCCTTCGCGGGCGGTCAGGTGCAGGCCCCGAGTGCGCTCGCGCTGCTCGCCCTCGTGCCCGGGCTCGTCGTGCAGCTGTTCTCCACCGGACTGTCCGAGGAGCCCGGCTGGCGTGACTTCGCCCTGCCCCGGCTGCAGGAGCGGTTCGGCCCGCTCGGTGCCGCGGCCGTCCTCGGTCCGCTGTGGGCGCTCTGGCACATGCCGCTCTACCTCAGCGACTGGGGCGGCTGGCCGGACGCGCACTGGACGGAGCCGCTCGTCTTCGCCCTCTTCACGATCACCTTCAACGTGGTCATGACGTGGGTGTTCAACCGCACGGGCGAGAGCCTGCCGGTCGCCCTGCTGCTGCACGTCGGCGTCAACAACACCATCTCGACGCTCTGGGCCGACATGTACCCGGGGATGACGGCCGGGACGATGATGCACGGCCTCGCGATCGTGTCGACCGTCGCAGCGCTCGTCCTGCTCGTGGCGACACGGGGGCGGCTCGGCTCCCCCGGCGGCGAACGCGGCGGTCGCGGCGGGATCGCAACCGGCGCCGACACCGACACCGACGGCAGCACCGGGACCGGGACCGCCGCCGTCGGCACGCCTCGACTCGTAGGATCGAACGATGGCACCCGCTGACGCGCCCGACCGACGCGACGCACGCGGCGCGCCCGTCCGACGAGGCCGCGGGACCGACCTGCTCGTCGCCGCCGGCACCGCCGTGGTCACGCTCGGGCTCCTGCTCGGCCTGCCGCCGCTCGACGCCCTCGACCCGGACACCGCTGGTGCCTCGGGCACCGGCACCGGGTTCCCCGACGTCGGCGGGACGGCGTGGACCCTCCTCGCGATCGCCCTGGTCGCCCAGTCGGCCGTGCTGCTCGGCACCCGTCGGGCACCACGCTCCGTGCTCCTGGCGGTCAGCGCCCTGCCGATCCTCCTCGCCCTCGTGGCACCGAGCACCGCGTACGGCCTCACCGCGCTGCCCGTGGTCGTGGCCGTCGTGCTCGCCACGCTCCGGATCCCGCTGTCCCGGCTCTGGCCGGCGGTCACCGCATCCGCCGTCCTCGTGGCGATCGGGACCGGGGCCTCGTCGGCCGTCGGCTCCGGCGGGGTGCGCAGCGGCCTGGCGTCCGGGCTCGGAGCCGCGGCCGGTCAGGGCGTGCTGCAGGCGGTCGGAGCGGTCGCCCTCCCCCTCGTCGTGACACTCGTCGTCCGGTCCCGCCGCGAGCTCCGCGCAGCCCGTCGTGCCGAGGCGGACGCCCGGAGTGCCGAGGCGGACGCCCGCACCGCAGCGGCCGACGCCCGGAGCGCGGCAGCCGACGCGCGCAGCGCCGAAGCCGCCGCCGTCGCCCGGGAGCAGGACGCCCGCGTCGAGGCCGCCGTGTCGCGCGAGCGCGCCGCCATGGCCCGGGAACTCCACGACATCGCCGCCCACCACCTGTCCGGGATCGCCCTGATGTCGGCCGTCGTCGACCGCCAGATCGACACCGATCCGGACGGCGCGCACGAGGGCGTCCGGCAGGTGCGGGAGCAGAGCACGGCCGTCCTCGAGGACCTCCGGCGCCTCGTCGGACTCCTCCGCGACGACTCCCCCGCCGAGACCGCGGTCGAGACCGTCGCCGGGATCGTCGACCTGGTCGAGCACGCCCGACTGCGGAGCGCCGTGACCCTCGCCGTCCTGCCGGGCGAGCACCCGCTGGCGGACGGCATCGGCCCGCTCACCCAGCTCGTCGCCTACCGCACCGTGCAGGAGGCCCTCGCCAACGTCGCCCTGCACGCCGCCGGTGCGCCGTGCACGGTCACCGTCGACGACCGCGACCCCGACCAGCTGACGGTCCGCGTCGAGAACGGGGTGCCCACCGCACCGTCCGCCGGCAGCTCGCCCGCGGGTGGGAACGGACTGCGTGGCATGCGCGAGCGGGCAGAACTGGTCGGGGCGCGCCTCCAGGTCGGTCCCACCGGTGACGGTGGCTGGACGGTCGAGCTGGTGACGGGCCGGGAGGCGCGGCCCGACGCCGACGCGTCGGCCGACGCTCCGGAGGTGGCCGGGTGATCCGGGTGCTCGTGGCGGACGACCAGCCGCTGGTGCGAGCCGGCGTCACCGCGCTGCTGTCCGCCGAACCGGACATCGAGGTCGTCGCGGTCGCCGCCGACGGCGGCGAGGCGCTCGCGCTCGCCCGGAGCACCCGGCCCGACGTCGCCTGCCTCGACATCCGGATGCCGGTGCGGAACGGCATCGAGGTCACGCGCGAACTCTGCGGCCCCGGGGCGGACCCGGCGGTGCCCGTCCTCGTGCTCACCACGTTCGACCTCGACGACCTCGTGTTCGGGGCGCTCGAGGCGGGTGCGTCCGGCTTCCTGCTGAAGGACGCCGAGCCGGACGTCATCGTCGGTGCCGTGCGGCAGGTCGCGGCGGGCAACGGCACCATCGACCAGGCGCTGACCCGACGGGTGCTGCGCGAGTTCGTCGCTCGGCGGAGCCTGCAGCCGGTGTCCGGTGACCGGGCGGACGAGGTCCTCACCGCTCGCGAGCGCGACGTGCTCCTGCTGCTCGCCCAGGGGATGTCGAACGAGGAGATCGCCGCCGCGCTCGTCGTCGAGGTGTCCACGGTGAAGTCGCACCTCGCCCGGATGCTGCCGAAGCTCGGGGTGCGCTCGCGCCTGCAGGCGGTCGTCTGGGCGTACCAGAACCGGATCGTGACGGTGCCGGAGGGGTCGTGACGGGCTCGGTGCGTCGGCGTGCGCGTGCGTTGTTCGTGCGCGGGCGCGTGTGCGCGCGCGGTCGCGTGCGCGTGCGGTCTGCGGTGGTGCTCAGGCGCGGCGGCGGTACCGGATGTGGGTCGTGAGCGGCGAGTGCAGGACCTCGACCGGCACGAAGTCGAACGTCTCGGCGCCGTCCTCGAAGATCCGCTCCCCGGAGCCGAGCAGCACCGGGGCGATGTCGAGTGTGAGCTCGTCGACGACGCCCGCGGCGAGCGCCTGGCGAACCGTCGCGGCACCGCCGGCGATGTCGACACCGGCGTCGCCGGCCGCCTCGACGGCTCGGGCGTAGGCGGCGTCGAAGCCGTCGGTGACGAAGTGGAAGGTCGTGCCGCCGTCGAGCGCGATCGGGTCGTGTGCGGTGTGCGAGAGGACGAAGACCGGGGCGTGGTACGGCGGTTCGTCGCCCCACCAGCCCGTCCAGTCGTCCGGTCGCTCGTGGCGGGGCGGCCCGAACATGTTCTGGCCCATCACGTACGCGCCGCGGGGACGCATGAGCCACCCGGCGGCGGTGCGGTCCGCCTCGCCGACGTCGGCGCCGGGCATGTGCCAGGTGTGCAGCTCGCCGCCCCGGCGTCCGAGTGGCTGGTCGAACCCCTGGTCCGGCCCGGCGACGTAGCCGTCGAGGGAGATCGACATGTGGCAGGTGGTGTCGGTCATCGGGTGCACTTCCGTTCGGGATTCCGGCTCGGGGCTCAGGCTCCGGCTCCGACGTGTTCGGCGAGCACGTCCCGCACCGTCGTCCAGCCCTCTGCACCGTACCGCTCGTCGTCGACGTGGTGCAGCGTGGCCTCGCCGCTGAACATGCTGACGAAGTACTGCATGCCCTGCCACGCCGGGAACGGTTCGTCGTCGCCGGCCTTCGACAGGCGTCGTCCGACCCGGGCCATCGCCGAGAGCGTCCCGGCGGTCCCCGCCCACTGCAGGCGGAAGGGCCTGCCGGTGAGCCGGGACATCGTGTCGGCGATGCTCCGCGAGGTCACCCGGTCCCCCGCGACCTCGACGAACCGCGGTGCGTCGGGGTCGAGTGCGACGAGCGCCGTGGTGCGGGCGACGTCGTCCTTCGTGGTGAAGTCGAGCACCTGGTCGGCCGAGGACCAGTAGAGCACCCGCTGCCGCTCGAACAGGATGAGCGGTGCCAGCCCGGTGAGCATGTCGGTGAACGCGCCGTTCAGCACCGAGGTGGCCCGGATGCGGGCGGCGTCGAGGTCGGCGGCGAACTCGCGGCGCAGCTCGAAGTTCCGGTTCGTCCCCGGGGTGATCGAGCGGTAGTCGGCTGCGTAGTCCGACGGGATGAACCGTTCGACACCGGCGTCCACCGCTGCCCGGAGCAGCGCACGCTGCGCATCGACGATGACCGGGCGTGTGCCGCTCACCGCGGACACGACGACCTCGACCCCGGCGAGCGCCGCCGTCAGGGCGGCGTGGTCTCCGTAGTCGGCTCGGACCACCTCGACGTGGTCGTCGCCCTCGTTCGGTGGGGTCGCCGTGGATCCGGGCCGGGTCAGGACCCGGACGTGGGTGTCGTGCCGCCGGAGTGCCCGGACGATGCGTCCGCCGAGGTCACCGGTCGCGCCGGCGACGAGGACGGTGGTGGTCACGCCTTCTCGACGTCGGAGAAGAGCCCGGTGAACGTCGCTCCGGTGGCGCCGAGCTGGCCGAAGAAGGCGCCCGCTTCCTCGCCGGCGACCGCTGCCGACGCGTCGTCGTAGGAGTCGAAGTACAGGTCGAGCGTCCGGTGGGCCGGGGTGGGCGTGCCGTCCTCCTTCGGCCAGACCTTGCCGGCTTCGAGACGGCGGAGCTCCGGCAGGGCGCCGGCTGCTTCCTCGAGCGCGGGGTAGGCCTGCTCGAAGGCGGCGGGGTCGGCCGGGTTGTCGATGATGAGGGTGATCTTGGTCGTCATGGGGCCAGTGTTCTCCCTGGTCGCTGTCGCCGTCCGAGGGAACGTCGTCGCCGCGCGTGGCTCGTCTCTCTCACACTCATCTCGTCGCCGGGCATGGAGGGCGACGGGCTTTCGAGATCCCGGAGACCTGACGGCCCGCAGGACGCGTCCGTACGACGCACCCCGGATTCACTTGGTCGACGCAACACCTTCCTCCGAGGTGTTCTCCGTGTATCTCTCCATGTCGTCTCCACAAGCTGTCCGGTTCCTCGCCTTGATCCGGGAGGGACGAGGTCTCAAACCCTCCGCCCGAATCGCTGGTGTCAGCAAGGAGACCGGGTACCGGTTCCTACGCGAGCGGTATCTGCAGCAGCGCCGATCCGGTTCTGATCCCGCAGCTGCGTTGACCAACGTCGGTCTGACGAGCAGTCGCGTGGCCTCCTGGGAAGCGCGCCTGAACCTCGACAGCCGGCACCACTTGCGTGTCGAGCTGAGTGTCGAGGACCGGTTCTGGTCGGCGTTCCTCGCGGGCGCATCCGTCGAAGCTGCCTGACGCGGACGCACACCGACAGCACCGTAAGCGACGGGCCAGCTCATGCCCTGTCTGAGTAGCTCCGAGAATCGCGCCTCGCGGGCACACTGTTCCAGTCTCGATCCCATCTGCAACGCTCCGACTCACGGTGGTGTTGCAACGACCAGCTGAACCCAAGATCGTCTATCGGACAGCTGATCGCCGGGCGCGCCACCACGTGAGCGGTAGAAGCGCAAGCGGGGTCACGGCGAAGGCGAGGCCCGTCGACGCGATGACGGTCAGTGTCCAGTCGGTTTCAAGGAACGTCACGCGTTGGCCGGACGAATCTGAGAGTGAACAGTCGGTACCGAGCGGCCAGTATGACGGGCTAACACTGACCCCTGCTCCCTCGCCGGAGATGGCATCGACAAAAGCGGGGCTGTTGGTGCAGCCAGCTCCATCGTCGCCGCCGATGAGTCGACCTTGTGCCGCAATGACTGAACCACCGAAGAGCGTCAGTCCAACGACGATCAAGACCGCGGTCCAGAACCAGAAGAACGTCCAGCGCAGAGACGGCAGTCGGTTCTCGTTCGCACGCATGACACCGATTCAAGCGCATCGATAAGCCAGTCGGTCGGCCCCGATGCCGTCCGGTAGCGGATCGTCTGACGAGACGATCTCGCAGTACCGTTTCACGGTGGACTATTCCTTCTCCGCGCCGACCGCGATGGAGTTCAAGGCGCTCTACGACGAGACCGGTTGGGCAGACTGGCCCCTCGACCACTTCGAGCGCGCTCTGCTCGGAAGTTGGGTCGTCTGCACCGTCCGGGATGACGCCGGCCGCCTGATCGGGATGGGCCGCTTCATCAGCAATGGGGCGCTTCACGCCTTCGTCACGGAGATGATCGTGACCGAGCAAACTCGCGGTGCAGCTATCGGAGCGGAGGTGCTCGCCCGCCTGGTAGCTCAAGCGCGTCACCGTGGCGTTGAGGATGTGCAGCTCTTCGCGGCCCGAGGTCGAGCCGAGTTCTACGAGCGGCACGGCTTCGAGCGTCGGCCCGAGAGCGGACCTGGCATGGACGTGGAGGGCGTTCGGGACTGCTACCGCGGCCAGAGCTAGGAGAGCGGTCGTCCACCGACGTGAGGGGATCGACGTGTCGTGGGTTCACGGTAGCCGTGCGAACGGCCGTGGGTATCGCGGTCCGTAAGAAGGTACGAATTGAAGATCGGGCGGACCATCGACCTTCGAACGAGTCACTGCTTCGCTCCACCGGAGTCCGCAGAGCGGCGGACCGCCGGAGCTCTGCGAAGTTCTCCCGGTGGGAGACTTGCCCCATGTCAGCCGCTACCGCGCTCCTCGTCATCGATCTTCAGCGGGGCGTCGTGCGTGACTGTTTCGACGCCGAAGGTGTGCTCGCCCGAACTGCTCGACTCGTTGACCGAGCAGGAGCGAACGACGTGGCTGTGTTGTGGGTGCGCGACCACGGCAGCTTCGCGGAGGGGTCCGCGGACTGGGAACTGGCGGCACCACTTGAGCGTCGAGCGCACGAGCCGATCGTCAGGAGAAGTATCGGGACTCGTTTTCGAATACCGACCTCGACGAGATCCTGGAATCGCTGGACGTGCAGCATGTCATCGTCGCGGGTGCGCAGAGCGACTACTGCATCCGGACAACGACCCAGGCCGCGGCCGTGCGTGGCTTCGACGTGACGTTGGTGTCTGACGCGCACACGACGACCGACGCAGAGCACGACGGTGTGCACATCAGCGGGGAGCAGATCGTGGCGCACACGAACATGTACTTCGGTGGTCTACGGTACCCCGGCCGGCACTACGCGGCGGAGCAGCACGATCGAGTGAGCTTCCAGTCCGACCGATAGCCGATCGGCTTCCGGACACTGTTCACTGGCCGCATGAGCGCGCGACAATCGCGCGTGTGACGCTACATGACGCGATCAGCAGCCTTCGGATCAGCAGCGTCGCCAATGTCTCGGTTGTTCGGCATCTTCCGACCGCGCTACTTCATCCGATCCTCGATCGGGCGTGGTGGCCGGTAGCTTCGGAACATGCCGGTTTCTGAGTACGTGCGATCGCTGCGACAGCGGGTCGGCAGCAGCTACCTCCTCCTTCCCGGTGTGACCGCGGTCGTCCGAGACAGCGATCGCTTCCTCCTGGCCCGCCAGCGCGACTCCGGACGGTGGAGCCTGATCGGTGGCGGCGTTGAACCCGGCGAAGAGCCACGCGCCGCTCTACAGCGCGAAGTGCGAGAAGAGCTCGGCGTCGGCAGCGATGTCATCCGCATCATCGGCGCCTACGGCGGCAGCCTTCTCGAGAACGTTTACCCCAATGGTGACCACGTCGGGTACATGACGGTGGCATACCTCTGCTCACTTGATGCTGCGGCGTTCGCCCTCGACGAAGACGAAGTGCTCGAGATCCAGTGGGTGACTTTCGACGAGCTCAGTGAGCTGGATCATCACGAGTGGATCGACCAGGTACTGCACGACGCTGTCCGGTAGCCGATCGGCTATCGGAACGGCTCCCGGCAGTGAACCGCGGCTCGGAACGCCCGGCGCTCATCTGTGCATCTTCCCGGTGTCGTGATCCTCGTGGCCGCGGTGATGATGGTGGTAATGGCCGCCGTAGGGCTTGCTCGAGGCGACCGACTATCGCGCTGAGGGATCGGTCACCGAGACCTTCGCCATCACCTTCTGCACCAAGCCGAGGCAGACATTCAAGGAGCGAAGAGAACCAGCGTCAGTCGACGTTGGTTCTCTTCCTTCGAATGCCCGCCAGGCGCGAGTCGCTGGCCTCGTTAGAACAGCGAGTTCAGCTCGCCGTAGTCGACGGCCGGCGTCAAGGACCCGTATGTGCCGGCAGTCAGCAATTCCATAGCGGCCGACCGAGCAATCTCGTACGCGGCCTGCGTCATGCCCGAGCCGACGCTCACGCGGGCCACTCCGAGTTCTGAGAGCTGCGCGGCAGTCAGGGAGCCGGGCTCGACCATCACGTTCAGCGGGCCGTCGATCGCCTCAGCCAACGCCCGGATCGTTTCGGCGTCGCCGACTCCGGGTACGAAGACACCATCTGCTCCTGCTTCGAGGTACCGCTGGGCCCGATGGAGGGTCTCTGTGAAGCGCTGCTCCGGTGCGACTAGGCCGGCGAGATACACGTCCGTCCGCGCGTTGATGAACATCGGTACCCCGGCACGATCCGCTGCGCGTCGAGCCGCGCCGATACGGTCCACAAGCTCAGCTGCGGGCAGTGCGCCGTCCTCGATGTTGATGCCGACCGCACCGGCTTCGAGAACCGCGTCGACTGTGTGTTCCACGCCGTCTGCGTCGTCGGCGTAGCCGCCCTCGACGTCAGCGGTGACCGGCACAGTCACCGCGCCAGCGATCCGAGAAACTGCTGCGACGGCCTCCTCGCGCCCGAGCGCGTTACCGTCCGCGTGACCGAGCGACCAGGCGACACCTGCGCTGGTGGTAGCGATGGCTGGCGCACCCGCAGTTTCGACGAGTCGGGCGCTTGCTACGTCCCAGGCGTTGGCGAGAAGGAGCGGATGTGCGGGGTTCTGGTGGAGCGTGTGGAATGCGGTTGCCCGCGTGGTTCTGTTGTTCACCCGCTCAGTTCAGCCGAGCCGTGGTTCCGTGTCTGGCGGATATCGGACGACGCGGTCAGCGTTGCAGCGGTCTCGATAACCGATCGCCTATTGGGAGGTCTCGATCGCGAGCTTGGCGACCGCGACCACTGCATCGGACGGCATGTCCGGGTAGTTGTTCTCGCGGAGCTGCTGTGCGAAGAGCTCCATGTCGGTCTCCGGAGGCTGGTGGGCTTGTTCGGCAGTGAGGGCGTCGAGCCGGTACCGGCGTACGGCGATCACGACGCCGGGGACTGGTCCTGCCGTCGGGTGGTCGTCGAAGACGAACACGGCTGCTCCCACCGGTGAGTCCTCGTTCCACCGAACGGTGGTGATCTTCACTCCGGACACGACCGCCTCATAGTGCTTGCGACGGAAGCGGATCGTGTTGGGCGCTGCGCTGACCACGCGCCTACTCTGCCGCAGTAAGACCGGGCGGCGATCGTCGGGCCAACAGTCCGATGCCTGCTCCGTGCGATCGGCCATCGTTCATCGGAGTGACAACGCAGCTACGCTCGCCTGGTGAACGAGCCCGATGCCGATCCCGTCGCCCGGATGAGGGCGATCGTCAACGAGTACGGCTGGGGTATCCAGCACGTCCTTCCAGATGTTCAGGGCGAGGTGGCGTCGTTCTCCTACACGGTCGGGCTCACCACGCGGGGATGGGGCGAGCTCATCATCACGGGCTTACCGCCGGAGGTCGCGGGACAATTCATCCGCAACGCTGTCGACGAGCAGCAGGAGAACGGACCGTTTCAGGCAGGCGACCAGACCGAAGAGCTGACGGAGTCGGGATCCATCTTGTTCACGCAAGCGGCGGACGTGCGTGGCATGACCATGACGGCTGCCATCGTCGGATCGTTCACGGCGATGCAGATGGTGTGGCCCGATTCCCAGGGGCGTTTCCCATGGGACCCCGACTATCGCAATCCGACAGCTGCCCAACCACTTGTTTGAGCGACGATCGCGTGGCAGCCGCCTCGTACCCGTCGATCAGCGGGACAAGCGAAGAGCGCACTCGCGATTGCTGACCATCTCGCTAGCCGATCGGCTTCTGTGACAGGTGAACTGGTAGCCTCGGCCCGTGCTGACCCTCTGGATTGCGGCGGTAGCGGTAGTTTGTCTCAGCTGGGGCACCGTCCTGCTTTGCTTCCCAGAGCCGATCGCACGGTTCTCACGGAAGGTGCAGGGCGAGTTTTGGGGAGGTCAGTTCACTCCGGAGCTGACGAGGTTCCTGGGATGTGCTTTCGCGCTCGCCGGAGTTGTGATCGCCGTGTCGCTGCTTGCGCACCTCCTCAGAAGCTGACGGTCGTGTCCGCTTACTGAGTGCCCAAGGTCCGGACCATGATGAGCGTCGGACCGGACCAATCGATGCCGTCGTGTTCCTCCAACGGCGTAAACCCGACGCTGCGGTAGAAGGCGCGCGTTTGCGCGTACGGCTCGTGCTCGAACGACGGTCCGACTGTGTGCACCGAGAGCAATGTGCCGCCGTCGGTTTGCAGCGCACTGACTACCTGTTCGACCAGGGCTCTTCCGACACCAGACCTGCGCTGCGTCGGGTCAACTGCGATGAGATGAAGTTCCGCAGCCTCCCGGAAGTGGCGTCGCGTCAGCGCGATCCCGACCACTCCCGCAGTCCCGACAGCGAGCAGACTTCCGTACGCCGAATCCTCGGTCGCCGACACGTAGTTGTCGACAGCGACAGGGTCGCCGAACCAGTCAGGCAACGCCTCGAGGATCCGCCGCGTGTCCCCAGGGCTCCGACCCTCAACCACTTCGATGAAACTCACACAGACAGCCTGTCACAGCGTCCAGAGCTGGCTCCTTGGGTGGACGGTTCCGGTCACCGTCGAGGCAAGCGCAGAGATCGTTCGAGGACGTTCATCGCGGTGTGAGCACTCTGCGACCGAGACTCAACCGCCCGCTCGTACTGTGCCGGGATGAGCGAAGTCAGAGCGCCCGCGGCCCTTCCGCGCGCCCTAGTCGTGATGATGTGGATGCTTGCGGCGCTGTTCAACGTGGTGTTCGTGAGCTTCTTTGCCCTGTACTCAGCAGCCAATGACTGGGCCGTAGAACGTTCGGAAGCGACTGGAGCATTCGAGCCGTCACAATTGCTTCCGCATGATGCGGCGCTGTGGCTGAGTGCCCACGTGGCGATCGTCCTTCTCGCAGTGCTCGACGCCATGGGTGTCGCGCTGTCGCTGCGCGTCAGCCGAGGACGCGTCAATCAGTCTCAGTAGCGGATCGGCCTCTGAGACGGAATTGAGCACTTCAGAAGCTGCATGTCACCGATTGACCGTCGTTGCCGGTCAGGTCGTGACGGATTTCTTCCAAATCCGCACCAGGACCCCGTCTGGTTCACGCCGTTCGCCGCCGAGGGCGAACCCGGCGCGAATCGCTACCCGCATCGAAGCCGAGTTCTCGGGCTCGATCGCGAGCTGCGGAGCCAAGGACAGTCGCGATGCGCTTCGCGCCAGAGCACCAACGGCATCCGTGGCGAGACCCCGTCCTCGATGCCCGGAAAGCAGGGCGTAGAACAAGTCGACCGAGTCGCCGCGCGGAGCCGCGCCGCACGTTCCCGCGCGCACACCATCGCCTGTGCAGATGACCCACCGGAACGACCGTCCCTCCCGAGCACGCTTCACAAAAGAGCGGCATCGCTCACGGGCTCGGGCTTCGGTCATGGTCGCGGGATAGAAGGTCCAGCGGGTGACCTCCGCGTCCTGACTCAGCGCGTACTCGATCGGCCAGTCTCCTTCTGAGAGCGCAGCCAGCGAACCGCCAGTCAGCGGCAGATCCAACCGGTCAGGCCACACGTCACCCATCACCTCACGGTAGCCCGTGGGGCCGGCAACGAGGGGAGAATCACGGTCGGCACGGACGGGTCGAACACGCCCTCGGTGGCGCACGCCATCGTGCAGTGCTCCGCTCGTCAGCACGTCCCGACAGCGGATCGCCCCGCGGACGCCGGAGAGGCTGGCGACGACGACGAGCGACATCCGGCCCGTACCGATAGGCGGTCGGAAACCGGGCGGTCAGGAGAGCTGCACTGTAGGACTGTCCCATGATTGATCGTGCCGAGACCCGTGAGGTCACGCTCGAGTGCCCCCAGCCCGCAGAGCGCGCAGTGCAAGTCATCGCCGGTTGGCTAGCTGAGAGAAGCGGGAGCGCCGTCGAAGCCACGACGGAGGGTGCTGTCGATCTTGGCTCGCGGTTCACGTACCGGATGTGGGGCGCCACGCGACGGGGCTTACGCAGGCTGCCGATGCGGTTGTCTTGGCGTGTTGCCGACAGGACGACGGGGAGCAGCGTCTCGATTCAGATGCGCAGCGACGAGGGCGAGTACCTCGTCCGCACCCACCAGCATCACCTGGTCTATCAACGAACGTTCGACGTGTTGAGCGACGAGCTGACTTCGCTGTTGACGTAGCTGCCCTGCGGTGACCATTCGGGGATCCGGAAACGGACGAGATTGAGATGGCTTCCGATCAGCGCACTACGTTGACCGTCGCGGACGACGGTCGTGTGCGTGGTCCGGATCAGCCACGAATGCTCGTTCGTAGATGTCGTAGACCACCGCAGCCTTCGCGTCGTTGTAGCGGATGCGTTCGTCAGCGCGCACCGCCACAGCCTTGGCGTCTGCGTACGCCTGACGATCTTCAGGGTGGGTCCGCAACCACTCCACGAACACGCGGTGTCGTCGCGGCTCCACCGCATCCGGCGACCACACGTGCAGGTTGGTGTTGGGATCGCCGAGGGTGAGCTGACGGTGTGCGTCGCCGGCAATCGCGTCGCGGAAGATCAGACGGAACCCAGCGGCTTCGAGCCGCGGGAGCCAGGCTTCCTCGTCGAGCACGTCGGGCACGAGCAAGTCGGTGTCGATGACGGGCTTGGCGATCATCCCGGGCACGGCCGTCGAGCCGACGTGTCGGAGCGTGCCATCAGCGCCGAGCGCACGGTCGACGAGATCGCGCACGCGCAGGTACGAGTCGGTCCACGACGGGTCGTACGCCTGCGGAGGACCGGGCTCGGTCTGTCGGAACGCGATGCGCTGCGATTGACGGGCTGCATTGCCGTCGTCGAGGAACGGACGCCAGAGGGGGTGCGTCACCACACTCCCATCATGGACCGCTCAACGGGTCTCAGTCGCCCGTCCCCGACGGTGCAGGACCGTTGGGTGCCAAGAAGGGGCTTCGAGTTCACGCATCCACGCCACCTCCAGCTCGAGCTGACCGGTCCTCGAGAAGAGACGCACTTGCTGCGTGTCGGACAGCACGGCGGCGAGTGCACTCCGGTCTGCCGGACCGAATCCGAGTTTCTGCCAGAAGGGGCCCGACCGGCGCGAGAAGAGCCACGCCCGCGATGCGCCCGAGCGGGATGCTTCTTCGAGGGCGAACCTCGCGAGACGGGTGCCGGCGCCAGCGGTGCGCCGTGTGCTCGAGACTGCGACGCTCCGGATCAAGACATCCGCGCCGTCAGTGCTGGTTTCGTATCCGCAGCTGCCGATGATCTCGCCATCGTGGTCGCGCTCGACCCAGACTCGGACGGCGGGTGAGTCGAGACCAGCGATGGTGAGATCAGCTTCGCTGAGGAACGCACTGAGCTCCTGGACGTCGTCGCTCGTCACCGGTTGGTAGGTCATGACTCATGCTCTCGCAACAGGCCGCCCTTCCCGGGACCGGCTGTCAAGACGGCTTCGATGGCGGCTGGCCCGTGTCCAGGACGAGATGGACCGCGCGTCTCGCTTCGTCGGGCACGAGACGTTCCTCGTCGAGGGACGACGCCGCGACCCATCTCGGCTCGTACGTGTTGCTCTCCGACGTCCGGGAGAGCTCCGGCCCGCCGAGCGACACTTCCGAGGAGGCGACTCGCACCGCGAAGTACGCGGCAGGCACGTCGCGGTCCACAGGGACGTCGAGCAGCTCGCCCACGTCGCCGCTGAGCCCGGTCTCTTCGAGCAGTTCACGGCGGCAGGCCTCGCGCAAGGTCTCGCCCGCTTCCACGCCGCCTCCGGGAAGCACGCAGTAGCTCCGGCCGTCCTGGAACCGCCTGATGACGAGGACCTGCCCATCGAGCAGGACGACCGCCGCGGATCGGATGCGCATGCTGCCAGTCCACCATGCGCCGGCTCGAACCAACAGAACCCGCGACGACTGATGACCCAGCGCGACGCTTCGTCCTCCTCTGGGTGGCGCCTGTGCGCGGGACGTGGGCGAGCCACCAGGATGGACCGGACCACGCGAGCGCGTCGGTCGGAGAGGACACCGTGTCGGACGACATCAGCAATGCCGGACTGCAGGCCATGATCGAGCGAGCCGGGCGGATCACCGCCGACGAGGCAGAGTCGCTCGACGTCGCGTGGAAGGCCGACGAAGGCATCCTGCTGCCGGAACCGAGTGCTTCCCTCGCGATCCAGGGAGGCGCCGACGGGCGGATGGTCACGAACGCCGACCTCGTGGCTGCGTGGCAGCACGCGCTCGAGGCCGCAGGAGCAGCGGGCCGCGTCGAGGAGATCGAGGCCGCGCAGCAGGCCGGACGCGCGGTGCGACACTCGGATGCGCGCCTCCGCGACCGGGCGGGCGCCGAGGAGGCAGTCCGATCCGCGGTGCTCGCCACCGGGGTCCGTGACCTCGTCTCGGACGACGAGTACGCGACACTGACGGCCGCCTGGCGGAAGGTGCTCGGGGGCGTCTGACCGGTCGGCCGATCGGAGGCCTCGACCGCCGGCGTCGAACCGTCAGGGGCGGGCGACGCCGCTGAAGTCCGGTGAGCCGTCCGGCGCCGCTGGCAGCGGTGTCCCGTCGACGTAGCGCGGCCAGGCGAGCGCGCGGGCCCCGTCCGGTCGACGTTCGTAGAGCAGACCGTCGCTGCCCGCGACCGTCACGGCCGTGTCCTCAGTGGTCGACGTGCCGTCCGCGGTCGTCGACTGGGTCATCTCCACTCGGGACTCCCCGTGGTCGGTGGAGGGCTCGGACGCCGCCGCCGGCCCGGCTGGTCCGGGGACGCCCGACCATGCGTCGTCGATCGGGGCGGTCGTACGCTGCCTGTCGGGGACGGACACCGTGGGGACGGTCTCCGCCGCGACGCCCGGCATCGACGATCCGGTCGGCGCCGGCTGGAGCCACGTGGCTGCAGTCGGCGCGGAGGACCCACCCGGCCATGCGAGGGCGGGATCGCGCGGTCGGAACAGTGCGTTGCTCAGCGGCACGACCACCGTTCCGAGCAGATCGAGGATCACCACGACCCACACCAGTCGCCAGTACCCGCTGGCGAGGTCGAGGCCGGGAGCCAGGAGCGGCACCGACAGCAGCAGGGCGAGCAGCGCGATCACCCCGACGGTCGTCTTCGCGACGAGCTGCAGCAGCGGGGTCGGGTAGCGCCGGTGGATGACGAGGAGTAGGTGGACGTGCAGCAGCGCGAAGCGTGCGACGAACACGATGCCGACCCACTGCATGAACTGTTCGCCGACGATCCAGATCCCGTCACCGCCGAAGGGGTCGGCCGGGACGATCCAGACCTTGGCGAGGCCGGTGGCGAGCAGGTACAGGGAGACGATGATGCTCGCGAACGCGAACCTCCCGGACCGTCTCGACGACACGTCGGCGTCGTACCAGGACAGGAGCGCGAAGACGACGACCACGACGACGGTCAGCAGGAGTTGCAGGGCGACCCGACCGAAGTCCCCGAGGAGCACCGCGACGATGCCGACCAGTCCAGCGGCGACGACGGCACCGATGATCGTCTTGAAGACCAGGGGGCGGACCTTCGCCCACCGTGGGTCGATCGTGCCCGTCAGGACATCCGTGCTCGCCATGCGCGCCCTCCCTCACATCGGTGTCCCCGAACACTAGCGGGGGTCGACCCTCCGGGCGTGCGAGGATCGGGCCGTGGGGGAAACGAAGGTGTTGCCAGCGGACGCGCCCGAAGTCGCGGAACTCGAAGCGCAAGGCTGGCGCGTCACCGCCTGGTCGTTCGGCGCGCAACTCGACGTCGACCGGATCGACCGGCAGCGGCTGCAGTCACTCGTGGACCGCACCGCCGGCACCGGGACGACGCGGGCGCTCGGCCCCGACGACGTCGACGCGGTCCTGCGGCTCGACGCTCTGACGGTCCACGACTACCCCGGCGGCGTCGCGACCCAGCACACCCCGCTCGACCACAGGACAGCGACCCCGACGACGACGAGGCCGGCGTTCGGAACGGTCACGCCGGACGGTGAACTCGTCGCTATGACCTTCGTCGACACGGACGGGCCCCACGCTGAGACCGACTTCACGGTCGTCCAACCCAGGCTGCGCGGCCGCGGGCTCGGACAGGCGGTCAAGGCTGCGTCGGTGCTCGCGTTGGCGGACACGGGCACGACCCGGTTCCGCACCGGCGGATCGGCGGAGAACACCGCGATCGCGGCGGCGAACGCCGCCCTCGGCTACGTCCGCGACGAGGAGTGGGTGACGCTCGAGCCGCGCCCGCGGTGAGGACGTGCGCACCGCCGGTCGGGAGGCGCGGGTCGGGCCCGCACCGCGCCTCCCGTCCGTCAGACCAGCCGCTGGGTGATGCTGCCGACCGATCCGTCGAGCACGACGTCGGCGAGCGCGCCGTTCACCAGCGGCAGCTGCGGCGGCTGGTGGCCGGTGTCGAAGTCGACCACCACCGGGATGCCGAGGTCACCGAGTGCTCGCCGCACGGCCTCGTCCTGGTCCAGCCGGGGCACCGCTGCGCCTTCGGTACGGCCGATGAGGAGGCCGTTCGCGTCGTCGAACCATCCGGCGAGCCGCAGCGCTGTGAGCATCCGGAGCGCACTGACGGCGTTCGACTCCGCGACCTCGAGGTACACGATCGTGCCCTCGGGCGCGTACTGCCGCGCGAAGCCGGGCACGTCGCCGTACGGGGTGCCGGCGAGCAGCGACACCGTCTCGAGGCACCCGCCGATGAGGCGTCCGCGGATCGCGACCTCGGACGCGCCGTCGAGGGCACGCCACCTGGTCGGGGTGTCGTAGGCGCCGTCGCGGTCGAGGGCCTCGTCGGCCCAGGCTCCCCACGGGCGGCTCCGGCGACGCGGGGCACTGCGTTGCTCGATCGTCCCGCCCGGCGGGAGCGCTGCCACGTCGGTCCAGCGCGCGAACTCGGCGGGGAGCTCGTAGGGCTCGTCCATCAGGTTCGCACCGTGCAGCGTCGCGAGGCCGGTCATCGTGGTCATGGGCAGGAGCAGCGTGGAGATGTCCGACCAGCCGACGAACCAGGCACGCGAGGCGGCGAGGGTGTGCCAGTCGATCGACGCGACGAGCTCGACGGCGAGTTCCCCGCCCCAGGGCGGGAGGACCGCGTCGGCGGTCCGGAACGCGTCGTGCAGGTCGGCCACACGCTCGGCAGCAGCGGCGGGGACGAGCCCCGGGGTGGTGGCGTGCGGCCGCACGTGCACGGTGAGTCCCCGTGCCGTCAGCGCGTCCACGCCGTCCTGCAGCCGGCCGTGCAGGTGCTCGGAGACGCCCATCGAGGGGGCCGGCACCTCGACGCGCCCGCCGGCGACCAGGGGCCTCGGGTAGGTGATGCCCGCCATGCTCAGGCGGCGACGAGGCGACCTGCGCCGACCGGCAGCGGACCGGACCGGTAGACGAGCGAGACGTCGGCCGCGGTCACGGTCCTGGTGGCCGTCCCGAACCGCCACACGCGGTTGTACAGGTAGACCCCGATCCGCGTGCCGCCCTCGTCCGGGACAGCCCACGTCCCGGTCCCCCACTGCGCGGGGTGGCCGACGCCGTCGATGGTCACGGTCGGTCGGGCGAACCAGGTGAGCGTCGGGCGGGTGATCCGGAGTTCCACGCGGCGCTTGGTCGTGCCGGACGGCTGTGTCGTTTCCACCGTCGCAGGATACGGTGCCGCCGGTAGGTTGACAGCGTGACGACGATCGACCTCAACAGCGACCTCGGCGAGGGCTTCGGCGCCTGGACGATGGGCGACGACCGGGCGATGCTCGACGTGGTGTCGTCGGCGAACGTCGCCTGCGGGTTCCACGCCGGCGACCCCGCGATCATGCTCGACACCTGCCGCCTGGCCGCCGAGCGGGGTGTCGCGGTGGGGGCCCATGTGGCGTACCGGGACCTCGTCGGGTTCGGCCGGCGCGCGGTCGACGTCACGCCGGAGGCGCTGTACGCCGACGTCGTCCACCAGCTCGGCGCCCTGCTCGCGACGGCGCGCGTGGCCGGCACGACGGTCACGTACGTGAAGCCGCACGGCGCCCTCTACAACACCGCCTGCGCCGACCCGGTGCAGGCCGACGTCGTCGTCCGGGCGACGCGCGACGTCGATCCGACCCTCGCCGTCCTGGCCCTGCCGGACTCCGAGCTCCTCCGCGCGGCGACCGCGCACGGGCTCCGCGCGGTGTCCGAGGTCTTCGCCGACCGGGCGTACGAACCCGACGGGTCCCTCGTGGCGCGCAGCCGCCCGGGCGCGGTCCTGCACGACCCGGCGACGGTCGCCGAGCGGGTGCTCCGGATGATCACCGACGGCACCGTGGTCGCCGTGGACGGCTCGGTCGTGCCGGTCCGGGCGGACTCGGTGTGCGTGCACGGCGACTCCCCCGACGCCGTCGCGATGGCCAGGGCCATCCGCTCGATCCTGGACCGTCACGGGGTCGCGACCACCCCGTTCGCCCCGACACCGTGAGCGCGCCGGTCGCGCACGCCGGACCGACCCGGGACGTGCGCCGCGCGGGCACCCGTGCGGTGCTCGTCACCTTCGACACGCTCGCCGAGGTCACCGCGTTCCGCGCCGGACTCGAGGCCGCGCCCGTGCCGGGCGTGACCGAGCTCGTCTCGGGCGCGCGCACGCTGCTCGTCCGCTTCGACCCGGAACGCACCGATCCCACGCGGCTCGCACCGCGCCTCCAGGCCGTCGAACCCGTCCTGCCCACCCGAGCCGACCTCGGCGCGGTGACCACGATCCCCGTCACCTACGACGGTGAGGACCTCGACACCGTCGCCACCATGGTCGGCACCACGCGGGACGGGCTCGTCGCCTGGCACACCGGCCAGGTCTGGACGAGCGCGTTCTGCGGCTTCGCCCCCGGCTTCAGCTACCTGACCGGGACGGCACCGTCACTCGACCTGCCGCGGCGCACCACCGCCCGGACCGCGGTGCCCGCCGGCAGCGTCGCGCTCGCCGGGGAGTTCAGCGCCGTCTACCCGCGTGCCTCCCCGGGCGGCTGGCAGCTCATCGGCCGCACCGACGTCCCGATGTGGTCACTGGATCGCGAGCCACCCGCGCTCGCACCGGCCGGCACGCGGATCCGGTTCGTCGAGGTCTCCCGCGCATGAGCGGCCTCACCGTCCTGCAGGTCGGACCCGGGACGTCGACGCAGGACCTCGGCCGCCCCGGGTTCAGCGACGCGGGACTCGGGGCGTCCGGCGTCGCCGACCGCGGTGCAGCCGCACTCGCCAACCGGCTGGTCGGCAACCGTCCCGAGGCGGCGGTCCTGGAGGCGCTGCTCGGCTCCGTCACGCTCCGCTCGGACGCGCACGTGGTCGCGGCGCTGACCGGCGCACCCTGCCCGGTGACGGTCGAGCGGGCGGACGGTCGGGTGCGCGGCGCCGCCTGCTTCGAGATCGTCGCCCTCGCACCCGGCGACGTGCTCCGGGTGGGGGCCGCCACGTCCGGGCTGCGCACGTACCTCGCGGTCCGCGGAGGCCTCGCCGTCGATCCCGTGCTCGGCAGCCGCTCGTGGGACTCGCTCGCACACCTCGGTCCCCCGCCGGTCACGACCGGGGACGTCCTGCCGATCGGGGATGCCGCCAGCGCCTGGCCGCTCGTCGACGCCGTCGCACCGCCGCGCTGGCCCGCTCCGGGCGAGGCGGTCGTCCTCGACGTCACCGCTGGTCCCCGGGACGACTGGTTCACCCCGGCGTGGCGTGCGGTCCTCGTCGACCAGCTCCACCAGGTCACCCCGGACAGCGACCGGGTCGGCGTGCGGACCACCGCTGCCCGACCGCTCGTGCGCCGTGTCCCCGGCGAGCTGCCGAGCGAGGGCGTCGAGACCGGATCGCTCCAGGTCCCGCCGGCGGGCCACCCCGTCCTGTTCCTCGCCGACCACCCCGTCACGGGCGGCTACCCCGTCGTCGCGGTGCTCACCCCCGCGTCGGTGGACCGCGCCGCCCAGCTCCGGCCGGGCGACGCGATCCGGTTCCGCGTCCTCGACTGACTCAGCCGGCGTACTCCGGATCGGCCGCCGGGTCGTACGGCTGCACCCCCCACGAGCCGTCGTCCGACGCCGGGGCGGGGTGCTCGTTCTGCCAGAGGACGTCGACCGCGGACCACTCCGACGCGCTGCACCAGTCGAGCACGTACGCGTCGTGGGCCACCGGCGCCACGAACAACGACGACCTCGGGATCCGGCCGAGCGACTCCCCCCGTGCGGTCATGCACCCCTGCAGCCGGTCGAACGCCGCGAGGTACTCGCTCCGGGTGACGACGCCGTCCTCGGTCGCCTGGTCCTGCGCCGCGCTCGCCGCGGGCATCGGGGGCGTGCGCAGCCAGCCGTACGACAGCGTCCACCCGAGGTCCCCGTCCACGCTGAGCCGGATCCGGTGGCCGGCGATCTCCGACGATGCGTACGAGCCCGTGACGTGCGACCCGGCGGCGCACGACGCGCTGCCCCCGGTGACACCGGACCCGCGCTCGGTGATCTCGCCGCTCCCGGTGCGACACGTGGCGACCCAGGTGAACGTGTCGGCGCGGGCGGGCGCGCGTCCGACCGTGATCGTCTCGTCCGACGACCCGACCCGCCCGACCGGGCTGCCGACGACCCGCAGGTAGGTCGCGCCCGACCCGCCGACGACCGTCGCGGCCTGGCTCTGGGCCTCGAGAGCGGCGGGGTCCGGACTCGCCGCCGCGGTGATCGCTCCACCGGCGGCAGCTCCGCCGAGGACGCACACCACCGCTCCCGCGATCGTCGCCGCCCGCCACCGTCGACGCCGCCGGGGCGTGTGCTCGACGGTGTCGACGAGCAGCGCCCGCAGTGCCCGGTCGCGGTCGCCCGGCTCCCTGTCCGTGGAGGTGCTCATGATCGTGCTCCGTTCCGTTCGACGGCCGGTCGGGTGGTGGGTGCGCTCGCGCCGAGTGCGGCGGCGAGGCGGGTGCGCGCCCGGGAGAGGCGCGACTTCACGGTCCCCGGCGCGATGCCGAGCGCCGCGGCGATCTCCCGCTCGCTGTAGCCCTCGAGGACCGACAGCGTGAGGACCTGCTGGTCGCGGTGCCCGAGCGTGCGGAGGGCACGGACGGCGTCCCCGTCGTCATCCCGGTCCGCGTGGTCGGCGACGGGCTCGGGCGGTGGCAACCGGTCGAGGGCGGCCCGGTACCGCCGGGCCGCACGGGTCTGGTTGCGGGCGACGTTCGTCGCGGTGACGAGGAGCCACGGCAGCAGCGACCCGTCGACGAGCCGCACCCGAGCCCGGTTCCGCCAGGCCTCGAGGAACACGATCGCGACCGTGTCGGCCGCGTCCGTGTCGACCGGCACGAGTCGCATGCAGTGTCGCTGCACCCGGTGGCGGTGCCGGTCGAACACCCGCCCGAACGCCTCGCCGTCACCCTCGAGCGCCATCGCCCAGTCCCCGCTGTCCATACCCTGCAGTGTCCGGGACGGCCGGATCGGTTCCACCCCGCCGCACCGACCGTCGACGAGTCCGGAACACACCGGACCGCCGACCGGTTGCAGCACGGGCGTGGTCGCACGTGGCGGCGACGTGTCGCCCCGGCGACGACGAGTCGCTCCGGCGACGACGAGAGAGGTGCACCATGTCGATGACCGTCCTGCTCGAGGTCCAGCTCCGGACCGACGTCCCCACCGAGACCGTCGAGGCCGCGATCCGCGAGACCCTCGCCCAGACCGCCGCGTTCGCCGGCAACGAGTCGCTCGAGGTCCTCGTCGACGACGCCGACGCGTCGCGCGTGGTCGTCCTCGAACGGTGGACGACGTCTGCGGACCACGACGCCTACGTCGCGTGGCGCGGCACCCCCGAGGGTGCGGCGAACGCCCTCGCCGCCGTCGTCGCCGCTCCGCCGGTCACCCGGACGTTCGACCGGACCATCACGCTCGACTGAGCCCGGAGCGGGCGGTTCCCCGGCCGTGCCCGGGCCGGGCGGTCCCCCGGCCGTGCCCGGGGCGGGCGGTCCCCCGGCCGTGCCCGGGGATGGGACGATTGCGGCATGACCGCCACGCTCGTCGCCAAGGGACTCTCCGGCGGGTACGCCGCACGCACGCTCTTCGACGCCCTCGACCTGACCGTCGCCCCCGGGGACGTCATCGGAGTCGTCGGGGTGAACGGCGCCGGCAAGTCCACCCTGCTGCGCCTGCTCGCCGGGGTGGACGAACCGCTCGCCGGCAGTGTGTCGCTCGCACCGACCGACGCGTTCGTCGGCTTCCTGCCGCAGGAGCACGAACGCGTCCCCGGCGAGACCGTCGCCGCGTACATCGCCCGACGGACCGGCTGCGCCGAGGCGACCGCGACGATGGACGCCGCCGCCGCCGCGCTCGGCGATCCCGGCGCCGGGGACGCCGCGGCGGACGCCTACTCGGCGGCGCTCGACCGCTGGCTCGCGGCGGGTGCAGCCGACCTCGACGACCGCATCCCCGTCGTGCTCGCCGACCTCGGCCTGGCCGTCGGCTCCGACGAGGACGGCGTCGGGCCGAAGTCGCTCATGACCGCACTGTCCGGCGGGCAGGCCGCCCGCGTCGGCCTCGCCGCCCTGCTGCTCTCGCGGTTCGACATCGTGCTGCTCGACGAGCCGACGAACGACCTCGACCTGGACGGCCTCGACCGGCTCGAGGGCTTCGTGCGCGGCCTCCGAGGCGGGGTCGTCCTCGTCAGCCACGACCGCGAGTTCCTGGCGCGCTCGGTGACCGCCGTCCTCGAGCTCGACCTCGCGCAGTCCTCGAACCGGCTCTTCGGCGGTGGCTACGACTCGTACCTCGAGGAACGCGAGATCGCCCGCCAGCACAAGCGCGACGCCTACGAGGAGTTCGCGTCCACCAAGGCGGACCTCGTCTCCCGCGCCCGCACACAGCGGGAGTGGTCGAGCCAGGGCGTCCGGAACGCGATGCGCAAGAACCCCGACAACGACAAGATCCGTCGTCGTGCGGCCTCCGAGTCGAGCGAGAAGCAGGCGCAGAAGGTCCGTCAGATGGAGTCCCGCATCGCCCGGCTGGACGAGGTCGAGGAGCCGCGCAAGGAGTGGCAGCTGGAGTTCACGATCGGCAGCGCGCCCCGGTCCTCGGCGGTCGTCGCCACGCTGTCCGACGCGACGTTCGTGCAGGGCGACTTCACGCTCGGGCCGGTCTCGCTGCAGGTCGACGGCGGTGACCGCATCGGCATCACCGGACCGAACGGCGCCGGCAAGTCCACGCTGCTCCGCGCACTGCTCGGCAAGCAGGCCCCCACGACCGGCACGGCGTCCCTCGGGTCCAGCGTCGCGGTCGGCGAGATCGACCAGGCACGCGCGGCCTTCACGGGCGAGCAGCCCCTGGCCGACGCGTTCGAGGCGATCGTGCCCGAGTACACGACGGCGGACGTCCGGACCCTGCTCGCGAAGTTCGGGCTCAAGGCGGACCACGTCGGTCGTCCCGCGAACGCGCTGTCACCCGGCGAGCGGACCCGTGCCGGCCTCGCGCTGCTGCAGGCCCGCGGCGTGAACGTCCTCGTGCTCGACGAACCCACCAACCACCTCGACCTCGCCGCGATCGAGCAGCTCGAACAGGCGCTCGACTCGTACGACGGCACCCTGCTCATCGTCACGCACGACCGCCGGATGCTCGAGACCGTCCGCCTCGACCGGCAGTGGCGGGTCGAGGCCGGCCACGTCACCGAGGCCTGACCGACCGCCGCACGGACTCGCCGTCGGTGCCGCCGAGCGGCATCACGGCAGCCGGTCGGCAGCACGGCGGCCCTGCGGCACCAGAGCTGCCGGTCCGGGTCAGGGCGTCGGCACGCCGGGCGCGGAGCCTGCGGTCGCTCCGCCGTCCCGCGTCCACGAACCGACCACCGGGCGCACCTCGACGAAGCCGCCCTGCTCGGTGGCGGGGTTCCGCCGGGCGATCGCGACGGCGGCGTCCGGGTCCGGCGCCTCGATGACCCCGATGCCGTCGAGCGCGGCCGTCACCCCGGGACCGCTCGACGGGCCGTCACCGTCGATCCGCACCGACTCGGCGGCAGGACCGAAGGCGAAGGCCGCGACGAGCACGCCGGAGTCGATGAGCTCCGAGGCGTGCCGGTCGTGGGCGGCGAGCTCCTCGGGAGACGCCTCGCCCGGGCCTCCGTGGATGAGGACGACGAAGTGCGGCATGCCCCCGGCCTACACCGTGGTCCGGACGTGCGCCCGGACGGTCAGCGACGAAGACCCAGACGCTCGATGACCTCGGCGCTCTCCTCGTCCGGGGTGCGGTCGGCGGCGACGGTGATGTGCGCCTCGTCGTCACCGGGGACCTCGAGCGTGGCGAGCTGCGACTGCAGCAGCGACGTCGGCATGAAGTGGCCGGAACGCTTCGACATCCGGTCCTCGATGAGCGCCCCGTCGCCGGCGACGTGCACGAACACCACGCCGGGCGCTCGGAGGACGTCGCGGTAGGAGCGCTTCAGCGCCGAACAGGTCACCACGCCGGGAGTCCCCTCGTCGAGGTGTGACCGGATCCACGCCGCGATCACGTCGAGCCACGGCCAGCGGTCCTCGTCGGTGAGCGGGGTCCCGGCGTGCATCTTGTCGACGTTCGCCTGCGGGTGCATGGCGTCGCCCTCGGCGAACTCCCACCCGAGCTGTTCGGCGACCATCGCGGCGACGGTCGACTTGCCGGATCCGGAGACGCCCATCACGACGAGGACGCGTGCGTCGGGTGCGGTGTCGGCGCTCAATGGATGAACACCCCCGCGAGCAGGACGCCCAGCAGACCGAACACCGAGATGAGGCACTCGAGCATCGTCCAGGTCTTGAACGTCTGCCCGACCGTGGTGTTGAGGTACCCCTTCACGAGCCAGAACCCGGCGTCGTTCACGTGCGACAGGAACACCGATCCGGCACCGATCGCGAGCACGAGCAGCGAGGTCATCGGCGAGGACAGGTCGTGCGCGATCGGCGCCATGATGCCCGCGGCCGTGACGGTGGCGACCGTGGCGGATCCCGTGGCGACGCGCACGAGCGCGGACACCACCCACGCGACGAGCAGCACCGAGATGCCGGAGTCCTTCACGGCGTCGGCGATCACCCCGCCGATGCCGGTGTCGATGAGGACCTGCTTGAAGCCACCGCCAGCACCGACGATGAGGAGGACGCCCGCGACCGGCGGCAGGGAGCTCTCGAGGGACTTCGACACGGCCGAGCGGTCCATGCCGCCGCCGATCGCGAAGAAGACCATCGCGTAGACCGCGGCGATCCCGATGGCGATCATCGGCGACCCGAGGAAGTCGAGCAGGCTGACCCACGAGCCCGAGGCGTCCGGGACGGTGGCTTCGCGGATCGCCTGCGCGAGCATCAGGACGACGGGAAGCAGGATGCCGACGAGCGCGACCGCGAAGGACGGGCTGCGCGGCTCGCTGATGACGCGGGTGAAGTCGCTCTTGCCGTGGGGCAGGGAGGCGGTGTCCTGCGTGGCGGGGCCGCGCCGCGCCTCCCGTCCGCCGGAGGCGGGGTCGTCCGGGCCGGATGCCGACCCACGCGTGCCGAACATGTCGGGTGCGGGGATGTCGACCCAGCGCGCCGCGAACCGCGCGAAGACCGGACCGGCGAGGACGATGACCGGGATCGCGAGCACGATGCCGAACGCGAGCGTCGTGCCGAGGTTCGCGCCGACCGTCGAGATCGCGACGAGCGGGCCGGGGTGCGGCGGGACGAACGCGTGCATCGTCGAGAGGCCGACGAGCGCGGGCACGGCGATCTTCATGATCGGGACGGAGCTGCGCTTCGCCACGAGCACGATGATCGGGATGAGGAGGACGAGGCCGACCTCGAAGAACATCGGCAACCCGATGAGCGCTCCGATCAGGGCCATCGTCCACGGGAGCGCCGCCTTCGACGACCGGCGCACGAGGGTGTCGACGACACGGTCCGCCGCGCCGGAGTCGACGAGCATCTTGCCGAACATCGAGCCGAGGCCGACGAGGATGCCGACGCTCGTCATCGTCGCGCCGAACCCGTTGCCGAAGCTCGTGACGGCCTTGTCCGGGGCGAGGCCCGCGCCGATCCCGACGCCGAGCGCACCGATCGTCAACGCGATGAACGGGTGCACCTTGAGCCAGGTGATGAGGGCGATGATCACGACGATGCCGATGACCGCCGCGATAATCAGCTGCGCGACCGGCCCCGACGGGTCGACCGCTTCGGTGCCGGCTGGTTCCGCCGCCAGGACGGTGACCGCGTGGGCCGCGACCGCGTGGGCCGTGGCCGGATCGGCCGGGAGAGCGTGAGGCATCGGTGCCCCTTCCTGGAGCCGCTGCCGTGCGGCTCCGTCGCCTTCGTGTCGAGTGCGGCGGGTGCTTCGCACGCCGACCGCGAATAATCTGATTAATCAGACTATACGACGATCCACCGCGCGGCATCCGCTCTCCGGGGCAGTCTGCCGATTCGATGGGGAGCGCGTCACGTCCACTGCGTGCCGCGTACTGCATGGAGGAACGATGCCGACCGGCCGCGGACTGCACGCCCACGTGCTCGAGACCCTCGGGCAGCGCATCGTCGACGGCACCCTCGCCGCCGGTACCGTGGTCCGGCCCGAGCTCGTCGCCGGCGAGTTCGGCGTGTCGCGGTCGGTCGTCCGCGAGGCGCTCCGCGTCCTGCAGTCCCTCGGGCTCGTCGAACCCCGGCAACGGGTCGGCACGCAGGTGCTCGGCATCGGCTCGTGGGAGCTGCTCGCACCGACCGTCATCCGGTGGCGCGGGGCCTCTCCGTCGTACTTCGTCCAGCAGCGCGAACTCCTCGAGCTGCGCCTCGGCGTGGAGCCCGTCGCCGCGACGCTGACGGCCGGGACACCAGGGGCTGCCGCGGTGCTCGCCGCCGCCACCGACATGACCGCCGCCTGCGGCCGGGAGGACAGCCGCGCCTACCTCGAGGCCGACGTCCGCTTCCACCGGGCGCTCCTGACCGGTTCGGGGAACGCCGTGTTCACGCACTTCGCCGGGACCGTGGAGGCGCTCCTCCGGACCCGCACGTCGGAGTCGCGCGACACCATCACGCGCTGGACCCGCGACGCGGCGGCCAGGCACGAGGCCGTCGGGCTGGCGCTCGTCGCCGGCGACGCGGCGGGCGCGTCGGCCGCGGCGGGCGAGCTGGTGCGGGTGACGCGCGACGAGTTCATCGCCGAGGCGCCGCAGGCCTGACGCCGCGTGCGGGTCTGCCTCTGGGTTGGCAGGCGGGTCACCGAGGTCGCACGACACGCCGCAGGCGGGTCGCCGAGGTCGCGGGACACGCCGCGTGCGTGCGACGGGAGCGGCAGATCGCGCGACCTCGCGGGGCCGGGACGCGACCGGCCGGCGGACGGGAGGCGCGGTGCGGCGCCGACCCGCGCCTCCCGTCCGACCGTGGCCGGGTCACAGGACACGCCGCGCGTGCTCCGCCCAGGTCGCGCGACGCGCCGCGAGCCCACGCGGGACGCGGCCGGTCGTGCGACCTCGACCCCACCCCGTCCGAGACGCGTTCGCTACTTGCGCGCGAACAGGCGCGGACCGCGCAGGCGCAGCCGCATCGTCACCGTACCGAGCCACCGGTCGTACTTGTAGCCGACCTTGCCCATGCGGCCGACCTCCTCGAAGCCGAGGCGCTCGTGCAGGCGGATCGACGCCTCGGCCTGCCGGTCGGCGATGACCGCGACGATCTCGCGCACGCCGGCGGAGCGGCACTCGTCGATCAGCGCCTCCATGAGTGCCCGGCCGAGCCCCTTCCCGCCGGACGCGGCACCCAGGTAGATCGAGTCCTCGACGACCCGGTTCGAACGGTCGCGGGGGTTCCACGGGTCGACGAGCGCGTACCCGAGCACCTGCCCGGAGGGGTTCTCGGCGACGAGGAACGGCAGCCCGCGGCGGCGGATCTCGTCGTACCGGCGCTTCCACGCCGCGAACGTGAACGCCGTCGGGTCGAAGGTGACCGAGGAGTTCCGGACGTAGTGCGTGTGGATCTCGCGGACGTCGGGGAGGTCCGTCGGCTCGGCCGCACGGATCGTGTACGTGAACGCGGCCTCGGCCGGCACCGGGGCACGCAGGTGTCGCGGCAGGACCCGCCGTCGCTGGTATTCCTCCTCGAGCACGGGTCCGAGCCTATTCGGCGGGCAGGGTCCAGTCGACCGGTGCGGCGCCCTGCGCGACCAGGAGCTCGTTCACCTGCGAGAAGGGGCGACTGCCGAAGAAGCCCCGCGAGGCGCTGAGCGGGCTCGGGTGCGCCGACGCGACGACGGGGGTGTCGCCGAGGAGCGGTCGGACCGATGCGGCCTGCGCACCCCACAGCACCGCGACGAGGGCCGTCCCGCGGGCCACGAGGGCACGGACCGCCTGGTCGGTGACGGCCTCCCAGCCCTTGCCACGGTGGCTGCCCGCGGCGCCGGCCTCGACGGTCAGGACGCGGTTGAGCAGCAGGACGCCCTGCGCCGACCACGCGCGGAGGTCCCCGTGCGGCGGCGGCATCACACCGAGGTCGGCCTCGAGTTCGCGGTAGATGTTGGCCAGGCTGCGCGGGACCGGACGCACGTGCGGGTCGACCGCGAAGGACAGGCCGATCGGGTGCCCGGGCGTCGGGTACGGGTCCTGGCCGACGACGAGCACCCGCACGTCGTCGAACGGGTCGGCGAACGCGCACAGGACGTGCTCGCCGGCGGGGAGGTACTGCCGGCCGGCGGCGGTCTCGGCGCGGAGCCAGTCGCCCATCCGGTGGACGTCGTCCTCGACGGGGGCGAGGGCCTCGGCCCAGCCGGGGTCGACGAGGTCGGCGAGCGGACGGGGCTGCACGGGGCTAGGCGCCCGTCACGGCGAGGCGACGGTCCGGGTTCGGGTTCGTCACGGCTAGGCGCCCATCGTGGCGACGGCGACCGATTCCTCGCCGGCGACGACGCGCCAGACGCTGCCCGTCCCGCGGACCTCGAGCGCCCCCTCACCGACGACGAGCGTGGTGTCCTCGTCGATCGCCAGCCCGGCGGTGACGAACTCGGCCTCGGCGCTCGCGATGAGCCGGGCGAGCGTGCCGGCCTGGACGGCGTGCACGTCGATGGTCAGGTCGACGAGTCCGAGGCCCTCGCGGAGCTCGACCTCGTCGAGTCCCTCGGACGCTTCCTCGGGGCAGACCTCGACCCCGCCGATGCGCCAGCCGCCCACGAGGGCACGGTCGGCGGCGATCATCGCGCCGGCCGAGTAGCCGAGGTACGGCAGGCCGTCGGCGACGAGCAGGCGGATCTGGTCGACGAGCGGGGCGACGGCGTCGAGGTAGTCCGGCGTGACCCCGCCGCCGACCACCAGGGCGTCGACGTCGCTCAGGACCGTGGTGTCGAACACCTGGCCGGCGGCGATCTCGGTCACGAGGACCTCGGCCGTGCGCGGGCCACCGAGCACCTCGGCGATGTCGGCGGTCGAGGACGGGCTCGCACCCGACGTCGCGGCGACCGAGAGCAGGGCGATGCGCGGGACGGTGCGGCCGACGGCTGCGGACCGGGCCGTGGCCTCGGCGACGAACGGCGCGGCGGCGTCCGAGGCGGCGAAGGGTCCGCCGCCGACGAGGTGGATGCTCACGACTCGGCCGTCACCGGGGCGAGGGCGCTCCACGGGAAGGTGATCCAGCCGTCGACCCGACGCCACACGTGGTCCGGTTCGAGCACAGTGCCGGGCTTCGAGTACAGGCACGCGCTGCGGACGTCGGCCCCGGCGTTCCGGATGATGTCCACGACGAGGCGCAGGGTGCGGCCGGAGTCCGAGACGTCGTCGACGACGAGGACGCGCTTGCCGGACAGGCTCGGGGCGTCGAGTGCGGGCGACAGGATCACCGGCTCCTCGAGGCGCTGCTCGACGTCGGTGTAGAACTCGACGTTGATCGAGCCGCACTCCTTGGTGCCCAGCGCGTAGGCGACCGCACCGGCGATGATGAGCCCACCGCGGGCGACCGCGACGACCACCTCGGGTTCGAAGCCGGAGGACAGGACGTCCTTGGCGAGCAGGCGTGCGGCGTCACCGAACTCGAGCCAGCCGAGCACCTCGGGCCCGCTCGTCGCGGTCACGGTCGAGGGAGCCTGGGCGGGTGACCCGGATTCGCTGCTGATCGGCATCCGACAACGGTACCGGCACGGACCCCGCGCCCGCGACCCGCGTGTGCTGCCCGGGCGCGTGCGGGTCAGGCCCGGGGCGTCAGCGTGCCGCGCGCGAGCTTGTGCTGGGCGGACTGGGCCACCGGCCGGACCGTCACGAGGTCGAGGTTCACGTGCGGGGGCAGTTCCACCGCGTGCACGATCGCCTCGGCGACGTCCTCGGCCACGAGCGGGTCCGGGACGTCCTCGTAGACGGCGGCGGCCTTCTCGGCGTCGCCGCGGAACCGGGTCAGCGCGAACTCGTCGGTCTTCACCAGCCCGGGCGCGATCTCGACCACCCGGATGGGCTCGCCGTTCAGCTCGAGCCGGAGCGCTGCCACGAGGGCGTGCTCGGCGAACTTCGCGGCGTTGTAGCCGCCGCCGTTCTCGTACGCCACGTGCCCGGCGGTGCTCGTCACCGTGACGATGTCGGCGCTCCCGGCGTCGACCGCGCGGCGACGGAGGTGCGGGAGCAGAGCCGAGACGACCCGCTTCGTCCCGAGGACGTTCACCTCGAACATCGCGCGCCAGTCGTCGACGTCTGACTCCTCGACCGATGCGGACCCGAGGGCGCCGCCGGCGTTGTTCACGAGCACGTCCGCTCCCCCGAGCTCCTCGACGCGCGCCGCGACGGCCTCGACGTCGGACGCGCTCGTGACGTCCGCGACGAGGACGTCGGCACCGGTCGACGCGGCGAGCGCCTCGAGCTTCTCGGCGCGCCGGGCGACGGCGAGGACGTCCCACCCGCGCGAGCGGAACAGCCGGACGGTCGCGGCTCCGATGCCCGAGCTCGCTCCGGTGACGACTGCGCGACGAGATGCCATGTGCTTCCTCCGTGGACGGGGTGGGGGTGTCCCGTCAACCGTACCGATCCGAGGAGGTCACGATCCGGTAACGTGACCGGGCATGACCACGGAAGCCGCGCCTCCAGCGCCCTCGGCGCCCGCGACCGAGCTCGAGCCCGGCCGCGCGAAGCCTCGTATCCCGATGTGGGACACGGCGCGGTTCCTCGCGGTCACGCTCGTGGTGATCGGCCACGCGATCCAGCGGCAGACGGCGGCGAGCGAGCACGCCCTCGCGCTGTACACCTTCATCTACGCGTTCCACATGCCGGCGTTCGGCGTCATCAGCGGGTACTTCTCCTCCGCGGACACCCCGACCGCGAAGCGCATGCGGCGCACGATCACGGACATCGTCGTGCCGTACATCATCATGCAGACGATCTGGACCGTGGTGCAGGCGCTGGTCGAGGGCGGCAAGAAGTTCAACCCGACCCAGCCGACCTGGACCCTGTGGTTCCTGCTCGCGCTCGGGATCTTCAAGCTGATCCTCCCGTACCTCGCGCAGCTGCGCTGGCCGCTGTTCTGGGCCGTCGTGTTCAGCATCGGCGTGGGCTACTTCGACAACGTCGACTCCACGCTGTCGCTGTCCCGGGCGATCAGCCTCCTGCCGTTCTTCCTGCTCGGCTGGCAGGTGAAGCAGTGGGGCCTCTTCGACCGCTGGTACGAGGCCCCGCGACGCACGGTGGTCCGGATCCGCATCGCGGCCGGGGCGGTGTTCGCCGCGTGGGCGGTGGCGTGTGCGATCTGGATCCCGCAGTTCAAGCAGTTCGACCTGCACCACTGGTTCTTCTACGACGACTCCTACTCGGGTCTCGGCGAGGACGCCTGGTGGGCCGGCGGGGTCCGGTTCGGCCTGATGCTGCTCGCGACCGTCCTCACCGCGTCGTTCCTGCTGCTCGTGCCCCGTCGGAACGTGTGGATCACCCAGTTCGGCGCCGCGACGATGTACGTGTACCTGCTGCACACGTTCGTGCTCTACCCGATCCGCGAGTCCGGGGTGCTCGCCGGCCAGCACTCGGCGTGGCCCTACGTCCTGCTCATGGTCGGGATCGCCTGCGCCGTCAGCCTGTTCCTCGCGCAGCCGTTCGTCCGGCGCGGGATGCGATGGCTGCTCGAGCCCAACGTGCGCTGGCTGTTCCGCCGCGACCCCGCGTAGCGCGCAGCCGCGGCCCGGCCTGGCGCGGCCCGGCGCGGCGCGGCCCGGTGCGGCCCGGCGCAGACCCCGCGCAGCGCGCAGCGCGGCCGGCGCGGGGCGGCGCGCCGCGGACCCCGCACCGTGCGGACTCCGCCACCTGGTGCGAGGTTGCACGCTGCGTGCGCCGCTACGACCCTGCACCCAGCGGTCGCCACCGCACCCGGCGACCAACCTCGCACCGTGCCGGCTCGCCCATCTCCCGTCGGGCTGCGCGCTCGGTGCGGCCTGCTCCGCGCACGCACCGTGCGGACGCCGTCACCCGGTGCGACGTTCCACGCTCGGTGCGACGCAACAGCACCGCACCGAGCCACCAACACGGCTCCCGCTGGCGAACCCCGCACCGTGCAGGGCGGAGTCCGCAGCACCAGCCGGCGAAGCGCGCACGGTGCAGCGCGGTGCGAGGCCCGCATCACCAGCCGGCGAAGCTCGCACGGTGCGGGGCTGGCTGGGCAGTGCGGCCGGGAGGCGCGGGGCGCCTCGACCGCTGTCGTTACGTCCCGAGGCGAGCGCGCTGGTGCCAGCGCGACCACCTGCGTACCGTGACGGGCGACGCACAGCCGCGCCGCGCCTCCCGGGCCGAGCGCTGGACGACACGACGACCCGTTGACCGCCACCGGACAGGAGCACGAGATGACCCAGAACGACGCCGCCCAGTGGCGCTTCGAGACCACGCAGATCCACGCCGGCGCGCAGCCCGACCCGACCACGGGTGCCCGTGCGACCCCGATCTACAAGACGACCTCGTACGTCTTCGCGAACTCCGACGAGGCACGTGACCTCTTCGCCCTGGCCAAGCCGGGCAACATCTACTCGCGCATCATGAACCCGACGAACGACGTCGTGGAACAGCGGATCGCGGCGCTCGAGGGCGGCTCCGGCGCGCTCCTGGTGTCGAGCGGACAGGCCGCCGAGACCTACGCCGTGCTCAACATCGCGGGTGCCGGGGACCACATCGTGTCCTCCTCGTCGATCTACGGTGGCACGTACAACCTGTTCAAGTACACGCTCGCGAAGCTCGGCATCGAGACGACCTTCGTCGAGGACCAGGACGACCTCGACGAGTGGCGCCGGGCGGTCCGACCGAACACGAAGCTCTTCTTCGCCGAGACGATCGGCAACCCGAAGATCAACGTGCTGGACATCACCGGCGTCAGCGAGGTCGCCCACGAGTCCGGCGTGCCGCTCATCGTCGACAACACGATCGCGACCCCGTACCTCATCCGTCCCTTCGAGCACGGTGCGGACATCGTGGTGCACTCGGCGACGAAGTTCCTCGGCGGCCACGGCACGGTCATCGGCGGGATCATCGTCGACTCCGGGAAGTTCGCGTGGTCGCAGCACCCGGACAAGTTCCCGGAGTTCAACACCCCCGACCCCTCGTACCACGGCGCGGTCTTCGCCGAGGCCGTCGGCAACGAGCTCGCCTACATCGTCAAGGCCCGGGTGCAGCTGCTCCGCGACCTCGGTGCGTCGAACTCGGCGGACACCGCGTTCGCGCTGCTGCAGGGCATCGAGACGCTGTCGCTCCGGATCGAGCGGCACGTGTCGAACGCGCAGGAGATCGCGGAGTGGCTCGACCGGCACCCGGACGTCGCGACGGTCGCCTACGCCGGGCTGCCGACCTCACCCTGGTACGCCGCGGCGAACCGCTACGCGCCGAAGGGCGTCGGAGCGGTGCTGTCGTTCGAGCTGAAGGGCGGCGTGCCGGCGGGCAAGGCGTTCGTGGACAACCTGCAGCTGTTCTCGCACCTGGCGAACATCGGCGACGTGCGCTCCCTGGTGATCCACCCGGCGTCGACCACGCACTCGCAGCTCACGCCCGAGCAGCAGCTCACCACCGGGGTCACGCCCGGCCTGGTGCGCCTCTCGGTGGGGATCGAGAACGTCGAGGACCTGAAGGCCGACCTCGAGGCCGGGCTCGCTGCTGCCCGCTCGGTCGCGCAGGAGGGTCAGCGCGCGTAGCGGCCCCGGGCGCGGGGGCTTTCCGGGCCCTCGCCGGGTCGACTCGGAACGACGTGGTCGTTGTCGTACGACAACGGCCACGTCGTTCGTTGCACGCGCAACACTTGCGTGCGCCCGGGAGCGACAACGTCGATGTCGAACGACGTCGACGAAGTCGTTCCGACTCGGCGCCCGACCAGCACGACGCCGCACGCACGCCCGCAAGCACCCGCGACCCGCCGCCGTGGACCCGCGACGCGCCGGACGTGACGTAACACTGGCGGCTCGCACCGCGCCTCCCGGCAGACTGGACCCGATGGACTGGCAGACGACTCCCGAGGACTCCGTGCCGTCCACCCTCGTGCCCGGAACGGAACTCGGCACGCTCGGCAAGCCGCCGGTCACCGGCGCCTGGCGCCCGGGCGACCACCCCGGTGCCCGACACTTCGCGTCGATCGGCGAGCAGTGGGTCCGCGGCGGCCGCATCCCGGCCGTGCGGGTGGCCTACGAGACCTGGGGCACCCTCGACGCCGACCGCGGCAACGCGGTCCTCGTGTTCCACGCGTTGACGGGCGACTCGCACGTGGCCGGGGCTCCCGGACCGGGACACCGCACCGCCGGCTGGTGGGGCGACGTCGTCGGACCGGGCCGCGCGATCGACACGGACCGCTGGTTCGTCGTCGCACCGAACATGCTCGGCGGCTGCCAGGGCACGACCGGACCGTCGTCGGTGTCGCCGGACGGCCTCGAGTGGGGCTCCCGCTTCCCGTTCGTCACCGTGCGCGACCAGGTCGCGGTGCAGGCGCAGCTCGCCGACCGGCTCGGCATCGACACCTTCGCCGCCGTCGTGGGCGGGTCGATGGGTGGCATGCACGCGCTCGAGTTCGCGGTCACGCACCCGTCGCGGGTGGCGCGCCTCGCCGTCCTGGCGAGCACGGCGCAGACCACAGCCGACCAGATCGCCGCGAACTCGCTGCAGCGCGCCGCGATCCAGATGGACCCCGCGTTCGCCGGCGGCGACTACTACGAGGCGGACGCCGGCGAGGGGCCGCACCGCGGGCTCGCGCTCGCACGGCGGATGGCGCTGATGACCTACCGGGCCTCGGACGAGTTGAACGGCCGGTTCGCCCGCTCGTGGCAGAGCGACGTCTCACCGCTCGGCGACGACGGCCGCTTCTCGGTCGAGAGCTACCTCGACTTCCACGGCAACAAGTTCACGCGGCGGTTCGACGCGAGTTCGTACGTCACCCTCACGCACGCGATGGACTCGCACGACGTCGGTGCCGGGCGGGGCGGTGTCGCGGCGGCGCTCGCGCAGGTGACGGCGCGCACGCTGGTGGTCGGGGTGTCGAGCGACCGGTTGTTCCCGATCGAGGACCAGCACCGCATCGCGGCCGGTGTGCCGGACGCCCTCGACGGTGACCGTGCGGCGGTCATCGAGAGCGAGTTCGGGCACGACGGGTTCCTCATCGAGCACGAAGCGGTCGGCGCGCACCTGCGGCGGCTGCTCGACTGAACGACGGGCGACGGGGTGCGCGACGCCCCAGCTCCCGCGTGCGCGCCGCCCGCGCACCCCCGCGCGCGCAGCCCGCGCACCCACGCGTGCCGCCCGCGCACCCTCGCGCGCCGTTCTGATCGCAGCCGCCATAACAATCGCGGCACCATCCGGTCGGACCGGGCGCGCCGAACACCCCCCAACGGGTGTCGCGCGTGGAATGATGGCGTGGTGCCCAGCCCGAACCAGGCTCGGCCTTCCCTCCGCACCACCGCCACGACCAGGACACCGATGGACTTCATCGCACAGGAACGCGACCGCTTGCTCCGGTCGACGACCCGTGTCGTCGGCATCGTCTGCGCCCTCGTGTCCGTCGTCGCGGTCATCTGCGCCCTCGCGGTCCCGGTCGTCCCGCTGCTCGGCGGCCTCGCCTGCATCGCGATCATGATCGCCGGGTTCCTCGTCCTCGGGTGGAACGCCTCGGTGTGGTGGACGGCGCTCATCCTGGCCTCCGGCCTCGGCGCCCTCGCACTCCTGCTGCTCGGCGTCGACGACGTGGCACGCCCGGTGATCGCCTCGGCGGTGATGCCCCTCGCCGCCGGCAGCATCTCGGCGCCGCTGATGTCCCAGCGCGGCAACCCCGTCGGACTCGGGATGACCATCCTCGCCGGAGCAGTGGTCGTCGTCGCCATCGTCTGGGCGAGCGGCGGCATCCTCGCCGCCCCGGTCACCGGTGCGCTCCTCGGCTGGGTCCTCATCACGGTCGTGACCATATGGATCTCCCGGAGCATCCCGCGTGTCGCCCGACGGATCTACAGCATCGGCACCGCGCACCGTGCCGAACGGCAGGCCAGCGAGACCGAGGCGCAGCGTCGACAGGGCGCCCGACTCCTGCACGACACCGTGCTCGCCACGCTGACGCTCCTCGCGCACTCCGGCGTCGGCGTCTCCGAGCAGGCGATGCGCGAGCAGGCAGCCGAGGATGCGCGCCTCCTCCGCCATCTCAGGCTCGGCGCGACGCCGCAGCCGCAGCAGTCCGGGGACTACTCGCTCACCCGCGAAGAGGAGTCCCCGCTCGGGCAGACGCTCGAGTCGGTCAAGCAGCGCTTCGGCCGCATGGGCCTCGAGGTGAGCTGGCACGGCACCGGGCAGGTCCTGCTGCCGTCGAACGTGCTCGACGCCTTCCTGCTCGCGCTCGGCGAGTGCCTCGAGAACGTCCGCCGCCACGCCGGCGTCGGCGAGGCGCACGTCACGATCGTGCACGACAACGAGATGGTCCGCGCGATGGTCACCGACTCGGGCGTCGGCTTCGACCTCACGCACGTCAGCGCCGAGCGCCTCGGCTTCAAGGAGAGCGTCGTCAACCGCCTCCGCGAGGTCGGCGGCGACGCGAAGCTGTTCTCCGCGCCGGGCTCCGGCACCACCGTCGTCCTGGAGGCACCGCGATGAGCCGCATCCCCGAGGACACCATGAGCGCCGGACTCCCCGGCGAGACCGTGCAGCCCGCTCCGCGGACCCGACGGGAGGCGCGGGAGCGGTACCGGGGCAGCGAACGTCGACAGGCGCGCGGCCTCCCCTCTACCTCGACCGGCGCCCGGTCGCTGCGGCAGGCCGCCAAGCCCGGCGCCTCGCTCGGCGCCGGATACCTCGGGCTCGGCGCCGCCGTCCTCACCGGCATCGAGGCCGTCGCGGGGATCGTCTTCTTCCTCATCCGCTGGACCGAGTTCACGAACCCGTGGCTGCCGGCCGCCGCGTGGGCGCTCTACCTCATCGCCGCGGTCGGCGTCGGTCTGAGCCTGCTCACCTACGGCGAACGACTGACCGGCCCGGCGTTCGTGCTCATCTGCGTCGTCCTCGGCTGTGTCGTGACGCTCGACTTCATCGGGATCTGGCCCGAGCACGACATCGCCCACACCGCGTCGGCCTCCGTCGCCGCCGGCTTCGCCCTGCTGCCCATCGCGACGCTCCGCCCCGCCCGCGAGGTCGCCGCCGCCATCGCCGTGCTCGGCCTCGCCTTCGTCGCGATGGCCGTCGCCTCCACCCCGATCACGAGCGACACCCTGCCCGCGATCGTGTCGACCGTCGCACTCGTGACCGTCCCGCCGTCGATCGCGCTCTTCGTCGTGCACCGGTTCCGGCAGCTCGTGCAGCGCGAACTCGACCGGGTGCTCGTGCAGAGCAACGTCGGAGCGCCGCAGTTCGCCGTCGGGATGCTCGCGTCGGACGAACTCGCCCGGCTCGACCTCGCCGCCGAGAAGCTGCTCGACGCCGTCGCCAACGGCAGCGACCCGCTCCCGCTCTCCGACGCCTCCGCGTCCGTCGCGGCCTCGCTCGCGACAGAACTGCGACTGCACCTCATCGAGGGGCGTCGCGAGACCTGGCTGTACCACGCGATCACGGAGTCGGACAACCTCGGCCGCTCGGTCAGCGTCGCGGATCCGCAGTCGCTCGCCGGCCACCTCTCCCCCGCGCAACGGGACGGCCTGCTGCAGACGCTGTGGCAGATGGTCGGCGACGGCAAGCAGACCCAGGCCGGCTCGCCCGTGGTCTCGGTCACCCTCGGCCCGGTCGGCTCGGACGGTCACCCCGTCACCGACGAGACGATGGACGTCCCGGTGGTCTTCGAGTCCCGCGGTGTCCCCCGGCGTCGGCTCGGTCCGACCGCGTGGAGCGCGCTGCAGCGGATCGGGCCCTACCAGGACTCCGTCCGCGACGGTGTCCTGCACGTCGTCGCCCACTGCGTCGTCGATCGGCACCCGTCGATGTAGTCGTCGCACGGAACCGGCTGGCTCGACTGCCGGACACCCTGACCAGCCTGCCCGTGCCACGTGGCCCGTCCGCCTAGGATCAGCCACGACCGCCCCCGAGAAAGGACGCCACGATGGCGACTCCAGAGGAACCGATCCGACTCGCACTCGTCGATGACCACAGGATGCTCCTCGGAGCGCTCACCGAGTGGATCCGGAACGCAGCCGACGACATCACGCTCGTCGCCGCCGTCACCACCTGGCCCGAGCTCCTCACGAGCCCGGCGTTCCCGGTCGACGTCGTCCTGCTGGACCTCGACCTCAAGGACTCGATCCCGGTCTCGCTGAAGATCTCGACGCTCAAGACCGCCGGCGTCAAGACCGTCGTGATGAGCACCTACTCGGAGCCGAACGTCGTCCGTGAGGCCCTCGCCTCCGGCGCCCTCGGCTACCTCGTGAAGAGCGAGGACGCCGAGATGATCGTCGAGGCCATCCGCTCCGCCCAGCGCGGCGAGCAGTACGTCTCGGCCGAGCTCGACCTGGCGATCAACAGTGGCGACGTCGGTGGCGTGCCGAAGCTCAGCGCGCAGGAGCGACGCGTGATGGCGCTCTACGGCGGCGGCGAGCCCGTGAAGAGCGTGGCGTACCAGCTCGGCATCTCCGAGGAGACCGCGAAGAGCTACCTCAAGCGCATCCGCGAGAAGTACCGCGTCGCCGGCTTCGACGTCGGCACGAAGGTCGCGCTCCGGAAGCGCGCGATCACCGACGGCATCATCGTGCAGGACGGCAGCCCGCTGGGCCTGTAGCGCACGCAAACGCGCCACGCGCTTCGTGCGCTTCGTGAGCAGAAAAGGTCGGGTTCCGTCACGGGACCCGACCTCTTCTGCTCACCATTCGGGATCGACCGCGGCACGCGACCGACGGGAGGCGCGGGTCGGCTCCTCACCGTGCCTCCCGTCCCGCGGGCGGTCGCGCCCACCGCACTCGCTTCGTGAGCAGAATTGGTCGGGTCCTCGAACAGGACCCGACCAATTCTGCTCACGATAGGAGACAGAGCCGCGTCAGCCGAGCGGGATCGGCGCGGTGATCGGCCCGGTTGTCGGCGACGACGCCCGGAGCGAGGCGCGGCGCGAGCCCCGACGCTCGGCGCCGTAGCTGATCATCGTCATGCCGACCCCGAGGAGCGCCAGCACGATGCCCAGCCACCCCGGGGCGGTGAAGCCGAAGCCAGCCGCGATGACCGCGCCGCCGAGGGCCGCCCCGAGCGAGTTCCCGATGTTGAACGCCGAGTGGTTGAGCGCCGCCGCGATCGTCCGGGCGTCACCGGCGACGTCCATCAGGCGGGACTGCACGGCCGGTGGGATCGCGGACGAGGTGGCTCCGAGGAGGAACGCCCCGAGGAACATGCCCCACACCCACTGCGCGGTGAGCACCGTCACGACAAGGGCGCCGATCAGCGCGAACATGCCGACGTAGATGGTCCGCTTGACGCTGTGGTCGGCGAGGTGCCCGCCGAGCACACCACCGACGACCATGCCGATGCCGACGACCACGAGGACGAGCGGCACGAACGACTCGGGCAGACCGGTGACGTTCTGCACGAGCGGCGAGATGTACGAGTAGACCGCGAAGAACCCACCGAACCCGACGGCGCCGAGGCCCATCACCATCCAGACCTGCGGCACGCGGAACGCCCGGAGCTCGCGGCCGATCGTCGCGTGCTCGTCACGGGCACTGCGCGGCACGAAGGCCCACACCGCGAGGAACGTCAGGGCGAAGAGGACGGCGACGACGCCGTAGGCGATGCGCCAGCTGGCGACCTGCCCGACCCAGGTGATCACCGGGACGCCCACGACGTTCGCGACGGACAGGCCGAGCAGCACCATCGCGATGCCCTTGCCACGCTTGCCCGGGCCCATGATGTCCCCCGCCACGATGGAGGCGATGCCGAAGTACGCACCGTGCGGCAACCCCGCGACGAACCGTGCCACGAGGACGAGGCCGAACGACGGCAGGACCGCGCTCGCGACCGTCGCCAGCACGAACCCGACCAGCAGCACGAGGATCAGCCCCTTGCGCGGGAACTTCGCCGACATCGCCGCGATCGTGGGGGCACCGACGACGACGCCGAGGGCGTACGCGCTCACGAGCCAGCCGGCGTGAGCGATCCCGGCGTCGGGGTCGAGGCCGTACTGCCGCGGCAGGAGTGCCTCGGCGATGTTCGGCAGGAGCCCCATCGCGACGAACTCGGTCGAACCGATGGCGAACCCGCCGAGGGCGAGGGCGACGAGCGCGAGCGCGCGGCGCGCAGGCGTGAGCTGGGACATGGTGCCTGTTCTGGACGGGAGGAGCGGGACGGGTTCCGGGCGTCGACTCACGTGAGTCGGCTGGGACCGTGGGTGCGCCTGGTCGCCGCACCGGGCCTCCGGGCCGTCGACGTCGCGAACGGTGCGACCCACGGCGGGCGGAGAGCGGTCCTGGTTCAGCGGCGAACGTGGACTGACCGGCCACTACAAGTGGCCGGTCTCAGCAGTGTAGACCGCTCCAAAGGCCGAACGGAAGCGGCCCGCCGAATCGATTCGACCGTCGTCAGGCCGCGCGGCGCTCCGGCTGCGCGGGGGTCGAGGCGACCAGCCCGGGCAGTTCGTCGCGGTGGACCCACCCGGCGCCGCACTGGGTGCAGCTCGCCCAGGCGTTCTCGCCCTGCTCGTCCGAGTCGATGACGACCGTCCGGAGGTCGCAGTCGGGGCACCAGCCGTCGTGCATCATCACGTGCTCCTCGTCGTCGCTCCGCCACCAGGGTGGCTCCGAGTCGCCGGGTGCGGCTCGATGGGCACCATGAGACACCCGACCACCGACATCGCCGGGAGGCCCCCGGCGTGTCGCGCGGGCACGGAGCGCCGGCCCCGAACCCGGGCGCCGAACGGGGCTCGGCGCGCGGGCACCGACCGCCGGCACGAAGCACCGGCACCGGACGACCGGCCCCACGAGCGCTAGGGTGACGGCATGGGGTGGTGGATCGTGACGGTGGTCGTCCTCGCGGGGCTCGCGGTGCTGTGGTTCGTGATGCACCGGTACACGGACCTGGGCGCACGTTCGCGCCGGTACGAGGGGTCCGACCCCGAGGTCGCCGAGGCACTCCGCCAGGCCGAGGCCGAATCGGCCCGCGGCCGCATGTACTTCTGACCGGCGTCGGGCAGACCCCGAGCGCGGGCAGAACCCGAGCGCGGCCATACCCGAGCGCGGCCATACCCGGCCGCGGTCGGACCCGGCCGGAGTCAGACCCGACCGGAGCCAGACCCGACCGGAGTCAGACCCGACCGCGGTCAGTCCCCCAGCGCGGCCTCGAGCCGGTCGAGCTTCCCGTCGATCTCCCCGGTGTGCCCCGGGCGGATGTCGGCCTTGAGCACGAGCGACACCCGCGTGCCGTACGCCCCGACCGCCTTGGTGGCGCGCCGGACGACGTCCATGACCTCGTCCCACTCCCCCTCGACCTCGGTGAACATCGACGAGGTGCGGTTCGGCAACCCGCTCTCGCGGACGATGCGCACGGCCGCCGCGACGGCATCGTGGACGGAGCCGTCCGACGACGCGGAGGGACCACCGGACGGGGCGACGGAGAACGCGACGATCATGCGTCCATCCTGCCCGCTGCCGGGGCGAGGGGCACGGGCGTGACACGGGCCCGCACGCCCAGCCGGACGATCGCGACGACGCTCCACACGAGCACCCCGACCTCGAGGGCGTTCCGGAGCGTCAGGACGACGAGCACCCACGGCTGCACGGTGAGCACCTGGTCGTAGAACCCGGGGTAGATGACCTGCGTCAACACCGCCATCGGGATCGCCGCCACCGCCACGGGCAGGAACCGCCGCGCGCTCGGCCGCCCGGCGACGAGCCCCCACACGATCGGCACGGCGAACCAGCCGATGTACTGCGGCGACCCCACCTTGTTCGCGGCGACGAGCGCGGCGACGAACAGCAGGGCGAGCAGCGGTGCCGCCTCGGCCCGGTGGGCTCCGCGGTGCACGGCCCACAGCGCGAGGAGCACCCCGCCGACGACGATGACGGCCATGAGCGGCGTCGACGCCGCGGCTGCCGCGTGCGTCCCGGCGCCGGACACCTCGAAGGTCAGGATCTGCTGGTCGTAGTAGACCGCCGCACCGGGGACGTCGAGGGCCGCCGCCCACATGAACGGCGTCGCGAGGGGCGCCTCGATCTGCAGCGCGCGACCATTCTGCTCGCCGACGAACGAGAGCAGGTGCGCCGCACCCCCGTAGAGCACGTCGACGAGGACGATGAGCGCCGTGAGGACCACCGCCCCGGCGAGCACCCCGCGGCGGTGCCCCCGTCGGAGCAGGAGGAGGACGCCCACGAGCGCCGCGGGCCACACCTTCGTCCAGGCGCCGGCGGTGAAGAGCGCCGAGGCGACCGCTGGACGCGACGCGACGAAGGCGACACCGACCAGGCCCAGGACGGTCGCGACGGTGTCGATGCGGCCGAGGCCGATCGGGCCGAGCGCGAGCAGGAACGCGAGCCACCACCACACGACGCGGACGCCGAGGCCACGGAAGCGCCAGAGGAACCCGCAGGCGACGGCGTCGAGCACGACCATCAGGGCGAGCCACCCGGTGCCGATCGACCCGACTCCCCCGAGCGCGGCGGCGGCCATCGGCACGATCGCGAGGATCGGGTACACCCAGTCCTCGTCGATGCCGACCCAGAAGCCGGACGCGTGGCCCGTCTCGATCCACCGGCGGTAGGTGATGGTCACGTCGCCGAGCGGCAGGTTCGCCGAGACGGACGTCGACCACCAGAGCACCAAGTGCACGACGGCGAACGCCACGACGAAGGCCACGACCTCGGGCCACCGCGAACGCCACCGGGCGCGCCACCGCGAGCGCCACGCCGACCGCTCCACCGTCCTCTGCACCGGACGAGCGTAGCGGTCGAGCGGAGCGGCACGCCCGTCACAGGTTCCCCCGAGCATGACGTGTCACCGTTCCCCTCGTGACCTCCGACACCCCGCGCAGGCGCCGCAAGGCCGTCATCTGGATCGCCGTCGTCGCCGCGGTCGTCATCGTCGGCGTCGTCGCCGCGATCGTCGGCACGAAGCTCTACACGAGCAGCGAGAACGCGAAGGCGTCGGCAGCGCCGAGCGTCGCCGCGAGCCGCGCACCCTCGACGCTCGACACCGCCGACCTGTCCGGCACGTGGACGGTCGGCGGCGACTCGGAGGCTGGGTACCGCGTCCACGAGGTCCTCAACGGCTCGGACGTCACCGTCACCGGACGCACCGACCGCGTCACCGGCAGCGCGACAGTCGACGGCACCGCCATCACGAAGGCCACCATCACCGTCCAGGTCGCCGACATCACCACGGACTCGGCCCAGCGCGACTCGTACTTCCGCGACTCGGCACTCGACACGTCCGCGTTCCCCACCGCGACTTTCACCCTCACCGAGCCGATCGCGGACGCGGTCCCCTCCGGCTCCGGCACGACGAAGGTCGAGGCCACGGGCCGGCTCACCCTGCACGGGGTCACCAAGTCGGTCACCGCGACGCTCGAGGTCGGGCTGAACGGCGACGGCGTCGACGTCTCCGGATCGATCCCGGTCACCTTCTCGGACTTCGGCGTGCAGGCGCCCAGCCTCGGCTTCGTGCAGGTCGACGACGCGGGTGCGGTCGAGTTCCTCGTGCACGCCACCCCCGCGAGCTGACGCGCCCGACGCGCGTCACGCCGTCGACGTGACCATCTGACGGCCAGGAGGCGCGGTGCCGGCCCGCACTGCACCTCCCGTCCCGCACGCGCGTGCGCCCAGAGCGTCATCCCGCTCCGTCCCAGATGTGCGTGCGTCCGGGGCGTCGTCCCGCTGTCGTACGACAGCGGCCATGTCGCAACCGCGCGCCTGCAACCGTTGCGCCCGCAACAAACGACCCCTGCACTGTCGTACGACAGCGGCGATGTCGCAACCGCGCGC
>NZ_JBIWAG010000001.1:874530-958887 GCF_044759965.1 Curtobacterium sp. NPDC098951
CCTGCAACCGTTGCGCCCGCAACAAACGACCCCTGCACTGTCGTACGACAGCGGCGATGTCGCAACCGCGCGCCTGCAACCGTTGCGCCCGCAACAAACGACCCCTGCACTGTCGTACGACAGCGGCCATGTCGCAACCGCGCGCCTGCAACCGTTGCGCCCGCAACGAACGACCCCTGCGCTGTCGTTCGACGTCGGGCGTGTCGTTCCGAGTCGGCCCAGGGGCCCTGCCCCGCCCGATCCAGCCGCTCGCGTCTACCCCCGGGCGTCGCCCGCGACGACGAGGTCGCGCACCACCCCGGGCAGCTGCTCGATCAGTGCCGTCATGGTGAACGGTCCGCCGCCGGACGCCCGCCGTGCCGCGATCCCGTGCACCACCGCCGCGGTCGCCGCCAGGTGGGCGAGGTCGGACGGCGTCAGCGTGGACCCGGACGCCTCGGCGGCTCCCTGACGGGCCGCGACCAGCGCCCCGAGCACCCCGCCGAGCACGTCCCCGGCGCCGGCGGCCGCGAGCCACGGCGTCGCCGAGGACGCGACGAGCCGCACCGACCCGTCCGGCGTCGCGACGTGCGTGGCGGACCCCTTCAGGAGCACGACGCTCCCGGTCTGCGCGGCGGCCCGGAGCGCTGCCGCGGCCGGGTCCTGCTCGATGGACTCCCGCGACTCGTGCAGGACGCCGGCGAGCTCCCCCGCGTGCGGCGTCAGCACCGCGAGGGGGCCGAGGTCGACGAGCGGGATCGCCCCGGCGTCGACGACCACGGGGACCCCGTCGTCCGAGGCGTGCCCGAAGCCCTCTGCCGTCACGTCGTCCAGGTCGTCGAGCGACGGTGCCGAGATCCCCGAGCCGACGAGCCAGGCCTGCACGCGTCCGACCCCGGCGACGACCTCGGGACGCCGTGCGAGCACGTGGTCCGACGCACGCGACGGTCCGACGTACCGGACCATCCCGACGCCCGTGTGCACCGCCGCGTCGACACCCATCACGGCGGCGCCCGGGTACTGGTCGGAGCCCGTCGCGACGCCGAGGACCCCGCGGCGGTACTTCGTGGAGTCGCCGTGCGGGGCGGTGGTCCAGGCGGCGGCGTCGGTCGGGGCGAAGGGGACGAAGTCGTTCACGACCGCCACGTTACGGTGGAGCGCATGAGCCTGTTCCTGCCCGGTCGTGTGGTGGTCTTCGACTACGGCGAGGTGATCAGCCGGACGCCGCACGCGTCGCGCGACGCGCTCGTCGCGGCGACCGGGGTGCCGGCGGACGAGCTGTTCCCCGTGTACCAGGAGCTCCGGCACGACCTCGACCGCGGCGACCTCTCCGTGCTGGCGTACTGGCGCGCGATCGCCGAGCGCACCGGCCGGACGTGGAGCACCGCCGAGATCCACCGGTTCTGGGCGATCGACTTCACCGGCTGGTTCGAGGTCGACCCGGACACGCTCGCGATCGTCGAGGAGCTGCACGACGCCGGCACCCGACTGGCCCTGCTCTCGAACGCCGGGTTCGACTTCGGCGACCCGTACCGCCGGTCCCCGATGGGCTCCCTGTTCGAGACGGTCGTGGTGAGCGCCGAGGAGCACGTCCTGAAGCCGGACGCCTCGATCTACCACGACACGTGCGAGCGACTGGGAATCGCCCCGGCGCAGATGGTGTTCGTCGACAACAGGGCCGAGAACGCCGCCGGCGCGGAAGCGATCGGAGCGGTCGGCCACCACTACACGTCGCCCGCCGCTCTCCGCGCGTTCCTGCTGGGACTCGCGGACACCGGTGCGACCGCCGAGAAGGAGCCCGCGTGACGCACGCCCTGTTCGAACCGATCATCATCCGCGACCTCACCGTCCGCAACCGCATCTGGGTCTCCCCGATGTGCCAGTACTCTGCCGAGGCCCAGGACGGCCTGCCCACCCCGTGGCATCTCGTCCACCTCGGCGGGTTCGCCAAGGGCGGTGCCGGCGCGGTCGTGGTCGAGGCCACCGGTGTCGTGCCCGAGGGGCGCATCAGCCCGCAGGACCTCGGCCTCTGGAACGACGAACAGCGCGACGCGTTCCGCCCGATCGTCGACTTCATCCACGCGCAGGGGGCCGCCGCCGGCGTCCAGCTGGCCCACGCCGGCCGCAAGGCGTCGACGTTCCGCCCGTGGGAGCCGACGCACGGGTCCGTGCCGGCCGAGCAGGGCGGCTGGTCGACCGTCGCGCCGTCCGCCGTCGCCTTCGACGGGTACGCCGAGCCGCGCGAGCTCGCCGTCGAGGACATCCGCGTCGTCGCCCTCGCGTTCGCCCAAGCCGCCCGCCGTGCCGCCGAGGCCGGGTTCGACCTCGTCGAGATCCACGCGGCGCACGGCTACCTGCTGCACCAGTTCCTCTCGCCGCTCAGCAACCACCGCACCGACTCCTACGGCGGCTCGCTCGAGAACCGCGCCCGCGCGCTCCTCGAGGTGCTCGATGCCGTGCGTGCCGAGGTCGGCGAGGGCTTCCCCGTCGTCGTCCGCTTCTCGGCGACCGACTGGACCCCGGGCGGTCTGACGCTCGAGGAGACCACCGAGGTCGCCCGCTGGGCCGCCGAGCACGGCGCCGACCTCGCCGACGTGTCGACCGGCGGCAACGTGGCCAACGCGCCGATCCCCGTCGGGCCGGGTTACCAGGTGCCCTTCGCCGACGCGATCAAGCGCGACGCCGGCATCGGGACGATCGCGGTCGGGATGATCTCGGACGCGTTCCAGGCCGAGCAGATCGTCGCGACCGGCCAGGCCGACGTCGTGATGGTCGGCCGCGAGTTCCTCCGCGACCCGGCCTTCCCGCTCCGCGCCGCCGCCGAGCTCGGGGTCACGGTCGACTACGAGCCGCAGCAGTACCACCGCGCCCGCGTCACGGCGTAGGCCGGCGTGCGCGATGCGGGTCGCGCCTCCTGGACCCACCCGCGGTCCGGGAGGCGCGACCCGCATCCTGTACGTCCTCTCGGTTCCGACCCGCGCCAGGCAGTAGGATGGTCAGCACTGTGGACGATCCTCCGAATAGTTCCTCGCCTCACTCATCCGCCGCTCACTCGGTGAGCTGCACTCCCTCGCGCCCTGCGGGAGGTGGATCATGAGCCCGATCGACATCGTCATGCTGATCGGTGGCATCCTGCTGACGCTCGGCACCGGCGTCTTCGTCGCGTCCGAGTTCGCGCTGGTCAACCTCGACCGCGCGGACGTCGAGGCACGGCGCGACCGCGGCGAGACCGGCCTCGCGCCCGTCATCGGCGCGCTGAAGGTCACCTCGACCCACCTGTCCAGCGCGCAGCTCGGCATCACGCTCACGACGCTGCTCACCGGCTACCTGCTCGAACCGTCGGTCGCGAAGCTGCTCGAGGCGCCGTTCCTCGCGATGCGGCTCCCCGAGGCGATCGTCGAGACGGTCGGCTCGATCGTGGCGCTCGTCATCGCGACGCTGCTGTCGATGATCCTCGGCGAGCTGGTGCCGAAGAACTTCGCGCTCGCGCTGCCCCTGCAGACCGCCAAGCTCGTCGTGCCCCTGCAGGTGGCGTTCACGACGGTGTTCAAGCCGGCCGTCGCCGTGCTGAACGGCACCGCCAACGCCGTGCTCCGCGCCATGGGGATCGAGCCCCAGGAAGAGCTGTCCGGCGCCCGCAGCGCCGAGGAGCTCACCTCGCTGCTCCGTCGGTCGGCGTCCGAGGGCTCCCTCGAACAGGACACCGCGACGCTCCTCGAGCGCACCATCTCGTTCTCCGAGCTGAGCGCGAGCGACGTGATGACCCCGCGCCCGCGCCTGTCGACGATCCGGGTCTCCGAGTCCGCCGACGACGTCATCGCCCTCGCACGGCGGACCGGGTTCAGCCGGTTCCCCGTGATCGAGGAGGACGCCGACGACGTCGTGGGCATCGTGCACGTGAAGCAGGCCGTCGCCGTCCCGCGCGAGAAGCGTCCGGAGGTGCCCGTCGGCGCCCTCATGACCGACGCCGAACGGGTCCCCGAGACGATGCCCGGCGACACCCTCCTGACCGAGGTCCGCGGTCGCGGCTACCAGATGGTGATCGTGGTCGACGAGTACGGCGGCACCGCCGGGGTCGTGACCCTCGAGGACCTCATCGAGGAGATCGTGGGCGAGGTGTCCGACGAGCACGACCGCGCGCGGATCGACGTCGTCCGCTCCCGCGACTGGCTGACGTTCCCCGGGCTGCTGCGCCCCGACGAGCTCGAGGACCGCGCCGGCGTGACCGTCCCCGAGGACGGCCCGTACGAGACCGTCGGCGGCTTCATCATGTCGACGCTCGGCCGCCTGCCGGTGGTCGGCGACGAGGTCCGGCTCGACGACGGCGTCTTCCGCGTCGAGCGCCTCGACGGGCGCCGCATCGACCGGATCCGCTGGACGCCCACCCCGCCCCCGACCCCGGCGACGGGCATCATCATCCCCGCGACGAAGACCCCGGCGACGAAGACCCCGGCCACGAAGACCACGACGAAGGGCAGCACCCGATGAGCTCCGACTGGTGGGGCATCTTCTGGCTCGTCGTGCTGCTGCTCGGCAACGCCTACTTCGTCGCGGCCGAGTTCGCCGTCATCTCCGCCCGCCGCTCGCAGATCGAGCCGCGCGCAGAGGAAGGCTCGAAGGCCGCGCAGATGACACTCTGGGCGATGGAGCACGCCACGCGCATGCTGGCCACCACGCAGCTCGGCATCACGGTCTGCTCGCTCCTCATCCTCAACGTGTCCGAGCCGGCGATCCACCACCTGCTCGAGGTCCCGCTGCACCTGACCGGGTGGAGCGCCGAGGTGATCGGCACGGTCGCGTTCGTCTTCACCCTGCTGCTCGTCTCGTTCCTGCACGTGGTGTTCGGCGAGATGGTGCCGAAGAACATCTCGTTCTCGATGCCGGACCGCGCCGCGCTCCTGCTCGTGCCGACGCTCTGGTACATCGGGCACGGCCTGCACTGGGTGATCGTCGGCCTGAACGAGGCCGCGAACGCCGTGCTGCGCGTGTTCAAGGTCGAGCCGAAGGACGAGGCCGTCAGCGCGTTCACCGTGGAAGAGGTGCAGACCATCGTCGAGCAGTCCCGTCGCGAGGGCACCCTCACCGACGACGGGAAGCTCGCCCTGGCGTTCGAGTTCACCGAGAAGAAGGTCAAGGACGTCGCGGTGCCGATGGCCGAGCTCGTCACGCTCCCCGAGGACGCCACCCCCGGTGACGTGGAACGGGCCGTGGCGCAGCGCGGGTTCTCGCGGTACGTGCTCGTGGCCGAGGACGGCTCCCCCACGGGCTACGTGCACGTGAAGGACGTCATCGACCTCCGACCCGACGAGTACGACGACCCGGTGCCGCCCAAGCGCATCCGGCAGCTCATCTCGCTCTACACGGAGATGGACCTCGAGGACGCGCTCGCGACGATGCGTGCCGCGGGCCGCCACGTCGCCCGGGCGTTCGACGCCGAGGGCCGGACGCTCGGCGTGCTCTTCCTCGAGGACATCCTCGAGGAGCTCGTCGGCACCGTCGAGGACGCGACGAGGCGGCGGTAGACGCGCGCGACTGATTGACGGGAGGCGCGGTGCCGGCTGGCACCGCGCCTCCCGTCCGTCCGTGGTCGCGACCACGGCGTCGGCATGCGTTTCGCGCCCAGCGACACGTCACGCGCTGCCTCGCCCGTGAGCTGTCGCTCAGCGCGAGAGTCTGGCGCGCGCTACCAGCTGACGGGGAGCGGCTTGCCCTCCTCGTAGCCGGCGGCCGACTGGATGCCGACGAGCGCCCGCTCGGAGAACTCGGCGAGCGAGGACGCGCCCGCGTACGTCGCCGAGCTGCGGACACCGGTGGTGATCATGTCGAGCAGGTCCTCGACGCTCGGCCGCTCCGGGTCGAGGTAGATCGTCGACGACGAGATGCCCTCGGCGAAGAGCGCCTTGCGGGCCCGCTCGTAGGGGTCGAGGCGCTCGAAGCGCTCGCGGACGGCCTTCGCCGACGCCATGCCCCAGCTCTCCTTGTAGGCCTTGCCCGCGGCGTCGCGGCGGAGCACGCCCGGCGCCTCGAGCGTCCCGGCGAACCACGAGCCGATCATCACGGCGGAGGCGCCGGCCGCGAGGGCGAGCGCGACGTCGCGCGGGTACCGGACCCCGCCGTCGGCCCAGACGTGCGCGCCGAGCGAGCGCGCGGCGGCGGCGGTCTCGAGCACCGCGGAGAACTGCGGGCGCCCGACGGCGGTCATCATGCGCGTGGTGCACATCGCGCCGGGTCCGACGCCGACCTTGATGATGCTCGCGCCTGCCTCGACGAGGTGGGCGACGGCGTCGGCGGTGACCACGTTGCCCGCGACGAGCGGGATGTCCAGCCCGAGGGCGGCGACGGTGCGGAGCGCACGGAGCATGCCCTCCTGGTGGCCGTGCGCGGTGTCGAGGACGAGCACGTCGACGCCGGCGGCCGCGAGGGCCTGCGCCTTGGCGGCGACGTCGCCGTTGATGCCGATCGCGGCGGCGACGCGCAGGCGGCCGGAGGCGTCCACCGCGGGGCGGTAGATGTCGGAGCGGATCGCGCTGGTCTGGCTGACCGTGCCGACGACCTTGCCGTGCCGCATGACCGGCGCGAAGTCGACCTCGGCGGCGCTCAGCACGTCGTACACGTGCCGCGGGGTGCCGGCGTCCTCGGCGTCGATCGCGGTCGAGGCTCCGTGCAGCAGGTCGCGGAGTGTCGCGTCGGGTCCGGCGGTGCCGAGTCGACCGGCGGGGACGCAGCCGAGGTACGCACCAGCGGCGTCCCGGACGACGACCCCGCGGCCGGCGACGGGCAGCAGCTGCTCGAGCGCTTCGGCGACGGTGGTGTCGGCGCCCATGTCGTAGGCGGTGTCGAAGTCGACGGGCTGCTCCTTGACCCAGCGGATCGCGGCGTCGAGGTCCTGCAGGTGCATGTCCTGGGGCAGGACGCCGAGGCCGCCGCGTCGGGCGAGCGTCGCGGCGAGGCGAGGCCCGGTGACCGAGTTCATGTTGGCGCTGACGATCGGGATGGTCGCACCGGATCCGTCGTTCGCCGAGAGGTCCACGTCGAACCGGCTCGTCACCGCCGACCGGCTGGGGACGAGGAAGACGTCGGAGTAGGTCAGGTCGTGTGTCGGCCGCGTCTCGTAGAACCTCATGGGCCCCACTGTACGGCGATGCGGGGTGGCCGGTCGGGGCGGCTCGGCACGCCTCCGGCGCGACACGCGCGACACCCGGTCGCCGGGCGCGACGCGCCTCCGCCTGACACCGAACGGTCATCCGCGAGCGGCTAGGCTTGGCACCTGTGCGAGGCAGGGTTGCCACGCACGACACACACGAGCATCTATCGACGGAGAGTGGGCGATCGGCTGTGTCGAGCCATCTGACCGGAACGGACGAGACCGCGGGCGAATTCGGGGCGAACGAGTGGCTCGTCGACGAGCTCTACGAGCAGTTCGTCGCCGACAAGGAGTCCGTGGACAAGTCCTGGTGGCCGGTCCTCGAGAGCTACCACCGCACCCAGGGCGGCGCCACGTCGAGCGCGACCCCCGCAGCGCCGGCCGCACCCGAGCAGCAGCAGTCCACGACCCAGCAGCCCGCGACCGGTGACGCCCCCGGCGAGGCGAAGGCCGGGCCGATCCAGGCGAAGACCACGTCGCGCCAGCCCACCCCGCAGCCGATCCCGGCCGAGGCGAACGACGAGGCCGACCACCACGAGGAGACCCACGAGGACGTGGCGACCCCGCTCCGGGGCATGGCGAAGGCGCTCGCGTCGAACATGGACGCCTCGCTCACGGTCCCGACCGCGACGAGCGTGCGGACGATCCCGGCGAAGCTGATGATCGACAACCGCATCGTCATCAACAACCACCTCCGACGGGCCCGCGGCGGGAAGATCTCGTTCACGCACCTCATCGGGTGGGCGATGGTGCAGGCGCTCAAGGAGTTCCCGAGCCAGAACGTGTTCTACGAGGAGCGCGACGGCAAGCCCTTCGTGGTCGCCCCCGCCCACGTGAACCTCGGCATCGCGATCGACGTCCCGAAGAAGGACGGCACCCGGTCCCTGCTCGTCCCGAGCATCAAGCGCGCCGAGACGCTGACGTTCGGCCAGTTCCTCTCCGCCTACGAGGACCTCGTCAAGCGCGCCCGCGACAACAAGCTCACCCCGACCGACTTCCAGGGCACGACGATCTCGCTGACGAACCCCGGCGGCATCGGCACGGTGCACTCGGTCCCCCGCCTCACCAAGGGGCAGGGCGCGATCATCGGCGCCGGCGCGCTCGAGTACCCCGCACAGTTCCAGGGGTCCGCGGCGAAGACGCTCGTCGAGCTCGGCATCGGCAAGACCATCACGCTCACGAGCACCTACGACCACCGCGTCATCCAGGGCGCCGGGTCGGGCGAGTACCTCAAGAAGGTGCACGAGCGGCTCATCGGCGAGCACGCCTTCTACGAGGACATCTTCTCGGCGCTCCGGATCCCCTACAAGCCGATCCAGTGGGCGAACGACATCAACGTCGACCTCGCGCACCGGGTGAACAAGACCGCGCGCGTGCAGGAGCTCATCAACAGCTTCCGCGTCCGCGGGCACCTGATGGCCGACATCGACCCGCTCGAGTACCGGCAGCGCACCCACCCGGACCTCGAGATCGAGAGCCACGGGCTGACCTTCTGGGACCTCGACCGCGAGTTCGTCACCGGCGGGCTCGCCGGCACGACCAACGCGCCGCTCCGCGACGTGCTCGGGATCCTCCGCGACGCCTACTGCCGCACGGTCGGCATCGAGTACATGCACATCCAGGACCCGGAGCAGCGCCGCTGGGTGCAGGCGCACATCGAGGTGCCGTACTCGAAGCCTTCGAAGGACGAGCAGCTCCGTGTCCTCGGCAAGCTCAACGAGGCCGAGGCGTTCGAGACCTTCCTGCAGACGAAGTACGTCGGCCAGAAGCGCTTCTCGCTCGAGGGTGGCGAGTCGACGATCGCCTTCCTCGACTCGCTCATCCAGCACGCCGCGACCGCCGGCCTCGACGAGGTCGCGATCGGCATGGCACACCGCGGCCGCCTCAACGTGCTGACGAACATCGCCGGCAAGACCTACGGTCAGATCTTCCGCGAGTTCGAGGGCTCGGCGCTCCCCGGCACCGTCTCGGGCCAGGGATCGGGCGACGTGAAGTACCACGTCGGCACCGAGGGCGTCTTCCGCGCGAGCGACGGCACCGCCATCCCGGTGACGATCGCCGCGAACCCGTCCCACCTCGAGGCCGTCGACGGCGTGCTCGAGGGGATCGTCCGCGCGAAGCAGGACCGCCAGGCACCCGGCACGTTCGGCGTGCTGCCGGTGCTCGTCCACGGCGACGCGGCGATGGCCGGACAGGGCGTCGTGGTCGAGACCCTGCAGATGTCGCAGCTGCGCGGCTACCGCACCGGCGGCACCGTGCACCTCGTGATCAACAACCAGGTCGGGTTCACCACCCCGCCCGAGTCGGCTCGCAGCTCGGTGTACTCCACCGACGTCGCGAAGACGATCCAGGCACCGATCTTCCACGTGAACGGGGACGACCCCGAGGCCGTGGCCCGCGTCGCCGAGCTCGCCTTCGCCTACCGCGAGGAGTTCCACCGCGACGTCGTCATCGACCTCATCTGCTACCGCCGCCGCGGGCACAACGAGGGCGACGACCCCTCGATGACGCAGCCGCTCATGTACAACCTCATCGAGGCGAAGCGCTCCGTCCGCACCCTCTACACCGAGGCCCTCGTCGGCCGCGGCGACATCACGCAGGAGGAGTACGACGAGGCGCACCGCGACTTCCAGGACCGCCTCGAACGCGCCTTCGCCGAGACCCACGAAGCCCAGACCGGCACGATCCCGGTCGTCACGGTCGACGACGACGGCGCCGTGCAGGGCCTCGAACGGCCGGCGGCACAGCGCGACGACTCCGAGGTCGAGGTGCACGACACCGCCGTCTCCGAGGACCTCGTCCGGGCGATCGGCGACGCGCACAGCAACCCGCCGGCCGGCTTCCAGGTCCACCCGAAGCTGCAGCAGCTGCTGACCAAGCGAACCGACATGACCCGGAACGGGGGCGTCGACTGGGCGATGGCCGAGCTCATGGCGATCGGCTCGATCCTCGTCGAGGGCAAGCCGGTCCGGCTCGCCGGGCAGGACGCCCGCCGCGGCACGTTCGTGCAGCGCCAGGCCGTCTTCCACGACCGGGTGAACGGCCAGGAGTGGCTGCCGCTCGCGAACCTCACCGAGGACCAGGCCCGCCTGTACATCTACGACTCGCTCCTCAGCGAGTACGCCGCGATGGCGTTCGAGTACGGCTACTCGGTCGAGCGCCCCGAGGCCCTCGTGCTGTGGGAGGCGCAGTTCGGCGACTTCGCGAACGGCGCCCAGACCGTCATCGACGAGTTCATCTCGTCGGCCGAGCAGAAGTGGGGACAGCGCTCGGGCCTCGTGCTCCTGCTCCCCCACGGCTACGAGGGCCAGGGGCCGGACCACTCGTCGGCGCGCATCGAGCGCTACCTGCAGCTCTGCGCCGAGGACAACATGGTGGTCGCACGGCCATCGACCCCGGCGTCGTACTTCCACCTGCTGCGACGCCAGGCGTGGGAGCGTCCGCAGAAGCCGCTCATCGTGTTCTCCCCGAAGGCCATGCTGCGCCTCCGCCAGGCGACCAGCCCGGTGGACGCGTTCACGAGCGGCACCTTCGCCGAGGTCATCGACGACGACCGCGTGACCGACCGGTCCGCCGTCCGCCGCGTGGTCCTGCACTCCGGCAAGGTGCACCACGACCTGCGCGCCGAGGTCGAGAAGCGCGGCGTCACCGACGTGGCCCTCGTCCGGCTCGAGCAGCTCGCGCCGCTCCCCCTCGACCAGATCCTCGAGGTGCTCGCGGGCTACCCGGACGCCGACGTCGTCTGGGCTCAGGAGGAGCCGGAGAACCAGGGTGCCTGGCCGTTCGTCTGCATGAACCTGTCGCCGCACCTCGACGGCCGCCCGCTGTCGGTCGCCGCTCGACCCGCGAGTGCCGCTCCGGCGACGGGCTCCTCGAAGCGCTCCGCGCAGGAGGCGACCGAGGTCATCACGAAGGCCCTGGGCTAGCCGGGGTCCGTCGGGCTCGCCGACGCCCCGGCGTCCGTCGGGCTCGCCGACGCCCCGGGGGCCGTCGGGATCGCCGACGCCCCGGCAATCCCGAGGGCCAGAGCGCGCCCCGCACCGAACACTGCGCCCCGTCTCGACGGGGCGCAGTGTTCGTCAGGGGGTGCGATCAGCGGGGTGCCATCAGCGCCCGCGCGATGGGCGCCCGCTCAATCTCGCCCGCGCCATCAGCGCTGGCGCGATGGGCGCCCGCGCGATCGTCACCGGAGCTTCGTGTACCGCACCCCGGCGTCGTGGTAGCCGCGCTTCTGGTAGAAGCGGTGCGCGCTGTCCGTGGCCGCGGCGCTGACCGCGCTGAGGCGACGCGCGCCCTGCTCGACCGCCCACGCTTCGAAGGTGCCGATGAGTGCGGAACCCGTGCCGAGCCTCCTGGCCGACTCGTCGACCACCATGAGCAGCAGCTGCGCGGTCGGCTCGTCGCTGGCGTACGCCCACGTGACCTGGGCGCCGGCGACGGCGATCGCGCGACCGTCGTCGTCCCGCACCAGCCAGGTCCGGTGCCCGGCCTCGGGCGTGAGCCGCTCGAGGCGGGCACGCATCGCGGCGTCGTCGACCTCGTGGCCGAGCAGGCGGACGAGGGCGGCGACGTCGGAGACGTCCGTGTCGGACCAGGTGGTGATCGACTCGACGGAGAGGGTCATGCCCGCGACACTACCGACAGCCCCGCCCGTGTGACGACGGCTGCCAGGACGCTCAGTGGGTGGCCTGCTCCAGTCGGATGCGGGCGAGGATCTCCGTGCGGAGTTCCTCGGGCGCGGTCTCCTTGCACGCGCGACGGACCGTCTCGATCAGGACGACGCCGACGCGGTGCTCGGTCGTGCAGTCCTCGCAGTCCTCCATGTGCTCACGGATGTCCGCCGCGTCCTCGCGGCAGAGCTCCCCGTGCAGGAACTCCTCGAGCTCGGCCTTCGCCTTCGAGCAGTCGCAGCCGCTCATCGCGCTTCCTTCCCTTCGACGCGGCTCGACGCCGCGGCAACCTTCCGGCCTCGTCCGCGCATCGTCGCCGTCGACGCTGCGTCCGGGACGATGCCGGTCTCACGTGCGTGGTCGGCCAGGAGCCCGCGGAGGAGCCGGCGGCCACGGTGGAGGCGGCTCATGACCGTCCCCACGGGGGTCTTCATGATGTCGGCGATCTCCTGGTAGGAGAACCCCTCGACATCGGCGAAGTAGACGGCCATCCGGAAGTCCTCGGGGATGGCCTGCAGCGCGTCCTTCACGGCGGAGGACGGCAGGTGGTCGATGGCGTCGGCCTCGGCGGAGCGCGCCGAGATCGACTGCGTCACGCTCTCCGCGCCGCCCAGCTGCCAGTCCTCGAGCTCGTCGATCGTGCCCTGGTACGGGTTGCGCTGGTTCTTGCGGTACGTGTTGATGAACGTGTTCGTGAGGATCCGGTACAGCCAGGCCTTGAGGTTCGTACCCTGCCGGAACTGCCGGAACGCGGCGAAGGCCTTGACGAAGGTCTCCTGCACGAGGTCGGACGCGTCGGCCGGGTTGCGGGTCATCCGCATCGCCGCGCCGTACAGCTGGTCCATGAAGGGGAGCGCCTGGTCCTCGAAGAGGGCGCGCAGCTCGGCTTCGGAGACCGTCTTCGCGTCCACGACCGCGTCGGCGGTGTCGTCCTGCCCGAGCGCCACGACCTCGTCGGTCGCGTCGTCCGCGTCCGCTGCGTCGTGCTCGTCGGCTGCGTCGTCGCGCAGCTCGGCCTCGTCGGACACCGCGTCGAGCTGCGCCTCGGTCTCCTCGACCAGGTCGTGCGGTGCTGCGTGCGGTTCGTCGGTCGTCATCGCCGTCGAGTCTAGGCCGAGCGTGCCCCCGAGCGTCGTCGGCACGGCGGGCATGGTCGTCCGCGGTCGTACGAGTGTCGCTGTCGCCACTGATCCTCCCGGTGCGTTCAGTACCCTTGTGAACCGATGGCAGTCACGACGCATTCCCAGTCCCCGACCGAGCCCTGGACCGCACCGCTCGCGCGGGGTCCGTTGCGCGGTGACGTGTCGCTCCCGGGGTCGAAGTCGCTCACCAACCGCGAGCTCGTGCTCGCGGCCCTCGCCGACGGTCCGTCCACCATCCGGCTGCCGCTGCACTCGCGGGACTCGGCGCTCATGGTCGAGGCCCTCCGCCAGCTCGGCGTGGGTGTCGACGAGGTCGCCCCCGGCCTCGGCGAGACCCCGAACCCCTACGGCCCGGACCTCCGGATCACGCCGGCGGCGATGCACGGCGACGTCCGGGTGGACTGCGGTCTCGCCGGCACCGTGATGCGCTTCCTGCCGCCGCTCGCGGCCCTCGCCGTCGGCCCGGTCACGATCGACGGGGACCCGTACGCCCGCAGGCGCCCGATGCACGCGATCATCCAGGCCCTCGTCGACCTCGGTGTCGACGTCACCGACGACGGTGGCGGCGCCATGCCGTTCTCCTTCACCGGTACCGGGTCGGTCCGCGGCGGGTCGCTCGCGATCGACGCATCGGCCTCGTCCCAGTTCGTCTCCGGGCTGCTGCTCTCGGCACCGCGCTTCGACGAGGGGCTGCACCTCACGCACGTCGGCGACCGCCTGCCGAGCATGCCGCACATCGAGATGACCGTCGCCGCGCTGCGTGCCCGTGGCGTCCGCGTCGACGAACCCGCGGTCGGCGAGTGGGTCGTGCACCCCGGCCCGATCGCCGCACGCGACGTGACCATCGAGCCGGACCTGTCGAACGCCGCACCGTTCGCCGCCGCGGCGCTCGTCGCCGGCGGGACGGTCCGCATCCGGACCTGGCCGACGGCCACGACCCAGGTCGGTGCCGACCTGGAGACGCTCCTGCCCCGGTGGGGCGCGACCGTGACCCGTGACGGCGCCGACCTCGTCTTCGACGGCGGTGTCGGCGTGCGGGGCGGCGCCTCCCTGCCCGGCCTCGCGCTCGACCTGAGCCGCGGCGGCGAGCTCGCGCCCGCGCTCGTCGCGCTCGCGGCCCTCGCCGACGGCCCGTCCGAGATCGACGGGATCGGCCACCTGCGTGGGCACGAGACGGATCGCCTCGCCGCCCTGGCGGCGGACCTCAACGGCACAGGAGGCTCGGTGCACGAACGCGCCGAGGGCCTCCGGATCGAGCCTGCCGCACTCCACGGCGGCGCCTGGGCCGCGTACGACGACCACCGGATGGCGACGGCCGGGGCGATCGTCGGGCTCGTCGTCGACGGCGTGGCTGTCGACGACATCGGTTCGACCGCGAAGACCCTGCCGCAGTTCCCCGAGCTGTGGGCGGCGCTCGTCGCGACCGGCGACGCGGGGGCCTGAGACGATGAGCTGGTGGGACGACGTCGACGGTGACGACTCCGACGCGGACGAGCCGTACGGACAGTACGACGAGTCGAGCGTGCGCGTCCGACCGAACCCGAAGGGCAACCGCCCGCGCACGAAGGTCCGCCCGACGTACGAGGACGCCCCCACCGGCTGGGTGACGAACGTCGACCGCGGGCGGTTCGGCGTCCTGGTGGCCTCCGGCGCGGACGACGAGCGGGTGATCACGGCGACGAAGGCCCGCGAGCTCGGCAAGAAGTCGGTCGTCACGGGCGACCACGTGTCGCTCGCCGGCGACGTCTCCGGGGACGCCGGCTCGCTCGCGCGCATCGTGAAGGTCGCCGAGCGGACCACCCTGCTCCGACGGAGCGCCGACGACACCGACGACGTCGAGCGCGTGATCGTGGCGAACGCCGACCAGATGCTCGTCGTCGTCGCTGCGGCCGACCCGGAACCCCGGACACGCCTCATCGACCGGTACCTGGTGGCGGCGTTCGACGCGGGCCTCGACCCGATCCTCTGCATCACGAAGACGGACCTCGCCGACCCGACCGCGTTCCTCGCACACTTCGACTGCCTCGACCTGCGGATCGTGACGAGCCGGTCCGACGACGTCCCGTTCGAGGCCCTGCACGAGGTCCTCGACGACCGGGTGACTGTGACCGTGGGGCACTCGGGCGTCGGCAAGTCGACGCTCGTGAACGCGCTGACCGGGTCGTCCCGGGCGACCGGGGTCGTCAACGCGGTGACCGGTCGCGGTCGCCACACCTCGTCGTCGTCGATCGCGCTGCGGGTCCGCGACGGCGGCTGGATCATCGACACCCCCGGGGTCCGCTCGTTCGGCCTCGGCCACGTCGACCCCGCCAACGTCTTCCGGGCGTTCGCCTCGCACGCGGTCCCCGTCCGGGAGCCGGCGGACGGCATCCCCCTCGACCAGGCGCACGACTGGGAGATCGTCGACCGGGTGCAGGCGGGCGAACTCGGCCCGACCGGGGTCGAGCGGCTCGACTCGTTCCGCGCACTGCTCACGGGCATGGGCGCCGAGGACCCGGGTACCGAGTAGGACCGCGCACGGCCCCGCCCGGGTCGACAGGTCTGCACCGACGTTGTACAGTTGCCCTTCGTGTCTGAAGTTGCAAAGTACAACTTTGCGCCGACCTCCGCCGTCGACGCACCGTCCTCCCCCATGACGACGACGACGTCGCACGTGCACACCACCCCCGCCCAGCCGCACGCCCACGCGGCGCCCCGGTCCCCCAGGGCCACGCGCCGCCCTGCCGGTCCGTCCGCCCTCCGACCGCAGCACCTCGGCCGCACCCTGCTCGGGTTCGGCTCGCACATCCTCGTCCCCCTCTTCCTCGCGGTCGGGATGGGACTGGCCTACCTCGGCGCCTTCCACGCCCCGACGCCGCACGACCTCCCCGTCGGCATCGTCGGACAGGGCGCGGCGACCCAGGTGTTCGCCCAGACCGTCACCGACGAGTCGGACGGCGCGCTCGTGACGCACGTGGTGGCGTCGACCGCCGAGGCCGAGCGCCAGGTGCGCGACCGGGACCTCGCCGCCGTCTACGCCCCCACCGCGACCGGCGCGACCCTCTACGTCTCGACCGCGGCGTCCGAGACCACCGCGAGCGCGGCGCAGAAGATCTTCATGCCGATCGCGTACCGGTCGCACCTGCCCTTCACCGTGCAGGACGTGGTGCCCGCCGGCGACCAGGACACCACCGGGCAGGGCCTGTTCTTCCTGCTCGTCGCCCTGAGCGTCGGCGGCTACGCGTCCGCGATCGCCGTCGCCGCCTTCGCCACCCGACTCCGCCCGCTCTGGACCGCCGTCGTCGGCCTGGCCACTGCGGGCGTGGTGGCGGGCATCGGGATCCTCATCGCCGGTCCGCTGTACGGGATCATCACGACGAACCGGTGGGAGGTCTTCCTGTTCGCGTGGATGTACGACGCGATCATCGTCGCGCTCGGCGTGGGGCTCCACCCGCTGCTCGGCCGCTGGACCACACCGATCCTCACGATGCTGTTCGTCATGCTGAACTTCACGTCGTCCGGCGGGATCTTCCAGCCGGCGTTCCAGCCGGGCTTCTTCGCCGGGCTCAACGCGTTCTGGAGCGGTGCCGCCTGGCTGCAGGCCGCCCAGGACCTGCAGTACTTCCCCGGCGCCTCCCTCGGCCGCTCGTCGCTCGTCCTGGCCCTGTGGCTCGCCGCGGCCGTGCTGCTCGCGGTCGTCGTGCACGGGCTCGTCGCCCGCGGTGCCCGCATCGCCCGCGAGCGCGAGGTGACCGCCCTCGAGGAGGAGGAGGTCGTGGCGGCGTAGGCCGCTACGCTGGCGTCCGTGGACCTCAGCGCCGACCTGGACTTCGCCCGCTCCCTCGCCGACACCGCCGACGCGATCAGCCTCGAGCGGTTCCGCGCCGCCGACCTGCACGTGTCGAAGAAGGCCGACAGCACCCACGTCACCGACGCCGACCAGGCGGTCGAGCGGGCACTGCGCGAGCGCCTGCGTGCCGAACGCCCGGACGACGCGTTCCTCGGCGAGGAGACCACGGCCGACACCGGGGCCGAGGCCGTCAGCGAGGGACACCGCCAGTGGGTCGTGGACCCGATCGACGGCACCGCGAACTACCTGCGCGGCGTGCCGGTCTGGGCGACCCTCATCGCCCTCGCGGTCGACGGCCGGCCGGTCCTCGGCGTCGTGAGCGCGCCGGCCCTCGGCAAGCGCTGGTGGGCGGCCGAGGGCCTCGGTGCGCACTCCTTCGACGGCCCCCTGCACGTGTCCGGCGTCGACTCCCTCGCCGAGGCCAGCCTCAGCTACAACAGCATCCAGCAGTGGGACGACGACGACCGCCTCGACGCCCTCGTCACGCTCTCCCGACGGGTCTGGCGCACCCGGGCCTACGGCGACATGTGGTCGTACATGCTCGTCGCCGAGGGCGTCCTCGACGTCGCCGGCGAACCCGACCTGAAGCCGTGGGACATGGCGGCGCTCGTGCCGATCGTCGAGGAGGCCGGCGGGCGCTTCACCTCGCTCGACGGCGACCCCGGCCCCTGGCACGGCAGTGCGCTCGCGACGAACGGCCTCGTGCACGACGCCGTGGTCGACGTCATCCGCCGCTGACCGCGGAGACCGTCCAGCGCGTGCAACTGTTGCGCGGGCCGAGGTACGACAACGTCGATGTCGCACGACAGCGGTCTCGTCGCTGCACCGCGCGCGCAACAGTTGCGGCCGCGCGCGGTCGACAACGTCGATGTCGCACGACAGCGACAATGTCGTTCCGAGTCGGCCCGCCCGACCGACCCGCCCGCCCACCCAACCCCCACCCACCGGTCCACCCGACGACGGACGCCCGATGTACCCCGATCTCGTACCGCGATCCGCCGACGTCAAGCGCGAAACCACCCCCGAGCGGGGCACACGGCCCCCCGGACTGGGGACACGGACGGTGGACAAGGGATTGCGGGGAACGGCCACCGCGGCCAGAACCTGAGTTATCTTGCTTCCAGGCGACAGGTCAGGAACCGCGTCGGAGTCCCTAGCTCCGAACGGCCCGCCAGACCGGTCGTGCTTCGTCCGAAGACCCTAACCCGAGGGGTGATACAGACGATGACTTCATCGTTCCCGAGCGGAACCGAGTGCACCCTCACTCGTCATCCGCATTCCGAATCCGACTGCTCCGGCGCGCGTTCTTCCCTGCGTGCCCCACGTCCGGCTCTGCGCGCGGTCACCCGCCGTGCCTCCGACCGGTCCTTCTCCTCCGCTGCATCCGCTTCCGGACCCGGAGGCCGGTGAGTCATGGCACTCACCGGTCGCCGTCTCGAGGTCGACCGGATCGCGACCCTCGCTGTACTCCCTCGTGAGTCCGCGATGGTCGTCGTCGGCGACCCTGGTTCCGGACGCAGCAGCGTCCTCGACGCGGTGTCCAACCGCGTCTCCCTCCCCGTCGTGCGCGTCGGTGTGAACGGGAGCGAGTCCCACTGGCCACTGGCCGGCGTCACCTCGCTCTTCACCGCACTCGACGATCCGCGTGCGACGGCCCACATCGCGCACCTCCTCCAGGGGAGCGCACCCACCGACCGGCAGACGCCGGGGCTGGCAGCGGCGCACGACTTCCTCGACGCCGTGCACGCCCTGACCCTGCCGCCGACGCTCGTGCTGATCGACGACCTCGACCGCATGGACGTGGAGAGCCAGGAGCTCATCGCGTTCCTCGCGTCCCGGCTCGCCGGCACCGCACTCCGCGTCGTGGCCACGGTCCGCACCGTGCCGTCGGACGGACCGCTCGCGGCCCTGCCGACGCTCCGGATCGAACCGCTGCCGGCGGACGAGGCACTCGTGCTCGCCCGTGCCATGGCACCGGAAGAGGCGAACGACGGCGTCCTCGCCGTCCTCGCCGAGGAGACCGGTGGCAACCCGGGCGCGCTGCGCGAGCAGCTCGCCGTGCTCAGCCGCGAGCAGCTGAACGGCTCCGAGCCGCTCGTGCTGCCGCTCCGACCCACCCCGACCACCGAGGCCATCGCGGCCCTGGCGCTCGGTTCCGCAGCAGGACGAGATCTGGACGTCCTGGCGCGGTTGGCGCTCGTCCCCGTGGCGAAGACCAGTGGTTGGGACCGCGACGAGCTCGACGACCTCGCCCACGCCGGACTCGTCTCCGTCAAGGGACAGACCGTCACCGTGCGCGACCCCCTGGTGCGTTCCGCGCTGTACTGGCGGATGCCCGCCCGGGACCGTCGTGCCGCACACACCGAGCTCGCCGCGGCGAGCGCCGAGTCCGACCCGCGTGCGGCGGCGTGGCACCGCAGCTTCGTCGACGACGTCCCCGACGTGGTCGCGCTGCTGCGTGCGGCCCGCTCGTACGTGGTGGACGGCAACGCCCAGGCCGCGGTCGTGCTCACCGAGCGCGCACTGCACATCGGCTCGGGGCACGAGGACGAGCACGTCGCGCTCCTCGGTGTCGCCGAGGCGCTGCTCGCGAACCGACTGCTCGGCTTCGCGGCGCGGTACCTCGCCGCGATCCGGCCGTTCCGCTCGACCGCGGACGAGACCCGGCGGCTCCGGCTGTCGTACTCGGTGCAGTACCTCAGCGGTGACGCGGTGCACGCGGACGAGCTCCTCGTGCCGGTGGACCCGGAGAACGCGGCCGAGGCGGACGCACTCGCGGGGCTCCTCGCGATGGTCGCCTGCTTCCGGGCCGAGGCCTGGGAACTCGACCACGCCCGCGACCTGCTCGCCCGGGCCGAACCGCTCCGGCGGTCGGCATCGGCGCACACCCGGGAGATCACGGAGACCGCGCACGAGCTCATCGCCGCGGTCGACGGGACCCTCCCGGCCGACACCGCCCTGCACGACGGGCTGTCCACCACGACGCTGGTGGGCATGTCCGACCCGGCGCTGCTGCTCCTCGCCCACGCGTTGAGCATCGCCGAGCGGTACCGCAGCGCCCGCCGGGTGTTCGCCCTGGTGCTCGCCCGTGGCCAGGAGGCCATGCCGGTCTGGACCGAGGCGGCGCGCTACCTGTCCGCAGAGAACGAGGTGCGCTCCGGGAACTTCCGGCAGGCGCTCCGCGCGATCGACGTGTGGGAGGCCGGCTCGTCGGTGGTGGAGCGGCTCCGCGAGCCGTCCCGTGCCATCGCGCTCGCGTGGCGGCACTTCGCCGAGGGGCGGTCCCCCGAGGCGCTGGAAGTCATCGATCGGTGCCTCGCGCAGCGTTCCACGAACCGTCTGTGGGGTGCGACCGCCAAGTTGCACGCCCTGCGTGGCCGGGTGCTCCTGCTCGACGGTCGGCTCGACGAGGCCGTGGCCTCGCTGGAGGCGGCCGACGCCATCGGTCGTTCGCTGCGGAACCCGGCGGTGCTCCGGCACCTCGGCGACCTGGTGGAGGCGTACACGCGCCTCGACCGCATCGACGACGCCCGGACCATCGCGGCCCGGCTCGCGGCGGACCACCACGCCCGTCCGTCCCGCTGGGGCGCCCTGGTGCTGGCGCGGAGCCTCGCGCTCGTGGCGGACGACACCACCCGTGACACCGCCCGTCGCCGCGCCCTGGAGCTGTTCCAGCCGCACGACTCGCAGTTCGAGCGTGCTCGGACCTTCGCGGCGCTCGCTGCGGTGGGGAGCCCGACGGAGCGTCCGCGTCTCGGCGCGGCCGCTGCGGCGGCGTACGAGGCGGCGGGGCTCCGGCGTCCGCTCGCCACCCCGGCGGCGACGGTCGCGATGCCGGTCTTCGGTTCGCCGTCGTCGGTCCGCTCCGGTCCGGTCCTCTCCGCACAGCTGCCCGGGACGCCGCGCAGCGCGCCGGACGCCTCGGCGGTGCTCACCTCGCTCACCGCGGAGGAGCGCGCCGTCGTGCAGAAGGTGACGGAGGGGTACCGCAACCGCGAGATCGCCTCGTCGCTGTTCATGTCGCAGCGGACGGTGGAGCTGCGGCTGACGCAGATCTACCGCAAGGTGGGCGCGCGGTCACGCTCGCACCTGGTCGCGCTGCTCACGTAGTCCGGACAGGACCCCCACAGGACGGGAGGCGCGGTGCCAGCTGGCACCGCGCCTCCCGTTCGTCGTCGGTGCGGGCCGTCGATACGGGTTGCGGGACTCCGCACGCGCTGTCCCCCGAACGGAGGACCGCACGCGGTGAACCGCAAGAGGAGGCGACGACCGTTGCCGTGTCACCGACCGCGGGTGATGCTTCTGGTGCACCGACCGCCGTGCTCCCCCGGGAGCCAGCCCGTGGTACCCCGTCCGGTACCCGAACCGTCGGCCCACGAACGCCGTCGTCCGTCCTCGCCTGATCCGAGGACGGGCGGCGGCCCGGGCCGGCGGACCGGACGCACGGCAGACCCGACGGCGGTCGGTGCCGCAAGGCTCCTCCCCCACCCGAGCTGCTCCTCCCCACCCGAAGGGACCCGAAGATGTGCGGCATCATCGCTGCCCGCGTCGCCGGCGACGCGACCCCCTACCTGCTCGACGGACTCGAACGCCTCGAGTACCGCGGGTACGACTCGGCGGGCATCGCCGTCCGGACCGCCCACGGCGGGACCGAGACCATCCGGTCGGTGTCCCGCGTCGGTGACCTGCGCACGCTCGTCGCCGCGCGGTCCGGCGACGCGCTGACGGGGATCGGCATCGGGCACACCCGGTGGGCGACGCACGGCGTGGTGCGCGAGACGAACGCCCACCCGCACGCGGACTGCTCCGGACGGATCAGCATCGTGCACAACGGGATCGTCGAGAACGCCGACCGGCTCCGTGCCACGCTCGAACGACAGGGACACGTGTTCTCGTCGGACGTCGACTCCGAGGTCATCGCGCACCTCGTCGAGCGGGCGCTCGCGGTGGACCCGGACGTCATGCTCGCGGTGCAGATCGCGACCGCGCAGCTCGAGGGCTCGTGGGCGATCGTCGTCCTCGACGCCCGGGACGGCCGCATGGTCGTCGCCGCCGAACGCTCCCCGCTCGTCGTCGCCCGCTCGGCCCGCGGCGACTTCGTGGCGAGCGACATCGGGGCCGTCGCCGAGTGGTGCGAGACGTTCGTGGCGCTCCGCGACGGCGACGTCGTCGAACTCGGTGAGGCCTGGACCTGGTCGTCCTCCGGCGTGACCGTCCCGGTGCCGTTCCCGACGCCGTCGCCCTTCGCCGCGACCGCGCTCGACCTCGGCGAGCACCCGGACCACATGGCGAAGGAGATCGAGGAGCAGCCCGAGGTCGTCGCCTCGCTCCTCGACCGGCTCGCACGGGGGGCAGCGGACGGCAGCTCGTGGGTCGGCCTCGGCCTCCCCGGCTTCCACCGGCTGGCCATCGTCGCGTGCGGCACCTCCCTGAACGCCGGGCAGGTGATCGCCACCGCGCTCCGCAGCATCGGCGGCGTCCCGACCGACATCGTCGTCGCGAGCGAGGCCGACCAGGTGGTGCTCGGACCGGGGACGCTCGTCGTCGCCATCAGCCAGTCGGGCGAGACCGCCGACGTCCTCCGCGCCCTGGACCGCTTCGAGGACCGGCACCCGGTGCTCGCGCTCACGAACAATGTGCACTCGTCCCTCGCCCGGCGGGCGGACGCGGTGCTCGACTGCCACGCCGGTCCGGAGATCGGCGTCGCGGCGACGAAGACGTTCACCGCCCAGGTCGTCGTCGGTGTCGCCGCGGTGATCTCGGCGCTCGTCGCCTCCGGACGGATCGACGGCGAACGCGCCGCTGCGCTCGTCGGCGAGCTGACCGACCTCCCCGCACGCCTCGACCACGCCGCGGCGATCGCCGCCGACCGCATCCCGCTGCTCGTGTCGAGCGTCAAGGACGCGACCGGCTTCCTCTTCCTCGGGCGCGGTGCCGGACTGCCGTACGCCGCCGAGGGTGCCCTGAAGCTCAAGGAGCTCAGCTACCGGTGGGCCGAGTCGTACCCGGCCGGCGAGCTGAAGCACGGCCCGCTCGCCCTCGTCGACGAGGGCACCCCCGTGGTCGTCGTCGACCACGGTGACCACCGGCTCCGGGCGAACATCGCCGAGGTCCGGGCCCGCGGCGGGTTCGTCATCACGATCGGCGGCGAGGGGTCGGACATCCCGGCGCTCGGTCGTCGCGTCGTCGGCGACCTCGCCTGGGGTCGTGCGACCGCGCCGTGGGGCCCGCTCGAGGCCGTCGTCCCCCTGCAGATGCTCGCCCGCGAACTCGCCCTCCAGCTCGGGTGCGACGTGGACAAGCCGAGGAACCTCGCCAAGTCGGTGACGGTCGAATAGCCAGGCACACGCGCTTCAACCGCCTGACGGTGTTCCTCGCCGTCCTCACGGCGCTCGCCATCGTCGCGACGATCATCGTGATCGCCGCGACGTTGGCGCCGCCGTCGCTCCCCCAGGGTCTTGCCGGGTTCTCCACGGAGGGTGCTGCGATCATTAATCCTTGACCACCGCAGCCCCACCCCTCGTCGTCGTCGCGCTCCTCGTCGGCGCGCTCCTGCCGTTCGTGCCGTTCGTCGGTCGCGTGGCGCGCATCGCCGCGACCATCGCGCACGAGGTGGGGCACGCCGTCGTCGTCGTGCCCTTCGGCGGGCGCATCCGGCGCATCGAGCTCCACCCGGACGGGTCCGGCGAGGCCTGGGTCCAGCTCGGCCGGGTGCCGGGCGGGATCCGCTGGCTCGTGCGGATCCTCAACCTGTACGCCGGGTACAGCGCGCCGCTCTGGGCGGGCGTGCTGCTCGTGACCGGGGTGCTGCACGGGTCGAGGTGGCTGCCCGTCGTGGTCCTCGGTGTCGTCGGGCTCGTCGCGCTCTGCTTCGTGCGGAACTGGTTCGGGATCCTCGTGGTGCTCGGCTTCGACGCCCTCGCGCTCTGGGTGGCGCTCCGTCCGTCGGAGACCACCGTGCTCGTGGTCGCGGCGGTCGGCGCGTTCTTCGTCGTCGACGGGCTGCGGTCGGTGGTGCAGGTCGCCCGGTGGCTCGCGACCGGTGCCCGTGTGCAGACCGACTTCCACATCGCCGCGGCCGAGATGCGGGTGCCGGCGACGGTGTGGTTCGTGCTGTTCCTCGTCGTGAACGCCGTGGCCGTGTGGCTCTGCCGCGGCCCGCTGCTCGAGGTCTGGTCGACCGTGTCCGACGGGGTGCGCGCGCTCGTCTGACGCGTGCGGCGGGAGCGCGGGGCCGGGGCTGGGCGGGGCCGCGCGGGGCCGACTCGGTACGACAACATCGCTGTCGTACGACATCGGCCATGTCGCACCCCAGCGCACGCAACAGTTGCACGCGCGCATCGGCGACAACACCGCTGTCGTACGACATCGACGTCGTCGCAACCCCGCGCACGCAACGACCGATGGGACGATGGCACGATGCACCTCGACGACGTGATCGCCGCCCTCGCCGACACGCACACGCCCGCGCCCGTGCCCGTGCCCGTGCCCGACCGCGACCGCTTCCTCGCGTTCGTGCGAGCCCACGGCGACGCGGCACTCCGACGCGACGGCGGCCCGGAGCACCTCACCGCGTCGTGCTTCGTGTTCTCGCCCGACCTCGGGAGCGTGCTGCTGTGCCTGCACCGCAAGGGCCGGTTCTGGGTGCAGTTCGGTGGACACCTCGAACCGGACGACCGCGACCTCGCCGACGCCGCACGCCGCGAGGCCCGCGAGGAGTCGGGCATCGCCGACCTCGACCTGCTCGACCGGGGTCTCGCGGACCTCGACCGTCACGACCTGCACGGCGGCTTCGCCTGCGCCGCGCACTGGGACGTCGGCTTCGTCGCCGTGGTCGACCCCGCCCGGGCGACCACCGTCAGCGACGAGAGCGACGACGTCCGGTGGTTCGCCCTCGACGCACTGCCCGAGGGCCTCGCGCCCGGGCTGCCCGCACGCCTGGCCGCGGTCGTCGCCACGGTCGCGCACCGCGACTGACACCGGACGGGAGGCGCGGGGCGGCGCCGACCCGCGCCTCCCGTCCGATGCCTGCGCACCTTCCGACGTCGCGCGCGTCGATCGACGAGTGCAGTGTCGCGATCACCGCGCGAACCGCGCGGCCGCCCACCAGCCACCGCGCACCGCGCTACTCCCAGGGGTGCTGCGCCAGCTCTGCCGGGTCGATCACCCGTCCGCCTGCGACCACGAGGGACCGCGGCACACGGCGCACCAGCGCGTCCATCGGGTTCTCCGCGTCGATCAGGACGACGTCCGCGCGCGCACCGGCGACGATGTCGTGCTCCTCGTCCGTGACGAACCGTGCGCCGTCGCGCGAGGCGATCTCGACCACTCGCACCAGGTCCTCGTCCCGCACCACCCCGCCGGCCCGCGCGTACTGCCACCCGATGCCGAGCAGGTCGCCGTCACCGTAGGGGCTCCACAGGTCGCGGATGCCGTCGGTGCCGAAGCCGAACCGCACCCCGGCGTCGTCGAACTCGTGCAGCGGCAGCTGCTGCATGCGCACCGGTGCGACCGTCGTCATCGTGACCCCGAGGCCCGCCATCCGGGCGAGCAGGTCGCGGCGCCGGACCGGGTCGACGTCGACGATCGCGAAGCCGTGCGCGACGTTGACCCTCCCGGGCGCGATGCCGAGCCGCTCGACGCGGTCGAGGATCAAGTCGAACGAGAACGCCCCGAGCTCGGCGGGCTCGTGCAGGTGGACGTCGATCCCGCACCCGGTTTCGGCGGCGATGTCGAACAGGCCGTCGAGCTGACCGACGGGGTCACGGTCGATGAGCGACGGGTCGAGGCCGCCGATGTGGTCCGCTCCGCCCTCCGCCGCGCGGCGCAGCAGGTCGAGCACGCCGGGGCGCCGGAGCACGCCGTCCTGCGGGAACGCCACGATCGACAGCTCGACCGCGTCGTCGAGCGCTGCACCGGCGGCGCGGACGGCCTCGATGCCCCGGAGTCCGACGCCGAGGTCGACGTCCACGTGGGTGCGCACCCGGGTGGTGCCGGTGCGGAGCGACTCCCGCAGGACCCTGGTCGCGACGGCCTCGCCCGGGATCCCGAGGGCGTCACGCCGGGCTCGCTCGTGAGCGATCCGGCCCTCGGTCCCGCCCTCGCCGCCGTACGACTCCCACGGGTGGCCCCACCAGCTCTTGTCGACGTGCGCGTGCGTGTTGACCAGCCCGGGGAGCGCGAGCTGCCCACGGCCCTGCACCTCGGTCGCGCTGCCGGCCGGGACGGTGCCCGGGGGTGTGACCGCGGTGGTGCGGGAGCCGGCGACGACCACGTCGGCGCGTTCCCCGCCCCACGGTCGCACGTCGCGGATGATCAGGGTCGCGTCCTCGTCCACCATGCCCCCACCCTGCCAGTCCGGCCGCACCGGGTGTGCGCGGGACCCGCCGTAACGGGACGCCGCAATCCGGTGGCGCCGACCGAAGCCTGCGAGAGTACCGGCACGACGACGGCAGGAGGTGTCCCGTGACGGACGAGGCGCACGGTTTCGCGACCGAGCAGGTGCACGGCGGGTTCCAGCCCGACCAGGGCCACGGTGCGAGGGTCCCGGCGATCCACATGTCGTCCGGCTTCCTGTTCGACGACTTCGACCAGGCCCGCGACCGCTTCGCCGGGACCGACGACGGCTACACCTACACGCGGCTGGGGAACCCCACGAACGCCGACGTCGAGCGCCGGGTCGCACTGCTCGAGCGCGGCGTCGAGGCGATCCTGGTGGGCAGTGGGCAGGCCGCGGCCACCGTCGCGTTCCTCGGCATCCTGCAGGCCGGCGACCACGTCGTGGCGGCGCGCAGCATCTACGAGGGCACCAAGGGCCTGCTCGTGCAGAACCTCGGACGCCTCGGGATCGAGGTCGACTTCGTCGCGGACCAGCGCGACCTCGACGAGTGGGCGCGACTCGTCCGCCCGAACACGAAGGCCTTCTTCGCCGAGACGATCCCGAACCCGAAGAACGACGTCCTCGACATCACCGGCGTCGCCGACACCGCGCACCGTGCGGGTGTGCCGCTCATCGTCGACAACACCCTCGCGACGCCGTACCTCGTTCGTCCGGTCGACCACGGCGCCGACATCGTCGTGCACTCCGCGTCGAAGTTCCTCTCCGGCCACGGTGCCGGACTCGGCGGCGTGGTCGTCGACGGCGGCACCTTCGACTGGTCGGCGTCTCCGGACCGCTGGGTGCACCTGACCAGCCCGGAACGGTCGCTCGGCGGCGAGAGCTACGTCGAGCGGTACGGCAGCCGCGCGTTCGTCGTCTTCGCACGCGACGTCGTCGCCTCGCGCATCGGCCCGACGCCCTCCCCCTTCAACTCCTTCCTGCTGCGCCAGGGCATCGAGACGCTGTCGCTGCGCGTGGAACGCCACAGCGCGAACGCGCTGGCCGTCGCGTCCTTCCTCGAGGAGCAGCCGGAGGTGACGAGCGTCGACTACGCGGGTCTGGCCTCCAGTCCGTTCCACGACCTCGCCCAGCGCTACCTGCCGCGCGGTGCCGGGTCCGTCTTCGCGTTCACGCTGGACGGCGGCGAAGCCGCGGCGCGGACCTTCATCGACAGCGTCCAGCTGTTCAGCCGGATGACCCACCTCGGTGACGTCCGCTCGCTGATCCTGCACCCCGCCACCACGACGCACGCCGGCAAGACGACCCAGGAACGCGCCGATCAGGGCATCGACGACGGCCTCGTCCGCCTGTCGGTCGGCATCGAGGACGTCGCGGACCTGGTTCGCGACCTGTCGCGCGGGTTCGCCGCGGTGCGCGGCGCGGGGGCGGGCCAGGAGGCGCGGGTCGGCTCCGACTCGGAGCTCGCCTCCCTCGAACACGCCGTCCCCGGCAACCACGTGATCGCGGAGGAACTCTAGGCAATGGCAGGACTGCAGCACTTCGGGTACTTCTTCTCGCGCGGGTTCGGCCCGCAGGCGTGGGGCCGGTCCGACTGGGACTGGGGGCACGACTGGACGAAGCCCGACCTGTACCAGCAGTCCGTCCGCGCTCTCGAGCAGGCCGGCATGGACCTCGTCATCGCCGAGGACGCGATCTCGCTCGGCAACCCGTCGACGCTCGACCTGCGGATCCGGCAGGCGTACGGCGGCCCGAAGCACGACCCGCTGCTCCTCGCGCCGTACCTGTTCGCCGCGACGTCGCACATCGGCATCGCCCCGACCGTGAACGCGGGGTTCACCCCGCCCTACCTCGCGGCCCGGCAGTTCGCGACGCTCGCGCACCTCTCCGGCGACCGCTTCGGCATCAACGTCGTCACCGACACCGGGAGCGCCCGGCACGCCGGGCTCGCTCCGCTCCCGCACGACGCCGCGTACGACCGCGCCGAGGAGTGGCTGCAGCTCGTCCGCCGGCTCTGGCACTCGTGGGGCTCCGGCTACGTCGGGGACCGCTCCGACTGGCACTTCGCCGACGGGGACGCCCTCGACGCGTTCCACCACGAGGGCGCCTACTTCACCGCGGACGGCCCGCTCAACGCCCTGCCGCTCGACGCCGACCCGATCGTGGTCTCCCCCGGCGGGTCCGGCCGCGGGCTGTCGTTCGCGGGGACACACTCGGACGTCCAGCTCGCGCTCGCGCCGCTGTCCGTCGCGGCCGTGCGAGACTACCGCGCCCGGGTCCTCGTCGCGGCGGCCGACGCCGGACGCACCGCCGACGCCCTGCGGATCCTGTTCGTCCTCAAGCCCGAGATCGTGTCGTCGGCGGCCGAGGCGGACCGCGTCGTCGAGGCCTCACGCCACCCGTCCGACGACGACCTCCGCACCGCGGCGATCGCCTGGTCGAGCGACTCCGAGACCGACCTGCTCGCGCTCGACCTCGATGCGCCGATCCCGGCCGGGACCTTCGGCGACCACGTGTCGGCGGGGACGATCCGCGGCCTCGTCGGCGACACCCCCGACGCACCGCTGCGCACGCTCCTCGAACGCAAGGCCCGGAAGGGCCGGGTGTCCGCGCGCGAGGGCTTCGTCGGCACCGCCGACGAGTTCGCGGACTTCATCGAGGAGCTCGGCGCGGACGCCGACAACGACGGCATCATCTTCTCGGGCGACCTGCACCCGGCGCAGGTCTACCGGATGCTCGGCGACCTCGTGCCGGTGCTCCGGCGCCGTGGGCTCCTGCGACGGGAGTACGGCGCCGGAGGCATCCGGCAGAACCTGTTCGACTTCTGAGGCCGCGCGCCCCGTCACGCGCGTCCTAGTGGTGGACCGGCTCCACGACGCCGCTCTCCTCGACGTCGCGGACGTCCTCGGCGGTGCGGAGGATCTCGTCGCGGTCGGACGCAGAGTTGATCGCCCAGTAGTAGATCACCAGTGAGAACACCGCCACGACGACGATGTCGACCCACAGCGGGAACAGCGGGTTCGTCAGCGGGCCGAAGTCGCTGAGGAACACGATGAGCCCCATGCCGACCAGGTACGGCAGCAGCCACTGGGCCGCCTTCCAGTCCCAGCGCGGGCGGACGCTCGAGGCACCCCGGAACACGTTGTTCAGGATGATCACCACGGCACCGATGAGGATCGCGACGCCGAGCTTCCAGTCGGTGTCCCACCCGGTCCAGAGGATGATGAGGTTCGCGACGATGAAGGCGATCGGCGACAGCACCGACGCGGCCGGCATCCGGTAGGGCCGCTCGATCTCGGGTATCCGCTTCCGGAACGCGCCGAGGGCCAACGGTGCACCCGCGTACATCAGGACGGACGCGCTCGTGATCAGGCTGACGAGCCCCTGCCATGACGGGAACGGCGCGAAGCACGCGCACCCGACGACGAACGCCACGATGAGGCCGACCCAGGGCACACCCTGCTTCGTCGTCCACTCGAAGGCCTTCGGGAAGTAGCCGTTGCGGCTGAGGCCGTACGAGATGCGGCTCGTGGCCGTCACGTAGATGAGGCCGGTGCCGGCGGGCGAGATGATCGCGTCGATGAAGATGACCACGGCGAGCCAGGTGATGCCGGCTGCCATCGCGATGTCCGCGAACGGTCCGGTGTACTTCGTGAAGTCCGCGGTCGCCCACGAGCCCTGGATCGCGTCGGAGCGCAGGACGCCGAGGAACACGATCTGCAGCAGCAGGTAGATCACGAGCCCGATGAGCACCGAGCCGATGACGGCGCGCGGGATGTCGCGCTTCGGGTTCTTGGCCTCGCCGGCGAGCTGGTCCGCCTGCTCGAAGCCGAGGAACGCGAAGATGATGCCGGACGTCGACACGGCGGCCAGGATGCCCTTCGCCCCCTCGGGCATGAAGCCGTTCGCCGCCGTGAAGTTCGAGCCGTGGAACCCGCTGAACGCCAGCACGATGATGACGAGCAGGGGGATGGCGACCTTCCACCAGGTGGCGGCGGAGTTCGTGTTCGCCAGGATCCGCACGCTGAGCATGTTGATCACCGTGACGACGGCCATGAGCACGATCGCAACGGCGATGCCCGCCCCGGTCAACAGCTGCTGGGTCTCACCGTTGATCACGACGGTGTGCAGCCACGGGCGCGCGAACTCCCAGTGCTGCGCGTACTTGATCATCGCCTCGACCTCGATCGGGGCGACCGTCACCGACTGCAACCACGAGAACCACCCGAAGGAGGCTCCGGCGATGCCGCCGAAGGCGATGTGGGGGAACCGCGCTGTTCCACCCGCGATCGGGAACATGCCGCCGAGCTCGGCGTGCACGAGTGCGAGGACGAGGATCGCCACGCCACCGATGAGCCACGAGATGATCGCGGCGGGCCCGGCGGTCTTCAGGGCCTCCTGCGAACCGAAGAGCCAGCCGGAGCCGATGATCGACCCCGTCGAGGCCCAGATGAGCCCGATGAAGCCGACGTTGCGCTTGAGGCCGGAGTCCGGCAGCGCCTGTGTCGTTGTAGCCACTGTTGCTCCTGTCGATGAGCGCCGCCCCTCGGACGGGGGCTGCGCTCATCGACTCTGGCACCGTGACAGCGCTTTCGGTGGATTGTTTAACACAATGGAAACAAACGTGCTGTACAAGCCCTCAGGCTACTTCTTGTCCGGCTTCTTCTTGCTCTTCTTGTCCGACTTCTTCTTGTCCGACTTCTTCTTGTCCGACTTCTTCTTGTCTGACTTCTTCTGCTCGTCCTGCTTCTTGTCCGACTTGTTCTTGTGCTTCTTGCTCTTCGAGTCCGTCTTGTCCTTCTCGGCGGGCGCGGGCGCCGGCACCGGCACCGGCACGGACCGGGCGTCGGGCGACTCCAGCCCGTCGACGGGTTCGACGACGACCGCGCTGCCGGTGTCGGCCACGACGTCGACCTCGTGCTCGTCGAGCACCGGCGCGAGGGCGTCCTCCACCCGCTCGACGACGAGCGACGCACCGTCCTCGGCGAGCCGGACGAGCGCCTGGGCTGCCCGCACGCGGGTCGTGGTCCTCCGCGCGAGCACGTCGGCCCGAGCCCCCTCGAGGAAGGCGCGCAACGAGCGTTCGACGACCGAACGACCCCGTGGTGCCGAGCGGTCGAGGCGGTCGAGCTCGCCGGCCACACCCGACACGTCGTCCTCGACGTGCTCGAGGCGCACGGACTCGATGAGCGCAGCGATCGCTGCCGCACCGCGCTCCACCGCGGCGGACCGCTGGTCGAGCACGACGAGCATCTCGATCACCGAGCCGTACGTCACCGTCTCGAGGCGGACCGGCTCGGCCCCACGCCCGCGGATCACCAACCGAGCGTCCGGCGTCGGCAGCCACGCGGACAGCGCAGCGACGGTCGCGACCGAGGCCACCGCCCGCTCGTAGTCGGCGAGCACCACTCGCTCCTGCTCTCGCAGACGGACTCGGATCGCGATCTCCTGCACCACGCGTTGACCTCCCGTTCGCGGCGCGGGCGTGTTCCCGCGCCTGCTGCGGATCGTAGTCCTGGCAGGTGACCGGACGACGAACGCCCCGGCGCCGTCCGGGGACGGTGTCGGGGCGTTCGGGTGGCAGTGCGTGACAGCGGCTCGACGTTCGGCGAATGGTGGAGATGGGGGGAATCGAACCCCCGTCCATCGCTGCAATTCGACGTCTTCTACGGGCGTATCCGGATGGTTCGTTCTGCTCGGCCCCGTCCTTTGCTACCGGCTTCTAGGACGACGGGCCCAGTCTCAGTGCAAGTCCCGCACGGCCCTGGGGCGCAACCGTGCAGCAAGTCCTCTGGATGACGCCGGAACTCAGGTTAGAAGACGGTCACCTGGCCGACGGACTTCATGTGCTGGGCTGCTTACGCAGCGAGAGCGAAGTCAGTGCGCTTGGAATTGGCACTTGTTGTTTTCCACGGATCGTTCACGAGATGACCGTGGGTCCTCGGCCCGCTTCCCGTCGGCACACAGGCAATGTCGAAACCGATCATCCCCATGCGGGCCGGACGTGCGAGCCGCTGTCACGCTGTTGAGTTGCCAATGCTCCGATCGGAGCAGTCCCTCAGTCTAGCCGACCGAGGTGCGACAGCGCTACTCGCCGACGCGGTTCCGGGTGCGCATGGCCCGCTCGGCCTCGCGCTTGTCCGTCTTCTCGCGCAGCGCCTGGCGCTTGTCGAACTCGCGCTTGCCCTTCGCGACCGCGATCTCCACCTTGGCCCGGCCGTCGTGGAAGTAGATCTGCAGCGGGACGAGCGTGTAGCCGCCCTGCGCGGTCTTGTGCGAGATCTTCACGATCTGCTGCTTGTGGAGGAGCAGCTTCCGCTTGCGCCGGGGGGCGTGATTGTTCCAGGTGCCCTCGGTGTACTCGGGGATGTGCACGGCGTCGAGCCAGGCTTCGCCGCCGTCGATGAAGGCGTACCCGTCGACGAGCGAGGCCCGTCCTTCGCGGAGGGACTTCACCTCGGTGCCGGAGAGCACCATGCCGGCCTCGTACGTGTCCTCGATCAGGTAGTCGTGACGCGCGCGACGGTTCGTCGCCACGATCTTCTCGCCGCGTTCCTTCGCCATGCGTGTCTCCCTCCGTGCGGTCGCTGCGGATGCGCAGCCCTACAGCCTACCCAACCCGCGGACGGTCCCGCACCTTCCCGGCGCGCCGCCCCGTGCCGCGCCCGTGCTGCGTCCGTGCCCGGGTCCGTGCCGAACGCCCGGAACATTCGTGCTGAGCGACACCTCACGGCGCTCGGAGCACGTAAGGTGTCGCTCAGCGCGTGAGAACACCGACCGGCCGAGCCGGGCCGGGCCGGCCGGCCGCGCGTCAGACCTTGAGGTAGCGGCGGATGGCGACGAAGGCCGACAGCCCCGCGAGCACGATGCCGATCACGATCACCGACGGGACCACGATCGCGGCGTCCCCCATGCCGATGAACGCCGTCCCGGAGAACCGGATCGCCAGGTAGTTCCGCACGAAGAACCACACCACGGCCGTGATCGCCCCGCCGGCGAGGACCGCCCCGATGGCCGCGGCGATCACCCCCTCGAGCACGAACGGCGTCTGGATGAACCGGTTCGACGCCCCGACCAACCGCATGATGCCGAGCTCCCGCCGTCGACTGAACGCCGACAACCGGATCGTGGTGGCGATGAGCAGCACGGCGGCGACGAGCATGAGCGCCGCGATGCCGATGGCCGTGTACGACGACGCGTTCAGCAGGTTGAAGATCGGTTGCAGGTACCCGCGCTGGTCGACGACGCTCTGCACGCCCGCGACCTTCGACAGGCTCTCGACGAGCACGTCGGACTGCGACGGGTTCTTGAGGTTCACCCAGTAGGTCTCGTTGAGGTACTCGGGCTTGACGAACTCGGTGGCGGGCGAGTCCTTGAACTGCTGCTTGAACCGGGTGAAGGCGTCCTGCTGGTTCTCGAAGTAGAACTTCTCGATGTACGGCTTCAGGGTCGACGACTCGAGCTGCGCCTTGACCTGCGCCTGCTGGTCCGAGGTGGCCTTCGCGCCGGTGCAGTTGCCGGTGGTGTCGGTGTCGGTGCACAGGTAGACGGCGACCTGCGCCCGGTCGTACCAGTACCCCTTCATCTGGTTGATCTGCATCTGGAGCAGGATCGCGGTGCCGACGAAGGTGAGCGAGATGAAGGTCACGAGGACGACGGACACGACCATCGACGCGTTGCGCCGCAGGCCCGAGCCGACCTCGGACAAGACGAGCCCGAGCCTCATCGGATGATCCCCGGGATGGTCTGGATGCCGGTGGTGTTCGACACGGTGTTGCCTCGCTGGATCGGGACGGCCTGGGTCTGGTAGCCGCCGGACTGCTCGTCGCGCAGGATCGTGCCGTTCGACAGCTCGATCACCCGGCGCTGCATCTGGTTCACGATGCTCGCGTCGTGCGTGGCCATGAGCACGGTGGTGCCGCCCTGGTTGATGCGTTCGAGGAGCGCCATGATGCCGGCCGAGGTCGTCGGGTCGAGGTTGCCGGTGGGCTCGTCGGCGAGCAGGATCGCCGGCTTGTTCACGACGGCACGGGCGATCGCCACGCGCTGCTGCTCACCACCGGAGAGCTCGTGCGGCATGCGCGTCGCCTTGCCCGCGAGCCCGACGAGCTTCAGCACGTCGGTGACGGCCTCGCTGATGAAGCCCTTGCTCTTGCCGATCACCTGCAGCGAGAACGCGACGTTGTCGAACACGTTCTTGTTCGGCAGGAGACGGAAGTCCTGGAAGACCACGCCGAGGTTCCGGCGGAAGTACGGGACCTTGCGCGACGACAGGGCGCCGAGGCGCTGCCCGAGCACGTGGATCTGCCCGCGCGACGGCTTCTCCTCCTTCAGCACGAGGCGGAGGAAGCTGGACTTGCCGGAACCGGACGCGCCCACGAGGAAGACGAACTCCCCCTTGAGGATCTCGAGCGAGATGGCGTCGAGGGCCGGGCTCGGGTTGCCCGAGTAGACCTTGGTGACCTGGTCGAATTTGATCATGACCGGATCAGGGTAGGTCGCCCCGACCGCAAACCAGCCGAGGCGCGCGGCTCGATTTCATCGACCGGGGTCGCAGGCTCCCCCGGCGCGGCGAGCCCGCCGCTGACGCGTCGTCTCACGCATCGCCGCGCTTGCGCCAGCGGATGCCGGCGTTGATGAACCCGTCGAGGTCGCCGTCGAACACCGCTGAGGGGTTGTTCACCTCGTGCTCGCTCCGGAGGTCCTTCACCATCTGGTACGGCGCGAGGACGTACGAGCGGATCTGGTCGCCCCAGCTCGCCGTGATGTTGCCGGCGAGTTCCTTCTTCTTCGCGTTCTCCTCTTCCTTCTTGAGGAGCAGGAGGCGCGACTGCAGCACACGCATGGCGGCCGCACGGTTCTGGATCTGCGACTTCTCGTTCTGCATCGAGACCACGGTGCCGGTCGGGATGTGGGTCAGCCGGACCGCGGAGTCCGTCGTGTTGACCGACTGCCCGCCGGGGCCGGAGGACCGGAACACGTCGACGCGGATGTCGTTCTCGGGGATGTCGATCGACTCGGTCTCCGGCATGAGCGGGATGACCTCGACCGCGGCGAACGACGTCTGGCGCTTGCCCGCGGCGCCGAACGGCGACATCCGGACGAGCCGGTGCGTGCCGGCCTCGATCGACAGGGTGCCGAAGGCGTGCGGCGAGTCGACCTCGAACGTGGCCGACTTGATGCCGGCCTCTTCGGCGTAGGACGTCTCCATCACGGTGGTCTTGTAGCCGTGCTGCTCGGCGTACCGCAGGTACATGCGCAGCAGCATCTCGGCGAAGTCCGCGGCGTCGACGCCACCGGCACCGGCGCGGATCGTGATGACCGCGGGTCGGTCGTCGTACTCGCCGTCGAGGAGCGTCTGCACCTCGAGGTCGCCCATGGTCTTCTGGATCGCCTTGAGCTCGGCGGCGGCCTCGTCGGCGGAGTCCTGGTCGTCGGCCTCGTTCGCCATCTCGACCAGCACCTCGAGGTCGTCGATGCGCCGCTCGGTGTCGGTGATCTTCTTCAACTCGGACTGCCGGTGCGAGAGCGCGCTCGTCACCTGCTGCGCGTGCTCGACGTCGTCCCAGAGGTCCTGGGCCCCGGCCTGCTCGCTGAGGTCGGCGATCTCACGCTGCAGGCGGTCGACGTCGACCACCGAGCGGATGTTGCCGAAGGTCTCGCGGAGGGCGGAGAGCTGCTCGGTGAAGTCCAGTTCGACCATGATCACCGATCCTACCGGTGCTGCCGGGCCGGGAGGCGCGGTGCGGCCCCGGCGGACCGGTCAGCGCCCCAGGAGCGGTTCCCTCGACGCCATCCCCGCGGCTCCGGCGCGCGCGACCGCGTCCGGCAGCGCGGCCAGGAACGCGTCGACGTCCGACCCGGTCGTGGTGTGCCCCAGCGTGATGCGGAGCGCACCCCGGGCGTCCTGCTCCGACAGCCCCATCGCGAGCAGGACGTGCGAGGCCTCGGGAACGCCGGCCTGGCACGCGGACCCGGTCGACACCGCGACACCGGCGGCGTCGAGCAGGAACAGCAGCGAGTCCCCCTCGCAGCCCGGGAACGTGAAGTGCGCGTTGCCGGGGAGCCGGTCGACCGGGTCCCCCATCAGCACCGCCGTGGGCACCGCTGCCCGCACGCCCGCGACGAGGCGGTCCCGCAGTGCCCGGACGTCCGCGTGCGGCATCGACGCCGCGACCCCGAAGGCCGCCGCCGCCGGCGCGTCCTGCGTCCCGCTCCGCACCTGGCGCTGCTGCCCGCCCCCGTGGATGAGCGGCTCGACGGTCGCACGACGGCCGAGCACGAGCGCGCCGATGCCGACCGGGCCGCCGATCTTGTGCGCGGAGACGCTCAGCGCGTCGAGCCCGGACGCCGCGAACGACACCGGGACCTGGCCGTAGGCCGCGACGGCGTCGCTGTGGACGGGCACGCCGGCGGCGTGCGCCAGCTCCACGATCCGCGACACCGGCGCGATCGTGCCGACCTCGTTGTTGGCCCACAGGAACGTGACCAGGGCGACGTCCGAGGCGTCGGCGAGCCGCGCCTCCAGGGCCGTCAGGTCGACGCGCCCCTGCACGTCCAACGGGACCACGTCGACGACCGCCCCCTCGTGCTGCTCCAGCCAGGCCACCGTGTCCACCGTCGCGTGGTGCTCCCCGCCGGGGACGACGATGCGCGGACGACGGCGGTCCTGCTGCCGCGCCCAGAACATGCCCTTCACCGCGAGGTTGATGCTCTCGGTGCCGCCCGAGGTGAAGACGACCTCGACCGGGTCGGCGTCGAGCGACGCCGCGACGGCGGCCCGGCCGTCCTCGAGCAGCATCTTCGCCCGCTGGCCCGCGCTGTGGATCGAGGACGGGTTGCCGACGGTGCCGAGCGCAGCGGTGAACGCGGCGAGCGCCTCCGGCAGGATCGGCGTCGTCGCGGCGTGGTCGAGGTAGACCGGCATCTGCACCCCTCTGAACGAGCGTTCCCAGGATACCCGCGCGCCCTCGTACCCTTGGGGGCATGCACGAGACGGCCATCGACGAGATCCCGGGGTTCCGGCTGGACGCCGACGTGCCGCGCTTCTCGGTGCGGTCCGCGACGGCGACGGCCGTGTCGGTCGTGGTCGACGGACGCGGGACGTTCCCGCTGACGCGGTCCGACGACGTCTGGGCCGGTGCCGTCCCCGGGGTCCGACCCGGTGACACGTACCACCTGCTCGTGGACGGTCCGAGCGGTGCCCGCGGCGGGTTCGACGCGACGCGTCCGCTGCTCGACCCGTACGCTCGCGGCGTCCTGCCGGGCGCGGCGTCCCGGTGGACGAGCGTGGTCGTCGACGACGCGTTCGACTGGGGCGGCGTGGTCAAGCCGACGACGCCGCTCGACCGCGCGGTCGTGTACGAGGCGAACGTCCGGACCCTGACGGCGTCGAACCCGCACGTGCCCGAGGACCTGCGCGGCACGTACGCCGGCATCGCCCACGAGAGCACCATCGCGCACCTGCACCGGATCGGCGTGACCACGCTCGAACTCCTGCCCGTGCACGCCTTCGACACCGAGCGGTGGCTGCGAGAGGCCCGGCGCGAGAACGCCTGGGGGTACAACACGCTGGGCTTCTTCGCCCCGCACGCCGCCCACGCCTCCCCCGCGGCCCGGGCCGAGGGGGCCACTGCGGTCCTCCGCGAGTTCAAGGGCATGGTGCGGCTCCTGCACGCGGCGGGGATCCAGGTCGTGCTCGACGTCGTCTACAACCACACCGCCGAGGAAGGCCTCGGCGGCCCGACCACCTCGCTCCGGGGCATCGACGGCGCGAACCGCTACCGGTGGGCGTCCGTCCCGCCGGGCGAACCCGACGCCTACTACGACACCACCGGGTGCGGGAACACCCTCGACACCTCGGTCGAGGCCACGGCGGACCTCGTCGTCGACAGCCTCGTGTACTGGGCGCGCGAGGTGCAGGTCGACGGGTTCCGCTTCGACCTGATGGCAGCCCTGGCGCGGAACGGCGACCACGTCTTCGACCCGGCGCACCCGCTGCTCGAGCGGATCCGGGACCACCCCGACCTGCAGGACACCCTGGTGATCGCCGAGCCGTGGGACGTCGGACCGGACGGGTGGCGGACCGGGTCGTTCGGGGCGCGCACGAGCGAGTGGAACGACGGCTTCCGGAACACCGTGCGGCAGTTCTGGCTCACCGACATCGCCGACGAACGCCGCCACGGCGCCCCCGCGACCGGCATCGGCGCGCTCGCCGGGGCCCTGACCGGCTCGCGCCACCTCTTCGACACGGCGCGCGGGCCGCTCGCCGGCGTCAACTTCGTCACCGCCCACGACGGCTTCACCCTGCTCGACCTGGTGTCGTACGACAGCAAGCACAACCACGCCAACGGCGAGGAGAACCGCGACGGCTCGAACGACAACCGGTCGTTCAACCACGGGATCGAGGGCGACACCGCCGACCGTGGCGTCCGTGCCGCCCGCGGCCGCTCGATGCGGAACCTCGTCGGCACGCTCATGCTCTCCGCCGGTGTGCCGATGCTCACCGCCGGCGACGAGCGGAGCCGCACCCAGCACGGCAACAACAACGCCTACGTGGTGTCCGAGGACCTCACTCCGGTCGACTGGTCGGACGACGAGGACGCCGAGGCGATGACCGACGCCGTCGCCGCGCTCGCCCGGCTCCGGTCCGCCCACCCCGCGCTGCGGCCCACACGGTTCGGCGTCGAGGGCCAGGAGACCCCCGGCGCGTCCCGGATGTCCTGGTACGGGCCGGACGGACAGCCGATGACCGTCGAGGGCTGGGACGAGCCGATCCACCGCGCCCTGCAGTACTTCGTCGAGTCGACACCGGAGCACGAGCCGTACGACCGGGTCCTCGTGGTCGTCCACGGCAGCGGGCGCACCCGCGACATCACGCTGCCGACGCGCGAGGACGTGGTCGGCTACCGGCTCGCGTGGTCGAGCGAGAAGCACCGCGACCACGAGCGGCTCCGGCCCGCCGGACAGGTGTTCACGGCCTACGGCCCCGGCATCCACGTGTTCGAGATCGCCTGACGGCAGGCCGTCCAGGAGGCGCGGGTCGGCTCCGGCACGACCCTCGCGCCGTGCCCCTCCACAGCGTCACGGCGCGCCCGGGTCTTCCACAGACGGCACGTTCCGGGGAACGCGGAGCCGCTCGCCGGGTAGCGTCGGCTCCGTGGCCACTGCAGACCGACCCCGCCGACCGAAGATCGGGCGCATCCCGATCACCGAACTCGCCCCCACCACGCCCAACGGGTTCCCCGGCAAGGCGTTCGACGGCGAGGTGATCACGTTCGGGGCGACCGTCTTCCGCGAAGGACACGGCGTCATCGGCGCCGACCTCGTCCTCGAACGTCCGGACGGCGGCACCAGGACCGTGCCGATGGTCCTCGTCGCACCGGGGACCGACCGCTACGAGGCGACCGTCCAGGTCGACCACACCGGCGTGTGGACGTGGCACGTCGAGTCCTACGCCGACGACTGGTCGTCCTGGGTGCACGGCGCCCGGCTGAAGATCGCCGCGGGCGTCGACACCGAGGCCACGCTGCTCGACGGTGCGGCCCTGCTCGACCGGCTCGCCGACGAGACCGACTCCCCCGCGGCCACCCGCGCGGCGGCCCGCGTCCGCGACACCGACCTCGACCCGGCCGAGCGCCTCGCCGCCGTCGACGACCCGCGCATCACCGGCGAGCTCGAGGAGGCACCGCTCACCTCGCTCCGCACCCACTCGCCGACGCAGCTGCTCGACGTCGAACGCACCCGTGCCGGCGTCGGCGCCTGGTACGAGTTCTTCCCCCGCAGCGAAGGGGCGAAGAAGAACCCCGACGGCTCCTGGAAGAGCGGCGACTTCCGCACCGCGGCACGCCGGCTCCCCGGCGTCGCCCGGATGGGGTTCGACGTGGTCTACCTCCCGCCGATCCACCCCATCGGGACGACCGCGCGCAAGGGCCCGAACAACACGCTCACCCCCGGCCCGCACGACCCCGGCAGCCCCTGGGCGATCGGCGGACCCGAGGGCGGCCACGACACCATCCACCCGGACCTCGGCACCGAGGACGACTTCCGCGACTTCGTCGAGACGGCGAAGAACACCGGGATGGAGGTCGCACTCGACTTCGCCCTGCAGTGCTCCCCCGACCACCCGTGGGTCACCGAGCACCCCGAGTGGTTCACGGTCCGGGCGGACGGCTCGATCGCCACGGCCGAGAACCCGCCGAAGCGCTACCAGGACATCTACCCGATCCAGTTCGACAGCGACCCGGACGGCATCGTGGCCGAGGTCCTGCGGGTCCTGCGCCACTGGATCGCCTTCGGCATCCGCATCTTCCGCGTCGACAACCCGCACACCAAGCCGCTCTGGTTCTGGGAACGCGTCATCCGCGAGATCCGCGACGAGCACCCCGAGACGGTGTTCCTGGCCGAGGCGTTCACGCGCCCGGCGATGATGCGGGCGCTCGCCGAGGTCGGGTTCCAGCAGTCGTACTCGTACTTCACGTGGCGGAACTCGAAGGACGAGATCGCCGACTACTTCACCGAGCTCTCGCACGAGACGAGCGCGTACCTGCGCCCGAACCTGTTCGTGAACACGCCGGACATCCTCACCGAGTACCTGCAGTTCGGCGGGCGCGCCGGCTACAAGATCCGTGCGGCCCTCGCGGCGACGGGTGCGCCCACGTGGGGCATGTACTCGGGCTACGAACTCTTCGAGGACGTCGCCCGCCCGGGCTCGGAAGAGAACATCGACAACGAGAAGTACGAGTACAAGCCCCGCGACTTCGCCCTCGCCGAGGCCGAGGGCGCGAGCCTCGCGCCGTACGTGACGATGCTCAACCGCTTCCGGCAGGCACACCCGGCGCTCCGGCAGCTCCGGAACCTGCACGTCCACGACGCAGAGGACCCGGCGATCGTCGTGTACTCGAAGCACCTGCCCGGGCGGTTCATCCGCTCCGGGCGCGACGACACCGTGATCGTCGTCGCGAACGTCGATCCCCACTCGGCCCGTGAGACCACGGTCCACCTCGACCTCGCCGCCCTCGGCCTCGACCCGGAGCAGGCGTTCGACGTCCGCGACGTCGTGACCGGGCAGCGCTGGGTCTGGGGGTCGTCGAACTACGTCCGCCTGGACGCGTTCCAGGAACCCGTGCACCTGCTCGTCGTGGAGGGACCCCACCGATGACCGACACCCACCCCGAGGACGACGCCCCGACGGCGGCGCCGAACGACCGCGGGCAGGGGCCGAGCGTGCCGCCGGTCCCGCCGCCCCCGCCGCCCGTGCTCCCGCGCCGCATGCCGGCCGACACACCCCGCCCGACGCACCCGGCGCAGCACGTCGCTCCCGAAGCCCCCAACGCGGCTGCCGGGCGCACCCCGACCCCGTCGGACCCGTCCGCTGCCGACGGCCCCCGCTACGAGCCGCGCGGCTCCGCTCCCGGCGAGGACCTGCCCGGCGCACCCCCGGCCCCGCGTGAGGCGCCGGACCGCGGGGTCCCGGAGTCCGCGACGCTCGCCGGACACGCATCGGACGCCGCCCACCCGCGGCACGTCACGGTCGAGGCCGTGGAACGGCTCGCGGCGGGCGGACCGGCCGAGCCGTCCGCGCCGTCCGACGATGCACCCGCGGCGGGCGCGCCGTCCGACGATGCACCCGCGGCGCCCGCGCCGTCCGCTCCGTCCGAGCCGTCGGACGACGCATCCGTGCCGGGCGTCGACGCCGCCGTGACCGCCGGCCCCGGTGACGGTGCCGACGCGCCCACCAGCGAGGGCGGCAGCCCGCTCGCCGCGACGCCGGCGACGACGGCGACGACCACCACGCCCGCGACGCCCGCGGCCGCGTCGACCGGTCCGCGCCCCGCGCCGGTCGAGGAGTGGCTGCGGCAGCAGGTCGCCGAGGCCCGCTGGTCCCAGCCGCACGACGTGCTCGGCCCGCACCCCGTCGACGGCGGCACGAGTGTCCGGGTCGTCCGGCACCTCGCCACGGCCGTCCGGATCGTCCGACCGGACGGTGACGACGTCGAACTCACGCACGAGGGCGACGGCCTGTGGGCCGGCGCGACCGTCGGCGAGCTCGGCCGGTACCGCGTCGAGGCCGACTACGACCCGGACCCGTCCGGCGACGGCGACGACATCACCTGGACGACGGACGACGCCTACCGCTTCCCGCCGACGATCGGTGAACTCGACCTGCACCTCTTCGGCGAGGGCCGCGACGAGCAGCTCTGGCACCACCTCGGCGCGCACGTCACCACGGTCGACGGTGTCGACGGCGTCTCGTTCACGCTGTGGGCACCCCGGGCGACCGCTGTCCGGGTGATCGGCGACTTCGAGGGCTGGGAAGGCCGCACCACCGCGATGCGCCGCCTCACCGACCTCGGGGTCTGGGAGCTGTTCTGGCCGGGCGCCCTCGTCGGGCAGCGCTACAAGTTCCAGCTCCTCACCGACTCGGGCTGGGTGGAGCGGGCGGACCCGTTCGCCCGACGCACCGAGGTGCCGCCGCTGACCGCCTCGGTGATCGACGAGGCACACCACGAGTGGTCCGAGGGCGACGCCCAGTGGATGGAGCACCGGGCACGGACGACCACGCACGACCGTCCGATGAGCGTCTACGAGGTCCACCTCGGCTCGTGGCGTCCCGGCCTGTCCTACCGCGAGGTCGCCGACCAGCTCATCGGCCACGTCCAGTACACCGGCTTCACGCACGTGCAGTTCCTGCCGCTCGCCGAGCACCCGTTCGGCGGTTCGTGGGGCTACCAGGTCACGGGCTACTACGCCCCGACGGCCCGGTTCGGCTCCCCCGACGACCTGCGGTACCTCGTCGACCGGCTGCACTCCGCCGGCATCGGCGTGATCATGGACTGGGTCCCCGGGCACTTCCCGAAGGACGAGTGGGCGCTGGCGAAGTTCGATGGACACGCGCTGTTCGAGCACCCGGACCCCCGACGTGGCGAGCAGCTCGACTGGGGCACGTACGTGTTCGACTTCGGGCAGCCGCAGGTCCGCAACTTCCTCGTCGCGAACGCGCTCTACTGGCTCGAGGAGTTCCACATCGACGGGCTCCGCGTGGACGCCGTCGCCTCGATGCTGTACCTCGACTACTCCCGGACGGAATGGCTGCCGAACATCCACGGCGGTCGCGAGAACCTCGAGGCGATCTCGTTCCTGCAGGAGACGAACGCCACCGCCTACAAGCGCTACCCAGGCATCGTGATGATCGCCGAGGAGAGCACCTCGTGGCCGGGCGTCACGCAGCCGACCGACGTCGGCGGGCTCGGGTTCGGCCAGAAGTGGAACATGGGCTGGATGCACGACACGCTGCAGTACATCGAGCGCGAGCCCGTGTACCGCAGCTACCACCACGACGAGATCACGTTCTCGTTCGTGTACGCGTTCAGCGAGCAGTTCACCCTGCCGATCAGTCACGACGAGGTCGTGCACGGCAAGGGGTCCCTGTACGGCAAGATGCCCGGCGACGAATGGCAGAAGCTCGCGAACGTCCGGGCGTACCTCGCGTTCATGTGGGCGCACCCCGGCAAGCAGCTGCTCTTCATGGGCCAGGAGTTCGCCCAGCCGTCCGAGTGGTCCGAGGCCCGCGGCCTCGACTGGTGGCTCCTCGACGACCCGGGTCACCGCGGTGTGCAGGACCTCGTGTCCGCGCTCAACCGGGTCTACCGCGAGACGCCGGCACTCTGGACGCACGACGCCACGGCGGACGGCTTCGAGTGGATCGAGGGCGGCGACGCACCCCACTCCACCCTCGGGTTCCTCCGCAAGGACGGCAACGACCGGCTCGCGGTCTTCGTGAACTTCTCCGGCGTGCCGGTGGAGCGTCGCTTCGGGTTGCCCGCCGCCGGGACGTGGCACGAGGTCCTCAACACCGACGCGGCCGAGTACGGCGGCTCCGGTGTGGGCAACCTCGGTGTGGTCACGGCCGAGGACACCCCGTGGGCGGGACGCCCCGCGTCCGCGCACCTCGTGGTGCCGCCGCTCGGGGCGGTCTGGCTGAAGCTCGCGCGGTAGTCGCACGCAGACGACGGACGGGAGGCGCGGTGCCGGCTGGCACCGCGCCTCCCGTCCGTCGTGTGGTGGCGTCCCGCCCGTGCGCCCTCGGCGACGGGCGAGCGGTCAGTACAGCGCGCTCGCCAGGCGTCGTCGGGCCGCGACGACACGCGGGTCCTCGGCGCCGATCAGCTCGAAGTACTCGACGAGCCGGACGCGCAGGGCCTCGCGGTCGTCGCCGAACACCGTCGGGACGAGGTCGAGCAGCCGCCCGAACGCGTCCTCGACGTGCCCACCGGAGACGTCGAGGTCCGCGACCGCGAGCTGCGCCGGGACGTCGGACGGCCCGGCGGCGGCAGCGGCACGGATGTCGTCGGCTGTTCGCCCGTCGAGCCGGTCGAGCAGCGAGACCTGCGCGAGACCCGCGACCGCCATCTGGTCGTGCGGGTCCTGCGCGATCGCGGTCTTGTACTCCTGGATCGCGGTGGCGAAGTCACCCTGCTCGATCGCGTCGTACGCCGCCTGGTGGTGCGGCGGGAGCGGCTCCGGCTCGGGTTCGCCCTGCTCCACGGTCTCGGTCGCCGGGGCACCGTCGACGTGCACGCGCCCGGAGACGCCGTTCTGCTCGGCGGCGGCGAGGACCTGCTCGTAGACGTCGCGGACCTGCGCCTCGGGGAGCGCGCCGACGAAGAGCCCGAGCGGGCGTCCACCGATGAGCGCGGCCACGGTCGGGATCGACTGCGCCTGGAACGCCTGCACGAGCTGCGGGTTCGTGTCGGCGTCCACCTTGGCGAGCAGCACACGGCCGTCGTACTCGGCGGTGAGCTGCTCGAGGATCGGCGAGAGCTGCTTGCACGGCCCGCACCACTCGGCCCAGATGTCGACGATCACCGGGACGATCGTGGACAGCTGCAGGACGTCCTGGAACGTCTGGTCGGTGACGTCGAGGACGAGCGACGGGACCGTCAGGTCCGCGCCGGTCTCGCTGTCGGCAGCGCCGTCGACGGCGGCACCGGGCCCGGTGCCCGCCGCACCGGAGGGAGCACCACCGGGCTGCGGGGGCCGCTGGGCGCGGTCCACCAGGGACGACAGGTCGACGGCTCCGCGGAGACCGGACGGGGTCGGGGGGACGTTGGTCATTGCACCTCACTCGCTGCTGTCAGGCCCTGCGTGAACCCGAGCAGGACCACCTTGTCATCGGTGCCCACCGGGGGCACGTAGAAGAGCAGCTGCACGCCGTAGGTGGCGCTGATGCCCTTCGTGCTGGAGTCGACGCCGGAGAGCGCCTTGACCGCGCCCTCGGTGTTGACCTCGGCTCCGGCGGCGGTCGGCGTGACCTTCTCGACCTCGTTCAGGTCGGCGGACACGAGCGCGCCGGCGCCGTCGGTCGCGATCGCCACCGCGCTGTCGTCGGGCACCTCGGACGAGTACTCGATCTTCGCGGTGTCCGGCAGCGACTCGGACTTCTTGTCCTTGTAGGCCTTGCCGATGGTCGACCGGAGGCCGTCGCCGTCGGACTGGAAGAGCGACGCGTACGAGCTGTCCGAGTCCTTCGACAGGATGTCGCCGTACGCGGTCGCGATCTCGTCCGGGGCGATCGAGAGCAGCTTCGTGTTCGACGCGAGCAGGGCGGCACCGATCGACGTGGGCGCGAGGCTCGGGATCTTCGCCGCGGCCTCGAGCGAGACGTCGTACGCGACCTTGTAGTCGTCGCGGGCGGAGTCCTGCACGAGCGTCAGCGCCTGGGGGGCCGACTTGGCGTCGCAGTCCTCGGCGACGACGGCGAACACCGTGCGCGGCCACGAATCGGTCTGCTGCGGCAGCGCCACGCACACCTGGCCGGCCGAGATCGCCGGCGGTGCGTCGACGTCCGCGTCCTTGCCGCGGATCGTGTAGTTCGCCTCGCGCAGGTCGAGGGCGGCGCCGGTGAAGCGCTCGGCCGCGATCTCGGCGTCACGGGCGTCGTCGGCCTTCTTCGCGACCTCGGCCACGCGCTGGACGATGCGCGTGATCTGCTGCTTCGTCGCGGCGGTCGGCTCGTTCTGCACGGCCGTGCCAGTCGCGGTCGCGGTCGGGGTCGGGGTGGCCGCCGACCCGCCCTGCGGCCAGTAGTCGGAGGAGCAGCCGGCGAGGCCGAGGGCGCCGACGAGCACCACCGGGACCGCCACCAGTGCGCGACGGCCGCGGCGACCGCGGACCGGAACCTGCGCGCCGGCTGCGGCGGCACGGCGGGAGGCCCGGACGCGCGGCGGACGGGATCCCCCGCTGCGTCGGCGCGGCCCACGACCACGACGCTGGTGCACGAAGGCCCAGACGAGCAGGACGATGCCGCCCACGAGGAAGACACCACCGGCCACGAGCAGCGGACCGACGCTCGGGGTCGCGGTGTCGCGGGGCCAGGTCACCGAGACGTCGCTCGGCGCCGCGTTCTCGCCGTCACCGACGATGATCACGCTGACGTCCTCGGGCAGGCGGACCGTGAACTGCCCGGCGCCGTCGTACTCCTGGTACCAGAGGTCGCTGCCGGCCGGGTCCGGTATGGAGTCCTCGGACCCGGTCGTGCGGCCGACGAGCTTCGCCTGCTCGGCGTCGAAGCGCATGGTGGTGTGCTTCGCGTCACCGATCCAGGCGTCCACGTCGCTCGTCTTGCCGTAGGCGGCGAAGACCGTGCCCGAGCCGGAGACGTTGATGCGCTGGTACCCGGGGTTGGCGTTGAGCGTCGAGCCCGGTATCACGGTGACCGGGGCGGAGCTCTTCGAGGACGATGCCGCGACGAGGGACGACGGTGGCTCGAACACGGTCCGCTGGCCGACCGCGAGGGCGACGAGCAGCAGACCGATGACGAAACTGACGATCGCCAGGACGAATCGCACGGATCTTCTCCCTACCGCGCCGGGGGTGGGGTGACGGCGCGCGAATCAGCGCTCCAGGATAGCGAGGGAGTCTGGACGGCGCATCCCCCGGCGCTGTCGGCGGTCACAGCCCGCCGTCCCCGCTCGCCACTACAATCGTGGCCGGGCCTTCCCTGTGCCCTCCGCCGAGCACCCAGGAGCGAACACGTGGCGAACGACGAGGCAGAGTTCGGGACCGAGCTGCGCGGGTACCGCCGCGAAGACGTGGACCGCTCGCTGAACGATCTGCGTCGCGAGCTCATCAAGTCGAACAACGACCGCGCGGACGCCGCGAAGGAGATCCGTCTCCTGCAGGCGCGCGTCTCCGAGCTGCAGGGCGAGCTCGACGAGGCCGGCACCCCCACCTACAGCGGACTCGGCACCCGCCTCGAGTCGACCCTCCGCGTCGCCGAGGAACAGTCCACCCGGCTCATCAGCCAGGCCGACATCGACGCGCAGCGACTGCGCGCCTCGAGCCGTGCCGAGGCCGACCGCACCCTGCGTGAAGCGCAGGACGAGGCCCGCGACACGCTCGAGGACGCCCGCACCCGCGCGACCAACGAGCTCACGCGTGCCCGGGCCGAGTCCGCCGACACCGTCGAGCGCGCCCGCGCCGAGGCCGGCCTCCTCACGCAGGACGCCCGCAACGAGGCCGCCGCCATCCGGGGCGCCGCCGTGACCGAGGCAGCCGAGGTCCGGTCCGTCGCCATCCGCGAGACCAACGCCCTTCGTGCCCGGGTCGAGCACGAGGTCGCCGAGCTCCGCGAGGTCACCCAGCGCGAGTCCGCCGAGGCACGACGGGCCGCCGCCGACCTCGACCGCGAGACCGAGCACCGCCGCAGTGTCTTCGAGGCCGACCACGCCCGACGCACCGAGGACCTCGACCGCGACGAGACCACCCGCCGTGACGCCCTCGAGCGCGAGGTCACCGAGGGCCGCGCCGCGTGGCACCGCGAGCGGGACGAGCAGCTCGCGGCGCACACGATCGAGCTCGAGACCGGCCGCGCCGACCTCGCCGCCGAGGTGGACCGCCGTCGCGCCGACCTGGACACCGAGCTCGGCGACCGCCGTCGCGTCCACGACGAGGAACTCGCCGCGGCCCGGGCCGAGTGGGACCGCGAACTCGCGTCCGCCCGCACCGCCCTCGAACAGGAGATCGAGGCCGCACGCGCCCAGCTCCGCGTCGACGAGGAGCAGACCCGCACCGAGAACGCCCGCCTCGTGCAGGAGACCGCTGACCGCATCGCCCGCGAACTCGACGAGCACGCGGCCCGCATCGAGCGTGAGCGCGCCGAGGCCGAGGCGACCGCGGAGCGCGCCGCCCGCGAGCACGAGAACGAACTCGCCGCCCGCCGCGAACGCGAGCACGCCGAGGTCGACACCGAGATCGCCGACCGCCGCACCGCCGAGCTCGACGCGCTCGAGGCCGAGCGCACGGCGCTCCGGCAGGAGATCGACACTGCCCGAGCCGACCTCGTCCGGGAGCGCGACGAGGTCCGTGCCGAGATCGCCCGCGAACGCGACGAGGCTCGCACGACCCTCGAGTCCGAGCTCACCGCCCGACGCGACGACGCCGAGCAGGACTACCTGCAGAAACACCACGACACCGTCACCGAGACGCAGAAGTACCTCGACGAGGCCAACCTGCAGCTCGCCGAGGCGACGCGTCGGGCGACCGAGGCCCGTGAGCGTGCCGAACGCCTCCAGCAGGAGGCCGACGACCTCGAGCGCTCCAGCACGTCGGACGCGCAGGAGCACGCGCGGACGATCGTCGCCGACGCACAGGACCGCGTGCACCAGATGATCGCGGATGCCGAGGAGCGCACGGCCGGCATCATCGCCGAGTCCGAGGACCGTCTCGCGGCGATCCGGACCGAGCGCGACGCGGTGGCCGGCTACCTCGAGAACCTGCGCGGCGTGCTCACGCACGCGACCGGCCTGCTCGGCACGGCGCCGTCGACAGACGGCGCGACGCCGGCCGAGATCGTCGTCGAGCCCGACGACGAGACGGTGCGCGACGACGAGACCGTCACCGACGACGAGGACGCGACCGCCCGCTGAACGCGACCCGTCCAGAAGGCGCGGGTCGCGCCTCCTGGACGGGCTCCCGTCGTCGACGCGCGGCGTCCAGGGCCGTGCAGCGCGGCGCTCGGTCGGTGAGCGGTGCGGTGCGGCGCTCAGTCGGTGGGCGTCGCTCAGTCGGTGACGTGCGTCGGCAGCGGGGCGCTGCCCGGCACGACGAGGTCCGCGACGGCGTCGAGCACGATCCGGACGTACTTCTCACCCACCCAGAGGTGCTTGGCACCGTCGACCGGCACGACGCGGACGTTCGGCGCGACGGCGAACCGGCGCTCCGCCTCGTCCGGCCGGAGGAAGTCGTCGTGCTCCGGCACGAGCGCGACGACGGGGACGGTGACGTCCGCCCAGCGGGCCAGTTCCTCGTCGGTCGTCCGGTGCAGGGGCGGCGAGAGCAGGACGACCCCGGCGACCCGGCCGGCCTCGACGTGCTCCAGCGCGTGCTTGAGGATCACCTCGGTGCCGAAGGACCACCCCACGAGCCACGGCGTCGGCAGCCCCCGGTCGACGACGTCGGTGACGGCCGCGCGCAGGTCGAAGCCCTCGGAGACACCGTCGCCGAACACGCCCTCGGACGTCCCGCGCGGCGAGGTCACCGACCGGAAGTTGAAGCGGAGCACCGCGATGTCCGCGAGTGCCGGCAGCCGCGCCGCCGCCTTCTTCAGCACGTGCGAGTCCATGAACCCGTGCGCGGTGGGCAGCGGGTGCAGGGTCACGATCGTGCCGCGCGCAGTGTGCTCCAGCGGCTCCGCCAGCTCGCCGACGAGCGTGAGGTGGTCGTCGGTGACGAGTTCGACGTCCGTGCGTCGTGCCGGCAGCTCGGTGTTCGAACGGATCTCGGTGCTCATGCGATGCTCCAGCAGTGGTTGTGCCAGTGACGGCGCGACGCGAGGTCGGCCTCGTCGCCGAGGACCCCGTCGGCACGCCAGACGACGACGTGCGCCACACCGGGCAGCACCGCGCCGCCACACCCCGGGCAGACGTACTCCTTCTGCGCCGACGCGGCCGAGACCGGCTGCACGAGGTACTCGCGACCCCGACGCACCTCGGTGCGCTTCCACGAGCTCATCATCCGGTCGAGACCGGTGGGCTCGTCGTCGTGCTCAGGCCCGCGCCCCCGTGGGCGTCGCGGCCGGTTGCTCCGCGGCACCTGCGTTCAGCCGATCAGTACCAGTTGTTCGCGACGCTGTGGCCCCACGCACCGCACGGCGTGCCGTAGACGCCGGAGATGTAGTTGAGACCCCAGGTGATCTGCGTCGCCGGGTTGGTCTGCCAGTCGGCGCCGGCCGAGGCCATCTTGCTGCCCGGGAGCGCCTGCGGGATGCCGTAGGCACCGCTCGGGTTGTAGGCGTTGACGCGCCAGCCCGATTCCTTGTTCCACAGCGACACGAGGCAGTTGTACTGGTCGGTCCCCCAGCCACGAGCGGCCACCATCTGCTGCGCGATGGCCTGGGCGCTGCCCGGGTCCGGCGTCGCAGCGGTCGCCGCGAGCGTGTTCTCGGCGCTCACCGAGGCGGTGGAGTCGGTGGCAGTGTCGGACTCGGTTGTGTCCGTCTCGGTCTTCGGCTTCTCGACGACCTTGGGCTTCGGCAGGGTGACGCCGTACCCGTCGCGGGAGACGTCGAACGCGGCGTAGGTGCCGTGGGCGGTGAACTCCTGCGGCGCCGCCGGCGCCTTGACCAGCACCGGTGCGGACACGGCTGCCTGCGCCACGTCGGGCTGGAGCGGGTTGAACAGCGAGCCGACGACGATGCCGGACACCGCGAAGAAGGACAGCACCGGCACGGTCGCACGCTTGCGCATGAACGTGTTCACGCTCTGCGGCGACGACGGCTTCGTCGGGGCCGCCACGGCGCGGGCACGGCGCTGCGTGACGATGCGCGGGTCGGCCGGGGTGGCGGGCACGGCACGCACGGCCGAGGCCTGGGCGTCGGTGGTGTCCGACACGCGGTTCGCTGCGACCGACCTGGGGGCGACGACCGGAGTGGTCGGCACCGATGCCGTGACCACCGTCGGGTTCGCCGGGAGGACCGAGTTCTCCGCCGTGCGGGTTCGGTTCAGTGCCGCGCGGCGCTCACCGGCGGCCGTGAGGCCGAGGTGCTCGCGGGTATCGCGGTCGGAGCTGATGTCTGCCGTGTGCCTGCCCATGAGTTCGACCAGGATAACGGAACGATCACGGAAAGCGAAGCACCCGCGGTCAGCGCGTCGTCAGCGGACAGCGAGCATGACCTCGACGACGGCGTCGAGCAGGGCGTCGACCTGGGCTTCGCGGTAGCCACCGTGCTTCGGGCGGAAGACGATCGAGCGCACCTCGGTCAGGCTGAGCGGCTTGCCGTCGCGGAAGTAGCCCTCGAGCCGCGTCGCGAACGCGTCGACGTCCTTCGGGTGGTACCCGGTGCCGAGGAAGCTCACCCGGCCGAACCGCTGGCCGTCCGGACGCTCCAACCGGGCGACGACGTCGGAGGCCTTCGACCGCGCCTCGGCGTACCAGGCCTTCTGCCCGATCTCCGCGATCTCCCGCTCGCGCTCGCGGGCTGCGAAGGCGTCCTCGAGCCGCTCGAGCGCCGCGTCGACGTGCGCGGTCGAGTAGCCGCCCTTGCGCATCGAGAAGGCCGTCGCGCGGATCTTCGCTGCCTCGATCGCCGGAGCGGTGTCGTTGGCCGTGTAGGCACGACGGGCGTCCTCGAGGAAACGCTCGACCTCGTCGACGTCGTATCCGAGGGCGGAGCGGTCTGCGTTCGGGAAGGTGGTGGCCACGGCGACATTCTGCCAGGACCGGACCATGGTGTGTCCTGGACGCGCTGGGGCCGGACCCGAGACCGTTCAGTGGTTGACGACGAGGTACAGCACGTAGGCGACGGCGGCCGACGGCAGGATGCTGTCGATCCGGTCGAGGAGCCCGCCGTGGCCGGGCAGGAACGACGAGATGTCCTTGATGCCGAGGTCGCGCTTGATCATCGACTCGGTGAGGTCGCCGAGCGTGGCGGACCCGGAGATGAGCACGCCGAGGATGACGCCCGACCACCACGGCAGACCGAGCATGAGCCACGAGACGATGATGCCGACGACGATGCTCGCCGCGACGGACCCGGCGAAGCCCTCCCACGTCTTCTTCGGGCTGATCCGGGGCGCCATCGGGTGCTTGCCGAGGTTGAGCCCGGTGGCGTAGGCGCCGGTGTCCACCGCGACCACGACGAGGATGAACGCGATCACCCAGAACTGGCCGTCGGGCTGGGCGGCCAGCAGGACGACGCACGCGCCGAGCAGGGTGATGTACGCCTGCACGAACAACCCGTTCGTGAGGTCGCGCGTGACGTTGCCGGCCGAGGGCTTGTCCCGCGTGACGACGACCTCGACGAGGCGCCACAGGATGATGAGGACGATGCCCCCGAGCAGCGTGAACAGCGCCGGGATCTGACCACCGAGGAACGCCGCGGGGACGGCCGCCACGCTCACGAGCACGCTCGGGATGCGCGGGACGTCGCGTCCGGCGAAGCGCATGGCGCTGGCGAGCTCGTACACGCCGACGCCGAGCAGGAACGCCGCGACGACCATGAACGACGGCTTCCAGATGAGCAACGACCCGAGCATCACGACCGCGAAGGCGAGGGCGATCCCGATCGCGGCCGGGAGGTTCCGCCCGGTCCGCGCCGTCAGGGCCTCGTTGCGGACGCCGAAGTCGGCCTTCCGCTGCCGGAGCTGGGCCTCGAAGTCGGTGCGCGCAGCGCGTGCGCGCGCATCGAAGTCCTGACGCAGCCCCTTGGCGGAACGCTTCTCTGCTGTGGGGCGGTCACCGCCCTGGTCCGGACGACGCATCAGACCTCGAGGAGTTCGGCTTCCTTCTTCTTCAGCGAGTCGTCGATCTGGTCGACGTGCTTCTTGGTCAGGGCCTCGAGGTCCTTGTCGCCACGGGAGATCTCGTCGTCCGAGATCTCGCCCTTCAGCGCGTCGAGGTCGTCCTTGGCCTTGCGGCGGATGTTGCGGATGACGACCTTGTGGTCCTCGCCCTTGCCGCGCACGAGCTTCACGAACTCCTTGCGGCGGTCCTGGGTGAGCTCCGGGATGGTGACGCGGACGATGTCCCCGTCGTTGGTCGGGCTCGCACCGAGGTTCGGGAACGTCGCGATGGCGCGCTCGATCTCCTTGAGTGCGGACTTGTCGTACGGCGTCACGATGAGCGTGCGCGCCTCGGGCGTCTGCAGGGACGCCAGCTGCGCGAGCGGCGTCGGCGTGCCGTAGTAGTCGACCGGGATCTTCTGGAAGAGCGCCGCGTTGATGCGGCCGGTGCGGACGGTCGAGAAGTCGTCCTTGGCGACCTCGACCGCCTTCGCCATCTTCTCGGTGGCTTCGGTCAGGACATCACTGATCACGGTGTTACTCCTTCGGTACTGGCGTCGAGTCTAGTCAGCGGACGGGGTCAGTTGCTGACCACCGTGCCGATGCGCTCGCCCCGGATGGCCGCTGCGACGTTGCCGTCGCCCTCCATGCCGAAGACGTGCATCGGCATGCCGTTGTCCATGCAGAGCGAGAACGCGGTCGCGTCGACGACCTTGAGCCCCTTGAGGAGAGCGTCCTGGTAGGTGACGTGGTGGAGCTTCTCGGCCGTGGCGTCCTTCTTCGGGTCGGCCGTGTAGACGCCGTCGACGCCGTTCTTGGCGACGAGGACCTCCTGCGCGTCGATCTCGAGGGCACGCTGGGCCGCGACCGTGTCGGTCGAGAAGTACGGGAGCCCCGCGCCGGCACCGAAGATCACGATGCGTCCCTTCTCGAGGTGGCGCTCGGCCCGCCGCGGGATGTACGGCTCGGCCACCTGGGTCATGCTGATCGCCGACTGCACGCGCGTGGCGGCACCGGCCTGCTCGAGGAAGTCCTGCAGCGCCAGCGCGTTCATGACCGTCCCGAGCATGCCCATGTAGTCAGCGCGCCCGCGGTCCATGCCGCGCTGGGAGAGCTCCGCGCCGCGGAAGAAGTTGCCGCCGCCGACGACGATCGCGACCTCGACGTCCTGCGCGGCGACCGCGATCTCCTTCGCGATCGTGCTGATGACGTCCGGGTTCACGCCGAGCGAACCGGCACCGAACGCCTCCCCCGACAGCTTCAGCAGGACCCGGCGGCGGCCGGTCTTCTCGTTCGTCATGTGGTCGCACCCTTCGTCGAATGTCTCGTGGGAATCTACCCGGCCGCAGCCGGTCCGGCGGGGGCAGGTCGTGCCTCCCGACGGGGTCCGCGCGTGTCGGCGCGCGAAAACGGGGCCCGGAACCTGGTGGTTCCGAGCCCCGTCACGGGTTCGTTACGCGCCGACCTTGACGCGGGCGAAGCCCTGGATCGTGATGCCGGCGTTCTCGGCGGCCTTCGCGACGGAGATCTTGTTGTCCTTCGCGTAGTCCTGGTCGAGGAGCGACACCTGCTTGATGTAGGCGTTGACGCGACCCTCGACGATCTTCGGGAGGGCGGCCTCGGGCTTGCCCTCTTCGCGCGTGATCGCCTCGACGGTGGCGCGCTCCTTCTCGATGGCCTCGGCCGGGACGTCCGCGCGCGTGAGGTACGAGGGGTTCGCGAACGCGACGTGCTGCGCGATGGAACGGGCCTCGGCCGCGTCGGAGCCCGAGTAGGCGATGACGACGGCGATCTGCGGGGGCAGGTCCTGGCTGGTCTTGTGCAGGTAGACCTCGAACGCGTCGCCCTCGACACGGGTGACCGTGCGGAGCGCGAGCTTCTCGCCCAGTGCGGCGGCAGCCTCGTCGATCGCCTCGGCGACCGTCTTGCCGTCGAGCGGCGCGGCGTTCCCGGCCTCGACGTCGGCGGCACCGGCGGCGGCGACCGCGGCGACGACCTTGTCGGCGAGCGTGGTGAACTTCTCGTTCTTCGCGACGAAGTCGGTCTCGCTCGCGAGCTCGACGACGGTCGCGGCGCCACCGTCGGTCGACGCGACGACGACACCCTCGGAGGTCGCACGGTCGTCGCGCTTGGCGACGGCCTTCGCGCCCTTGATGCGGAGGAGCTCGACGGCCTTGTCGTAGTCGCCGTCGGCCTCGACGAGCGCGTTCTTCGCGTCCATCATGCCGGCCCCGAGGTCCTCGCGGAGCTTCTTCACGTCAGCAAGGCTGTAGTTGGCCATTGACTGGAGTCCTTTCTGGACTGTGCGGTAGTGGAGAGTGGAGCAGGGGCGCCGGACCGACCGGCCCGGCGCCCCCGATCGTCACTCGGCGGGGGTGGTCTCCGCAGCGGCCTCGGCCTCGGCCGTCGGCTCCGCGTTCTTCGCGTCGTCGGCGATCGGCTCGCCGATCTCCTTCGCGGCGACCTGCGCGTCAGCGTCGTTCTCTTCGACAGTGCTGCCCTCGACCGGGGTCTCGGTCGCGGCGGACGTCTCGGTCGCGGCCGGTGTCGCGGTCTCGCCACCGAGGAGCTCCTGCTCCCACTCGGCGAGGGGCTCTGCGGCAGCCTCGTCGTCGCCACCGTTGTGGCGGGTCTTCAGGCCCTCGGCCGCGGCGTCGGCGACGATGCGGGTGAGGAGGCCGACGGAGCGGATCGCGTCGTCGTTGCCCGGGATCGGGTAGGTGATCTCGTCCGGGTCGCAGTTGGTGTCGAGGATGCCGATGATCGGGATACCGAGCTTCTGCGCCTCGTCGACCGCGAGGTGCTCCTTCTTGGTGTCGACGATCCAGAGCGCGCTCGGGGTCCGCGTGAGGTTGCGGATACCACCGAGGGTCTTGTGGAGCTTGTCCAGCTCGCGCTTCTTGATGAGGAGCTCCTTCTTGGTGAAGCCCTTCGTGGTGTCGTCGAAGTCGATCTCCTCGAGCTCCTTCATGCGCGCGAGGCGCTTGGAGACCGTCTGGAAGTTCGTGAGCAGACCGCCGAGCCAACGCTGGTTGACGTACGGCTGGCCGACGCGGGTCGCCTGCTCGGCGATGGAGCCCTGGGCCTGCTTCTTGGTGCCGACGAAGAGGATCGTCCCACCGTGCGCGACCGTCTCCTTGACGAAGTCGTACGCGCGGTCGATGAAGGCCAGCGACTGCTGCAGGTCGATGATGTGGATGCCGGAGCGCTCGGCGAGGATGAATCGCTTCACCTTCGGGTTCCACCGACGGGTCTGGTGTCCGAAGTGAACGCCGCTGTCGAGCAGCTGGCGGATGGTGACGACGGCCATGCCGTCCCTCCTTGTTCTCGGCACGCGGCTGTTGAGCCGCGTACACGGTTGCGGTTGTGTCGGTCACGACCGGTGGTCGTGGCCCCTGGTGCCCCACCCCGGACGGCCGCCCGCTCGCGAGAGCAGGACCGGTGGCCGTGGAGTGCGTGTGGACACGCGAAGTCAGCGCGCTCAGCGCGCTGCTGGATAGATGCTAACAGACGTCAGGCGCGGTGCGGGACGGACCCGCACCGCGCCTCCTGGACGGTGGTGACGCTGGTGCGTCAGGCCTTGGCGTCGACCGTGTCGCCCTCGGCGGTGATGCCCATCTCCTCGAGCGAGCGGCCCTTGGTCTCCGGGATCTTCGCGATGACGAAGAACAGGGAGAGCAGGGCGAACAGGGCGTAGATGCCGTAGGTCACGGTCAGGTTGAAGCCGGACAGGACCGGGAACGTGATGGTGACGAGGAAGTTCGCGATCCAGTTCGCCGCGGACCCGACGCCGAGCGCCGTCGCACGGATGCGGTTCGGGAACATCTCACCCAGCAGGACCCACATGAGCGGACCCCAGGTGGCGCCGAAGGACACGACGAAGAGGTTCGCGAAGATCAGCGCGATGACGCCCCACGCGCCGGGCAGGTTCGGCTCACCGTCCACGATCGTCGCCTGCGAGAACGCGATCGCGACCATCAGCAGCGACACGAACATGCCCGTCGACCCGGCGATGAGGAGCGGCTTCCGGCCGAGCTTGTCGACCGTGAAGATGGCGATGAAGGTGACGGCGACGTTCACGACCGAGGTGATGGTCGAGATGAGGAAGGACTGGTCCTCCTTGAAGCCGACCGCCTGCCAGAGCGTCGTCGAGTAGTAGAAGATCACGTTGATGCCGACGAACTGCTGCAGCACCGCGAGGATGATGCCGACCCAGACGATCGGCTGGAGCCCGAAGCGGTTGCCCCGGATGGAGCCCTTCTTCTCGCTGGCCTCCTTCTTGATGCCGTCCTGGATCTCCTCGAGGCTGGTGTTCACCGTGTCGCGCGGCACGATCTTGCCCATCACCGCACGCGCGTCGTCGGTCCGACCGTTGGCGAGGAGGAAGCGCGGCGACTCCGGGAGCGTGATCGCGAGGATGCCGTAGACGACCGACGGGACGACGCCGACGAGGAACATCCAGCGCCACGCGGCCAGGCCGAGCACCTGCTCGGACGCGCCGCCGGCGGTCACCGCGAAGATCTGGTCGGACAGGAGCGCGGCGAAGATGCCGAGCGTGATGGCGAGCTGCTGGAACGAGGCCAGGCGACCACGGATGGCCTTCGGCGAGACCTCGGAGATGTACGCCGGGGCGATGACCGACGCGGTGCCGATGCCGAGGCCGCCGACGAGGCGCCAGATCACGAGGTCCCACGTGGCGAAGGCGAACGCGCTGCCGATCGAGCTCACGAAGAACAGGACGGCGGCCCAGAACATCACCCGGGTGCGGCCCCAGCGGTCCGCGAGGCGGCCGGCGAAGTACGCGCCGAACGCGCAACCGATGAGGGCGGAGGCGACCGCGAAGCCGCTGGCGGCCTCGGACAGGCCGAACTCGCCCTTGATGGCCTCGACCGCCCCGTTGATGACGGACGAGTCGAATCCGAAGAGGAAGCCGCCGACCGCTGCCGCGATGGCGAACAGCGTGACCTTCCCCTTGAACGCACGGTCTTCGCCGTGCTGCGTGGTCGCGTTCGACACGATGCTCCAGGTTCCCTGCCGCCGTGCGGGATGCTGCACGGTGCCCCGGCGGTCGGCTGGTTCGCCGTCCGAGCGGCGTTGCGTGTTCCGGAGCGGCCCCGACTGTACTCCGGGATCGGGCGCCGGGGCCAACCGGCGCGGGGCGGGGCGCGTCGGCCGCGCGGGCGGGGCGCCGGGCGCGGGGGCGGGGCGCGTCGGCCGCGGGGGCGGGGCCTACTCGGAACGACATGGTCGACGTCGTACGACAGCGGTGATGTCGTCACCGCGCGCGTGCAACCGTTGCGCCCGCCGGGTTGCGACAGGGTCGACGTCGTTCGACAGCGACGACGTCGCTCGTTGCACGCGCGTCGGTCGCGCTGCGCCTCCACAGGCCAGGAGGCGCGGCTCGTCCTCCACAGATCTGCCCACCGCCGGCACGCGACGCGTCCACCGCCGGGAGGCTGTCCCCATGCCGTTCCGTCACGCAGGCCCCGCGATGGCTGCCCTCGCGTTGCTGGTCGCCTCGGTGCCCGCGGGTGGCCCGTGGGTGACCGGGTCGCCCCGAGCCGACGCCACCTCGCTCGTCACCGGCCGCGGCGCCGATGCGACCGGGGCGTCTCGTGGCGATGCCGACCACCTGACGTCGGACGCACCGTGGGTGTGGCCGACGGGGAGCCGCGTCGTCGAGCGTCCGTGGGAGGCCCCGACCGACGACTACGCCGCGGGGCACCGCGGCATCGACGTCGGAGCGGCGCTCGGGACGGCCGTCGTCGCGGTGGACGACGGCACGGTGACGTTCGCCGGGCAGGTCGCCGGCCGTGGGGTCGTCACGATCGACCACGGCGGCGGCCTCCGCAGCACGGTGGACTCGGTCGCGCCGACGGTCAGGACGGGCGACGTCGTGGGACGGGGCGACCCGCTCGGGACGGTGTCGGTCGGGCACTGTCCGGCGGCGGGCCCCTGCCTGCACCTCGGCGCACGGCTCGACGACCGGTACGTGGACCCGACGCCGTACCTGCCCGCGGCGGCGTGGCCGGTGCTGTTGCCCGAGTCCGACTGGACGGGGTGACGACCGGGGGCGCGGACCCGACGGCGCCCGCGAACGTCGACGGTCAGGCGCGGGGGTGGGCCGTCCGGTAGACCTCGCGCAGCCGTGCGGAGGAGACGTGCGTGTAGATCTGGGTCGTCCCGAGGCTCGCGTGCCCCAGCAGTTCCTGCACGGCACGGAGGTCCGCTCCCCCGTCGAGCAGGTGCGTGGCCGCGGTGTGCCGGAAGGTGTGCGGCCCGCTGGGTCCCTCGCCCGGGAGGTCCTGCAGCAGCCGGGCGACGATCCGGTAGGCACCACGGACCCCGAGTCGGCCGCCGCGGTCGCCGAGGAACAGCGCCTCGGTGGGCGAGGAGGTGCCGCGCGCCCCGGTGCGCGACCCGGTCGCCTTCCCCGCGGTCGCCGCGCCGTGGCCGTGGCCGTGGCCGGCCGCGGCGTCGACCAGGGAGGCGTCCTGCGCCAGGGCCTTCGCCGCCAGCACCGGTCGACCGCGGTCGAGCCAGGCCTCGAGCGCGTCACGCGCCGGGACACCGAACGGGACGACGCGCTCCTTCCCACCCTTGCCGAGGACCCGGACCGTCAGCCGGCCGCGGTCGAGGTCGCGCACGTCGATGCCGACGAGTTCGCTGACGCGGATGCCCGCGGCGTAGAGGAGCTCCACCACCGCGAGGTCGCGGAGGGCTGCCGGATCGTCGGTCGCGGCACGGTCCGCCAGCCCGTCGAGCATCGAGCGGACCTGGTCGGACGACACCACCCGCGGGAGGTGCGATGCCCCCTTCGGTGCCCGCAGCCGCACGCCCGGGTCGTTCGTGATCGCCCCGGACTCGCTCGCCCACCGGGTGAACGCCCGGACCGACGAGGACCGGCGCGCGATGGTGGACCGGGCCAGCCCACGGTGGTCGGCGTCCCACAGCCAGTCGCGGAGGAGCTCGAGCTCCACGTCGGCCAGCCGCTCCACCCCGTGCGACGCCGCGAACGCGACGAGCTGGTCGAGGTCGTTGGCGTAGGCGCGGAGGGTCTGCTCGCTGAGCCCTCGGGCATGGCGGGCATGGCCGAGGAACGCGTGCACCGCCGCCTCGAGTCGCTCCTGACTGCCATCGGTCACGCAGCCAGCGTAGGTCCGACGACCGTCATCGCCGGCACCACCCCGCCGCGGCGACGACCGCGAGTCCCTCGAGCTGCGCCAGGGCCAGCGCGTCGGCCGCGTCGTCGACGGACAGGCCACTGCGACGAGCGATCTCGTCCACGTCGAGCGGACGACGGTCGAGCGCGTCCAGCACCCGCACCACGAGCGGATCGGACGTGGTCCCGAGGACGAGCTCGGTCGCCACGGGCGAGGCGGTCCCACCGCGTCCGGCGCCCGACACCACCGCCGTGACCGGATCACGCGGATGCACGATGATCTGCGCGTTCCCCTCGGCGATCAACCGATGGCAGCCGACCGAGGCGGCGGATGCGAACGCACCGGGCACGGCGAAGACCGGCCGACCGAGGTGCAGCGCATGGTGGGCGGTGTTGAGCGCCCCTGACCGGGCAGCGGCCTCGACGACCACGGTGGCGCCGGACAGGGCGGCGATCAGCCGGTTGCGGTGGAGGAAGCGCCAGCGCGTCGGTCGGGTCCCCGGCGGTGACTCGGACAGCACGCGGCCACGACCGAGCACGTTGCGCAGCAGGTCGTGGTTGCCCGCCGGGTAGAACTGGTCGACGCCGCCGGCGAGCACCGCCGTCGTGGGCGTCCCCGCGGCGACGGCGACCCGGTGCGCGACCGCGTCGATCCCGTAGGCGCCGCCGGAGACGATCTCGACCGCGGCGTCGGCGGCGACCGAGGCGATCTCCGCGGTGGCCTCGGCCCCTGAGATCGTGTTCGCCCGGCAGCCGACGATCGCGAGCGCACCGCGGCACCCGGCGGCGCCGACCGGGTCGTCGAGGTCCGACCGGCTCCACAGGACGAACGGCGCGTGCGGTCCGAGGTCGTCCAGCCCGCTCGGCCACCCGGGCGTCCCCGGGAGCAGCAGCCGGGCTCCGACCGCGGTGGCGGCAGCCGTCGCGGCGACGGCCCGGTCCTCCGATCCCGCGAGGCGTGGACGCCACCGTCCCACGGCGGCATCGAGCGCGGCACGCACCTGGTCCGGCCCGTCGGCGAAGGACGCCGCCGCGCCGATCCGCTCGACGAGTGCCCCGGTGTTCGTCCTGGCGGCTCGCCGGACGAGCGCGAGAGCCGGGCGCGGCCCGAACAGGGCGATGAGTTCCCCGGCGACGGCATCACCCGGCTCGGCGAGGACGCTCCACGTGACCCGAGCGAGCGGGTCATCGTCGACCGCGGCGCTCACAGTGCGCTCCGCAACGCGAGTGCCCGCTGGACTTCCCGGGCGCCTGGACGCTCGACGTCGTCGAGGTCCGCCAGCGTCCACGACAACCGCATGACCCGGTCCCACCCCCGCATCGTGAGCGTGCCCCGGTCGAGCGCCCGGTCGAGCGGGTCCGTCGCACCCGGCTGCGCCCGCCCGTCGGCGCGGAGCCAGGGTCCGGTGACCTCGGCGTTGCACGCCCAGCCGGTGTCGCGCAGGCGTTCGGCCATGCGACTTCGGGCCGTCGCCACGAGCGCGGCGGCCTCGGCGGTCGTTGGCGCCGAGCCCTCGGTCGCGCGGATGGCACCCGTCGTCACCCGGGGCACCGCCACCCGGATGTCGATCCGGTCGAGGAGCGGCCCCGAGAGCCGCCCGAGGTACTTGCGCACCGTGCTGGGACTGCAGGAACACGGCGGACCGTTGCGGACCCCGGCGTTGCCACAGGGACACGGGTTCGCGGCGAGCACCACCTGGCACCGCGCGGGGAACTCGGCGCTGCCGACGCTGCGGTGGATCGTGATCCGACCGGACTCGAGCGGCTGCCGGAGTGCGTCGAGGACCGCTCGGGGGAATTCGGTCGCCTCGTCGAGGAACAGCACCCCGCGGGTGGCCCGCGACACGGCGCCCGGTCGGAGCAGGCCGGATCCCCCACCGATCAGGGCCGTCGTCGACGACGAGTGGTGCGGCGCCTCCCACGGCGGCCGGACGCTCCACGACTGGCTGCCGAGTCCGCTGACCGAGCGCACCGCGGCGAGCTCGAGCGCCGCCTCGGGATCGAGGTCCGGCAGGAGCCCCGGGAGCCGCTCGGCGAGCATCGTCTTGCCGGCGCCGGGCGGTCCGAGCAGGAACATGTGGTGGCCACCGGCCGCGGCGGCGATCACGGCCCGGACACCCACGGCGTTCCCGACCACATCGGCCAGGTCGTGCGCCTCCGGACGGGTCTCGACCGGGAGCGCCGGCAGCACCGGATCGGCCTCGACCGGCGGCAGGAGCGCTCCCGCCGTGATCGCGCTCGCCCGCAACGACGCGGTGCCGATCACCTCGATGCCCGGCACGATCCGTGCTTCGTCGACGTTGCCGACCGGCACCACGACCGTGCCGATGGCGGCGTCCCGCGCGGCGATCACCATCGGGATGACCCCGGGGACGGGCCGGACCCGTCCGTCGAGGCCGAGCTCCCCGATGTACGCGACGTCGCGCGAGACCCGGGGCGCGATCCCCTCGGCACCGAGCACGGCCATGGCGATGGCCAGGTCGAAGCCGGAGCCGCGCTTCGGGATCGACGCCGGCGTGAGGTTCACCGTGATCCGCCGAGCCGGCAGCGGACACCCGGCGAGGGCACTGGCGGACCGCACCCGCTCCCGCGCCTCACCCAGAGCGGCGTCCGGCAGGCCGATGATGCTGAACCCGGGCAGCTGGCTGGTGAGGTGCGCCTCGACCTCGATCACGCGCCCCTGCACCCCGACGAGCGCGATCGCCGAGGCACGCCCGATGTCCGCCGTCACAGCACGCCCGCCACGTGCTCGACGCCGATCCGGTCACCGTCGACGTGCACCGCAACCGCGTCGATGCGGATCGTCCGCGCGGACACCTCGGGGTGGTCGGCGAACCACGCCGGCACGAGTCGCCGCAGTCGCGCGACCTTCGACGCCGTGATCGCTTCGAAAGGATGACCGGTGGCGGCGCCGGACCGTGTCTTCACCTCGATGAAGCAGAGCGTGCACGACTGCCACGCGACGATGTCGATCTCACCCCGCGCACACCGCCAATTGCGTTCGACGAGACGGAATCCGTGGCGTTCCAGCCATTCCGCAGCCCGTTCTTCGCCGAATCGTCCGAGACTGCCGTTCCGCAGGGGTGATCGTTCCATGTCGTTGCCTCCACGACGACGATCGCGGACCGCCGAGCTCGATCGAGCCGGACCTCGACGAATTGTGGACGGGAATCAGCGGACGATCACCTGTGGAGGACGAAGGAAGGACCCCGGTCGGCCGAAGCCGTCCGGGGTCCTGCAGCAGGGCGCTCAGTGCGCGGCTGCGTACGCTTCCTGCACCTGGGTCGAGATGCGACCGCGGGACGAGACCTCGTACCCGTTCTCCTTCGCCCATTCGCGGATCTTCGCGAGCTCTTCCGAGTTGCCGCGCTTCGGCGCTGCCTTCGGAGCGGCACCGGCGGAGCGACGACCGGACACCTTGCGCGCCGCGGCGACGTAGTCGGAGATCGCCTCGCGGAACTTGTCGACGTTGTCGTCGGTGAGGTCGATCTCGTAGGACGAACCGTCGAACGCGAATTCGACGGTGCGACCGGAGCCGGCGGTGATCGGGGTGTCGTCGAGGTCGTCGACGAGCTGGACGGTGACCTTCTGTGCCATGACGTGCTCCTTGTGCAGGGGACGGGAAATCCCCTTCACATTAGCGGGAGAAATGCACGCCGGCACAATTGTCTCGGCGATTCTCAGATTCTCGCATTTCCTGCGAAGAACTGAAGATCACTCGTCGAGCGCGAGTTCTTTCGGCAGCTCGAGTTCACGGGAAGTGAGTTCCTCGACGTTGACGTCCTTGAACGTCAGGACACGCACGGACTTCACGAACCGGTCGGAACGGTAGACGTCCCAGACCCAGACGTCGTTCATCGTCAATTCGAAGTAGAAATCGTGCTCGGTGTCCCGGCGGGAGAGTTCCACCTCGTTGGCCAGGTAGAAACGCCGCTCGGTCTCGACCACGTACCGGAACTGCGACACGACGTCGCGGTACTCGCGGTACAGGGCAAGTTCGACCTCGCGGTCGTAGTCGTCGAATTCGTCGTCATCCATCGCGCCCACAGTCTACGGCGACGGGAGCACCGGCGACACACCGCGACCACGTCGCGTCACGCGACCGAGCCGCAGCCACGGAGGCACCGCGCCGCTCAGCCCGCGAGCGCGTCCAGCTCCGCGAACCCGTCCAACGCCACGCTCGACGCCTGGTGCAGCCAGCTCTTCCGGTGCAGTGCGTGCGCCCCCACCGCGCGGATCGCGTCGTAGTGCGCGGTCGACCCGTACCCCTTGTTCGACGCCCACGCGTAGTGCGGCGCCTCGTCGTGCGCCGCCGTCATGAGCGCGTCCCGGGCGACCTTCGCGACGACCGACGCCGCGGCGACCGACGCGCAGTCCCGGTCGGCCTTGACCCGCACCACGACCTCGAGCGGGTCGGACGGCAGCCGGAGCGTCGCCGGCACCGCGCGGGTGAGCCAGTCGAACGAGCCGTCGAGGACGACCACGGCGCCGTCGAGCGAGAGCCCGTCGGCGACGAGGGCACCGATCGCCGACGCCCCGGCCTGCCCGAGCGCGGGGACGATGCCCTGCTCGTCGACCACCGACGCGGACGCCATCCCCACCGCGGTGCGGGTCCACCGGCGGACGACGGGGTCGAGCGCCTCGCGACGAGCCGCGGTGAGCAGCTTCGAGTCGGCGAGCCCCTGGGGCACGCGACCGATGTCCACCGTCACGGCGGCGACACCGACGGCGACGGGTCCGGCGATCGCACCACGACCGACCTCGTCCATCCCGATGACCGTCACGCGTCCATCGGCGAGGAGCTTCTTCTCCACCCGCAGCGACGGCCGGACGGCGGTCACTTGTCCCGCTCCTCCACGCCGGCGAACACCTCGGGGTAGTCGTCGAGCCAGGTCCAGCGACTCGACGGCCACGAGATCACGAAGGCCCGTCCGGTCACGTCGGACAGCGGCACGAACCCCTTCGACGGGGTGTCGCCGTTGTACCGCGAGTCCTTGGAGTCGTAGCGGTTGTCGCCCATCACCCAGATGGTGCCCTTCGGCACGGTCACCGAGAAGTCGGTTCCCGAGGCGCGGGTCTCCCCCGTCGGCAGCTTGAGGTAGGGCTCCTTGATGGGGACGCCGTTCACCGACATCTGACCGAGGTCGTTGCAGCAGGAGACCTTGTCGCCGGGAAGTCCGATGACGCGCTTGATGAGGTGGTCGTCGCTGTCACCGGTGCCGAGCCCGATCTGGGTGAGGAGCCAGTCGACGGCCTTCGCGGGCTGCGTGGTCGGCGTCACGCTCGGCACCTCGGAACCGGTGAGCCAACCGCCCGGGTCCTTGAAGACGACCACGTCGCCACGCTTCAGGGAGACCACGTCGGGGACGAGTTCGTTGACGATCACCCGGTCGTTGATCTGCAGGGTGTTCTCCATCGACGCCGACGGGATGTAGAACGACCGGATCAGGAACGTCTTGACGAGGAACGAGACGAGCAGCGCCGCGATGAAGATGATGACGAGGTCGCGGAGGAAGGTGAGGACACCGTTCCGCTTCTTCTCGACACGGGGTCGGCGCCCGGTTTCGTCAGTCGTGTCCGTCATTTCCGCTCTCGTTCAACCACAGGATCCCACCGTGGACGACACGCGTCCGCGAGACCGGGACGACGTGCGCCCACGGAAAGGGAAAGCCCCCCGTCGATGCACAACCGTACATGGACGAGGGGCCGACAGCGGCGTCCGGCTCGCGGGCGCTCACTGTGAAGGCGATCAGGAGTCGCGCTTCTCCTTGATCTTGCGACGGGCAGCCTTGCCGCGGAGTTCGCGGAGGTAGTAGAGCTTCGCGCGACGGACGTCACCCTTGGTGACGATCTCGATGTGGTCGATGATCGGCGAGTGCACCGGGAACCAGCGCTCGACGCCGACCTGGAAGCTCACCTTGCGGACCTTGAAGGTCTCGCCGAGGCCGTGACCCTGGCGTCCGATGACGACACCCTGGAACACCTGGACACGCGAGCGCGTGCCTTCGATGATGTTGACGTGCACCTTGATGGTGTCGCCGGGGCGGAAGTCCGGGACGTCGGTGCGCAGCGACGCTGCGTCGACGTGGTCGAGGAGCTGGCTCATGATTGGGTCACTCTCTGCGGACGCACACGGGTCGCCGCGGATCGAATTCGGTAAGTGAAGGTGTGTGCCCGGTGTCGGCGACTCCCCCGTGGCAGAGTCCAGCCAGGGCACGTCTACCCATCTTGCCACAGCAACCCACGTCCGCAAAACGCGCCAGGATGGTCGCATGATCGAACTCCGCACCCCCGCCGAGCTGGACGGCCTGCGCGCCGCCGGTCGGTTCGTGGCCGACGTCCTCGACGAACTCCTCGACACCGTCGACGTCGGCGTGAACCTGCTCGACCTCGACCGGGTGGCCGCACGGATGATCGCCGACCGTGGGGCGGTGAGCTGCTACGTCGACTACCACCCGTCGTTCGGGAAGTCGCCGTTCGGCAAGAACCTCTGCACGTCGGTCAACGACGCCGCGCTGCACGGCCTGCCGTCCGACCGCGTGCTCGTCGACGGCGACCTCGTGAGCCTCGACTTCGCCGCGAGCGTCGACGGCTGGGTCGCCGACTCGGCCGTGACGGTGCAGGTCGGCACCCCGCGCGAGGACGACCAGCGGCTGATCGACACGGTCGAGCGTGCGCTCGTCGCCGGCATCGCCCAGTTCCGCACGGGCAACAAGCTCGGGGACGTGTCGTACGCGATCGGTCGCGTCGCGAAGGACGCCGGCTACGACGTGAACCTGCAGTTCGGCGGCCACGGGGTCGGCCGGACGATGCACGGCGACCCGCACGTCCCGAACGACGGACGGCCCGGGCGCGGCCTGAAGCTCCAGCGGGGGCTGGTCGTGGCGATCGAGCCGTGGCTCATGCAGGGCACCGCGGAGCTCTACCAGGACGACGACGGCTGGACGCTCAAGAGCGTCGACGGCTCCCGCGCCGCGCACGTCGAGCACACCGTCGCGGTGACCGACTCCGGTCCGGAGGTCCTCACGCTTCGTCGCGCCCAGCGCACCGACACGACCGCCTGACGGCCTGGAGGCGCGGGGCGGGCCCGCACCGCGCCTCCAGACCCGCGGTGCGGAGCCGGGTCCTCCCCTGACGTCACGGGCTCAGCGACAGCTCACGCGCTCGACGGCGCGTGTGGTGTCGTGCAGCCCGAACGTCCGGGACAGCGCGCAAAAGCGCGACGGTCCGGGACAGCACGGAAAAGCTCGAAGGTCCGGGACGGCGCGCGACAACGCGACCGCGCGGACGCCCGGAACGGGACGGGACGGGACGGGCTACGCGTCCGGCAGCAGGTCCGGCCGGACGCGCCGCGTCCGCTCGACCTGCTGCTCGTGCCGCCAGTCGGCGACGCGGCCGTGGTGTCCACTGAGCAGCACGTCGGGCACGGCCAGGTCCCGCCAGAGCGCCGGCTTCGTGTAGGACGGGTACTCGAGCAGACCGTCCTCGTGCGACTCCTCGACGAGGGACTCGGGGTTGCCGACGACGCCGGGGACGAGCCGGCCGACGGCCTCGATCATGGCCATCGCCGCGACCTCGCCGCCGTTCAGCACGTAGTCGCCCAGCGAGAGCTCGACGACGGTGCACCGCGACGCGGCCCACTCGAACACGCGGGCGTCGATGCCCTCGTACCGCCCGCAGGCGAACACGAGGTGGTCCGACGTCGACGCGAGCGAGCGCGCGATGGACTGGGTGAACGGGGTGCCGGCCGGTGTCGGCACGACGAGGGTCGACGACCCGTCCGGCCGCAGGATCGACTCGAGCGCCTGCGCCCAGGGCTCGGGCTTCATGACCATGCCCGCTCCCCCGCCGTACGGGGTGTCGTCGACGGTGCGGTGCCGGTCGGTCGTCCACGAGCGGAGGTCGTGCACGTGCAGGTCGAGCAGACCGCCGGAGCGGGCCTTGCCCAGCAGCGAGACGTCCAGCACGGAGAAGAACTCCGGGAAGATCGTGACGATGTCGATGCGCACGCGCGCTAGTCCGTCACGGTCTCGGGGCGGGACGTGTCCTCGGGATCCTCGAACAGCCCGGTCGGCGGCGTCACGGTGACGGTGCCGGCGGCGATGTCCACCGCGGGCACGATCGCCGAGACGAACGGCACGAGGACCTCGCCCCGCGACGGGGTGTCGATGGCGAGGAGGTCCTGCGCCGGCAGGTGGTCGACCCGTGCGACGGTGCCGACCTCGACGCCGTCGCGGAGGACCGTCAGCCCGACCAGCTGGTGGTCGTACCAGGCGTCGTCCTCGCCGGTCTCGGCGTCGGCGTCCTGTTCGACCCAGAGGATCGCCCGCGCGAGGGTCTCGGCGGCGGTGCGGTCCCCGATGCCCTCGAAGAAGGCGACCGGGTGGCCGTTGTACCAGCGGAGCTCGTCGAGCGCGATGGTCTTGCCGGCCCAGGGCGAGTCGTCCGGGACCTGGAGCGTGAACACGGCTCCTGGCGTGAACCGACGATCCGGGTCGTCGGTGTAGAGCTCGAGCTTGATGCCGCCCTTGAGCCCGTGCGCCTTCGTGATGCGACCCACCCGGAGCTGGGTCGTCTCCCTAGGAATCGGTGTCGACCACGTCGACACGCACCCGCTTGCCGTCGGCGAGAGCCGTGACGAGGGTGCGCAGCGCCTTTGCGGTCCGTCCGGCGCGGCCGATCACGCGGCCGAGGTCCTCGGGGTGCACACGCACCTCGAGGACCTCGCCCCGCGCGGAGGTGGAACTGGCGACGCGCACGTCGTCAGGGTGATCGACGATCCCCTTGACGAGGTGCGTCAGCGCGGATTCGAGCAAGGAATTACGCCTCGGTCGTCTCGTCGGCGGTCTCGGCCTCGTCGGCCTTGGCGGCGGGGGCCGTCTTCTCCGACTTCGGCTTGAGGACGGCCTTCTTGGAGGAGTCGACCTGGAAGGCCTGCTTCGGCTCGGCGACCTTGACCTTGGACTCGGTGTCCTTCTCGCCCTTGAACTTGGCCCAGTCGCCGGTCAGCTTGAGGAGGGCCGCGACCTGCTCGGTCGGCTGCGCGCCGACGCCGAGCCAGTAGAGCGCACGCTCGGACTCGATCTTGATGACCGAGGGCTCCTCGGTCGGGTGGTACTGACCGATCTCCTCGATGACGCGACCGTCGCGCTTGGTGCGCGAGTCGGCGACGACGATGCGGTAGTACGGCGCCCGGATCTTACCGAGACGCTTGAGACGGATCTTGACAGCCACAAATGCTCCTGTTGCGTGTTGTTGTGGTTGAACCGGACCGCGGGCGTGGGGGCACACACGGTGGAAGCTCGATGAGACCGTGATCCGCTGGATAGAGGGTCGAGCGGACACGATTCGACCGTTCATTCTTGCAGGTTTCCGAGCGAGAAGCGAGTCGGGACGCGCCGTCAGGGTGCGAGTCGCCGAACCGCCTCGAGCGCTTCGGAGGTCGCACGCACCGCGTCGACGCTCCGCGCGTCGCGTGCGCCGCCCACGACGGCGTGCGGCACACCGGCTGCCCGGAGGCGCGGCTCGAGTCCGTCGGACGGCCCTGCGCCCGCCTCGACTCCCGTCCCGAGCGCGCGCTCCTGCCCGGCGCAGACCACCACGGTGTCCGCGGGGATCCCCCGCTCCTCGCCGTGCTCGTCACGGATCCAGAGCACGCCGGGCTCGATGCGCAGGTACTCCTGCACGCCGCCGACGAGGTGCACGCCGGCGTCCCGGAGCCGTCCGATCGCCACCCAGCGCGAGGTGATGCCGATCCCCTGGCCGAACTTGCCGGAACGGCGGAGCACCGTGACGTCGCTGCCGGGTCGGAGCGTGCGGGTCGCCACGGGGAGCCGTTGCGGCACGTCGCCCACGACGGTGTCGGCCACGTCGAGGTCCCAACGGGCGCCGAACTCGCTCGCGCGACGGGCCTCGTCGGGCGACTCGACCAGGAAGGCCGCGGTGTCGACGCCGATCCCGCCGCCGCCGATGATCGCGACGGTGCCCGCCGGGACGCCCTCGCGGAGCGCCCGCTCGTAGGACCGGACGTGCGGCAGGTCGGCACCGGGGACGTCGATGGTGCGCGGAACGACCCCCGGCGCGAGCACGACGGCGTCGCTCGTGGTGAGGTCAGCGGCGGTCGCGGCCCGACCGAGGTGGATCGTCGCGCCGCGGGCCTCGAGCTCCGCACGCGCGGCGCGGACGGTGGCCGCGTAGTCCTCTTTCCCCGGGACGAGCGCGGCGAGGTCGAACTGTCCGCCCAACCGGTCGGACGCCTCCCAGAGGGTCACGGTGTGGCCCCGGCGCGCCGCGTCGACCGCGGCGGCGAGCCCGGCCGGTCCGCCGCCGACGACGTCGACGCGCTTCAGGTCGGTCGTCGGCCGGGCGGGGAAGGCGACCTCGCGGGCCGCGCGCGGGTTGACCAGGCACGACACCGGCTGACCGATGATCGACCGGTCGAGGCACGCCTGGTTGCAGCCGATGCAGGTGTTGACGAGGTCGAAGGCGCCGTCGAGCGACCGGTTCACGATCGCGGGGTCGGCGAGGAACGGGCGCGCGAGGGCGACCGCGTCGAGGAGCCCGTCGGCCAGCACGGCCTCGCCGTCGCGCAGGTCGGTCATCCGGTTCGACGCGATGACCTTGACGTCCGGGTACGCCGACGCCCGGACGACGCCGGCGATGCGGGCGGCGTACGCGAGCCACGCGCCGTGCGGCACCGCGGCCTGCACGGTCGGCGTCCGGGACTCGTGCCAGCCGATGCCGACCGAGATCCCGTCGAGGCCGAGCGGCAGCAACTCGTGCACGAGCGCGTCCACCTCGTCGTCGGTGGACGAGCCGGGCATGAGGTCGGCGCCGGAGAGCCGGATCGTCACGGCGAGGTCCGGTACCGCCCGGCGGACGGCCTCGACGACCGCGACGGTGAAGCGCCGACGGCGGACGGCGTCCCCGCCCCACTCGTCGTCGCGCAGGTTCGTCAGCGGCGACTGGAACTGGTTGATGAGGTAGCCCTCGGACGCCATGATCTCGACGCCGTCGAACCCGATGTCGCGCGCCGACCGGGCAGCGGCGGCGAAGTCCTCGATCGTCCGTTCGATCTCGGCGACGGTCAGCTCGACGGGCACCACGCCCCGGGCGGCCGCCCACGGCAGGGCCGACGGCGCGACCACCCGCTGCGGCGCACCGTGACGGTCGACCATGCCCGACGCGAGTGCGTACCGGCCGGCGTGGAAGAGCTGCGCGAGGATCGCCGACCCGGACTCGTGCACGGCGTCGACCGCCGTGCGGAACCGCTCGTCCGCTCCCCCGACGCCGAACACGGCGAAGTCCGGCCCGCCCCGTGCCTCGTCGTTGACCGCGATCCCGCCGGTGATGATGCACGCGGCACCGCCCTCGGCTCGTTCGCGGTAGAACGCCGCCATGCCGGCCCCGCCGTCGTCGTGCACCTCGAGCCCGGTGTGCATCGACCCCATGACCACTCGGTTCGGGAGCGTCAGGGGGCCGAGCGTCCACGGCGAGGAGACGACGGCGAGGTCGGGCATGGCGACGGTGCTCATGCGCCTACTCTGCCGTGTCGGACGCCGAGTCGGCAGCAGCGTCGGACGCCGCGTCGGCCGGCGGCAGGACCGCGTCGCGGAGCGGCGAGGTGGTGTCCGCCCAGTACGGCGGCGCGATGACGGTCAGTCCGCCGTCCACGGACAGGGTCTGCCCCGTGATGTACGACGCCTTGTCGGAGAGCAGGAAGTCGACCGCGTCGGCCATGTCGTCGGCGGTGCCGGGACGCTGCAGCGGAAGCTTCTCGAGGACGCTCTGCATCGGTGCCATGCCCGGCACCGAGTTGTAGAAGTAGTCGAGCGAGTCGGTGTCGATCAGCCCGCCGTTGACCGCGTTGACGGTGATCTGCCGGGGCCCGAACTCGACGGCCATGTACTTCGTGTACGCCTCGGTCATCGCCTTCGCGGCACCGAGTGCGGCGTAGGTCGGGAAGGCGCGGAGCGAGCCGTAGGACGTGACGACGACGATCCGGCCGCCCCGGTCCATGAGCTCGGCGGCGCGCTGCGCACCGAGGACGAACGAGCGGGCGTTCGTCGCGTAGCTGCGGTCGAGGTGGTGCAGCTTGAGCTGGTTGACCGGCTTGAAGGCACTCGCGGCGGCGTTCGCGACGAACATGTCGAGGCGTCCGTAGGTGTCGCGCACCAGGTCGAACAGCGCGTCGATCGACTCGGGCTGCTCGATGTCGACCTGCGCCGTGATCCCGTCGCCGCCGGCGGCCTTGACGTCGGCGAGCGACTCCTCGGCGAGGTCGGCGTTGCCCTTGTACGTCACCACGACGGTGACGCCGCGCTGGCCGAGCTTCTGCGCGAGCAGGCGGCCGATGCCGCGGGAGGCACCCGTGATGAGGGCGATGGGAGCAGTGGTTGCAGCCAATGTGTTCCTTGCGTTGTCAGGGCCGGGAGGCGCGGTGCGGGCCCGCACCGCGCCTCCCGGCTGTGGAGTGGTTGCGGATCAGAACCCGGCCTGGCCGGTCACGACGGCGCGGCCGACGACCAGCTTCTGGATCTCGTTGGTGCCCTCCTCGAAGCGCTGTGCGCGAGCGTCGCGGTAGACGCGCTCGATCGCGTTGCGCTTCCAGTAGCCCTGGCCGCCGTGCACCTGCAGGGCCTTGTCGGTGACGCGGGCGAGCATGTCGACGGCGACCATCTTCGAGGCGCTCGACAGCGTGCCGGCGTCCGGACGGCCCTCCTCGTAGGCGCGCGCGGCCTCGAGGACGAGGGCGCGGGCGGCGGCGATGTCGGCGTAGTTCTCGGCGAGGTAGAACTGGATCGCCTGGCGGCTGGCGAGCTTCTTGCCGAACGTCTCGCGCTTGTTCGCGTACTCGACGGCGAGCTCGTTCGCCCGCTCGGCGAGGCCGACGGCGCTCATCGCGACGGACACGCGGCTCGGCAGCAGGAAGCCGCCGAGCGCGACCTCGAGTCCTTGGCCCTCCTCGCCGAGGCGGGCGGAGGCCGGGATCGGGGTCTCGGTGAACCGGAGGATCGCGTGGTCGGTGCCGCGGATGCCCATGGTGTCCGAGTCGTCGATCACCTCGGCGCCCGGCAGGCCGGAGTTCGGCATGAGGAACGCGACGGTGCCGTCCTGGCCAGTGGTGCCCTCGAGACGCGCGGCGATGAGCCAGTAGTCGGCCTTCACGCCGAAGGTGATGAGGTGCTTCTCGCCGTTCATCACGTAGGTGTCGCCCTCGCGGCGGACGGTCGTTCGGATGTCCGCGCCGGTCCCGGCGGTGGCCTCGGTGAGCGTGAACGCGACGAGCTCGTCGCCGGCGACGCTCGGCTTCACGACCTCGTCGAGCTGCTCCGGCGTCGCGTACGGCGCCATGGCGCGCCAGGTGCCGTTGATGACGTGGACGAGCATGCGGATCGACGCGTGCGACCGCGAGACGATCTCCATGATCTCGAGGTAGCGCGAGAACGGGATGCCCTGTCCGCCGAGCTCGGCCGGGGCGGCGAGCGACAGCCACCCCTTGTCCTTGAGCTCCTGGAACAGCTCGGGCGCGACCTGGCCGGTGCGCTCGATCTCCTCGGCCCACTCCTCACCGCGGCCGCGGACCCACTCGGTGACCTCGGCCTTGAGCTGCTGGAACCTCGTCTCGTCCAGCGTCTGGTCGGTGGCGGTGATGGTCATCGTGTCTCGTTCTCCTTCGTCGCGACGAGTGCGGCAGCCTGCTCACGCAGGACGTTCTTCTGGACCTTGCCGACCGCGTTGCGGGGCAGTTCGGCGAGGTACTCGAGCCGCTCGGGCCAGTAGTACTTGCTCACGCCGGCGGTGTCGAGTGCCTGCTGCATCGACGCGAAGTCGAGCCGCTCGGCGCCGGCGGCCGGCACGACGAACGCGCACGCACGCTCGCCGAGCCGCGCGTCCGGCATGGCGACGATCGCCACGTCGGTCACCAGCGGGTGCTGGTAGAGCAGGTTCTCGATCTCGACCACCGGGATCTTCTCGCCACCGCGGTTGATGACGTCCTTCACGCGGCCGGTGATGGACAGGAAGCCCTTGGCGTCGACCGTGGCGAGGTCGCCGGTGCGGTACCAGCCGTCCTCGGTGAAGACGTCGTCCGTGAGGTCCTGTCGGTCGAGGTACCCGTCGAACATCGTCGGCGAGTGCAGCTCGAAGTTGCCCTCGGTGCCGGCGGGCAGCTCGTGCCCCTCGTCGTCGACGATCCGGATCCGGATCCCGGGCAGTGCGCGGCCGTCGTGGCCGTAGGCGTCCGCCGGGTCGTCGGTCGGGCTGGACAGCGCCCCGAGGCACGTCTCGCTCGTGCCGAACGCACCGAGGATCGCCGTGCCGAGCACGGTCGCGGCACGCTGGGCGAGGGCCCGGGGCACCGCGGCACCGGTCGGCACGAAGATCCGCAGCGACTCGGGCTGGGCGGCACCGGCCTCGACGAGGTCGACCAGGTCGGTGAGGAACGGCGTCGCGCACTGCACGAACGTGGCCTTCGCGGCGCCGAACGCCTGCTCGAGCGCGACGGTGCCGTCCCACACCGGCTGGATGACCTGGGGCGCGCCGAGCCGGAAGGCCAGGAGCATGCCGTACAGGAAGCCGGTCTGGTGCGCGAGCGGCGACGGGATGTAGATCCGGTCCGCGCTCGTCAGACCGGACTGGGCGACGTGCATCGCGGTCGCCAGGCCGAGCGTGCGGTGCGGGTGCTGCACGCCCTTCGGCTCGCCGGTCGTGCCGGAGGTGAAGAGGAGCTGGCAGACGTCGTCCGGGCCGGGCGCGTGCGAGCGGATCTGCTCGACGTCCACCTGCACGGACTCGAGCGCCGTGTCGAAGTACCGCCAGTTCCACTCGCTCGCGGCCACGCGCTCCATGGCGTCCGTGGGCAGCGGGGGCTGGTTCGTCGGGGTGTCCCCCTGACCGCGTGCCTCGGAGCGGAGCACGACCACGTGTTCGACCGACAGCCGTCGCTTCTGCGCCCGCGCCTCGTCGATGACGTCGAGGAGCTCGAGCGCCGGACGACGCTTGCGGAACAGGTTCGGCAGGAACACCACGCGGGCGCGGGACCGGGCGAGCGTCATCGTCGTCTCGCGGGGACCGAAGACCGGCATGATCGGGGTCGCGACGGCACCGATCTGGATCGCACCGAGGGTGATCGAGACGAACTCGCGCCAGTTCGGCAGCTGCATCGCGACGGACTCGCCTCGGCGGACACCGAGTTCGAGGAGCAGCGCGGACACCTTGTCGGCCTCGTCCTGCAGCTCGCGCCACGTCGTGTTCACCGGCTCGGGGCCGCCGACCTCGATCACGGCGAGGCCGTCCGGGTCCGTCTCGGCGAGCGCCCGGACCTTCTCGCTGAGGACGAGCGGGTCGGCGTCGACGCCGGTGAGCTCGGGCAGTGGGTTCGACACGGTCTCGTGCTCCTCGCCGAGGTCGGTGCGCTCGGCTGCGGCCTCGGCCGCGTGGATGCGGTCGTCGCGGGCGATCCGGGCCGCGGCGCCGTCGCCGACCTCCATGTCGAGGCCGACGGCGTTCATCGCCTCGAGGAAGGTCGGGTACGAGATCCGGTAGGCGCGCGGGTAGGTGAGCGAGGACGTGCCCTCGGCCCCGGACGCGGCGACGGCGAGGGACATGAGGACGCGGTGGTCGTTGAACGAGGACATCGGCGACCCCTGCAGGTCACCCGGTCGGACCCCCGTGACGCGCAGCTCGTCGGCGCCCTGCTCGGCGCGGCCGCCCAGGCGGTTGAGCTGGAGCATCGCGGCGACGCGGTCGGACTCCTTCAACCGGATGTGCGCCACGTTCCAGAGCCGGGTCGTGCCCTCGGCGAAGGTCGCCATGGTCGACAGGACCGGGAGCAGGTCCGGGATCGGCTGGCAGTCGATGTCGAGAGGGCGGAGGGGGGACCCGTCGTGCTCGATGCGGACGAACCCGGTCTCCTCGTCGATCCGCATCGGGACGCCCATCGCCGTCGCGAGGTCGAGGAACTCGCTCTCCGGGTGGTCGGTCTCGGCGGTGGTGAACGCCGTCATGCCGCGGAGCAGCAGGTTCGACGAACGGGTGCCGGCAGCGGCGATGCCGAACGCGGCCGAGCCGATGTCCGGCGGGATCACGTAGTCGTGCGGGGTGGCCTGCTGGTTCGCCGGGATCCGGTACTCGAGCCAGTCGTCGGACACCTCGACCGTGAGGCCGAACTGGCGCATCATGCGCACGGTCAGCTCGACGTAGGGCTGCTCGTTGAGCCGTCCGCCGGTGATGTGGATGCGGGTCTCCTGCTCGGCGAAGGGCGCGACGAGGAGCAGCCCGGAGATCCACTGCGAGAGCGTTCCGGCGATCTGCACGTCGCCGCCGCGCGGACGCTTCGGCTGGACGGTGACCGGCGGGCAGTCGTTCGTGGCCTCGAGCTCGATGCCCATCTGGGTGAGCGAGGTGAGCAGGGCCTTGATCGGCCGACGCTGGAAGTACTTCATGCCGACGAGCGTCATCGGCTTGTCCGCCAGGGACGCGAGCCCGGTCATGAAGTAGAGGGTGGTGCCGGACGAGCCCATGTTGAGGATGCCGTCGGCGCCCCGCGAGCCGTGGTCGACGACGTCGGTGGCCTCGTACCGGCCGCCGAGGCCCGTGACGTGGTACTCGTCCCCACGACGCTTCACGTCGACGCCGAGGGCACGCAGCGTGCCCACGGTCCACTCGACCTGTCGGGTCGCACTGATGCCGGACACGATGCTCGTCCCCTTCGCGAGCGATGCGAGGACCAGCGCTCGGTGCGCGTGGTACTTCGAGACCGGGATGTCGAGTTCTCCGACGAGTGGTGCGTTCGTCCCGCGCACGACCAGCTGCATGCCTACCTCTTCCCTGTTGAGCGTTACTACGGTACGCCCGGTGTGGAACCACTGTGAATCGGATCCGCACGATCGGGACCGTCCATCGTTGTGCGTGTCCGACAAGGAGCCGGGCAGGATGTACAGCATGGACATCCGCTTCACCGAGTCCCGCCCGTCGACCATCGGCGTCGAGTGGGAGCTCCCCCTGGTCGACCGGGACACCGGCGACCTCACCCCGCGTGCCCCCGCCGTCATCCGGGCGGTGCAGGAGCGGCTCGGTGACCACGACCGGGTGACCGAGGAGCTCCTGACGAACACGGTCGAGGTCGTCACGGGCGTGCACTCCCGGGTGCGTGGGGCCACGGACGAGCTGTCCGGGATCATCGGCGAGGTCATCGACGCCGCCGAACCGCTCGACGCGCAGGTCATGTGCGCTGGGACGCACCCCTTCGCCGTGTGGGACCAGCAGGAGATCACTCCGGACAGCGAGCACTACACGACCCTCATCGACCGCACGCGCTGGTGGGGGCGCCAGATGCTCATCTGGGGCGTGCACGTGCACGTCGGCGTCGACGACCGCGACAAGGCCCTGCCGATCCTCGGTGCGATGCTCGCGTACGTGCCGCACCTGCAGGCGTTCACCGCCTCGAGCCCGTTCTGGGCTGGCACCGACACCGGCTACGCGTCGAACCGGGCACTCATGTTCCAGCAGCTGCCGACCGGTGGGCTGCCGCCGGCGCTCGGCGCGTGGGCGAACTTCGAGGAGGTCGTCGACGACCTCACCCGCACCGGTGTCATCGACGGCGTCAAGGACCTCCGCTGGGACATCCGCCCGTCGCCGGGCTGGGGCACGCTCGAGAACCGCGTCTCCGACGGCATCTCGACCCTGCACGAGGTCGGGGCGGTGACCGCGCTCGTGCAGTGCCTCGTCACCGCCATGTCGGACCGGCTCGACGCCGGCGAGACGCTGCCGACCATGCAGCCCTGGTTCATCCGTGAGAACAAGTGGCGCGCGGCGCGCTACGGCATGGAGGCCGAGATCATCACGAACGCCGCCGGTGACGAGCGGCTCGTGACCGACGAGGTGCACGACCTCGTCGAGCGGCTCCACCCGGTGGCGGAGCGCCTCGGCTGCCTCGAGGAGCTGCACCACCTCGACACGATGATCGCGGCCGGCGCCTCGTACCAGCGACAGCTGCAGGTGGCGCAGGAGAACGGCGGCGACCTCCGCGCCGTCGTCCGGCACCTGGTCACCGAGCTGCGCGACTCGCTCTGACCGTCACCGTCCGTGCCGGGCGTGCCTGGCCGTTTCGGGCGTCCCTGGTCGTTCCTCCCGACCGGGTACGCCCGATTCCGCTCTCCATCGCGGCGGTTCTGGGAAGGAACGTCGCGACGTGCGCACGGACGGACAGGAGGCGCGGTGCCAGCCGGCACCGCGCCTCCTGTCCGTCAGGGGTCGGCTACCGACCCAGGAACTTCTGCAGCGACGCGAGCTCTTCCTCGGTCGGCGCCTTGCCGCCCTTGCCGCCGCCGAGTCCGAGACCGGACCCCTTCGGCGCCTGCTGCGGTGCCGCGGCGGCACCCGCGGCGAGCGCCGCGCGCTTCGCCGGGTTGCCAACCTTGGACTTCTTCTTGCCGCCCTGCTGCTGCTTCTTGCCGCCGTGCATGCCGGGGATCGGCCCCATGCCGGGCATCTGCGGGACACCTCCGCGGGCGACGGTCTTCATCATCTTCGCGGCCTGCTCGAACCGGTTCACGAGGGCGTTGACCTCGGTCACGGTGGAGCCAGCACCCTTGGCGATGCGGAGGCGGCGGGAGCCGTTGAGGAGCTTCGGCAGCTCGCGCTCCTGCGGGGTCATCGACTGGATGATCGCCTCGGTGCGGACGATCTCGCGCTCGTCGAAGTTGTCGAGCGCCTCGCGCATGCCCTTGGCGCCGGGGAGCATGCCGAGCATGCCCTTGATCGAGCCGGCCTTGCGGAGCTGCTGCATCTGCTCGAGGAAGTCGTTGAGCGTGAACGAGTCGCTCGCGATCTTCTCGGCGACCTTGCGTGCTTCTTCCTCGTCGAAGGCGCCCTGTGCCTGCTCGATGAGGGAGAGGATGTCGCCGAGGTCGAGGATCCGGCTCGCCATGCGGTCGGGGTGGAACGGCTCGAAGTCGTCGAGCCCCTCACCCGTGGAGGCGAACATGATCGGACGCCCGGTCACGCTGGCGACCGACAGCGCCGCACCACCGCGGGCGTCGCCGTCGAGCTTCGACAGGACGACGCCGGTGAAGTCGACGCCTTCCTGGAAGGCCCGGGCGGTGTTGACCGCGTCCTGACCGATCATCGCGTCGATGACGAACAGGACCTCGTCGGGGTCGACGGCCTTGCGGATGTTCGCGGCCTGCTTCATGAGCTCGGCGTCGACGCCGAGACGACCGGCGGTGTCCACGATGACGGTGTCGTACTGCTGGTCGACGGCGGCCTTGATGGCGTTCTTCGCGACCTTGACCGGGTCGCCGACGCCGTTGCCGGGCTCCGGCGCGAAGACGTGCACGCCGGCCTGCTCGCCCACGACCTGCAGCTGCTGCACGGCGTTCGGACGCTGGAGGTCCGCCGCGACGAGCATCGGCGTGTGGCCGTCCTTCTTGAGCCACTTGCCGAGCTTGCCGGCGAGCGTGGTCTTGCCGGCGCCCTGGAGGCCGGCGAGCATGATGACCGTCGGCGGACGCTTCGCGAACTCGAGGCGACGCTGCTGGCCGCCGAGGATGCCGACGAGTTCCTCGTTGACGATCTGGACGACCTGCTGCGCCGGGTTCAGCGCGCGGTTGACCTCGTCGGAGAGGGCCCGCTCGCGGACGGCTGCGGTGAACGCCTTGACGACCTCGAGCGCGACGTCGGCGTCGAGGAGCGCCCGCCGGATCTCGCGGACGGTGCCGTCGACGTCGGACGGAGTCAGCCGACCCTTGCTCCGCAGGTTGCGGAAGGTCTCGGTCAGCCGATCGGAGAGTGAACCGAATTGCGCCATGATCCGTCGATTCTACAAGGCCCCGCCCGGACGCTCTCGCCCGCTCACCCGCTCGCCCTCGGACGGTGTCGTTGTTGGACGGAGTACAGAAACTGTCGTAGCCTGGCGCCCATGCCGGAACTCGACATCGTGCGCCCGTCCGGGTTGCTGGACCACGCCGAGGGACTCGCACTGCAGCGGTCCCTCCACGCCGACGTCGTCGCCGGCCGCTCCCCCGGGGCGATCGTCCTCTGCGAGCACCCGTCCGTGTACACCGCCGGGCGTCGCACCGAACCGTCCGACCTGCCGACCGACGGCTCCCCCGTCGTCGAGGTGGACCGCGGCGGCCGGATCACCTGGCACGGACCGGGCCAGCTCGTCGCGTACCCGATCGTCCGGCTCGCCGCACCCCTCGACGTCGTCGCCTGGGTGCGGGACCTCGAGCAGGTCATCGTCGACGTCGCTGCGTCGGTCGGGGTGCACGCCGAGCGGGTCGAGGGGCGCAGCGGCGCGTGGGTGCCCGGCCCGGCCGGTGTCCCGCACGCCAAGGTCGGCGCGATCGGGCTGCACGTCGCCGAGGGCGTGACGAGCCACGGCATCGCGATCAACTGCACGAACAGCCTCGAGCCGTACGCCGCGATCGTCCCGTGCGGCATCGCCGACGCGGGCGTCACCACGCTGACCGCCGCCGCGGGCCGACCGGTCACCGTCGACGAGCTCGCCCCCGGGGTCGCGCGCCGGGTCCAGGAGGCCGTCGACGGCATGCACAGCGGCGACCGCATCCGACGACAGGAGACCCTCGTATGACCCTCGCCCCCGAAGGACGCCGGATGCTCCGCGTCGAGGCCCGGAACGCCGCGACGCCGATCGAGACGAAGCCGGAGTGGATCAAGACCCGCGCGACGCAGGGTCCGGCGTTCCGCGAGCTGTCCGGGCTCGTGCGCGACCAGCAGCTCCACACCGTCTGCCAGGAGGCCGGCTGCCCGAACATCTTCGAGTGCTGGGAGGACCGCGAGGCCACGTTCCTCATCGGCGGCTCCCAGTGCACGCGGCGGTGCGACTTCTGCCAGATCGACACCGGCAAGCCCGAACCACTCGACCGCGACGAGCCCCGCCGGGTCGCCGACTCGGTCGTGTCGATGGGCCTGAAGTACGCCACGGTCACCGGGGTCGCCCGGGACGACCTGCCCGACGGTGGCTCGTGGCTCTACGCCGAGACGATCCGCCAGATCCACGAGCACTCCCCCGGCACCGGCGTCGAGATCCTCGTGCCGGACTTCAACGGCCGCCCGGACCAGCTCGGCCAGGTCTTCGACGCCCGCCCCGAGGTCTTCGCCCACAACGTCGAGACGGTCCCCCGGATCTTCAAGCGGATCCGGCCGGCGTTCACGTTCGCGCGCTCCCTCGACGTCATCACGCAGGGGCGCGAGGCGGGGCTCGTCACGAAGTCGAACCTCATCCTCGGCATGGGCGAGGAGCGCGACGAGGTCATCGACGCGCTCGAGCAGCTCCACGAGGCGGGCACGGACATCATCACCCTCACGCAGTACCTCCGGCCGTCGCCGCGGCACCTGCCCGTCGCTCGGTGGGTGAAGCCGGAGGAGTTCGTCGACCTCCGCGAGATCGCCGAGGACATCGGGTTCTCCGGCGTGCTCGCCGGGCCGCTCGTCCGGTCGTCCTACCGGGCGGGTCGACTCTGGGCACGGGCCACGGTCGCCCGCGGCGGCACCGTCCCCGCGCACCTGTCACACCTGCTCGACGAGGCCCCCGGCCGACAGGCCGTCTGACCGGCGACCGGCGGCCGGCGGCCGGCGGCCGGCGGCCGGCGGCCGGCGGCCGGCGGGCCGAGACTCGGCTCCGCGGACGACTTCGCGACGGCCCGACCGCGGAACTGTCCGCCCAGCCGAGTCTCGGGTCGGCACCACAGGACGAAACGGGAGGCACGGTGCCAGCTGGCACCGTGCCTCCCGTCTCGTCAGGTGCCCCGGATCAGGGCGCCGCCGTCGCTACGCGCGACCGCGGATGCTCCGGAGGAGCCAGCCGATGACCGCCAGCAGGATGAGCACGATGCCCACCCAGAGCAGGAACTTCAGCGCACCGACGAAGATGCCGCTGAAGAGCAGGACGAGGCCGACGATGATCGCGATGATCAGCAGTGCGGGCATGAGGGTCTCCAATCCCTGGAACGAGACCGAGCGGATGCCCGGGCCGACAGGGACGCTACTCGCCCGGCGGCGTTCGCGTTCGCTGACGGGTGTCGCGCACCCGACGAGACGGTGCCCGTCAGCCGACGAGGTTCTGCACGAACACGTGCGGGGTGAACCCGGTGAGGTCGTTGATGCCCTCGCCCTGACCGATGAGCTTGATCGGGATGCCCGTCTTCTCCTGCACGCTGAGCACGAACCCGGCCTTCGCGGACCCGTCGAGCTTCGTGATGACGAGGCCGGTGACCCCGGCGCCCTCGATGAACGCCTGCGCCTGGGCCAGCCCGTTCTGCCCGGTCGTCGCGTCGAGCACGAGCAGCACCTCGGCGATCTCGGTCTGCTTCTCGACGACGCGCTTGATCTTCGTCAGCTCGTCCATGAGGCCGGCCTTGGTGTGCAGCCGGCCGGCGGTGTCGATGACGACGATCTCGGTGCTGTCGCGGATCGCCTTCTCGACGGTCTGGTAGGCGACGGAGGCCGGGTCCTGCCCGGGCTGGGACGGCCGGACGACGTCGACGCCGGCGCGTGCCGCCCAGGTCGCGACCTGCTCCACCGCGGCGGCTCGGAAGGTGTCGGCCGCGCCGACGAGCACGGTGCGGTCGTAGGTCTTCAGGAACTTGGCGAACTTGCCGATCGTCGTGGTCTTGCCGACGCCGTTCACCCCGACGACCAGTACGACGGCGGGCCGGTTGCTGAGCTTCAGCGTCGTGTCGAGCTTCGACAGCCGTTCCTCGAGCACCTCGCGGAGCATGCGCTGCAGGTCCGCGGGGTCGGTCGTGCCGTACCGGTCGACGCGCGCGTGCAGGTCCTCGATGATCTCATCGGCGATGTCCGGACCGAAGTCCGCGCCGATGAGTGCCGTCTCGAGGTCCTCCCACGTGGTCTCGTCGATCGTCTTGCGCTGGAACAGCCCGCGCAGCCGGGAGGACAGTGACCAGGAACTCGCCATGTTCCCAGCTTAGAGCGCGGCGCACGTGCGCTGTGCCCGGTACGCTCGGGAACACGAAGGGGAGTATTCCTCCTCGGTGTCCCCGTCAGTACGGTCCGGAACGATCCGGACCCGGGGCGCCGGTCGTGGTCGACACATCGTGCGGACCGCGGCGGAAGAGACCTTCAGGCCTCGGCGTACCCACCAACCGGATGCGCCCCCGACCTGAAGGAAACCCGTGGACGTCCCACTCATCGTCTGGCTCCTCACCATCGCCGGCATCCTCGGCCTGCTGGTGTTCGACTTCTTCTCGCACGTGCGGACCCCGCACGTGCCGCACATCAAGGAATCCGCGTTCTGGTCGGCGTTCTACGTCGGGCTCGCGATCCTGTTCGGTGTCGGCATCCTCGTCTTCGGCGGCGGGCAGGCCGGTGGTGAGTACTTCGCCGGGTGGTTGACCGAGAAGGCGCTGTCGGTCGACAACCTGTTCGTCTTCCTCATCATCATGTCGAGCTTCGCCGTGCCGAAGGAGTACCAGCAGAAGGTGCTCCTGGTGGGCGTCGCGATCGCCCTCGTCGCCCGCGGTGTGTTCATCGCGCTCGGCGTGACGATCATCGAGAACTTCTCGTGGGTGTTCTACCTGTTCGGTGCGCTGCTGTTCTGGCTCGCCTGGTCCCAGGCGCGGAGCGGCAACGACCACGGCAACGAGGGCGACTCCCGTCTCATCCGCACGCTCCGCAAGGTCATCCCGACCACCGAGGACTACCACGGCGACAAGCTGACGGCCCGCGTCGACGGCAAGCGCCTCTTCACCCCGATGCTGCTCGTGATGGTCGCCATCGGCCTCACCGACGTGCTGTTCGCGCTCGACTCGATCCCCGCGATCTTCGGGCTGACGCAGGACGCCTTCATCGTGTTCACCGCGAACGCGTTCTCGCTGCTGGGTCTCCGACAGCTGTACTTCCTCATCGCGGGGCTGCTCGAGCGCCTCATCTACCTCGGCCAGGGCCTCGCGGTCATCCTCGGCTTCATCGGCGTCAAGCTCGTCTTCCACGCCATGCACGTCAACGAGCTGCCGTTCATCAACGGCGGCGAGCACATCGAGTGGGCCCCCGAGATCCCGATCTGGTTCTCGCTGGGCTTCATCATGCTGACCATCGCGGTCGCCACGGTGGCCTCGCTCGTGGTGTCGAAGCGCCGCCAGGAGCGCGGGCTCACCCCGACGGGCGAGCCGAAGGAGGCCGTCGAGGCCGACGCGAAGTAGTCGTCATCACCTGAAGGACGGGAGGGGGGGGGGGGGCCGGGGGCCCCCCCCCCCCCCCCCGGGGGGGCCCCCCCCACCCGGCGAAAGGGCGGGCCCCGCCCCCCACACGCAACGGGTGGGGAGCGGCGT
>NZ_JBIWAG010000001.1:958897-1008837 GCF_044759965.1 Curtobacterium sp. NPDC098951
CCGCACCGCCCCGCCGGTTGTGGGGCCCCCCCCCCGCGGCACCGCCCCCCCCCCCCCCCCCCCCGCCCGGGGGGGGGGGGGGGGCCCCGCGCCCCCCCCGCCTCCCGTCCGTCGGTGGTCCCGCGCGTCCGCCGCGCACGCCCGGTTTCGGCCTGAGCGACAGTTCACGCGCTCCGGAGCGCGTGAACTGTCGCTCAGCGCGAAACGCGCCGCGCTATGCGACAGCGACCTCCGGCTCCGGCTCGGCCGACCGCTGCTGCACCCGCTGCCCGACCACGGCGGACACGCCGTCCTGCCGCATCGAGACGCCGTAGAGCGCGTCCGCGATCTCCATCGTGCGCTTCTGGTGCGTGATCACGATGAGCTGCGACGACGCCCGGAGCCGCTCGAAGACGCTCAGGAGCCGCCCGAGGTTGGCGTCGTCGAGCGCCGCCTCGACCTCGTCCATGATGTAGAACGGCGACGGCCGGGCGGTGAAGATCGCCACGAGGAGCGCCACCGCCGCCAGCGACCGCTCGCCACCGGACAGCAGCGTCAGCCGGTCGATCTTCTTGCCGGCGGGCTTCACCTGCACCTCGATGCCCGTGTGCAGCAGGTCGTCGGGGTTCGTCAGCGTGATCGACCCGGAGCCCCCGGGGAAGAGGATCGGGAAGATGACGTCGAACGCCTCCTTCGTGTCGTCGAACGCGGACTCGAAGATCGTCTGCATCTTCCGGTCGAGCTCGTCGATGATCGTCATGAGATCGGTGCGGGTCTTCTGCAGGTCCTCGAGCTGCTCGGCCAGGAAGGCGTGCCGCTGCTCGAGCGCCTGGAACTCCTCGAGCGCGAGCGGGTTCACCTTGCCGAGCTGGCCGAGGTCGCGTTCGGCCGCCTTCAGCCGCCGCTCCTGCTCCGCGCGCACGTACGGCACGGTCTCGACGTCCGCGGGGTCGACGTCGTCGGTGGCGTCGAACTCGGGCAGTGCGGGGCCACCGGGCAGCGTCGACTCGGCGTCCACCAGTTCGGGCAGGTCCCCGTCGGCGTCGCCGTCGGCGGTCGGGTCGACGTCGGAGACGGGGTCGGCGCCGGTCGGCGAGTCGTCGGACGGGAGGCGCGGCTCGGCCCCGTCGGCCACGGTCGCGTCCGGCGCGATGGCGTCCAGGGCCGCGGCAGCGGCCGCACGCTCGGCGTCGCGGTGCTTCCGCGCGAGGACGCGGGGGTCGATCAGGACGTCCACCGGCACCGGCACGTGCGGGCCGTACTCGGCGACCAGCACGGCCTCGACCAGCCCCAGCTCGCTCTGCGCCCGGTCGAGCACGCCGGACACGTGCAACTTCTTCTCGTAGATCTCCATCTCGAGCGAGTGCACGCCGTCGGTGATCGACTGCAGGCGGTCGCGGAGTTCGCGCTCCTCGTTCCGGATCGTCTGCAGCTCGGTGTTCCGCTTCGACCGCTCGGACTCCTCGGTGGCGAGCTGGACGCGGGCCTCGGCGAGCGATCGGTCCACCGCGCCGAGCAGTCCGGGCAGGTCGGCCAGCACGTGCTCGGCGACCGCGATCTGCCCGCGACGGATGACGGCGAGCCGGGCCGCCTCGGCAGCCGCGGCACGCTCCGCCTCGAGCTGCCGCGCCAGCTGGTCGGCGCGGCTCCGCTCCGCGCGCACCCGCTCACGGACGGTCTCGACCTGGATGCGCTGCTCGATCTCGGCGGCGCGAGCGGCCTCGAGCGCGTCCTGCAGCGCGGGTCGCTCCGACGCGTCGACGACGGGTCGGGGGCGGTCGGCGAACTCCTGACGTGCGCGTTCCGTCTCGGCCAGGACCGCCTCGGCCGACGAGGTCGCACCGTCCGTCTCGGCGAGGGCCGCGCGGAGTCGCTCGACCTCGGCCGCGGCGTTCTCCACCTTCGCGCGGGTGGACGCGCTCGTCCGGTCGTAGTCCGCCTTCGCTCGGGCGTGCGCGCGCGAGGCGGCGTCCGCCTCGTCGGCGACACGACGGGTCTCCTCGACGGCGGTGCGGGCGGCCCGGAGGCGCGTGGCCTGGTCCTCGGCGTCCCGCGCGATCGCTTCGCGGCGGGTGACGGCGTCGTCGCGCTCGGCGACGAGCTCGATGCGCGAGGTCACGCGCTCCCCGCCGCCGGTCACGCGGACCGCGCGCACGAGGTCACCGGAGCGCGTGACCACCGTGGCCTGCGGGGCGGCGGCGAGCACTGCCTCGAGGTCGACCGCGTCGGTGTCCGCGACGAGCGTGTCCCGCAGGATCGCGGCGATCGCCGGCGGCCCGTCGACGAGGTCGAGCGCGCGTCGGACACCGGCCGGCAGTCGCGTCGGCAGGTCCGACGGCAGGGCACCGGCGTCGGCGACCACCACGTCGATGCGGCCGATGTCCTCGGCGCGGGCGTGTGCCACGGCGTCGAGGGCGACGGTCCGGTCGTCGGCGAGCACGGCGTCGGCGAGGCCGTCGAGGGCGATCGCGATCGCCCCCTCGAACCCGGGGATCACGGTCAGCCGGTCAGCGAGGCGACCGACGATGCCGTCGCGACCGGCGTCGATGAGCGCCTGCGATCCGTCGCGGACGGCGATCGACATGCCGAGGGCGGCGACACGGGCGTCGAGGGCGTCCCGTTCGCGTTCGAGGGCGTGCAGGCGGTCGCGGAGTTCGTCGCGCGCGGCCTGGGCCGCCTCCTGCTGCTCGCGTGCGGCGTCGAGCGCCGTGGTCATCGCCTCCTCGTCGACGCCCTCGGAGGGGTCGGTCCCGAGTTCGGCGAGGGCGGCCGCGGCACGGTCCGCGCGGTCCCCGGCCTCGGCCAGGGCGCGCTCACGACGTTCCCGGTCGGCCACCGCGGACTGGCGCTTCGAGGTCGCGACGTCCACCGCCGAGGCGAGGCGCTGGGCCTCGAGGTCGTGCTGCGAGACGAGCGCAGCCTGGGCGGCGATCCGCTCGTCGAGGGCGTCGAGGGCCGCGCGGGCGGCCTGCACGCGCTGCGCCGCCAGGGCCGTGCCGCCCGCCATGTCGGCGGCCTGGGCCTCGAGCCGGTCGGCCTCGTCCCGCACGCCCTGCACCTGCTCCGGGGTGATCGTCGGCCCCTGCTGTGGAGCGTCCGCCTGCTGCGCGAGGAACATCAGCCGCTGGTTCGCCAGGCTCGACAGCCCGCGGAGCCGCTCCTGCACGCTCTCCAGCCGGTGCACGACGGTGCGGGCGCGGTCCACGTCGTCGCCGACCATGCTCTGCTCGACGTGCTGCTGACGGGCACGGGTCTGATCGAGACGCTCCTGCAGCACGATGCGCTCGGACTTGCGGCCGGCCTCGACCTCCTGGTGCTCGTGGAGCTCGCGGCGGAGGCGGACGACCTCGTCGGCGAGGATGCGGGCCTTGGCGTCACGGGCGACCGCGGCGACGGACTGGGCCTTGCGGGCGACCTCGGCCTGGCGACCGAGCGGCTTCAGCTGGCGGCGGATCTCCCCCGCGAGGTCGGACAGCCGCGTCAGGTTCGTCTGCATCGCGTCGAGCTTGCGGAGGGTCTTCTCCTTGCGGCGACGGTGCTTCAGGATGCCTGCGGCCTCCTCGATGAAGCCGCGGCGGTCCTCGGGGGTGGCGTGCAGGACCTTGTCGAGCTGGCCCTGGCCGACGATGACGTGCATCTCACGGCCGAGGCCGGTGTCGCTCAGGAGCTCCTGGACGTCGAGCAGGCGGCAGTTCTCGCCGTTGATCGCGTACTCGCTGCCCCCGTTGCGGAAGAGCGTGCGCGAGATCGTCACCTCGGAGTACTCGATGGGGAGCAACCCGTCGGCGTTGTCGATGGTCAGGAGCACCTGCGCGCGCCCGAGCGGCCCCCGCGTCGAGGTGCCGGCGAAGATGACGTCCTCCATCTTGCCGCCGCGGAGCGTCTTCGCGCCCTGCTCCCCCATCACCCAGGCGAGGGCGTCCACCACGTTGGACTTGCCCGAGCCGTTCGGCCCGACGATGCACGTCACGCCGGGCTCGAACGCGAACGTCGTCGGCTGCGCGAAGGACTTGAACCCCTTGATCGTCAGGCTCTTCAAGTACATGCGGTCTCCGGATGCTCTGGTTGGGCGTCAGGCTAACGCGTGCGCGGGCGTGGACGCGGTTGGCACACGGGGCAGATGTGGCTCGACCGGTTCATGAAGGCCTCGCGCACGATCGTCGTGCCGCACCGGGGACACGGCTTCCCCTGCTGTCCGTAGACGTTGAGTCGCTGCGAGAAGTACCCGGACTGCCCGTTCACGTTGACGTACTGCGCGTCGAAGCTCGTGCCGCCGTCCTCGAGCGCCCGGCCGAGCACGTGCCGGACCTCGGCCAGCAGACCACGGAGGTCGCCGCGCGTCAATCGCTCCGCCGGTCGGTCGTAGTGCAGCTTCGCGGCCCAGAGGGACTCGTCCGCGTAGATGTTGCCGATGCCGCTCACGACCCCCTGGTCGAGCAGGATCCGCTTGATGCCGCTCGACCGCTTCCGGGCCGCGGCGATGAAGCGGTCGTCGTCGAACGCGGGGTCGAGCGGGTCGCGGGCGATGTGCGAGACCTGCTTCGGGATGCTCCGGCGCCACACGGCGTCCGGATCGGTCTCGTCGACGTGCCCCGCTGACCCGGCGGGGGCGCCGTCGATCGTCGGGACCATCTCGTCGATCGCCATCGAGCCGAAGGTGCGCTGGTCGACGAACTCGAGCTCGACGGGCGGCTCCGGCGTGCCGTCGCGGCCGGTCGCCGCCGGCTGGACGTCGAGGAGGATGCGGCGGTGCTTCGCCGCCTCACGCCCACGGCCGAGCAGGATCTGGCCGCTCATGCCGAGGTGCGCCACGAGCGCCTCCGGCCGGTCGCCCTCGTGCTCGGGCCGCAGGGGCATCCAGAGGAACTTGCCACGGCGGACCGCGGCCGCGATGGTGCGACCGGTCAGCCGCTCGGCGAAGTCCTCGGCGGGGCCGTCGTGCCGGGTGAGCGCACGGTCGTCGACGACGTCCACGTGCAGGACCCGCGCGCCGCTGACGGCGGGTTCGAGGCCGGCGCGGACGACCTCGACCTCGGGGAGTTCGGGCACGCGGTCAGGCCGCCCGGCCGGAGAGCTGCGTCCACGCCTGGAGCGCTGCCGCCATCTCGGCGGTCTTCTTGCTCGACCCGGTGCCGGTGGAGACGTCCTCGCCCTGCAGCACGACCGTCGCGTGGAAGGTCTTGTCGTGGTCGGGACCGGCCTCGGTCACGCGGTACGACGGGTTGCCGAGCGACAGGCTCGACGCGAGTTCCTGCAGGCTGGTCTTCGGGTCCATCGCGGCGCCGAAGCGGTCCGGGTCGACGAGGAGCGGCTCGACGAGCCGGAGCACGAGCTCGGTCGCGGGGTCGGGGCCGGCGGAGAGGTAGGTCGCGCCGATCACGGCCTCGACGGTGTCGGCGAGGATCGACGACTTGTCGCGGCCGCCGGTCTGTTCCTCGCCCTTGCCGAGGCGCAGGTACGCGCCGAGCCCGATCATGCGGGCGATCTCGGCCAGGGCGACCGTCGACACCAGGCTCGCACGCCGCTTGGCGAGGTCACCTTCGTCGAGGTCGGGGAAGGACCGGTAGAGCTTCACGGTCACGGCCTGGCCGAGGATCGAGTCCCCGAGGAACTCGAGGCGCTCGTTGTGCCCGATGCCGCCGTGCTCGTACGCGTACGAGCGGTGCGTGAGGGCGAGCTGCAGGAGCTCGAGGTCGATGTCGGCCCCGAGGATCCCCTGCAGGCGAACGACGTCCGGCCCCACGGGGCGGGACCCCGTGGTGCCGGACGTCGCGGTCATGCGTGTGGTCCGATCAGACGTCGGCGACCTTGCGGCCCTTGTACTCCATGTACAGGGGCGTGCCGGCGGAGTCCTCGACGACCTTGGCACGGTGCGGGAGGCTGTAGGTGACCTTGCCGTTCTCGATCGTCTTCACGAGCTGGACCGGCGCGGCCTTCCACTGCGAACGACGGGCGTGCGTGTTGGCACGGGACTGCTTGCGCTTGGGAACGGCCATGGTGGTTCTCTTTCGGTTGGTCGGTGGTCAGTGGCGAGGGGCGGCGGTCAGTCGGCCTGGTCGGCGTCGGACCGCTCCTGACCCTCGGTGGTCTGGGGCGTGGTCGTGCTGGCTGTGTCCGGGGTCTCGCCGCCGCTCGTCGCGTCGTCGAGGGTGAGGCCACCGAGGGCGGCCCACCGCGGGTCCAGGACCTCGTGAGCGCGCTGCTCGCCGATGTCGGCCAGTCGCTCGCCCGTCACCGGGTCGAGTCCTGGGCAGTCCGGTCGGCAGACCGGCTGGAACGGCAGCGCCAGCACCACCGCATCTCGAACGACCTGTTCACAATCCACGTGGTCATCGTGAACGAAGAAGTCGAAATCCTCCGAGGCATCATACGCGAACAGCTCGGCGAAATCGACCTCGACGGGTTCGCTGATGTCGATGAGGCACCGTGAGCACTCGCCCTCGGCCTCGGCGCTGGCGTGCCCGGAGACCAGGACGCCCTCGTGCAGGCCCTCGAGCCGGAGGTCGATGCGCATCTCGGCGCCCTCGCGGACGGCGATGACACCGGCTCCCATCGCATCGGGCACCTCGATGTCGAGCGAGTGCTCGCGCATCTCACCCGGCCGGTGCGCGAGGTCGCGCACGCGCAGGGCGTAGGGGCTGTTCACGTGGGAAGACACGATCGACGAGCCTACAGCCCTGCGGCCTGCGAGTCGAGGCGGGGACGGGCGTGTCCCGAGCGGGTCAGCGCCCGGTGTGCGCGTGCAGGGCCGCCGCGACGACCGCCGGGACGTACGGGGCGACGTCACCACCGAGGGACGCCACCTGGCGGATGAGCGAGCTCGACACGTGCGCACGCGCGGCCTCCGGCAGCAGGAACACCGTCTCGACGTCGGCGAGGTGCCGGTTCATGATCGCCATCGGTGTCTCGTAGGCGACGTCCTCGCCGGAGCGGACGCCCTTGACGAGCACCTTCGCCCCGACCTGCCGGCAGTAGTCGACGAGCAACCCCGAGGTCCACTCCCCCACGCGCACATTGTCGGACACGCCCGTCTCGACGAGCGATTCCTCGATGAGGCGGACGCGGTCGACGGCGTCGAACATCGCCGGTCGCTTGTCGGGGTTGTGCACGACGAGCACGTGCACCTCGTCGAAGAGCCCCGCGGCACGCCCGATCACGTCGAGGTGCCCGAGGGTCACGGGATCGAACGAACCGGGGACCACCGCGATCTGCGCCATGGCAGCGACGATACCCGGCGTTCAGTTCTTGCCGAGGAACGCGGCGTCGGACTCGTCCAGCCGTCGCGCCAGGGCGTCGCGGAGCGCCGGGTGGCCGTCGAGCTGCGGATCGGGTCCGAGGACGCGCTCGGCCTCCTCGCGCGCGTCCATGATGAGGTCCGCGTGCTCCACGACGCGCAGCAGGTTGAGCGACGACCGACCGCCGGACTGCCGTTCGCCGAGCACGTCCCCCTCGCGCCGGAGCTCGAGGTCGACGCGTGCGAGCTCGAAGCCGTCGTCGGAGGCGGACACGGCGTCGACGCGCTCCCGCGAGGTGGTCTCGGACTCCGCCGTCGTCACGAGCAGGCACACGCCGGCGTACTGGCCGCGGCCGATGCGCCCGCGGAGCTGGTGGAGCTGCGAGACGCCGAAGCGGTCGGCGTCGAGCACGGCCATCATCGAGGCGTTCGGGACGTCGACCCCGACCTCGATCACGGTCGTCGCGACGAGCACGTCGACGGCTCCGGCCGCGAACGACGTCATCACGCGGTCCTTCTCGTCCGCCGACATGCGGCCGTGCAGCACCTCGATCCGGCGGTCGGCGAGCACCGGCATCGTCCGCATCCGCTCCGCCGTGGCGAGGACGGTGGCCGGCGCGTGCTTCGGCGTGTCGTCGTCGGGCTCGGGGTCGGGTCCGCCGTCGTCCTCGGCGTGGGCGTCGTCGATCGCCGGGCACACCACGAACGCCTGACGACCGTCGGCGAGTTCCTCGGCCATGCGGGTCCAGATCCGGGACTCCCAGCCGGGGTGCTCGGCGAGCGGGACCGTGAACGTCTCGACGCCGGCACGTCCGGAGGGCAGCCCGGTGATCGTCGAGACGTCGAGGTCGCCGAACACCGTCATCGCCACCGTGCGCGGGATCGGCGTGGCGGTGAGGACGAGCACGTGCGGTGGCGTCACCCCCTTGGTGCGGAGGGCCTCGCGCTGCTCCACGCCGAACCGGTGCTGCTCGTCGACGACGACGAGCCCGAGCTCGGCGAAGTCGACCCGGTCGCCGAGGAGCGCGTGCGTGCCGACCACGAGTCGCGAGCTGCCGGACGCCGCCGCGAGCAGTGCCCGGCGCCGTTCGTCGGTCGACTGCGACCCCGTGAGGATCACCGGCCGGAGCTCGGCGGCGAGGTCGGGGCCGAGGAACTTCACGATCGACCGGAGGTGCTGCGCCGCGAGGACCTCGGTCGGGGCGATCAGCGCGGACTGCCCACCGGACTCGGCGACCGTCAGCATCGCCCGGATCGCCACGAGGGTCTTGCCGGAGCCGACCTCGCCCTGCACCAGGCGGTGCATCGGCCAGTCGCCGGCGAGGTCGTGGGCGATCTCGGCCCCCACCGACCGCTGGTCGTCGGTGAGCGTGAACGGCAGCGCCCGGTCGAAGCGTTCGAGGATCCCGCCCGGTGCGGCGGACCGTGCCGTGGCCGCGGTCGCGCGGGCCGCGATCCGACGCTGCACCAGGGCCGTCTGCAGCACGAACGCCTCGCGGTAGCGGAGGGCATCCTCGGCCCGTTTGAAGTCCGCGACCTTCTCGGGGCGGTGCAGCAGCTCGAGCGCTCGGCGGAACGGCACGAGGTCGAGCCGGTTCCGGACGCGCGCGGGGATCGGGTCGTCGACGTCCGGGAGCGTGTCGAGCACGATCGCCATCGACTTCGCGATCTGCCACGAGGTGAGCGTCGACGTCGCCGGGTAGATCGGGATCGGCTGGCGCGACCACCGGATGGCTTCTTCCGACTCGGGGTCGGCGGTCGCCCGGGGGTCGTCGCGGTCGAAGAGCTCGTAGTCGGGGTGTGCGAGCTGGCGGGCACCCCGGTAGTCGCCGACCTTGCCCGAGAAGATCCCCCGCGCGCCCGGCACGAGGTCCTTCGTGCGCCAGCCCTGGTTGAAGAACGTGAGCGTGAGGAGCCCCTTGCCGTCGCCGATCTTCGCTTCGAGGATCGAGCCGCGACGAGCACGCATGGTGCGTTCCCGGACGTCGACGACCTCGGCCACGATCGTCACCGACTCGCCGATCGCGAGCGAGTCGAGCGCCGTCAGCGCACCGCGTTCGGCGTAGCGCCGGGGCGCGTGCTCGAGGAACTCACCGACGGTGCGGTACCCGAACGCCTTCTCGATCGCACCCGCGGTCCGGCCGCCGAGGACGTTCGCGAGCCGCGCGTCGAGCGGGGCGGGGCCGAGGTCCGGCACCGCGTCGTCGGTCGTCGTTCCGGTCGTCACCACACGTCAACGGTACCCGGCGGCACCGACGCGATCCGCGCCTCCCGGACCGCCTGTGGAGAACGCCTGGAGCGTCCGGCGGCCCGCTACGGTGGCAGCATGACCCGCATCATCGCCGGTGCCGCCGGCTCCACGACGCTCCGGGTGCCGAAGTCCGGCACCCGACCGACGAGCGACCGCGTGCGCGAGGCACTGTTCTCCTCGCTCGAGGCACGTGGGCTCGTCGACGACACGTCGGTCGCGGACCTGTACGCCGGCACGGGGGCCCTCGGGCTCGAGGCCGCGTCGCGCGGTGCGGTCGAGGTCGTGCTGGTCGACCGGGCGTCGGCGGCGGCCGAGGCCTGCCGGGCGAACGCGAAGGCCGTGCAGCGGCGGGTCCCGGGCGTGCGGATCGACGTGCAGCCGCAGCCCGTCCTCGGGTACCTGCGCGGGACCGTCCGGACCTTCGACCTCGTGTTCATCGACCCGCCGTACGACGTGACCGAGCACGAGCTCGCCGAGGTCCTCGAGACGCTCGTGCCCCGGCTGACGGCAGCCGCGGTCGTGGTCGTCGAGCGGAGCAAACGCTCCCCCGAGCCGACGTGGCCCGCGGGGCTCGAGGCCTTCAGCAAGCGCAGCTACGGCGAGACCGTCGCGTGGGAGGCCGTGGTGGCCGCCGCCTGACGCAGGTGCGGCCTCGGGGGTTCGCTGGTGGCGCGCCCGCTGTGGTGCGACTTCGTCGTCGTCGTACGACATCGGTGATGTCGCATACCCGCGCTCGCAACAGTTGCACGCGCGCAGCGACGACTTCGTCGTTGTCGTACGACGTCGACGATGTCGCATACCCGCGCTCGCAACAGTTGCACGCGCGCAGCGACGACGTCGTCGTCGTCGTACGACGTCGACGATGTCGCACGCCCCGCAGCCCCGGACACACACGCCGGACGACGCGCGTGCCACGCCGCTCAGCCGGCGGCGCCGTCCCAGTCGGCGTAGGGATCCCAGCCGGTCGTCGGCACGGGGACTCCCCCGCGCACCAGGTCGTCGTCGCCACGGTCGAGGACGATGCCGACGCGGCGGAACCCTCCGGGCAGCGGGACGTCGGGCGGGAACGTGGCGAGCAGCCCGTGGTCCTCGCCGCCGTGCAGCGCCACCTCGTCGAGGACGGCCGTCCCCTCGGACCGGTCGGCGTCGAGCGAGAGGGTGACCCGGCTGGCCCGCGCGAGCCGCCCGGCGTCGATCGCGAGCCCGTCGGACAGGTCGAGCATCGCCGTCGCGCCACCGGCAGCAGCGGCCGGGCCGTCCGCGATCGGCGGGACCGGCCGCCGCTGTCGTCCGACGTCGGGGTCCGTGTCCGCACCGCTCGCCACGGCCGCACGGCGAGACGGCTCACCGTCGGCGTCGACGCCCTCGCGGAAGAGCCGCGTCAGCCCACGCGCCGCCGGCCCGAGCTCCCCCGAGACGGCCAGGACGTCGCCGGGGCGGGCTCCCGAGCGGACGACGGGCGCACGACCCCCGAGGTCCCCGAACGCCGTCACCGACACCGTGAACGTCGCCGACGTCGAGAGGTCGCCGCCCACGACGCCGCAGCCCGGCACCAGGGCGTCCACGGCCAGCCGCACCCCGTCAGCGAACGACTCGAGCACCGCCACCGGGGTGTCCTGCGGCGCCGCGAGGGCGATCACCAGGCCGGTCGGCACCGCGCCCATCGCGGCCACGTCGGACAGGTTCGTCGCCGCAGCCTTCCACCCGACGTCCTCGGGCGAGGACCACGCCCAGCGGAAGTCCGGTCCGTGCACCATCATGTCCGTCGTCACCACGAACCGGCCGTCCGGCGCCGCGACGACCGCGCAGTCGTCCCCGGGACCGAGCAGCGGCGACCCGACCGGCAGTCGGCGCACGATGCGGTCGAGGACGACGAGTTCGCCGAGGTCCCCCACGGTCGGTCCGGCCCAGGCGTCGTACGTCGCGTCCACACGAGAACGGTAGCCTGGACGTCGATGGACACCGTGCGCCGCCCCCTCCGGAAGCTCGCGACCGCGGGCGTCGTGATCGCCGTCGCCGCCGGGCTGACCGGCTGCACGAACGCCGTCGCGATGTCCCCGGCCCCCTCCGCCGACGCCGCCGCGTGCGCCGCCGTCCAGGTCCGGCTGCCGGCGGCGGTCGACTCGAAGTTCGACCTGCGGAACACGAACGCCCAGTCGACCGCGGCGTGGGGCGATCCCGAGGTGGCGCTGTACCACTGCGGCGTGGCGGTGCCGACGGTGTCCGACCTGCCGTGCTTCTCGCTCGGCGACGTCGACTGGATCCGCGACGACCGCGGGAAGCAGATCGTCTACACGACCTTCGGTCGGTCCCCGGCGGTCCAGCTCGTCATCGACGCGACGAAGACCACGAACCAGGTCGTCCAGGACGTCACCGACGCGGTGTCGACCCTGCCGAAGGACGGGCACCGCTGCCTCGACCCGTCCGACGTCACCGGCTGAGCCGCGGGCACGTCACCGGCTGAACCGCGGGCGCGGCTCCGGCCGCACGCGGGTGCAGGCACCTCAGCGGACCGCCGCGCGCCCCAGCTCGATGAGTTCGCGGACGAGCTCGCCGTAGGACACCCCGGACGCCGCCCAGCAGCGCGGGTACATCGACAGCGGCGTGAACCCCGGCATCGTGTTGACCTCGTTCACGACGAAGCCGTCGTCGGTGAGGAAGCAGTCGACCCGGGCGAGGCCGGCGCCGCCGATCGCCTCGAACGCACGGGCACCGATCGAGCGGATCTCGTCGGTCTCCGCCTCGGTCAGCGGGGCCGGGCAGAGCAGCGACTCGTCGCCGCCCAGGTACTTCGAGGGGAAGTCGTAGAAGCCGTCCTCGGCGACGACGATCTCGCCCGGCAGGCTCGTGCGCGGCACGCCGTCACGGCCCTCGAGCACCGCGACCTCGACCTCACGGCCGATCACGCGGGGCTCGACGATGACCTTGGAGTCGTGCTCGAACGCCAGGTCCATCGCCGCGCCGAGCTCCTCGGGACCGTCCACGCGGGACACACCCATGCTCGAACCCGCACGCGCAGGCTTCACGAACAGCGGCCACCCGTGCGCGGCGATCGTCTCGGCGACGTCGACCGGGTCGGCCGACCACTCGCGCCGGAGCACCGTCGTCCACGGCGCGACGCGGAGCCCGGCGTGCTCGAGGACCGCCTTGGCGACGTGCTTGTCCATGGCCAGGGCGCTGGCGAGCACCCCGTCCCCGACGTACGGCAGACCGGCGATCTCGAGGAGGCCCTGGACGGTGCCGTCCTCGCCGAACGGACCGTGCAGGATCGGGAACACGATGTCGACGGCGATCGTCGAGACCGATCCGTCCGGGTGCGACACCACGAGCTCGTTCGACGCGGGCGAGGTCGGGAACGCCACGCGGGTGCCGTTGTCCGGGACCGTGGGGAGCGTGCCGCCCCGCAGCGCCCACTGCGCCGGGTCGTCGGACTGGAGCGTGAACGCGCCGTCCTTCGTGATGCCGATCGGGACGAGGTCGTACTCGGCCCGGTCGACGACGTCCATGATCCCGCCCGCGGTCACGCAGCTGATCTCGTGCTCGCTCGAACGGCCACCGAACAGCACGGCGACGGTGGTCGTGGACACGGGTGTCTCCTCGGCGATCGTGGGCATGGCAGTCCTCTTGGTGGTCGGGGCCGGACCGGTCACTCGCCCTGGGGCTCGTCGGTCTCGGTGAGGTGCGGCGCGATGTTGCGCGGATCGAGCCTACCGGCGAGGACCTCGGCGACCTGCCCCACGATGGGCATGTCGACGCCGTTGGCAGCGGCGAGCTCGAGGATCGGTGCGACCGACGCCAGCCCCTCTGCGGTCTGGTTCATCTGCCGGACGACCTCGTCGAAGCGGTACCCCTGACCGAGCAGCCGGCCGGCGGTGTTGTTCCGCGAGAGCGGGGACTGGCAGGTCGCGATGAGGTCGCCGAGGCCGGCGAGCCCGGACAGCGTCGACGGCTGCGCGCCGAGCGACACCGCGAAGTCGGTCATCTCGGCCAGACCCCGGGTGATGATGGACGCCTTGGTGTTCTCGCCGTAGCCGACACCGTCGACGATGCCGATCGCGACGGCGATGAGGTTCTTCAGCACCCCGCCGAACTCGGTGCCGATGACGTCGGTGTTGATGAACGACCGGAAGTACGGGTTCGTGGCGACGGCGGCCACCGCGCTCGCGGTCTCGGCCGACGACGACGACACGACGGCCGCGGTGGGCTGCCGCCGGGCGATCTCGAGCGCCAGGTTCGGGCCGCTCGCCACCGCGATGCGGTCGCGGTCGATGCCGAGGCCCTCGTGCAGGACCTCGCTCATGCGGAGTCCGGTGCCCTTCTCCACGCCCTTCATCAGGCTGACGACGGGGACGTCCGGCGCGAGCAGCTCGCGGATCGCGGCGAGGTTCGAGCGCAGGGACTGCGACGGCACCGACACGTACACCTGCGACGCGCCGTCGAGCACCTCGGCGAGGGACGTCGACGCGGTGAGGGTGCGGGGCAGGTTGATCCCGGGCAGGTAGTCCGAGTTCCGCTTGGTCTCGGTGATCTCCCGCGCGACCTCGGCCCGCCGCGCCCACACGACGGTCGACGCTCCGCCCTCGGCGAGGACCTTGGCGAACGTGGTCCCCCAGCTGCCGGCGCCGATGACGGCGACGCGCGGCTTGTCGGTCGACTGCATGACCACGCGGATCGCGGCCGTGTCCACCGCTCCGGGGGCTGCGACCGCGGGGTCCGGGTGGTCGTCGTGCGGGCGGAGGCCCGGTCCGTGCTCACTCAAACCGGCCGGTCTCCTTCTGGTTGTTCGCCGCCGGGTCCCAGCGGGTCTCGGGCGCCTGCTGCCCGCGGATCTCCTCGAGCAGCGCGGTGATGTGCTGCATCAGGAGCTCGGTGGCCGCGACGAGCGTCTGCTGGTCGATCGGCTTGCCGCGGTACGGCGAGAGGTCGACGGGGTCGCCGACGATGACGTCCACGCGGGACGGCGGGATCAGCCGGAGCTTCTTGCCGTACCGCGCCATGATGTTCTGGGTGCCCCAGTGGGCCATCGGGATGAGCGGGACGTCGTTCTCGAGGGCGATCCGCACCGCACCGGTCTTGCCGCGCATCGGCCACAGGTCCGGGTCACGGGTGAGGGTGCCCTCGGGGTAGACGATGATCGCGCCGCCCTGCTCGATGAGCGACCGGCCGCCGCCGAGCGGGTCGCTCAGCCGGGTGCGCCCGGAACGCTCGACGGGGATCTGGCCCATGCCGGACATGATCTTGCCGAAGACCGGGACCTTGAACAGCGACGCCTTCGCGAGGAAGCGCGGCGCCCGACGGGAGAGCCAGACCGCCGTGCCCACGACGAGCGGGTCGATGTTCGTGAAGTGGTTCGGTGCGAGCACGAACGCGCCCTCGGCCGGCAACCGGTTCGGACCGTGCCAGTGGTACCGCGCCGAGAAGCGGAAGGTCGGGATGACCACGGTCGCGAGGATCCGGAAGGCCGTGTTCAGCTCGCCACGGCGCCACCGGCGCCCGGGGACGGGCATGCCGGTGGTGACCTGCGAGGCGAAGGCGCGCCGCGCCTCCTGGCCGTCACCAGCGGGAGTCGACACCGCGCCTACCCCGCGAAGTCGAAGTCGGCGCCGAGCTTGCGGAGCTTCGGGATGAAGTGCTCGTAGCCGCGGCTGATGATGCCGACGTTGGAGATCCGCGACTCGCCCTCGGCGGTCAGGGCCGCGATGAGGTGGCTGAAGCCGCCGCGCAGGTCCGGCACGCGGACGTCCGCCGCGTGCAGCGTCGTCGGGCCGGTGATGACCGCGGCCTGCTCGAACGGACGACGGGCGACCCGGCGGTCGTGCCCGGGGAGCCCCTCCTTGTGGACGACGATGTCGGCGCCCATCTCGTTCAGCGCATCGGTGAAGCCGAAGCGGTTCTCGTACACGGTCTCGTGCACGATGCTCTGCCCGTCGGCCTGCGTCAGCGCCACGATGAGCGGCTGCTGCCAGTCGGTCATGAACCCGGGGTGCACGTCCGTCTCGACGACCACGGGGCGCAGGACCTCGCGCTCGCGGTAGAAGCGGATGCCGTCCTCCTGGATGTCGAACCCGCCGCCGACCTTGCGGAAGACGTTGAGGAACGTCATGAGCTCCTGCTGCTTCGCGCCCTCGACGAAGATGTCGCCGTTGGTCGCGAGCGCTGCGGAGGCCCAGCTGGCGGCCTCGTTGCGGTCGTTGATCGCACGGTGGGTGTACCCCCGGAGCGACTCGACGCCCTCGATGAAGATCGTGCGGTTCGGCTCGACCGTGACGATCGCACCCATCTTCTGCAGGATCGCGATGAGGTCCATGATCTCGGGCTCGATCGCGGCGTTGCGGAGCTCGGTGACGCCCGTGGCGAGGACCGACGAGAGCAGCACCTGCTCCGTCGCCCCGACGCTCGGGTACGGCAGCTCGATCTTCGCGCCCCGGAGGCCGTCCGGCGCGGTCAGGTGGATGCCGTTGACCTGCTTGTCGACGACCGCACCCATGGCGCGGAGGGCGTCGAGGTGGAAGTCGATCGGGCGGTCGCCGATGCGGCAGCCGCCGAGGTCGGGGATGAACGCCTCGCCGAGCCGGTGCAGCAGCGGGCCGCAGAACAGGATCGGGATGCGGCTCGAGCCGGCATGGGCGTCGATCTCGGCGAAGTGCGCCGACTCGACGTTCGACGGGTCGAGGATGAGCTCGCCTCGTGCAGGATCGGTGATGCGCACGCCGTGCACCTCGAGCAGCCCGCGGACGACCTTGACGTCGGAGATGTCCGGGACGTCCTTGAGGATCGACGGGGTGTCACCGAGCAGCGACGCCACCATGGCCTTGGTCGCGAGGTTCTTCGCCCCACGGACCTCGATGCGTCCCACGAGCGGCTTGCCCCCGCGGATGACGATCTCGTCCGACTTGAGGCCCACGCGCGCCCCTGCGGCCGCTGCGTCCTGTACGAGAGAGTTCACTACTTCACCGGCAATGTCTTCGGCCGCCATCTGGAGCGGCGGGATTCGAACTCCGTGATCGAGGTCTCGTCACGGAGGGTGAGCCCGATGTCGTCGAGCCCTTCCATCAACCGCCAACGAGTGTAAGCGTCGATCTCGAACGGGACGTCCACCTCGCCGAGCGACACGCGCTGGGCCACCAGGTCGACGGTCGCCTCGATGCCGGGGTTCGCCGCGATCTCGGCCCAGAGCCGCTCGACTTCCGGTTCGGTCACGATCGCGGTGACGAGGCCCTGCTTGCCCGCGTTGCCCTTGAAGATGTCCGCGAACCGGGGCGAGATGACGACCCGGAACCCGAAGTCGCGGAGCGCCCAGACGGCGTGCTCGCGCGACGACCCGGTGCCGAAGTCCGGTCCGGCGACCAGCACCTTGGCGCGCTGGTACGCGGGCTGGTTCAGCACGAACTCGGGGTCCTGACGCCAGCCGGAGAACAGGGCGTCCTCGAAGCCCGTCTTCGTCACCCGCTTGAGGTAGACGGCGGGGATGATCTGGTCGGTGTCGACGTTGGACCGCTCGAGCGGTGCCGCGATGCCGGTGACGGTCGAGATCTTGTCCATCAGTGTGCCCCTTCCAGGACGGCGTTCGACTCGGACGTCTCCAGGTCCCACGGGCTGGAGAGCGTTCCGCGCACGGCGGTGGCCGCGGCGACGAGCGGCGACACGAGGTGGGTGCGACCGCCCTTGCCCTGGCGTCCCTCGAAGTTGCGGTTGGAGGTGCTCGCGCAGCGCTCCCCCGGCGCGAGCTGGTCGGGGTTCATGCCGAGGCACATCGAGCAGCCGGCGAACCGCCACTCGGCACCGAAGTCCGTGAACACCTTGTCGAGTCCCTCGGCCTCGGCCTCGAGCCGCACCCGGGCGGACCCCGGCACGACCATGACCCGCACGCCGTCGGCCTTCGTGCGGCCCTTGATGACCGACGCGAAGGCCCGCAGGTCCTCGATCCGGGAGTTCGTGCACGAGCCCATGAACACCGCGTCGACCGCGATCTCCTTCATCGGGGTGCCGGCGACGATGTCCATGTACTCGAGGGCACGCTGCGCTGCGGCCTGGTCGTTGGGGTCGCTGTAGCTGGCCGGGTCCGGGACGTTCTCGGAGAGCGAGACGCCCTGACCGGGGTTCGTGCCCCAGGTGACGAAGGGCTCGAGGGCGTCGGCGTCGATGAACACCTCGGCGTCGAACACCGCGTCGTCGTCGGTCGACAGGGTGTCCCAGTACGCGACGGCGTCGTCCCAGTCCTGCCCCGTGGGCGCGTGGTCGCGGCCCTGCACGTAGTCGTACGTGGTCTGGTCGGGGGCGACCATGCCGGCACGGGCACCGGCCTCGATCGACATGTTGCAGATGGTCATGCGGCCCTCCATCGAGAGGGCACGGATCGCCGAGCCGCGGTACTCGAGCACGTAGCCCTGCCCGCCACCGGTGCCGATCTTCGCGATGACGGCGAGGATGATGTCCTTCGCCGTGACCCCGGGTCGGAGGGTGCCCTCGACCGTGATCGCCATGGTCTTGAAGGGCTTGAGCGGCAGGGTCTGGGTCGCGAGGACGTGCTCGACCTCGCTCGTGCCGATGCCGAAGGCCATCGCACCGAAGGCCCCGTGGGTCGAGGTGTGCGAGTCGCCGCAGACGACCGTGATGCCCGGCATCGTCAGGCCGAGCTGCGGGCCGACCACGTGGACGATGCCCTGCTCCTTGTCGCCCAGCGAGTGCAGGCGGACGCCGAACTCCTCGCAGTTGCGGCGGAGCGTCTCGATCTGGGTCCGGCTGGTCGGGTCCGCGATGGGACGGTCGATCGCGAGCGTCGGGGTGTTGTGGTCCTCGGTCGCGATGGTCAGGTCGAGGCGGCGCACCGGCCGACCGGCCTGGCGCAGGCCGTCGAACGCCTGCGGGCTCGTGACCTCGTGCACGAGGTGGAGGTCGATGTAGAGGAGGTCGGGGTTGCCGTCCTCGCCCTTGACCACGACGTGGTCGTCCCACACCTTCTCGGCGAGCGTCTTTCCCATCGGGTGCGACCCTTCCTCGTTGTCGTCGACGAACCGCTGTCGCGGTTCGGTGCGGCGAGTCTAGCAGGTTGGTATACCAACGTGCTCCCGCGCCGACCGGCGGCCTGGAGGCGCGGGCCGACTCCGCGACACCCGTCGCGGTGGGAAGATGGTCACGACATGACGACCCCTGCGCACTCGACCCGGACCATCAACCTCGAGGGCGCGGCCCGCGCCGCGGTCGCCGGCGGCGCCCCGCTCGCACTGCTCATCGCCCTCGACATGCCCGGGTACGCCGCCTTCGCCATGTTCGCCGGGTTCACGGCGATCTTCGGCGCCACCGAGCCCTACCGGCAGCGCGCGGTCACCACCGGGGTCGCCGGCGGCATGCAGGCACTGTGCATGACCGCGGGCATCGGGGTCGCCCTCGCCGGCGGGCAGCTCTGGATGCAGGCCGTGGGGCTGGTCCTCGTGCTCGTCGTCGCCGTCGGCACACTGAGCGTGCTCCGCACGATCCCGGCCCAGCCGATCTTCCCGGTGTTCGCGTTCCTCGTGTCATCGCTCGTCCCGGTGCGCCCGGCGGACGTCCCCGTCATCGCGACGATCATCGTCTGCTCGGTCGTGTGGGCGTGGCTCGTGGCGATGTCCGGCTCGGTGCTCCGGCTGGTGCTCCACCCGCGGGCACCCCACCGGTTCCGGCCGCTGGCGGAGCGCAAGCACCGTTCGCTCGCGGTGCTCCGGACGCCCGCGCTGTGGGAGACCGTGGCCCTCAACGTGGTCGGAGCGCTCGTCGCCGGGGCCGTCGCCGAGACGATCCCGGGGCTCGGGCACCCGTACTGGGCGGTCATCGCGGTCGTGTCGACGCTCCCCGCGCTCCGGCAGCGGCACACGGTGTTCCGCGCCTTCCAGCGGTTCATCGGCACGATCGGCGGCACCGTGATCGCCGTGGGGATCCTGCTGCTGGAGCCGTCGGCGTGGTGGATCGTCGTGATCGCCGTCGTCGGCCAGTTCTTCGCCGAGATCTTCGTCGCCCGGCACTACGCCGTGTGCCTGCTCTTCCTCACACCGCTCGCCCTCGCCGTGTCGTGGCTGAGCCTGCCCGAGGCGCCGGAGTTCCTCGCGCTCGACCGCGTCGCGCAGACCACCCTCGGAGCGCTCGTCAGCGTCGCACTGTTGTTCGTGGGGCGTGGGATCGAGCGGCGGCGCGGTCGCGCGCTGGGCGCGACGAGCGCGATCCGCACCGTCTGACCCGCGCGGTCGCGCCCGACGTACCTGGTCGAATCGGGCGTACCTGGTCGTTCCTTCCGACCAGGTACGCCCGGTTTCGCTCGCCACCGCGTGCGACATGGGAAGGAACGGGCGCTGACGACGGACGGGAGGCGCGTGGCGGCGCCGACCCGCGCCTCCCGTCCGTCCGTGGTCGCGACCACCGCGCCGTGCCTCCGCGAGGCGGACCACCGCGTCAGTCGCGCGGCTGGATGTTCCAGGCGTCGATGACCGGGCGGCCGTGCTCGTAGCCGAGGACGCTGACGGTGGCCGTCCCGAGCTTCAGCACGGCGCCGTCCTGGGGGGCGAGCCGGATCCACGCGGCGCCGAGGGCACGCAGGACGTGACCGTGCGCGACGATGACGGCGTCCTGCCCCTCGGCGAGCACCGGCCGGACCTGGTCGAGCACCCGCTCCACGCGCACCCGGACCTCGGCGGCGTTCTCGCCGGGGGTGTCACCCGCGGGGACTCCATCGGCCCAGAGGTCCCACGGGCCGTGCCGGAGCACCTTGATCTGCGGCGTGGTGAGTCCCTCGTAGGCGCCGTAGTCCCACTCGTAGAGGTCCTCGTCGAGCTCCGGGTCGAGCCCGATCAGGGCGGCCGTGTCTCGGGCGCGCTGCAGCGGGCTGGACAGCGCCAGCGCGAACGTGCGGTCCGCCAGGTACCGGCCGGCGCGCTTCGCCTGCTCGATGCCGTTGTCGGTGAGCGGGATGTCGGTGCGGCCGGTGTGCTGCCCGCTCTTCGACCACTCCGTCTCTCCGTGACGGACGAGGACGAGTTCGCCGGGGCGTTCCGAGGTCATGTGTTCCTTCCGAGCCAGAGGCCGAGCGCAGCTGCGCCGACCGAGACGACGAGCATCCCGAGGCCGTTCAGGACGGCGAGCCGGGGCTTGCCGGATCGGAGGAGCTGTACGGTCTCGACGCTCGCCGTCGAGAACGTCGTGTACCCACCCATCATGCCCGTTCCGAGCACGGCGACCGACGCGAGCGGGATCGTCCCCGCCTGGCCGAGGCCGGTCAGGACCCCGAGGACGAGCGATCCGGTGACGTTGATGACGAGGGTGCCGAGCGGGAAGCCGGAGACGCGGGCCTTCACGGCGCCGTCGAGGACGAACCGCAGCGCGGCACCGACGCCCCCGCCGACCGCGACGAGGAGCAGTTCGAGGGGGCTCACCGGTCGCCCCCGGTGGTGTCCGCGGACCGCGCCGGTGCGGCGGTCGCCCGGGGCCGGACGAGCGCCGCGACCCACAGGCCAGCGACGACCGCGACGAGCCCCGCCGCGACGCTGAGCAGCGCGTACCCGCTCCCGGCGCCCCAGCGTCCGGCGTCGAGCAGCTGCGCGGTGTCGTCCGCCAGCGTGCTGTAGGTCGTGAAGCCGCCGAGCACCCCGGTGCCGACGAACAGCCGGAGGGTCCGGCGTCTGCCGACGTCCGGCCCGCGGTGGGCGAGTGCCTCGAGCAGCAGCCCGAGGACGAAGGCCCCGGTGACGTTGATCGCGAGGACCGCCCAGCTGACGCCGTCGTGCGCCGGGAACGCCTCGGCGAGGACCGCGCGGACGCCGGTGCCGAGGGCGCCGCCGACCGCGACCGTGGCGAGGGCGGACCAGCGGAGGTGGACCGGTCGGTCCGGACGGGTGTCGGTCTCCTCGACCTCGACGTCCGGGTCGATCGGGATGCTGCCGGAGTCGGTCGGGCGTCGTCGGTGGTCGTCGGTCACGGTGCTCCTATCGCCGAGCACGCCGGATCGTCTCCGCGCGTGCGGTGTTCTCGGGATAGGGACCGTTGGCGGGTGACCGCGGTTGGGTCCGGCAGGCCCCACTGCCGGGTCTGACGACGGGATCAGACTAGCGCGTCGGCGCGGGGTGGTCCGCGACGGCCGCGATCCCCTCGATCTCGACGAGCTGGTCGTCGTACCCGAGGACGGTCACCCCGAGCAGCGTGCTCGGCACGTCGTGGTCACCCATCGCGGCGCGGACGACCTGCCACGCCGCCACGAGGTCCGCCTGCCGCGTCGAGGCGACGAGGACCCGGGTCTGCGCGAGGTCGGTGACGCCGGCACCGGCCGCGGCGAGCGCGGTCGTGAGGTTCTCGACGCACTGCGCCGCCTGGGCGCGGACGTCGCCCACGCCCACCGTGCGGCCGTCGGCGTCGAGCGGGCAGGCTCCGGCGAGGAAGACGAGCCGGCTGCCTGCGGGGACGGACGCGGCGTCCGCGTACTCCGCGACGTCGCTGAGGGCACCGGACCGGATGAGCTGCACCACACTGGTCATCGGCCCAGTGTGGCCGACCCGCCGATCGGCTGGCACCGTGGGCACCACCAGACCCGGCGCGGCGGCGATCCGGGGCGCTCGACGTCGTCACGTGCCAGGACGGGCGTCCGGCACCGCAGGCACGGTCGGCCGGCGCGACCGACGACCCAGTGGCGGGTTCCGCGGCCCGGGCGCCCGGTGGTGACCTGGTACGCGGACGGCACCGTCGCCGAGTGCACGAGCATCCGGCGGGCGAGGTCGAGCATCGCCGGCAGGTCGACCCGCTCCACCGGGGTGTCGGGGTGGACCCCGCGGAGGAAGCAGAGCTCCCCGACCCAGAGGTTGCCGAGCCCGGCGACGGTGCGCTGGTCGAGCAGTGCGGCGCGGATCGTCCGGCCCGGACGAACGGCGAACCGGGCGACGGCGGCGTCCCGGTCGAAGTCGTCGTGCAGCAGGTCGGGTCCGAGCGGTCCGAGCACGCATGCCTCGTCGGCGGTGGCGACGTGCTCGACGACGGGGAGTGCGATGCCCCACAGCGTTCGGCCGTCCTCGAACGCCATCCGCACCCGAGCCTCGGCCACGGCGTGCGCGGGGAGCCGTCGACCGGGTGCGGTGAGCGTCCACGAGCCCGTCGTGCGCATGTGCGTGTGCAGCGTCGTCCGGTCGTCGAACCGCGTGAGCAGGTGCTTGCCGTGGGTCGCGTGGCCGACGACGGTGCGGCCGCCGAGCGCGCGACCGGCAGTGGGCCCGCCACGGAGTTCGCCGGACCGGATGAGCGCACCGTCGACCTGCCGCAGTCGCGCGGCGAGGCGGAACACCGAGTCGCCTTCGGGCATGCGGCGACCGTACCGGGGGCGACTGACACCGGCGACGGAGCCCCGTGGACGACGAAACGCCCCCCGGCGGACCGGAGGGCGTTCGTGGTGGTGTGACCCCAGCGGGATTCGAACCCGCGTTACCGCCGTGAGAGGGCGACGTACTAGGCCGCTATACGATGGGGCCGTCACACATGGGAATCCCCCGCCCTGGAGCGGGGGTCATGGTCGTTGCCGGAGTCGGAGGCTAGCCACCTGTGGTGACCCCAGCGGGATTCGAACCCGCGTTACCGCCGTGAGAGGGCGACGTACTAGGCCGCTATACGATGGGGCCGTTCCGACAACTCGACAAGTATGGCACAAGCGGTCCGCCGTGCCAAAACGAGGCGTGTCGCCCGGGTGCGCCGCCATGCCGCGGCGGGCATGTGCGCTCAGATCGTGAACGATTCGCCCGGCTGCAGCACGACGAGTGAGCCGGACGGCTCCACCGCCTCGCGGAGGCGACCGGTGTGCATGTCGAGGCCGACGTCGGACAGGGTCGCCTCGTGCACGGGGTAGGCCCGCCGGGGTGCGACCGCGAGCACGTAGTCCATCATCTCGGCGACCTTGAGCCACGGGGCACCGACGGGCGCGGCGAGGACCTCGACCGGCACGTCGGGGACGGTGTACGAGTCACCGGGGTGGAACAGCCGGCCGTTCACGAGGACACCGGTGTTGTCGACGACCGGGACGCTCGAGTGGATCACGTTGTGCCGCGTGCCGTGGAAGGTGAGGCCGAACGGGCCGACGGTGCGCCGGTCCCCGGCCGTGACGACGTCGACCGCGACGACCCCGTCGAGGGCACGCGCGACCCCGGCGGGGCCGATGACGACGGCTCCGGGACTGCCGTCGAGGATGCGCCGGACCTGGTCGGGCGTGACGTGGTCGGGGTGCTCGTGGGTGACGACCACGGCGACGACCCCGGTGACGTCGACCGGGCGGGTGAAGCCACCCGGGTCGAGGACGAGGCGTGCGGTGCCCTCGGTGACGACCTGGCAGGCGTGCTCGAGCTTGGTGACCTCCATGCCGGCGACCCTACGCGGCCGGTGGGTCCTGGAGCCGAACCGGCCCGGTCGTCGACCGCACCACGAGGTGTGCCGGCGACGCCGACAGCGGGCCCGCGACGCCGCCGTCGACCTCCTCCAGCACCGCCCGGGCTGCGACGCGCCCCTGCGCCACCGGGTCCTGGGCGATCGTGGTCAGACCGGCGACCTCGCCGTACTCGTGGCCGTCGATGCCCATCACGGACACGTCGCCGGGCACCTCGAGGCCGGCTCGACGTGCGGCGAGGACCACCCCGAGCGCCATCTCGTCGGACGCGCAGAAGACCGCGGTCGGGATCGCCGCACCGCGGGTCCGGTCGAAGAGCGCCGCTCCGGCGTCGGCTCCCCCGGCGAAGGAGAACCGGCCGTCGAGGATCCAGTCCTCGCGGACGGCGATCCCCCGTGCAGCCAGCGCGTCCACGAAGCCGTCCCGCCGCAGCCACGGCACCGCGACGTTCATCCCGGCCTCGTCCTGCCCGCCGACGTACGCCACGTCCCGGTGGCCGAGGCCGCACAGGTGATCGACGGCGACGGCGGCGACGACGACGTCGTCCACGCCGACGTTCCGGAGCCCGGGCGCCGGCCCGCCGATCACGATCATCGGGTGGCGTGTGAGCTCGAGCTCGGCGCGCTCGGTCTCGTCGAGCACGAGCGAGAGCAGCACGAGCCCGTCGACGCGGTGCCGGAGCATCGAACGGCGGAACGCCCGGTCCCGGTCACCACCAGGACCGCCGAGGTTGTACAGCACCAGGTCGTAGCCGGCCCGCCGCAGCTCGGCGTCGACCCCGCCGAGGGCCTTGACGTAGAACCACCGGTCGATCACGGGGACGACGACGCCGATCGCCCGCTGACGTCCGGTGGCGAGACCGGCCGCCGCCGAGCTCGGGACGTACCCGAGCTCGTCGGCGACCCGTCGCACCTCGTCGATCGTGGTGTCCGCGACCGTCGACATCCCCCGCAGTGCGCGGGAGACCGTGGACTTCGACAGGCCCGTGACGGTCGCGATCTCCTGGATGCCCATGGACCGGCCCGGGAGGCCCGTCACCGGTCCGACGGCCGCCGCACGTCGGCGACGGGGCCGGCCTGCGCTCGCGCGGACGTCGGCGCACGGTCCGCCCCGTGGAACGCGTCCGCGTCCCGGCGCGTCCGGACGGCCCGGCGACCCGCGGGTGCGAGCTCGTCCCACCCGACGTGCCGGTGGACGCGTCCGTCCGGGCTGGAGGACGTCCGACGGACCGGGACCGCCGGTGCCGCGGGGGCCCCGCCGATGCCGTCGGTCGACGCCGTGCGGCGGAGCACCGACACCCGCCACCGGTCGAGGGCGACCACGCCGAGGACCGAGGCGAGGAGGGTGAGCGCCCAGCCGAGGGCCGGCCGGCCGGTGACCTCCGAGAACACCGTGACGCCGAGGAACAGGACCCCGAACATCCCGACGAAGCCGATGGCCTCCTCGATCCGGGCCGTGGGCCGGGTGGGACCGCGCTGCGCCATGACCGTCAGCCCTTCACGCCGCCGGCGGTGAGGCCGGCCACGATGCGCCGCTGGAACACGAGCACGAGGATCACGAGCGGGATCGTCACGATCGTGCCCGCCGCCATCACCGCGGTGTACGGCTCCTGGTGCGGCTGCGACCCGGCGAACGACGCGATGGCGACGGTGACCGGCTGGGTGGCGTCGCTCGAGAGCTGCGACGAGATGAGGTACTCGTTCCACGACGAGATGAACGCCAGGATCGCGGTCGTGAACACGGCGGGCGCGGCCAGCGGCATGATGATCCGCCGGAACGCCTGGATGCGCGTGCACCCGTCGATGCGTGCCGCCTCCTCGAGGTCCCACGGCATCTCGCGGAAGAACGACGCGAGCGTGTAGACCGTCAGCGGCAGCACGAACGAGATGCTCGGCAGGATGAGCGCCTGGTACGACCCCATCCACCCGATGTCCGTGAAGAGCTGGAACAGCGGGGAGATGAGCGCGACGCCGGGGAACATCGACGCGGCGAGGATCGCGCCGGCGATGACCGACTTGCCCTTGAACTCGAGGCGGGCCAAGGCGTACGCGGCGCTCGTGCCGACGAGCAGCGCGATGATCGTGACGACCGCTCCGATGAACACACTGTTGAGCAGTGCGCGTCCCAGGTGGTTGCCCAGGGCGGTCGAGAACGCCGTCGCGTAGTTGTCCAGCGTGACGTGCGTGAACCACGGGGTCGGGTCGAACGTGAACCCGACGTCGCGGAAGCTCGTCACGACCATCCAGTAGAACGGCAACAGGCACCAGACGGCGATGACGGTCGCCTGGATCCCGGTGCGCAGCTTCCGCCCGGTGTGTCGTTGCACGCGCACCTCGGTGCGGTCGACCTCGCGCTCGCGGGACCGGGTGGCGGATCGGGGTCGGTCGGCTGCGAGGCTCATCGGAGTTCACCCTTCTGCTGTGCTGCCTGGGTCTGGACGACGTTCGCGCCGAGGAACCGGACGAAGACGAACGCGACGATGAAGACGACCAGGAAGGTGATGGTGGACAGGGCCGACGCGGAGTTGAAGCCCTGCCGGATCTGGTCGACGACGAGCACCGAGAGCGACACGGTCGCGTTGCCGGAGCCGCCGCCACCGCCGGTCATGATGGCGATCAGGTCGTAGATGCGGAGGGCATCGAGGACACGGAAGAGCACCGCGACCATCAGCGCCGGCTTCACGAGCGGGAGGGTGATGTTCCAGAACCGCTGCATCGTCGACGCGCCGTCCATCTTCGCGGCCTCGTAGACCTCGTCCGGGATCAGCTGGAGCCCCGCGAGGATGAGCAGCGCCATGAAGGGGGTCGTCTTCCACGTGTCGGCGATGATGATCGCCCACCGGGAAGCCCACTCGCCGGAGAACCAGAGGACCTGGTGCCCGATCACGTGGTTGAGGACACCGTTCGCGTCGAAGATGAAGTACCAGAGCTTCGCGGTGACGGCGGTCGGGATCGCCCACGGCACGAGGATGGCCGCGCGGACGAAGGCGCGACCCTTGAAGTCGCGGTTCATGATGATCGCCATCCACACGCCGATCACCGTCTCGAGGGCGACGGTGACGACCGTGAAGAAGAACGTGTTGCCCATCGCGGTCCAGAACTGCGAACCGAGGTTGCCGGGCGGGCAGGCGGTGTTGCCGCACTGCTGGCCGAGCCAGTGCACGTAGTTGGTGACGCCGGCGAAGCCGCCCTGCACGAACAGGCCGGTCGCCTTGTCGAGTCCGGCGTCGAGCTGGAACGACTGGATGACCGCGCTGACGACGGGGTAGCCGATGACGACGGCGAGGAGCACGATCGTCGGACCGATGAGGTACACGGCCCATCGGCCGTGCTCGGCGTTGAGTCCGCCCTTGCGCCGCTTGTGCGGCTCCATGCCCGTCGGGTTGGGGATGGCGGCGGGGATCTCGGTTGCTGCTGACACGTGACGGCCTCCTTGCCGGGTGTCGGGACGCAGGATGAGGAGGACGGGAGGCGCGGGGCGGGGTCGACCCGCGCCTCCCGTCCGGTGCGGCGTGCGCCGCGGTGGACCGGCTAGTTGCCGTTGCCGCTGGTCGCCGTCTTCAGGGCGTCCTGCATGTCCTTCAGGGCTTCGTCGACGCTCTTGGAGCCCTTGAGGGCGGCGTAGGTGTTGTCCTGGATCGCCTTGGTCACGGCCGGGTAGAACGGCGTGACCGGGCGCGGCTCGGCCGACTCGATCGACTTGAGCAGCGTCGGCAGGTACGGCAGCTTGCTGGTGAGCTCGGAGTCCGTGTAGAGGTCACCGACGACCGGGGCGAGCGAGCCCTGGGTCGCGAAGAACTTCTGCGTCTCGTTCGACTCGAGGAACTCCAGGAAGTCGTGCGCGGTCGCCTTGTGCTTCGAGTACACGCTGATCGCGGCGTTGTGCCCGCCGAGCGTCGAGGCGCCGGTGCCGTCCTTGCCGGGGATCGGCGCGATGCCGAAGGTGTCCTTGACCTTCGACGAACCGTCGGTCTTGGCGAGGTTGTACACGTACGGCCAGTTGCGCAGGAAGAGCAGCTTGCCGGACTCGAACGCGGTGCGGCCCTGCTCCTCCTGGTAGGTGATCGCCTCGGCCGGGATGTTCCCGTCCTTGAACGCGTCGACCAGGTTCTGCAGACCGGCCTTGGCGTCCGACGAGTCGACGTCGGGCGAGCCACTCTTGCCCAGGACCGAGCCGCCGGAGCCGTTGATCGCCTCGGAGGCGTTGACCGTGAGCCCCTCGTACTTCGCGAACTGGCCGGCGTAGCAGCCGATGCCGGCCTGCTTGGCGATGTCGCAGTCCTTCATCATGTCCGCCCACGTGGTCGGGGGCGTCTTGACGAGGTCCTTGCGGTAGTAGAGCAGCGCGCCGTCGGAGGTCTGCGGTGCCGCGTACAGCGTGTCGTTGTACGTCGCCGTCTTCACGGTGGCCGGCAGGAGCTTCGACGTGTCGATCTTCATGCTGCCGGTGAGCGGCGTGAGCCAGCCCTTCGCGGCGAACTCGGCGGTCCAGACGACGTCGACGTCGACGACGTCGTAGTTGGCGTCCTTCGCCTGGAAGTGCTGGACGAGGTCGTCGTGCTGCTGGTCGGCCTGGTCGGACTGCTCCTTGAAGGTGACCTTCTCGTCCGGGTGGGCCTTGTTCCACTTCGCGATCAGCGGGCGGACGACGTTCGAGTTGTCCTTGCCCTGCACGTAGGTGATGGGTCCGCGGCTGTCCTGGCCGCTCTTGGCGTCGTCCGATGCCGAGCTGCCGCTCGAGCACCCGGTCAGCACGAGGCCGATGACCGCGACCCCAGCAACGGATGCGAACCGCACCCTGGCGCGTGTTGTCTTCACAGCGATGTCTCCTCATCGAGATCACCAGGAGACGTCGATCGGGTGACGACGACGCTGCCTGGAGCAGGCGACGCTGCCTGCTGGAGGAGGAAGCTACGCCCGCTCTCAGCCGTACGCAACCGGTTGCAACGACTCCGTGACCTGGTCGTGACCTCCGTGCGATGTTCGGTTTTCCAGAGTGAGCGCTCACCGTTCCCGCGCCGACGTCGCCCGGTCGTGCGGGGTTCCGCACGATCACCGCCAGCGGCACCGCTGCCCGTTGTCGCGGTCACCCCGGCCGACCTAGCGTCCACACCATGGCCACCACCAGCACCGCTCGTGCACTCCCCGCACCCCGACGCGTGATCGACGTCGACCTCGACGCGCCGCTCCCCCGCCTCGTCGCGGACGGGACGGGTTCCTCCGCGCTGGTGATCGGCTACCGCGGCGGACACCCGACGGGCACGCTCGACGTCGAGCTGACCGACGACCCCGCGGACGCAGCCCGGGCCCTCGGAGCACTCCGCGAGACGGTGCTCGCCGACGTCGAGCCGGTACCGGACGCCCTGCTGCCGGTGATCTCGGTGGTCGTGTCCACCGTCGTCGACCGCGTCGAGGACCTCGGCGACCTGCTCGACGTGCTCGAGCACCTCGACTACCCCGACCACGAGGTCATCGTGGTCGACAACCGGGTCCGCGTACCCGCCGACGACCGGCTGCCGGCACTCCTCGCCGGCCGGGACGTCCGCCTCGTCACGGAGCGCCGGCCAGGACTGTCCGCCGGCCGCAACGCCGGCGTCGCGGCCGCGCGCGGCGATGTGGTCGCGTTCACCGACGACGACGTCCGGGTCGACCCGCAGTGGCTGCGGGCGCTCGGCGCACGGTTCGTCCGCGAGTCCGACCTCGACGCGGTGTCCGGCGTGATCCTCCCGACCGAGCTCACGACCCCCGCGCAGATCTGGTACGAGGCGTACTACGGCGGGTTCAGCGGCGAGCGCACCTTCGCACCCGTCACGATCGTCCCCGACGACGTCCCCGGCACCATGCGGCACGCGCGGGTGCAGGCGGTCCGCCCGGACGGCTCCGTCGCGAAGCACTTCGCCGTCTACGGCATCGGTGCCTACGGCGCCGGTGCGAACATGGCGTTCCGACGGTCGGTGATCGAGGCCGTCGGCGGCTTCGACACCACGCTCGGCGCGGGTTCACCGGCCCGCGGCGGCGAGGACCTGGCGATGTTCGTCGAGACGCTCTGGCGCGGCGGACGCGTCGGCTTCGAGCCCCGGGCGGTCGTGCACCACCGGCACCGCCGGACCATCGAGGACCTGCACAAGCAGCTGCACGGCAACGGCGTCGGGTTCACCGCGCTGATGTGCGCCCTCGCCGCCAAGGACCGCCGCCACGTCGCGGTGCTCGCCCGGCTCGTGCCCGCCGCCGCGATGGTGAAGCTCCGCGAGACGATCGGCCGCCTCCGCTCCGGCAGCGCCCCGGCCCCGGCTCCCGCGACGGCCAGCGTCGACACCCCGCGCGTCGACACCCCGCGCGTCGACACCGTGCCGGTCGCGGCCGTCCCGGACGCCGGTGTGCCGCGGTCGCTCGCGTACCACGAGCTCCGGGGGTTCCCGGCGGGCCCGGCAGCGTGGTTCCGCAGCCGCCGTCGGTGGCGCGACGTCGAGGCCGGCCGCTTCCACGCCGGCTGAGCGCCCTGCCGCCGCCGGACGCGCGTCCTCCTGCCCCGTAGGATCGGTGCAGTCACCCGTACCGGACGGGTCGGAGGAGGACGCATGCCGCTGGGGCCCACACCCGTGCTCGAGGCGACGACCGCGCCGGTGCTCCGGGTCGCGACCGAGACCGCCGTCTGCGTGTGCGGGCACGTGCAGGACGCCCACGAGCACTACCGACCGGGCAGCGACTGCGCCCTCTGCGACTGCCCGCGGTACCGTCGCAGCCGGTGACCGCCGCGGGCTGCGTCCCGTGCGGACGGTGACGGTCCGGACGTCACCCGCTGCGGGAAACCGCCGCTTCCCCGCACCCGCCCCGGAGCCGCCTTGTCGGTGCCCGGACGGCCCTGTTCACTCGAGACATGGCCAACTCCCCCGCGTCGCTCGCGTGCATCGTCCTCGCCCACGAGGACCCGCAGCACGTCCGCCGACTCGTCGAGGCTCTCGACCCGTTCCCGGTGTTCCTGCACGTCGACGCGCGGACGCCGGCGGAGGTGCACCGCGCCATGACCGCGGGACTGCCGGACCGCGTCCGGCTGCTCCCTCGGCTCCACACCGGCTGGGCGAAGTGGGAGAACGTCGCCGCCGAGGTCTCCGGCTACCGCGCCGCGCTCGCTGAGACCGGCGCCGCGCACGTGGCGGTGCTCACCGGCAGCGACTACCCGCTCGCGAACCCCGCCGAGATCACCGCGCTGCTCGACGCCCACCCGGACGAGTCCTTCCTCATCCCGCACCCGCTCCCGCACGCGGCGTGGGGCGCCAGCGGCGGGGTCGCCCGCATGCGGTACCCGCACTGGGCGTGGCGGAAGCACATGATCCGCGTGCCGATCCCCCGCCGGATCCCCCGCGACGTCACGCTCACCGGTGGGTCGCAGCTGAAGGTCCTCAGCGCCGCCCACGCGGCCGCGGTGGTCGAGGTCGTCGACACCCGCCCCGACCTCGTCCGGTTCTGGCGCCGCACCTGGATCGCCGACGAGTCCTTCGTCCCCACGGTCCTGAACTCGCCGGCACTCGTCGACGGCTTCGCCGAGGAGCACGTCCCGCACACCCTGTGGTGGATCGGGTGGGACGGCTCGAAGATGAAGAGCCCGCCGTGGCTCACGCTCGCGCACGCGGGTCGGCTGCTCGAGCGCTGGACCTCGGACCCGACCGCGATGCCGCACCTCTTCGCCCGGAAGTTCTCGACCGCTGCGAGCTCGGAGCTCCTCGACCTCGTCGACCAGGCGTTCGAGCTGCGCCAGCACGTCCGGACCCCGGAGGTGGGTGTCTCGTGACCGTTCCGCAGACCCGTCGCGAGGCCCGCCACGCCGCGGACTCCCCGCTCGACGCCGCCACCGCTCCCCCCACCGCCGCCTCCGCTCCCGGTGCCGCTCCCACGGCGAGCGCCCAGGCCGCCGCAGTCGAGGCGGGCGAGGCGGCTGCCGCGGTCGAGGCCGCCGCGCACGCCGTGCCGGACACGGGCAGCACCGCCGTGCAGAAGGGCGCCTCGGTGCTCTTCGGCCGCGGGCTCCTGTACGTCGTCGTGTGGTCGATGCAGCTCGTCGTGAGCTCCCTTATCTCGCCGATCCTCGCGCACCTCATGCCGCTCTCCGAGTTCGGCGTGCTCGCCTCCGCGATCGCGCTGTACCAGGCGCTCGTCGTGCTCGCGGTCGCGGGACTCGACCAGGCGTCCGTGCTGCAGCGTGCCGAGGACGGTGACGACCGCAAGGCCCGTGGGCTCATCGCGGTCGGCATCGTCCTCGCGGCGGTCGTCACCGCGACCGCGATCGCCACGATCCCGGTCTGGGGCGACATGGCCGGGTTCGTCGACGAACACCCGATCCTGCTCGTCGCCGTCCTCTGGATCTTCCCCGCCGCGGTCGTGCAGCTGTCCCTGGCGATCCTGGTCGCCCAGGACCGGATCCGCGTCTTCGCGGTCACGAGCCTGCTCTCGTCCGTCGGCGGCTCGATCATCGGGCTCGGCCTGCTCGTGTTCGTGCACGCCGACGCCACCACGTACGCGTGGGGCGGCGTGTTCGCCCAGGCCGCGGCCATGGTGATCGGCTTCGCGGCGACGCGGCCGCGGTTCTCCGGCCTGCTCGACCGCCGGACCACCGCCCGCGCCTTCAAGCTCGGCATCCCGATCGCCCTCGGCAACCTGTCCTACTTCGTGCTGAACGCCGGCGACCGCATCGTCGTGCAGCGGCTGCTCGGCCCCGACGAGGTCGCGCGCTACCAGATCGCCTACGTCGTCGGGTCCGCCGTGATCCTCCTGCTGACCTTCACCAACCAGGCCTGGGCACCGCACTTCGCCGCGCTCCGGGACGCCGTCGCCCGCCGTCACCTCGCGCTGCACGCCCGCGACCAGCTCTACCTGCTGCTCGCCCCGGTGCTGCTCGCGGTGACCCTCGTGTCGCCCGTGGCGCTGCCGATCCTCGCGCCGGCGTCGTACCGTGTGCACGAACTCACCGTCGTGGTCTTCATCGTCGCGCTGACCGCCTTCCCGGTGATCGCGAGCGGTGCGACCGGACGCCTGCTCCTCGTGGAGCGGCGCGGCGTCGCGGTCGGCGTGATCGCGGCCGTGGCCGGTGCCGTGAACATCGGCGCGAACCTGCTCCTGGTCCCGCTGCTCGGCATCGCCGGCGCCGGGGTGTCCACGGTGGTCGCGTACATGGTGCTCGCCGCCCTGCAGCAGTTCTCGCTGCCCGACCGCCGTGAGTGGCGCGGCCCGCGGGCGCGCACGGTCCTCGTGCTCGCCGCCGTCGTGGTCGTCGCCGGGGTGTCCGTCCTCGTGCCGCAGGACCTCGCGTGGAACATCGTCCGCGTCGTCGGTGTCGTCGGCTGCCTGCCCTGGTTCGTCAGCCGTCTGAAGATCGCCCGCGGAGGGACGCCGTGACGGACTCGCCGCCCCGCTCCGGGCGCCGGCTGCGGATCGCCGCCGTCACGAACGGGCTCGCCATCACCGGCGGGGTCGAGCGCTGCGTCCTCGAGGACACCCGCGAACTCGTCCGCGCCGGACAGGACGTCGAGGTCTGGCACCGAGGCCACCTCCCACCCGCGACGGACGGCACCGAGCCCGGCAGCGAGCTGTACGACGACCTCGGCGTCACGACGCACCCGACGCGCGACCGGTCCTTCGGCGTCCGCACCGCGGCCCGCGACGTCTGGAGGTTCGTCCTCGACGGCGTCCGCCTCCGCCGCTCCCGCCCCGACGTCATCTGGCTGAACCGGCCGGAGCACCTGCCGTGGGGTCGTGTGGCATCGGTGGTGTCCGGCGTCCCCCTCGTCGTGCACCTGCACCACGCACCGAACTACCGACGGCTGGGCCCGATCGCCGGGGGCCGCACCCACTACCTCGCGGTGTCGCACGCGATGGCTCGCGCCTGGGCCGCAGCCGGCGTCCCGGCCGCCCGGATCACGGTCGTCCCGAACGGCGTGGACACCGCGTTGTTCCCCGCGGCGACGCCGTCGGCCGCCCTGCGTGCCCGCCGGTCCCTCGGCCTCGACGACGACACCCGCACCGTGCTCTACTACGGACGACTCACCCGGTCCAAGGGTGTCCTCGCGCTCCTCGACGCCTGGCGTCTCGTGCTCGAGCACGACGCCGCGCACCAGCGTGCGGTCGTCGCACCGACGCCCGCCGAGGGGCGCTCCTCGACGCCCGGCCCCGTCCACGCACCCGCCGCCCTGCACGCTCGTCGCCCGCCCGTGCTCGTGCTCGCCGGCGCGGCTGGCCCGGACGACGCCGAGGAGGTCCGACGCGCCGTCGCGTCCCTCCCCGCGGGCTCCGTCGTGCTCCTGCCGGAACGGGACGACGTCGTCCCCCTGCTGCACGCGGCGGACATGGTCGTCGTCCCCTCCATCGAACCGGAGGGCTTCGGCCGGGTGGTCGTCGAGGCGATGTCCGCCGGACGGCCGGTCGTCGCCGCCGAGAGCGGTGGCACCGGCGAGATCCTCGCCGGTGCGTGGGCCTCGTCGACCGTCGACCCGACCGACCCCGAGGCGCTCGCCACGAAGATCCTCGAGACCCTCGACCGCGCCGAGCGCGACCCCTCGGTCGGCGATCGCTGCCGCGCCTGGGTGCGCGACCACTACGGTCGGGGCCCGCACATGGCGGGTCTCCTCCGCGAGCTCCTCGCGCACGCCCGCCACGCGGGCCGACCCGAGCAGGTCCACTGAGCCAGACGATGTGAGAGAGTTCGCCCATGACGTCGGAATGGGACGGGGTGGGTGCTGCGCAGGCGTACGGGGCGACCCTGCTCGAAGGGGATCTCGTGCGGTTCCGTGCCCTGGACGATGACGACCTCCCCGACCTGGTGCGTTGGTGGCAGGATCCCGCGTGGGCGGTGCTCCAGCAGATCATCGTCCGTCCCCGCCCAGCGGACTCGATCACCGAGATGTTCCGCAACTGGAGCAAGGGCGAACGCAGCGGCGACGTCGGCTTCAGCGTCGTCGACCGCACCTCGGACACGCTCGTGGGGCACGTGACGCTCTTCGGCGCGACGCTCCCGGTCCGCGCCGCGACCCTCGCGGTCATGATCGGCAGCGAGCATGCTGGACACGGCTACGGCACGGACGCTGTCCGCCTCCTCACCGACTACGGCTTCCGTGAGATGGGACTGAACCGGATCGAGATCCAGGTGCACGCGTTCAACGACCGAGCACGCGCCGTGTACGCCAAGGTCGGCTACCACGTCGAAGGCGTGCGTCGCGAAGCGACCTTCCACGACGGTCGCTTCCACGACGAGGTCATCATGTCCGCACTGGCACGTGACTGGTCGAGCGAGCCATCCGGCACGACGCCCTAGACACCGCACCGCACCGCACCGCACCGCACGGACGGAAGGTCCTGTCGCGTCGGCAGTGTTCCCGTGGCACGACTGACCGTTCCGGTTCACGATCGTCGGTGATCACGAACCGGAACGGTCACAGAGCCGGCAGGAAACCGCCGTCCCCGGTCCGCACGGGTGGTCAGCCGGCGAAGGCCCGGACCTCAGCGAGACCGACGTTGCGGGTGCTCGCCGACACCCCGGTGACCGTGAAGCGGACCCAGGTGACGTTCCGCGCGGCGAAGTCCACCGTGAGCGGCGACGCGTCGTTCGGGAGCGTCCCCACGGGCACCTGACTTCCGTCGGAGAACGTCAGCGTGCCGCTGGTGACCTGGTCGTCGCCGTTCGGGCGGTCGTACAGGACGACGCGGCTCAGCGCCTTCGACGAGGTCCAGTCCAGCTGCAGCCAGACCCCGGTCGTGCCCCAGGGCGCGACCCACTCGGCCGAGGTGTTGTCCGGGTACCCGCTGACGATCCCGTCGATGGCCTTCGCGGCGGTCTGTCCGGTCGAGGCGTCGTCCCAGGCGGCGGTCGCGGTCGCCGAACCGGTGACGTCGGTCGGACCGGTCGGGGTCGGGGTCGGGGTCGGCGTCGGCGTCGGCGTCGGAGTGGGCGTCGGCGTCGGCGTCGGCGTCGGAGTGGGCGTCGGCGTGGGCGTCCCTGTCCCCGGTGCGAACGCCCGGATCTCGGCGAGCCCGACGTTGCGCGTCGTCTGGCTGACAGCGGTCACGGTGAACTTCACCCAGCTGACCTGGCGCGACGAGAACGTGACGCGGGTGAACGCGCCGCCGTTGTCGAGCGTCGGCACCGCCACGCTGCTGCCGTCGGAGAACGTCAGCGTCCCCGCGGTGACCTGGTCGTCGGCGTTCGGACGGTCCGACAGGTCGACGGCCCCGAGCGTGACCGGGCTCGACCATGCGAGCTGGAGCCACGAACCGGTCCCGCCGCCGCGCGTCGCCCACTCGGCGGTCGGCGCGTCGGGGTAGCCGCTCGCGACGCCGTCCACGGCCTTCGCGGCGGTCTGTCCGTCCGCAGGGTTCTCGCTGCTCGCCGTGACGGCGGCACCGGCGGTCACGTCCGCGCCGACCGAGCCGCCCGACCCGGTCCCCGGGTCGGTGGGGGTCTGGGTGCCGACGGTGTACTCGCGGCTGAGCCACGATCCCTCCGGCCGCGAGGAGCAGGCCGCGACCGACGCGCACGTCTCGGCGTCGTGGGCGGAGTAGGCGAAGAACGCGTTCCCCTTCGCCTGCGTCTGCGCGGCGGTGAGGTTCGAGGGCTTGTCCGCGATCGGGTACCCCATGTACCCCGTGAGCGTGCTGGCGGTGGTCAGCTGCTGCTGCGCGGTCTTGGTGAGGTACGCGACGGTGTGGTGGTCGCTGTGGTCCCCGTCGCCGTAGGTGCCGACGTGGTCCAGCGTGTGCACCTCCTGCGGCGCGTACCCGTTCATCAGCGCGAGGACGGTCGCCTGGAGCTGCGCGAGCGTGTAGCTGGTCGGGTAGTTCGCGCCCGACACGGTGCTCATGCTCGTGATCGACCGCTGGTACAGCTTCTGCAGGCTCTGGTACCGGGTCGCGGCGAAGCCGGAGCCGTCGATGTTGCCGTCCGGCAGCTGCAGGTACACCAGGCTGAGCCGCGGGGCCGCGGTGAGGGTCCGCGTCACGACGGTCTTGCCGCCGGCACTCACCGATCCCGACGTCCACGCGTTCGCCACGCCCGCGAGGTTCGCGTACGCGGCCTCGAGGCCCGTCTGACGGCCCTTCCAGTAGGTCGCCGACTTGCCGGCGTCGCCGGCCGTCACGATGACCGAGCGGACGCACTTGCCCGCGTCGATGTCCTTCCGGAGCTCCGTCCCCTCGAACAGCAGGTCGTCGTCGGCGTGCGCGACGACGGTCAGGACGCGACCGGCGCTGCAGTCCGCGGTGGTCGCCGCACCGGCGCTCGACGAGGCGACGAGACTCGGCGCGGACACGACGCCGCCCATCACGACCGCGGCCGCGACCGCGAGGGCCACCTTCCAACGGCGTCGGATGGTGGCACTCGGGGTCGTGGCGTCTCGCGGCATCTCGGTCTTCTGTACGGGTGGCGGGTGGTCGGTCCGGTGGTGACCGGTCAGGGGGTGTGGACGGGCTGCTGCGCGGGCGCGGCGACGGGCGCGGGGGCGCGGACGACGACGGTGCCGAAGACCCGGCCGACGGCGTAGCCGAAGACGGTCGAGACCGCCGAGGTCAAGATCGCCAGGGCACGCAGCCCGCCGCCGCGGCCGAGGGCGCCGAGCTCCCGGAGCACGGCTCCCGGCAGCACCCGGGTGAGGTACGTCGACTCGCTGGAGAGCGAGTCACGCGCACCGACACGGCGGCTGAGGACGGCCTTGGAGATGCCCTCGTAGTAGCTCCGGCGACGCAGGTACCGCATCGTGACCCGGTCCGGGGAGACCCGGTGCGACACGTTCGAGCGCGGCTCGAAGCGGATCCGGGCGCCGGGACGGATCCGGGCGATGCGGATGCAGAGCTCGGTCTCCTCGCACCCCAGCGGGTGGTTGCCGACACGGCCGATGCCGGAGCGGAAGCCGCCCGCGGCGAGCACGACGTCGCGGTGGAAGGCCATGCTCGACCCGATGACGTTGCGGACGTCCGCGGACTCGGTGGGGAGGCCGGCGTAGCTGCAGCCGACGATCCAGAGCAGCTCGTCCGGGTACGGACCGGCACCGGTGGCGGTCGGCCACGACGGCGTCGCACGCCCACCCACGCCGACGACGTCCGGCAGCTCGAGCGCCTCGACGAGGTGCATGAGCCAGTCCGGGTCGGCGGTGGCGTCGTCGTCCAGGAAGGCGACGACGTCGGCGTCGGCCAGGGCGACACCCGTGTTGCGTGCGCCCGAGAGACCACGGTCCTCGGTGTTCTCGACGACGCGGAGTTCCGGCCACCGGGCGGCGGCACGGCGGAACAGCTCCGGCTCGTGGTCGATCACGACGATCACCTCGGTCGCGTCCGGCTGTCGCTTCGCCGACTCGACCGCGTCCTGCAGGTCACCCCAGCGCTGCTGCGTGTAGGCGCAGATGACGACGGCGACCGTCGCGACGCTCACGCCGCTTCCTCGTCCATCGCCGGCACGGCGGCCGGGACCACGAGGCCCGAGACCGGGGTCGGCATGAGGCGCATGCGGGCCTTCGCCTCGCGGGCGCGGCGACGCTCGTGCATGATCGACTTCAGGACGCGGATGCCGTCGCTGACCGCGTTCAGGTTGCTGGTGCCGTGCACGCGGAGCTTCTCGTGGCTCGGCACCTCGGTGATCGCGAACTCCGCGGCGGACCAGCGGCAGGTCAGGATCGTCTCGATCTCGAAGCCGTCGCCCCAGCGCATCGAGCCGTCGGTCGGCTGCGGGAGCGTCGACGACAGGAGCCCGATGGTCGGCAGGGTGTCGGCCCAGAAGGCGTTGTAGCCGTAGCAGAGGTCCGTGTAGCGCGCGCGGAGCAGCACGTTGGAGATCATGTTGAGCCCCTTGTTGCCGAGGCCGCGGATGATCGTGATGTCGTCGCTGCCGCCACCGGGCGCGTAACGGGACCCCTTGGCGACGTCGGCGCCGTCCACGAGGGCCTGCACGAAGCGGGGGATCTCGGCGGCGTCGGCGGAGCAGTCCGCGTCGAACATGACGACGACGTCGCCCGTCACGGCCTCGAAGCCGCAGGCGAGCGCGTTGCCCTTGCCCTTGCGCGTCTGCTGCACGACCTTGATCGTCGGCATGAGGCGCTGGGCGGTGGCGATGGTGTCGTCCACCGAGTTGCCGTCGACGAGGATGACCTCGTACACGGGCGGGAGCTGCGGGAGGATGATCTCGAGGTTTCGGGCCTCGTTCCTCGCGGGGATGACGACCGAGACGCGGGGGTCTCGGGGTCGGGCGGTGCTGGCGGACATGGTGCTCCTGTCGGTTTCAGGCTGCATGCGGAAGTGGTCGAGGGAGGACCCGGCGCTGGGTGGGCGTCGGAACGGGGGTACACCGTTCCCTGGGCTTGGACCAACCATCGTCCGGCCTGAGGGGCTGGTCAATGCGGGTCGGCAGGGGTTGCGGACCCCCGAGTGCGGATACGGAAACCCGCAAGGCACGGTCGGTGGGTGTGTCGGGACGCACGACGGCCCTGGAGGCGCGGGGCGGGCCCGCCCCGCGCCTCCAGGGCCCGTGCTGGTCACGTCAGGGACGCGACGCGTGCGTCGTGAAGGCGTCGCGCAGTGCCGTCGCCAGCTCGGCGACGTGCGGCTCGCGGAGGAGCGAGCTGTGCTCGCTCTCGATGCGCACCGTGGTGGTGTCCCCGCGGAGCACGTCGCTCCAGCCGTCGACGTCCGGGTTGCCGTCGGCCAGCACGAAGGTGGCCGCGCCGTCGTAGGGCGTCGGGGTGTGCCGCCTGGTCACGATCGTGGCCTGATCGAAGAGCGCGTCGAAGTCCTTCTGACCGCCGTAGCGGAGGACGCCGGCACCGTACGCGCGGACGCGCTTGGCGAACTCCTCGCCCACCGGCACCCCGGCGGGCAGGATCCGCTTCGCCGCCCGGTCGAGGCCGCGCTTGAGGGCCCGGAGCGCCGGGTTCCGGACCGGGCTCTCCGCCATCCGACCGAAGTGCAGCTGGGCCTGCTCGCTGCTGCTGCGGGGCAGGTAGGTGTCGAGGATCGCGACGTGCTCGACGCGTTCGCCGCCCTCGGTGAGGAGCCTCGCGACCTCGAGGGCGACGAGTCCGCCGAGCGAGTGCCCGACGAGCAGGTACGGGCCGCGGGGCTGCACGATGCGCATGAGCTCGACGGTGCGCCTGGCGGTGCGCTGGATGCTCCAGTCCGGGATCGCCCGGCGTTCGAGTCCGTGCTGCTGGAACGCGTAGACGTCGTGCTCCGGCAGGTACCGGGACAGCGGCAGGAACGTCAGCCCGAGGGCACCGGCGCCGCTCAGGCAGAACACCGGCGGACGTCCGGGCTCGCGTGCCTCGGAGACCTTGACGACGTCGGGGTGGCTCGGCAGGGACTTCGAGCCGGTGCGCACCCGCCTGGCGAAGGCGCGCAGCGTGGGCTGCTCGAGGAGCTCGGACGCGCGGAGGTCCACGCCGAGCCGGGTCTGCACGATCGCGAGCATCTCCTCGGCCGAGAGCGAGTCGCCGCCGAGCGCGGTGAAGTCCTCGTCGAGGTGCACACCGCGGAGTCCGAGCACCTCGGCCCAGATCTGTCCGACGACGAGCTCCCACTGGTCGTACTCCCCCTCGACCATCTCGACCTCGAGCGACGGCGCACCGGGCAGCTTCGCCCGGTCGACCTTGCCGCGCTCGTTGCGGGGCAGCTCGGGCATGGGGACGATCGCCGCGGGCACCATGTACTCGGGCAGCGTCGCCCGCAGGGCACGGCGGAGCGCGGCCGGCGCCGGGGTGCGTCGACCGGGACGGCCCACGACGTAGGCGACGAGCCGGGTGACGGCGGGCGGGTCGACGAGCGCGGTGACCACGACGTCGTGGACGTCCTCGACGGCGCGGAGCGCGGCCTCGACCTCGCTCGGCTCGACGAGGTAGCCGCGCACCTTCACCGCGTCGTCGTCGCGACCGAGCAGGACGAGGCAACCGTCCTCGTCGAGGCGGGCCAGGTCGCCCTGCCGCCACAGCGGGGTGCCGTCCACGTCGACGGAGAGGTGCTCGGCCGTCTTCTCGGGCGCGCCCCAGTAGCCAGCGGTCATGCCGTCGGCGACGACGACCAGCTGGCCGGTCTCCCCCGCGGCGGCCGCCGAGCCGTCCTCACGGAGGACGCGCGCGGTCTTGCCGGGCGACGTGTAGCCGGCCGGCACCACGCCGGTCGGGACCTCGTCGTCCGGGCCGACCGAGAAGTACGACACGGCACCCATCTCGCTCGAGCCGAAGCCGTTCCAGATGACCGTGTGGGCGCCGAGGACCGGTCGGGCGGCGTGGACGTCGGTGCCGGTGATGGGCTCGCCGACCGTCATGATCAGCCGGAGCCCGGCGAGTGCCGGGTGCAGGTCCGCGCCGCGGTCGCGGACGGTCGAGACGACCGAGCGGAGCAGGTGCGGCGTACAGACGACCGCGGTGACGTGCTCGGCGGCCATGCCCTCGAGGAGCCGCTCGGTCCCGAGGTCCCGTGCGTCCAGGAGCACGGCGGCGGCCCCGCTCAGCAGGCTGTCGAGCGTGGTGAGGATGCCGGCGGCGAAGGACAGCGGCAGCACCACGCCCACGTGGTCGCCGGGGCGGTAGGCGGCACTCCAGGCACCCTGCTCGACGTTCCGCAGGAACTGCCGGTGCGTCATCGCGACGCCCTTCGGCAGGCCGGTCGAGCCCGAGGTGAACACGATCGCGGCGGGGTCAGTGCCTCCGGGGCGGGACGACGCCGCACGGTCGGTGCCGGTCGCGCGCTGCTCGGTGCTCGTCGCGATGAGGGCGTCGAGGTCGTGCACGGTGCCGTCCGGGCCGAGGACCGCCGCGGCGAGGTCCGTTCGGGTGGCGTCGGCGAGCACCTCGCCGATGCCCGCGAGCGTGACGACGTGCTGCAGACGCGCCTCCGGGAGGTGGTCGTCGAGCACGACGATCGTCCGCCCGGCCGCGACCAGCGCGAGCATCCCGACGACGGTCTCGGTCGTGTGCCCGGCCATGATGCCGACCGGGACCGAGGCCCCGGTGCGCTCGGGTCCGACGCCGGCTCCGGTCCGGTCGTCGGGGCGGAGCACGTCGCCGAGCCGCGCAGCGAGCGCTCGGACGGTGCGGTCCGTCTCGGCGAAGGTGCGGGCGGTCCCGGCACCGGCGAGCGCCGGGGCGTCGGGGAACGCGGCGACGACACGGGTCCACCGGTCGAGGAGCGAGTGGTCGTCGGACGCCGGGACGGCCGGTTCGACCGTGCGGTGGCGTGCTGTCGGGTGTGTCGGACGCATTGCTTCTCCCCTTGGTCGTGCGGGCCGGTGGTGCGCTGGTGCGCGGGTCCGGCGCTGGTGGTGCGCTGCTGCGGCACTGGTGGTGCGCAGGTGTGGCGCTGGTGCTCGCCGCGTCGGTCGCTCCCGAGGACGGTAAGCCGACCGTGCCCCCGCGATCGAGGGTCCGGCGACGGCCGTGCGGGGATCCTGCGGTTTGGCGCATCCTCGCGATCCGCCGTGGATCTCCCGTGACGGGCCTATCGATCTGCTGTGCGCTCCCGTGCGCGGACGGTGCGGCGCGAGCGGGCGTACCGGAGGACACCGCGGCCGACGGCGAGGAGCTCGACCCACCGCATCCGCCCGACTTCGCGGAGGAAGGCAGCGTCGTCGAGCGGCGCGGTCACGGCCTCGGTGGCGGCCGGCGCCGGGGCCTCGACCTGGGCCGTGGTCGGTTCGGCCGCGGTCCCGGTGAGCAGGTGGCGTACGGCCCGCGGCGCCCGCTGCAGTGCCATGCCGAGCGTGTGCGGGTGCAGGGCGATCTTCGTCAGCCAGGCGCCGAGACCGGTGCCGTAGCCCTCCGCCTGCTTCCGGAGCGCGGGGAGGTCCGCCCGGTGCCGGTGCCACACCAGCGCCGCGGGCTCGACGACGAGCGCGGCGCCCGAGAGCACCACGCGGGCGAACATGTCGATGTCCTCGCCACCGCCCGTGACCGTGCCGACGCCGAGCGCCTCGTCGAAGCCGCCGAGCTCGGTGATGGCCGACCGGCGCATCGCGAAGTTCGCACCCGTGCCGTAGTCACCCACCGCGAACGGGAAGAGCGGCCGGTCCGCGGGCGGCGCCGACAGCCGGTGCACGCGGGGCTCGAGGTTGCGCGACCACGTCACGCGTTCGTCGAAGTACCGCTGGGTGGGGGTCCGGAGCTCGCCGCTGGCGACGAGTCCGCTGACGCACACGACGTCGTCGCCCCGGGAGAAGCCGGAGGCGACGGCGCGGAGCCACGACCGGTCGACCACGACGTCGTCGTCGGTGAACGCGACGATCTCGTACCGCGCCGCGCGGACGCCGGCGTTCCGTGCGCTCGACAGCCCGGGGACGGGTTCCCGCACGTACCGGACGCGCTCGTCGTCGAGGGCGTCGACCAGCAGGCGGGTCGACTCGTCCGACGGGGCGTTGTCGACGATGACGACCTCGAAGTCGGGGTGGTCGAGCGCGAGCAGCGAGTCGAGGGCCGCGCCGAGCTGGTCGGCTCGGTCACGGGTGCAGAGGACGACGGAGGTGCTCGGCAGGCGGACCGGGATCGGCGGCTGCGGCACGGCCGGCAGCGCGGCGACCGCGGCGCGGAGGGCGGCGACGTCGAGTGTGCCGTCGGAGACGGGCAGGTCGACGAAGCCGAGCGGGGCCACGCCGTCGCGGACGAGGAGCCGGGCCGATCGGTGGCCGGCGGCGTCGTCGAGCAGCACCGTGCCGGCGTCGTCCCCGGGGACCTCGGCGAGGTCGACGGCACCGACCCACACGGCACCGATCCACGTGGGGTCGGCGGCGCTCGACATCGGGCGGGCGAGCTCGACGCGGGGCGGGAGCGAGCGCTGGATGGTGTCGGTCATGGGAGAGCCTGTCTGGTGTCGGGGACGTGCACGGTCACAGCCGGCCACCACCACCGTCGCCGCGGGGACGACGGGGGTCAACGGCCGGGCGGAACCGTGCGGTTTCTCCTCGCGCCGCGGCCGCGACGCGTGCGTGATCCCGCAATGCCGCAGGGCCTCCGCACTTCCCGTCCACTGCTCTCCCGGGTGGCCGCCGGCCGCGGTTAGCGTCGTCAACACCCGCAGGCCGGAGCACGTCGCCGGCCCAGACCCGAAGGGACGCTCGATGCGTCAGTCGATCGCGGTGGTCGATCAGTGACCGCCACCACGACCCCCACCCGGATGTCGATCCGCCACGGATCCCGTGTGCTCCCGACCTCACCGGTGCCGTCCCTCGTCGCGGCGGGACTCGGGTTCGCCGCCGCCGCCCTCATCGCCGCCGACGCGACCGGTCCGCTCCGCACCGCCGTCGTGCTCGTCGCGCTCCTGGTCGTGCCGGGCCTGCCCGTCGTCCGGCTGCTCGGACTCCGCGAGCCGATCGGCCGCGCCGGTCTCGTCGTCGCGACGAGTGCGGCGATCGACGCGGTCCTCGGGCTCGTGATGGTCTGGACCGGGCAGTGGGTCCCGCTGCCCGCGGCCGGACTGCTCCTGCTCGTCGCCGGCTGGGTGTCGCTCGGCCAGGGCGTCCAGGTCGCGCGCACCGTCCGCCGGCCGGACCGCGTGCGGGCGGCCCTGCCGACCGCGGTCCTCGTCCGCACCGTCGCCGCGTCCGGCGTCCTCGTCACCGGCGCCGCGCTCTGGGCGGTGGGTGTCGCGCAGACGGACTCGACCGCGCTCGGCGAGTGGGGCCTCCTGACCGCCCTGCCGGCCGCCTGGTGGGCCGGTGCCGCCCTGGTGTTCCTCGTGGCGCTCGTGACCATGCTGGACCGGCGCCACCACGTGGTGGTCCGCACCGTGTCCTCCGGCGTCCTGCTGCTCGTCATGTACGGCACGTCCAACCTCATCGCCGCCGAGCCCCGTCCCCCGTGGGTGTTCAAGCACATCGCGGTGACGGCGTACATCCTGCAGCACGGCGCCGTCGACCCGTCCATCGACATCTACAACCGCTGGCCCGGGTTCTTCAGCGTGAGCGCGTTCCTCGGCGCCGCCACCGGCACCCTCGACGCCGCCGACCCGGTGCGCTGGACCGAACTCGCGTTCGCCCTCGCCGACGGCGCGCTCGTCCTCGGGATCGCCCGGGCGCTGGGCGCGCGGGGACGCTGGGCCTTCGTCGCCGCGGTCCTCTTCAGTGCCGCGAACTGGGTCGGCCAGGACTACTACTCGCCGCAGGCGTTCGCGTTCTTCCTGTTCCTCGCGGCGGTCCTCGTCGCGCTCACCGTCCTCCGCGGCACGCCGAACGCCGTCGGGCGGTGGACCGCGACCGTCACCGGCAGGCTGCTCCGCGCGCGCCGCGCACCCGTCACCGTGACGGTCGCGACGCCGACGCGTGCGGCGACCGTGGCGGCGGTGGCCCTCGTCGTCGTCCTGCAGTTCGTGATCACCGCATCGCACCAGCTCACACCGTTCGTCGTCGTCGCCGCGTTCGTCCCGCTCCTCATCCTCGGGTACCTCCGCCCCTGGTGGCTGGCGGTCCCGCTGACGCTCCTGCCCCTGCTGTACCTCGTCCCGAACCTCGACTACATCCAGGAGAAGTTCGGGCTGACCACCGGCTTCGACCCGGTGAGCAACGTCACCGCCGCGTCGACGTCGATCGCGATCCCCTCGATCGCCACGACCCTGCAGTCCCGCGCCGTCCTCGGCATCACGGCGCTCGTCGCGGTGTGCGCCCTGGTCGGCCTCGTCCGGCTGGTCCGCGGCGGGCACGCCCGACGTGCCCTCGTCCTGCTGTGGCTCGCGGCCTGCCCGGTGGTACTCGTCCTCGGACAGAGCTACGGCGGCGAGGCGAAGTTCCGCGTCGTGCTGTTCTCCGCACCGTTCCTCGCGATCGCTGCCGTGCACGCCTTCCACGGCCGGCGGCTCCGGGTCGCCGCCGCGGCACTCGTGCTCACCGTGACCACGGCGCTGTTCCTCGGCGCCACGTTCCAGACCGAGCAGGCGAACCAGACCGCACCGGCCGACGTGGCCGCGGCGAACTGGCTCGACGGCCGGTTCCAGGCGGACGACACGCTGACCACGGTCGGCAGCTTCCCGTCGATCATCGGCGGGAACTACGAGAACTACCTCCGACACTGGGGGCAGGTCGACTCGCTGCAGAGCGAGGCCGCCTGGTTCCCGAAGGGCATGACGGCGGACGACCTCGACGGCGTCCTGCAGGACCGCGACCAGGGCGGGCACGCCTGGTTGGTGTTCTCGGCGGCGCAGCGTGCCGACGCCATCACCCGCGGGACGCTCACCGGCGCGCAGATCGACGCGATCGAGCGGTCCGTCGCCGACGAGGGGACGCTCCGGTACGACCGGGACGGTGTCCGGATCTACGAGGTCCGCGATGCAGCATGAGCCCGGGGCACGGCACCGCGACCCCAGCCGGCGGACCTTCCTGCGGCGCGGCGTGACGATCGCCGGCGTCCTCGGGGTCGCCGCCGTCGCCGGGACCACCGCCGTCGTGCTCCCCGCACGGGTCGGCCAGGGGTCAGCGCGTGCCGAGACGATGCCGACCGGCGCCGTCGAATCAGAGGGCACCCGGTGGATCCCCTACCTGGCGCAGGACTTCGACCTCGACGCCGCGCTCGGCGACCTGCTCGCGGTCTACCCGAAGATGGCGGAGTACAGCGGGATGCGCGACACGTCGGGCAAGGGGCTCTACGCACCCGACCAGGTGGTGTCCGTGCACGACTCGGTGCTCGACTTCCACCTCCGCAGCAGCGGATCGCAGCCCCTCGTGGCGACCGTGCTGCCGGCCGGCTACCGGGCGTACACGCACCAGCGCGTCTCGATCCGTTACCGCGCGGACGAGGTGCCCGGGTACAAGTTCGTCATGATCCTGTGGCCGCTGTCGGGCGACTGGAACGAGGGCGAGATCGACTGGCCCGAGGGCGACCTCACCGGCGACGTCCGACCGGTGTCCGCGATCCCCGGCAGCTACGACGCCGAGACGCAGGCGATGACGTTCTTGCCGGAGGACCCGACCGTGGTCCCCGGCGGACAGACCGACTGGCACGTCGCGACCGTCGAGTGGACCGCCGACGCGGTGCGCTTCTACTGGGACGACGAGCTGCTCGAGACGGTCACGGGCGCCGTGCCCACGACGCCGATGCGCGTGACGCTGCAGGCCGAGACGATCATCCACGACGCCGATGTCCCCGAGGACGCCTCCGGCCACGTGCTCGTGGACTGGGTCGTCGCCTACCGCCAGAGCCGAGCCCGTTCGTGAACTGATCCGGCGCTCCGGCGTGTCCGGGCGTGTCCGGGTGTCGGGTCCGGGTGTCGGGTCCGGCGTGTCCGGGCGGCGCCGGCGTGTCGCACGGATCGCATGCTGCAGGAACGGAACAAGCCCCCGGGATCATCCCGGGGGCTTGTTGCACGAGTGCTGGGGTACCTGGACTCGAACCAAGAACGACGGTACCAGAAACCGCTGTGTTGCCAATTACACCATACCCCAAAGGCCCGGAAGCCTTCGGTCCCGGTTGCCCGGGGCACGATCAACTACTGTACAGCATCCCGGAGGTCCGTGAGACCACCCACGAGATCTCGGTGCACCGCGGCGGCCGTGACCGCTCCGTGGCCGGCCGCGACGATGAGCTGTTCCGGTCCGGGTGGCGTCACGTCACCCACGGCGTAGACGCCCGGCACGCTGGTCCGACCGCTGCGGTCGACGATGACGAGCCCTTCGGCGTCGCGGTCGAGGTCGGCGTCGACCCAGTCCAGGTCGGCGTGCCACCGGGGCCGGACGAACCCACCCGTGCGCGGCTCCACGTGGCCGTCAGCGAGGCGAACGCCCGTCATCCCGGACCGGTCCCCCTCGAGGTCCGCCACGGCCCGCTCGTCGACGCGCACGCCCGCGGCGGCCAGGCGCGCACGGCCGGCGTCGTCGAGCGTCGCGACGCCGTTCGTGTAGACGACCAGGTCGTCCGCCCACGCCGCGATGAGCAGCGCGCGGTCGACGACGTCGTCCGTCTCGCAGATGAACGCCAACGGCTCGGCGGCCTTCTCGTACCCGTCGCACTCGACACAGCTGTGAACCGCCGTCCCGTAGAAGGCACGGAGCATCGGCAGCGCGGGGAACTCCTCGCGGAGACCGGTCGCGATCACGACGGCCCGGGCGGACGCCTCGACCTCGGTACCGCGGAAGGCGCCGTGCACGAGCCAGCGATCGCCGTCCGGGACGACCCGGTCGACGACCGTCTGCACGACGGTCGCCTCGGGGTAGGACTCGACCTCGGTGCGCCCGAGCTTGCGGAGCTCGAGCGGCGAGATGCCGTCCCGCGTCAGGAAGCCGTGCGACCGCAGCGTGGCGGCGTTCCGAGGCCGGTTGGCGTCGACGAGCAGCACGGTCCGCTTCGCGCGGACGAGGTTGAGCGCGGCGCTGAGGCCGGCCGGACCGGCGCCCACGACGACGACGTCGACCAGCAGCCGCCCGGCCGCATCCACCTGCCGCTCGGCAGGACCGGCCGCGCCGGCCGGCAGATCGGTCACGCCGGCTGTGCCGGCCCGCCGCTCGGCCACGTCAGCGGTCCGCGAGGCGGCGGAGGCGCGTGATGGTGGACTCCTTGCCCAGGATCTCCATCGACTCGAACAGTGGCGGGCTGATCCGTCGGCCGGAGACCGCGACGCGCAGCGGACCGAACGCGAGCCGGGGCTTGAGCCCGAGCCCGTCGATGAGCGCGGCGCGGAGGGCACCCTCGATCGACGCCGTCGTCCAGTCGTCGAGCGGCTCGAGCGCGGCGATGCTCGCGCGCAGGACGTCACCGGCGTCGGCCTTGAGGGTCCCCAGGGCGTCGTCCTCGACGACGAGCGCGTCATCCGCCGTGAACAGGAACGCGAGCAGGCCCGGAGCCTCGCCGAGCAGCTGCATGCGTTCCTGCACGAGGGGCGCCGCCTGCCGGAGGACCTCGAGCTCGTCGGGGGTCGGCGGCTCGGACACGATGCCGGACAGGTACGGCAGGAGGCGGTCGCGGAAGTCGTCGGCGGCCAGCAGGCGGATGTGGTCGCCGTTGATCGCCTCGGCCTTCTTGTGGTCGAACCGCGCCGGGTTCGGGTTCACGTCGGAGACCTCGAACGCCTGGACCATCTCGTCGATCGAGAAGACGTCGCGGTCCGCACCGATCGACCAGCCGAGCAGCGCCAGGTAGTTGACGAGGCCCTCGGGGATCATCCCCGCGGCACGGTGATGGAACAGGTTCGACTCGGGGTCGCGCTTCGAGAGCTTCTTGTTCCCCTCCCCCATGACGTACGGCAGGTGACCGAACACCGGGATGAACTCGGCGATCCCGACCTCGTACAGCGCCTCGTACAGGGCGATCTGCCGCGGCGTCGACGACAGCAGGTCCTCGCCGCGCAGCACGTGCGTCACCCCCATGAGCGCGTCGTCCACCGGGTTGGTGAAGGTGTAGAGCGGCTTGCCGTTCGGGCGGACGACGACGAAGTCCGGGAAGGTGCCCTGCTTGAACGTGATCTCACCGCGCACGAGGTCCTGGAAGCTCAGGTCGCGGTCGGGCACGCGCAGCCGGAGCGCCGGCTCACGGCCCTGGTCACGGAAGGCCTGCCGCTCGGCATCGCTGAGGTCACGCTCGTGGTTGTCGTAGCCCTGCTTGGGGTCACGGCCGGCCGCGGTGTTCCGGGCCTCCATCTCCTCGGGCGTCACGAAGGACTCGTAGACGTGCCCGGAGGCCTTGAGCTTCGCGATGACGTCGTCGTAGACGTCCGATCGCTCCGACTGCCGGTAGGGACCGTGCGGCCCACCGACCTCGACGCCCTCGTCCCAGTCGAGACGGAGCCAGCGCAGGGCCTCGAGGATCTGCTCGTACGACTCCTCGCTGTCGCGCGCAGCGTCGGTGTCCTCGATGCGGAACACGAGCTTGCCGCCGGTGTGCCGTGCGTACGCCCAGTTGAAGAGGGCGGTACGGATGAGTCCGACGTGCGGCGTGCCGGTCGGGCTCGGGCAGAAACGGACACGGACATCGGAGCCGGAGGCGGTGGTGAATGGCGCAGTCATGACACCACGATCCTACCGGCCGGGACCCTGCCGAACGAGGCACGGCAGATAGCGTCGCGGGCCCCGGTGAACGCAGAAAACCCCTGACCAGTACTGGTCAGGGGTTCCCTGGTGTTACCAACGTTGAGTCCGGCGGCGTCCTACTCTCCCACAAGGTCCCCCTT
>NZ_JBIWAG010000002.1:0-397851 GCF_044759965.1 Curtobacterium sp. NPDC098951
TTTGGGGGCCCGGCGGGGGGGGGGGGGGGGGGGCGTGGGGGGGGGGGGGGGGGCCGGCCCCCGGGGGGGGCGGGGGGGGGGGGGGGGGGCCCGCCCCGCGCCTCCTGGCCCGCACGCCCTCGCGTCGTCAGGCCGCGCCGATGCCGTCCAGCTCCGCCACCGCGTCCGCCGGCAGGGCGAAGCCCGCCGACGCGACGTTGTCGCGCAGGTGCGCGACCGACGAGGTCCCGGGGATGAGGAGCATGTTCGGCGAGCGCTGCAGCAGCCAGGACAGCGCGACGGTGAGGCGGGTGACCCCGAGTCGGTCGGCGACGGCGTCGAGCGCCCCGGACTGGATCGGCGAGAAGCCGCCGAGCGGGAAGTACGGCACGTAGGCGATGCCCTGTGCGGCGGTGGCGTCCACGAGCGCGTCGTCCTCGCGGCGGGCCACGTTGTACATGTTCTGGACGCAGACCACGGGCGCGATCGTCTGCGCCTCGGCGAGCTGCTCCGCGTCCACCGTGGAGAGCCCGAGGTGCCGGATGAGCCCCTGCTGCTGCAGCTCGGCGAGCGCCTCGAACTGCGGTGCGATGCTGCCCGGCTCGGGCGCGTCGAAGCCGCCCATCCGGAGGTTCACCACGTCGAGCTGCTCGAGGCCGAGGGTGCGGAGGTTGTCGTGCACCTGCTCGACGAGTTCGTGGGGCTCGCGGGCGTGCGGCCACCCACCCTGGTCGTCACGTCGGGCGCCGACCTTCGTCACGAGGTGGAGCCCCTCGGGGTAGGGGTGGAGCGCCTCGCGGATGATCTCGTTCGTGACGTGCGGACCGTAGAAGTCGGACGTGTCGATGTGCGTGATGCCGAGCTCGACGACCGTGCGGAGCACCCGGATCGCCTCGTCGCGGTCGATCGGCGGGCCGAAGACCCCGGGTCCGGCGAGCTGCATGGCGCCGTACCCGACGCGGGTGAGCTCGAGGTCGTCGGCGAGGCGGTAGGTGCCGCCGGGGAGGTTCGTGTTCGTCATGTCCACCACGATGCGCCGGCCGGCGTCCCCACGGCAGGTCCCCGTGGACCCTGGGAGTGCGGGGACCAGGATCGGTGACGGCCGCCGTCGTAGCATCGGGCCCGTGGACGACAACACGCTCGGCGAGTACCTCCGCGCTCGGCGGGCGCTGGTGCGGCCGGAGGACGCCGGCATCCGGGTGACCGGGGTGCGCCGGACCCCGGGTCTCCGCCGCGAGGAGGTCGCGACCCTCGCGGGCATCAGCGCCGACTACTACCTGCGGCTCGAGCAGGGTCGGGACCGCAACCCCTCCGTGCAGGTCCTCGACGCGGTCGCACGGGTGTTCGGCCTGGACCAGGTGGCCCGCGACTACCTGCACGGGCTCGCCGGCGCCTCCCCCGCGCCGCGTCGGCGGACACCGCGGACCGAGCGGGTGCCGTCGGGCACGCTGCAGCTCGTCGACGTGATCGGGCTGCCCGCGTTCGTCGAGGACCGGTCGTTCGACGTCCTCGCCGCGAACGCCCTCGCCACCGAGCTCGCGCCCGGTCTCCGCGCAGGCGAGAACCGCCTCCGGACGATGTTCCTCGACGACGCCGAGAGCGCCCGCTACCCGGACTGGCAGGACCAGATGGCCGGGATGGTCGCCGCGTTCCGGGCGTCGATCGGCACCGACGTGCAGGACCCGGCCGTCACAGCGCTCGTGGGCGAGCTGTCCCTCGGCAGCGAGGACTTCCGGCGGCTGTGGGCGCGGCACGACGTCCGGCCGCTCGCGGGCGCGGCGGTCCGGATGTGGCACCCGGAGGTGGGCGACCTCGAGCTGCGGCGGGAGAAGCTCGGCGTCGGCGGCACGGACGGGCAGCTGCTCGTCGTGCACCACGCGGAGCCAGGCTCGGCGTCGGCGGAGCGGCTGGCCGTGCTCGCCTCGCTCGCGGCGTCGCGGGTGGCGGACCGGGTCGCGGACCGGGTCGCGGACCGACCGGCCGGGACCACCGCCGACTGACGGCGGGGCACCGCCGGCTGACGGCGGGGCGGGCTACCGCTGAGCGGGCTTCGGGAAGGTCGTCCGCATGTGGTCCGAGGTGAGCACGTCGCCGATCCCGATCATCAGCAGCGAGAACACGATCTGCTCGATCACCATCCAGAACGGGTAGAGGCCCGGGATCGCCGCGACGACGAGCGTCACGATCGGGAAGATCCGGCTGAACAACCGGAGCCGCTGGTACGCCCAGTAGTACCCGAGCTGCGCACGCCACGCGAAGACGTAGAGCGTCAGCGTGATGAGCAGCACGACCGTCGCCCGGAACCACACCGCCCACGGCACGGTCTCGCCAGCGCGGGTCAGCACCACGGCGACGACGATCGCGGTGAGGCCGACGATGGTCTCCGCGACGAGCAGCCAGCGGATCCACCGGAACGACCGCACGGTGTCGGGGTGTTCGAGCATGTCCTCGCGGATGACGTAGCCGGCCTGCCGTCCGCCCGCGAGGCGGTCCAGCCGCAGCCGGCACCACAGTCGGTCGGCGACGGCGCCGAGGTCGTTGCTGCGGAGGCTCACCAGACAATGGTGCCGCATCCGGCGGGCCGGTCGTGCACCGCGCCCGGCCTGCGGGTGGGTCAGACCGGCAGGAGCACCGCCGACGCGACGACCCGACCGCCCGGACCGCGGAGTTCGAGCGCGTGGACGGGGTCGGGGAGCCGCTCGGCCGAGGTCGCCCCCAGCACGAACGCGACGCCGCGCATGTCCGGGGTGACCGCACCGAGGTCCTCCTCGCGGCCGTCGGGGGACGTGAGGACGGCTCGCGTCGCCCCGGCGGGGAGCGCGGGGTCGCCGGCGACCGTGATCGTCAGGGTGTCCCCGTCGGTCCCGAGGATCGTCACGGTGCCGATCGACCGACCGTCCGACGCCGTCAGTGTGCCGGCGACGGGCGGGACGCGGCGCCACCAGGCCGTGGTCGACGGGTCGCCGGGGCCGTCCGCCTGCCGGGCCGACGGTTCGGGTGCCACGACGGGTGCACCGAGGGCGTTGGACGGCGTGAGCGGTCGCTCCGACCCGGCGGCGTCCACCGAGCCGGGCACCGGGGTGGACGTGCCGTCGACCGACCGTGCACCGCCGTCGCCGCGCTGCACGACCACGGCCGTGACGGCTCCGACGACGAGCAGCACGGCGACGCCCCCGGTGAGGAGCACCCGCCGTCCGCTCGCCATCGCACGCCTCAGCGCTTGCGGCGCTCGCGGACCCGCATGTTGACGTTGATCGGCGTCCCGGAGAAGCCCCAGACCTCGCGCAGACGACGCGTGATGAACCGTCGGTACTGCGGGTCGAGGAAGCCCGTGGTGAAGAGCACGAACGTCGGCGGCTGGCTCGAGGCCTGCGTGCCGAACAGGATGCGCGGCTGCTTGCCACCACGGACCGGGTGCGGGTGCTCCTGCACGAGTTCGGCGATGAAGGCGTTGACCTTGCCAGTCGGGATGCGGGTGTCCCACGACTCGAGGGCGGTCTCCAGCGCGGGGACGAGCTTCTCGAGGTGGCGTCCGGTGCGTGCGGAGATGTTCACCCGCGGCGCCCACGACACGTGCGCGAGGTCCTGTTCGATCTCGCGCTCGAGGTAGCGGCGTCGGTCGTCGTCGAGCAGGTCCCACTTGTTGTAGGCCAGCACCAGCGCGCGGCCGGACTCGAGGACGAGGTCGATGATGCGCAGGTCCTGCACGGAGATCGGCTCGGTGACGTCGAGGACGACGACGGCGACCTCGGCCTTCTCGAGCGCTGCGGTGGTGCGGAGCGAGGCGTAGAAGTCCGCGCCCTGCTGCAGGTGGACACGCTTGCGGATGCCGGCGGTGTCGACGAAGCGCCAGACGCGCCCGCCGAGCTCGATCTGCTCGTCCACCGGGTCGCGGGTCGTCCCCGAGAGCTCGTTGACGACGACGCGCTCCTCGCCGGCAGCCTTGTTGAGGAGCGAGCTCTTGCCGACGTTCGGGCGGCCGAGGATCGCGACGCGGCGGGGCCCGCCGACCTCCTGCTTGGCGACGGCCGACGTGTCGGGGAGCGTCGCGATGATGAGGTCGAGGAGGTCCGCGACGCCCCGGCCGTGCAGGGCCGACACCGGGTGCGGCTCCCCCAGGCCGAGGTTCCAGAGCTCGTACGCGTCGAGGTCGCGGCGGTCGTCGTCCGACTTGTTCGCGACGACGATCACCGGGCGGTCCGTCCCGCGCAGCATCTTCACGACGTGCTCGTCGGTGGCGGTGATCCCGACCGTGACGTCCACGACGAAGAGGACGGCGTCGGCGAGGTCGATCGCGACCTCGGCCTGCGCCGCGACCGAGGCGTTGATGCCCTTGGCGTCGGGCTCCCACCCACCGGTGTCGACGAGCGTGAACCGCTTGTCGTTCCACTCCGCCTTGTACGAGACGCGGTCGCGCGTGACACCGGGGGTGTCCTGCACGACGGCCTCGCGACGGCCGAGGATGCGGTTCACGAGCTGCGACTTGCCGACGTTCGGGCGGCCGACGATCGCGAGCACCGGGTAGGCCGGCAGGTACGTGATGCCGTCCTCGCCGAGCTGCCCGGCGTCGAGGAGGGCGACGTCCTCCTCGTCGAGCTCGTAGTCCTCGAGCCCGGCGCGGAGCGCGTTCGCCCGCTGCTCGGCCTCGGCGTCGTCGAGTCCGGCGAGCCGCTCGCCGAGGGCGTCGTCGTACTCGGGGAAGTCGTCGTGTTCGGGGGTGTCCAGCTGCGCCATGTGGGTGTCCTTGCCGGCGACCCTTCGGCCGCGTGTTGTCAGTGCGTGGCCGCGCGAGGCCCTGGTGGTCAGTGCCCGGCCGCGCGGGCCAGGTCGACGACCGCTTGCACGGTCTGGTCGAAGTCGAGGTCGGTGGAGTCGAGCGTCGTGACGCCGTCGGCGGCGTTCATGAAGTCGACGACCTTCGCGTCCGCCGCGTCGCGACGAGCGAGTGCGGCGGAGGTCTCGGCGGCCGACTGGGTCGTGACCTCAGCCGAACGCCGGGCCATTCTAACGGACTCGTCGGCGGTCAGCAGGATCCGGACCTCGGCGTCGGGGGCGACGACCGTGGTGATGTCCCGACCCTCGGTGATGATGCCCCGCCCCTCGGCCTTCCGCATCACGTTCCGGAAGAGCTGCACGAGCCGCTGGCGGACCTCGGGCAGCTTCGCGATGTGGGCCACCGCGCCCGTGACCTCGGGGGTGCGGATCGCGTCGGTCACGTCGGTGCCGTTCACCCGGACGAAGTAGTCGTCCGGGTCCGTCCCGATCTCGTAGTCGAACGAGTCCCAGCTGCCGAGGACCGCGGACGCGTCGTCGAGGTCGACCTGCTCGGCCAGCGCGTGCCAGGCGAGCGCGCGGTACGCGGCACCGGTGTCCTGGTAGCCGAAGCCGAGCGCCCGCGCCGCCGCACGGGACACGCTGGACTTGCCGCTGCCGGCGGGACCGTCCACCGCGATCACGAACTTGGCCACGAACGCACCGTCGGGCAGCCCGGCCGGGAGCGGGTCGCGCGTCGAACCGGGTTCGCCGCCGCCCTGCCCGTCGAGCCCGCCGCCGGCCCCACCGGCGCCGCCGATCGGCCCGGGCTGGTCGCCGGGCGTGGGGAGCCCGGTGTCGGGTCCGTCGGGTCCACCGGTCACGCCGGAGTCGTCGTTGTTCACGCCCATGCTGCTGCGATCCTCCATCCGCGACCCTCGAGTTCGTCGACGAGTCGCTGTTCCTGCTCGGGCAGGACCGACACCTCGACGATGCCGATCTGCGCGCCCGGTGAGTGCTCGAGGCGCATGTCCTCGAGGTTGATGCCGATCTCCCCGATGAACGTGAGGAGCGCGGCGATCTGCCCGGGGGTGTCGTCGACGAGGACGACGACCTGGGCGAAGCGCTTGGTGGTGCCGTGCTTGCCCGGCAGCCGTTCGACACCGCGGTTGCCGGCGGCGATGGTCTCGGCGAGGGCGCGCGGCGAGCCGGGGGCCGCCGGGTCGTCGAGGGCCGCGAGCACCCGGTCGAGGTCGTCGCGGAGGTCGGCGAGCACCGGGCGGATCCGCTCGGCGTTCGCGCCGATGATCTGCACCCACAGCCCCGGGTCGCTCGCGGCGATGCGGGTGACGTCACGGACCCCGCCACCGGCGAGCCCGAGCGAGCCGTCCGGGGCGTCGCGCAGCCGCGAGGCCATCAGCGTCGACACGAGCTGCGGGGCGTGCGAGACGTAGGCGACCGCGAGGTCGTGCGACTCGGGTTCCATCGGGACGACGGTCGCGCCGAGGTCGAGCGCCAGGTCCTCCACCACGGCGGCGCGCCGGTAGGTGATGTCGTCGTGCCCGGCGATCACCCACGGCTGCCCGAGGAACAGGTCGGCGCGGGCGGCAGTCGGCCCGCTGCGCTCGCGTCCGGCCATCGGGTGCGAGCCGATGTAGCGGCTGACGTCGGCGCCGGCGGCCCGCAGGCTCGTCAGCGGCCCCGACTTCACGCTCGCGACGTCGGTCACCACGGCGTCCGGGAAGGCGCGGAGCTCACGCTCGACCACGGTCGCGACGACGTCCGGCGGCACGGCCACCACGACGAGTTCCGGGGCGTCGCCGGCGGCGGGGCGTCGCCCGGCACCGTAGTCCACGGCGAGCGCGAGGGCTGCGGGCGAGACGTCGTCGAGGACGACCTCGACGCCCTTCTCCCGCAGGGCGAGCCCGATCGAGGCCCCGAGGAGCCCGGCGCCGACGATCCGCACGGGTCCCCGCAGACGCCGGTCGATCTCCGGTGCGTCGTGCTGGGTGGTGGCGTCGGTCACCGGGCAAGCCTACCGATCGCCGACGGCAGCGCCCCGCACGGGTTCCGTGCGGGGCGCAGCCGTCGAGGGGCGCGGATCGGTCAGCCGACCGGCCAGCGCGTGGTGAAGCGCAGCTCGACGGGCGCGTTCACCGTGTCGGTGACGCGCACGTGGCTCGCGCCCTCGCGGAGCGGCAGGGTCTGCTGCCACGCCCCGTACGCGTCCACCTGGAACCCGCGCACCGCGCCGTCCCGGAGGTCCACGATGCCGCCGTACGCGCCGGGCGCCGCCGTCCCACTGAACCGCACGCCCGGGTTCGTGAAGTCGGGGTCGGCGTCGACGGTGCTGCCCTCGGTCGGCGAGGTGATGCGGAGCTGGGAGCCGGTGTCGGACGCCACGGTGAAGGACACGTCGACGTCTCCGTACAGTCCGACGATCCGCGCGGTGTGCTGCCCCTGCGGGAACAGCACGTCCGGGATGGTCCACGTGCCGTCGGCCCGGACGACCGTGCTGGCGACGCGGTCGCCGCCGGGAACGCGCACGGCGAGCTGGTCGCCGGGCGAGGCGGTCCCGCTGAACGTGACGTACCCGTGGTCGGGCGAGATCGTCGCCCCGGCTTCCGGCGAGGTCACGGTGATCGGGCGCAGGTCGCTCTCGAGCCGGACGCGTTCGGTGCGCTCGTCGGCGGAACCGGGTCGCTGCACGACCGCCGCGTCGTAGCGCTGCCCGACGGTCAGCCGCAGGTCGGCACCCGCGATGCGCCAGGTGCCGTCGGGGCGCACGGTGGTGTCCGTGTGTCCGGTGTCGTCGCCGGCGGTGGGCTGGAAACGAACGACGGCACCGGGGGTGCCGGTACCGGTGATCGCCGGCTTGCTGCGTTCGGTGAAGCGCAGGGCGTCCGGGATCGTCAGCGCGAAGGGACGGTCGCCGGCGTCGCCGAACCGTGCGCTCCACTCGCCGTCCGCGTCCACGATGGTGTGCACGGTCTTCCCGCCGAGCTCGAGCGCGACCTCGGCACCGGGCTCCCCGGTGCCGACGACCTCGGACCCCGGCGTGAGGTTCCCACCCGTCGACGGCGAGAGGATCCGCACGGGCGCGCCGTAGTCCGCCGTCACGTCGTCCTGCGCGAAGACCTCGCCGTCCGAACGCTCGACGACCCGGAGGTCCTTCCGCCCGCTGGCGTCCGGCGCGCCGACCTCGACCTCGAAGTGACCGCGGGCGTCGGTCGTCGCCGTCCCGACGGCCGCACCGTCCGTCGCGCGGACCTCGATCGTCGATCCGGGCTCGGCGTCGCCCTCGACGTAGGCGGACTCGGCCGCGTCGGCCGGGAACACGACGTCGGCGTCGAGCGATGCGGCCCGGACGGCGACGGGCACGACGGTGCGCTGTCCGCCGACGCCGGCCATCTCGAGGACGACCGACGACGTCGCTGCCCGCTTCGTCCGGTCCACCGTGACGTCGATCGTCCACGTCCCGTCGCGCCCGACCACGACCGGGTCGGCCCGGCCACCCGTCACGACCCGGACCGCGGCACCGGGGTCGCCCGTCCCCGTGATGGAGGTGGTCCCGTCGACCCCGATCGGTGTGGTGTCCGACGCGGCGCTGATGCCGGCGCCGTAGGACACGGTCCCCCAGCTCCGCTCGCGGACGGTCTGCCCGGTGGACACCGTCACGAGGACGTCGAGCTCGGTGACGCCCCGGGGCGGGGAGTCGATGTGCGCTTCCCACGCACCCGTGGCGTCGGTGAACACGGTGCCCCGGACCAGGCTGGCGCCCCTGCGGTCGGTGACGAGGACGGTGCTCGACGGCGCGGTCCGGCCCCGGAGGACCGCACGGTCGTTCGGGTCGTTGGTCGTCGGGGACGTCACGTCGAACGTCGTCGGCGGGACGGCGTCCGCGAAGCCGGTCTCGATGCCGAAGTCCGCGCCGGTGGCCGAGGCGGTCGCGGCGAGTCCGGCCGTGCCGTCGACACGGGCGGTCTCGTTGCCGAGGGCGTACCCGTACGGCGAGGTGATCCGGCCGTCGGTGACCGTCCAGTTCGACGCGGCGACACCGCAGCGGTCCTTGCTGAGGCTGGCGCCGACCGTGCCGGCGGTGGTCTGGCCGAGGTATAGGCAGTACCCGAACGACGCACCACCCGCGACGATCTTGGCGAAGCCGTTGGCGTCCGGGATGAGGGAGAACGGCGTGAGTCCCGCGTCGGCTGCGGCGGCGGGACTGGCGTACGCCCGCAGCTCGGAGCGGTCGGGCGCGCCGGTCCAGGCGAGGGTGGTGCCGTCGTCACTCGGGACGGCGAGCGTGAACTCGGTCGGCAGGGGCTGGCGGGGGACGTCCGTCTGCGCGGCAGCGGCCGGCGAGGACGTGAAGGCGATCCCCGTCGCAGCAGCGGCGAGCGCGAAGGCTCCCGCTGCCGCGACGGATCGTCGGGTGAGCGTGTTCATGTGCACTTTCTGGAGTCGGACGAGGCGGCACGACTCTAGATTGTGAATATGAAATACTTCCGACTGTGATGTGCTCCTAGTCGGTGGAGTCCTCCGCGCCGTCGGCCGGCACGCCGTCGGCCGGCACGCCGTCGGCCGGCACGCCCTTGGCGTCGCGAGCGATGCGGAGGAGCTTCCCGAGCTCGACCGTCGACAGCTCCCGGGTCTTGCCGATGGGCAGCGATCCGAGGTGCAGCGGTCCGAACGAGCGCCGGACGAGCTCGAGCACCGGGTGGTCGACCTCGTCGAGCATGCGGCGCACGATCCGGTTCCGACCGGAGTGCAGCGTGATCTCGACGAGCGACTCCCCGCGGGAGGACTCCAGCAGCCGCACCTTGTCGGCCGCGATGGGCCCGTCCTCGAGGTCGACCCCGTCGAGCAGACGCTGCACGGTCCCCGGGTTCACGTTGCCCCGGACCTTCGCGATGTAGGTCTTCATCACGCCGAACGAGGGGTGCGCGAGCACGTGCGCGAGGTCGCCGTCGTTCGTCAGGACGAGCAGCCCGGACGTCTCGGTGTCGAGTCGCCCGACGTTGAAGAGCCGTTCCTCGTAGCGGTCCACGAACTCCGAGAGGTCGCGTCGACCGCGCTCGTCCTGCAGGCTCGACACGATGCCGGTCGGCTTGTTGAGGACGACGTAGCGGCGCGACGTGTCGATCTGCACGGGGACGCCGTCCACCGCGATCTCGTCGGTCTCCGGGTCGACGCGGCGGCCGAGCGCGTCGACGACCTCGCCGTTCACGGTCACGCGGCCCTCGACGATCAGGTTCTCCGCGACGCGTCGGGACGCCACGCCCGCAGCGGCGATCACCTTCTGCAGGCGCTCACCCTCTGCCTGGAGGGACGGTGCGGCCCCGCCACCCGCCGTCGCGTCCGCCGCGTCCCAGTCCGGGATGATCGGGCGCTCGGGCGTGCCCTCGAGCGGCTGGCCCTGCTGGTCGCGCGTGCCCTCGGGGCGCGGTGTGGTGCGCCGGTCGGTGCCACGCGGCCCGCCGCCCCGGGGACGGTCGCCGTTGCGCGCCGTCGTGGTGCCGCCGACGTACCGGCGGCCGTTGTGCCAGACGGTGCTCGGGCGGCCGTCGGGTGCCCGACGGTCCTCACGGGCGGGGTCGCGGCGGCGGTCGTCGTCGCGGCGCGGAGCATCGCGACGGTCGTCACGGCCGCGGTACCCACCGCGGTCGTCGCCCGTCCGGCCGGAACCCGCACGGTCGTCACGGCCGCGGTACCCACCGCGACTGTCGTCGCGGCGCGGGGCATCACGACGATCGTCACGGCCGCGGTAGCCACCGCGACTGTCGTCCCGGCGCGGAGCATCGCGACGATCGTCACGGCCGCGGTACCCACCGCGGTCGTCGCCCGTCCGGCCGGAGCCCGCACGGTCGTCACGGCCGCGGTACCCACCACGGTCGTCGTCACGGCGCGGCGCATCACGACGGTCGTCACGGCCCCGGTACCCACCACGGTCGTCGTCACGGCGGACGAAGCCCCCGCGGTCACCGCCGCGGCGGTCGTCCTCGCGGCCGACGAACCGACCGCGTTCGGCTCCGCGGTCGTCGCGGCGCGGAGCATCACGACGGTCGTCCCGGCCGCGGTACCCACCACGGTCGTCGTCGCGGCGGCCCGATCCTGCACGGTCGTCGCGGCCCCGGTACCCACCGGACGCCGGACGCTCGTCACGACCCCGGTAGCCCCCACCGGACGCCGGACGGTCATCGCGGCCCCGGTACCCACCGCCGGACGCCGGACGCTCGTCACGACCCCGGTAGCCCCCACCGGACGCCGGACGCTCGTCACGACCCCGGTACCCGCCGCCGGCACCCCGGTCGTCACGCCCGCGGGAGCCGCCACGGTCGTCGTCCCGTCGGCCGGAGGCCGGGCGCTCGTCGCGCCCGCGGTACCCACCGCGCTCGTCGCGACCCGCGCCCTCGGACCGGCCACCGGCACGGCCGGAGCCGGCGGTGCGGTCGCGTGACGCGCCTCCAGGCCGACCCGAACCGGCGCGGCCACCCGCGCCGCCCCGTGGGCCGCCTCGTCGTTCTTCCTCATACGCGGCCATCGGGGATCCCTTCGTTCTGCTCGAAGCCGTCGGCACCGTCGTCCAGGAGGGGCGAGATGAGCGGCAGCTCGTCGAGCGAGTTGATGCCGAGCTGCTGCAGCAGCAGGTCGGACGTGACGTAGTTGATGGCGCCGGTCTCGGCGTCGGTGAACGACTCCTCGATGAGGCCGCGCGCGACGAGCGTGCGGACGACGCCGTCGACGTTGACGGCGCGGATCGAGGCGATCTGCGACCGGGTGATCGGCTGCTTGTACGCGACGACCGCGAGGGTCTCGAGCGCGGCCTGCGACAGGCGGGAGGGGCGCTCGGCCTCGACGAACTGCTCGACGACGTCGTCGAGGTCCTGCCGGACGTAGAAGCGCCAGCCGCCGCCGACCTCGCGGAGTTCGAACCCGCGACGGACCGTGCCGTCGACGCCGTCGAAGTCCGCCACGAGGCGCTCGATGGCCTGTCGGACGGCGGGGACGGGCGCACCGACGGCGGCGCCGAGGGACACGAGCGACTGGGGTTCGTCGGCGATCATGAGGATCGCCTCGAGCTGTCGGTCGACGGGGATCTCCGGCCGGGCGGCACGCTCGTGCGCCTCGTGGATCTCGCGCTCGATCGCGCGGGCGTCGGCCATCTCGTCGGCGCCGCCGGGTTCGGCACTGGAGCCGTCGTGCACGTCATCCGTCATAGTCGGCTCCCAGGTCGGCGAGGCTCTCGTCGGACCAGTCGTCGGCGGTCCAGCGCAGCGTCAGCTCCCCGAGCGGTTCGAACTGTTCGAACGAGATGGACGCGTTCCGGTACAGCTCCAGGATCGCGAGGAAGCGAGCCACCACGATACCCGTCTCCGAGACACCGGCGACCAGTTCGCGGAACGAGACGTCCTCGTCGGCACGCGTGCGGAGGATCGAGACGACGATCGCGGCCTGCTCCCGGATGCTGACGAGCGGGGCGTGCAGGTGGTCGAGCCCGACCGTCGGGAGCTCGCGCGGCGCGAACGCCAGGGTGGCGAGTGCGGCGAAGTCCTGCACCGACAGGGTCCAGACGAGCTCGGGCGTCCGGGCGCGGAACCGTTCCTCGAGCCGGACGCTCCGGACGTGGCGTCGGGACTCGGTCAGCCACCGCGACCCGAACCAGTCGGCGGCCTGCTTGAACGCCCGGTACTGCAGCAGTCGGGCGAAGAGCAGGTCGCGGGCCTCGAGCAGGGCCACGTCCTCGGCGTCGACGAGCTCGCCCTGCGGCAGCAGCCCCGCGATCTTCAGGTCGAGCAGGGTCGCGGCGACGACGAGGAACTCGCTCGCCTCGTCGAGTTCGTCCTGGGACTCGGCCTGTCGCACGTACGCGATGAACTCCCCCGTCACCGCGCCGAGCGACACCTCGGTGATGTCGAGTTCGTGCTTCGTGATGAGCGAGAGGAGCAGGTCGAACGGGCCGTCGAACCCGGCGAGTCGGACCCGGAAGCCGGGCGCGGTCTGCGTGCCGGCCGGAGCGGACTGGGTGTCGGCGACGCGGTCCGGCCGCGCCGACGACTCGACAGGGGCTGCGACGCGGTCCGGCCGCACCGACGCCTCGGCAGGGTCGGCGTCAGGCGACGGCGCCACGCTCGACGAGCTCCCTGGCGAGCTGGCGGTACGCGTGCGCGGCCTGGTGGTCCGGCGCGGTCTGCGTGATCGGCCGCGCCGAGACGGTGGCGTCGGGGAACTTCACGGTGCGACCGATGACGGTGTCGAGCACGCGGTCGTCGAAGGTGTCGACGACGCGCTCCATGACCTCGCGCGAGTGCAGGGTGCGCGAGTCGTACATCGTGGCGAGGATGCCGTCGAGCTGCAGCGCCGGGTTCAAGCGGTCGCGCACCTTGTCGATCGTCTCGATGAGCAGCGCCACACCACGCAGCGCGAAGAACTCGCACTCGAGCGGGATGAGGACGCCGTGCGCCGCGGTGAGGGCGTTGACGGTGAGCAGACCGAGCGACGGCTGGCAGTCGACGAGGATCACGTCGTAGTCGTTCTGGACCTTGCGCAGCACGCTCGCGAGGATCTGCTCGCGGGCGACCTCGTTCACCAGGTGGACCTCGGCCGCGGACAGGTCGATGTTCGCGGGGATCACGTCGAGGTAGGGCGTGTTCGTCGGCTGGATGACCTGGTTCGGGTCCTTGATCGACCCCATCAGCAGGTCGTAGACGGTGGGGATGTCGTGGGTCCGCACGCCGAGACCCGCCGACAGCGCGCCCTGCGGGTCGAAGTCCACCGCGAGGACCTTGCGGCCGTACTCGGCCAGCGCCGCACCGAGGTTGATCGACGTCGTCGTCTTGCCGACGCCGCCCTTCTGGTTGCACAGCGCGATGATGCGAGCGGGACCGTGGCCGTCGAGCTCCTCGGGCACCGCGAACTGCCGGACGGGCCGTCCGGTCGGACCGTAGGTGGTCTCGCCGGTTCCGGGGCTGGTCGTCGGGTTCGTGCTCACCCCGTCATCGTACCGGCGACCGGCCGCCGGGCCTGGCCGCACCGCCGCAGGACGGGGCCAGGAGGCGCGACTCACGCTGGGCGCAGCGCCACCCGCATGCTGTCCACGCGGTCCGCGATGACGGCGTCCGCCGTCCAGCGCTGCTGCAGGCGTCCGACGAGCTCCTGCACCTGGGACTGGTCGAGACCCGGGTGCAGCGCCAGGCCCACCGTCAGCTCCGCACCGGCGAAGCGTCCGAGCGGGTCCCCCGGGCCGAGCTCGACCCGCGCCACGGCACGCTCCCCCACGACGGAGTCGGCGAAGGCCTGGGCGACCTCCGGGTCCTCGAAGCAGGGCGTCCACGGCAGGTCCTGCCCGATCGCCCACACGGCGGGACGGCGGAGCACGAACTCGGTCGGTGCCGTCGGGTCGAGGACCACGAGCTGGGTCTCCTCGCTCGCGGCGGCCATCGCGACCCGACGCGAATCGGCGGGGACCGGCCGGGCGTCGGCGTCCCAGGTCCGCATCGCCTCGACCGAGGTGAACGCGGGCATCACGCTCCGGCCGTCCGGGCCGGCGACCGTGACGATCGAGAGCTCCTGCGTCTTGTCGACGAGCTTGCCGGTGTCGGTGTGGCCGACGTCGCCGGCCTCGGCGATGAGCGGGATGAGCAGCCGCGCGGTGCGGAGCGCGTCGACCACCGCCCGCTGGGAGCCGCCGTCGGGCAGCGCCCTGATCGCGTCGACGACCGCCGGGTCGGCGAGTCCGTCGTCGTCGTCGAAGGTCGTGTCGTGCTGGTCGAACGTACGCCCGGCCCACGCGGTGCCGGCCGAGTCGGCGGCGCCGCCGGGGGTGTGGGCGTCGTCCGGGTGCCCGGTGCCGTCCGGGACCTCGGGACCGGTCCCGCGACCGTTCGAGATGCCCGACACGCCGCTACTCCGACGCGACGTCGAGGGCGGCGGGGAGCGTGAACGCCCCCGAGTAGAGCGCCTTGCCGATGATCGCGCCCTCGAGACCGTGCGGCACGAGCGCGCGCAGGGCACGCAGGTCGTCGAGCGTCGAGATCCCACCGGACGCCACCACGGGCTGGTCGGTGCGGTCGCAGACGGCCCGGAGCAGGTCGACGTTCGGCCCCTGCAGCGTGCCGTCCTTGGTGACGTCGGTGACGACGTAGCGGGCGCAGCCGGCGTCCTCGAGGCGGTCCAGGACCTCCCACAGGTCGCCGGCGTCCTCGGTCCACCCGCGGCTGGCGAGGGTCGTCCCGCGCACGTCGAGTCCGACGGCGATCTGCTCGCCGTACTGCCGGATGACGCGCGCCGCCCACTCCGGGTCCTCGAGCGCCGCGGTGCCGAGGTTCACGCGTGCCGCGCCGGTCGCGAGGGCGGCCTCGAGCGAGGCGTCGTCGCGGATGCCGCCGGACAGCTCGACCGCCACGCCCTCGACCTCGCGGACGGCGTGCGCGATCACCCTGCGGTTGTCGCCGCGGCCGAACGCCGCGTCGAGGTCGACGAGGTGGATCCACTCCGCGCCCTGGTCGCGCCACGTCCGGGCCGCCGTCACCGGGTCGCCGTAGGAGGTCTCGCTGCCGGCCTCGCCCTGCGTGAGACGCACCGCCTGGCCGTCGACGACGTCCACGGCGGGCAGCAGGACGAGGGGCGTGGTGGAGGAGAGCTCGGTCATGGTCCTGTCTTCGTTGCGGGAGCGGGCGCGGTGCGCTGGTCGGGAGGAGCGGTGCGGGTCCGTCACGGACCGCGCCGCCGGACCCGTGGCCGGGTTCAGAGCGACTGCACCCAGTTGCGGAGCAGTCGGATGCCCGGCTCGCCGGACTTCTCGGGGTGGAACTGGGTGGCGGTGAGCGGGCCGTTCTCGACGGCGGCGACGAACCGCTGCCCGTGCTCGGCCCAGGTCAGCCGGGGCGCCCGGAACGGGCCGTACGCCTCGAGCGGGAAGTCGGTCACGCCGTAGGAGTGCACGAAGTAGAAGCGCTCGTCGTGCAGGCCGTCGAACAGTACCGAGTCGGCGGGCGCGTCGACGGTGTTCCAGCCCATGTGGGGCAGGACGTCGGCCTGGATCTGCTCGACGGTGCCCGGCCACTGGCCGAGTCCCTCGACGTCGGCACCGCGCTCGATGCCGCGGGAGAACAGCACCTGCATGCCGACGCAGATGCCGAGGACCGGACGTCCGCCGGCCAGGCGGTGGTCGACGATCTCGCCGCCCTGCACACTCTCGAGCTGCTCCACGACGGCACCGAACGCCCCGACGCCCGGGACGAGCAGGCCGTCGGCGCGGAGCGCACTCTGCTTGTCGGCGGTCAGGGTGACGTCGGCGCCGGCGCGCTCGAGCGCCTTGGCGGCCGAGTGGACGTTGCCGGACCCGTAGTCGAGGACGACGACGTTCGGCTTCGCGCCCGCCGTCACAGCGAGCCCTTGGTGGACGGGATGCCGTCCACGCGGGGGTCGAGCTCCACCGCGGTGCGCATCGCCCGCGCGAACGCCTTGAACTCGGCTTCGGCGATGTGGTGCGGGTCGCGGCCCGCGAGCACGCGGACGTGCACCGTGATGCCGGCGTTGAACGTGATGGCCTCGAACACGTGGCGGACCATCGAGCCGGTGAAGTGCCCGCCGATGCGGTGGAACTCGAAGCCGGCGGGCTCGCCGGAGTGCACGAGGAACGGACGGCCCGACACGTCGACGACCGCCTGCGCGAGGGCTTCGTCGAGCGGCACCAGCGCGTCGCCGTAGCGGCCGATGCCGGCACGGTTGCCCAGGGCCTGCTTGAGCGCCTGGCCGAGCACGATGCCGGTGTCCTCGACGGTGTGGTGCACGTCGATGTGGGTGTCGCCCGTCGAACGCACGCGGAGGTCGATGAGCGAGTGCTTGCTGAACGCGGTCAGCATGTGGTCGAAGAACGGCACGCTCGTCGAGATGTCGGACGTGCCGGTGCCGTCGAGGTCGAGTTCGAGCTCGATGCTCGACTCGCTCGTGCTCCGGCTGATCGTGGCGGTGCGCGCGGTCATGCTGCAACCCTAACCGGCGGCTGATCGGCGGCGACGCGGCGCATGGCGTCGAGGAACACCGTGGTCTCCTCCTCGGTGCCGGCGCTCACGCGCAGGTGGTTCGGGATGCCGAGGTCACGGACGATCACGTCCTGCTCGAGGAGCGCCTCGAACGCGGCGTGCGGGTCTGCAACGCCCCCGAACAGGACGAAGTTCGACCAGGTCTCGTAGGTGCGGTACCCCATCGCGCCGAGCTCGGCCACCATGCGGTCGCGCTGCCGGGTGATGTCGTCCACCATCGCCAGCATCGCGGGCGCGTGCCGGAGCGCTGCGACCGCGGCCGCCTGCGTCAGGGCGGACAGGTGGTACGGCAGCCGGACGAGCCGGATCGCGTCGATGACGGCCGGGTGGGCGGCCATGTAGCCAACACGGGCCCCGGCGAACGCGAAGGCCTTGCTCATGGTGCGCGACACGACGAGGCGCTCGCGGCCGGGCAGCAGCGTCAGCGCGCTCGGAGCGTCGGCCGGCATGAACTCGGCGTAGGCCTCGTCCACCATCACGACGCCGTCGGTCGCGGCGTACGCGGCCTCGATCGTCTCGATCGGGAGCGGGGTCCCGGTCGGGTTGTTCGGCCCGCAGAGGAACACGATGTCCGGCTGGTGCTCGCGGATGGCCGCCACGACCGTCTCGGGCGAGATCCGGAACTCGTCGTCGCGCTGGGCGGGGATCCACGTCGTGCCGGTGCCCGAGGCCAGGATCGAGTGCATCGAGTAGGTCGGAGGGAACCCGAGCACGCTGCGCCCCGGCCCGCCGAACGCCTGCAGGAGCTGTTGGAGGACCTCGTTCGAGCCGTTGGCCGCCCAGATCTGTTCCGGGCCGAGCGACTGCCCCGGCGCGGTGTCTCGCTGCAGGTAGTCCGCGAGGGACTGGCGCAGCTCGGAGAACTCGCGGTCCGGGTAGCGGTTCACGGTGGTCAGCGCCTGCCGGATCGACGACACGATGTCCTCGGCGACGTCAGCCGGCACCGGATGCGTGTTCTCGTTGACGTTGAGCTGCACGCGCACGTGCTTCTGCGGTGCGCCGTACGGGCTCTGCCCGCGCAGGTCGTCTCGGATCGGGAGGTCTTCGAGCGTGAATGCCACCGATCCATCGTAGGCCGCATGGGCGGTCGGACGACCGGCCGTCCGGACGGTGGGCCGTCGCGACACTTCTGCGGCGCTCCGTGGCGGCCGGCGTCGCGTCAGTGCGCGGCGGTGTACTGCGCCGGGATCGCGATCTCCTGACCGGCCTGCAGACCGGAGCCGTCGAGGGCGTTGAGGCTCACGACGTCCTGCACGAAGTCACGCGGGTCGGCGTTCGGCGCGGTCTCTTCGGCGAGCTGCCAGAGCGTCTCGCCCGGCTGGATCGTCACGGTCTCGAAGTGGGCGTGCGACTCGGTGTTGCCGGCGGACGCCTGCCCGCCGTTCAGCACGGCGAGTGCCACACCGATCAGCATCGGGATCGCGGCGAGCGTCGTCAGGACGACCCGACCGCGACGCGTGAGGCGCAGGCGCGTACGCACGGCGGGCGCGGTGCGCTGGATGTCAGCGATGGCGATGGTGCTCATGTCGTTCTTGCCTTCCCGTTCGGGTGAACCGAAGTCCTGTACCGAACATAGTTTCGAATGACGAGCCGCACAAGTCCTGTGCGGAGATTTCTGGTGGGTTTTCTGCCGACACGCTCGAACAGGTGTTTGTCCGGCGGTGACCGGTCGGATACTGTTTCGATCGACTGGGACAAGTCAAGCGGGGACCACCGACATTCCCGCGGGCACGGCCCGGCACCGACGAAGGGCGAGACGACGTGGCGGACGAACTGCGGGGCCAGAAGCCGCTGACGGCGAAGCAGCAGGCGATCCTCGACGCGATCCGTGCGTCGATCGCGAGCCGGGGCTACCCGCCGAGCATGCGCGAGATCGGGGACGCCGCCGGCCTCTCCTCACTGTCGAGCGTCTCCCACCAGCTCGGGCAGCTCGAGCTCGGTGGGTGGATCCGTCGTGACCCGAACCGTCCGCGGGCGCTCGAGGTGCTCGTGGACGAACCGACGCCCGACACCGAGGGCCCCGACGTCGACGCGACGACCCTCGTCCCGCTGGTCGGTCGCATCGCCGCGGGTGTGCCGATCACCGCCGAGCAGCACGTCGACGAGATCGTCCCGCTCCCCCGACAGCTCGTCGGCACGGGCGACCTGTTCATGCTCAAGGTCGTGGGCGAGTCGATGATCGACGCCGCCATCTGCGACGGGGACTGGGTGGTCGTGCGATCGCAGCAGACCGCCGAGAACGGTGACATCGTCGCCGCCATGCTCGACGAGGAAGCCACCGTCAAGGTCTTCCGGCAGCGGGACGGCCACACGTGGCTGCTCCCCCGCAACACCGCGTTCGAGCCGATCCTCGGCGATGCCGCGACCGTGCTCGGCAAGGTCGTCGCGGTCCTCCGCTCCATCTGACGTCGACCGCGTCGGGCTCCGGGCACCCGGGTCGGGCAGGGTCGGCCGTGCGAGCTCAGGAACAACCGAAGCCGGTCCGAACCACGTGATGACGTGGTTCGGACCGGCTTTCGTTGTGCGGCGCCGAGCGGAACCGCTCAGCCTGCGTGGGCCCGAAGGCGGGCTTGCGCCGCGCCTCCTGGACCGCGTCAGCGCGCCGGACGGCTCAGGACGCGACGGGCGCGACCACGAAGGGGTCGAGCTCTGCGACCTGACGCTGGAACACGCGGACCTGCAGCCGGGTGCCGTCCTCGACGTAGTCGACGTGCTCGACCGCACCCGCGTCGTGCAGCGACGACACGAGGTCCCCTCGGTCGTACGGCACCACGACGGTCAGCTCGACGTCCGGCTCGGGCAGCCGCGACTCGATCGCCTCGAGCAGGTCCTGGATGCCCTCGCCCGTGCGCGCCGAGACGAACACGGCGTCCGGGACGAGGCCGACCAGGACGAGCCGCTGCGACTCGTCGATGAGGTCCGACTTGTTGAACGCCACGATCTCGGGGATGTCCCGGGCGCCCACGTCGCCGATGACGTCCCGCACGGTCGCGAGCTGCGCCGCCGGGTCCGGGTGGGAGCCGTCGACGACGTGCACGATGACGTCCGCGTCACCGACTTCTTCGAGGGTGGAGCGGAAGGCCTCGACGAGCTGGTGCGGCAGGTTGCGCACGAACCCGACCGTGTCGGCGAACGTGTACTCGCGACCCTTCGCCGAGTTGGTGCGGCGGACGGTCGAGTCCAGCGTCGCGAACAGCTGGTTCTGCACGAGGACGCCCGCGCTCGTCAGCCGGTTGAGCAGCGAGGACTTGCCGGCGTTGGTGTAGCCGGCGATCGCGACGCTCGGGACCTCGTTGCGGTTGCGCTCGGCGCGCTTGGCCTCGCGCGCGGGTCGGAACGAGGCGATCTGACGACGGAGCTTCGACATGCGCGTGTGGATGCGACGACGGTCGAGCTCGATCTTCGTCTCACCGGGACCACGCGAGCCCATGCCCGCACCGCCCGAGACCTGACCACCGGCCTGGCGGGACATCGACTCACCCCAACCACGTAGACGCGGCAGGAGGTACTCGAGCTGGGCGAGCTCGACCTGCGCCTTGCCCTCGCGGCTCTTGGCGTGCTGGCTGAAGATGTCGAGGATCACGGCCGTCCGGTCGATCACCTTGACCTTCACCACGTCCTCGAGCGCACGACGCTGGGACGGTGCGAGTTCGGTGTCCGCGATGACCGTGTCCGCGCCGGTCGCCTTGACGACCATCGCGAGCTCCTCCGCCTTGCCCTTGCCGAGGTAGGTGGAGGGGTCGGGGTTCGGGCGCCGCTGCAGCAGGCCGTCGAGCACCACGGCACCCGCGGTCTCGGCGAGGGCGGCGAGTTCGCGGAGCGAGTTCTCGGCGTCGGCGGCGTCCCCGTGCGGGTACACACCGATCAGGACGACCTGCTCGAGCCGGAGCTGCCGGTACTCGACCTCGGTGACGTCCTCGAGTTCGGTGGAGAGCCCGGCGACGCGGCGGAGCGCCGCACGGTCTTCGCGGTCGTACTGGTCGCCGTCGCCCGTCCAGGCGTGGTCGTCGACCGATCGGGTCTGGATCGCCTGCGCGGGGGCGAAGATCGAGGAACTCGCGCGGGAGTCGGCGTTGCGCAGGACCCGCTCGACGACACCAGCAGCGTTGTCGTCGGTGGTCTCTGCGTCTCGGTTCGTGGTGTCCGTCATCTTCTCCACAGGGTACCGCTCGGGGCCTCGGGACACACGGGGTTCCCGGTACGGTTCATCCATGGCGAACGACCACTACTTCTCCGCGAACCCGTCGTCGGACACCCGCGAACGCCAGATCCACGTCACCCTCGCCGGTCGGCCGCTCACGCTGACCACCGCTGCGGGGGTCTTCAGCCCCGACGGCCTCGACCGCGGGACCCGGGTGCTGCTCGGCTCCGTGCCGCCCCCGGCGCACGACGGCGCCCTGCTCGACGTCGGGTGCGGCTGGGGCCCGATCGCGATCACGATGGCGCTCGACTCCCCCGGTGCCGAGGTGTGGGGCGTCGACGTCAACGAGCGTGTCCTGGGGCTCGCCCGGGCGAACGCCGCGACCGCGGGGCTCGACAACGTCACCGTCGCCCTGCCGGACGAGGTGCCCGCCGACCTGCGGTTCCGGACGATCTGGTCGAACCCGCCCATCCGGGTCGGCAAGGACGAGCTGCACCAGATCCTGTTGACGTGGTTGCCCCGGCTCGAGGTCGGGGGCGACGCCTGGCTGGTCGTGTCGAAGGACCTCGGCGGCGACTCGCTGCAGCGGTGGTTGCACGACACGCTCGACGGTGGGTTCCACGTGTCGCGGGCGTCGACGGACAAGGGGTTCCGGGTGCTGCGGGTGCACCGCGCGGCCGAGTAGGCCGGGGGCGGTCCACGGCGAACGGGGCACTCGGGCGCTCCGGGCTCTCCGGGCGCGCCGGGCGCTCCGGGCGCTCCGGGCGATCGGTCCGGATGGAACCACGGTTCCGACATCGAACCAGCGCGAGCGGGTGGCGCGATGTCGGGAACGTGGTTCGATGCCCCCGCGGCCGGGCAGCGCGACCCGCGCGCCGCAGTCGACCAGCGCGACCAGCGCGCCGCAGCGGCCAGCGCGGCCCGCGCGCCGCAGTCGGCCAGCGCGACCGGCATCGGCGAGCCGAGCCGCGCCTCCTGGCCGGAGCCCAGCCGGGGTCAGACCGTCAGGTCCCCCGAGAAGACGAGTTCCGCCGGACCGGAGAGCGCGACGTGCTCGCCGTCCTCCGCCGCGAAGATGCGCACCGTCACGACGCCGCCGGGAACGCGCACGCGCCAGGTGTCCGGCGCCCCGTTGCCCGCCCAGTACCGCGTCGCCAGGGCCGCAGCCACCGCACCGGTGCCGCACGACAGGGTCTCGCCGCTGCCGCGCTCGTGGACGCGCATCGTGATCTGTCCCACCCCGTCCTGCACGAGCGGGTCGCCGGGCAGCACGAACTCGACGTTCGCGCCGGCCGCGGGGACCGGATCGAGCACCGGCACGTACGTGAGGTCGACCTCGGCGAGTTCGTCCTCGGTCGCGACAGCGACCACCACGTGGGGGTTGCCGACGTCGATGCCGAGCCCGGGGCGTGCTCCGTCGAGGTTCTTCGCCCGCACGAGCACGTCGTCCGAGCCGCCGCCCTCGATGCCGAGGCCCCAGCGCCCGAGGTCGGCGGAGAAGCCGTTGGTCGTCCGCTGGATGTCGACGAGTCCCTTGCGGCTGCCGACGGTCAGCGTCTCGCCGGGGGCGAGGTCGACGAGCCCGGACTCGGTGAGGTACCGCGCGAACACGCGGATGCCGTTGCCGCACATCTCGGCGACCGTGCCGTCGGCGTTGTGGTAGTCCATGAACCACGTCGCCGCGGGGTCTTCGGCGACGAGCGCGCGCCCCTCGGGCAGTGACTCGGACCGGACGGCGCGGATGACTCCGTCGCCCCCCACACCGAACCGGCGGTCCGCGATGGCGCGGATCCGCTCGGGGGTCAGGTCGACCGACGCGTCGGGGTCGGCGAACAGGACGAAGTCGTTGCCGGTCCCCTGGCCCTTGGTGAAGTGCAGCTCGGTCACGGGACGATCCTACGGGCAGCCGCCGTCAGCGCAGCCCGGTCCGCGCCGGTCACGTCGAGGACCTCGGCGTCCGTGTACCGCCGGAACCACGACACCTGCCGTCGGGCGTACTTCCGGGTCGCGACGCCGGTCGCCTCGATCGCCTGATCGACGGACGCGTCGCCGCGCAGCACCTCGAGCGCCTGCGAGTACCCGATCGCCGCCCGCGCGGTCCGCCCCGACTCGAGTCCGCGCTCGCGGAGGCCCTCGACCTCGTCGACCAGCCCCGCGGCGAACATGCACGCCGCGCGCTCGTGGAGCGCGTCGACGAGCTCGGCGCGTTCACGGTGCAGGCGCAGGATGCGCGCGGGTCGCCAGGCGCGGGGCGCGGACGGGAGGCTCGGGGTCACGACCTCGGACCGGCTCGCGATCTCGAGTGCGCGGATCAACCGCCGCGGGTTGCGCGCGTCGATGGTCGCCGCCGCCGACGGGTCGAGGCCGCGGAGCCGCTCCAGCAGGATGCCCGGGCCGCGTTCCTCGTGCTCGCGCTCGAGCCGTGCCCGCAACTCGGGGTCGGTCCCCGGGAAGGCCAGGTCGAACAGCACCGCGGACACGTAGAGCCCGCTCCCGCCGACGAGCAGGGCGACGGCCCCGCGGCGGTGGATCGCCTCGATCTCTGCCCGGGCGTCGCGCTGGTACGCGGCCACACTGGCCTCGTCGGTGACGTCCAGGACGTCGAGCTGGTGGTGCGGGATGCCCCGGCGCTCCTCGAGCCCGACTTTCGCGGTGCCGATGTCCATACCCCGGTAGAGCTGCATGGCGTCGGCGTTGACGATCTCGGCCGGTCGGCCTGCGGCGTGGAGGCGTTCGGCGATGGCGATGCCGAGGTCGGACTTGCCGGTGCCGGTCGCCCCGACGACCGCGATCAGATCGGCGTCGGCTGCGCGCGCGGCGTCGGCAGCGCTCACGGCGTCGGCAGCGCGCGCGGGGTCGGCGGGTCGCGCGGGGTCGGCGGGGCGCGCGGGGTCGGCTGCGCGCGCGGGGTCGGCTGCGCGCGCGGGGTCGGCGGGTCGCGCGGGGTCGGCGGGGCGCGCGAGGTCGGCGCGCTCCTCGTCAGCGCCCGACACGGAGCGTGGGCAGGCCGAGCGAGACCGGCCGCGGAACGTCCGTGGCGCCGGCCGTGGTCGGCGTCGGCACCCCGCAGCTCTCGGCCTGGGCCCGGTCCCACGCATCGCCGGCGCGGGTGCGACGGATCCGCAGCGGCGCGTCGCCGTCGGCGAGGAGGAAGTGCGGCGCCGACCGCGTGACCTCGACCGTGACGACGTCGCCGGGCCGGGGCACGTCGGAGCCGTCCGGCACCGAGAAGTGCACGAGCCGCGAGTCCTCGGCGCGTCCGGACAGCCGCCGGGTCGCGTCGTCCTTCTTGCCCTCGCCCGCCGCGACGAGCACCTCGACCGTGCGGCCGACCTGCTTCGCGTTCTCCTCGGCGGTGATGTGCTCCTGCAGGGCGACGAGGCGCTCGTAGCGCTCCTGCACGACGTCCTTCGGCAGCTGCTCGTCCATCGTCGCCGCGGGGGTTCCCGGACGGATCGAGTACTGGAACGTGAACGCCGACGCGAAGCGCGACTGCTCGACGACGCGCAGGGTGTCCTCGAAGTCGGCGTCGGTCTCACCGGGGAACCCGACGATGATGTCGGTCGAGATCGCCGCGTGCGGGATCTTCGCCCGGACTCGGTCGAGGATGCCGAGGAACCGCTCGCTCCGGTAGCTGCGGCGCATCGCCTTGAGGACGCGGTCCGAGCCGGACTGCAACGGCATGTGCAGCTGCGGCATCACGTTCGGCGTCTCTGCCATGGCGTCGATGACGTCGTCCGTGAAGGCGGCCGGGTGCGGGCTCGTGAACCGGATCCGCTCGAGGCCGTCGATCTGCCCGGCGGCGCGCAGGAGCTTGCCGAACGCCTGGCGGTCCCCGAACTCGACCCCGTAGGAGTTCACGTTCTGACCGAGCAGTGTCACCTCGATCGCCCCGTCGTCGACGAGCGCCTGGATCTCGGCGAGCACGTCACCCGGGCGGCGGTCCTTCTCCTTGCCGCGGAGTGACGGCACGATGCAGAACGTGCACGTGTTGTTGCAGCCGACCGAGATCGACACCCATCCGCTGTGCGTGGAGTCGCGCTTCGTCGGCAGGGTGGACGGGAAGACGTCGAGCGACTCGAGGATCTCGATCTGCGCCTCGTCGTTGTGCCGGGCACGTTCGAGCAGGGTGGGCAGCGAGCCCATGTTGTGCGTGCCGAAGACGACGTCGACCCACGGCGCCTTCTCGAGGATGACGTTCTTGTCCTTCTGCGCCAGGCACCCGCCGACCGCGATCTGCATGCCGGGGTGCTCGCGCTTGATGCCCGCGAGCTGCCCGAGGTTGCCGTACAGCCGGTTGTCGGCGTTCTCGCGCACGGCGCACGTGTTGATGACGACGACGTCCGCCTGCTCGCCGTCGGCCGCGACGTAGCCGGCGGCCTGCAGTGACCCGCTCAACCGCTCGGAGTCGTGCACGTTCATCTGGCACCCGTAGGTGCGGACTTGGTAGGTGCGGGGGCGCGCTGCGACGGTGGCCATGGTCGTCCCAGTGTAAAACCGTCGGGACGCTACTCGAAGCGGACGGAACCGCGCGGGCCGGCCGGCGGGCGGCCTCCGCCGCCGAGCGCACGCTCGACCGCGATGCGGACGACTCCGCCGTTGTAGCCCTTGCGCATCAGGAACCCGGAGAGCCGACGTTCCGCCGTGGCCCGGTCGAGGCCGCGGAGCTGGCCCGCACGCTTCTGCGCCAGTTCGATCGCGCGGACGAACTCGTCGTCCTCGTCGTCGGCAGCCGCTTCGAGTGCCGCGTCGATCGCTGCCTGGTCGATCCCGCGCCGTCGGAGCTCGGCGACGACCCCTTGCCGGCCGAGACCCTTCCGGTCGTGCAGACGGTCCACGAGGTCGGTCGCGAGTGCCACGTCGTCCACGAGACCGACACGGGTGAGTCGCTGGATCTCGAACTCGACGACGTCCGGGTCGAGGTCGTTCTTCGTCAGCATCGTCCGGAGCTCGGACTCGCTGACGCCCTTGCGCCCGAGTGCACGCATGCTCAGCCGTTCGGCATCCGCGCGCTGTTCGTCGACCGGACGGGGCGCGTCGGCCGGGTCGAGCTCGGCACCGCCGTCGATCGCGAAGACGGACGCGGTCGTGGCGTCCGCGGTGCGGTCGTCGTAGCCGTCCTGCTCAGCGCGGGCACTCGGACCAGAGCCGTCCCCGACGACGGGTGAGAGCCATTCGGCCTGCGCCCTGGCGCCCCGGACCGGCAGCGGGACCGGCGCATCGGCGTCGGCGAGGGTGTCGGCGGGAGTGTCGCTGGCGCCGCCGCTGCCGCGACCGGCAAGGGGTCCGGTGTCATGGCGGTTCGCCCGGTCGTGCGCGGCTGTGTCCGGCGTGGCAGCCGGACCGGCCGCGGGGCGACGGGACCGCGCACCGCGTGCACCGAAGAGGTCGGTGACCGGTGCGAGGCCCTCGTCACCGTCGTGGTCGGTCGTCACGCGCCCTTGCGCTCCGCGATCTTCGGCGCGATGGAGTCGACGGGCGCCTCGACCGCTTCGGCCGACGCACCGCCGACACCGAGCTTCGCGAGGATCTTGCCCTCGATCTCGGCCGCGATCTCGGGGTTCTGGATCAGGAAGGAACGCGAGTTCTCCTTGCCCTGTCCGAGCTGGTCACCGTCGTAGGTGTACCAGGCACCCGACTTCTTGACGATGCCGTGGTCGACACCGAAGTCGAGCAACGAGCCCTCGCGCGAGATGCCCGTGCCGTACAGGATGTCGAACTCGGCCTGCTTGAAGGGCGGGGCCATCTTGTTCTTCACGACCTTGACGCGGGTGCGGTTGCCGACCGCGTCGGTACCGCTCTTGAGCGTCTCGATGCGACGGATGTCGAGACGGACCGAGGCGTAGAACTTCAGCGCCTTGCCGCCGGCGGTGGTCTCCGGGCTACCGAAGAACACACCGATCTTCTCGCGCAGCTGGTTGATGAAGATCATCGTGGTCTGCGTCTGGTTGAGGCCACCGGCGAGCTTGCGGAGCGCCTGCGACATGAGTCGGGCCTGCAGACCGACGTGCGAGTCACCCATCTCGCCCTCGATCTCGGCACGGGGCACGAGCGCGGCGACGGAGTCGATGACGACGAGGTCGATGGAACCGGAACGGACGAGCATGTCGGCGATCTCGAGCGCCTGCTCACCGGTGTCCGGCTGGGAGACGAGCAGCGCATCGATGTCGACACCGAGCTTCTTCGCGTACTCGGGGTCGAGCGCGTGCTCGGCGTCGATGAAGGCTGCGATGCCGCCCGCGCGCTGGGCGTTGGCGATCGCGTGCAGCGTCAGGGTCGTCTTACCCGACGACTCCGGGCCGTAGATCTCGATGATGCGGCCGCGCGGGAGTCCGCCGATGCCGAGCGCGACGTCGAGCGCGACCGACCCCGTCGGGATGGTGGCGACGGGAGCACGCTCGTCCGAGCCGAGGCGCATGACCGTGCCCTTGCCGAACTGACGGTCGATCTGGGCGAGAGCGGTCTCGAGGGCCTTCTCGCGGTCCTGGGGTGATGGCATGGTGTGCTCCTTCGTGCTCGGTGTCGGCCGCCTGTAGGCTGTCGCGTCCACCCGGCCGATGGTGCAGGGCCGGTGCTTCAGCGACAAGGCTTCGGGCTGTTCCCGTTGACTCGAACCTAGGGCGGGCCACCGACATCACTGCCGACGGCCACGCGATCTGTGGACGAACTCACTGGACAGCGCCGCTGTGGAGGAAGCTACCACCGATCGAACACCCGTTCGAGCAACACGCCGAACAGAGTTTCGGACAGCGCGTGAGCGATGCGCGCGCCCGCCCGCCCGCGCCCGCCCCGCCTCAGTCCCTCGGCTCCGCCAACCCCTTGCCGTGCCGCTTCTCGAGCGGGACGTCCTGCGACTCGCACAGCGCCTCCCACACGCGGCGCGCATCGATCCCCGCGTCGAGTGCCTCGGCCGCCGATCGCCCACCGAGCTCCTCGAGCACGACGTCACGGCTGACGACGGCACCGTACGCATCGCCGAACACCTGGTCGACGGCCCGCCAGAACTCACTCACACGCATCGTTCCAGAGTAGCCACGGCGCCACCCCGCGAACGACGAACGCCCCCGCCGGCGGACCGACGGCGGCGTTCTTCGAAGCGGTGGCGTCAGCGCACCGCGAGGTCGTTGTCGAACTCGGCGACGAGGTCGTCCGGGAGCGTGTCGGGGACCGGAGTGAGTCCCTCGATGACCGCGAGACGGTCACCGACCTCACGCATGATGGTCGAGATCGGGGTGTCCAGCGCGTCCGCGACGGACGCGAGGATCTCCGAGCTGGCTTCCTTCTGCCCGCGCTCGACCTCGCTGAGGTACCCGAGAGCCACGCTGGCCTTGGACGCGACCTGACGGAGGGTCCGGCCCTTCTGCAAGCGGAAGTCCCGCAGAACGTCGCCGATTTCCTGACGAACGAGAACCATGAGAACTCCTCCTCTCTGTCGTCTCCGCGCCCGCTCGGTCCGGGTGGCCGAGTTCGGGTTCAGCAACAGTAGCGTTGCCGGTTGCAGCATGCTAACCACGCTGGCTGCTCTACTGCTGGAGATTGCGTGAGATGTAACCCAGTGGAAACGGGACCTATTCCCGGCCCCGGATCGTGGACGACATCCGTGCCAGGAGTTCGGAGACGGTCGCCCGTCGGATTGCATCGCGGTCGCCGTCGAGGTGCAGTTCGAAGGACACGGCGCCGTCTGCGTCCGCGATGCCGACGAACACGGTGCCCACGGGCTGACCGTCCTGCGGGTCCGGCCCGGCGACACCGGTCGTGCTGATCCCCCAGGTCGCGGGATCGCCGTCGACCGCCAGAGCCCGCCGGACGCCGGCCGCCATCTGCCGCGCGACCTCGGGGTCGACGGCGCCGTTCGACGCGAGCAGCGCCTCGGAGACACCGAGCACGGTGTGCTTCACGGGCGTCGCGTAGGCCACCACCCCGCCGCGGACCACCGCGCTGGCTCCGGGGACCGCCACCAACGTCGACACGACGAGGCCGCCGGTGAGCGACTCGGCCACCGCGACGGTCTCCCCCGCGTCCGTCAGCCGGGCGACGAGGTCGCGGGCAACCGCAGCGACGTCGGCCCGGTCGTCCGGGGTCACGCAGCGGTCCGGTTGTGCTTCCACGCCTGGTACAGGTAGTCGATCCCGCTCAGGACGGTCGCCAGGAGCGCCGCGGTCATCAGGATGCCGTTCACCCAGTGCGCCCAGTCCCCGACGAGGTTCCACCACGGGAAGAGCGCGGCGGTCAGCGCGACGGCCTGCAGGACGGTCTTGATCTTGCCGCCCCGGCTCGCCGGGATCACCCGGTCGGAGAGGACCGCGAAGCGGAACACCGTGATGCCGATCTCACGCACCATGATCAGCACGGTCACGTACCAGGGCAGCTCGCCGAGGATCGACAGGGCGACGAGCGCCCCACCGATGAGGACCTTGTCGGCGATCGGGTCGACGAGCTTCCCGAAGTCGGTGACGAGGTTCTGCCGCCGGGCGATGATCCCGTCGGCGCTGTCCGTCACGATCGCCACCACGAAGACGACGGCCGCCCAGATGCGCAGCGACCCGTCGGCACCGGCATCCGTCAACAGCAGCACGAAGAACAGCGGCGCCATGAGGATGCGCACGACCGTGATGATGTTCGCGACGTTGCCCGTCGACGCCGGGCCGGGGCCCTTGCGCAGGAGCCGGCCGCGCCACGGGAAGCGTGCGCCGTGCGTGGTCTCCGTGCTGTCCGAGGCGGTCATCGCACTCACTCCCTGCCCGTCAGTCCCCACGCGTCCTCATCGGGCTCGTCGTCGACCTCATCGTACCCGCGGGTCATGTCCGCCACCGGATCGGAACCGTACCGGTCGCTGTCGCCGGTCGGCGCGGACAGCGACGTCGGGACCGCGGCGGCCGGAGTGCCGGTGGGACCGCCGGCGGGGGCGGGGACAGCGGCGGCCGCTGCGGCACCCGCTGGGGGCTCCTCGCCCCGGAGCTTCGCGAGCACGGCCGGCAGCTGGTCGGTCGTCACGAGGACGTCGCGTGCCTTGGAGCCCTCGGAGGGCCCGACGATGTCGCGGGACTCCATGAGGTCCATGAGTCGTCCGGCCTTGGCGAACCCGACTCGGAGCTTCCGCTGCAGCATCGAGGTCGACCCGAACTGCGTCGACACGACCTGCTCGACGGCCGCGAGCAGCAGTTCGAGGTCGTCGCCGATGTCCGCGTCGATCTCCTTGCGCTCCACCACGGCCTGGACGTCCTGCCGGTACTCCGGGCGGGCCTGCCGGGTGACGTGCTGGACGACCTCGGCGACCTCGCTCTCCTGCACCCAGGCGCCCTGCACGCGCAGGGACTTCGAGGACCCCATCGGCAGGAAGAGCGCGTCGCCCTGGCCGATGAGCTTGTCGGCGCCCGGCTGGTCGAGGATGACCCGGGAGTCGGTGACGCTCGTCACCGCGAACGCGATGCGCGACGGCACGTTGGCCTTGATCAGTCCGGTGATGACGTCGACCGACGGGCGCTGCGTCGCGAGCACCAGGTGGATGCCGGCGGCTCGGGCGAGCTGGGTGATGCGGACGATCGACTCCTCGACGTCACGGGGCGCGACGAGCATCAGGTCCGCGAGCTCGTCGACGACGACGAGCAGGTACGGGTAGGGCTTGAGCTTCCGCTCGCTGCCCGCGGGCAGGATGATCTCGTTGTTGGCGATCGCCTTGTTGAAGTCGTCGACGTGCCGGAACCCGAACGACGCCAGGTCGTCGTACCGCATGTCCATCTCCTTCACGACCCACTGCAGCGCCTCGGCAGCCTTCTTGGGGTTCGTGATGATGGGCGTGATGAGGTGCGGGACGCCGGCGTAGATCGAGAGCTCGACGCGCTTCGGGTCGACGAGGACCATGCGGACCTCGGACGGCTTCGCGCGCATGAGCAGCGAGGTGATCATCGAGTTGATGAACACCGACTTGCCGGACCCGGTGGAGCCGGCGACGAGCAGGTGCGGCATCTTCGCGAGGTTCGCCACGACGAAGCCACCCTCGACGTCCTTGCCGACGCCGATGGTCATCGGGTGCTTGGACTTCCGTGCCGCGTTCGACCGCAGCACGTCGCCGAGGGACACCGTCTCGCGGTCGGTGTTCGGGATCTCGACACCGATCGCGCTCTTGCCCGGGATCGGCGAGAGGATGCGGACCTCGTTCGAGGCGACCGCGTACGACAGGTTCTTCGACAGCGCGGTGACCCGCTCCACCTTCACGCCGGGTCCGAGCTCGATCTCGTACCGGGTGACGGTCGGGCCGCGCGAGAAGCCGGTGACCTTCGCGTCCACCTTGAACTCGGTGAGGACGCTCGTGATCGCGGCGACGATGTCGTCGTTGGCCTGGCTGCGGGCGACGGACGGTGTACCGGAGCTCAGCGTCGTCGCGGCGGGCAGCCGGTACGGGGCGGCGGGGTCCTCGTCGGGGCCGGCGACCGGGGGCAGGCCGTCCGCATCGTCCGTGGCGTCGAGCTGGGGTTCCTCGACCGGGAGCGACGGGGACACCACCGGCGACACCGCGGCGTCCGGACGGACGACCTCGGCCGCGGCGGGACGCTCCGGCACCGGGGTCCCGAAGTCGCGGAGCGCCTGCTCGGCGATCTCGAGGTCTTGCTCGACCGAGTCGTTGAGGTTGACCGAGCCCGGCTCGGCCGGTGTGTGGTCGACCAGGCCGGCCGCGGCACCGGCATCGGAACCCGCGGCGGGGGCGGCCGCCGGGGGCACGGTCGACGTCGCGCCGCTGATCACGGGGCTGTCGTACGCGGGGTCCTCTTCGCGGCCGGACTTGTTGCGGCGCCACCACGGCACGGTGCCGCCGTCGGCGTCTGCCTCGGCCGCCGCGCGCTCGTCGTCGAAGCCGAGGTCGTCGAAGAGCTGGAAGTCGGTGTCGCCCTTCGCGCCCCGCTTCTTCGTCGGCTTCGTCCGCGTCGCGGGCGTCTCGGCGACGGGTTCGTCCGTCTCGGTCGCCGGGGCCGGCGCGCCGAACAGGTACGCGTAGAGCTCGTGCAGGCGTCGGCCGATCTTGTTCGGCGGCGTCTTGGTGATGATGAAGAGCGAGAGCACGAGGAGCAGCACGGCGACCGGCACCGCCACCCACTCGGTGGCGACCGCGACCAACCAGGCGATGACGACCCAGCCGATCACGCCGCCGGCCGTCGCCAGCGCGGGCATGCCGTCCGAGGCGCGCGGCTGGCCGCCGAACACGTGGCAGAGCGCCGCGATCGAGACGAGCAGCAGCCCGAGGCCGATCCCGATCCGGGTGTTGTCGTGCACGGAGGCCGGGTGCCGGAAGAGCCAGCCGGCGAAGACGACCATGATCACGGGCAGCGCGAACGCGAGTCGTCCGAACAGGCCGCCGAACGTGTAGGCGTCGAGCGCGACCGAGACCGCGTTCGTCGGGTTGAGCCACTCGACCACGGCGCCGGCCACCGCGAGCACGAACAGCAGGAACGGGAAGCCGTCGCGTCGCTGGTCCTTCTCGAGGGTCTCGGTGCCGAGCAGCCGGAAGACCGCGCCGACGCCGTGCGCCATCGCGAGCCAGAACGTCACCAGGGGGTTCTGCTCGCGGAAGACCGGACCGGGGGCCGCCGGTGGGAGCTTCTTCGTCGTGGCCTGGGTGCGCGACGTCCCGCGCGTCCCGCTCCCACGGGACGACGAGGACGCGCGTGAGCGCGTGGTCGACTTGGTGCCTCCGGCCATGGGCAGAACCCTAAGCCCCACGCAGGACATTCCGAGGAAGCCCCGCCGCGGATGCGGTCCCCGGCGCGCGCACGCGGGTTGCAGACTCCGCCGGACGTGCCAGGAGGCGCGGCGCGCGTTCCCGACGGAACGTGCACCGCGCCTCCTGGACGGTCTCGGACGCGGCCGACGCGACGTGCGCGTCGGCCGCGGCGCGTCACGCCTCGATGACCACCGGAACGATCATCGGCCGCCGACGGTGCTTCGTGTTCACCCAGCGGCCCACGGTCCGGCGGACGACCTGCCCGAAGGCATGCCCGTCGCGCGTGCCGTTCGCGGCCGCCTCGGCCAGGGCCTTCGCGATCTGCGGACGGACGTCGTCGAAGACCGAGTCGTCCTCGGCGAAGCCGCGCGACTGGATCTCCGGGCCGACGACACACTGGCCGGTGGTGAAGTCCACCGCGGCGAAGATCGAGATGAAGCCCTCCTCCGCCAGGACCCGACGGTCCTTGAGGTCGGCGTCGGTGATCTCGCCGACGGTCGACCCGTCGACGTAGACGTACCCGATGTCGAGCTGTCCGGCGACCGTGGCGACGCCGTCCTTCAGGTCGACGACGATGCCGTCCTGGCCGAGGATGACGTTGCGCGGCGGGACACCGGTCTGGATCGCGAGGTCCGCGTTGGCGTACAGGTGGCGGTGCTCGCCGTGCACGGGCAGGACGTTGCGCGGACGCAGGATGTTGTAGCAGTAGAGCAGCTCGCCGGCAGACGCGTGCCCGGAGACGTGCACCTTCGCGTTGCCCTTGTGCACGACCTTCGCGCCGAGCTTGGTGAGCCCGTCGATCACGCGGTACACGGCGTTCTCGTTGCCGGGGATCAGCGACGAGGCGAGGATGACGGTGTCGCCCTCGCCGATCTCGATCTGGTGCTCGAGGTTCGCCATGCGGGCCAGCACGGCCATCGGCTCGCCCTGGGACCCGGTCGACATGTAGACGATCTGGTCGTCGGGGACGTTCTTCGCCTTCTTCGTGTCGATGAGCACGTTCTCGGGCACCCGGAGGTAGCCGAGGTCGGCGGCGATGGTCATGTTGCGGATCATCGAGCGACCCATGAACGCGACCTTGCGGTTCGCGGCCGCGGCGGCGTCGAGCACCTGCTGCACGCGGTGGACGTGCGACGAGAAGCTCGCCACGACGACCTTCTTGCGGGCACGCGTGATGATGTTCTCGAGCACCGGTCCGATGTCGCGCTCGGGCGCGGTGAACCCGGGCACGTCGGCGTTGGTGGAGTCCGGCAGGAACAGGTCGACGCCCTGTTCACCGAGCCGCGCGAAGGCACGCAGGTCGGTGATGCGGTCGTCGAGCGGGAGCTGGTCCATCTTGAAGTCGCCCGTGTGCAGGACCCGACCGGCGGGGGTCGTGATCGCGACGGCGAGGGCGTCCGGGATGGAGTGGTTCACGGCCACGAACTCGAGGTGGAACGGGCCGAGCTGCTCGGTCTGGTCCTCGGCCACGACGAGCGTGTACGGCTTGATCCGGTGTTCCTTGAGCTTCGCCTCGACGAGCGCGAGGGTCAGCGTGGAGCCGATCAGGGGGATGTCGCCCTTGAGCTTCAGCAGGTACGGGACGGCGCCGATGTGGTCCTCGTGGCCGTGCGTGAGCACGACACCGAGGACGTCGTCGAGGCGGTCCCGGATCGGCGAGAAGTCCGGCAGGATCAGGTCGACGCCCGGCTGGTGCTCCTCGGGGAAGAGCACACCGGCGTCGACGACGAGCAGCTTGCCCTCGTACTCGTAGACGGTCATGTTGCGACCGATCTCGCCGAGTCCCCCGACGGGGATGACGCGGAGGGTGCCGGGTTCGAGCGGCTGCGGTGTGGAGATCTGTGTGGGCATTCGGTCCTACGGATTCGGGCGACACGCGGGGAGCGTGCCGCGGTGTTCGCTAGCGGGTGGTGCCTGGCACCTTCGGTAGAGCACCGCCGGCCGCTGCGTTGCGGTCGGGGCGGAAGTTGGAGAAGTCGGCGCCCGGGATGTCCCGGACGGCCTCGAGCGAGGTCTCGATGGCGTACGCCTCGGAGTCCTCGGGGCCGACGAGCGGCAGGCGCACGCGGGGGCTGCCGATGCGACCGAGCCCGTGCAGCACGTACTTCGCCGCGACGGTCCCCGGGACGTGGGTCATGATCGCACGGACGAGCGGTTCGACGCGCTTGTGCTCGGCGGTCGCGGTGGCGAGGTCGCCGCGGTTCACGGCGTCGACGATGGTGCGGTACGGCGTGCTCGTGATGTTCGCGGTCACGCCGATGAGCCCCGTCGCGCCGATCGACAGGTGCGGGAGCACGTTCGTGTCGTCGCCGGAGAAGTACATGAGGTCGGTGTTGTTGAGCACCCGGGACACCTCGGCGAAGTCGCCCTTGGCGTCCTTCACGGCGAGGATGTTCGGGTGGTGCGAGGCCCGCACGATCGTCTCGTACGTGATCGGGATGCCCGTGCGTCCGGGGATGTCGTACAGGATCACCGGCAGGTCGGTGGCGTCGGCGATCATCCGGAAGTGGGTGAGCACGCCGGACTGGGTCGGCTTGTTGTAGTACGGCGTGACGATCATCACGCCGTCGGCGCCGGCCCGCTCGCTCTGCTTGTACAGGTGGATCGCGTGCGCGGTCTCGTTCGAGCCGCCGCCGGTGATGATCTTCGCGCGCCCCGCGGCGACGGACTTGCCGACCTCGACGAGCCGGAGCTTCTCGGGGTCGGTGAGCGTCGACGTCTCGCCGGTCGTCCCGGTGACGACGATGCCGTCGGCGCCGGCCGTGATGCAGTCGTCGATGTGCTGCTCGACGCCGGGCCAGTCGACCTCGCCGTCAGCCGTGAACGGGGTCACGAGGGCGACGAGGACCTGGCCGAAGGGATTCTCACGCGGGGACACGGGCACCAGCGTACCGGGGATGCGCGCGGGGGCTGCCGTCCGCGTGGACGGTGCGGTCCGGAGCGCGGGGGCCGGGAGGCGCGGCGCGGCCCCGGCTCGCACCCTGCGGCCGTGCGGCACGCGCCGAGCGCGGCACCCGGCGCTACGCGCGCCGGCGCCACTCGAGGAAGCGGTACCGCATCCCGTCGACGCGCGACTCCTGCCACGGGCCCTCGTCGGCCAGGACCCAGGCGTCGTCGAGCTCCGGCGCGACGGTGTCGCCCGGGACCTCGACGTCGATGACCGTCTCGGACACGCGGTCGGCGAAGGGCACCCCCGCCGCGTACACCTGCCCGCCGCCCATGATCCACACCGGCTCGTCCGTGTCGAGCGCGGTCGCGAGGTCGTGCACCACCTCGGCTCCGGACGCGGCCTCGGACGACGCCCACGCGGCGTCCCGGGTCAGCACGACGTTCCGGCGCCCCGGCAGCGGTCGGAAGCGTTCCGGCAGCGACTCCCACGTCCGACGGCCCATCACCACGGTGGCGTCACCCGTCACCTGTCGGAAGTGCGCGAGGTCCTCCGGCACGTGCCACGGCATCCCGCCGTCCGCGCCGATGACGCCGTTCGTCGCGCGCGCCCAGACCATGCCGACACCCCGGACGGGTTCGGCCCACGAGGACGACATCAGACGGCGACCGCGGCCCGGATCGCCGGGTGGTGGTGGTACCCGACGACCGTGAAGTCCTCGTACTCGTAGTCGTCGATCGAGTCACGCGGTGCGAGCTCGAGCGTCGGCAGCGCGTACGCCGTGCGGGACAGCTGCTCCTCGACCTGCTCGACGTGGTTGTCGTAGACGTGGCAGTCGCCGCCGGTCCACACGAACTCGCCGACCTCGAGGCCGGTCTGCGCCGCGATCATGTGGGTGAGCAGCGCGTACGAGGCGATGTTGAACGGGACACCGAGGAACATGTCCGCGCTCCGCTGGTAGAGCTGGCACGAGAGCTTGCCGTCCACGACGTAGAACTGGAAGAAGGCGTGGCACGGGGCGAGGGCCATCTCGGGGATGTCGGCGACGTTCCACGCCGAGACGATCAGGCGGCGCGAGTCCGGGTTCGTCCTGATCTGCTCGATGACCTGCGCGATCTGGTCGACGTGCTCCCCCGACGGCGTCGGCCACGAGCGCCACTGCACGCCGTAGACCGGACCGAGGTCGCCGTCCTCGTCCGCCCACTCGTTCCAGATCCGGACGCCGTGCTCCTGCAGCCAGCGGGCGTTGCCGTCGCCGCGCAGGAACCAGAGCAGTTCGTACGCCACCGACTTGAAGTGCACGCGCTTCGTGGTGACGAGCGGGAAGCCCTCCGCCAGGTCGTACCGGAGCTGCGCGCCGAAGAGGCTGCGGGTGCCGGTCCCGGTGCGGTCGCCCTTCGGTGTCCCCTCGGTCAGGACGCGTCGCAGCAGGTCCTCGTAGGGGGTCGGAACGGAGGCGTCGGGCAGCACGGTCTCGGTCACACGAAGAGCCTACGTCCGTTGGGTACGGTGAGCGACATGACACCGCCCCTCTCGATCCTGGTCGCCGGCGCGTCCGGCTTCATCGGCACGCCCCTCGTCCACGCCCTGCGCGAGGCGGGCCACCACGTCACCACGCTGGTGCGGCGCGAACCGCGCACTGCGAGCGAGTTCCGCTGGTCCCCCGGCTCCCGGAAGCTCGATCCCGCGATCCTCGACGGGGCCGACGTCGTGATCAACCTCGCCGGGGCGAACATCGGCAAGCTCCCCTGGACCGAGTCGTACAAGCAGGAGATCCTCCGCTCGCGGGTCTCCGCCACCGACACGCTGGTCGAGGCGATGCGCCGCGCGACGAACCCGCCGGCCCTGTTCCTGTCCGGGTCGGCCTCCGGCGTGTACGGCGACCGCCCCGCCGACGTCCTCGCCGACGACGCGGCGGCCGGGACGGGCTTCCTCGCCGAGGTCTGCACCGCCTGGGAGGCCGCCGCGAACGCCGCACCGGACGCGGTCCGCGTGGTGACGCTCCGCACCGGCATCGTGGTGGGGAAGGGCGGCGGCGCGCTCGCGCCCCTCGTCCCGCTCACGAAGGCCGGAATGGGCGGTCGGCTCGGCACCGGCGGGCAGTACTGGCCGTGGATCGCGCTCGAGGACGAGGTCGGCGCGATCGTGCACCTGGCGACGAGCCCGGACGCGGCCGACGTCGTCGGGCCCGTGAACCTCGCCGGCCCCGAGGCCGCCGTGTCCGACCGCATCACCAAGCGCGTCGCCGAGGACCTGCACCGTCCCTACCTGTTCCGGATCCCCGAGTTCGCGCTCCGGCTCCTGCTGCAGCAGGCCGCCGACGAGATGCTCCTGTCGAACCAGCAGATGGTGCCGACGAAGCTGCTGGAGTCCGGGTACGCGTTCCGGTACCAGCGCGCCGAGGACGCGGTCGACGCCGCGTTCTGACGCGACCGGCTGACGGACCGGCGCGGCCCGCTCAGCGGTGACGCGCCGGCGGCACCCGGGACGCGCCGACCGCGCCTGCGAGGGAGGCGCGGAGCGGGCCCGCACCGCGCCTCCCGTCAGGACACGCGTGCCCTGGTGAGCGCTTCGCGCATCGCAGCCCGCGCCCGCTTGCGGTCACCGGCGGCGTCGTAGACGACGCCGAGGCGGTACCAGCCGCGCCAGTCGGCCGGGTCGTCCTCGACGGCGGCCCGGTACTGCGGGAAGAGCTCGTCGGCCGCCTCACGCGTGGGGCGACCGGACGGCCGGACCGGCACGACGTCGGCCGGGGCCCCGCCCTCGCGCTCCAGCCGGGCGCCGAGCCGCGTGATGCGCAGCCCGAAACGGAACTCGAGCACGAGCAGCAGCGCGCCGATCGCCGCGACGACGAAGAGCGCGACACCGATGCCGATGCCGATCGGGATGCCGGTCGCGATGAACGCCACCGCGCGCTGCCCGACGAGGACGATGTAGAGCGCGAGGAGCAGCGCCATGAGCGCGGCGCCCCAGAAGGGCGAACGGAGCAACCGGGGCAGGCGCACGGCGTCAGCCGATGCCGAGGACGCTGCCGAGGCCGACCGTGAGACCGCGCATCGACCCCACGGCGGACAGTGCCGCCCGGATGCCGGCGACGTAGGCGACGTCGTCGTTCGTGTCGTGCCGGATGGTCAGGGTCTCGCCGGGGCCACTCAGCACCACGTCCTGCACGGCCGTCACGCCCGGCAGCCGGAGCGAGTGGATCGGGACGCTCGCGACCTGCTGGCCGCGAGCGCGCTGGTCGACGTGGGGTGCGTCGACCGGACCGACCTCGCGGCGGGCGTCGGCGATGAGCTCGGCGGTGCGGACGGCGGTGCCGGACGGGGAGTCGATCTTGCCGGCGTGGTGCGTCTCGACGATCTCCACCGAGGGGAACCACGGCGCGGCGATGGTCGCCAGGTGTGTGCCGAGGACCGACCCGATCGAGAAGTTCGGGACCACGAAGACGCCCTGCTCCGGGCGCTCCTCGAGCCCCGCACGGAGCGTCGCGAGTCGGGCGCCGGACCACCCGGACGTGCCGACGAGCACGTTGGCGCCGCTCGCGAGGGCGTTGTCCACGATCGCCGGGCTGAGGGCCGGGACGGTCACGTCCACCACGATCGCCGCGCCGCCGAACACGTCGGGCCCCGCTTCGTGCGCACCGTCCTTCGAGGACAGGCTCGTGACGAGCTCGAAGTCGGGCAGTTCCTCGACGACGGCGGCCACGAGGCCCCCGAGACGACCGGTGGCGCCGACGACGGCGACGGGAGTGACCATGCCCACCATCCTAGGATCGACGCATGACGCTCGAGGTCAGGACCGTGCCGGCAGACACCCCCGAGGTCGACGCGCTGCTCGACGCCTACCTCGACGAACGCGAGGCCACGTTCCCGAGCGCGCAGGGCTCCTACGCCAGGAAGCGGACCCCCGCGGCCGAGTTCACCCCGCCACGCGGCACCTTCGTCGTCGCGTCCGAGGACGGCCGGGCAGTCGGGTGCGGCGGGCTGCGGCGGATCCCGGACGACGGCGACGACGTCCGGTTCGAGGTGAAGCACGTGTTCGTGACCCCGGACGGTCGCGGGCGCGGGGTGGCGACGGCGGTGATGGACGCGCTCGAGGCCGGTGGGGCGGCGCTCGGCGCGACCGCGATCGTGCTCGACACGAACGACTCCCTCGTCGCCGCGGGGGCGATGTACCGGAGCCGGGACTACGAGCGGGTGCCCGCGTTCAACGACAACCCGAACGCGACCGCCTGGTACCGCAAGCCGGTGCGCTGAGGCGGGTCGCGCCTCCTGGACGGTCCCGCGGCGGCGGCCGCTAGACGGGCTGGCCCACCGGCAGCCCGGTGCGGAGCTCGACCGGCAGGTGCGCCAGGTCGTTCAGCGCGACCACCTCGGCCGGCTTGGCCGAGCGGATCCGGATGATCGTGAGCGCCGTGTGCGCGACGTTCGTCCCCATCCAGCGCCACTCCGGCGCCTGGAACGCCTCGCGCACGAACCAGCCGATGACGGCGTTGTGGGTGATGAGCAGGTCGTGCCGGTCCTCGCGCGCCGGGGTGAACCACTCGGCGACCGCGTCGCCCATCTGGGCCTGGCCGGCGATGATCTCCTCTTCGGTGATGCCGCCGTACCAGCCCTGGTACGCGTGCGGCATGTCCGGCGTCGGTCCGGAGGGGATGCAGTCGAAGAGCAGCGTCGAGGGTTCCGGTTCGATCGCCGGCAGCCGCTGCGCCAGGAAGGACGCGGTCTCGCTCGGCGCCTCGAGCGGCGAGTGGTAGACGCCGTCGAAGGGCACGCCGCCGAGGCGGTCCGCGACGAGCATCGCCTGACGCTTGCCGCGTTCGGACAGCCGGCCGTCCCGGAGTCCGTGTTCCGCGTCCTGGTGCTCACCGTGTCGGACGAGGTAGAGGTAGTGCGACATGTCGGTGCTCAACCGCCGATCCCGATCGCTTCCGCGAGTTCGTCCTGCTGCACCGCGCCGACCACCGAGGTGATCGTGGGGCGGGTCAGGAGGTCACGGGCCAGCTCGAGGACGTCGTCGGTGGTGACCTGGTCCACCCGCTCGAGGGCGGTGGCGAGGTCGGTGAACTCCCCCGTGCCGAGCTCGGAGCGGCCGAGCCGGGTCATCCGGGCGTCGGAGTCCTCGAGCGAGAGCGTGAGCGCACCCTCGATCTGCCCCTTCGCGCGGCGCAGCTCGTCGCTCGTGATGCCGTCGTCGACCATGCGGCGGAACTCGGCGTCGACGATCTCGATCACACCGGCGACGTTGTCGGGCGCGCAGCCGGCGTAGACGCCGAAGGCACCGTTGTCGAGGTAGGCGGGCGCGAAGGAGCTCACCGCGTAGGCGAGCCCGCGGCGCTCGCGGACCTCTTGGAAGAGGCGCGAGCTCATGCCGCCGCCGAGCACGGCGTTCAGGACGCTGAGGACCGGACGCCGCTCGTCGCGGAGGTCGAGTCCCTGCGAGCCGCGCAGCATCGAGACCTGCTCGGTCGGACGGTGCACGACCGAGAGCTTCGGGACGGCGGGGTCGGCGACGGGCTGCGGCGAGCGGCGTGCCAGCGGGGAGGCCTTGGGCGCCCCCTGGAACTCGGCTTCCACCAGCGCGCAGAACCGGTCGTGGTCGACCGCTCCGGCCGCGGTGACGACGATGCCGTTCGGGGCGTAGTGCTCGCGGTAGTGGGCGAGCACCTCGTCGCGCTGGACGGCGCGGATGCTCTCGGGCGTGCCGCCGATCGGTCGGCCGAGGGCGTGCCCGTCGAACGCCGCGGCGAAGAACGCCTCGCCCGCGACGTCGGCCGGGTCGTCGGCCGCCATCGCCAGCTCTTCGAGGATGACCCCGCGCTCGACGTCGAACGCGGCTTCGTCGAGGACGGACCCGGTGACCATGTCACCGATGACCGCGACGGCCATCGGCACGTCGGCGTCCCGGACCCGCGAGTAGTAGCAGGTGTACTCCTTGGCGGTCGCGGCGTTGTGTTCGCCGCCGACGGAGTCGAACGAGATCGCGATGTCGAGCGCGGAGCGGGTCGCGGTGCCCTTGAACAGCAGGTGCTCGAGGAAGTGCGTCGAGCCGTACTGGCCGTCGCGCTCGTCGCGTGATCCCACCCCGACCCAGAAGCCGAGGCTCGTCGAACTGGCCCCCGGCATGGACTCGGTCAGGACCCGCACGCCGGACGGGAGGACGGTTCGGCGGACGAAGGCGCCCCCGGACGTCAGGAACGACGTGTCCGGGGCCTCGAGCGGCAACGGCACTGGGTGGTTCATCGCAGACGAGCCTACTGACCCCAGAGCGGCCATCGCCCAGTTTCCACAGGCACCCGGCCTGTCACTCGAAGTGGGGTACAGAAATAGAGGATAGAAAGACTCGTCTGTCTGTCCTCACTGTGGTACAGTTTCGTCACCGGATCGGAAGCCCCCCTATATTCCGATCCGGTGGCTCGGGACATCAGTCCTCACGCGGTACGAGTCCCCCCGCTCCGCCGCGGAGCCGATGAGTCCAAGGAGAGCCACGCTGTGACGGTCGATTCCCCCCAACCGACCGTCCAGCGTCTCCCTGGCCCGAGCACGAACCTCGCGTCGCCGGACGGGTCGAGCGTCCCCCCGGCTCCCCGCTCCGGCGGCGCGAAGGTCCGTATCCTCGAGACCGCGACGCGGCTCTTCTACGAGGAGGGCATCCACGGCGTCGGCGTCGACCGTCTCATCTCCGAGGCGAGCGTCACGAAGGCGACGTTCTACAAGCACTACGGGTCGAAGGACAACCTGATCCTGGCCTACATCCGGACGCAGCACGAGCGCGTGCAGCAGCGGATGGAGCAGCTCATCACCGACGCCGGCTCCCCCGAGGCCGCCGTGCGTGCGTGGGTCGCCGCCCTCACCGACGAGGTGAACGACCCCGAGTTCCGCGGCTGCGCGTTCCTCAACGCGGCGGCCGAGTACCACGATGCGCGCGACCCCGTCCGCGAGGTCGTCGCCATGCACCGTGACTGGTACACGGAGCGGCTGGCCGACCTGCTGCAGGCATCGGGCCACGCGCTCCCCGGCGACGGCGCGGACGAGCTCATGCTCGCGCGCGACGGCGCCATGTCCGGCGCGTACGCCGGTGACGCGATCGCGGCGACGGCGGCCCTCGGCCGCGTCGTCGAGCGCGTGCTCGCGGCCTGACGGCGCGGGGGCGCGGCGGCTGCGGCGCGCGGCGCGCGGCTGTCCTGTCGCACGGTGCGCGGTCGCGCACCCCGTGCGAGGTTGCACGCACCGTGCCGGCCTGGAGCGCCGCACCCAGCCACCAACACCGCACCAGCCGACAAGGCGCGCACCGTGCGGACGGGAGGAACGTAGCGGCCCGGCACCGCGCCTCCACTCCGCACCGTGCGCGGTTGCGCACCCCGTGAGAGGTTGCACGCACCGTGCCGACCTGAAGCCCCGCACCCAGCCACCAACACCGCACCAGCCGACAAGGCGCGCACCGTGCGGACGGGAGGAACGTAGCGGCCCGGCACCGCGCCTCCAGTCCGCGCCGTGCGCGGTTGCGCACCCCGTGCGCGGTTCCGCGCACCGTGCCGGCTTCCGGCGCCGCACCCAGCGACCAACGCCGCACCGGCTGACGAGACGCGCACCGTGCGGACGGGAGGACGTGGCGGCCTTGCGTCGCGCCTCCAGTCCGCACCGTGCGCACCTGCGCACCCCGTGCGAGGTTCCACGCACCGTGCCGGCCTGGAGCGCCGCACCCAGCCACCAACACCGCACCGGCTGAAGAAACGCGCACCGTGCGCGGCCACCGTCACGAACGCCTCACCAGCCGACAAGTCGCGCACCGTGCGGACGGGAGGGACGTGGCGGGCCGGCACCGCGCCTCCAGTCCGCACCGTGCGCACCGTGCGCACCGACCCATCCGGTGCGCGGTTCCGCGCACCGTGCCGGCCTGTGGCGCCGCACCAAGCCACCAACACCGCGCCAGCCGACGAAAGACGCACCGTGCGGCGGCACCGAGCGACGTCCGAGGCCGCGGGTGTTGGCTGGGGGCATGGCCAACGACCCCAACTGGAACCTCCCCGAGGTGCCCACCTTCACCCTGACCAGCCCCGACTTCAGCGACGGCGGTGTGCTCCCGACGTCCGCGCGCGGCAGCGACGTCGGCGGCGAGGACCGCTCCCCCGCGCTCGAGTGGTCCGGCGCGCCCGAGGGCACGCAGAGCTTCGTCTTGACGGTGTACGACCCCGATGCCCCGACCGGCTCCGGGTTCTGGCACTGGAGCCTGACCGACATCCCGGCCTCGGCGACCTCACTGCCCGCCGGAGCGGGGACCGACGACGCGCTGCTCCCCGCCGAGGCGCTCCGCCGCCGGAACGAGTTCGGCACGGACACCTTCCTCGGCGCCGCTCCGCCTGCCGGGCACGGGCCGCACCGGTACTTCTTCACGCTGAGCGCGCTCGACGTGCCGGTCCTCGAGGCACCGGCCGACGCGACACCCGCGGTCGTGGGCTTCGTGCTCCGCGAGCACCTGCTCGGACGCGCGCAGCTGGTCGGCACGCAGGAGACCCCCGCGGCGTAGTCGCGCCGGGCGCCGGGTGCTTTCGCGCTCACCGACAGGTCACGCGCTCGGCGGGCCGTGAACTGTCGGTCAGCGCGAAACCTGGTCCAGCCGACACACGGGCAGCGCGAAACCTGACCGAGCTGGCGCACGGTCAGCGCGAAACCTGACCCAGGTGGCGCGCCGCCCGCGCCACGCCCCGCAACGCCGAACGGCCGCCACCCCGGAAGGGACGGCGGCCGTTCATGCGTCAGGACGCGGGAGGGATCAGCCCTCGGCCGGGGCCTCGGCGTGGGTCTCGTGACCCTTGCCACCCTCGGTGTCCACCTCGTCGGCGACGACCGGCGCGAGCGACAGCTTGCCGCGGTCGTCGACCTTGGTGACCTCGACCAGGATCTTCTGGCCGACGCCGAGGACGTCCTCCACGTTCTCCACACGCTTGCCGCCGGCGAGCTTGCGCACCTCGGAGACGTGGAGCAGACCGTCGCGGCCCGGGAGCAGCGACACGAACGCACCGAAGGTCGCGATCTTGACGACCGTGCCGAGGAACTGGTCCCCGATCTCCGGGTTCGTCGGGTTCGCGATCGCGTTGACCTGGGCGCGGGCGGCCTCGGCCGACGGACCGTCGACGGCGCCGATGTACACGGTGCCGTCGTCCTCGATGGAGATGTCGGCGCCGGTCTCGTCCTGGATGCCGTTGATCGTCTTGCCCTTCGGACCGATCAGCTCGCCGATCTTGTCGACGGGGATCTGCACCGAGATGACACGAGGAGCGGTGTCCGCCATCTCGTCGGGGGCGTCGATCGCCTCGTTGAGCACACCGAGGATGGCCGAGCGGGCCTCCTTGGCCTGCTTGAGCGCGGCGTCGAGGACCGACGACGGGATGCCGTCGAGCTTCGTGTCCAGCTGGATGGCCGTGACGAAGTCCGAGGTCCCGGCGACCTTGAAGTCCATGTCGCCGAGCGCGTCCTCGGCACCGAGGATGTCGGTCAGCGCCGCGTAGCGGGTCTGACCGTCGACGGTGTCGGACACGAGGCCCATCGCGATGCCCGCGACCGGGGCCTTGAGGGGCACACCGGCGTTGAGGAGTGACAGGGTCGAGGCGCAGACGGAGCCCATCGACGTCGAACCGTTGGAGCCGAGGGCCTCGGACACCTGACGGATGGCGTAGGGGAACTCCTCGCGCGACGGCAGCACCGGCACGAGGGCGCGCTCGGCGAGGAAGCCGTGCCCGATCTCGCGACGCTTCGGCGAACCGACACGACCGGTCTCACCTGTCGAGTACGGCGGGAAGTTGTAGTGGTGCAGGTAGCGCTTCTTGGTGACGGGCGACAGCGAGTCGATCTGCTGCTCCATCTTGAGCATGTTCAGCGTGGTGACGCCCAGGATCTGGGTCTCGCCGCGCTGGAAGATCGCCGAACCGTGGACGCGCGGGATCACGGCGACCTCGGCGTCGAGCGGACGGATGTCGGCGAGGCCGCGACCGTCCATGCGGACCTGCTCGGTCAGGATGCGGCCGCGGACGACCTTCTTCGTGACCGACTTGTAGGCGCCGCTGACCTGGCCGTTGGCGCTCTCGGGGAGCTCGCCGGCCGTCACCTTGGCGGCGATGGCCTCCTTGACGCGAGCCTTGAGGGCGTCGTCGGCGTCCTGGCGCTCGAGCTTGCCGGCGATCTTGTAGACGTCGCCGAGCTCGGAGAGCGCGATGGCCTCGACCGCGTCGTAGACCTCGGGGGCGTACGGCGGGAAGACCGGGTAGTCCTGGATCTCCTTGGCCGACTGGGCGGCCATCTTCGCCTGCGCCTCGACGAGCTGCTTGAGGAACGGCTTCGCCGCCTCGAGACCCTGCGCGACGACGGCCTCGTCGGGCTTGGTGGCGCCGCCCTGGATGAGGTCCCAGCTGTGCTCGGTGGCCTCGGCCTCGACCATCATGATGGCGACGTCCTCGTTGCCGGCCTCGTCCGTGACGACGCGGCCCGCGACCGTGAGGTCGAAGACGGCCTCGGCGAGCTGCGACGCCTTCGGGAACGCGACCCACTGGTCACCGATGAGCGCGAGGCGCACACCGGCGATCGGGCCGGAGAACGGCAGACCGGAGATCTGCGTCGACGCGGACGCCGCGTTGATCGCGAGCGCGTCGTAGAACTCGTCCGGAGCGATGCTCAGGACGGTGATGACGATCTGGACCTCGTTGCGGAGGCCGTCGACGAACGACGGGCGCAGCGGCCGGTCGATGAGACGGCAGACGAGGATCGCCTCGGTGCTGGGACGGCCTTCGCGACGGAAGAACGAACCAGGGATCTTGCCGGCGGCGTACGAGCGCTCCTCGACGTCGACGGTCAGCGGGAAGAAGTCGAAGCCCTCACGCGGGTGCTTGCCGGCGCTGGTGGCCGAGAGGAGCATCGTGTCCTCGTCGAGGTACGCGGCGACCGCGCCCTGGGCCTGCTGTGCGAGCCGACCGGTCTCGAACCGGACGGTGCGCTTGCCGTACTTGCCGTTGTCGAGAACGGCCTCGGCGAACTTGATCTCGGGACCCTCCAAAAGGGTGCCTCCTTGATGTGTTCGGCAGGCTGGGGCCACGGCACCCGATGGTGCGTGCGCGCCGAAGAGTTCGGGACGCATGTCTGGCCAGCAGTAGAAGCACTCGGGAAACCGTCCGGCCCGCGAGCCACCACCGATGACCAGCTCCGTGCCCGGCCTGCGCAGTGTTTGTGTGACGTCCGGGGAAACGGTCCTCGGACGTGATGGACTTTACCAGTCCTCAGCCGTTCGACGGCGAGGCTCAGGGCGAACGGGCGTGTCCTCGGTAGCCTGCCCGCATGCGCCTCACCCCTTCCCGGGGCTGGTTCGTCGCGGCCGCTGTGGTCGTCGGCGCGCTCGTCGCCCCCGTGGTCACCGCTGTCCCGGCGAACGCGACGGAGTACCCGACCTGGCAGGACGTCGAGCGCGCGAAGGGTGACGAGCAGGCGAAGAAGACCGAGGTCGCCCGGGTCCAGGCCGCCCTCGGGTCCGCGCAGCAGGCCGCAGCGGTGAAGTCGCAGGCCGCGCTCGACGCCTCCCGGAAGGCGGACGCTGCCGAGGCGGCGCTGGCCTCCGCCACCCAGGCCGCCACGGCCCTCCAGGCCCAGGCCGACCACGCGGCGGCGACCGCGGAGCGCGCCGAGCAGCGCGCCGGCCAGCTCGCCGCGAACCTCTACCGCGACAGCAGCACGAGTCAGATGACCACCCGCATCGCGACGGCGAAGGACCCCTCGCAGCTGCTCTACCAGCTCGGGGCGCTCGACCAGCTGTCGTCGACGTGGGCCGACGTGATGGACGACGCCTCGGTCGCCGCGGGGACCGCGTCGTCGCTGCACGACCAGGCCACCCGCGCCGAGGACGAGCGTGCCGCCCTCGCGGCCCGGGCGGAGTCGACGGCGAGCGCTGCGGAGGACGCGGAGGCGGTCGCGAACGCCGCCGTCGACGACACGCAGCAGCACAGCGACGAGCTGTACGCCCAGCTGGCGGCGCTCAAGGACACCACCGCGACGACCGAACAGCGGTACCAGCTCGGCGTGCAGGTCGCGGCGCAGAAGGCCGAGCAGCAGCGGAAGCGCGAGGCAGCAGCGGCCGCGGCAGCGGCAGCTGCCGCGGCCTCGGCCTCCCACTCGACGAGCGGTGACGCGTCGTCCTACCCCAGCACGGGCGGCGTCGGGCCGTCCTACCCGAGCACGGGCGGCGTCGTGGTCGACCCGTCGGGAGCACAGGCCTACGCCCGCAGCGCGATCGGCGCCTACGGCTGGGGCTCCGACCAGTTCTCGTGCCTGGTGTCCCTGTGGACCCAGGAGTCCGGTTGGCGGGCGAACGCGCTGAACACGTCGAGCGGCGCCTACGGCATCCCCCAGTCGCTCCCGGCGGAGAAGATGGCGGTCGCGGGTGCGGACTGGCGGACGAACGCGGCGACGCAGATCAACTGGGGCCTGGCCTACATCCACGACGCGTACGGGTCGCCGTGCGGTGCGTGGAACCACGAGATGAGCGTCGACCCGCACTGGTACTGATCGGCCGCCGTCAGTCCGAGGTGAGTCGCAAGGCCTGCAGCGGGCACATCGCGACCGCGTCCCGGGCCGCGTCCAGCTCGTCCGGCCGGACCGGGACGTCCCGCGTCCCGCTGCCGTCCGTCGTGATCGGGTAGCCCCACTCGTCGCGCGCGAGCCGCCCGGCGAGGAGCTCCGTGCAGAGCCCGCGCCCACGGCACCGGGTCCAGTCCACGTGCAGGGCGGTCACCGGGCACCTCCCACGACCTGGCAGTGACCCCCGAGGTGCGCCTGCACGTCGTCCCGGAACACGGTCATCGCGCTCCGGACCATGCGTGCCACGCCGTCGGGGTGGTGGCACGCGCCCCGGCCGTCGACGAGGCCGACGAGCCGCCGCACCTCCGCCGCCAGGTCCCCGGCCGGGCGCCCGGAGGCGAGCGCCGCCACCACCTCCGCGATCCGTGGCAGGCCGTTCACGCACGGTCCGCACCGCCCCGCCGACGCGTCGCCGAGCGCCGCCGCGATCCGCGCCGTCACCGCGATCGGACAGGTCCGGTCGTCGAGCACCGCGAGGACGCCGGCACCGGGTGCCGCTCCCCACGGCGCGAGGCCGTCCACGTCGAAGGGGGCGTCGAGCGCCGTCGCCGGCACCCAGGTCCCGCCCCATCCGCCGACCAGGACGGCGCGCGTCCGGCGTGGGTCGGCCGTGTCCAGCCGGGAGGCTCCCAACAGGTCCCCGAGCGGCGCACCCCCGGCGGTCTCCAGCACCACGGCACGGGCCGGGTCGGTCACACCGCTCACGGTGACGAGGCGGGTCCCGGGAGCCGTCGCGCTCCCGACGCTCCGCGCCCACGCCGCCCCGTACCGGGCGACGAGCGCCGCCTGCGCGAGGGTCTCGACGTTCGACACGAGGGTGGGGCGTCCGCTCGGACCGCGCTCGGCGAGGCGCACGACGCGGTCCTCCGGCAGTCCGCGTCCGCCCGACACGGCGGACGCGAGGGCGCCGGCTTCACCGGACACGAACGAGTTGTGCGGCAGGGCACGGACGTCGAGGGTCACCGGGTCCGACGCGCGACCGTGCCGAGCGGCCACGGCCGTCCGCTCGTCGATCGCCCGGCGGACGTGCTCGGCGAGACGCTCGCTCGTCGCGACGACGGCCTCGGTGGCCCCCACGGCGACGGCCGCGACGACGAGGCCGTCGAGCACGAGGTGCGGGGCCCGTTCGAGGAGCACGGCGTCCTTGCGGCTGGCCGGCTCGCCCTCGGCGCCGTTCCCGACGATGACGGGTGAGCGTCCGCTCCGCCCGCGGCGCGCCTGTCCGGCGACGACCTGGAGCTTCCGCGCGAGGGGGAACCCGGCGCCGCCGCGACCGTCGATCCCGGCGAGGCCGATCTCGTCGACGATGCCCGGGCCGATCGCCGGCACCGGGCCGTGGGCGGTGAGGTGGGCCGCCAGGTCCGGGCCGGTCGCGCCGAGGAGACGCCGGGTGCCGGTGGGCGGCGCGGCGGTGGTGATGGGGATGGTGGTGGTCATCGGACGGCCTCCGGTCGGATGGAGTGGAACTCGGTGACGCGGGTGGTGCAGCGCCAGGCGACCGCGCCGACGACCGCGGCGGCGCAGACCCCGGCGATGACGAGGAACCACACGGACGTGCCGTCCGTCCCGGTCCCGATCGCGTGCGCCATCGCGACGGGCCACATCGCGTAGGCCGCCCAGTGCACCGCACGGAAGACCCGGGGGCCGATGACCCGTCGGAGGAGCGCCGTGACGACGAGCACGACGAGCAGGTCCACGGCGAGGGTGCCGAGTCCGAGCCAGAACCACCGGTACGACCCGGTGAACGGGACGACGGTGTCGATCAGGCGCAGCTCGGCCTCGGCGTCGAGCAGCAGCGTCGCCACGTGCACGACGACCAGCACGGTGGAGGCGAGGGAGACGTCCCGGTGCACCAGCTGCACGGCGAACCGCGGCAGTCCCGGGAGCGGGCGTCCGCCGCGCGTGACGATGCCCAGGAGCACGGTGAGCGTCAGGAGCAGGACCGCGGCGACACCGGCACCGCGGCCGACGACCCAGAGTGCGGTGTCCATCAGGCGGCCGTCCGTGCGTCGTCGGCGGGCCAGCCGCCGAGTCGGACGACGGTGCCGTCGGCGGCGACGAGCCGCGCGGCCCGCCCGCTCTGCCGGAGCATCTCGGTGGCGCCGTGGCCGCGGACGATCGCCGCGGTCGTCATCGTGTTGGCGGTGACGCACGACGGCGCGACGACGGTGACCGAGCGCCAGACGGGGTCGGCCGGCAGCCCCCACCGCGGGTCGAGGATGTGGTGTCGGGCGTGGCCGTCCTGCTCCCAGCGGCGCTTCTGGGTGCTCGAGGTCGCGACGGACCAGCCGGAGGCGATCCGGACGTGGTCGACGGGGTCCTCGTCGAGGTCCTGCACGCGCACCTGCCAGCCGCCGGACGGGTCCGGGCCGGCGGTCGCGACGTCCCCGCCGAGCGAGACGAGGGCGCCGATGCCGAGGCGGGCGGCGATGCTCGCGGCGGCCATGTCGGCGGCGGCGGCCTTGGCGGTGGCGCCGAGGTCGAGCGTGACGCCCTCGGGGACGCGCAGGAACGTGCCGGCCAGCAGGACGCGCTGCCACGCCGGTCGGGCGTCGAGTGCGCGGGCGACGGCCTCGGGCGTGGCGACGGGCGGGGCGTCGGCGAACGCGGCGTCGTACCCGAGGGACACCATGCGGGTGCCGAGGGTCGGGTCGACGTCGCCGTCGGTGGCCCGGGCCGCGTCGAGCGCCTGGTGCACGAGCGCGGCGAGGAGCGGGGAGACCTCGGCGCCGCGGACGAGCTCGTCGGCGCGCGCGACGAGCTCGGAGTCGCTCCGGAAGCGGCCGCACGCCGCGTCGACGGCGGCGGTGACCTCGTCGACGCAGGACCGGGCGGCGTCGAGGTGGCGACGGTCGCGGTGGTCGAGGACGACACGGGCGGTGGTGGTCCAGAGGTCCCACTCGGCTGCGGCGCGCACGGTCACGACCCCGTCGTCGTCGCGTCGGAGGAGCTGGACCCGCCCGTGGTGCCCTGCGTCACGCCCTGGTCGGTGGACGTCCCGGAGTCGCTGGACGTGCCCGAGTCGGTCGAGGACGAGTCGCTCGACGACGAGTCGTTCGAGGACGAGTCGTTCGAGGACGAACCGCTCGACGAGGAGTCCGTCGACGTCGAGTCGCCGGACGACGACGAGGAGGACGAGGACGTCGACGAGTCCGGGTCGCTCGTCGTGCTCGTGCTCGAGCTCGACGACCCGCTCGTCGTCCCGTCCGTCGTGGTCGTGGCCTGCTCGTGCCCGAACCACAGCCCGGCCCCGGTGACCATCGCGACCGCGAGTCCGCCCAGGCTCACGAGCGCACTCGTGATCCGGGCGGAGCGCCTGCCGTTCCGTCTGGTGTCCATCGGTCCTCCTCGTCGTCGAGACGAGGTTCCCGAGCGCACCGATGAGCGGGCCGAGGACGGGCTGCGCCCCGGCCGGACGAACCCTGTGGCGGGTCTAAGAGCGCGCGGCCTGCCGGCCGAGGCCGCCGAGCATGGTCTGGAAGTCCGCGGTCACGGGGAGCGCGTCGGCCGTCTGCGGGGTCCGACGGGAGGCGCGGATCGCCCAGGCCAGGTCGTCCCCGGCCCGGCGGATGCGACCGTCGAGTGCGGCCGAGTCCCCGGCGCTCCCCCAGTCGTCCGTGGCCGCGAACACCCCGGTGGGGACGACGGCGGCGCGGAGGTACGCGAACACCGGACGCAGCGCGTGGTCGATCGCGAGCGAGTGCCGTGCGGTGCCGCCGGTCGCCCCGAGCAGGACCGGCATGTCGGCGAGCGAGTCCTTGTCGAGCACGTCGAGGAACGACTTCGCGAGGCCGCTCACTCCGGCGGTGAAGATCGGCGTGACGAACACGACGGCGTCGGCCTCGACGACGGTCGCCGTCGCGGCGGACAGCGCCGGCGCGGCGAACCCGGTGAGCATCGCGTCGGTGATCTCGTGCGCCAGCGGACGCAGGTCGACGTGCCGGACGTGCGCCGCGCCTCCTGGCAGTCCGGACGGACTCGGTGCCGCGAGCGCCGCGACGGTGGCCTCGCCGAGGCGGTCGGCGAGCAGGCGGGTGGAGCTGGGCTCGGAGAGCCCGGCGGAGACGACGGCGATGGTGGTCATGGTGGATCCCGACTTTCGATGCATTTGCATGAACATCGTACCGAACCGCGCCGCTGCCGCAAGCATTCCCGTGGGAACGGAGAACGCCCCGGTCCTCGTTCGAGGGCCGGGGCGTTCGGTCAAGCCGTGGGTCGGTCGACTAGCGACGCAGGCCGAGACGCTCGATGAGCGCACGGTAGCGGGCGATGTCGACGTCGGAGAGGTAACCGAGGAGACGGCGACGCTGACCGACCATGAGCAGCAGACCACGACGCGAGTGGTGGTCGTGCTTGTGCTCCTTGAGGTGCTCGTTCAGGTCGTTGATGCGACGCGTCAGAACGGCGACCTGGACCTCGGGGGATCCGGTGTCGCCCGGGTGGGTCGCGTACTCTTCGATGATCTCCTGCTTGACCTTCGCGTCAAGTGCCATGGATGATCCCCTTCCTGTCCGTTGCGCGGTGCCCGTGCCTGATGCACGAGCGCTCTTTGTCCGCGGCCGTTCGACGGCAACCGCGCAAGACTACCAGATCCTCACGCCGTCCTGGCACGCAGTCGACGCCGCCGCGGAGCCGGCAGCAGGCTCCGGACGAGGCCGACGAGGGTGGCGCCGAGCAGGCCGCCGAGCCCGTTGGACAGGACGTCGCGCGGATCGGCGACGCGGTACGGCAGGTAGGTGGCCTGCGCGAACTCGATCCCGGTGGACAGCACGACGGCGACGAGTGCGCCGAGGATCCACCACCGACGCGGGAGCCAGAGCGCGGCGAGCATGCCGACGGGGACGAACATCGCGATGTTGGCGAGGAACTCCGTGCGCTCGTACGTGAACCACGCGCCGTGCGGGAGCTGCTGCACCCAGGCGATGGCGTGCAGGACGAGGGAGTTCTGCGCCGAGGTGAAGACCTGCGGCGTGAGGGTTATCCGCCAGATCACCCAGGCGTACGCCGCGGTCAGGGCGAGGAGGAGGAGCTTCCGGAACATCCGGACAGTCTGGGGCACCGTCCTGGCAAGAACCGACGGCCACGCTGGGTGAACGCCCGGTGCGTCCTCCGGGCCTGGCCGCGTGCGGGTCACACCTGCGAGCATGGGCGCATGCCGAGCCTCGACGGAACCCGTGCACGCCGGAGCCCCGGCCGCCGCCAGTGGACCTGGATCGGGCTCGCCGCGGTCGTGGTCGCCGCACTCGTCGTGACGCTCGTGCTGGTGCTCCCCCGAGACACCGCACCGACGGGCCGGCAGGTCGCCGAGCGGAAGACGGCGGCCGAGGTCTTCCCCGGCGGACTCGCCGAGCAGCCCGCCGCCGAGAACCAACCCGGCCGACGCGAGGCCACGGCGCGGGCCGACGGCGACAGCGCGACGGCGCGGAAGATCGCCGTGATCGCCGACCAGCCGATCGCCACCTGGCTGACGAACACCTCGGTGTCCGAGACGCGTCAGACCATCCGGGACGTCGTCCGCAGCGCCGAGCGGCAACGGAAGACACCGGTGTTCGTCCTCTACAACGTCCCCGACCGCGACTGCGGCAGCTACTCGAAGGGCGGGACCGCGGCGGACGCGTACCTGCCGTGGGTCCGGTCGGCAGTGCGAGCGATGGCCGGCTCGCACGCGGTGGTCCTGGTCGAACCCGACGCCATCGCCCAGATCCAGGTGTGCAAGCGCCTCGAACGCGACCGCCTGCCGCTGCTCCGCAAGGCCGTCGACGAGCTCACCGGGCACGGCCTCACCGTCTACCTCGACGGCGGGAACGAGAACCGCGTGCCGACGGCGACGATGGCGCGGTGGCTGCGCGAGGCCGGGGTCGACCGGGTGCAGGGCTTCTTCACGAACGTGTCCAACTTCTACCGCGTCGACCAGGAACGCGCCTGGGCCGACCGGCTCGCCGACGCGATCGGGGGCGACCCGCACTTCGTCATCGACGTCTCGCGCAACGGGCAGGGCTGGCGCGGCACCTGGTGCAACCCCGAGGGCGCGGGGCTCGGGCAGACCCCGCACGTCACCCGCGGCTCCACCCGGCTCGACGCCCTGCTCTGGGTGAAGACGCCCGGGCTGAGCGACGGCACCTGCAACGGCGGACCCCCTGCCGGCGTGTGGTGGGAGTCCTACGCGCTCGCCCTCGTGGAGAACCGCAAGGAGGGCTGAGGGCGGTGTCGGTGCCCGGTGGTTGCATGACGCCATGACCCCGCGCGACCGCATCCGATCCGTCGTCCCGCCGTACCTGCTCCGCGCCGTGGCCGACGCCCAGGGCTTCCCCCGTGCGTCGTCGGCCGCCCGGACGGCGCTGGCCTCGCTCGACACCGTGCAGCGACCGAAGCACGACCACCGGGTTCCGCCGCAGGGCGTCAGCGGCACGGTCGACCGTTCGCCGAAGCGGACCATCTCCGACGCCCACGGGGGCACGACCCTGCCCGGCACGACCGTCCGGCGCGAGGGCGACCCGGTCACCGGTGACGCCGCGGTGGACGAGGCGTACACCGGCCTCGGCGACACGCACGCCTTCTGGCTCGAGGTGTTCGGACGGGTGTCGATCGACGGCGTCGGGCTGCCCCTCGACGCCACGGTGCACTACGGGCAGGACTACGACAACGCCTACTGGGACGGCAGCCGGATGGTCTTCGGCGACGGTGACGGCGAGGTCTTCGAGCGCTTCACGATCGCGGTCGACGTCATCGGCCACGAACTCGCGCACGGTGTGACGCAGTACACCGCCGACCTGACGTACGAGGGGCAGTCCGGCGCGCTGAACGAGTCGATCAGCGACGTGTTCGGCTCGCTCGTCGCCCAGTACGCGAGGCGCCAGAGCGCCGACCAGGCGTCGTGGCTCATCGGCGAGGGGCTCTTCACACCGGCGGTGCACGGGGTCGCCCTGCGGTCCATGAAGGCACCGGGCACCGCGTACGACGACCCGGTGCTCGGCAAGGACCCGCAGCCCGCGACCATGGCCGGGTACGTCGACACCACCGAGGACTCCGGCGGCGTGCACACCAACTCCGGCATCCCGAACCACGCGTTCTACCTCGCCGCCACCGCCATCGGGGGCAACGCGTGGGAGGGGGCCGGCACCGTCTGGTGGGACGCCCTCACGTCGAGCGCGGTGACCGCGTCGATCGACTTCGCCGGGTTCGCGGCCGTCACGGTCGACGCCGCCCGCACCCGCTTCGGCGACGGCTCCGCCGAGCACACCGCCGTCGCGGACGCCTGGCGGACGGTGAGCGTGCTCGACTGAACCAGGCCGTCGGCGTACCGTCGGCACCATGCACATCGACGTCCGCCGCAGTGGGGGCATCGCCGGCACGACCAGGGGGTGGCGCGTCGACACCGATGCGTCGGACGACCCCGCCGGGTGGTCGGAGCTCGTCGGGGCGCTCCCCCGCGACGCCCCGAGCGCCCCGGCACCGGGCGTCCGCGACGACTTCACGTGGACGATCACCGTCGAACGGACGACGGTCACGATCCCCGGCACCCGCCTCGACGGCCCGTGGGCGGCACTCGTGACGCGCGTGCGGACCGAGGGCGCCCCGACCTGACGGACGCGCCCCGCGCCTCCCGTCCGCTCGCGCCCGCGCGCCCGCGCCAGTGCGCTTGGTGAGCAGAAATGGTCGGGTCGCCCGCGCGCACCCGACCATTCCTGCTCACGAAGTGGCTCGCACGACGCACGACGCGCGCGCGAAGTGACCCGCACGACGCGCGCGCGACGTGACCCGCACGACGCGCGCACGACGTGCCGCGGGCGGCCCTCAGGTGACGTCGACGACGGTCAGGCGACGCGTCGGGCGCGTCATCGCGACGTACACGGCAGCAGCCGCACGAGCCGCGTCCTGTCCGACCCGCTCCGGATCGACCAGCAGCACGCCGTCGAACTCGAGGCCCTTCGCATCGGCACCCGTGAGCACCGTGACGGACCCCGGCCGGGGCGACCCGAGCGACCGGACGTCCGCCGTCGTCCGGGCCAAGCGCTCCCGGACGGCGTCGACGTCGGCCTCGGGCACGATGACACCGGTCGTGCCGCTGCCGATCGCGGCTCGTTCGGCCTCGACGAGCGCGGCGACCGTGTCGAGCACCGCTGCCCGATCGGACGTGACGCGCTGCACGGGGTCACCGTCGCGGACGGCTTCGGTCTTCGTGACCATCAACCCCGCCGCGTCGGCGAACTCCCCAGCGGCGAGCACGATCGACCGCGGGGTGCGGTAGTTCACGGTGAGCTCCTCGACGCGGTGCTCGATCGGCACCAGCGGCGCACGACCCCGACGACGACGGGCGAGGGCGCCGACCACGTCGTCCCACGAGCGCGCGGCCCCGGGCGAGGACCCCTGCGCCATGTCGCCCACGATGGTGAACGACCGGAGCGGGTTCCGGCGGGCGAGCACGCGCCACTGCATCGGCGAGAGCTCCTGCGCCTCGTCGACGACGATGTGGCCGTAGGTCCACTCGCGGTCCTCGGCGGCGCGCTCGGCCGTGGAGCGGGGGTCGCCGCCCTCGGCGAAGGACCCGGCGACCTGCTCGGCCGTGACGATGCCCTCGACCCCCATGTTCTCGATCGCCTGGCGGGCGTTCTCGATGTCGCGGTTGCGGCTCGCCTTGGCCGCACGCTTCGCGGCCCCGCCGGTGGGGTCGAACGGGCCGAGGAGCTCGGCGGCCTCGTCGAGGAGCGGGACGTCCTCGACCGTGAACTCGGCACCGCGGTCGCGCAGCAGGAGTGCCCGGCGTTCCGGGGTCCAGTGCGGGGTGAGCGTGGCGAGCCAGTTCGGTCGGGCGTACAGGTCCTCGAGGAACTTCTCGGGCGGCAGCGGCAGCCACGCGGTGTTGAGCAGCACGCGGGCGTCGTACGACGAGCGGATGTCCTCGCGCAGGACCTTCTCGTCCGCCTCGTCGACGGTGGTCCCGCGCTCACGGAGCTGCTCGGCGAGCAGGCGTGTCATCGCGTCGAGGGCGATCTTGTTGAACGTGACGCGGGCGGCGTTGTGGGGCTTCCCGCGGTCCTGCGCGCGCCTCATGGCGTCGGCGACGAGCTCGGGCGGCACGACGAGCCGCTCCCCCTCGACGTCGAGCGTGACCGACTCGGTCGGGACGACCTGGCGGGACTTCACGGCACGACGGAGCAGCTGCGCCATCTCGGCCGAGCCCTTCACCGCGGCGACGTCGCGCTGATCGTGCCGGGTGGCGTGCACGCCCGGGTAGAGCGAGCCGAGCGAGGCCATCACCACGCCGGTCTCGCCGAGCGACGGCAGCACCTGCTCGATGTAGGTGAGGAACGCCGGCGACGGGCCGACCATGAGCACGCCGGAGCCCCGGAGTCGTTCGCGGTAGGAGTAGAGCAGGTACGCGGCACGGTGCAGGGCGACAGCGGTCTTGCCGGTACCGGGGCCGCCCTGGACGATGAGCACGCCCTCGAGCGGCGACCGGATGATGCGGTCCTGCTCGCCCTGGATCGTCGCGACGATGTCGGTCATCCGGCCGGTGCGCTCGGCGGTGACCGCGGCGAGGAGCGCGCCCTCGCCCTGCAGGTGGGTGCGCTCGTCGTCGTAGAGGCTGGCGTCGAAGACCTCGTCCTCGACGCCGATGACGCTGCGGCCGTCGAGCGTCAGGTGCCGACGGGCGCGCATGCCCATCGGGTGCGCCGCGGTCGCCTGGTAGAAGGCGCTCGCCCCGGGGACCCGCCAGTCGAGCAGGAGCGGACGGTGGTCACGGTCCCGCAGGCCCACGCGGCCGATGTAGCGGAAGGCGTCCTCGTCGCTGTCCGGTTCGGACACCTCGAGCCGACCGAACACCAGCCGGTCGCCGACGCGTTCGAGCGTCACGATGGTGTCCTCGTAGAGCCGGGCGTACGCATCGCGCTCGCTGCGGCTCTGGTGGTTCCCGCCGACCGCCTGGCGGCGGGTTTCGGCGAGACGCTGTTCGGCCTCGGCGGTCAGCTCGTCGAGACGGCCGAAGAGGCCGTCCACGTAGCCGCGCTCGCGGTCGATCTCGGTCGGTTCGGACACACACAACCCTTCGGGACAGGGGAACCCAGTGTAGTCCCCCCATCCCGAAGTGAGACTTCCTACATCTCTTCGTGCGTGTCCGGGTCGCCGTCCCAGAGGCGTCCGCGCTCGAGGCCGGAGATCGCCGCCACCTCGTCGTCGGTCAGCGCGAAGCCGAAGACGTCGAGGTTCTCGCGCTGCCGGTCCGCGTCGCCGGACTTCGGCACCGGGACGGCACCGATCTGGACGTGCCAGCGGAGCACGACCTGGCCGGGTGCGACCCCGTGCGCGGCCGCGGCGTCGACGACGGGCTGCTCGCTGAGCAGTTCCGACCGCTTCGCCAGGGGGCTCCAGCTCTCGGTCACGATGCCGAGCTCCTGGTGCACCTTCCGCAGTTCCGCCTGGGGGAAGTACGGGTGCAGCTCGACCTGGTTCACGGCCGGCGCGACGCCCGTCGCGTCCACGATGCGGCGCAGGTGCTCCGGCGTGAAGTTCGAGACGCCGATCGAGCGCACCTTGCCGCTGTCGCGCAGGTCGACGAAGGCCTTCCAGGTGTCGACGAACTTGTCCACCGAGGGGTTCGGCCAGTGGATGAGGTACAGGTCGACGGAGTCGAGACCGAGGTTGCCCAGGGTCTCGTCGATGGACCGGTGTGCCTCGTCGTAGCCGTGGTGGCGCCCGGGGAGCTTCGAGGTCACGACGATGTCCTCGCGCGCGACGTCGGACTCGCGGACGGCCTTGCCGACGGCGTCCTCGTTGCCGTAGTTCAGCGCCGTGTCGAGCAGCCGGTAGCCGCCCGCGAGCGCGGTGCCGACCGCCGCCGCGCCCTCGTCGCCGTTCAGGCCGTACGTGCCGAGGCCGAGCTCCGGGAAGCGGTGGCCGTCGTTCAGCTCGATGGTCGGGGCGCCGACCTGCATCAGCGGACCCCGAGCAGGTCGATGACGAAGATCAGGGTCTTGCCGGACAGGAAGTGGCCGCCGCCCGCGGGGCCGTAGGCGAGCTCCGGCGGGACGACGAGCTTGCGGCGCCCGCCGACCTTCATGCCGGGGATGCCCTCCTGCCAGCCGCGCACCAGGGCCGCGAGCGGGAAGTCGATCGGCTCGCCGCGGTTCCACGAGCTGTCGAACTCCTCGCCGGTCTCGTACTCGACGCCGGCGTAGTGCACCTTGACGGTCGACCCGGCGGAGGCCACGTCGCCGGAGCCCTCGACGATGTCGGTGACGACGAGCTCGGTGGGGGCGGGGCCCTCGGGGGCGTCGAACTCGGGCTTGCTGTTCAGGTCAGTCATGCCCGCCAGTCAACCAGAGGTGGACAACGGCAGGCGCACCGACCGTCCAGCCCCCAGAATGGTTCCACCGTGACATCATCCACACCGACCGACGCGCGCCGACGCCGTCTCCTCGCCGACCTCACCCCGCTCCGCCGCTCCCCCGCCTTCGCCAGGCTGTGGCTCGGGACCGCGATCGCCGGCATCGGCACGCAGATGACGACCGTCGCCGTCGGCCTCGAGGTCTACGACATCACCGGCTCGACCTTCGCGGTCGCCCTCGTCGGCGTGATCGCGCTGCTGCCGATGATCGTCGCCGGCCTCTACGGCGGGATGCTCGCCGACGCCTTCGACCGGCGCACGGTCGCCCTCGTGTCCGCGATCATCGCCTGGGCCGCGGTCGCCCTGATCGCCACGCACGCCTGGCTCGGGCTCCACAGCGTCGCCCTGCTGTACGTGCTCGCCACGGTGAACGCCGTCGCCGCGACCGTCAGCAACGCCTCGCGCTCGGCGATCGTGCCGCGCCTGGTCGGCACCGACCTGCTCCCCGCGGCGAGCGCCCTCGGTGGCATCGCCTCGGGCTTCCAGGTCACGGTGGGTCCCGCGGTCGCGGGCGTGCTCATCGCGGCCGTCGGCTTCGCCCCGACCTACACGATCGACGTCGTGCTGTTCACCTTCGCGTTCCTCGGGGTGTTCACCCTGCCGCGGATGGCCGCCGACCGCGACGCGCTCCGGCCGGGGCTCGGCTCGCTCGTCGAGGGTGCGCGGTTCCTCCGACGCTCCCGGAACATCACCATGACGTTCGTGCTCGACATCGTCGCGATGACGTTCGGGCAGCCGCGCGTGCTCTTCCCGGCGATCGGCGCGCTCGTGATCGGCGGCGGGTCGATCACGGTCGGCACCCTCACCGCCGCGTACGCGATCGGCGCCCTGCTCTCGAGCGTCTTCTCCGGTCCGCTCGGGCACGTCCGCCGCCAGGGCGAGGCGGTCGGCTGGGCGATCACCGCCTACGGCGGCGCGATCGCGGCGTTCGGCGTGGTCATCGCCTGCGCCCACGCGCTCGGCGGTCGCCAGGGCGACGCGTTCACCACCGGCATCCTGCCGGCGCTCGGCCTGGCGGCGCTCTTCCTCGCGGCGGCCGGCGGCGCGGACAACGTCAGCTCGGTGTTCCGGAACACGATCCTGCAGGCGGCGTCGCCGGACGGCATGCGTGGGCGCTTGCAGGGCATCTTCATCGTCGTCGTCACGGGGGGCCCGCGGCTCGGCGACCTCTACGCGGGGCTCGTGGTGGCCGCCGGCATCGCGTACCCGCCGATCATCGGCGGCGTGCTCATCATCGGCCTGGTCGCGCTGCTCCTCCGTGCGGTGCCGTCCTTCCGCCGGTACGACGCCCGGCACCCGCACGCGAACTGACGCCGGGGCGGCCGCCGGACGCGACCGCCCACCGGACGGGAGGCGCGGTGCGGGCCCGGCACGCACCTCCCGGCCCGCAGGCGTCGGGTACCGTACAACGCATGCCGGACAGCGCATCCCGTGACCTCCAGCGGACGGGAGTCCGCGCCGTGGTCCGGCGCACCTACCACTCGGTGATCCGGCACCGCGTCGTCGACGCGGCGGCGGCGCTCACGTTCTTCGCGCTCCTCACGGTGTTCCCGACGACGCTGACCGTCGTGTCCGCGCTGTCGATCGTGGACCGGCAGGGGGACAGCCTCGAGGACATCATCGGCATCCTCGGGTTCATCGTGCGCCCGGAGACGGCCGCGCACCTCGAGGGTCCGCTCCGGCAGCTCCTCACCCTCGACAACCCGTGGCTCGGCTTCGCGATCGGGGTCGTCCTGACGCTGTGGTCGCTCTCCGGCTACGCGACCGCGTTCGGCCGGGCGATGAACACCGCGTACGAGGTCGAGGAGGGTCGGCGCATCTGGAAGTTCCGCAGCATGATGCTCCTCGTCACGCTCCTCGTGATGGCCGGCGGGGCGATCGCGATCGTGATCCTGCTCGGCACCCCGACGATCTCCGCCGCCGTCATCCGGTCGTTCGGGTGGGCGCCGTGGATCGACGACCTGTGGAACGTCGTGAAGTGGCCGATCCTCGCCGCGGACCTCGTGGTGATGGTGGCGGTGCTCTACTACGCCACGCCGAACGTGAAGACGCCGCAGCTGCGGTGGGTGTCCGCGGGCGCCGGGTTCGCGATCGTGACGTGGGCGCTGGCGACGCTCGGGTTCTCGCTGTACGTCGAGACGGTCGGCGGCGGCAACAAGGCGTACGGCTGGCTCGGTGGCGCGATCCTGCTGCTGGTGTACCTCTACATCTCGAACTTCGTGCTCGTCGTGGGCGGGGAGCTCGACTCCGAGGTGATCCGGATGCGCCAGCTGCTCGCCGGCATCGAGGCCGACGAGTCGATCCGGCTGCCGCTGCGGGACGTCACGCGGAACTTCACGCTCGCCCGGTGGCGGGACGCCGACATCGCCGCCGCGCACCACGTCCGGACGATCGCCGCGCAGCGGGCCGCCGACGAGGACGCCGACCCGGCCGAGGCCGAGGCGGCGGCGCACCTGCGGGACATGGCCCGGCAGGTGCGGGTCGGCGAACCGCCGCTGCCGTAGACGCGCCCCGCGCGGCTCAGCGCTCCCGCGATTCCGCGTTCCCGCGCTCCCGCGCGGCTCAGCGCTCCCGCGCGGCCCGGTCGAGCATCTCCTCGGTGACCACCGGGATCGCCCCCGTCGCCAGCTCGATCCCGGAGAGCCGGGCCGGGCTGAGGACACGCTGCACCTGGTCCTCCTCCATGAGCCCCGCCGCCGTGACGAGCGTCGAGATGGGCGTCGAGGTCGTCAGTGCCGTGTGCGCGATCGACGCCGCGGCCGCGTACCCGATGTACGGCGTGAGCGCGGTGACGACGCCGACGTTCGTGTCGACCTGCGCCGCGAGCTTGGCCTCGTTCGCCTCGATGCCCGTCACGCAGTTGATCCGGAGCGTCGCGCAGCCGCTCGCCATCCACTGCAGCGACTGCAGGATCGAGTGGGCGATGATCGGCTCGAAGGCGTTGAGCTGCAGCTGCCCACCCTCGGCCGCCATGGTGACGGTGGTGTCCGCGCCGACGACGGCGAACGCGATCTGGTTCACGACCTCGGGGATGACCGGGTTCACCTTGCCCGGCATGATCGACGACCCTGCCTGGCGCGCGGGCAGGGTGATCTCGCCGAGCCCCGCCTGCGGCCCCGAGGCGAGCAGCCGTAGGTCGTTGCAGATCTTCGAGAGCTTCGCGGCGCTCCGCTTCACGGTGCCGGACAGGGTCATGAAGGCGCCGGCGTCGCTCGTGGCCTCGATGAGGTCCGGCGCCGTCACGATGTCGAGCCCGGACGCGACCTGCAGCTGCCGGCGCACCTCGTCGCGGTACTGGGGGTCGGCCGTGATCCCGGTGCCGATCGCCGTCGCACCGAGGTTCGTCTCGGCGAGCAGCGGCATGACCTTGGAGAGCAGGAGGACGTCCTCCTGGATGGTGTGCGCGAAGCCGGTGAACTCCTGCCCGAGGGTCATCGGCACCGCGTCCTGCAGCTGCGTGCGGCCGATCTTCAACACGTCGGCGAAGGCGTGCCCACGCTCGGCGAAGGCGTCGGACAGCAGGGACAGCTGCTCGGTGAGCCGCTGCACGCCGAGGATCATCGCGAGCTTGATGCTCGTCGGGTACGTGTCGTTCGTCGACTGGCTGCGGTTCACGTGGTCGATCGGGTGCAGGTAGGCGTAGTCGCCCTTCTCACGCCCGAGGAGCTCGAGGGCCCGGTTCGCGAGCACCTCGTTCGTGTTCATGTTCGTCGAGGTACCAGCGCCACCCTGCACGATGTCGACGACGAACTGGTCGCGCAGCGCGCCGTCGCGGACCTCCTGCGCGGCACGGTCGATGGCGTCGGCGCGCTCGGCGTCGAGCACCCCGATCGCCTTGTTCGCCCGGGCCGCCGCCTGCTTCACCGTCGCGAGGGCCTCGACGAGGTCCGGGTAGACCGCGATCGGGACCGAGGTGATGGGGAAGTTCTCGAGCGCGCGGAGGGTGTTGATGCCCCAGTACGCGTCCGCTGGGACGTCGCGCGACCCCAGGGAGTCGGTCTCGGTACGGGTCTGTGCTGCTTCGTTGCCGGTCACGCCCACGAGGGTAGCCCGTCCGGCCGGTCGGGGCCGGGCCCCGGGCCGGGCGGGCGCGTCGCGACGCGCGCCCGATCCAGGCGGCGCGGTGGACCCACGCGGAGACGGCCTGGAGGCGCGGTGCGGGCCGGCACCGCGCCTCCGGGCCGTCAGGGGGTCGCGCCCAGGGCGCGCACGCCGGTCAGCGCCGGATCGGTCAGTGGAACTGCGGGACGATGAGGTAGATGCCGTAGAGCACGGCCGCGCCGGAGACGACGAAGCAGGCGACGGACAGCGTCCGGAGCCAGCGCACGGCGGTCGTGACGTTCGACGGGTGCGGGAACCCGACCGTCGCCGGACCGATGGTGCCGTCGTCCTTCACGGTGAACTTGCCGGCGCGGGTGTCGGCCGCGCTCCAGAAGCGCAGGCCGATCGAGTAGACCGTGACCACGAAGCACGCGCCGACGAGCGAGACGATCGCGACCGTCAGGAACGCGAACCAGTCGATACCCATCAGCGACGTCCTCCCTTGCGACCGGCCATGCGGCGCAGGGTGCGCTCGCGGCTCAGCTCGGCTCGGCGCGCGGCGACGGTCTCGGCGCGCTTCTTCCGCTGCAGGTCACGCAGCTCCTTGCGGGTGAACACCGCGTTGGCGGCGACGTCCACCTCGATCGCGGCAGCCTGCTCGTGCGGCTTCCGGAGCGACCACAGGTACAGCCCGAGGATCACCGCCGCACCGACGACCGCGTCGATGACGAGTCCGGTGACGCCGAGGAGGGCGATCCCGGAGGCGACCGCACCGACGGCGGCAGCAGCCGGCAGGGTGATGAACCAGGCGATGACGATCTTGCCCGCGGTGGACCACTGGATCTTCGACCCGCGGCGGCCGAGGCCGGCACCGATGATCGAGCCGGAGGACACCTGCGTGGTGGAGAGCGCGAACCCGAGGTGGCTCGAGGCGAGGATCGTCGCCGCCGTCGAGGCCTCGGCCGCGAAGCCCTGCGTCGCGCGGATCTCGGTGATGCCCGAGCCGAGCGTGCGGATGATGCGCCACCCGCCGGTGTACGTGCCGAGGGCGATCGCGAGCGCACAGGCGATCACGACCCAGAACTGCACGCCCTGCTCGGTCGACTGCGCTCCCGAGGCGATCAGCGTCAGCGTGATGACGCCCATCGTCTTCTGCGCGTCGTTCGTGCCGTGCGCGAGCGACACCATCGAGCTCGTGAAGACCTGGCCGATGCGGAAGCCGCCGCGCTCGTTCGGGAAGACCGGGCGACGGGTGATCCGGTACGCGATCCGGGTCGAGAGGAACGACACGAGCGCCGCGATCACCGGCGACAGGAACGCGGGGATGATCACCACCGTCAGCAGCGCCGCGTAGTTCACGGCGTCGAACCCGGCGCCGACGATCGCGGCACCGATGAGCCCGCCGAACAGCGCGTGCGAGGACGACGACGGCAGGCCGCGCAGCCACGTGATCATGTTCCAGACGACCGCACCGATGAGGCCCGCGAAGATCATCTCGGGGGTGATCGCGACGCCACCCGGCCCCTCGTTGATGAGGCCGTGCGAGATCGACGTCGCCACCGCAGTGCTGAGGAACGCACCGACGAGGTTGAGCACCGCGGCGACCGTGACGGCCACCTTGGGCTTCATGGCGCCCGTTGCGATCGGTGTCGCCATCGCGTTGGCGGTGTCGTGAAAACCGTTTGTGAAGTCGAAGAAGAGGGCCAACGCGATGACCAGGACGACTATGAGTGTGATGTCCACCGCGGGCAAGTGTCCCAGGCGGGACGGCCCCTGGCAAACCCTGTCGTTCACCTGTCGTTCATCCCGCCTGCGGAGTCGTTCAGGATCGGAACCATTCCGATGGAAGAATGGACGCCATGGACACCGTCGAGCTCCTCATCCTGTTGGTCGGATCGCTCGCGGTGACCGGGTTCGCCCGGGCCAAGGGACTGCCGGCGCCCCTGCTCGTGACCGCCGTCGCCCTCGCGGCGTCGTTCCTGCCGGGGCTGCCGCCGATCGAGATCGACTCCGAGGTCATCCTGACGATCATCCTGCCGCCGCTGCTCTACTCGGCGGCACTCGACGTGTCGTGGCAGAGCTTCCGGCAGTCGATCAAGCAGATCCGCCGACTCGGCATCTTCCTCGTGATCATCACGGCGCTGGCCGTCGGGCTCGCGGCGTACATCATCATCCCCGACATGGACTGGCCGGCCGCGATCCTGCTCGGCGCGATCGTCGCCCCGCCGGACGCCGTTTCCGCCGCTGCGATCGGTCGGAAGCTCGGGCTCCCCCGCCGCGTCATGACGGTGCTGTCCGGCGAGAGCCTCATCAACGACGCCGCGTCCCTGACGCTCGTGCGGGTCTTCACCCTGATCGCGGCGGGCACCTCGCTGACGATCTGGCAGGACCTCGGGATCTTCGGCCTCGCGATCGGCGTCGGGCTGGCGGTCGGCATCGTCCTCGGCGTCGCGGTGCACTGGATCCGGATGCGGATCAACGACCCGGTGGTCGAGACGATCATGAGCATCCTGCTGCCGTTCGTCGCGTACATCCTCGCCGAGGACCTCTCCGGCTCCGGGGTCATCGCGGTGGTGACCGCCGGTCTCTACATCGGCTACAACTCGCCGAAGGAGGGCTACGCGACCCGACTGCAGGAGCGTCCGCTCTGGACGAGCATCGACGTCATCCTCGAGGGCTTCGTCTTCGCCCTCATCGGCCTCCAGCTCAACACCGTGGTGCAGGACCTCGTCGAGAGCGAACGGAGCCTCGGGCAGACCCTCACCGCCGCCGCGGTGGTGCTCGTCGTGGTGATCCTCGTGCGGCCGCTGTTCGTGTTCGAGTCCTACGTCCGCAACCGCTTCAACGGCAGGTGGTTCCGGCCCCTGCGCATCAAGCTGTCCCGCGGGCACCCGTCCCTGCGGTGGATGCGCGGTACGGCCGAACCGAAGCTGAACTGGCGCGAGCTGACCGTGATCTCGTGGACGGGCATGCGCGGCGTGGTGACCCTCGCCGCCGCCGTGTCGGTCGTGGCGAACCCCGTCGACATCAAGGCCCAGGACACCATCTTCATCATCGCGTTCATCGTGACGGTGGGGACCCTCCTGCTGCAGGGACTCACGCTGCCGTTCGTGATCCGGGCACTCAAGGTGCAGGACCCGGCCGAGGGCGAGGAGGACGTCCGCAGCGAGATGCGGTTGAACCAGCGCACGACCGAGGCGGCGATCGAGCTGCTCGAGAAGCGGCGTCCGGACTGGTCGGCGCAGTACGGGGCCGACGCCGTCGACTCCGTCGTGAACCGGTTGAAGGCGCGTCTCGAACGGCAGGTCGAGACCTTCCGTCAGGACGCGCTCGAGGAGGAGGACGAGGAGCGGAACGCCCCGATGCGACTGCGGGGCGCGCAGATCCAGGACATCCGGCGCGAGCTCCTCGACCGGCGGCGCGAGATCGTGCTCGAGGAACGCGAGAAGGGCAACCTCGACGAGGAGGTCATGCGCCGCGTGCTCGTGACCCTCGACGCCGAGGAGCTCGCGATGGACTCGGCGCAGGCGTCGCGCAGCCGGTCCTGACGGGTCGCGGCCGGCCGGGCGCGGGCCGCCGGGTGGGCGCAGGCCGCCAGGCAGGCGCGGGCCGCCGGCCGGCCGCAGGCCGGGCGCGGCCAGGGACCCGGGCGTATCCTGGCGGCCCGACCCAGAACAGGAGCGCATCGCCGAGTGAGCACGCCGCGGAACGACGTCCCCAGGAACAACGACCTCCCGGATCGTGACGGAGGGCCGCGGCAGTCCGCTGCTCCCAAGCCGCGCGCCACACGCCCGTCCACCCGCGGCGGGTCGAAGCCCCGACGCGGCGCCCCGGTCGCCGGCACCCGCCCTGCTCGCACCGGGCAGACCGGCGGAGGTCGTGTCCGACAGGCGCCGGTCCCCCAGCCGCAGCGCATCAGCCGCTACCGCCGCTGGTTCGGCACGCTGCACCCCTCGCTCCAGCTGATCGGCCTGCAGCTCTGGATGCCGCTGTTCTTCATCGTCGGCTTCTGCCTCTGCTACGTCTTCGCCTTCCACGCCCCGCACCCGCACGACGTGCCCGTGGCCCTCGTCGGCAGCGACCCGACCCTCGTCCAGGCGATGCAGAAGGCGCTCCCCGGTGAGTACCTCTTCCACACCTACGACTCCCTCGCCCAGGCGAAGCGGGACGTGCTCGCGGGCACCATGGCGGTGGCCTACGACCCGTCGACGAACGAGGTCTTCAAGGCGACGGCGCACCAGTTCCAGGTCGCCTCGCTCGTCCCGGTGACGCTCAGCACCGTCCTGACGGGCATCGGCGTCACCGCCCCCACCGTGACCGAGCTCGCCCCGCTCCCCGCATGGGACGAGTACGGCACGGTCCCCATGTACGTCATGCTCGCCTGGTGCATCGGCGGCTACATGGTCGCGATGTTCATCGGCATCATGGGCGGCCCGCTCCGGCACCGCACCCGCATGGCGGTCATCGTCGTCGGCGGTCTGGTCATCTCGCTCATCACGAACACCCTCGCGGGACCGGTCGTCGGCGCGATCCACGGCCACTTCCTCCCGCTCGTCCTCATCGCGTGGGGCTGGATCGTCGCGATCGGTCTCGCGGTCAACGGCCTGAGCTACTTCGTCGGCCGGTTCATCGCCGCGCCGGCCATGATCTGCTTCGTCTTCCTGTCGATGCCGTCGTCCGGTGGCGCCTACCCGAAGTGGTTCATGCCGGAGCCGTTCGCGTGGCTCAACCACGTCGTCGTCGGCTCGAGCATGGTCGACATGATCAAGCACCAGATCTACGGCGTCGGGCCGTCGTACTCGCGCGGCCTCATCACGATGGCCTGCTACGCCGGGGCCGGACTCGTCCTCATGTACTTCGGCAAGAAGTGGTGGGAGCGCCGCCGCATCCGCGCCATCGTCACCGGCCGCACCACGATGTTCCAGGACGCCCAGAACGCGAACCGCGAGTTCCTCGGCAAGCAGCGCGACGCCGAGCTCGAGCGGCACGGCCTGACCTCGACGGAGACCGGGACGCTGAGCGTCCTCCGCGACGACGACTGGGAGGACGAGCGCGTCGGCGGCGACGTCTTCATGGGCGGCCGCGACGGGCTCGAGACCGAGACGACGCCCACGGGTCGCATCCCGGTGGTGCGGAGCGACCGGCCCGGTCCGGCGCAGCGTCCGGGAGGCGCCGGTACCGGCCCCCGCACCCGTCCCGTCCCACGGGCCGACGGCTCCAGGGCACCGGGTCGCGTCGACGCACCGGGTCGCGTCGACGCACCGGGTCACGCCGTCGACGGCGCCGGTGAGCGTCCGCACGGGCGGCACGCGGACCGCTAGGCCCCGGAGGGCGGTCGCGTGCCCCGGGCGTGCGCACACTCCGACGCCACGCGAGTCGATCGACGCGTGGAACGTCGCACGATGCACGCGCACGGGGTACCTCGGCGGACCGATCCGCCGCGGCCGGCGCGTATCCTGGGGGGATGAACCCGCGCATCGCCTGGCACCGCGTCCTCGTCACCGTCGTCGTCGTGTTCCTCGTGCTGACGGTCGGGTTCTACGCCGCGAGCGTCCTGCTCGCCCCCGCCGACGGCCGGAACGTCGCCGGGCTGTTCGTCGGCTGGGCGATGTTCGCGATGATCGGCGCGATCGTGTTCGGCATCATCGACTTCTTCGTGCGCCCGCTCGGTGGCCGGAGCGGTGACGCCGAGGTCATCGCCGCCGCCGAGGAAGCCCGCACCGGCAGCACCCGCACGCAGACGCGCTAGGCGCCCCGCTCGGCGTCCGACGGCGCGGCGACCCCGGTGCCGGTGTAGCCGGACACGGTGGCGTCGTCCTCGGCGAAGGTGAACCGCGCCCGCACCGTGCCCCCGCCGAGCACCCCCGGCAGCCAGTACTTCGCGTCGTCCCACATCGCGTCGTACGGCACGGCGTCGACCGGGACCCAGCGCGGTTCGAGTTCGTCGCTGCCCGACGGGCTGCCCTGCCAGCGGCGGCAGACGAAGACGTCCGAGACCTGGGACCAGGACGGACGGTACGGGAACCGGTAGTCCAACGTGCCCCGCGCCTCCAGGTCGGCCGTCTCGATCCCGAGGCCGACCTCCTCGGCGACCTCGCGCACCGCGGTCTCGACCGCGCTCTCGCCCGGCTCCCGCTTCCCGCCGGGGCCGACGAGCCGGCCCGTGCCGAGGCCGCGCCGCTTCTCGCCGAGGAGCACCTCGGGTCCGGCCGCGCCGTCGCGCACGAGGTAGACCACGACCACGGCGGGGTGCTGGGACTTGCTCATATCGCGTGGAGTCACCCGTCCAGTGTGGCGGACGCCGCGGCGCTGGGGCGTCCGGGCGCTGCCGAGAAGTGGCGTACGCTTTTTCCATGGCAGGCGTGCTGCGGGGGCACCATGGCTGAGCCGGGCAGGACCGGGCGCAGCCTCGAAGTGCTGCGCGCCGAGGCGGCCGAGGAGATCTCGATGATCGTCGAGCACCGCAGCCGCCAGGGCGAGGACCCGTGGGAGTTCATGCCGACGCTGCCCACCGTCGACGAGCAGGTCGTGCTGATCCTCCGCGCGGACGCCGTCGAGCTCGACGCCGCGATCGGGCAGCGGAGCGCGCAGTGGTCGATGCACCCCGCGTCCGGGCAGGGCACCCGGATGGGCGAGGAGTACCACCGCCTGCGTCGCATCGCGCTGCAGCACCCCGAGCTCACGCCGGCGGTGTGGAAGCTGATGGGCGCGCTGCCCGAGGCCGGCTGACCCGCTCGCCGTCGGGCTGCGGTTGGATGGTCCCATGACCGAAACCGTCCTCGCCGTCCTGAACCAGCCCTCCCGCGACGCCGCACCGCACGACCCCGCGGCGGACACGTTCACGTGGGCGAAGCCGCTCGAGGAGCACATCCAGGTGCAGGACCTCGGGATCATCCGCGGCGACGGGGTGTTCGAGACGATCACGGTCATCGACGGGCACCCGCAGGCGCTCGAGCCGCACCTCGCCCGGTTCACCCGTTCGGCAGCGATGCTCGACCTGCCCGCGCCGGACGTCGACGCCTGGCGACAGGCGATCGAGGCGGTGTGCGCGCGGCTCGACCCGGTGCGCGAGGCCGCGGTGAAGACGGTCCTCACGCGCGGTGTCGAGGGTTCCGGGCGACCGACCGGGTGGGTCTACGCGGCACCGTCCCCGGACTCGACGGCTGCCCGCACCGAGGGCATCTCCGTCGTCACGCTCGACCGCGGGTACCGGCACGACGTCGAGCGGACCTCGCCGTGGCTGCTGCAGGGCGCGAAGACGCTCTCGTACGCGGTGAACATGGCGGCACTCCGCGAGGCCGGTCGACGCGGCGCCGACGACGCGGTGTTCGTCTCCACCGACGGCTACGTGCTCGAGGGCACGCGCGCGAACCTGATCCTGTCCGTCGGCGGTCGGCTCGTGACGCCGCGCACCGACATCGGGATCCTCGCCGGCACGACGCAGGCCGACGTGTTCCGCTTCGCCGAGGACGCCGGGATCGAGACCGCGTACGAGCTCGTGACGCTCGACGACTTCCACGCCGCCGACGCGGCCTGGCTCGTCTCGAGCGTGCGGCAGGCGGCCCCGATCCGGTCGGTGAACGGCGTCGCGCGGGAGATCGACGCGGCCCTCACCACGCGCATCAACGACTTCCTGCTCGCGCGCGAGGTCTGAGACCCGCCGTGCCGTCGGTGGGCTGACCCCGCGATCGACGGGAGGCGCGGTGCGGGCCCGCACCGCGCCTCCCGTCCGGCTGCGGTCGCTACCAGCGCGGCGTGGTGACGCCCGTACCGTCCGCCCACTCGAAGACGGACTCGCCCGCGATCCAGACGCGCGTCGCGCGGCTGGTCGCGTCGAGCGGGTCGCCGTCCCACAGGACGAGGTCGGCGTCGTAGCCCTCGGCGAGGCGGCCGACGCGGTCCCCGAACCCGAGGAAGTCGGCGGGGTTCGTCGTCAGCGCCTCGAGCGCGGTCTGCCGGGGCAGCCCCTCCTTCACCGCGGCGGTGGCCTGGTCGACGAGCATGCCGATCGGGACGACCGGGGCGTCCGTCGTGATCGCCACACGGACCCCGGCGGCCGCGATCGCCGCGAGGTTCGGGATCCCGCGGTCGCGGAGCTCGACCTTCGAGCGGCTCGTGAAGAGCGGGCCGTAGATGACCGGGATGTCCTTCTCGGCGAGGACGTGCGCGATCTTGTGCGCCTCGGTGCCGTGGTTCACGACGAGGCGGTACCCGAACTCCTCGGCCAGCCGGATCGCGGTGGCGATGTCGTCGTGGCGGTGGGTGTGCTGGTCCCACGCGAGCTCACCGTCGAGGACGCGGACGAGCGCCTCCTTCGAGAGGTCGCGGGCGAACGGGTCGCCCTTCGCGGCCGCGGCGTCGCGGGCGGCACGGTAGTTCTGGGCCTCGACGAAGGCGTCGCGGATGATCTTCGCGACGCCGAGCCGGGTGGAGGGGGTCTGGCCCTTGCCGCCGTACACGCGCTTCGGGTTCTCGCCGAGCGCGCTCTTGATGCTCACCGCGTCGGAGATGAGCTGCTCGTCGATCGTGCGGCCGCCCCAGGTCTTGATCGCGACGGTCTGGCCACCGATCGGGTTCCCCGACCCGGGCTTGACGACGATCGAGGTGATGCCGCCGGCGAGGGCGTCACGGAAGCCCTCGTCGTCGATGTCGATCGCGTCGATGGCGCGCACGCCGGCCATGTTCGGGCCGGTCATCTCGTTCGTGTCGTTGCCCACCTCGCCGTTGGCCTCCTCGTGGATGCCGACGTGCCCGTGCGACTCGACGAAGCCCGGGACGAGCCACGCGCCCGCGGCGTCGACGACCGGCAGCCCGGCCGGGGGCGAGACGTCCGGGCCGATCGCGGTGATGCGTCCGTCCTCGACCACGACGGCGCCGCCGTCGAACTCGGGAGCGGCGACGGGGACCACGTGTGCGTTCGTCACGACGAAGGAGTTGCTCATGGCACCACGGTACCCACGGGCACGGACACCGCGGCCGTGCACACGACATGCAGATTCCTCGCGGCGGCGGCCGGGCGTGCTCCAGCATCGACGCGTCGTCCCGTCTCGTCCCACGTGGAGGAACCGATGCCCCGGACCGAGCACCCCTGGCCGTCCCACACCACCGTCACGGTCCCGTGGCGCAGCAGCGTGCGCGGCCCGCGGCACGACCGCGAGACGACGTCGGTGGTGGCGTCCGTCCCGCCGCGCATCGCCCGACTCCCCTGGGTCCCGGACGCCGACACCGCGGCCCTCCTCGACCGGGCCGCCGCCGCGCTCGTGGCCCTCGACGAGCAGGACGGCGACCGGCTCGCCGTGCTCGGTCGCCTGCTCGACCGGACCGAGGCCGTCTCCTCCTCCCGCATCGAGGACGAGCACGCCACGCTCGACGACCTCGCGCGGGCGGTGGTCGGCGTCCGGGCGAACCGGAGCGCGACGGCGATGGTCCGGGCCGGCGGCGCGATCGAGACGCTCGTGTCCTCCGCCGCGTCCGGCACGATCTCGGAACGGGCCGTGCTCGCGGCGCACCACCGGCTCCTGCGCGACGACCCGGTCGACGGCCCGTCCGCCGGGCGCTGGCGGGACGTGCAGAACTGGATCGGCGGCGGCGCCACACCCCGGCTCGCGCGGCACGTCCCGCCACCACCCGGGCTCGTGCCGGAGCTGATGGACGACCTGTTCGCCTTCCTGGCCCGCGACGACCTGCACCCGATCGCGCAGGCGGCCATCGCGCACGCCCAGTTCGAGTCCATCCACCCGTTCACCGACGGCAACGGGCGGATCGGTCGCGCGCTCATCGCCGCCGTGCTGCGCCGTCGTGGTCTCGCACGCGTCGTCACCGCGCCGGTCGCGACCGCACTGGTCGCCGAACGCGACCGGTACTTCTGGCACCTCGACCGCTCCCGCCGCGGTGCCGTCGACGAGTGGGTCCGCGACCTCGCGATCGCCGTCGGCACGGTGTGCGACGAGGCAACCGCCACCGCGCTGCTCCTCGACGAAGCCGCGGTGGCGGTGCCTCCCCTCGCCCCCTCCGCCGACGCCCGCGCGTCGTCGTGGTGGCCGACACGGGCGCACGACGCCGTCGCCCGGACCCTCGTCGACGATCCCGTCGTCACCGAGGAACACCTCGAGCACCTGCTCGGCGGCGATGCCGTAGCGATCGACGCCGTGACCGACGACCTGTGCCGGATCGGGGCCCTCCGATCGGTCACCGAGCGGCGCCGGCGACGCGCGTGGCTCGGGGTCGCCGCTGCCGATGCGGTGACGGCGTTCACCGACCGCGTCCACGACGTCGTCACGCACCGGGCGAATAGGGTGGGGTGGTGAGCAGCGAGCACACCCAGGCCACCCCGCCCACCGCCGCCAAGCGGCCCGTGACACGGACCCACCACGGCATCGACTTCGTCGACGACTACGAGTGGCTGCGTGACAAGGAGTCCCCGGACACGCTGGCCTACCTCGAGGCCGAGAACGCGCACACCGAGCAGGCGACGGCGCACCTCGACGGACTGCGCGACCAGATCTTCACCGAGGTGAAGAACCGCGTGCAGGAGACCGACCTCTCGGTGCCCGTCCGCATGGGCGACTGGTGGTACTTCACCCGCACGGCCGAGGGCAGCCAGTACGGCGTGCACTGCCGGGCGCCGATCACCGGGCCGAACGACTGGACCCCGCCGACGGTGGCCGAGGGCGAAGCCACGCTCCCGGGCGAGCAGGTCGTCCTCGACGGCAACGCCCTCGCGGCCGGGCACGACTTCTTCTCGCTCGGCTCCTACGACATCAGCGACGACGGCACGCGACTCGTCTACGGCATCGACGTCGAGGGCGACGAGCGCTACACCCTGCACGTGCGGGACCTCACGACCGGCGCCGACCTCGGGGACGAGATCCCGAACACCGGGTCCGGCGCGACGTTCGACCCGTCCGGCCGCTTCGTCTTCTACCCCACCGTCGACGACTCGTGGCGTCCGAACCGCATCTGGCGGCACACCGTCGGCAGCCCCGCGGCGGACGACGTGGTCGTCTTCGAGGAGCCGGACGACCGCTACTGGGTCGGGGTCGGCGTCACCCGGTCGTCCCAGTACATCGTGATCGAGCTCGGTTCGAAGATCACCTCCGAGGCGCTCGTCCTCGACGCGGCGGACCCGACCGGCGAGTTCCAGGTCGTGTGGCCGCGACGCGAGGGCGTCGAGTACGAGATCGAGCACGCGATCGTCGGCGGCAGCGACCGCTTCCTGGTCCTGCACAACGACGGCGCCGAGAACTTCGAGCTCGTCGACGTCCCGGCGGACGACCCGACCTCCGAGCGGGACCGCCGTGTCGTCGTCGCGCACCACGCCGAGCGACGCATCGAGTCGGTGGACGCCTTCGCCGGGCACCTCGCGCTCGAGTACCGGTCCGAAGCCCTCCCCCGCGTCGCGATCATCCCGATCGAGGGTGACGGCTACGGCGACGCCCACGAGGTCCCCTTCGACGAGGCCCTCTTCTCCGCAGGGCTCGGGGGCAACCCGGAGTGGGACCAGCCGACGCTCCGGATCGGCTTCACGTCGTTCGTCACCCCGTCCGAGGTGAGCGACCTCGACCTCGCGACCGGCGAGGTCACGGTCCTGAAGCGCCAGCCGGTGCTCGGCGGGTACGACCCGTCCGACTACGTGCAGGAGCGCGACTGGGCCACCGCCGACGACGGCACCCGCGTGCCGATCTCGCTCGTGTGGCGCCGTGACGCGGTCGACACCGAGCGCCCGGCGCCGCTGCACCTCTACGGCTACGGGTCGTACGAGCACTCCATCGACCCCGGGTTCAGCGTCATGCGCCTGTCGATGCTCGACCGCGGCGTCGTGTTCGCCGTCGCGCACGTCCGCGGTGGCGGCGAGATGGGTCGGCATTGGTACGAGAACGGCAAGACCCTCACGAAGAAGAACACCTTCTCGGACTTCGTCGCCGTCGCCGGGCACCTCATCGACTCCGGCCGCACCACCGCCGACCGCCTCGTCGCCGAGGGCGGCAGTGCCGGCGGGCTCCTCATGGGCGCCGTGGCGAACCTCGCACCGGAACGCTTCGCCGGGATCCTCGCGGCGGTGCCGTTCGTCGACGCCCTGACGAGCATCCTCGACCCCGACCTGCCGCTGACGGTGATCGAGTGGGACGAGTGGGGCGACCCGCTGCACGACCCCGAGGTCTACCGGTACATGAGCGAGTACTCGCCGTACGAGAACGTGCGCGACGACGTGCAGTACCCGAAGATCCTCGCCGTGACGTCGATCAACGACACCCGCGTGCTGTACGTCGAGCCCGCGAAGTGGACGGCTCGACTGCGGGAGGTCGGTGCGCCGGTGCTGCTGAAGACCGAGATGGCGGCGGGCCACGGCGGCGTGAGCGGGCGCTACGACTCGTGGAAGGAGCGGGCGTTCGAACTCGCGTGGCTCCTCGACGTGCTCGGGTTGGCGGACGAAGCGCCCACCGCGTGACGACCTCGTGAGCAGGAATGGTCGGGTTGCCCGTGGGCACCCGACCATTTCTGCTCACCAAGCGCACGGCGTGCCCGCGCGCGCCCGCACGCTCACACGCGGTTGAGTGCGTGCACCGCCTCGTCGTAGGACTCCTCCGCGAGCCGGACCCGGTCCCCCGCGAGGACGCCGTAGCCGAACGTGCCCTCGCCGCCGCGCTCCGCGATCGCCGCGGTCGTGCGCAGGGCGTCGAGCGCGTGCAGGGCCCGCACCCGCTCGGTCAGGACGTCGGCCGCGGTCCCGATGCGCTTCCACAGGGCGTGCGGGAACGCGTCGTCGCCGAGCACGTCCATCGTCAGCCGTGCGCGCATCGTCGCCTGCCAGGCGGCCTCGGTCGTGGCGCGGTCGGCGGCCTCGCGCTCGGCCGCGGTGTCGGAGGTGTCGTCGGCCACCGCGGCCCGCACGAGTTCACGGACGTGCGGCTTCACCTCGGCGCCGACGTCCTGGGCGACCTTCTTCGGCGATCGGAGCGCCCACGCGGTCGGCGCCGGGCGCTCCACGGCGTCGTCGAGGGCGTCGAGGAGTTCGAGGAACGGCTCGCCGTGCAGGAACACCACGACGTCGCGCACGGACTGGTCGCGCCGTTCGCGTGTCGCCGCGAGGATCCGCTCGCGGGTCATCGCGTCGACGAGCTCGTCCTGTGCCGGGCTCGACGCCCGCGGCAGGCGGTCGACGAGGTACTCCGCCAGCGCGGCGCGCGCGGTGACCTCGGCCAGCCCGTCCGCCGCCTCGGCAGCGCGGTCGAGGGCGTCGCCCGCGGCGAACGCCGGACGGTAGCCACCCATGATCGCTGCGATCTCGAGTGCGGTGTCGGCCGCCTGCCGGAGGTCGGTCGTGTCGCCGGAGCGGAGCCGCGCCTCCTGGGTGAGCAGCGCGGTGCGCAGCTTCCGCAGCCGCTTCACGAGCACGCGGGCGGTCGTGCCCTTGTCCGGCTTCTCCGCGGTCTGGAGGCGCGGTGCCGGTGCGCCGGCCAGCCCGCGTGCCAGCTTGGACGCGACGGCGGCGGGGCCGGCCCCGACGTCCGCGAAGCGCCCGTCCAGGGCGGCGAAGAGTTCGTGGGCGACCTGCGCGTCGACGCCGTCGACGGTCTCGACCTCGACCTCGCGCCAGGTGCTCGGGGTCTCGGGGGCGTCGTCGTCGAGGCGCTGGGCGTGGACCAGGTCGTCGGCGAGTTCGGCGACCTGGTCGCCGTCCTCGTCGAGGAGCCGCGTGACGGTCCGCGTCGTGGTGATCCGGACGACCGGGTGCAGGCCGCGGCCGCGACGCTCGGTGAACAGCGCCGCGAGGACCTCGGTCGGGACGGTGTCGGCGTCGTCGGTCAACGGGAAGTGCTGCTCGTGACGGACCGTGTCCGACTCGGAGCGCTTGATGTGCCAGCCGGCGTCCGGTCCCCCGGTGCGGCGCCGGACCGTGACCCGGGCGGCCACGAGGTCGTAGCGGTCGGTGTCCCAGTACGTCGCGTCGAGCTCGAACGGGTCTTGGTGCTCGGTACGGAGGATGCCGCCCACGCCGACGAGGTCGGGCAGGGCACCACCCTCGGGGAGGTCGTAGGTGCGCTCGATCTCGAGGTGGGTGTCGCTCACACGGTCTTGTCTACCAGGGGTTCGCCGTGCGCCTCGAACCGGACGGGCGCACCTGTGGAGAAGCGGCCGGCCACGACGGTGGCGACGAGGGCCACCAGGAAGGGCAGGAGCTGGACGGCGCACGACAGCATGGCCTTGACCGAGTAGGCGGAACCGATCTCCCACACCGCGTTCGACAGCGGCAGGACCAGCAGGGACGTGACGATCGGGAGCAGCAGGAGTGACCACGTCCACGCCGGACGACGGAGCACGGCCAGCCAAGTCGCGCCCCACGCGCCGGCCACGAGTCCGAGGAGGAGCCAGGGGTACAGCGGGAGGCTGACGAGTCCGGTGACGACGGCGAGCCAGACGGCGGTCACGGCCAGCACGACGACCGCACCGAGCGCGCGGCGACGGAGGGGAACACCCACCGCCAGGAGCACACTCGTCGCGACGGCCAGGCCGGGCACCACCGCCAGACCGATCGACAGGAGCAGGAACATCGGGACGGTCGAGCCGAAGCCGTTGTAGCGCTGCAGGAGGCCGATCCCGATGCTCGCCGCGAGGAAGGACCCGACGGCGAGGACGAGCAGCACCGGCACGGTGGCGATCGTGTGCGGCGCGGGACGGACGTGGAGCGGTGCTGCGGTCATGGTGTCCCCCCAGGTGGAACGTCGGTCGGTGCGTCGGTGGAAGAGCGCCGTGGTGAGTGCGCCGAACGCGAGAGCGGTCGGCGAGAGGTCGAGCTCCGGGGCGTCCCGGACGTCGGCGAGCCACTGCTCCCGACGGGCGGCACGGTGCCCCGCGGGCGAGAGTGCGACCGCGACGCCCACGAGCGCCCGGTCCACCCCGTTCACGAGGTCACCGGCCGGTGGCTCGGCCGCATCGTCCCGCGGGACGGTCCGGCTGCGGGCTGCCGCTCGGCGAGCAGCGTACGAGCGGCCTCGACGCCGTCGCCGGTGAACTCGTAGAGCCGCCGTCGCGGACCGGGGCGGTCGGTCTCGTCGTCCCACGACGACGTGATCCACCCCTGTCGTTCGAGTCGTTCGAGGATCGGGTAGACGGTGCCGGCCTGGCGCCCGGTGGCCTTGATGACGAGCAGCCCCCAGGCCGGACCGTCGGCGGCCAGCAGGGCGTCGAGCACGTCGAGCGTCGTGGCGGTGACGCGTCGGATCGGTTCCATGCGGCTTAACCTAGCTATGTAGAACAAGGCCGTCAAGCCCGTCCAGGAAGTCGGGTTAGCCTGCTCGCATGAGCGACACGATCACCCGCGAACAGTTCACCCCCGAGGCCGGCGGCGTCACGATGTTCACGACCTCCTGGTGCGGCTACTGCGCGCGGCTGAAGAACCAGATGTCGAAGGCCGGCGTGCCCTTCACCGAGGTCGACATCGAGCAGACGCCCGGCACGGCCGAGCTCGTCGCCGAGGTCAACGGCGGCAACCAGACCGTGCCGACGCTGGTGTTCCCGGACGGCAGCACGGCGACGAACCCCTCGCTCGCCGAGGTCCAGTCGCGCATCTGACGCCGCGGGGCGCCCACGCCGAACCACGAAACCGACATCGAACCAGGCCGAAGCCCCGGTTCGATGTCGGTTTCGTGGTTCGTAGCAGGGCGCGAGGGGCCTAGCCCCCGAGCGCCTCGGTCAGCAGCGCCGCCATGGCGTCGAGCTGGATGTCGCCGGAGTCGACGACCTCCTCGTCCGAACCGTCGAGCGCGCGGGCGGCCAGGGACGCCTTCGAGTCGATGAGCTCGGCGATCTTGGTGTCGATCGTCTGTGCGGCGATGATGCGCCACGCCGTCACGGGCTCCTCCTGCCCGATGCGGTGCACGCGGTCGATCGCCTGGGTCTGCTCGGCGCTCGTCCACGACAGCTCGGCGAGCACGACGTTGGACGACACCTGCAGGTTCAGGCCGACGCCCGCCGCGGTGAGCGAGCAGACGATCACGGCGACGTCGGGGTCGTTCACGAAGGAGTCGATCTCGGCCGTGCGCTGCGCCGGCGTCTGGTCGCCCCGGACGGTCGCGGTGCGGAGGCCCCGACGTGCGAAGACCTCCTCCGCCTGGTCCATGACGTCCAGGTGCTTGGCGAAGAAGACGACCTTGCCGACGTTCGAGGCGAGCTGCGCCGCGTAGTCCGCCGCGAGCTGCGCCTTGGCCCGCCCGATCCGCCGCACCATCGAGAACACGTTCTCGCCGGTGGACGAGGCGTCCTGGTCCTCGAGCTCCCAGCGCGCGACCTGCCGCACGAGCTTGTGGTCGATGCCGACGACCGGGTCCTGCCCGGTGCGGGCGTCGAGCGCCTGGTGGTACCGCTTGACGAGCTTCGCGGTGAGCTCGCGCTCGGCGTCGCGGATCGAGCGGCCCTCTTCGCCGTCGAGCTCGACGGGGATGTCGGCGATGCGACGCGCGGGAATGTCCGCCGCGACGTCCACCTTGCGGCGTCGGACGATGCCCTGGTCGATGACGGCCTTGCGCGCCTCGACGAAGAACCCGGGGTCGGCCGGCGTCAGGCCGATCTCCTCGAGCTCGTTCATGAGCTTCGCGCGGGGCTTCTTGTCGTCGATCCAGCCGAGGTACTCCCAGATGGTCCGGAAGTCCTCGACCGAGTTGATCAGCGGCGTGCCGGTGAGGGCCATCAGCAGCGGTGCGGCCGTGCGCGACCGGATCGCCTCGGCGAGCTGCAGCACGAACCTCGAGCGCTGCGAGTCCTTGTTCTTGATGAAGTGCGCCTCGTCGACGACCATGCCCTTGAACCCGAAGTTCCCGAGCCACCCGGCGTGCCGGTCGAGGATCTCGTAGTTCACGATGACGATGTCGGCGAACCCGTCGAGGTCGTCCCCGTCGCCGTGGATGACCGTGGCGGTGCGGTTCGGGACCCAGCGGGCGGCCTCGCGCTTCCAGTTCGTCTTGACGACGTTCGGCACGACGACCAGCAGCGGGAACGCGTTCGCGGCCTCGGCGGCGAGCAGCGACTGCGCGGTCTTGCCGAGACCGGGCTCGTCGGCCAGCAGGAAGGTGCGGTGCCCCTCCGCGGCCGCGGCGATGAGCTCCGCCTGGTGCTTCATGAGCGTGGTGCCGGACTTGGAGTGCAGCGTCGTGGGCTCGGGCAGCGGCATCGTCGCCGCACCCCCACCGGCGCCGTACTCGAACGACTTGAAGAGCGGACCGAACAGCTCCCAGTTCGCCAGGCGTCGCGGGTGGGCGACGGGCTGGTCGGCGAGGGCGAAGTCCGGGGGCAGGAACGGGTTCGCGAGCTGTCGCTGCACGACCGCCTGCGGCACGACCGCGCGGACCGGGGTCTCGACCACCGGCGAGGGCTCCGCCGCGATGACGAGCTCCTCGGGCTGCAGCTCCATGCCGCCCGCGATCATCATGTCCCGCTTGACGGTGCGGGTCGTCTCGCTGACCGATGCCTCTTCGGTGAGGAGCTGGATCACGCTGGTGTCCCGAGCCGCCGTCTTCGCGAGGATGGTCGCGACGCCGTCGAGCCGCTTGAGCTGCTCGGCGCGCTGCGAGTCGGTGAGTTCGGTGTCCGCCTTGACCCGTGCGCGTTCCTCGCGCATGAGCAGGGCGACCGCCTGGAACTTCGAACGGTTCGACGCCTTGAGCGGTCCGCGCTGTGCCGCCGCCTCGACCTCGCGCACCGCGCGGGCGAGGACGGGGATGACGCCGTCGTTGTCGAGCGGCCTGGTGCGACGCGACGCGGTCCGCGTCCCGCCTGCAGCACGCCGGGTGCCTGATCGAGCCAACGCTCCTCCTGTTCCGCCCGTCCGTGCGAGCGAGCCGCCCCGCGGGGCGGAAGTCCTGAACCGGTGCCTGGCACGGCTCCGGTGTCCGGGGGCCACCGTGGCCCGCCGCTTCGCCGGTCCCCGCCTCGGGACGAGGAGTCCCGCGGACCGTTCCCCTCGGCCACCGCGTGGGTACCGGACAGGACGGTCCGCGCCGGGATCCGGCGCCGTCACACGCACGTGCGGCCCCCTCGGGACCGTCACGGATCCGGCTCCCACGCCGGTCAAGCGACCGACTGCTGCGTCCGGAATCGACGCGGCACGCGGGAACGCGGTGCGTGCGCGTTCAGTTTACTCCCCGACCACCGACGGAGGCGACTCGGCGACGCCCGCGCGCGTCGCGCCGTGCGGTCGGTCGTCCCCACCTGTCGGACGGGAGGCGCGGTGCGGGCCCGACCCGCGCCTCCCGTCCGGTACGTGGTCGCGTCGCGAGCGACCGCACCGCCCGTCCGCCGTGGAGCCGACGGACGCGCGCCGTCGTCAGAGCTGGGGTGCGGACCGCGGACGGACGAGGCCGTCGGACGGCACGACCGGCGTCGCCTCGGCGAGGGCGGCCTGCGTCGCCGCGAGCAGCTGCTCCGCCGTCTGGATCCCGTTCGCCGAACCGGTCGTCGCCTGGCCACCGGCGTGCGCGAGGAGCTGTGCACCGATCGCCGGACCGATCCGGTCGGACTGGTCGGGGTTCCGCGCGACCCAGTCGCGCGCGACGGCGTCGGCGAGGCGCTCCGCGGCGGCTCCGCGGTCCGCGTCCCCGCGGGAGCGGTGCCAGAGTCCGGTGACGACGAGGTGCGCGACCACGGCACCGATGTCGCGCACCGGGTAGCCCCAGCCGGCCGTGTCGATGTCGAGCAGGCCGGAGATCCGCCAGGGCTCCTCCTCGTCGACGAAGACCTGCTCGAGGTGGAGGTCACCGTGCACGACCTGCTTCGTCGCCGCGGCCCAGCCGATCGAGCGCCGGCCGATGGCGTCGTACAGGGTGTCGATCTCCTCGGCGTCCTGCGGCAGCGCGGCGACGAGGGTGCGGCGGTGCCAGTCGGCGTGGTCCATCGCGTCGGCGCGGGCCTGCTGCGTCATCGGGACCGTCGCGATGCGGCCGGTGAGTGCCGCCAGCGAGGCGACGAACCGCGGGTCGTCCGCGATCTCGAGGATGCGGCTGCCCGCCGGGACCCCGCGGATGCGCTCGAGCACGAGCAGGCCGTCCCCGCGGCTCGACAGGACCCGGGGCACCGGGAGCCCGGCCGCGACGAACTGCCCGTGCGATCGCTCGATCGGGGCAACCCGGTGGGGGCGCACCACCTTGAGGAACAGGGTCCCCTCGGCCGCGTCGACCCGGACCACGGCGCGCTTGCCCGGACGGTAGGCCGCCACGGTCAGCGTCGGGTCGGTCACCGGCATGCCGAGGGTCGTCAGGAGCTCGGCGACCGCGTCACGGTAGGTCACCTGCGGCAGGACGGGCAGCCCGGGATCGTTCGGGTACGCCCACACCGACACCGGCTCCCCCGTCGCTGGGTCCGTGACGATGGCGCTGTTCTGGTCGTGGGTCCCGCCCGTGTCGACGTAGGTGAGGACCGTGGCGCGCTGGCCGTTCCGGTCCACCGTGTCGACCTCGTAGCCGTACAGGTACCCGTTGCCGGACGGCTCGACCGAGTGGGCGCGTGCGGCCACGACGGATGTCCCGGAGCCGGCGAAGGCCTGCGGGATGACGCGCTCGTGGTTGGGCCACACGAGACCAGTCAACCGGACCGGACGGGATTCGTCGCGTTCGTTCACGGCTCGGCGCGCGCACCGTGGCTACCGTGGTCGTCGTGAACCCGGTCGCGCGTCTCCGCAGCTCCAGTCGCACGCCGTTCCTGCAGGTCGTCAAGACCGCGGTCGCGGTGGTCGCGGCCGTGCTCCTCTGCCGGGTGCTCATCGACGGGCCGTTCCCGACGTTCGCCGCCATCGCCGCGCTGCTCGTCGTGCAGCCGAGCATCAACCAGTCGTTCGTGAAGGGACTCGAGCGCAGCGCCGGGGTCGTCCTCGGGGTCGTGCTCGCCACCGGGTTCCACCTGCTGCTCGGCGACACCGTCTGGGTCGTCCTGCTCGTGATCGTCCTCGCGATCCTCATCGCGTGGGCGCTGCGGCTCACCCCGACCTCGGCGACGCAGGTCGGGATCAGCGGGATGCTCGTGCTCACCGCGGGCGTCGTCACGCCGAACTACTCGGCGGACCGGATCCTCGAGACCGTGCTCGGCGCGGTCGTCGCCCTCATCGTGAACGCGGTCATCGTGCCGCCCGTGCTGCTCGGGCCGGCGCACCTCGCGGTCGCACGACTCGCACGCGACACCGCCGCGGCGTTCGAGCGCGTCGCGATCGGGCTCACCGAGGGCTGGGACGCGGAGCGCTGGCACGAGGCCCTGCTGCAGGCCCGGGCCCTCCGGCAGCAGCACGCCCGCGCCGAGGCCTCGCTCACCGCGGCCCGCGAGTCCCTCACCATGAACCCGCGCGGCGGCCGCCACCGGACCGTCCTCGACGAGGACATCGTCGTGGCCGAGCACCTGCGCGTGCTCGCCACCCGGGTGACCGGCATGACCCGTGCGATCCAGGACAACACGGCACCGGACCTCCGCGCCGACCCGGTCGTCGGCAGCATCGCCACCGAGGTCGCCCGGATCGGGGCGGACGTCCGGGCGCTCAGTGCCCGCGTCGCGGCCAAGGAGGTGCCGGTGTCGACCGCCGGAGCGCCCCGGCCGCGGTCGTCGGCGACGGTCACGCCGCAGCACGACGAGGACGTCGTCGAGCCGGCGCTCACCGCACCCCTCGAGGTGATCCGCCCGAACTCACGGCACTGGATCCTGATCGGCGCGCTGCTCGAGGACATCCGGCGCGTGCGCGAGGAGCTCCTCGGCGAGGACGACTGACGGGACGTCTCCGGTCAGCGCGCGGCGGACGCGGCCTCGGCCGCGGAGTGCACGATGTCGTCCCAGATCGTCGCCGTCGGGACCGTGGAGTCGGTCGCGACCACCTCGGCTTCGGCGAACCGACAGATCTCGGCGACGACGAGGTCCGCCCCCGCCGCGCGGGCAGCCAGGCTCGCGACGTCCGGGACGGCCGCCCGGAGCTCGGCGACCACACGGTCGCGGCTGACGTCCTCCATGTCACCGAGCGCGCCGATGCCCTTCCAGGCGGCGTCGAGCTCGGCACGCAGACGGACGAGGGCCGGGTGTTCCGGCATGTCGTTCATGGTGCCCCCAGTGCGGACTCGACGTCGGGTACGTCTCCTCCGGTGCGCGAGCATAGCAACGAAGCAAGCAGTCCTCATGTCCCACGAACGGGGGACAGACCGTTCTACCTGTCCGTCCGCCGTGACTGTGACGAGATTCAGCGAGATCGGCCGTGGGATCTCCCGCGTGTACAGGTTCGATGCCACCATGGGGTCGAGGAGGTCGCTATGCGCCTGTTGGTGGTCGAGGACGATGACGAGATGCGTGCGCTCATGGAGCGTGGGCTCGCGGCAGAGGGGTACCGCGTCACCGCGGTCGAGAACGGGGTCGAGGCGCTGATCGCCCTCGGCGACCAGGCGTTCGACCTGGCCGTCGTGGACGTCATGATGCCGGGCATGTCCGGTTTCGAGCTCGCCCGACGCATCCGCGAGCGCGAGGACCCCGTGCGGATCCTCCTCGTCACCGCCCGTGACGCCGTGGACGACCGGGTGTTCGGCCTCGACGCCGGTGCCGACGACTACCTCACGAAGCCGTTCGCCTTCGCCGAGCTGACCGCCCGTCTCCGCGCGCTCGGCCGTCGGGAGTCCGCCGGCGCCCCGCGGACCATCGAGGTGGGCGACGTGGCGATCGACTCCGAGGCCCGTCGCATCATGATCAAGGGCCAGCGGGTCGCCGTCAGCCCCACCGAGTTCGCCCTCCTCCGCCTGCTCGCGCGGTCCGTGGGCACGGTGGTCGACCGCCCGAAGATCCTCGAGGAGGTCTGGGACGGCTCGCAGCACGTCGACCCGAACGTCGTCGAGCAGTACATCTCGTACCTCCGCAAGAAGTTGACCTCGCACGAGGCGACCGTCGCCATCTCGACCGTGCGCGGCCGCGGCTACCGGCTCGATCTGCTCGGGGCGTGACCGGTCCCGGGCGTGGCCTGATCCGTCCGCTGCGGAACCTCTCGCTCCGGGCTCGGATCACCATCGGGTCGACGGCGATCGCGGCAGTGGTCATCGTGCTGCTCGTGCTCGTCATGCGCTTCCAGGTCGTGAGCGTCGTCGCCAGTGCCACCCGCACCCTGCTCGACGCCGACGCCGACCCGTACGTGGCGACGCTCGAGGTCGACAGCAATCCCGACCTGTCACCGCCCGGGAACCTGCAGCTCGTCGCGGTCGTGTCGCCCTCGGGCAAGATCGCCCTGTCGACCATGCCGACGAAGGTCGAGCGGGCCCTCGGCAGCCTGACCTCGACCAAGGCCGGCACCTCGGTCATCAACGTCTCCGGGTCGCAGTACCGCGTCGTCGTGGAGCACCCCGTCAACCAGGCGGGGCGGTGGACCGTCGTGGCGGCGCGCAACTCGCAGGCCGAGGCGATCGTCGTCGACGACCTGACCTCGACGCTGTCGCTGACCGGACTCGCGATCCTCGTCGCGTTCGGCGTCGCGTCGTGGGCGCTCGCGACCGCCGCGCTCCGGCCCGTGAACCGCATGCGTCGCGAAGCCGAACGTCTCTCCGTCGCCCCCGAGCGTGCGGAGCTGCCGGTCGGTCCCGCCGAGGACGAGCTCGCGTCCCTGGCGACCACCCTGAACGCCTTCCTCGCCCGCACCCGCCAGGCGACCGAACGCGAGCGCCAGATGGTCTCGGATGCGAGCCACGAACTCCGCACGCCGCTGGCCATCCTCACGACCCAGCTCGACCTGGCGTCGCTCGACGGTGACGACGCGGCCGCGCTCGCGGCGCACATCGAACGCGCGAAGCTCAGCGTCGCGCGGTTGTCGCGCCTGGCGAACGACCTGCTGGCGCTGTCCCGCATCGAGGAGTCGGAGCGTCGTGAGCAGGACGGCGCCGAACAGCAGCCGACCGGGTGGTCCGACCTCGGCGACGAGGTCATGAGCGCCGTCGACCGCGTCCGTCTGATCGCCTCCGCCAAGGACATCACCGTGGACTTCGACCTGGAGGCCCCGGTCGCGGGTCCGGGCCCGGACACCGGCAGCGACACCGACGAACCGCGGTACCGACTCGACACCGGCGGCATGGCGCAGCTCGTCACGAACATCGCCGGCAACGCCGTGTCGGCGCTCCCCCGCGGCGGCGGCGTCTTCGTCTCGTGGCGCAGCGCTGGCGGCGAGGGCATCCTGCAGATCACGGACGACGGCCCCGGCGTCCCGGAGTCGTTCATCCCCGTCGCCTTCGACCGGTTCACCCGCCCCGACGAGGCCCGGAAGTCCCGCCCGAACCCGGACCCCGCGACCGGTGCGATCCCGCTGCCTGGTGGTTCCGGGCTCGGCCTCGCGATCGTCCGGGCCGTCGCGGAGCGTGCCGGCGGGACGGCGTCGCTCCGGAACGTGCGCTCCGGCGGGCTCGAGGTCACGATCCGCATCCCCGAGGTCCGCTGACCGGACGGGCACGGCCCGCTCGAGCCGCTCCGGGCCGCTCTGGGCCGCTCACTGGAAGTCCCGCGACCGCGTGCGGACCGACAGGGAGAGGTGTTCGATCCGGTCGGCCACCAGGTTCACCACCCCGTCCGGTGACCGCTCGAGGATCCCCCGCACGATCACCGCAGGTGCCTCTCGTGCGACGCGCCGGTACCGTCCCCACACCCCGACGCTGCAGATCACGTTCACCAGCCCGGTCTCGTCCTCGACGTTCATGAACGTGATGCCGGACGCCGTCGCCGGTCGCTGCCGGTGCGTCACGATCCCGCCGACCTCGACCCGGCGTCCGGTCTCGGCCGTGGCGGTGTCCTGGACGCTCAAGACCCCGCGGGCGACGAGGCCACCCCGCACGTGCCGGACGGGGTGGTCGTCCGTCGTCATCCCCGTCGACCACATGTCCGCGATGAGGACGTCGCCGCTCGTCATCTGCCCGAACAGCGGTGGCTGCACCGTCACCTGCGTGTCGGGCAGCTGGTCGGGGCGCTCGGCTGCCGCCTGTGCCGCCGACCACATGCCACCGCGACGGTCGACCCCGATCGACGCGAAGGCGTCGGCCGCGGCGAGCGCCTCGAGCTGCGCCGTGGTCAGCCCTACCCGCCGGGCGAGGTCGGACATGTCGGTGTAAGGACCGTGGGCGTCCCGCTCGGCGACGATCTTCTCGGCACTCTTCCGGCCGAGCGACGAGACCTCGGCGAGGCCGAGACGGACCGCGAAGGCGCCGTCCCGCCGGTGCTGCGCCGTGTCGTCGGGCGCGGCCTTGTCGAACGGCAGCACCGGGGGTTGTTCCTCGGCCAGGCAGTCGTCGTGACCCGTCGCGCGGACGTGCGCCGCGCCTCCTGGACCGCCGTCGGACCCGGCGGCACCGTCGCCGGCCCCGGCCGTGTCGGCACCGTCGCGGGAGCCGACCAGTGGCTCGAGCGTGGCGTCCACGCCGGAGCGCAGGATGTCCGGACGGAGCACCGTCACCCCGTGTCGACGGGCGTCGGCCACCAGGGACTGCGGTGAGTAGAAGCCCATGGGCTGCGCGCGGAGCAGGGCGGCGAGGAAGGCTCCGGGGTAGTGCAGCCGCATCCACGCGCTCGCGTAGACGATGAGCGCGAAGCTGATCGAGTGGCTCTCGGCGAACCCGAAGTTCGCGAACGCCTGGATCTTCGCGTAGATGGCGTCGGCGTCCTCGCCGTGGATGTCGTTCGCGGCCATCCCGGCGTAGAGCTTCTCGCGGAGCCGGTCGATCTTCTCGTGCCCACGCTTCGACCCCATCGCACGCCGGAGCAGGTCGGCGTCGTCCCCCGAGCACCCGCCCACCGCGATCGCCATCTGCATGAGCTGTTCCTGGAACAGCGGGACCCCGAGGGTCCGTTCGAGCACCGGTTCGAGCGACGGGTGGATGTAGGTGATCGGTTCCTCGCCCGTGCGTCGCCGGATGTAGGGGTGGACCGCGCCGCCCTGGATCGGCCCGGGGCGCACCAGGGCGACCTCGATCACGAGGTCGTAGAACCGTCGCGGCAGCAGTCGGGGCAGCGTCCCCATCTGCGCGCGGGACTCCACCTGGAACACCCCGATGGTGTCCGCCCGGCACAGCTGGTCGTAGACGCCCTGCTCCTCCTTCGGGATGGAGTGCATGTCCCACCGCTCCCCGCAGTGCTCGGCGGCGAGGTCGAACGAGTACTGCAGCGCGGCGAGCATGCCGAGTCCGAGCATGTCGAACTTCACGAGCCCCATGTACGCGCAGTCGTCCTTGTCCCACTGCAGCACCGTGCGGCCGTCCATGCGGGCGTGCTCGATCGGCACGACCTCGCCGACGGGCCGGTCGGTGAGCACCATGCCGCCGGAGTGGATGCCGAGGTGCCGCGGGAACCCGAGGACCTGCTGGGCCATGTCGACCACGGCGTCCGGGATGTCGTGGTCCTGGCTCTCGGTCACCGACCCCCAGCGTTCGACCTGCTTCGACCAGGCGTCCTGCTGCCCCGGGCTGTGGCCGAGCGCCTTCGCCATGTCGCGGACGGCACCCTTCGGCCGGTAGGTGATGACGTTCGCGACCTGGGCGGCGTTGAACCGGCCGTACTTCTCGTAGACGTACTGGATGACCTCTTCGCGGCGGTCGGAGTCGAAGTCGACGTCGATGTCGGGTTCCTCGTCGCGCATGGCCGACAGGAAGCGCTCGAACGGCAACCCGTACCGGATCGAGTCGACCGCGGTGATCTCGAGCAGGTAGCAGACCGCCGAGTTCGCCGCCGAGCCGCGGCCCTGGCAGAGAATGCCGCGTTCGCGGGCGTACTGCACCATGTCCCGCACGATGAGGAAGTACCCGGGGAAGTCCTTGTCCTCGATCACCGAGAGCTCGCGCTCGATGCGCTCGCGCTTGTGCGGGTCGACACCGTCGGCGCTGCCGGGGTAGAACCGCCGGGCACCCCGCCAGGTGAGCTCCCGCAGCCAGGACATCGTGGTGAACCCGTCGGGGACGTCGATGTCCGGCAGTCCGGGCTTGACCGTCTTCAGCCGGAACCCGAGCTCGTCGGCGAGTTCGACGCTGTACTCGACGGCCCCCGGATAGCGGGCGAACCGCCGGGTCATCTCCGCCCCGGAACGGAGGTACGCCGTGGGGGCGGCCGGCAGCCACCCGTCGATCTCGTCGAGACTGCGCCGTGCCCGGACAGCGGCGAGGGCGGTCGCCACCGGGAACCGGTCGGGGGTGGCGTAGTGCACGTTGCCCGTGGCCACCACCGGCAGGGCGTGCTTGGTGGCGAGGGCGGCGAGGGCGTCGTTCCGTGCGGTGTCCATCGGGTCGCCGTGGTCGATGAGCTCGACGACGACACCGGCCGTGCCGAACCGGTCGAGCAGGGCACGCAGGGCGTCCTCGGCGGCGGACTCGCCCCCGCGCTCGAGCGCCTGCCGGACGGCGCCCTTGCGGCACCCGGTCAGGACCCGCCAGTGCCCGTCCGACCGTGCGGCGAGGTCGTCGAGGTCGTACCGGGGACGACCCTTCTCGGCGCCGGCCGCCAGGTGTGCGCGGGTGACGGCGCCGGCGAGCCGGTGGTACCCGTCCTGCCCGTCGGCCAGCAGGAGCAGGTGCGTGCCCTCGGGGTCGGGCACGCCGTTCTGCGGTTCGGTCAGCCCGAGGGACAGCTCGGTGCCGTACACCGTGGCGACCGTCGGGTAGGCCTCGGCCACCTCGGCCATGCGCGCGGCACCGTAGAAGCCGTCGTGGTCGGTGAGCGCGAGCCCGTGCAGGTGCAGTCGCGCGGCCTCTTCGAAGAGCTGTTCCGGACCGCTCGCACCGTCGAGGAAACTGAACGTCGAGTGCGCGTGCAGCTCGGCGTACGGCACGACCGGCACGTTCGCACCGTCCTGCACCGGCGGGGGCGTCGGGGTGTACGGCTCGCGCTTGCGGGACCACGCGGGGCTGTCCCCGCCGTCACCGGCGTGCGCGCTGCCGGGGCTCCGCTTGTCGGACAGGGCGCGTTCGAACTGGGACCACGGGATCGGCGGGTTGCTGTACCCCATCAGCACTCCCCCGTCCTGGCGGTCACGTCGCCACCGCCTCGGCCCACCAGCGGTGGTCGGCGAGCACGAGGTACCACGCCCGGCCGTCGGCGTCGACGAGCTGCAGCCGGTGGAGTCGCCGGCCACCGGCTTCCCACCAGCGCACCACGAGCGGCCACGGTCCGGCCCAGGCCGTCACGGCGTCGAACCGGCCGCCGCGCTCCCCCTCGGCACGGAACCGCTCGGGCACCCCGGTGAGGACGCCGCGGTCGTCGACGTCGACGGTGCCGCCGTCACCGGTCACGACGTCCACCGGGCGCGGACGGTCGAGCACGGTTGCCGGCGGCGGCCCCGGCAGCTTGCCGGGCCACGGCCGGTCGCGGACGGTCGCGAGGGCACGCTCGCCACCGACGGGGGCGTCACCCCACGGCACGAGCACCACGCGTTCGGCCAGGGTGCGCCCACCGCCGATGCGCGGCGTGACCACCCCGTCGTGGCCGACGAGTCCCTGCACGCGGGCGAGCCCGTGGTGGACCCGTTCGTCCGGCCCGGTCCCCCAGAGCCCGCGTTCGTGGTTCGCCATGTCGTCGACCGCGACCGGCTCGAGCACCACCTGCACCACCGGCGCCTCGAGCCCGGTCGGGTCCACCCCGCCGGCGAGCTGCCAGCGGACCCGGTCCACCACGTCGGCGGCGTCGAACCAGCGCGGGTGCACCCACGTGCGCTCGAGCAGGATGTCCCGCTCGTCGACGATGCCGACCCGGATCGTCGTGGCGACGAGCCCTGCGGCCCGCAGGCGTGCGGCGAAGTCGTCGGCGGAGCGTCGGAACGCGAAGGCGATCTGGTCGGCGCGGTCGAGCGGGGGTTCGAACGACGCCTCGACCCGGAGTTCCGGCGGGACCGCCCGCGCCGCGACCTCTCGCGGGTCACGACCGCCCGCGAGCCGGTGCAGGAACGCTCCGGCGAGTCCGAACCGGTCGCGCACCTGCTCGTCCGCCAACGCGGCGAACTCGCCGAGGGTCTGGATGCCGAGGCGCCCGAGCAGCATCGCGAGGTCGGCGTCGCCGAGCACCCCGAGCGGCAACCCGGCCAGGAACGGGGCCGAGCCGTCGACGGGCACGATCCGGACCCGTTCCCCCGGCCGGGCCGGGCGTGCCCGAGCGGCCTGTTCGGCGGCGAACGGGGTGTCCGCGACGCCGGCCCGCACACCCGGGGCGCCGTGGTCGGCAGCGATCCCGGCGAGGGTCGCCGCCGCGGCACGCTCACCGCCGTAGTACCGTGCCGGCCCGCGGGAGCGCAGCGCGAGGGTGCCCGGCCGGAGGACCTCGACCCCGGGGACCGCCGCCTCGACCGCGCGGATGACCGGCTCGAACGCCCGGTGGTCGAGCGCGTCGTCGTAGGGCTGCAGGACGAGTTCGGGGCAGCGCGCCTGCGCCTCGCGCACACGGAGCCCGCGGACCACGCCGGACTGCCGGGCGCTGGCGGAGCTGGCGTACACCTGCCCCTTCGCCACGAGGGCGAACGGGTGGTCCGGCGGCGACCCGGCGGCGCGAGCGGCCGCGATCACCGGCCAGTCCGGGCACCACAGCACGATCGTCCGCGTCGGCGGCGGCTCGGGCAGTGCACCGCCGCGGGCGAGCGCATCGGCGCGGATCGACCGCGCGTCGGGCACGCCCGCGGCCCCCGTGCCGGCACCGGGCCCGCGTCCGGCGAGGGCACCCGTGACCCGGGACCCCGTGGCCCGGGTCCGACCACGCCCGCGGGGGCTCACGACGCCACCGCCACGGGACGCAGCACCGGGGCCGTCGTCGCACCGGAACCCGAGGCCACCGCGGCGGGCGCCGCAGCACGGACGGTTCCGTCGGCCGCTGGCAGCAGCAGGTCGGCGTCCACCGGTCGTCCCGCACCGGCCCGACCGGCGGCCGACACCGTGACCCGTCGCTCCGTCAGGAAGCCGTGCCCGTCCCCGATGCCGCTCCACTCGGACCGGGTCACCCGCAGCGTGACGTCGGCGCCCGGCCAGGACCCGAGCGCCACGAGCGCCCCGCCCCGCTGCCGCAGCCGTGCCGACAGCCGGGAGACGTCGCCGGGCACCACCCGGCCGAGCGGGCGGGTGAGGACGATCTGGGCGACGTCCGCCAGCGCGGCGGTCACGGTGAGCCACTGGTCACCCGGGTCGGGGACGAGCACGAGGCGTTCGAGGTCGATGCCCGCAGCGGCCGCCGCCTCGACCCCGAAGGACGGCACCCCCACCACCGCACACCAGGCACCGGCGGCCGAGGCGGCCTGCAGCATCGTCATCGCGAGGAGCACCGACTCGTGCACCGCGTAGGACCCGCCCACGCGGATCGCACCACCCGGCAGGAGCGGCGCGAGCGCCTCGGCCGTCGGCAGCCCCTCGGTGTCGACCCGGGTGGACTCCATCTCGGCCACGCGCGACCGCAGCGAGGTGATCCGTTCGAGTGCGGCGCGGGCGTCCCCCAGGTGGTCGACCCGCCGCACCGGGCGGGCAGGACCGGACCGCCCGGTCGACTCCCCTGGAGCCCCGGGCGATCGGAGTGCCGCCGCCGTCTGCATGCCCTCATATTCGAACATGTGTTCGATGATGTCAATCGGGTCTGACATCCTGTGGACAGTTCCCTCGAACACGCGTTCGACACGCCGTGCGAGCGGTGGATCAGCGCCCTGTGGAGGAGCGCCCCGGCACCGCCGCCGAACGATCCGCCGTCACCAGCGGACGGTCGCTCCCACACCGGCGAACACCGACCGGGTCTTCGTCTCGACCTCGTCCGCCTCGTCCGCGGCGACCGACGACCACGTCACCGCGCCACCGGCCCCGAACGACCGCGACCGTACCGCGCCCCGGCCGTCGAGGACCGTCACCAGTGTGCGGATCACCACCGACAGGTCGACCGCGCCGCTGGCCGAGAAGTAGCCGATCGCCCCGGAGTACACCCCGCGAGGCCCGCCCTCGAGCCGATCCGCGATCGCCATGGCACGGATCTTCGGGGCGCCCGTCATCGACCCGGGCGGGAACGCGGCACGCACCACGGCGGCCCGCGACGTCCCCTCCGGCAGGACCGCCCCGATCGTCGAGACCATCTGGTGCACGCTCGCGTAGGTCTCGACCGCGCAGAGCCGGTCGACGTGCACCGACCCCGGCACCGCCGTCCGGAGCAGGTCGTTCCGGAGCAGGTCGACGATCATCACGTTCTCGGCCCGATCCTTCACGCTCGCGGCGAGTTCCACACGGGCCGCTTCGTCCTCCACAGGGTCGTCGGAGCGCCGTCTGGTGCCCTTGATCGGCTCCGCGGACACCCGTCCGGCGGCGTCGATCCGCAGGAACCGCTCAGGCGACCTGCTCGCCACGCGCAGCGGCCCGAGCCGCAGGTACGCGCCGAACGGGACGGGATCCGTCGCGCGCAGCCGCAGGTACTCGACCAGGTGGGGATCCGTGGCGGGGTCGACCCACGCCTCCTGGAGGACCTGCGGCACCGCGAAGGCGGTCGTGAGACACACCTGGAACGCGTTGCCCGCGCGGATCTCGGCGCGGCACGCGTCCACCGCCGTCTCGTAGGCGGTGCGCGTGACGCGACCGGTCGCGGGGACCGTGTCCGGGAGGAACGGGGCCGCGTCGCCGCCGTCGGCCCGCGTGACCGGTGTGGTCACCTCCTCGAGCCACGCTCGGTTCCGGGCGCTGGCCGCAGGTTCCGCACCGGCCACCAGCGCGAGTGCCCAGGCGCCGCCGGTCGCGTCGGTGACCACCGCGCGGTCGACGAACCGGAGGTCCGCGTCCGCGTGCCCCTCGGCGGTCCGGTCGACGCCGCCGGACTCCCGACCGAGCTCGTAGCCGAGGAACCCCACCCAGCCGAGCGCGAAACCGCAGCCAGGCACCGGTTCCGGCAGCACCGGGGTGCGCGCGAGCAACTCGGCGAGGACCGCGAAGGCAAGTCCGTCCGATCCCTCGACGGTCGCGACGCCCCCGAACCACGCGTGGGACGCTGGGGTCGTCTCGACGAACGCCCGTCGCGTCTCGTGCCGGAACCGCGCCGCGAACGGACCGTCCGTCAGCGCGAGGACCGACCACCGGGCGCGGTCGTGCGCGGTCGCGGGCGAACCGGCCGGCACCGAGGAGTCGAGCCAGACCACGTCGGGACCGGCCGCGGCCGCGAGCGCGCCGAGGTCAGGGGGCGTGGTCAGCCGCCGGACCTCGATCCGCGCGGCAGGAGGCGCTGCCGTCAGACCGCGGCGATCGTCCACGAGGCCGCCGCCGACGAACCACTCTCGAGCACGACGAGTCCCGCGTCGGAGCCGGCGTTGAACGCGTCCGGTGCACAGGTCATCGGCTCGACCGCGAGTCCGGCACGGTGGTACTCGGGGACGACGTGGTCGGCGGTGTGCACCTGCGCCCACCCGCACTCCGGGCCGAACGAGACGCGCACACCGTGGCCGTCGGCGGCGGTGAGGGCGATCGTCGCGGTGCCGTCGGCGTCGCGGTCGAACCCGGTGAAGGCGTGGTCGATGAAGCGGTCGCCGATGCGCGTCGCGGAGCGCAGGTCGAACTCGTCGTGCACCGGCGCGAGACCGGTCGGGATCAGCCGGTCCTCGGTGACCTCGAGCACCTCTGCTGCGGGGAGCGTCAGGGTCCAGTCGTCGACACGGCCGGCGCCGGCGACGAGGTACGGGTGCGGACCGGTCCCCCACGGTGCTGCGTCGGCGCCGGTGTTCGTCCCCGTGATCGTGGTGTGCAGCCCGTCGGCGTCGACGCGGTACTCCACCAGGACCTCGACACGGAACGGGTACCCCTCCTGCGCCGGCACCGTCGTGGCGAGGACCGCGCGGTCGGGTTCGTGCGCGACGGTCCGGAAGTCGGTCCATGCGACCAGTCCGTGCAGCGCGTGCTGTCGCTTGGGCTCGGTCAGCGCCAGCTCGTGCTCCGTTCCGCCGAACGTGTACTTCCCGTCGACGACCCGGTTCGGCCACGGTGCGAGGACGGCTCCGCGGAAGGCCGGGCGGACCTCGTCGGCGTCGAACGGCACGACCAGATCGCGCCCCTCGAACCGAAGCGTCCGCAGGGTCGCCCCCACCGAGGCGATCTCGGCCGTGTAGCCGCCGGCGGTGATGGTCAGGGCGGAACCGGACAGGGGTGCGTCGCTGCTCATGCGCTCAGCGTAGTGGGGAGCGAGGGACGCGCCGAGCCGGTGCGGAACGCGTCCGGTCGGGAACGGTGCCGTGCACCTGCGGAACGAGAAAACCCCCGCGGTTCCGGAGAACCGCGGGGGTGATTGTGGATCTGAGGGGACTCGAACCCCTGACCCCCTGCATGCCATGCAGGTGCGCTACCAGCTGCGCCACAGACCCGAAGTGTTGGTGTTTCCACCGACTTCATCGTCCTCCGTTCCCCGGAGGCACCAGTGAAGCGTACACCATGCGAACGCCGGGTGACGAAATCGTCGCCGCCACCCGGGCGAGTCGCGTCTAGGCGGTGTGGTCCACCGGGAGCTCGAGCGGGATGGTCGGGCAGTCCGACCAGAGACGCTCGAGCGAGTAGTACTGACGGTCTTCTTCGTGGAAGACGTGCACGACGATGTCACCGAAGTCGATGAGGACCCAGCGGCCCTCGCTCCGGCCTTCGCGGCGGAGCGGCTTGGCCCCGGCGTCGAGGAGGCGCTCTTCGATCTCGTCCGCAATGGCGAGCACGTTGCGCTCGTTCCGGCCGGTCGCGAGCAGGAACACGTCCGTGAGCTGCAGCGGCCCGGTCACGTCGAGGGCGACGAGGTCTTCGGCCTGCTTGGCGTCGGCCGCCTGGGCGGCGATCTGCACGAGTTCCAGTGCGCGTGAGGAGGCGGTCACGGATTCCTTCCGGTCTGTCGACCTGGCAGGCTGCCGGATCGCTTGATGGGTCACGATCATAAGCCACCCCACCGACACACGGCCAGGCCGCGTGCGATGGGGACGGCTCAGAACGTGTGCGTGGTGACGAGTGCGACGATGATGACCGCGGCGGCAGCGATGCCGACAGCACCGACCGTGACGCCGAGGATGAGCGGCGTGCGCGACTCCTTCGGCTTGGCCGCCGCGAGGACGACCTGTCGGGTCGAGGTGTGACTCGACACCGCACGGCTGGCACGGACCGGGCTGGCGTCCGTCTCGGGCTGCTCGTCGTGCTGCTCGAGCAGGCGGTCGACCTCGGCCCCGTCGATCGGCCGGTGCGAACCGGTCGAGGACAGCGACGCCGGCAGGTCGATCGAGCCGGTGAGGATGACCTCGCCCGTGGCGTTCAGCGCACCAGTGGGGTCGGCGAGGGCCGAGTTCGGCAGGATGATCGCGTTCGTGTTGGTCACGGCGACGCGGCGGGTGCCGGTCTCCTCGTCGTGGACCTCGGCGTCGTTCGAGTCGTGGGCCTGCTGCGACCAGTGCCCGACCGGCGGCGCGAACGCCGTCGTGACGGGCTTCGGCTCGGTGGGGCGCTGGAACGACGCCGGCACGCGGGGCGCGTCGGCATCGCCGTCGTCACCGGCGGCGGACGTCGGCGTGCCGCCCGAGGTCGGTGCCGAGGCTGCGCGCGCGGGCTGGGCTGCCTGGACCGGGACCTCGTTCGTGTCGTCCTCGTCCAGCGAGAGCGGGAACACCGCCGGCGTCGACGACTCGATCGGGGCCCGCTGCACCGGAGTCGACTGCACCGGGGTGGACTGCACGGGCGTGGACTGCACCGGGGTCGAGCGCTCCTGGGCGGGCGCCTCCGCAGCGGGGGCCGCGTCGTCGGCGGCAGGCGTCTCGGCGTCCGGGGGCGCCCAGGTCGACCGGTGTCGACGCGGCTCCTCGCCGTGGGCCGCGGCTTCCTCGAGCGGCTCGATCGCGTCCGGCGACCCGTCGGCCTCGGTCGCCTGCGCCACCGCTGCCTGGTCGAGCACCACGGTCTCGGCCGAGGGCTCCTCGGGGACGGACGGCTCCTGCGCGGGCGGTTCCGGCTCGGACGGACCGGCGCCGCCCTGCAGCGTGTCGACCGAACCGATGACGTCCTCGACGGTGCGGTCGGACGACTGCGGAGTCGGGTTCTGCAGCGGGACGGGCTGGACGGCCTGCCCTTCGGCCGCGCGCATCTGGCGGATCTGACGACGGGTCAGCCCGCCCGACCCGGGGACGATCTCGGTCGCCGAGGCCGGGGGCATGGACGGGAAGCCGGTGCCGGCCTGGGCGGCGGACGACGGCGAGACGGCCGACGTCGGCACGGCGGACTGGGCGGGGGCGCCCGGTGCGGGCGCGACGTGACTGCCGGGACGCTGGCGGGACTCCGGCTGGTCAGCCGGGGCCGCGACGGTCGGTGGCGGCGTGACGGGCTGCGCACCGGCCGCGGCGGCACGCTCCCGCTCGCGCGCCTGGCGCCGCGACAGGGGCGGCTGCGCGTCGGACGAACTCATGCAACGCTCCGATACAGATGGTGCTTGGAGATGTACTGGACGACACCGTCGGGGACCAAGTACCACACGGGGAAACCACGTCTCACCCGGTCGCGGCAGTCGGTCGACGATATTGCCAGCGCGGGAACTTCGAGCAAGCTTACGTCGCGTTCGGGCAAACCCGTGATGCTCAAGGCGTGTCCCGGACGTGTCACGGCGACGAAGTGCGCGAGGTCCCAGAGGCCATCATGGTCTTTCCAGTCGACAATCTGCTGGACGGCGTCTGCGCCGGAGATGAAGACCAGCTGCGCATCGGGACGCTGCTCGTGCAGGTCCTTGAGCGTGTCGACCGTGTAGGTCGGGCCCGGACGGTCGATGTCGACCCGGCTCACCGTGAACATCGGGTTCGACGCGGTCGCCACGACGGTCATGAGGTAGCGGTGTTCGGCGTCGGTCACACCGGACTTCATGTACGGCTGGCCGGTGGGGACGAACACGACTTCGTCGAGGTCGAAGGCGCGCGCCACTTCGGACGCTGCCACGAGGTGGCCGTTGTGGATCGGGTCGAACGTGCCACCCATCACGCCGATGCGAGGCCGCCCCGTGCTCTCGAGCATGGAGTCGCGGGTCAGTGCTCGGCGCGACCGAACTCGTCGACACCCGTCTCGTGGGTGCGCGTCGCCTCGAACTTGTGCGAGTGACGGTAGGCCACGTCACGGAAGCTCCAGGTGACGAACCCGAGGAACGCGAAGAAGAGGACACCGACGAGCGGGAACACGTACGCGGGGACCCCGGAGGCGTGCTCTGCGGCTTCAGCGAGGAAGGTCATGGGTCCGATGCTCCGTTCGGTCGGGGGAAGTCGCCGCCCAGTCTAGCCGCGGATCTGTCCCTGCCCGCGCACGATCCACTTGGTGCTCGTCAGCTCGGGCAGCCCCATCGGCCCGCGGGCGTGCAGTTTCTGGGTGGAGATCCCCACCTCGGCGCCGAAGCCGAACTCCCCGCCGTCGGTGAACCGGGTCGAGGCGTTGGCCATCACGACCGCGGAGTCCACCTCGGCGAGGAAGCGCTCGGCCGTGTCGACGTCGTTCGTGACGATCGACTCGGTGTGGTGCGTCGACCAGCGTGCGATGTGCGCCATCGCGGCGTCGACGTCCTGGACGACCCGCACCGAGAGGTCGAGGTCCATCGACTCGGTCGCCCAGTCGTCGTCGGTCGCACGGAGCACACCGGGCACGATCACCCGGGTGGCGTCGTCGCCGCGGAGCGTCACCCCGGCGGCGCGGAGCCGGTCGGCCAACGCGGGCAGGAGCCGGTCCGCCGCCCGCTCGTGCACGAGGAGCGTCTCGAGCGCGTTGCAGACGCTGGGACGCTGCACCTTGCTGTTGAGGACGATGTCGATCGAGCGGTCGAGCGGCGCCGACTCGTCGAGGAAGACGTGCACGACACCGGCACCGGTCTCGATCACGGGCACCTGGGACTCGGTCACGACGGTCTGGATCAGCGACGCGCTGCCCCGCGGGATGAGCACGTCCACGAGCCCGCGTGCCCGCATCAGCTCTGTCGCACCGGCACGCCCGAACTCGTCGATCGTCTGCACGAGTTCACGCGGGAGCCCCGCCGAGGCGACCGCGTCCTGGATGCGGGCGACCAACACGGCATTGGTCCGCTGCGCCGCCGATCCGCCGCGCAGGACGACCGCGTTGCCGCTCTTCAGCGCGAGGCCGGCGATGTCGACCGTGACGTTCGGCCGGGCTTCGTAGATCGCGCCGACCACACCGAACGGCACCCGGACCTGCGAGAGCTGCAGGCCGTTCGGCAGCCGCGATCCCCGGACGTGCTGCCCCACCGGGTCGGTCAGACCGACGACGTGCTCGACCGCCGCCGCGAGGGCGTCGATGCGCGCGGGATCGAGTCGCAGCCGGTCGAGCAGCCCCGACGAGAGCCCGTTCTCCTCGCCCGCGACGAGGTCGTCGTGGTTCGCCCGGACGATCTCGTCCGTCGCCTGTCGCACGGAGGCGGCGATCGCGCGGAGCGCCGCATCCTTCACCGCGGTGGTCGCCGTGGCGAGCACCGACGAGGCGTCGCGCGCGGCGACGAGCTTGTCGGTCAGGGTCGGGGCGGGTGCGGTCAGCGGCATGGCTCGATTCTAGGCGCGGGGGTCGGCCACATGACGGCCGAGGGGCGCACCTGTGGACGGGCCAGGAGGCGCGGCTCCTGTGGAGGAGTCACCCTCCGTCCGCAGCGCACGCACCACTCGATCCGCTCGGTCCGCTCGTCTCGCGAGCGGGCACGACACGCCGCAGGCGTGCCGCCGAGGTCGCGGGATCCGTCGCTCGGAGGCGTCGAGCGTGACGGAATGTGCCCCCTCGGCGGACGTGCGCGGCACGCCGCCACGGACGTGCGCGGCACGCCGCCACGGACGTGTGCGGCACGCCGACGCGGACGTGAGCCGCGCGTCGACGCGCACGCGAGCCGCGCGTCGGGGCCGACCCGCGCCTCCAGGCCGGGCGTCAGCCCCGCGGTGCCGCCTCGAACCAGGTGCCGACCTGCTCACCGGCCAACGCCCGCTCGACGAGCGCCGTCGCCGTCACGAGCACGGAGGTTCCGGCCTCGGCCGCGAGCCTGGCCGCCGCGACCTTCGTCCCCGCTCCTCCGGTGCCCACGCCCGCGGCACCGATCGAACCGAAGGTGACCCCGGCGAGCTCGTCGCCGAAGGGGACGTGGGTGATCGGCTCGGCGCCGGGCTGCTCCGGGGGGCGCGTGTACAGGGACTCGACGTCGGAGAGCAGCACGAGCGCATCGGCGCCGAGCAGTCGCGCGACGAGCGCCGCGAGCCGGTCGTTGTCACCGAACCGGATCTCGTGCGTGGCCACGGTGTCGTTCTCGTTCACGATCGGCAGCACCCGCAGCGCGAGGAGCCGGTCGATGGCCCGCTGCGCGTTCACCCGGTGCGTCGGGTTCTGCAGGTCGCCGGCGGTCAGCAGGATCTGCGCGGCGACGACCGCGTGCCGGTCGAGTTCCTTCTGGTAGCGGAACATCAGCACGTTCTGCCCCGTCGCCGCCGCCGCCTGCTGGGTGGCGAGGTCGTCGGGGCGTCCCTCGATCCCGAGGAACGGGAAGCCGGTCGCGATCGCGCCGGAGGACACGAGGACGACCTCGGTCCCCCGGGCGTGCGCGAGCGCGAGGGCGTCCACGAGCCGGGCGATCTGCCCGGTGTTGTCCCCGCTGACCGACGACGAGCCGACCTTGACCACGATCCGCCTGGCACGCGGGATGTCCTCGTGCCGGGTGACGGGTCCGAGGTCGGTGCGTGCGGTCGTGTCGGTCATGCCGTGGTCAGTCCCTGTCGTCCTCGTCGTCGGCCCAGAGACCGGCGATGCGCTCCTGCTCGAGCTCGGCGCGCGCCGCGGCCTTGGCGTCCATGCGCTCGAAGTACTCCTCGCGCCGCTCGTTGCGGGTCGGACGCGAGGTCGCGCCGATGCGGGCGTCGGTCCCGCGGGCACTCGTGATGAGCTCGGCGGTCGAGGTGAGCGTCGGCTCCCAGTCGAAGATCGTGCCGCCGTCGCCACCGATCACGACGGTGGACCCCGCGACGGCTCCGGCCTTGAACAGACCGTCCTCGACACCGAGCTTCGCCAGTCGGTCGGCCAGGTAGCCGATCGCCTCCTCGTTGGTGAAGTCGGTCTGCTGGACCCAGCGCTCCGGCTTCGACCCGCGGATGCGGTAGAAGCGGTGCTCCTCGCCGCCCTCGGCGCGGATCGTGAACGGCTTGTCGTCGACCGCCTTGGGGCGGAGGACGATCCGCTCGGCGACCGGCTCGGCCGCACGGGAGGCGCGGGCCTGCTCCACGACGTCGGCCAACGCGAACGTCAGCTCGCGCAGGCCCTTGCGGGACGCGGTCGAGATCGGGAAGACGCGGTAGCCACGGCCCTCGAGCTCCTCGCGCACGAAGGCGGCGAGTTCCTCGGCCTCGGGCACGTCGACCTTGTTGAGCGCGATCATCTGCGGACGCTCGAGCAGCGGCACCTGGCCCTCGGGGACCGGGTAGCGCTCGAGTTCGCCGAGGATGACGTCGAGGTCGCTGATCGGGTCGCGCCCGGGGTCGAGCGTGGCGCAGTCGATGACGTGCAGGAGGGCCTCGCAGCGCTCGACGTGGCGCAGGAACTCGAGGCCGAGACCCTTGCCCTCGGACGCGCCCTCGATCAGACCGGGGACGTCGGCGACGGTGAAGCGGGTGGATCCGGACTCGACGACGCCGAGGTTCGGCGTGAGGGTCGTGAAGGGGTAATCGGCGATCTTCGGCTTCGCGGCGGAGATCGCGGCGATGAGCGAGGACTTGCCGGCGCTCGGGAACCCGACGAGGGCGACATCGGCGATCGTCTTCAGCTCGAGGCTGACGTCGCCGGCCCAGCCCTCGGTGCCGAGGAGCGCGAAGCCGGGGGCCTTGCGCTTCGTGGTCGAGAGCGCGGCGTTGCCGAGGCCGCCCTGCCCGCCGGGAGCGATGACGACCCGCATGCCGGGCTCGGTCATGTCCGCCAGGACGTCACCGTTCTCGTCGTACACGACCGTGCCGATCGGCAGCGGGAGCTCGAGGGTCTCCCCGCTGATGCCGCTCCGCATGTCGCCCATGCCGGGCTGCCCGTTCTTGGACGAGCGGTGCGGGGAACGGTGGTAGCCGAGCAGGGTCGTCACCTGGGGGTCGGCGACGAGGACGATGTCGCCACCGTCACCGCCGTTGCCGCCGTCCGGGCCGGCCAGCGGCTTGAACTTCTCACGGCGGACCGACACGCAGCCGTTGCCGCCGTTCCCCGCGGTGAGGTGCAGGGTCACGCGGTCGACGAATGTCGCCATGGGTCCACTCCTAGGTGTTGCAACGAAAGAACGGGAGGGGCGGGCACGTGGCCCGCCCCTCCCGCAGAGTCAGATCGTCGAACTGCTTACGCGTTGACGATGTTGACGACCTTGCGGCCGCCCTTGGTGCCGAACTCGACCGAACCGGCCGAGAGGGCGAACAGCGTGTCGTCGCCACCGCGGCCGACGTTGGCGCCCGGGTGGAAGTGGGTACCGCGCTGGCGCAGGATGATCTCGCCGGCGTTGACGACCTCGCCACCGAAGCGCTTCACGCCGAGGCGCTGTGCGTTCGAGTCACGACCGTTGCGAGTGGAGCTCGCACCCTTCTTGTGTGCCATCTTCTACTCCCGCCTTACGCGATCGAGGTGATCTTGACGCGGGTGAGCTCAGCGCGGAAACCCTGACGCTTCTTGTACCCGGTCTTGTTCTTGAACTTCTGGATGACGACCTTGGGACCGCGGAGGTCCTCGAGCACCTCGGCGGTGACCGTCACGTTGGCGAGCTCGGAAGCCGCCGACGTGATCTTGTCACCGTCCACGAGGAGCACCGGGGCGAGGTCGATGTTGCCCTTGTCGTCGGCCTTGGCACGGTCGATCGTGATGATCGTGCCGACCTCGACCTTCTCCTGACGGCCGCCGGCGCGCACTACTGCGTAAACCACGTGGAAATCCTTACGTAACTCTGCTTGAGGGAAGTCTCGGGTGCCCACTTCTGCACGAGCGGTTCCCGGAGGGCCGGGCCCGATCGGCGACGCAGGCAGAACGGCCCGCTGACACCAGGGATCGAGAATACTCGATGCCCCCAGGTCCGGTCAAACGGCGACACACGTACGATTGCCGTGTGACCGTGATGATCGACCCGCCGACGTGGCCCGCTCACGACACTCTGTGGTCGCACCTCGTCAGTGACACATCATACGACGAGTTGCACGAGTTCGCCCGACGGGCCGGTATCCCACGGCGCGCGTTCGACCACGATCACTACGACGTGCCGCTCGCGCGTTACGACGAACTCGTCGCCGCGGGGGCCACGGCGGTCACCGGGCGCGAGCTGGTACTGCGGCTGATCCGCAGCGGGCTGCGGGTCGCGCAGCGGGACAAGCACACGTTCTGACCGGCCCCGGCCGGGCCGCTGCGGGGCCGCGGCGGCTGCGCGCGGCGGCCGCGCGCGGCGACGGGCGGCGACGGGGCGGCGACGGGGCGGCGGCGGCGCTGGTGGCGGCACGGCGCACCGTGCGCGCTTGAGCACTCCGTGCGAGGTTGACCGCACCGTGCGGCGCCACAAGCGCGCACCACGCGTGCAACCTCGCACCCGGTACCGAACGCCGCACCACGGCAGCCAGGAGGCGCGACGCACGCCCGCCACGCCGCACCGTGCGCGGTCGCGCACTCCGTGCGAGGTTGCCCGCACCGTGCGCCGCCACAAGCGCGCACCACGCGTGCAACCTCGCACCCGGTACCGAACGCCGCACCACGGCAGCCAGGAGGCGCAGCACACGCCCGCCACGCCGCACCGTGCGCGGTTGCGCACTCGGTGCGAGGTTGCCCGCACCGTGCGCCGCCACAAGCGCGCACCACGCGTGCAACCTCGCACCCGGCAACGAACGCCGAACGCCGCACCACCGCGCGACCCAGCGCACGGGGCCGCGAACGGCCCACGAGGCCACAGCGGGCCGCTGAGCGGTCAGCGAGCGGCCGGAGGACCCCAGGGGTTCGACGGAGCCTGCGGCGGCGCGGACGGGGGCACCGGCGGCCACTGCGCACCCGGCTGACCAACACCCGGCTGACCAACACCCGGCTGACCAACACCCGACTGACCAGCACCCGACTGTCCGGACTGTCCCGGCTGGCCGTGCGGCGGCTGGCCGGAGGGACCCGGGTGGCCCTGCCCTCCCGGCTGGCCCTGCACACCCGACGCGCCGGACTGCACCGTCGCCGGGGGCACGGCGTCGGCCGGACGGACCGTCCCGGGCGTGCCGGGAGCCCCGAGCGCCCGACGACCGCCCCGGGGACGCCCGAGCCAGAGCCACGCCGCGGTGGAGGTCGCGATGAGCATGAGCGTGAACGGCACACCGGACTGCAGCGGCCGGGTGACGACGTCGATGAGGATCTGCGCGCCTCCGGACCGGACGGCACCGAGGGTCCCCGTGAACACCCCGACGAGCGCGAGCGCGATGGTGCCGGCGGCTCCGGCGAGCACGGCGCGGAGGAGGACCGTCGGCAGCGGACTCCGACGGTCGATGGGCGTGAGGAACGCCAGGGCGAGGAACGCTCCGGCGTAGAACGGGAACGGCGCGGCGAACACCCCGGACACGAACCCGCCGATGAGGCTGCCGCCGGCGCCGTAGCTGGCGAACGGGTGCACGACGAACGAGGCGCCGAGCAACCCGATGAGGCCCGAGACGAACTCGACGAGCACGATCGACACGACCGCGATGAGCGCCCCGGCGGTGTTCGTCACCGAGGCTCCCGGCGCGAAGGCCCGGCGCGGGTCCGCCGCTGCCCGGGGCGGTCGGGGAGCCGGGTACGGCCCACCCTGGGGCGCACCCTGGTACGGCGCACGTTGGTGGGGCCCACCCGCGTACGGCCCGCCCTGCGGTGCCCCCGCGTACGGCGCACCCTGCGGCGCGCCCGGGTCCGAACCGCCCTGGGGCGCCCCGTACGGCTGCGCCGGCGGCGCGGGCTGTGACCAGCCCGCGCCGTAGTACCCGCGATCGTGCTGCGACCGCTGCGGGTCGCCGGGGTTCGACATCGTCAGTTCCCCAGGATCACGGCGCCGTCGTCGGTGTCGTCACCCTCGGCCGTCGCCGGCGCGCTGATGCTCGGGGACGAGACACGACGGGACCGCGAACGCCCCTGCCCCGGCTGCTTGGGCTCCGGGAGCGCCTGCAGGACGGAGTCGAGCAGGGACTCGGCGTCGCCGCTGACCCGGCGCGGTTCGCGCTTCGTCGCCGCGATCGGGATGTCCAGGATCGCGACGGACGTCTCGGTCGGCGTCACCGGGGCGCTCGAGCTCACGCGGCGTCGGGTCGGCGCCTTGGCCGGGGCCTCCTCGGCGACCGGAGCAGCAGCCGGAGCGGCAGCGACCGGCTCGGCCGCAGCCGCAGGAGCAGCCGCGGGAGCAGCAGGAGCGGCAGCAGCAGGAGCAGCGGCAGGAGCGGCAGCAGGCTCGGACGCAGCCGGCGCACCGGACGTGTCCGACGAGCCGGAAGCGGTCTCCACCGTCGACTCGGGTGCACCGGCACCGCGACCACCGCGGCGCCGACGACGCTTCGGTCCGGACGGCTGCTCGCCGTCGGACGCAGGCGCATCCGCAGCCGACGCGGCCGACGCAGCCGATGCCGACGCCTCCGACGCACCCGACCCGGCCGACGGCGCGGAGGCCGGAGCCGCGGCCCCGTCGTGCTCCTCGTGCGGGATGGTCGAAGCGGCGATCCGGGACAGCGCGTTCTTCACGTCGTCCGTGATCTGGTGCGCGTGCGAGCTGTTCGACGACCCGTTCGACGACGAACCGTTGCCCCCGCCGTTGCCGGAGGTGTTCCCGTTGCCGTTACCGTTCCCGGCCCCGCCGCGGCTCTTCCGACGGCTCTTGGACGGCCCCGGGTCGGCGTTGTTGTCGTTGACCTTGGCGTTGACCTCGTCGAGGGACTCGCGGAGGCCGACGCCGATCTTCTTGCGGGTCATCTGCACGAGGCCGAGCGAGGTGACCTCGGCGACCTGGTGCTTCGTGCGGTCACGGCTGAGGCACTCGATGAGGCGACGCAGCACGAGGTCGCGGTTCGACTCGAGCACCATGTCGATGAAGTCGACGACGATGATGCCGCCGATGTCGCGCAGGCGGAGCTGCCGGACGATCTCCTCGGCCGCCTCGAGGTTGTTCTTCGTGACGGTCTCCTCGAGGTTGCCGCCGGACCCGACGAACTTCCCCGTGTTGACGTCGACGACGGTCATGGCCTCGGTGCGGTCGATCACGAGCGAGCCACCGGAGGGCAGCCACACCTTGCGGTCGAGCGCCTTCTCGATCTGCTCGTTGAGGCGGTGCTCCTCGAACGAGTCGGGCCCGTCGTAGATCTCCACCCGGTCCTTGAGGTCGGGCGCGACCGCGGTGAGGTACTCGTCGATGGTCTCGCGCGCGGCGGACCCGTCGATGATGAGCTTCGTGAAGTCCTCGTTGAAGACGTCGCGGACGATCTTCACGAGCAGGTCGGGCTCCGAGTGGAGCATGACCGGCGCCTGGCCGTTCGCGACCTTCTTCTGGATCGCCTCCCACTGGCTGGTGAGGCGCTGCACGTCGCGGGTGAGCTGCTCCTCGGTGGCGCCCTCGGCGGCGGTGCGGACGATGACGCCCGCGTGCTCCGGGAGGACCTCCTTGAGGATCTTCTTCAGCCGCGCCCGCTCGGTGTCCGGCAGCTTGCGGGAGATGCCGTTCATCGAGCCGTTCGGCACGTACACGAGGTAGCGACCGGGCAGCGAGACCTGGCTCGTCAGCCGGGCGCCCTTGTGGCCGACCGGGTCCTTCGTGACCTGCACGAGCACCTTGTCACCCGGCTTCAGCGCGGCCTCGATGCGACGGCCGTGGTTGCCGGTGTCGACCGAGTTCCAGTCGACCTCGCCGGCGTACAGCACGGCGTTGCGCCCGCGGCCGATGTCGACGAACGCCGCCTCCATCGAGGGCAGCACGTTCTGCACCTTGCCGAGGTACACGTTGCCGATGAGCGACACGTTGTGCGACTTCGTCACGTAGTGCTCGGCGAGGATCCCGTCCTCGAGCACGCCGATCTCGATCTTCGAGGCGCTCGACCGGACGATCATCTGCCGGTCGACGCTCTCGCGACGGGCGAGGAACTCGTCCTCGGTGACGACCTGGCGACGCCGTCCGGCGTCGCGACCGTCGCGACGGCGCTGCTTCTTGGCCTCGAGTCGCGTCGAGCCCTTCACCTTCTGCGGCTCGGTGATGTACTCGACCTCGCGGCGGCGGGGCTCCAGGTGGTCGCGCGGCTCACGCGGCTCACGGCCCTCGCGCGGCTCACGGCCCTCGCGGTCGGCGCTCGTGCCGCGACGGCGCGAGCGACGGCGGCCACCGGGCTGCTCGTCGTCGTCGTCCTCGTCGTGCCGCGGCGCGCGCTCGGGCAGGTCCGGCAGCACCGGCGCGTGGAAGATCAGGCTGAGCGTGCTGGTCGCCTTGGGGACGAACGGCTCGTCGGCGGACTCCGCCGGACTGGAGGCGCGGCTCACGTCCGCCCCGGCCGTCGCGGCCGGTGCGGCAGCGGTCTCGGCGTCGTCACCGGCGGCGATCACCGGCAGGTCGCCGGTGAGGGTGCTGACGTCGTGCGGCTCGTCACCGCCGGCGGTCGCCTCGACGGCGACCGACACGGTGGGCGCCTCCGGCGCTCCCCCGGCGTCCGGCGTTGCGTCCGTCACCGCGAGCGTCTCCGCGCCGACCTCCGTCGGAGCGTCGCCGGCGTCGGAGACGCCGTCTGCCCGGGACCCGGTCACCTGCTCGACGGGACCCGTCTGCAGGGCGTCCCCCCGTGCCTCCTGGCCGGTCGACCGGGCACGCCGACCGCCGAACAGGCGGCTGCGACGCTTCGGTGCGACTTCTTCGTTGTTCGTGTTGTCGTTGTTCTGCTCCACCATGGACCTGGTGCACTCCTTGACCCCGCTCGCGTCCTGACGGACGGCGGGAATTCTGTAGTTGTAGCGGGTGGCGACCACGCCCCCGCGTTCGCTGTCTTGTGGCCGGTGCGTCAACTTGTGGTGTCCGCAGCCGTTCCGTCGGGCACCCGGCCCGATCGGCTCGGCGTCGGAGTGACGCGCGTCCCGGTCACGGTGCGCTCTCACCGCACCTGATCGTCCGGGCTGGGCCCGGAAAGCTTTCGTCGTCGTGCGGATGGCCGCACGACCTCCGAGGATTATCGCATGCCGCACCGGGAAAGGACCGGATCGAGCGTGCGATGATGAAGCCGTGAGCACGCCAGCACCCGCAGCCCGCCGTCCGATCGCCATGGCCGTCTTCCTCCTGGTCACCGGCGTGGTGGGCCTGTTCGGGTCCTTCTCCCTCGTCCTCGACGAGTTCGCCAAGTACGCGAACCCGAAGCAGGCCCTGTCGTGCGACGTCAACCCGTTCATCAGCTGCTCCGACGTGATGGCCAGCTGGCAGGGTCACCTGTTCGGCTTCCCGAACCCGCTGCTCGGCGTGATGGGCTTCGTCGCGCCGATCGCGGTCGCGGTCATGCTCCTCGCCGGGTTCCGGAACGGCTCGCGGTGGTTCTGGATCGCGTTCAACGCGGGCGTGTTCCTGGCGTGGGTGTTCGTCACGTGGCTCTTCACCCAGACCGTGTGGTTCATCGGCGCGCTGTGCCCCTGGTGCATGCTCGTCTGGTCGATGACGATCCCGATGTTCTGGGTGTTCACGATCTGGAACGCCGCACAGGGGCGTTTCGGCGCCGGCGCACAGCGGGTCGGCCGGACCCTGCTGCCGTTCTGCTGGGCGTTCCCGCTGGCGAACTACCTGTTCATCGTGGTCACGATCCTCATCAAGTTCCCGACGATCCTCTCGTCCTTCTGATCGTCCGCTGAGCGTCACCGATGACGCGTCATCGAATTCCTGGGTCCTTCCCAGCCAGATCGGCCGATCGGCACACCCGTTCGACCTACGCTCGATGGCGATGAGCGAGAACGAGAGCAAGAAGGCCCGGCGGGAGGCGGCGCGGGAGCGCGCACGCCTCGCCCGCGCGAAGGAGCAGGCGCGTCGACGCCGCAACAAGACGCTGGGGATCAGCGGCATCATCGTGGGTGCGCTCGCGGTCGCTGCGATCGTCGTCGTGGTGGTCGCGAACTCCGTGCAGCCCGCGGGCCCCGGGCCGAAGAACATGGCGAGCGACGGCGTGCTCCTGAAGGGCTCGAACGGGCAGATCGTCCCCGTGACCACCAAGGCGACGCCGGAGGGCGGGACGCCGACGCCCACGAAGCAGGACGACTCGGTCGCGAACATCACCGTGTACTCGGACTACATGTGCCCCTACTGCAACCAGTTCGAGACCAGCCAGATGTCCCAGATCAAGCAGTGGGTGCAGGACGGCTCGGCGACGCTCGAGCTGCACCCGTTCAACCTGCTCGACCGCGTGTCGCTCGGGTCGAAGTACTCGACGCGCTCGGCGGCAGCCGCGGCCTGCGTCGCGAACTACGACCCGGACGCGTTCCTGGCGTACAACACGTCGCTCTACGAGAACCAGCCGTCCGAGAGCACCCGCGGCCTGACGAACGACAAGCTCGCATCGCTGGCGAAGGCCGCCGGGGCGACGAACGAGCACGTGGCGTCCTGCATCACGGACCAGACGTTCGCCGGGTGGGTCGCCGACGCGACGAACCGGGTGCTGAACGACCCGATCCCGAACTCGTCGCTCGACAAGGTCACCGGGACCCCCACCGTGATCGTGAACGGCAAGCAGTACAACGGCTCGCTCACCGACACGGACGCGTTCGCGGCGTTCGTCGAGCAGAACGGTGGGAAGGCGTAGTCCCACCCCGGCGCCGGTACGACGACGGCCCCCGCTCCCGGCCGGGAGTGGGGGCCGTCGTTCGTGGTGCGTGCTACTCCGACGCGGCGTCGATCTCGGTGATGACGTCCGTCAGCGTGGCGATCTTCTTGCCGTTCACGAGGACGGTCGGCGTGCCGAAGCCCTGCGTGCCCTGCAGTGCGGGATCGGCCAGCACGGCGTTCGTGGACTTCGTCACCCATCCGCGGAACCGTTCGCTCGACAGGCACGAGGAGACGTCCGACCCGGTCGCGCCGCCCGCCTTCACGAGCTTCGCGATCTCGGCGTTCGTCAGGCCCTTCGTGCCCTCCTCCGGCTGGTTGTCGAAGAACTGCGTCTGGACGTCGAGGAACGTGTCCGGGGCGTAGTTCGCGACGCACATCGCGGCGTTCGCGGCACGGCTGGCGTAGCGCGAGTTCTGGTAGCTGCGGTCGAGGATCGACACGGGCTGGATCGCGAGCGTCGCGTCCCCGGACTTCACCTTGTCGAGGATCTGGTCGGCGTAGGCCGCCTCGAACTGCTTGCAGACCGGGCAGGCCCAGTCGACGTACTCGGTGACCTGGACCTTCCCGTCGGCGGCCGCGGTGGGCACGGCCGACGGGGTCGCGGACGCGCCGACCGCCGGGGTGGTCACCGGGGTGACCTCGCCGCCGCTGCCGGTGAACTGGATCGCGCCGGTCGCCATGTTCTTCGGTCCGGCCGCGGACACGGCGGGCTGGTTGTTCACGTTCACGACGACGATGGCGACGACGGCCGCGATCGCGATGATGCCGAGGCCGATGCCGCCCTGCAGGAACCAGCGGTTGCGACGCTTGCGGCGCTTCTCAGCCTCGGCCCGCTGCCGGGCGACGTCACGGGCGTGCTGGCGACGCTCGTTCTTCGAGGGACGGTCGTTGTTCGTCACGCGGCGCTCCCGGAGCTCAGGCGAACCAGAGGGCGAGCTCGCGTGCCGACGACTCGGGGCTGTCCGAGCCGTGCACGAGGTTCTGTTGGACCTTGAGGCCCCAGTCGCGGCCGAGGTCGCCGCGGATGGTGCCGGGGGCGGCCGAGGTCGGGTCGGTGGTGCCGGCGAGCGACCGGAAGCCGGCGATCACGCCGTTGCCGGCGAGGCGCACGGCGACGACCGGGCCGGACTGCATGAACTCGACGAGCGGCTCGAAGAACGGCTTGCCCTGGTGCTCCTCGTAGTGGGCGTCGAGCAGGTCGCGGGGCGCCGTCAGCATCTTCAGGTCGACGATCTCGTAGCCCTTGGCCTCGATCCGGCGCAGGATCTCACCGGTGAGCTGGCGGGCGACGCCGTCGGGCTTGACGAGGACGAGGGTCTCTTCGAGATCGGACACGCAGAACTCCTGGTGTTTCGTGGTCGAACGGGGTGGTCAGTCCTCGCCGAGGGCCGCGCGTCTCGCGGCGTTCTGACGGTCGAGCTGACCGCCCTTGACGAAGCAGAAGACCCACAGCGCCAGGAACACCACGGCCACGGCGAACATGAACGGTTCGATGAACCCGGTGGCGAGGATGGCCGCCTGCAGCAGCCACCCGAACCCTACACCGGCCCGGTTGCCGGTCAGACGTGAGGCCAGCGCCAGCACGACCATCGCACCGATGCCACCGCCGAACGCGACCGCCGGCGGCAGGGTCCCCTTGCCGAAGACGACGAGCATCGGGAAGAAGAACATGATCGCCTCGAGCACGAGGCTGATCGACAGCAGGCTCTCGCGCGCGCCGCGTTCGCGACGCGGCTTCCGCACCCGGGCGGGCCTGGAGGCGCGGCTCGGCTCCGTCACTTCGCCTCGCCCTCCGCGTGGACCAGGTCCATGACCCGGCCCACCATCACGATCGAGCCGGCGACGAGCACCATGGCGTCGTCCGCCTCGGCGTCGTCGGCGAGGTCACGCGCCTCCTGCAGGGCGGCCGCGAGGGACGGCTCGACGACCACCCGGTCCTCGCCGACCTCGTCGACGACGACGCGCGCGAACGCGTCCGCGTCGAGCGCACGCTCCCCCGGTGGCTGGGTCACCACGAAGGTCGCCACCGTGTCCTTGAGCGCGCGGACGAACCCGCGGGCGTCCTTGTCGCCGAGGATCGCCACGACGCCGACCACGTGGCCGGACGGGAACGCCACGGGCAGCGCCTCGGCGAGGGCACGGGCGCCGTGCGGGTTGTGCGCCGCGTCGACCACGACGGTCGGGTCCTGGGCGATCGGCTGGAGCCGGCCGGGGCTCGTCGCACCGGCGAGCCCCTCGGACAGGACGTCCTCGTCGAGGGGCTGGGAGCCGCGGCCGAGGAAGGCTTCGACGGCCGCGATCGCGACGGCGGCGTTGTCGGCCTGGTGGCGGCCGAACAGCGGCAGGAAGAGGTCGTCGTACCGACCGGCGACGCCCTGCACGGTGATGAGCTGCCCGCCGACGGCCGGCGTCACGTCGACGACCCGGAACGCCTCGCCCTCGACGGCCAGGGTCGACTCGGTGAGCTCGGCGGCGCGCTGGAGCTCCGCGAGCGCCTCGGGGGCCTGCGCGCTCGACACGACCGACGACGCGGGCTTGATGATGCCCGACTTCGTCCGGGCGATCTCGGCGACGGTGCTGCCGAGCTGCTTGGCGTGGTCGATCGCGATCGGCGTGAACACCGCCACCTGGCTCTGCACCACGTTGGTGGAGTCCCACTCACCGCCCATGCCGACCTCGATCACGGCGACGTCGACCGGGGCCTCGGCGAAGCACGCCAGGGCGAGGACGGTCAGCGCCTCGAAGAAGGTCAGCGGGAGCTCGCCCTTGGCCGTGAGCTCCTGGTCGGTCATCTCGAGGATCGGGGCGATGTCGTCCCAGTTCTCGACGAAGCGGTCCGGCTGGATCGGGGCGCCGTCGATGACGATGCGCTCCCGGATCGACACCAGGTGCGGGCTCGTCATGAGACCGGTCCGGAGACCGTGCGCGCGGACGATGCTCTCGGCCATCCGGGCGGTCGAGGTCTTGCCGTTGGTGCCGGTCAGGTGGATCACCGGGTAGGACAGGTGCGGGTCGCCGAGGAGCTCGACGGCACGCCGGGTCGCCGACAGCCGGTGCTCCGGTGCCTGCTCGCCGATGCGGGCGTACAGCGCCGCCTCGACGCGCTTGACATCGTCGTCGTCCCCGCCGTAGGGAACCGTGTCGGCCGGAGCCTGGTCGCCGACCGGGCCGACCGGGATCTCGATGCCGTCCGGGGTCTCGTCGCCGATCTCGTCGTCGTGTTCGCTCATGCGCGTGCCACCTCCACGGACACCTTGGCACCGTCACCGACGTCGGCGGTGGTACCGGCCCCGAGGGGCACGATCTCGACACTCGTCGCCAGGGTCTCCCCCGCGATGAGCTGCTGGTGGGTGCGGACCGCCGTGTCGGCGACGTCGTCCACCCCGAGGGTCAGCACGATGCGGTCGCTCACGTCGAGGTCGGCGTCGCGACGGGCCTGCTGGACGGCACGCACGACGTCGCGGGCGAGGCCCTCGGCCTCGAGCTCGGGGGTGGTCACGGTGTCGAGCACCGCGAAGCCGCCGCCGTCGAGGAAGGCCACCGCGACGGCGTCGTCGGCGACCGTGAGGTCGAGCGTGTACTCGCCCTCGACGAGGTCGATCCCGCCGACCGTGACGCCGGACTCGGTCGCGACCCAGTCGCCCCGCTTGGCGGCCGGGATCACCTGCTGGACCTGCTTGCCGATGCGCGGTCCCGCGGCACGGGCGTTCACGGTGAGCTTGCGCTCGATGCCGTACCGGCCGAGCGAGGACTCCTCCTGCTGCTCGAGCACGACCCGCTTCACGTTGAGCTCGTCGCGGAGGATGTCCGCGAACGGCTCGATCGCGCCCGGGTCGGGGACGACGAGCGTCAGCGTCGCGAGCGGCAGACGGACGCGACGACCGGTCGCCTTGCGGAGCGCGAGCCCCTTCGAGGCGACGTCGCGCACGCGGTCCATGGCGTCGACGAGCGCGTCGTCGGCCGGGAACTCGTCGGCGTCCGGGAAGTCCTCGAGGTGGACGCTGCGGCCACCGGTCAGGCCCTTCCAGATCTCCTCGGTGACGAGCGGGGCGAGCGGGGCGGCGACGCGGGTGAGCGTCTCGAGCACGGTGTACAGCGTGTCGAACGCCGCGCGGGCCTCGGGCGAGGACTCCGCGCCGAGCCAGAACTTGTCGCGGGAGCGGCGCACGTACCAGTTGGTCAGGACGTCGGCGAAGTCGCGCACGGCCTGGGCCGCGAGCGGGGTGTCGAGCGCGTCGAGGTGCCGCTGCACGTCGGACACCAGGACCCGGGTCTTCGCGAGCAGGTAGCGGTCGAGGACGTCGGTGCTCGCCGTGCTCCGCGACGCCTGGTACCCGTCCGCCCCGGAGGCGTTGGCGTAGAGGGTGAAGAAGTAGTACGTCGACCAGAGCGGCAGCAGGAACTCGCGGACGCCCTGACGGATGCCCTCTTCGGTGACGACGAGGTTGCCGCCGCGGATCACCGACGACGACATGAGGAACCAGCGCATGGCGTCGGCACCGTCGCGGTCGAACACCTCGGAGACGTCCGGGTAGTTGCGGAGCGACTTCGACATCTTCTGGCCGTCGGAACCGAGCACGATGCCGTGGCTGATGACGTTCTGGTACGCCGGCCGGTCGAACAGCGCGGTGGACAGCACGTGCATGACGTAGAACCAGCCGCGCGTCTGCCCGATGTACTCGACGATGAAGTCGGCCGGGTTGTGCGACTCGAACCACTCCCGGTTCTCGAACGGGTAGTGCACCTGGGCGTAGGGCATCGAGCCGGAGTCGAACCAGACGTCGAACACGTCGGTGATCCGGCGCATCGTCGAGTTCCCGGTGGGGTCGTCCGGGTTCGGGCGCGTCAGGTCGTCGATGAACGGACGGTGCAGGTCGACCTCGCCGTCGGCGTTCACGGGCAGGCGACCGAAGTCGCGCTCGATCTCCTCGAGCGAGCCGTACACGTCGGTGCGCGGGTGCTCGGGGTCGTCCGACTGCCACACCGGGATCGGCGTGCCGAAGTACCGGTTGCGCGACACCGACCAGTCGATGGCGTTCCCGACCCACTTGCCGAACTGGCCGTCCTTGACGTTGTCCGGCACCCAGTTGATGTCCTGGTTCAGCTCGCCCATGCGGTCGCGGATGTCGGTGACCCGCACGAACCACGAGGACACGGCCTTGTAGATGAGGGGCTTCCGGCACCGCCAGCAGTGCGGGTAGCTGTGCTCGTAGGACGCCTGGCGGAGCAGCCGTCCGGCGTCGCGGACCGCCTTGGTGAGCGGCTTGTTCGCGTCCGACCAGAGGAGGCCGGCGACCTCGCCGAACTGCGCAGTGAAGACGCCGCCCTCGTCCAGGGAGAGCACCACGGGGATCCCCGCGGCGGCGCAGACCTCCTGGTCGTCGGCGCCGTACGCCGGGGCCTGGTGCACGATGCCCGTGCCCTCGCCCGTCTCGACGTAGTCGGCGACGAGGATCTTCCAGGCGTTCTCCATGCCCTCGGCGTCCGCGAGGAAGTCGAACAGGCGCTCGTACTCCACGCCGTCGAGCTCCGCGCCCGTCAGGGTGCGGACGACCGCGGCAGCGGCGTCCTCGCCCGTCTCGTAGCCGAGGTCCTTCGCGTGCGCGGCCACGGTGTCCGAAGCCAGCAGGTAGTGGACGGAACCGGCGTCGGCACCGTCAGCCGCGCCTCCTGGCCCGGCCGGGACGACCGCGTAGGCGATCTCCGGGCCGACCGCGAGGGCGGCGTTCGTCGGCAGCGTCCACGGGGTCGTCGTCCAGGCGAGGGCGCGCACGCCGACCAGGTCGAGGGACTCCGCGCGCGACCCGTGCAGCGGGAAGGACACCGTGACGGACTGGTCCTGGCGCATCTTGTAGACGTCGTCGTCCATGCGCAGCTCGTGGTTCGACAGCGGCGTCTGGTCGTTCCAGCAGTACGGCAGGACCCGGAAGCCCTCGTACGCGAGGCCCTTGTCCCAGAGCTGCTTCCACGCCCAGAGCACGCTCTCCATGAACGTGGTGTCGAGGGTCTTGTAGTCGTCCTCGAAGTCGACCCAGCGCGCCTGGCGGGTGACGTACTGCTGCCACTCGTCGGTGTACTGCAGGACGGACTTCTTGGCGGCGGCGTTGAAGACGTCGACGCCCATCTCGTCGATCTCGTGCTTCTCGGTGATGCCGAGCTGGCGCATGGCCTCGAGCTCGGCGGGCAGCCCGTGCGTGTCCCAGCCGAAGCGACGGTGCACCTGCTTGCCGCGCATCGTCTGGTAGCGCGGGAAGACGTCCTTGGCGTAGCCCGTCAGCAGGTGCCCGTAGTGCGGCAGGCCGTTCGCGAACGGCGGGCCGTCGTAGAAGGTCCACTCGGGGCAGCCCTCACGCTGGTCGATCGACGCCTGGAACGTGCGGTCGCCCTTCCAGAAGGCGAGGATCCCCCGCTCGACGGCGGGGAAGGACGGCGAGGGGACGACGCCATCGGCATCGGCGTTCAGCGGGTACGGCACCGGGACTCCTTGTGGGTTCGCTCGATCTCCACGAGGACGGAGCACACTCCGCGGTACCACCTCGCTTGCCGACCACCGCTCGCGCTGTGGCCGACCGCTCGTTGCCGGGGCTGTGCGGCCCGGTCCGCCCGGTTCTACTGCCGGCCGTCGATCGTGCCGACTGCCGGGTTCTTCCGGAGGCTCCCCGGTGATGGCCGGATCGACGCCTGTGCACACGAGTTTAGCGGACGGGAGCATGCTGGAGCGATGCCCGACTCTTCCGAGCAGGATCGTCCCGAATCCCTGCTGACCGTCATCATCGCGTTCGGCGCGAACCTGCTCGTCGCGATCGCCAAGACGATCGCCTCCCTGATCTCTGGATCGGCCTCGATGGTGGCCGAGGCCGCACACTCGTGGGCCGACACCGGCAACGAGATCTTCCTGCTCGTCGCGGAACGGCGTGGCGCCCGCAAGCGCGACGCCCGGCACCCGCTCGGGTACGGGCGCGAGACCTACATCTGGTCGATGTTCGCCGCGTTCGGCCTCTTCACCGCCGGTGCCGTCGTGTCGATCTCCCACGGCATCTCGGAGCTCGGCGAGACCGGCCCGGCCGAGGACGTCCTGCTGAACTACATCGTGCTCGCGGTGTCGTTCTGCCTCGAGGGGACGAGCTTCGTGCAGGCGTACCGACAGGCGCACGGCGCGGCGACGAAGCGGAAGGTGCCGGTGCTCCGCCACGTGCTGCAGTCCTCGAACCCGACGCTGCGAGCCGTCTTCGCCGAGGACGCCGCCGCCCTGATCGGTCTGGTCGTCGCGTTCCTCGGGGTGTTCCTCCACCAGCTCACCGGCCTCGCGGTCTTCGACGCGGTCGGCTCCATCGCGATCGGCGTGCTGCTCGGGGTCGTCGCGATCGTCCTCATCGACCGCAACCGTCGGTTCCTGCTCGGTGAGAGCACGTCGCCGGAGCTCGAGAACGCGGTGCTCGTGGAGCTGCTCGGCCGGTCGCAGATCGAACGGGTCACCTACCTGCACCTCGAGTTCGTCGGTCCGTCGCGGGTGTACCTCGTCGCAGCGGTCGACCTCACGGGCAACGAGGTCGAGGAGCACGTCGCGGTGCGGCTCCGCGACGTCGAGAAGTCGCTCGAGGAGAGCCAGTACATCGAGGAGGCGGTCCTCACCCTGAGCTACCCCGGCGACGAGTCGCTCACCCCGACGGGCGAGGAGGTGCCGGAGGTGGTCCGGGACGGCACGGCCGAGGACGTCGCGGCGGGCGGGGCCGGGACGCTGCGGGCGAACTGAGGCTCCGAGGGGCGGGCGGCGCGGGCTCGCGCTGCGCGGGCTCACGCTGCGCGGGGCGGGGCGGGGCGGCCTGCTCCCGCCGCGCGGCTCGGTGTCTCAGCCGGCCGCGGCCGGCGCCAGCGTGGCGGTGTCCCCGCGACGCTGGATCGTGAGCCCGTCCTGCACGACCCAGACCCGCAGCGCGTCGAGCCGGAACTCCTCGAACCGGTCCGGGTGGTCACGGAGCAGTGCCCGGAGCTCGTCGTCCATCGGGAACCGTGGGTCGATCCCGGCGACGAGCACTCCGTAGTCGCCGTACTGCACCGCCTGGGTCGCACCACGGTGGCCGATGAACACCGCGAACGCCTGCTGCGACGCCCCGGACACCAGGACCTTGTCCGTCCGCGGGACCCCGTGCGCGTCGAGCGCCGCGTCGAGCCGGGCGTACCCGGTGGTGCGGGTCTCGGCGACGGTGCGCACGACGACCGCCGCGGGGACGATCGTCACGGCGACCAGGACGAGCGCCACCACGGTCGTCACCGGCGGCCGCGACCGGGCGAGCCGGGCGTACCCGACGGCGGCGAGCGCGACGGCCCACGGCATCCACGCCTGGTAGTAGTGCGGCAGGGCGACGTTCGCGGTGGCGTAGAAGACGACGAGGATCCCGAGGGCGATGCCGAGGAGCGCGACGAGCCGGTCCGGACGGAGCACGAAGGCCGCGACGATCCCGACGAGGAGCACGACGACCGCCGGCCAGCCCACGCCCTCGACGACCCGCACGAAGTTCGTCCACCACGGCGCGAGCATGTACGTCTTCCCGAGGACCGAGATCTCGTGCCCCTTGGTGTCGTGCTCCCCCTGGAACGCGAGCATGTACGCGATCGCCCGGGTGCCGCCGACGGGCACGTACGCCGCGACGAAGACCACCGCGAACGCCCCGGTGGCGGCGACACCGCCGGTGACGAGTCCCGACCAGCGGCGGAACAGCAGCGGGACGGCGACGACCGCGAGCACGAGGACGGCCGTGCTGACCTTCGACGTCACCGACAGCGCGAGCAGGGCACCGGCGAGCGCCATCCACCACCAGCCGTCCCAGGCCGGCGTCCGGTCGGCCGCCCGCCTCGGCCGAGCCGCCCACTGCCACGCGGCGGCGAGCCCCGCGACGGCGAAGAACGTCATGACCGGCTCGAGCAGCGCGAGCCGGTCGATGCGCGCCGCGGTCCCGGAGGCGACGTCGGTCCACGTCGGCGAATCGCCGCGCGGCGTGAGCCACCACAGTCCGGCCGCGAGGAGCGCGCCCCAGTGTCCGACGGGCCGCCGGAGCCAGGCGAACAGGACGACGCCGGTGCCGAACGACGCGGTCGCGGCGACGAGTCGGGGCCCGAGGACGCCCTCGCCCACGACGAGCTGCGCGAGGCCGAACAGGTACTTGGCGGTCGGCGGGTGCTGCAGGTTGTCGGTGAGCACCCCGTGCACGTAGGCCCACCCGGCGCGCGTGTAGGTGAACTCGTCGACGTAGGGGCTCTGCCGGCCGATGTGCCAGTACGCGACGAACAGCCCGGCGAGCGCGATCGCCGCGAGGGCGACCACTCGGATCGTCGGTCGCGCTCGGGTCACGGAGAGAGAGCCTATTGCGCCGGGGGCTCGAGCGGATCGAGACCCGCGGCCACCGGGGTGAGCGCCGCGCCGACGTACTCGACGAGGGAGCGACGACCGACGCCGTCGGCCACCCAGACGCCGAACGCGGCAGCGGCGGCGCCGAGCATGGCGCCGGACACCGTCTGGGGCCAGAGGGCGGCGGGGTGTTCGCCGGTCCGACGGGCCACGAAGGCCGACACGGCGGCGTGCTGGGCGCCCACGCGAGCCGCGACGCTCGCGACGAGTTCGTCACCGATGCCCATCACCTCGGCCTGCGCGATGGCCCACGGCACCCGCTCGGGGTCGTGGGCACGGGCGGTGGCGAGGAGGGCGGCCTCGACCGCGCGGACAGCGGACTCCTCGGTCGAGGCCGCGAGGCATGCCGGCAGCGTGGCGACCGCGGCGTCGAGGTCGAGCCAGAGCACGTCGGACTTCGCGGTGAAGTAGTTGAAGAAGGTCGCCCGGCTCACGCCGGCCCGAGCGGCGATGTGGTCGACCGTCGTCCGGCCGTAGCCCTGCTCGAGGAACAGCTCGGCTGCGGCGTCGGCGAGCACCTCGGCGCTCGAGCGTCGGGGGCGGCCACCGCGGCGCATCGGTTCGTCCATGGCCCCCAGTAAACCGCTAGACTCGTTCGGCGATGATCTTGGACTCAGTACAGAAAACAGCGGCCGCGGTCGCCGGTGCCACCGCGCTCCTCCTCGTGCTCGCGGGCTGCACCGGTGGTGGCACCGCCGGCTCGAGCAGCACCCCCGTCGACGGCGGCACGCTCGTCTACGCCTCGGGCGACGCCGAGCCGACCTGCCTCGACCCGCACGTCGGTGGCAACTACCCGCAGGCGCTGCTGTCCACCCAGTACATCGAGGAGCTCACCGCGCTCGAGGACGGCAAGCCCGTGCCGGCGCTCGCGAAGTCGTGGACGACGAGCGACGACGGGACGACCCTGACGTTCACCCTGCGCGACGACGTCACGTTCACCGACGGCACGCCCTTCGACGCGGCCGCCGTGGTGGCGAACATCGAGCACGTGCAGGACCCCGCGACCGCCTCGAGCACGGGCTACCTCGCGCTGCAGTCGATCACGAAGGCGACGGCCACCGACGACCACACCGTCACGCTGACCCTGAGCCGCCCGGACAGCGCGCTGCTCGAGTCGTTCTCGCAGCCGTGGGTCGGCATGGAGTCCCCGAAGGCACTGGAGCGCTCGCAGGCGGTCAACTGCGAGTCGCCCGTCGGCACCGGCCCGTTCGAGGTCACCGGGTGGAAGCACGGCGATCGCGTCACGCTCCGGAAGAACAGCGACTACACGCCGCTCGACGGCGACACGAAGCCGCGCCTCGACGGGATCGCCTGGCGCTTCCTGCCCGACTCGACGTCGCGGTACGCGGCCCTGCAGTCCGGCCAGGTCGACGTCATCGACAACGCCCAGCCCGACCAGATCCAGGCGGCGTCGTCGAAGGGGTCCATCCGCGACCTCGACGCCCCGCGCCCCGGTGCGTCGAACCGCCTCGAGCTGAACTCCGGCCACGGGGTGTTCCGCGACGAGGCCGTCCGCAAGGCCTTCATCGCCGGCGCCGAGATCGATCCCGGCATCCGGTCGCTCTTCCTCGGGACGGCGAAGCGCTCCTACTCGGTGCTCTCCAGCGTCGAGCCGTACGCGTACTCGGACAAGAGTCTGTTCCGCTACTCCCCCACGAAGGCGGAGCAGCTGCTCGACGACGCCGGCTGGAAGGTCGGCAGCGACGGCATCCGCGAGAAGGACGGCAAGCAGCTGACGGTCACGTTCCCGGTGTCGACGAACCAGTCGGTCCCCGCGGAGCGCAGCCTGTTCCAGCAGATCCAGGCCTCCGAGAAGGCGGTCGGCTTCAAGGTCGTCCTCGAGGAGCTCGACCTGTCCAGCTGGTACGCGGCCCTCGCGGCGAACGAGTACGACGTCGTGAGCGCGCCGTACACGAAGGTCGGTGCCGACGTCCTGCGGATCCTGTACGACTCCGCCAGCATCACGCCCGCACCGTCCGGCTACTTCGCGAACCTCGCACAGCTCGACGACCCGGCGCTCGACGACCTGCTCCGGCGGGCCGCGCGGACCTCGGACGCGTCCGAGCGCGGGAAGCTGTACGAGCAGGCGCAGCAGACCATCCTGTCGAGCGGCACGGTGCTCCCGCTCTACGACCAGCAGAACCACTTCCTGCTGCGGTCGAGCGTGCACGGCGTGCAGACCACCGCGGTGTCGACGCCGTGGTTCGGCACGGCCTGGATCGACCGCTGATCGCGACGCCCGGATCGTCGGACAGGAGGCACGGATTGCGTCGCGGACGTCGGCCACGGCGCACCGGGTGGTCGGGCTGGGCCCTGTGGGGCCTCCGCCGCCTGGCCGGCGGCGTCGGGGTGCTCTGGGCGGTCGCCACGATCGTGTTCGTCGCGATCCGGCTCATCCCGGGCGACCCCGCCCTCGCCATCCTCGGCGGCCCGGGGTCGCAGGCCTCGGCCGAGGCGGTCGCGCAGGTCCGCCAGGAGTACGGCCTCGACCGACCGGTGGTCGTGCAGTACGCGGTGTTCCTCGGTCGCCTGGCGACCGGGCACCTCGGGGACTCCTACGCCTTCCGCACCCCGGTGGCGACGCTCCTCGGGCAGCAGCTGCACGTGACGCTCACCCTCGCCGTGCTCGGGCTCGTCGTCGCCTGGGCCCTCGCGATCGTCGCCGCGTGGTGGTCGACGCAGCGCGGGCGGTTCGCCGCAGGCCTGACGAGCGCCATCACCGTCACCGCGAGCGTCACGCCGCACTTCTGGCTCGGCAGCGTCCTCATCGTGGTGTTCGCCAGCGCCCTCGGCTGGGTGCCGGCGGTCAGCGACGGCACCGTCCGCGGCTGGGTGCTGCCGGTCGTCACCGTCGCGGTCCCGGTCGCCGGGTACCTCGCCGAGACCGTCCGGGACGGCGTGGTCGACGCGCAGCGCTCGGCGTTCGCGCTCGCCGCCCGCAGCCGCGGTGAGACCCGCGCCGGGCTCTTCGGCCGGCACCTGCTCCGGCACGCCGCGCTGCCCGGGATCGCCCTGTCTGCATGGGCGTTCGGTTCGCTCGTGTCCGGCGCGGTCGTCGTCGAGTCGGTGTTCGCGCTGCCGGGGATCGGGCGCGCGCTCGTGACGGCGGTGACGCAGCGGGACATGCCGCTCGTCGCCGGCATCGCGCTCGTGTCGGCCGCGGCGTACGTGGTCGTGCTGGCCGTGGCGGACCTCGTCGAGCGTGCGGTGGACCCGCGTGCCGCCGGGACGGCGGGGGCGACCCGGCGTCGCGCCCCGCGCGTCACCCGGCACGGGGCGGGCGCACGGTGAGCGGGATCGCCGAACCGCGCCTCCAGGCCGGTGCCCAGGGTGACGCGTCCGCCGGACGGTCCGAGCGAGTCCGTGGGGGGACGCTCGGCCCGGCCGGATGGACTGCGGCCGCCGTCGTGGCGCTGGCCGTGGTCGCGGCGGCCTGGCCGGCGCTGCTCGGCGGCGGCGACCCGCTCGCCGTGCACCCGTCCGAGGCGCTCCGGGCGCCGTCGTGGTCGAGTCCGTTCGGCACCGACGAGTCCGGGCGGGACGTGCTCGCCCGGGTCGTCGCCGGCACGCGGGCGTCGCTCGTGGTGGGCGTGGTCGCGACCCTCGTCGGCGGCGGGGTCGGCATCGCGCTCGGCGTCCTGGCCGGCCTCGGCGGACGGATCGTGGACGCGGTCGTCGGCCGGCTCACCGAGGTGGCGTTCGCGCTCCCGCTGCTCCTCGTCGCGCTGGTCGTCATCGCGGTGACCGGCCCCGGACCCGTCCCGGCGATGCTCGCGGTCGGGTTCGCCACCGCGCCCGGGTACGCCCGGATCGTGCGCGGCCTCGTGCTCCGTGCGCGCCGCTCGCAGGTGGTCGAGACCGCCGTGCTGATGGGACGCTCCCCCGCCGTGATCACCCTGCGGCACGTGCTCCCGGCGGCCCTCTGGCCGGTCGTGGCCGTCGGGACGCTCGGGGTCGGGCAGGCGATCGTGTGGGCCTCCGCGCTGAGCTACCTCGGCGTCGGTACCCCGCCGCCGGCACCGGAGTGGGGCGCGATGCTGGCGGACGGTCGCACGTACCTGCAGACCGCGCCGTGGATGAGCGCCTTCCCCGGCCTCGCGATCGTGGTCACCGCGACCGCGGTCACGGTGCTCGGCCGGGCGATCCGACGAACAGGAGTGATCCGATGACCGTGCTCGACGTGCAGGGGTTGACCGTCGCCATCGGCGGGACGGTGGTCGTGCGGGACGTCGCGTTGCGCGTCGAGGCCGGCGAGTGCGTCGCCCTCGTCGGTGCCTCCGGCTCCGGCAAGACCGTGACCGCCCGGGCCGCGCTCGGCCTGTCGGCGCCCGGGTCGTCCGTCCGGGTCGACCGGTTGCGGGTGGCCGGGCTCGACGTCCGGGCGTTCTCGGACCGCCGGTGGCGGAGCGTGCGCGGGTCACGCGTGGGGTACGTCGGCCAGGAGGCGCTCGGCGCCCTCGACCCGCTCCGCCCCGTCGGGCGCGAGGTCGCCGACGCCCTGCGGCTGCACACGGACCTGCGGGCCGCGGAGCGCGTCGAGGCCGTGCGCGCCGCGCTCGAGGCCGTCGGGCTCGACCCCGCGATGGCCACCGACGGCCGACTCGCGGGCTCGCTGTCGGGCGGGATGCGGCAGCGCGCGCTCATCGCGGCGGCGACCGTGGGCTCGCCGGCGCTCGTGGTGGCGGACGAGCCCACGACGGCGCTCGACGCCGGGGTGGCGGTCACCGTGATGGAGCAGCTCCGTGCGGCGCAGTCGCGCGGGGCGGGGCTCCTCGTGATCACGCACGACCTCGGGCTCGTCGCGGGGTGGGCGGACCGGGTGGTCGTCGTGCACGAGGGGCGCGTCGTGGAGGAGGGACCGGTGGCGTCCGTCCTCGAGGCGCCCCGGCACGAGGCGACGCGGGCGCTGGTGCGCGCGGCCGGAGGTGGCCGCGGTCACGGCGGCGGTGGCGGGGGCGGCGGTCGCGTTGGTGGCGGGGGCGGCGGCTCGCACGGTGCGGAGTTCGTCGGCCGGGTCGAGGACGACCGCCCCGTGCGACCTTCCAGCCCCGCACCGAGCGAGCAACACCGCACCGGATCACCGACCCCGCACCGTGCGGCATCCGTCAGCCACGTCGAGGACGACCGCCCCGTGCGAGCTTCCAGCCGCGCACCGAGCGAGCAACACCGCACCGGATCACCCACCCCGCACCGTGCGGCATCCGCCAGCCCGGTGGAGGATGACCGCCCCGTGCGACCTTCCAGCCCCGCACCGAGCGAGCAACACCGCACGGGATCACCAGACCCGCACGGTGCGGACGTCGTGCTCGCGGCCGAGGGGCTCGCGCGCGCGTTCGACGGCGTCCCCGCGGTCCGGGACGTGTCGTTCGGCCTCGGTCGCGGGCGCGTCCTCGGGGTGATCGGCGCCTCGGGGTCCGGCAAGACCACGCTCGCGCGGATGCTCCTCGGCCTCGAGGTCCCCGACGCCGGCACGGTCACGCTCGACTCGTCGCCGTGGGTCCCCCTCGACGAGCGCACACGACGACCGATGCGGCACCGGGTCGCGGCGGTGGTGCAGGACCCCGGTGCGACGTTCGACGAGCGGTGGAACGTCGAGCGGGTCCTCGCGGACGCGTTCTCGGGCGGGGCGGAGCGGTCGGCCCGTGGTGCCCTCGGTCCCCGCGTCGACGCTGCGCTCGACCAGGTGGGCCTCGACCCCGCGCTCCGCCGACGCTCGCCGTCCACACTGTCCGGCGGGCAGCGGCAGCGCCTCGCGATCGCCCGGGCGCTGGCCACCTCGCCCGAGGTCATCGTGCTCGACGAACCGGTCACCGCACTCGACGCCACGGTGCAGGACGCGGTGCTGACGCTCCTCGAGGGGCTGCGCGACAGCACGGGCGTGGCCATGGTGTTCGTGTCGCACGACCTCCGGGCCGTCCGGCGGATGGCGGACGACGTGCTGGTCGTGCACGAGGGCCGCGTGGTCGAGCACGGCTCCGCGGCGACGGTGTTCGACCGTCCGACGCACGCCGTGACCGCGCGCTTGTTGCGCGCCGCCGAGCGGCTCGCCGCCGGCCCGCGGCCCGAGGCCGGCGCCGCGTAGCGCGCCCGCGCGCGGGCCGCCCCCTGCGCCGCCGCGGACGGCTGCCGAGACTCGGCCGGGCGGACACTTTCGCGGTGCGGAAGCCCGAGGAACGTCCGCCCAGCCGAGTCTCGGCCATGCACCGCGCCGCGCCGGACGAGCGGAGGCACGGGGCGACGTCCGTGGCGGACGCGCACCGTGCCTCCAGGCCGGCCGCTCGTACGGAGCAGCAGGCTGCGACTAGGAGCCCGCTGGCTCCTTCGACCCCGCACCGGACGACGGCACGTCGCCCGAGATGATCGGGATCTCGCTGGTCGAGAAGTCCTTCGCCCAGTCGGACTGCGCCAGGTCGGACTCCGGGTCGTTGTAGTCCTTGATGACGTCCGCGATCTCGTCCTCGTGCGCCACCGTCGGTCCGGACCCCATGAGCGGCGTCGCGGCGGTCTCCTTCGTGAAGTACACGGCGACGAGCCCGATGAGGGCGGCGGCCATCAGGTAGAAGGCCGGGATGTCCTCGGCCCAGCCGTAGCCGGCGTCCTTCGCGGCGTTGATGAGCGCGGCGGTCGCGAGCGGGGTCGTCCCACCGAAGAGCGACACCGACACGTTGAACGCGATGGCGAGGGCGCCGTAGCGGATGATCGTCGGGAAGAGCGCGGGGAGCGTCGAGGGCATCGTGGACGTGAAGGTCACGAGCACGAGACCGAGGATGAGCAGCCCGAAGAACACGCCGACCCCGGTGCCGCTCTGGACGAGCTTGAGCGACGGCCACGACAGCAGCAGGAACCCGATGCAGCCGGTCGCGAGGACCGGACGACGGCCGAACCTGTCGGACAGCCGGCCGCCGAACGTGATGACGACCATCATGAGGATCATCACGATGACGATCAGGATGAGCCCGAAGGTCGCGTTCTGCCCGAGGTTCTGCTCGAGGTACGTCGGCATGTACGACAGGAGCATGTAGTCGGTCACGTTGAAGACCAGGACGAGACCGATGCAGATGATGAGCCCGCGCCAGTTCTCCGCGAAGAGCTTGAGGAACGGCGTCTTCTGCGACTCGCGCTCGGCGGCCTGCTCCTGCTGCTTCTGGAAGGCCGGGGTCTCCTCGAGCTTGAGGCGGAGGTAGAGCCCGATGAGGCCGAGCGGACCGGCGACGATGAACGGGATGCGCCAGCCCCAGCTGAGGAGGGCGTCCTCGGAGAGACCGAACTGCAGGCCGGTGACGATCGACGCGCCGAGCACGTAGCCCGCGAGCGTGCCGAACTCGAGCCACGAGCCCATGAACCCGCGGCGCTTGTCCGGCGAGTACTCGGCGATGAAGGTCGCGGCGCCGCCGTACTCACCACCGGTCGAGAAGCCCTGCACGAAGCGCGCGACGAGCAGCAGGACCGGGGCCCAGAACCCGATGGTCTGGTACGAGGGGATGAGGCCGATCATGAGCGTGCCGGCGGCCATCAGGATCATCGTCAGCGCGAGGACCTTCTGGCGGCCGATCTTGTCGCCGATCGGGCCGAAGACGGCACCACCGATCGGGCGCACGATGAACGCCGCGGCGAAGAAGCCGAAGGTCGCGACGATGTTCGCGGCCGGGTCGCCCTTCGGCAGGAAGACCTGCGAGATGGTCACCGTGAGGTACGCGAAGATGCCGAAGTCGAACCACTCCATCGCGTTGCCGAGGGCTGCCGCGGCGACGGCGCGCTTGAGGAGCGACTCCTCGACGACGGTGACGTCGTCCTTCGTCAGCTTGCGGCGGGCCCGCTTCACGGCGCCCTTCGTCCGGAGCGGCCGATCGCCGTTCGCGGGGCTGGTCTGGTTCGGTGACAAATCGTTCCTCCGGTAGTGCTGCGTCTTGCCTTCGGGCGCCCGGCGAACGGCGACGATGCAGTCCTCGCGAACCCCGCGCCCGCCGGACAAACTCCGACAGCCTACCAAACACCCGGCGTGTCCGTCAGGACCGTGTGGTACCGACCGTCAGCGATGACGGTGCGAGCCGCTACCATCGGGAGTACCGCGCCGCACGTGCGTGGACATTCAGGCACCTCACCACGGACTCGGTGCCGCACACAGCGGTCGCAGCACCGCGCCGAACGGAAGGCCCGCCATGTCGAAGCCCATGCCCGAGAAGCCCACGGTGGACGGACTCGAAGACGTCTGGGGCCCGGTCTGGGAGCAGGACGGCACCTACCGGTTCGACCGCGACGCCGCCGGCGACCGCAGCAACGTCTACTCGATCGACACCCCGCCGCCCACCGCCTCGGGTTCGCTGCACATCGGGCACGTGTTCTCGTACACGCACACCGACCTCAAGGCCCGGTACGAGCGCATGCGCGGCAAGCACGTCTTCTACCCGATGGGCTGGGACGACAACGGCCTGCCGACCGAGCGCCGCGTGCAGAACTACTACGGCGTCCGCTGCGACCCGCAGCTCCCCTACGACGCCACCTTCGTGCCGCCGTTCGAGGGCGGGGACGGCAAGTCGTCGAAGGCCGCCGACCAGATCCCGGTGTCGCGCCGCAACTTCATCGAGCTGTGCGAGCGCCTGACCGTGCAGGACGAGCAGCAGTTCGAGCACCTCTTCCGCACGCTCGGCCTGTCGGTCGACTGGACCCAGTCGTACCGGACGATCGACGACACCTCGCGGGCGAGCGCACAGCGTGCCTTCCTCCGCAACCTCCAGCGCGGCGAGGCCTACCAGGCCGACGCCCCGACGCTCTGGGACGTGACGTTCCGCACGGCCGTGGCCCAGGCCGAGCTCGAGGACAAGGAGATGCCCGGCGCGTACCACGGCATCGCCTTCCACCGCACCGACGGCGGCGACGACGTCGTCATCCAGACCACCCGCCCCGAGCTCCTCCCCGCGTGCGTCGCCCTCGTCGCGCACCCGGACGACGAGCGCTTCCAGGACCTCTTCGGCACCACGGTCCGCTCCCCCCTGTTCGACGTCGAGGTCCCGGTGCTCGCGCACCACCTCGCGCAGCAGGACAAGGGTGCCGGCATCGCGATGGTCTGCACGTTCGGCGACACCACCGACGTCGTCTGGTGGCGCGAACTGCAGCTGCCGAACCGCGCGATCATCGGCTTCGACGGCCGCGTGCGCTCCGACGAGCCGGCCTGGATCGAGTCCGAGGGCGGCAAGGCCCTCTACGCCGAGATGGCCGGCAAGACCGTGTTCTCGGCGAAGAAGGTCGTCGTGGACGCCCTCACCGCGTCCGGTGACCTGATCGGCGACGTGAAGACGATCACCCACCCGGTGAAGTTCTTCGAGAAGGGCGACAAGCCGCTCGAGATCGTCTCGACGCGCCAGTGGTACATCGTGAACGGCGCCCGCGACGAGGAGCTCAAGGCGACGCTCCGGCGCCGCGGCGACGAGATCGCGTTCCACCCGGACTTCATGCGCGTTCGGTACGACAACTGGGTCGGCGGCCTGTCGGGCGACTGGCTCATCTCGCGCCAGCGCTTCTTCGGCGTGCCGCTGCCGGTCTGGTACCCGCTCGACGGTGACGGCAACCCGGTCTTCGACCAGCCGATCGTCCCGACCGAGGCCCAGCTCCCCGTCGACCCGGCGTCCGAGCCGGCCCCTGGCTACACCGAGGACCAGCGCGGCGTCGCCGGCGGGTTCCAGGGCGAGCTCGACGTGATGGACACCTGGGCCACCTCGTCGCTCACCCCGCAGCTCGCGGGCAAGTGGGAGACCGACCCGGCGCTGTACGACCTCGTGTACCCGTACGACGTCCGCCCGCAGGCGCAGGACATCATCCGCACGTGGCTCTTCACGACGGTGCTCCGCAGCCAGCTCGAAGCGGACACCGTGCCGTGGAAGCACGCGTCGATCTCCGGCTTCATCGTGGACCCCGACCGCAAGAAGATGTCGAAGTCCAAGGGCAACGTCGTCACGCCGCTGTCGATCCTCGAGCAGCACGGCGCCGACGCGGTCCGCTACTGGGCGGCTTCGTCGAAACTCGGCACCGACGCGGCGTTCGACCCGCAGAACCCGAAGCAGATCAAGGTCGGCCGCCGTCTGGCGATCAAGGTCCTGAACGCCGCGAAGTTCGTCTACGGCTTCCCGCTGCCCGAGGGCGCCACGAGCGTCACGGAGCCGCTCGACGTCGACGTACTCGCCGAGCTCGGGTCGGTCATCGACCAGGCCACGACGGCGTTCGACGCCTTCGACCACGCCCGTGCCCTCGAGGTGATCGAGCGCTTCTTCTGGACCTTCTGCGACGACTACCTCGAGCTCGTCAAGGAGCGGGCGTACGGCACCGCGTCCGACGCGACGCACGAGACGCAGGCGAGCGCGGTCCTCGCCCTCCGCGCCGCCATCGACGCGCTGCTGCGCCTGCTCGCACCGTTCCTCCCGTTCGCGACGGAGGAGGTGTGGGCCTGGACCCACGAGACCAGCGTGCACCGCGCCTCCTGGCCGACCGTGGCCGAGCTGCCCACGCAGGCCGAGCCGACCGGACTCCTCGGCGCGGTGGGGCAGGCACTCATCGGCATCCGCGGCGCAAAGACCGCGGCGAAGGCCTCGCAGAAGACGCCCGTGACGCGTGCCGTCGTGCAGGCGCCGGCCGAGACCCGAGCGCTCATCGAGCGTGCGGCGGTCGACCTGGCGGCCGTCGGCCGCATCGAGAACCTGTCGTTCGAGGACGGCGCGGAGCTCACGGTCACCGAGATCGAGCTGGCGGAGCAGCAGGCGTAACGTCGGCACACCGGCCGGGTCGCGTCACCGATGCGGCCCGGCACACGGACTGGAGGCACGGATGCAGTTGGGCAGACGCTGGAACGTGGGTGCCGAGGCACCCGGGCAACTCCCCGAGGCGATGGTCGTCGCCGTGCGGGGCGTCGAGGCCGAGCTCGTGGACGAGTCCGTCGACACGGCGGGGTGGGGCTGGACCCTGACGTTCCTCGAGGGCAAGCCGATGGTCGCGCTCGACGACGGCACCTCGATCCACCTCGACGACGCCGGGCGTGCCCAGGTGACGAACCCGGACGACGCCGCCGAAGAGGACTGAGCGCGCGCGCCCGCGCATCGCTTGGTGAGCAGAAATGGTCGGGTCCCGCTGGGCAACCCGACCATTTCTGCTCACGATGCGAGCACGCGCGCTCCTTCGCGAGCCCGCCCAGCCCGACCTCGTTGCAGGCCGTGCGGAACGCCCTCGATCTCGACGGACTCGGGGTGCGGCAAGGAGGAACGGTCGTTCTCCGTCGATGTGACCTACACTAGAGAACGGTCGTTCCCGGCGCGGGTCGAGAACGGTGAACACGCAGCGAACGAGGTCCGCCCATGGCAGCCAGCACCCTCCCGACCGTCGACCCCGACGTCCGGGCACACATCGTCGACGTCGCCGACCAGCTCTTCTACGCCCGCGGCATCCAGGCCGTCGGCATGGACGAGATCCGCACCGGCGCCGGGGTGTCGCTGAAGAAGCTCTACGCCGCGTTCCCCGGCAAGGAGCAGCTGATCGCGGCGGTCCTCGCCGGACGCCACGACATCTGGGAACTCGGCGTGCACGGTGCGGTCGACAGCGCCGCGACCCCGCGGGACAAGCTGCTCGCGGTCTACGACTTCCTCGAGTCGTGGTTCGGCGACGACACCTTCCGCGGCTGCGGCTTCATCAACGCCTTCGGGGAACTCGGGGCCACCTCCCCCGCCGTCGCCGAGATCGCGCGTGCCCACAAGGACTCGTTCCAGCGCTTCGTGCAGGACCTCGCGGCGTCGGTCGTCGCGGATCCCACCACTGCCGAGGAACTCGCCGCGCAGCTCGCCCTCCTCGCCGAGGGCGCGCAGACCACGGCCGCCATCGCCGGCTCGTCGACGCCGGCGCGGCACGCGCGGCGCGCGGCCGAGACGCTGATCGACGCAGCGACGCGCTGAGCGCGAGCCCTGCAGTTCCGGGCCAGGCCCTTCCGGGCGTACCGGGTCGAATCGCGCGTACCTGATCGATAATTTCGACCAGGTACGCCCGTTCCCGCTTTCCAGTCCAGTCGCTGTGGGAAGGAACGCACCCAGCGGCCCGACGGGAGGCGCGGGTCGGGCCCGCACCGCGCCTCCCGCCCCACAGCGACCAGGGTCCGTAGGGTGGAGCGATGGCAACCCCGTTCGATGGACCGAGCACTCTTCCCTACTCCCTCCCGCCGTTCCGTGAGGTACGGCTCGAGCACCACCGCCCCGCGTTCGACGCCGGCATGGCCGAGCAGCGCACCGAGGTCGAGGCCATCGCCTCCTCCCCCGACGAGCCGACGTTCGAGAACACCCTCGTGGCGCTCGAGCGCACCGGGCAGCTGCTCGCCCGCGTCAGCCACGTGTTCTTCACCCTGTCGTCGGCGGACTCGACGCCGGAGCTGCACGACCTCGAGGCCGAGGTCTCCCCGCTCCTCGCCGCGCACCGTGACGCGATCACGCTCGACAGCCGCCTGTACGCACGGGTCGCAGCGGTCCGTGCGTCACTCGCCGACCGGACGGACCTCACCGACGAGGACCGTCGACTGGTCGAGCGGACGTACACCGAGATGACCCTGGCCGGCGCCGGGCTGGACGACGCGGGCAAGGAACGCCTCACCGCGATCAACCAGGAGCTTTCGACGCTCACCACGACCTTCGAGCGGAACCTGCTCGAGGACACCAACGACCTCGCCGTGCACGTGTCCGACGAGGCGGAACTGGCCGGCCTCGACGACGGCGCGAAGTCCGCCGCCGCCGCAGCCGCAGCGGACCGTGGGCTCGACGGCTGGCTCATCACGCTGCCGCTCTACACGGGGCACCCGTGGCTGGCGTCCCTGACAGACCGCGGCCTGCGCGCGCGGATCATGGAGGCCTCGCTCGTTCGTGGCCGTCGAGGCAACGAACACGACAACCGCGACGTCCTCCTGCGCATCGTCCGGCTCCGGGCCGAGCGGGCCGAGCTCCTCGGCTTCCCGAACCACGCCGCCGTGGTCACCGCCGACGAGACCGCGGGCACGCCCGAGGCGGTCGACGGACTGCTGTCGTCCCTCGTCGGCGCGGCCGCGCGCAACGCGGACGACGAACGAGCGGTCCGCGCCCGGGTGCTCGGGCACGAGGTCGAGTCGTGGGACTGGGCGTACGCGACCGAGCTCCTGCGCGGCGAGCAGTTCGCGGCGGACAGCTCGGCGCTCCGCCCGTACTTCGAGGCCGACCGGGTCCTGCACGACGGCGTCTTCCACGCGGCCGGCGAGCTCTACGGCCTCACCTTCACCGAACGTCCCGACCTGCACGGGTACAACGACGAGGTCCGGGTGTTCGAGGTGCGCGGGTCCGACGGCGAGGAGGTCGGGCTCTACCTGCTCGACCTGTACACGCGGGACGGCAAGCGCGGCGGAGCGTGGATGAACCCGGTCGTCGAGCAGTCCGCGCTGCTCGGCACGCTGCCCGTCGTCGTGAACAACCTCAACGTCGCGAAGCCCGCAGCCGGATCGCCGACGCTCCTCATCCAGGACGAGGTCGAGACGCTCTTCCACGAGTTCGGGCACGCGCTGCACGGCCTCATCGCCCGCACGACCTACCCGCGCTTCTCCGGAACCAACGTCGAGCGGGACTTCGTCGAGTTCCCGTCGCAGGTGAACGAGATGTGGATGTCGTGGCCGTCCGTCCTGGCGAACTACGCCAAGCACCACGAGACCGGGGCACCCCTGCCGCCGGAGCTCGTCCTCGGGCTGAGCGACTCCGCCGGGTTCAACGAGGGGTTCGCGACGACCGAGTACCTCGCGGCGGCGCTGCTCGACCAGGCGTGGCACCGGCTCTCGGCAGCCTCAGCCGCTGCGGTGACCTCGGTCGAGGACTTCGAGCGCCAGGCCCTCTCGGACGCGGGCATCGCCGTCGAGGCCGTGCCGCCGCGGTACTCGTCGACGTACTTCGCGCACACGTTCGCGGGCGGGTACGACGCCGGGTACTACGGGTACATCTGGTCCGAGGTGCTCGACGCCGACACGGTCGAGTGGTTCCGCGAGAACGGCGGGCTGGACCGTGCAGCCGGTCGACGCTTCGCGGAACGGCTGCTCGGCGTGGGCGGGGCGAAGGACCCGCTCGAGGCGTACCGGGACTTCCGCGGGCGTGACGCCGAGGTCGGGCCGCTGCTGCGGCGCCGCGGGCTCGAGTAGGCGACCGGGCGGTTCCGGGCGTACAGCGTCGAATCGGGCGTACCTGGTCGGGAATTCCGTCCAGGTACGCCCGATCTCACCTTCCATCGCAGCCGTCATGGGAAGAACCAGACGTCGATCCGCGGGGCGCGGCGACCGCCCGCCGCCCGCCCACGACGAAGCCCCGCACCGATCCGGTGCGGGGCTTCGTCGCGAGCTGCGGGCTGCGGGCTACGCGGACTTCTCGACGCGCTTCGCCCGGGGCCGCGGCACGATCGTCGGCGCAGCGTTCTCGAGCACCGACTCGCGGGTGATCACGACCCGTGCGACGTCGTCGTCGGACGGCACGTCGAACATCACCGGGCCGAGCACCTCTTCGAGGATCGCCCGGAGCCCACGAGCACCCGTCTGCCGCAGTACCGCGAGGTCGGCGATCGCCTCGAGCGCACCACGGTCGAACTCGAGCTCGACGCCGTCGATCTGGAACATCCGCTGGTACTGCTTCACGAGCGCGTTCTTCGGCTCGGTGAGGATCTGCATCAGCGCGGACTGGTCGAGCTGCGACACCGTGGTCACGACGGGGAGACGCCCGATGAACTCCGGGATGAGCCCGAACTTGTGCAGGTCTTCCGGCAGGACGTCGGCGTAGAGGTCCTGCTGGTCGAGCGGGCTGTGCAAGGGCGCACCGAAGCCGATCCCCCGCTTGCCCACGCGCGACGACACGATGTCCTCGAGCCCGGCGAACGCCCCCGCCACGATGAACAGCACGTTCGTCGTGTCGATCTGGATGAACTCCTGGTGCGGGTGCTTCCGACCGCCCTGCGGCGGGACCGAGGCGACCGTGCCCTCGAGGATCTTGAGCAGCGCCTGCTGCACGCCTTCACCGGAGACGTCGCGCGTGATCGAGGGGTTCTCGGCCTTCCGCGCGATCTTGTCGACCTCGTCGATGTAGATGATGCCGGTCTCGGCACGCTTCACGTCGTAGTCGGCTGCCTGGATGAGCTTCAGCAGGATGTTCTCAACGTCCTCGCCGACGTACCCGGCCTCGGTCAGGGCAGTGGCGTCCGCGACCGCGAAGGGGACGTTGAGCCGCTTCGCCAGGGTCTGCGCGAGGTAGGTCTTGCCGCAGCCGGTCGGCCCGATCAGCAGGATGTTCGACTTCGCGATCTCGATGTCGTCGCGGTCTTCCGCTGCGGTGATCTGCCCCTGCGCGCGGATGCGCTTGTAGTGGTTGTAGACGGCCACGGCCAGGGAGCGCTTCGCCGGGTCCTGCCCGATGACGTACTCCTGCAGGAAGTCGAAGATCTCGCGCGGCTTGGGGAGCTCGAAGTCACCGCTGGCGGTGTCCTCGCCGGCTTCGGCCAGTCGCTCCTCGATGATCTCGTTGCACAGCTCGACGCACTCGTCGCAGATGTACACGCCGGGACCGGCGATCAGCTGCTGGACCTGCTTCTGGCTCTTGCCGCAGAAGGAGCACTTGAGCAGGTCAGCGCTCTCTCCGATGCGTGCCATGTCGGTGCCCTCCCTGGTTGACCGATGCAGGTCGACGACCTGCCCGACTCGTACCGAGCCTAATCGCAACCGGTGACACCGACGGCGACGCCAGGCCGGTTTCCTCCGGCGCGTTCGCCCAGGGCGTTCGATCCTGCTAGCGTGTCCACGACTTCTCTACAAGTTGTAGAACCCGCAGTCCCGGAAGGAACCCCATGTCCAAGCGCCTCGCCGTCGTCGGCACCGCGACCCTCGGCGTCACCGCTGCGATCGTCCTCGGCACCGCGGGTGTCGCCAGCGCCCACGTCTCGGCGACGGCCACCTCGACCGCGGCGAACTCGTACACGACGACCACCTTCTCGCTCCCGCACGGCTGCGACGGCTCCCCCACGACGAAGATCACGTTCGAGGTGCCGAAGTCCATCATCGAGGTCACGCCCACCGTGAACCCGAACTGGACCATCACGAAGGCGACGGCGCCGTACACGAGCGCGTCGGCCGCCGCGGACGACGAGTCCGCCGAGGACGCCGGCGAACGCGTCACGAGCGTCACCTACACGGCGAAGACCCCGCTCCCCGCCGACGAGCGCGACACGTTCTCGCTGTCCTTCTCGCTGCCGGACGGCAAGGCCGGCGACCTCGTCGAGTTCCCGGCGGTGCAGACCTGCGAGAAGGGCTCGGTGAACTGGGACCAGGAGCAGAAGGCCGGCCAGGCCGAGCCGGAGCACCCGGCGCCCTCGATCACCCTGACCGCGGCCACCGCCACGGACGACGACGGCGACCCCGTCGCGGCCACCCCGACGGCGGCGGCAGCGGCCTCGACCACCCCCGCCGACCCCGACCTCGTCGGTCGGTTCCTCGGCCTCGGCGGCCTCGTCCTCGGTGCGGTCGCCCTGGTCGTCGCCGTCGCGAACACCCGCCGCCGGAGCGCCTCCAAGTGACGGACGGCGACACGTCGACGAAGCGGGGCACCTCGACGGAGCACGACACGTCGACGGAGCGGGACACGTCGACGAGACGGTCGCCGCGCCTCCGGCGGGTCTGGAGGCGCGGTGCCGGCATCGCCGCCACCCTCGCCGTCGTGGGCGGTGCGGTCCTCGGCCTCGCCGCCCCCGCCAGCGCGCACAACTACATGATCGCCTCGACCCCGAAGGTCGACGGCACCCTCACGGCGCTGCCGAAGGCCTTCGAGATCACGACGAACGACAAGCTGCTCGACATCGACGACACGAACTCCGGCTTCGCATACCGGATCGTCGGTCCCGACGGGAAGTACTACGAGGACGGCTGCCTCGCCGTCGACGGCCCGTCGATGACCACGACGGCCGCGCTCGGCGCCTCGGGCGAGTACACCGTCGAGTGGCAGATCGTCTCCGCCGACGGTCACACCGTCTCCGACGAGTACCGGTTCCGGTGGGACGCCCCCGCCGGGTTCGAACCCGCGACGGGATCCGTGAAGCCGCCCGTCTGCGCGACCGCCGGCAGCACGGCGAGCACCCCCGCCGACACCACGGGCACGGCCTCCGGCAGCACCGACTCCGCCGCGTCCGACGCGCTCTGGATCGGCGCCGGCGGCATCGTCCTCGTCGGCCTCGTCGTCGCGCTCCTGCTGCTCGTGCGTCGCCGACCCGCCCCCGCGGCCGACGACGACCCCGCCGAGAACTGACGCCGACCCACCGGACCCGCACCGCGCCTCCAGGACCCGCGACCCGGACCGGCCCCGGCGACGCACGAAGGCCCCGCACCGAACGGTGCGGGGCCTTCGTGGTGCGGTGCTACTTGACGAGCGCCGGCAGGTTCTTGCGGCTCGTGAGGACCTGGTCGATCAGGCCGTACTCGAGCGCCTCCTCGGCGGACATGATCTTGTCGCGCTCGATGTCGTTGTTGACCTCGGCCGCCGTCTTGTTCGAGTGCTTCGACAGGGTCTCCTCGAGCCAGGTGCGCATGCGGAGGATCTCCGCCGCCTGGATCTCGATGTCGGAGGCCTGGCCGCCGCCCTGCTGGACCGCCGGCTGGTGGATGAGCACGCGGGCGTTCGGGAGCGCCAGACGCTTGCCGGGGGTGCCGGCAGCGAGGAGCACGGACGCCGCCGATGCAGCCTGGCCGAGGCAGACCGTCTGGATCTGCGGACGGATGTACTGCATCGTGTCGTAGATCGCCGTCATCGCGGTGAACGAGCCACCGGGCGAGTTGATGTACATCACGATGTCGCGGTCCGGGTCCATCGACTCGAGCACGAGCAGCTGGGCCATGACGTCGTCGGCCGACGCGTCGTCGACCTGGACGCCGAGGAACACGATGCGGTCCTCGAACAGCTTCGCGTACGGGTCCTGCCGCTTGTAGCCGTAGGCCGTGCGCTCTTCGAAGCTCGGCAGGATGTACCGATCAGTGGGGGCCGGGACGTTCTGCGCGCCACCGAGCATGGGGAGATGCATTCTCGTTTCCTTTTCTTCGGTGGGTGGGATCAGGACTGGGCGTCGGGCTCGGCCGCGTCGGTCGGGGTCTCGCCGTCGCCGACGGTGCCACCGCCGCCGATGACCTCGGTCGACGATGCACGGAGGTGGTCGACGAAGCCGTACTCGAGGGCTTCCTGCGCCGTGAACCAGTTGTCGCGGTCGTTGTCCTTGAGGATCTGCTCGATCGACTTGCCGGTCTGCTCCGCCGTGAGCTCGGCCATCCGCTGCTTCATGTCGAGGATGACCTTCGCCTGCGTCTGGATGTCGGCGGCGGTGCCACCGAACCCACCCGACGGCTGGTGCAGGAGCACGCGCGCGTTCGGGGTGATGTAGCGCTTGCCCGGGGTGCCCGACGAGAGCAGGAACTGCCCCATCGAGGCGGCCAGGCCGATGCCCACCGTGACTATGTCGTTCGGCACGAACTGCATCGTGTCGTAGATCGCCATGCCGGCGGTGATCGAACCACCGGGCGAGTTGATGTAGAGGTAGATGTCCTTCTCAGGGTCCTCGGCGGCGAGCATCAGCAGCTTGGCTGCGATCTCGTTCGAGTTGTCGTCGCGGACCTCGGAGCCGAGCCACACGATCCGGTCTCTCAGAAGGCGGTCAAAAACACTGGGGTTCAGTGTCGCTTCGGCCATGGAAAAGCTCCCGTTCAGTTGTCGCTTGTTGTCGAACTTATCGGGTGCAACGCACCACTTCTCGTCTGTTCGCTGTCGGCAATGCGGTGGTGCCGAAATACGGGACGGGAGGCGCGGTGCCAGCTGGCACCGCGCCTCCCGTCCGTCGTTCCGGTGGCGTCGAGATCGTTACTCGGCGTCCTCCGCAGGCGTCTGCGCGACCCCCGCCGTGAAGGCGGAGAGGTCGACGTCGTCACCGTTGGTGTCCTTGACGGTCACCTTCGAGAGGACGGTCGCGACGGCCTTCGAGCGCGCGACCTCGCCGACCATGCCCGGGATCTGCCCGTTCTGGTCGATGACCTTGATGAACTCGCCCGGCTCCATGCCGTACTGCGCGGCGGCCTGGATGAGGTACTGCGTGAGTTCCTCCTGGGAGACCTGGATCTCCTCCTTCTCGGCGATCGAGTCGAGGAGGATCTGCGAGCGGAAGGCCTTCTCGCTGGACTCGGAGACCTCCTTGCGGTGCTCGTCGTCCTCGAGGCGGTTCTCCTGCTCGAGGTGACGGTGCACCTCGTCCTCGATGAGCTGCTCCGAGATCGGGATGTCGACGTCCTCGATGAGCTTCTCGACGAGCTTGTCGCGAGCCGCGGCGCCCTGACCGAAGGTCTTGGACTTCGCGATCTGCTCCTTGAGGTCCGCCTTGAGCTCGTCGATCGTGTCGAACTGGCTGGCGATCTGGGCGAACTCGTCGTCGGCCTCGGGGAGCTCGCGCTCCTTGACGGCGGTGACGGTCACGGCGATCTGGGCGGTCTCGCCCTCGCGGTCGCCACCGACGAGCTTGGACTCGAAGGTGGTGGACTCGCCGGCGGTCAGGGACTCGAGCGCCTCGTCGATGCCCTCGAGCAGGTCGCCCGAGCCGATCTCGTAGGAGACGCCGGTGGCCGAGTCGACCTCGTCGTCACCGATCGTGGCGGTGAGGTCGATCTGGGCGAAGTCGCCGGTCGTGGCCGGGCGGTCGACGGTCACGAGGGTGCCGAAGCGGGTGCGCAGGTTCTGCAGCTCCTCTTCGATCTCGTCGTCGGAGACCTCGACAGCGTCGACGGTCAGCTCGTACTTGTCGTACTCCGGCAGGTCGAACTCGGGACGCACGTCCACCTCGAAGGTGAGGACGAGGTCGCCCGTGAAGTCCTTCACGTTCGGGAGCTCGGCGACGTCGGCCTCGGCGCGACCGAGGATGCGCAGCTCCTGCTCCTCCACCGCCTGGCGGTAGAAGTTGTCGATGGCGTCACCGACGGCGTGGTTCAGGACCTCGCCGCGGCCGACACGCTGGTCGACGATCGCCGGCGGGACCTTGCCCTTGCGGAAGCCGGGGATGTTGATCTGCTCGGCGATGTGCTTGTACGCGTGGTCGATGCTCGGCTTGAGATCTTCCGGCGTCACGTTCACGGTGAGCTTGACGCGGGTGTCGCTCACCTTGTCGACGGTGCTGGTGGCCAAGGGGAGTACTCCTGTTGGTTGACGTTCGTGTGGTCGGTGTTCTGGTGGACCTGGTCGGGGCGACAGGATTTGAACCTGCGACCTCCCGCTCCCAAAGCGGGCGCTCTACCAAGCTGAGCTACGCCCCGTTCGACTGGGCCAGGGGTGTCCGCTCACGCCGGCAGGCGCATGCGACGCCGATGAGTCTAGCGGTCCCCGGGTGCGCGGTTCCCGGAAGGCTCGGAGTCGTCTCCGGAGTCGTCGTGCGCGCGCCGGCGCAGGCCCGCCCGCCACCGGACGCCGACCACGACCTGGACGCCGAGCGCGGCGACCGCGAGCACGATGCCGACGACGATGCGCCAGCCGTGCAGGAGCGCGTGCGCGGGCTGGGTCTGCGGGTCCCCGAACAGCTCCGGGCGCAGCGAGAACGCCGTCGCCGCGAGGACGACCAGCACGTACGAGAGGACCCGTGACCGCTTGATCCGCCGGGCATCCCGATCGCTCGGCGGGAGCACGACCCGGGACGGCACGGTGCGTGGTGGCATGTCGGTGCTCGTTCGTCCGCTACGATGGTCGGGCTGCGCCTGGTGCGCGGGCGCGGGGATGTAGCTCAATGGTAGAGCCCCAGTCTTCCAAACTGGCCACGCGGGTTCGATTCCCGTCATCCCCTCCACTCCTCCGGTTGCGTCTCCGCAGTCGCGCCTCCCGGCTGCCGTGCGCGCACGGTGCTGGCTTGCCCAAGCGGTGCCGGGCTGCTCGCTCGGTGCGAGCTTGTAGCGCCGCACCGAGCGACCAACCCCGCACCGGCCGGACGAGTCCGCACGGTGCCGGCCCGCCCGCCGGGCGCGCGCACGGGGCTGTCTTGCGCGCCCGGTGCCGGGCTGCACGCTCGGTGCGAGCTTGTGGCGCCGCACCCAGCGACCAACCCTGCACCGGCTGGACGAGTCCGCACGGTGCCGGGTTCCGAGTCGGGCGCGTGCACGGTGCCGGCTTGTGCGAGCGGTGCCGGGCTGCTCGCTCGGTGCGAGCTTGTAGCGCCGCACCCAGCGGCCAACCCCGCACCGACTGGCGGAGTCCGCACGGTGCCGGGTTCCGCGGCGGGCGCGCGCACGGTGCTGTCTTGCTCACCGGGCGGCGGGCTGCACGCTCGGTGCGAGCTTGCGGCCCCGCACTCAGCGGCCAACCCCGCACCGACTGGCGGAGTCCGCACGGTGCACAACGAGCACGGAGCACCGGTTGACCGTAGGACCGCAAAGAAAACTTTGCGAAGAAGTGTTTGCAAACGGGTCTTTGCGGTGTACGGTCATGCCATGACCGACGAGACCCGCATCCTCGACGTCGCCGCACTCAAGGCGTTGGCGCACCCGCTCCGGGCGCGGCTGCTCGACCTGCTCTCCCAGCAGGGCCCGTCGACCGCGACCTCGCTCGGCGCGAAGTTGGGCGAGTCGAGTGGATCGACGAGCTACCACCTCCGGCAGCTCGAACGGCACGGGTTCGTGCACGAGCTCCCCGACCGGGGCAACGCCCGCGAACGCTGGTGGGAGCGCACCGCCGGACGCATCAGCATCGGCGACCCCGACGAGGGTCCGGCGCCCTCCCCCGCACACCAGACCGCGACGCAGCTCGCGAGCCTGGCGGTCATGGAGGCCGAAAACGACCTGGTCCGTGACTGGACCACCCGCGATCCCGAGTCCGTCCCCGCCGACTGGCGCGGCGTCTCGGGGTCGTCGACCTACGTGGCGCTCACCGCCGACGAGTACAGCGCGATGTGGCGCGAGTTCGAGAGCGTCATCGAGCGGTACCGAGCCATCCGCGGGCAGGTCGCCGACCTCCCCGAGGGCGTCCGACGCGTGTTCGCCCAGGTCCGCAGCGTCCCGATCATCGACGAGGAGCCGACACCGTGACCACCTACCAGCCCCGTACGCTCCCGGTCCCGCCGATCTCGCCGGTCGAGGTCCTGACGAACCGGCTCGGTCTGGCGCTCGTGCGCTGGAGCCTCCGGCACGCCGAGCGCCGCGCACTCCGAGCGGTCACCGCCCGCGAACGTGCCCATCGCCGCGCGGTCGGCGGACACGCTCCGGCGATCACGAGCACGACGACCGACCTCGTCGCGGCGGAACTCCGACGGCGCTGGTGACCGGAGTGCGCGCGATGTCCGCGCACACGACGTCCGTCCGCCGGGCTCAGGGGCCGCCGAGCTCGAGGGTGAGCACGAGTTCGTCGCCCAGCTCGACTCCCGCACGCTTCCGTTCCGCCGCGCGCAACGGCACGAGGTACCCGCTGTCCTTCGGGAACAGCGAGGTCGTCCAGGTCACCGACCCGATCGTCACGCGCGCCGGGATCACACCCCAGCCGTAGGTGAGCATCGGCGCGAGCTCGTGGATGACCTCGGCGGCGTCCGGAGGCACGACCGCGTAGAAGTAGGGCGCCGGGCCGCGCCACTCGATCACCTCGCCGCTGAACTCGAGCTCCACGTCGCGATCGTACGGCGCGCCGCACGCGGACGGGTGGGGTCGGCCGCGTTCGTGACCGTTCCGGTTCATGATCCCCGGGTTCCGCGAACCAGAACGGTCAGCGCGCACGCACGAAACCTGCTCCGGCCAGCGGGCGCGTGAGACCTGCTCCGGCCAGCGGGCGCGTGAGACCTGCTCCGGCCAGCAGGCGCACGGAACCTGCTCCGGCAACGAAGCGCGCGGGACCCGCTCCGGCAACGAAGCGCGCGGAACCTGCTCCGGCAACGAAGCGCGCGGAACCTGCTCCGGCAACGAGGCGCGCGACGGGACGGGTGCGCCCCGCGCCTCCTGGCCGGAGCCGAGGAGACGCGGGGCGCGAGTCGCCGCACCGGACGCGACGTCAGTGGTACGTGGCGGCCTGCCCGTAGAGCACCTTCGTCATCGACGACACGTACGGCGAGACGTCACCGTCCGGCAGGTTGTACGTCATGAAGACGCCGTACCCGTCGGCCTTGGTGCGCTGCGCGAGCGAGACGGCCGTGGACTGCGGGGTGTTCTGGACGTCGACCGCGGCGGCCGACAGACGCGACTTGTCGAGCCCCGGGATCGACGGCGCCGAGTAGGTGCCGTAATACGGGTTCCAGGCGTAGTCGAGCTTCGAGCCGATGGTGCTGCTCGACGAGGACAGCGCCGAGGACGCCGGGCCGATGTCGTAGAACGAGATGAGCTTGCCCGGCATGTCGGCACGGAGCGCGCTGATGAGCCAGCCGATCGACTGCTGGTTCGGCTGCGGGGTGCCGTTCGTGCCGTAGTCGGAGTACTCGTCGTCGAGGTCGACGCCGTCGAGCCCGTACTTCGACACGGTGGCGGAGACCTGGGCGGCGAAGTCCTCGGCGGCTGCCTGGGTCGGGAAGTTGGCGATCCCGGCTCCCTGGTGGTTGCCGAGGATCGACAGCGAGACCTTGATGCCCTTCGCCTGCAGCGGCCTGATCTGCGTGGCCGCGTCGTCGAGCGTCGCCTGCACGTTCTCGTTGTTGTACAGGACGGCCTTCGAGCCGTTCCAGTTGATGTTCGCCGCGAAGATGATCGCGACGTCGAACGCGTTCGCGCCGTTCGCCAACTGGTAGCGACCGACGTTGGCGAGCTGGTCGTTGTTGACCTCGACGTAGGCGATGCTCGTCGGCCCGGACTTCGTCGGGGTGGCGTGCGGCTGCGCGCCGTGGCCGACCCCGTGGTATGCCCCGACGCCGTGTGCGAGGCCGGTGGGCGACGGTGCGGCGGACGCTGCCGCCGGCACAAGCGGTGCGACCACCATCGCGGCGATCGCCGCCACGATCCCGAACTGCATGGACTTCTTCATGGCACTCCTCTTCGAGTGATGAACCGGCCGGCGGTCGCCGACCGGGGCCGGCGCCGGGACACCCGAAGTCCCGGCGCCGGGGTCTCAGCCGCGCACGCGCGGGAACCGGAAGGTGCGCACCTCGTAGGCGTCGACGGCGAACGAGGACGCGTCGACGGGGTCCGAGGACGCGGCGACGGGGTCCGAGGACGCGGCGACGGGGTCCGAGGACGCGGCGACGGGGTCCGAGGCCGCGGCGCCTGCCGCCGACAGCGGCTCCTCGAGCAGCGTGACCTCGGCGCCGGGCCCGAAGGCGTTGCCGTCGCCCTCGGCCACCGCGATGCCGCCGCTCCCCCGGCGCCCCGACGGCTCGTACACCCGCACGACCAGGTCGCCGGAGCGGTCGTCGGCGAGCTTCACGCTCGACAGCACGACGCCCCCGGACACCCGCACGAGCGGCGCGAAGCCGTGCGCGCCCGTGACCGTCCGCACGGGGGCGTTCATGACCACACCCGCCGAGGTCGCGCCGAGCTGATCGGTCCCGACGACGATGCCGTACCGGTGGGTCTGCACGCCCTGGTCCGTCTCGGGGTCGGGGAACCGCGGTGCCCGCAGCAGCGAGAGCCGCACGGTGGCGGTGACGTGCCCGTCGACCGCGTCGCGGGTGGTGTCGAACCCGTGGATCGAGTCGTTCACGAGCGCGACGCCGAAGCCGGGCTCGGCGACCAGGACGTAGCGGTGCATCGAGGTCTCGAACTTCGCGGCCTCCCACGAGGTGTTCGTGTGCGTCACCCGCTTCTGCGCCCCGAACTGCGTCTCGGCGACGGTGTGCTCGGCACGGACGTCGAGCGGGAACGCCACCTTGAGGAACTTCTCGGTCTCGTGCCAGTCGGTCGTCTGGTCGAACTCGAGGGTGCGGGAGCCGGGCGCGAGCAGGATCTCCTGGCGCACGGTCGAGTCGCCGAAGGCCCGCTCGACGACGACACGGGCGACGCCGTCCGTCCCGACCGAGGCGTCGAGCGACGACACCGTGACGAGGTCCTCGACCCGGTTGCGGTAGTAGCGGTCGACGTCCCACGCGTCCCACATGTTCGGGAAGTCCTGGTGGAGCTGCAGCAGGTTCGCGGCCTGACCGGGGGCGATCGCCTCGCGCCCGCTCGCCAGGTCGACCGCGCTCGTCACGAGGCCCTGCGGGTCGACGACGACCCGGACGAGGTCGTTGGCGAGCACGTACCCGCCGTCCTGCTCGGTCAGTGCCACCGCGGACGGCTCCGCCAGGTCGGTCGCCAGGACCGCGCCCTGCGCGGGTGCACCGGCCTGGAGGAACGGGGCGGGGTTCACGACGACGGCCGCCGCTCCGACACCGGCGAGCGCCGCGAGCGCCCGGTCGATGATCGCGGTCAGCGCACGGGCCGTCTCGGCGTACTTCGCGACCGCCTCACGGTGCACCCAGGCGATCGAGGTGCCCGGCAGGATGTCGTGGAACTGCTGCAGGAGGACCTGCTGCCAGAGGGCGTCGAGTTCGTCGTACGGGTACGCGAAGTCGGTGCGGGCGGCGGCGGTCGACGCCCAGAGCTCGGCCTCGAGGAGGAGCTGCTCCGACCGGCGGTTGCCCTGCTTGGTCTGGTGCTGGCTGGTGAGCGTGGCACGGTGCAGCTCGAGGTACAGCTCCCCCACCCACACGGGCGGGTCGGGCAGCTCGGCCTTCGCGCGGTCGAAGAACGTGTCCGGGTGCTCCCAGCGGACCTTGGCGCTGCCCTCGAGGTCCGCGAGGCGCTTCGCCGTGCCGGTCATCTCGCGGGTGGTGCCGCCGCCGCCGTCTCCCCAACCGACCGGCGCGATCGACCCGGTCGCCAGACGGTTCTCGCGGAACTGCCGGGAGGCCTTGGCGACCTCGCTGCCGGACAGACGCGAGTTGTAGGTGTCCATCGACGGGAAGTGCGAGAAGACCCGCGAGCCGTCGATGCCCTCCCAGAGGAACGTGTGGTGCGGGAACCTGTTGACCTGGTTCCACGAGATCTTCTGCGTGAAGAACCACTCGAAGCCCGCGCGGCGCATGAGCTGCGGCAGGGCGGGCGAGTACCCGAAGCTGTCGGGCAGCCAGACGCCCTTCGGACGGATGCCGAACTCGCGCTCGAAGAAGCGCTGCCCCTGCGAGAACTGGCGGACGATGCTCTCGCCGGTCGGCATCACGGTGTCGGACTCCACCCACATGCCGCCGATCGGCAGGAAGCGCCCGGCCTCGACGGCGGCCGTGACCCGGGCGTAGACCTCGGGCCGGTGCTCCTTGATCCACGCGTACTGCTGCGCGCTCGACATGCCGTACAGGAAGTCGTCGGTCTGGTCGATGAGCTCGGTCATCGTCGAGGTGGTGCGGGCGACCTTGCGGATCGTCTCGCGGACCGGCCAGAGCCAGGCGGAGTCGATGTGCGCGTGCCCGACGGCGGAGATCGTGTGTGCCGACGCCTCGGCCGGTGCGGCGAGGACCTCGGCGAGCGCCGCACGCGCGTCACCGGCGGTGGCGGCGATGTGCTGCAGGTCGAGTCGGTCGAGCGCGTCGTCGAGCGCCTGCAGGATCCGCATGCGTCGCGGCCCCTCGGGCAGCTCGGCCTGCAGTTCGAGCAGGACGTCGATGTCGAGCGCGAGTTCGTGCACCTCGGACTCGAAGACGGCGAGGTCCATCCGGCGCGACGTGTAGAGGCGCGCCGACGACGAGGTCTGGACGTCGCCCTCCTGCGTCGGGAGGAAGGGGTGGTAGTCGAGCAGGACGGGGTTGGACGCCGCCTCGACGAAGAGCTCGACGGTCTCGCCGCCGACGGCCGCTTCCGTGATGAGCACCCACTGGTTCCGGGGGTTGATCGACTTCACGGGGGTGCCGTCCGCCCGGTAGACGAGGCCCTCGCACTGGAACCCCGGCATGTTCTTGTCGAAGCCGAGGTCGACGACCGCCTCGACGCGCTTCCCGGCCCACTCGTCCGGCACGGTCCCGGTCAGCCGGAACCAGGTCGTCCCCCACGCGGCGCCCCAGGTCGTGCCCACCTCGTACGGCGAGTAGTCGAGCGCCAGGCCCGACGCCGACGGGATCGGCTCGCCCGGCAGCTCGTGCCACGCGGTGTCGAGCGGCGTCGCGGTGGCGTGCACCGCCGGCAGGATGCGCTCGTCGAGGACGCGTCGCGCTCGGCCGGTGGTGAGGGGGATGTCGTCGTGCATGGGGGCCTTCCTGGTGGGAGGGCCGGCGTCGGTGCCGGCGGGTCGGACGGTGGTGCGGGTCGTGCGAGGTCGTGCGGGTCGTGCGGGGTGGTGGTCGGCTCAGGCCATCGTCGCGGGGTGGGCGACCGACAGGAGCGCGGTGGCGGCGCCCTCGGGCACGTCGACGCACCGGGTGATGCCCCGCGCGGCGAGCAGCGCGTCGTCGTGGAGTCGCGAGCGCAGGACCACCTGGGGCCCGCGTCCGTCGGCGGCGGCGGAGGCGAGGTCGAGCCAGGCCGCGGCGAACCGGCCGCCCGGCGCGCAGTCGGCCCGGAGCCCGCTGCGTACGGTGCCGTCGGCCAGCACGTCGTCGAACACGAGCGCGGTGGCCGGCGGTGGTGCGGACACGGCACCGGTCGTGTCGGCCCGGCCGCGGGTGCCGTGCTCGTGGGCGAGGGCGGCGAACGCCTCGCCGGCGGGCTTCAGCCGACCGTCGTTCGTGAACAGGCCGAGGTCGTACTCGAGCTCCGGGAAGTCCGCGAGGGACCGGGAGACGTCGTGCGAACACCACCAGGTGACGCCGAGGACGTCCTGCGCGTCGAGCACGTGCCGGATCGTCTGCTCGGTGAACGACGCGGCGTCGGCGGGGTCGACGACGTTCGTCGGGGCGCCCACCTCCTGGAGCCAGTTCGGCCGCCCGGCATCGTGGTTCCAGGCCGCGGCGAGCTGCACCAGGTACTCCCCGTGCCGGACCGATCCGGCACCGAGCGCCCCGTGCAGCGCCGCCGAGCCGTTGAACACCCACGAGTGCGTGACGGTCGCGTCGCCGTGGTCGGCCGCGTGTTCGGGGCCGAACGGCTGGGCGTCGTCGTACCAGGCCGCGTCGTACTGCGCGACGGTGACCAGCGGCCGTGGACGCGACCCCGTGCCGGGGCGTGCCGACGGCGCCGAGCCGAGCCGCGCCTCCAGGTCGACGCCGGACGCCAGCCCGGCCCGCGCCGCCGCGACCATCGTCGCCGCCCAGGCGTGCCCCTGCTCCGCGGTGATGTCGTGCGGCGTCGGGTGCGGCGCGTGTGCGAACTGGTTCACCTCGTTGCCGATGGTGATGCCGAGCAGGTTCGGCTTGTCGGCGACGGCCGCGGCGAGCGCCTCGACGTAGGTGGCCGTCGACGTGACGACCGCGGGGTCGGTGAACATGTTGCGGCGGTGCCAGCTCTCGAGCCACGCGGGCACGAAGTCGAAGCTCGACAGGTGCCCCTGCAGCGCGTCGACGTTGACGTCGAGGCCGAACGATCCCGCGATGTCGACCACGGTCGCGACGTCCGCGAGTGCCTGGCGCCGGATGAGCGTCCGGTTCGGCTGGACGACGGGCCAGAGCGGGAAGATCCGCACGTGGTCCGCGCCGAGCGACGCGATCTGCTCCATGTCCCTGGCCGTGTCCGACGGCGAGAAGTCGAGCCACGAGTGGAACCAGCCGACCGAGGGGGTGTGGTTGACGCCGAAGCGCATCAGCCCTTCACCCCGCCCTCTTCGACGCCCTTGAAGAAGAAGCGCTGCAGGATCGAGAAGATCACCGCGATCGGGATGAACGCGATCATCGTGCCGGCGGCGATCATGCGCTGGTCGGTCGCGAAGGTGCCCTGCAGGTACTGCAGCCCGACCGTCAGGGTCAGCTTGTCCGGCGACTGCAGCACGATGAGCGGCCAGAGGAAGTCGTCCCACGCCCCGATGAACGAGAAGATCGCGATGACGGCGATGGTCCCCTGCACGGCGGGCAGCGAGATGTACCGGAGCCGCTGCAGGGCGTTCGCACCGTCCATCACCGCGGCCTGGTCGATCTCCTCGGGGATCTGCCGGAACGCGTTGAACATCAGCAGGACGTTGAGCGCGGCGATCATGCCCGGGAGCGCGACGCCGACGAGGGAGTCGGCGAGCCCGAGGTCCTTCACGGTGACGAACTGGGAGATGATCGTCGCCTCGCCGGGCAGCACGAGGGTCGCGAGGAAGAGCCCGAGCACGGCCTTGCGGAAACGCCACTGCAGGCGCGCGAGCGCGAACCCCGCGAGGGTGGCGAACACGATGTTGCCGAGCACGTCGATCGCCGCGACGACGAGCGAGTTGCCGATGTACCCGAAGACGGGGATCGCCTCGCCGACCCGCAGGTAGTTGCCGAAGGTCGGCTGCGTGGGGATGAACGACGGGTTCGCCGTGTAGATGTCCTCCCCCGTGCCCTTGAGCGAGGTCGACAGCTGCCAGAGGAACGGCCCGATCGTGATGAAGAGCACCACGACGAGCAGGACGTAGCGGAGGACCTTCTCGCGGGTGGACATGACGCCCCACGCGGCGCGGCGCCGCTTGCGTCCGGTGCGTCCGTCGCGTTCGTTGCGTCCGTTCGGCCGGGAGGCGCGAGTCCGGCCGGTCGCGCCGGTCACGTCCGGCGCGGGTGCGGCCGCGCCGGCGGCGCCCCCGAGGACGGGTTCGGTGGTCGAGGTCGTGTTGGTCACTTCTCCGCCTTGCTGTTCATCCGGGCGAGGGCGAGCATCGGGATGAGCGTCACGACGAAGAGCAGGAGGCTCAGGGCGGACGCGTAGCCGAGGTTGCCGGTGAAGCCGCGGGCGTACTGCTGGATGAGCATGACGAGCGAGTTGTCCTGCCCGCCGGGGCCACCCGTGCCGTTGGTGAGGATGTAGAGCTCGCTGAACACCCGGAGCGCGCTCACGCACACGAGGATGCCGACGAGGGTCATGGTCCCCCGGACACCCGGCATGGTCACCGACCAGAACCGCCGGACGGACCCGGCGCCGTCGAGCGCGGCCGCTTCGTGCAGGTCCTTCCCGACGTTCCCGAGGGCCGCGAGGAAGATGATCATGTAGTAGCCGAGGCCCTTCCAGACCGTCAGGCTGATCGCGCTGAAGACGAGCAGCCACCGGTCGGTCAGGAACGGGATCGACTGCTGCACGATCCCGAGGTGCTGCGCCATCTCGTTGATGACCCCGCGGTCGTCGAGGATCCAGTTCCAGATGAGCCCGACGACGACCGCGCTGGCGATCACCGGCGTGTAGTACGCGGTCCGGAAGAACGCGATGCCGGGGAGCTTCCGTTCGACGAGCACCGCCATGAGGAGCGGCAGGACCGTCAGGAGCGGCAGGCACACCGCCATGTAGATGACGCTGTTGAGGAGCGCCTCCCAGACCTGCGGGTCGGCGAGGAGCGTCTCGAAGTTCTTGAGGCCCACCCACTGGCTCACGCCCCCGAGCGGGCTGGCGTTCGTGAACGACAGCCGGACGGTGTTGATCGACGGCCAGAGGCTGAACGCGAGCAACCAGACGAGCGCCGGCAGGACGAGCAGCCAGGGCGTGAACCAGCGGTTGGCGCGCATCAGCTGTTCGCCAGCAGGCTGTTCATCTTGGTCTGCGCGGTCTGCAGCGCCTGCTCGGGCGTCGTGCCGCCCTTCATCGCCAGCGCGATCTGCTGGTCGAGGAAGTCGGTCATCGCGGAGTTCGCCTCGACCGGGTTGAGGTTCTTCGCCGTCTTCAGGGCGTCGTTGGCGAGCACGCGGGCCTTGGCCTCGACCGTGCCGTCGTCCTTCGAGAAGTACGGGTCGGACTGCGACGAGGTGGTCGACGGGAAGATGTTCACCAGGTGGGCGAAGGCCTCCTGGTTCTTCGCGTTCGTCATGAACGCGGCGAGCGCCTCGGCCGTGGCGACGTGCTTGCTCTTGGCGCTGACGCTGAGGCCCTGGACGTACAGCGGCGGGTTGTCGAGGGCCGGGGAGACCACGATGTTGCCCTTGAGCGACGGGTTGTTCTTCTCGAAGTCGCTGATCGCCGTGGCGCCACCGGTGGTCCAGGCGACCTTGCCCTGCGTGAACAGCGTGGAGTTGCCGAGGTAGTCGGTGTTGAGCACCGACGAGGGCATGAGGCCCTCCTTGTAGGCCTTGGCGTACTTCGCGATGAGGTCGGCTGCCTTCGACGAGTTCGCGAAGGTGAACTTCGTGCCCTGGTCGTTGATGATCTTGACGCCGGCGAGGGAGAAGTCGGACAGGCCGGGCTTGCGGCTCATCAGGTAGTCGTCCGGGCACTTCTGGTGCATGGTCTCGGCCTGCGCGAACAGCTCGTCGGTCGTCTTCGGCGGGTTCGCCGGGTCGAGGCCGCACTGCTCGAACATCGACTTGTTCCAGTAGTCGACGTCCGTGTTGAGGTACCAGGGGTAGCCGAAGGTGCCGTCGACGCCCTTGTAGTTGTAGGCGGCGAGCGCGCCCTTCACGTAGGTGCTCGAGAGCTTCGAGTCGTCCTTCGCCACGTCCTGCAGGAACCCGCGCTTGGCGAGGGGCAGGGCGATGTCCGGCGGCAGGTTGATGACGTCCGGCAGGGAGTTCGACGAGGCCTGGCTGAGGACCTTGTCGGCGTAGCCGTCGCCGGGCTGGTCGACGAGCTTGACCTTGGCGTCCGGGTACTGCTTCTCGAAGTCCTTGATCACGCCGTTGAGGTAGTCGGTGTACGTGGGCGTCAGTGCCCAGGTCTGCAGGGTGATCGACCCGTCGATCTTCCCGCTGCCGCTGCCGCTGTCGGCGCCGCTGCCGCTCGAGCAGGCGGTCAGCGCAAGCGCCGTGACGGCCGCTCCGGCGAGCAGCGCCACGGCGCGTCCCGTGGTCCTGCGTGTGGTCTTCTTCATCGCTCGTGACTCCTTTGTCGTGCTGCGGATGCTGCTGAACCGGTTCAGTTGGATGTGGCGAACCGTTCGGTGGCAGTGATGTTTGCGAACTAAAGCGTTATAGTCAAGCCCGTGGCCAAGAACCGTCGCACGACGATCGCCGACATCGCCGCCCGGGCCGGCGTGTCCATCAGCGCGGTCTCGTTCGCGCTCAACGACCGACCCGGGGTGTCCGACGAGACCCGCAGACGGGTGCGTGCCGTCGCGCGCGAACTCGACTGGCAGCCGCACACCGCGGCGCGGGCACTCGGCGGGGCGAAGGCCGGCTCGATCGGCTTCGTGCTCAACCGGCCGGCCCGCACGCTCGGCACCGAGTCGTTCTTCGGCGACCTCATCTCCGGGATCCAGCTCGGGCTCGCCGGCAGCCACGTCGGGATGAACCTGCTCGTCGCGCGGGACGCGGCCGAGGAGCTGCAGACCTACCGCGACTGGTGGCGCGGGCACCGGGTCGACGGCGTGATCGTGATCGACCCGCGGCGGGACGACGACCGGCTCGCGCTGCTCGCCGAGCTCGGGATGCCCACCGTGGTCGTCGGGTCGCACCCCTCGTCGGAGCCCGCGGCGCCGACCGTCTGGATCGACGACTCGGACGCGACCGACACCGTGCTGCGGTACCTGCACGCGCTCGGGCACCGGCGGATCGCGCACGTCGCCGGACGACCCGAGTTCGAGCACACGGCGATGCGGATCGACCGCGTCCGGGCGTTCACCGCGGCCGAGGGGCTGGACGGCGCCGAGTCGATCCCCACCGACTACTCCGCCGACGCGGGGGCGCGTGCGACCCGGACCCTGCTCTCGCGGAGCGTCCGGCCCACCGCGATCGTGTACGACAACGACGTGCTCGCGGTCGCCGGACTGGGCGTGGCGAGCGAGATGGGCGTCCGCGTGCCGGCCGACGTGTCGATCGTGTCGTTCGACGACTCGGCGATGGTGCGGCTCGTGCGGCCGTCGATCACCTCGCTCACGCGCGACACGGTCGAGCTCGGGCAGCGGGCGGCGACGCTCCTCCGCGAGCAGATCGACGCGGGGACCCCGCTGCCGTCGCGACCGGGGCCCTCCCTGACGCTCAGCGTGCGCGAGTCCACCGGTCGCGCGCACGCCTGACACGTGCCGCGGGTCCGTCGACACGCCGATCCCGGGTCGTCGGCGCGCACGGACCACGCGGTCGACTTGACGTCCGTTCGAACACACGTTCGAATACTGTCGTGGGACGGCGTCGCGAGAACCGGTGGCAGCCCCCGGAACACCCGGAGGTCGAGCGTCCGCGCGCCTACTCCCTGTCCGACGACGCCCGCGGCCCGGACGTCTGCCACGCCGTCACCCCGGTGCCGGTGTGGGCGTGGATCCAGTTCCCGACGTTCCACGTCCGGGTGAAGGCCTTCGCGAAGAGCTGGACCCGTGACGCCGTGCTCGTCGAGTGGGCGCAGTTCGGGCAGCAGGCGGAGGCGTGGGTGTGGCGGTCCGCCGTGAAGCACCGCACCCTGCGGGCGGACACGCGCCGCAGCAGTCCGGAGAACGCACCGCATTGACTTCCCCCGACATGGCGAGGATCGTTTACGCAGTACCGGTTCAGCAAGTAACTCACTGATCGAGACATTCGATCCGAGTGCTGCATCTGGGAGGAGGCACCATGAAGAAGAGCGAGGTGCCGTCCTGGGTCGCCCACGTGCTCACCCCGCCCGAGGTCATCGCGGCCTACGTCGAACGGCGGGTCAACGACCCGTCGCTCCTGACGGGTGAGCACACGGAACCCACGTACGCGGACTTCCTCCGCGACGAGTAGGCGGGTCTTCCAGGAGGCGCGGATCGCGTTCCGTGGTCACGGAACGTGCGCCGCGCCTCCAGTCCGCCCACCGGGCCCGCCTCCGCGCGCGCGCCGCGCGGTCAGCGTGACCCCCACGCTCGCCGCGGTGACGCAGGCGAGGGCGACGACCTCGAGCGCCGCGAGCGCCTCGTGCAGGATCAGCAGGCCCGCGAGGGCCGCGATCGCCGGACCGAGACTCTGCAGCACGCCGAAGACGCGCGTCGGCATCCGCCGGAGCGCCAGCATCTCGAGCGCGTACGGCAGGACGCTCGAGAGCACGGCGACGCCGCCGAAGACGACGAGGAGCGCCGGCTCGCGGACGACCCCGTCGACGGCCGACCGCAGACCGAACGGCAGCGACACGAGCATCGCGACCACCATCGAGACCGCGAGGCCGTCCACGCCGGGGATCGCGGCGCCGACGTGCCGGTTCATGACGATGTAGCCCGCCCAGCACGCCGCGGCGAGGACGGCGAACACGACGCCGCCGACCGCGGTCACGGCCGCCGGACCGACCCCGAGCAGCACGACGCCGACGAGCGCCAGCACCGCCCAGAGGACGTCCCGCCAGCGCCGGGTGTGGGCGAGCGAGAGCGCCAGCGGGCCGAGGAACTCGATCGTCACCGCGACGCCGATCGGGATGCTCGCGAACGCGACGTAGATGAACACGTTCATGCCGCCGAGCGCCAGCCCGAGGCCGAGGGCGCCGAGCCACTGCTGCCGGGTCCAGTTCCGGACGCGCGGGCGCACCACGAGAGCGAGCACGACCGCGCCGATCACGAGCCGCAGCGTCGCCGCACCGACCGAGCCGACCTCGTCGAAGCGGGTCTTCGCGATCGCGGCGCCGAGCTGCACCGACACCATGGCGGCGAGGGCCAGGAGCGGCGCGGGCACCGTGCGGCGCGCGGGCCCGGTGCGGCGCGCTGGCTCGGTGCCGCCTGCGGGCTCGGCGCTGCCTGCGGGCTCGGTCACCCGAGGTACGCCAGCACGGCGAGGACCCGGCGGTGGTCCTCGCCCGTGTCCTCGAGCGCGAGCTTGCCGAAGATGCTCGAGACGTGCTTCTCGACCGCGCCGGTGCCGATCACGAGCGCGCGGGCGATCGCGGCGTTCGTGCGCCCCTCGGCCATCAGCCCGAGGACCTCACGCTCGCGCGGGGTCAGCGCGGCGAGCGGGTCGCGGCGCCGGCTCATGAGCTGCGTGACGACCTCGGGGTCGAGCACGGTGCCGCCGGCGGCGATGCGGCGGACGGCGTCGTCGATCTCCTCGAGCCGGGTGACCCGGTCCTTGAGCAGGTAGCCGATGCCGGTCGCCCCCGCGGCGAGGACGTCCTCGGCGTAGGTGGCCTCGACGTACTGGGACAGCAGGAGCACACCCGTGCGCGGTGCCCGGCGTCGGGTCTCGACGGCCGCGCGGACCCCCTCGTCCGTGAACGTCGGCGGCATCCGCACGTCCATCACGACGACGTCGGGGGCGTCGTCGGTGAGCGTCGCGAGGAACGAGTCGGCGTCAGCGTACTGGCCGACGACGTCGATGCCGGCTTCGTCGAGCACACGGGCGAGCCCCTCGCGCAGGAGGACGGCGTCGTCGACGACGACGGCCCGGATGCGTGCTGCATCCGGGCCGTCGCTCATGCCGACCAGCCTACCGGGAGCGCGGACGCTCCCCGTGGTGTCAGGCGCGCGCCGTCGGCACGCCGTTCAACGATCCGAGCGGGATCCGCGCCGTCGCCTCGGTCGGACCGCCCTCGGGGCTGGACACCGTCAGTTCGCCGTCGAGCGCACGCATGCGGCCCATCAGCCCCTCGATGCCGTGCCCTTCCTGCGGGCGGGCGCCACCGCGGCCGTCGTCGGTGACGCTGACCGTGAGGTACCAGAGGCCGGAGGCGTCGACCACGAGTCCGAGGTACACGCCCGCGGCTGCGGCCCCGGCGTGCTTGGTGGTGTTCGTCAGCAGCTCGCTCACCGTGAAGTAGACGTTGCGCTGGATCTCGGTCGCGAGTTCGAGCCCGTCGGGCAGGCGGACGTCGAGTCCGACCGGGATCGGGGTGCGGGCGACGAGGGCCTCGAGCGCGGCGACGAGGCCGCGGTCGAGCAGGATGGGCGGCGCGAACCCGCGGGACAGGGCGCGGAGTTCGTCGAGGGCGTCCTGGGCGTGCTCCGACGCCTCGCCGATGAGCTGCTTCGCCTTCACCGGGTCCTTGTCGAAGGCGCGCTCGGCGGCGGACAGGTCCATGCGCAGCCGGACGAGGCGCTGCTGCGGGCCGTCGTGCAGGTCGCGCTCGATCTGCCGGAGTGCCTGGCCCTCGGCGGTGACGGCGCCGGCACGCGACGCCTGGAGCCCGGCCACGCGACGCTCCAGCTGCTCGGCACGGAACCCGCCGAGCAGCCCGAAGTCGATCCAGAAGTGGGCGATGACCGAACCGCGGGCCCACAGCGGGAACAGCACGACCGAGGCGGCCATCGACAGGAGCCCGAGGAACCCGAAGCCGACGACGGAGGCCGTTTCCCACCCGAAGTACTGCGCGCTCACGCCGTTCACGAACGCGAATCCGGCGAGGCCGATCGGCCACACGAAGCCGGCGAGCAGCAGCGCCCCCGCGCCCACGGTGCAGAGCGCCGCGATCGGGTACACGACCGCCGCGTGCAGCAGGTACAGCCAGTAGTGCGGGTTGGCGACGGCCGAACCGGTGCGGGTCCACCAGTTCTGCTGCCACCTCGGCGTCCAGTCGACCGGCCGGATCGGACGGCTGTCGGCCCATCCGATGCGGAGCTTCTCGAACTGGCCGAGCCACCGCGCCACGAACAGCGCGATGAAGAACATCAGCAGGACGAACGGGTTGAAGAGGTCGCGGAAGCCCCCGCCGAAGATCGCCGCCGGGAACGCGGCGTAGAGCGTGCAGAGCAGCACCGCCGTGAGCGCCATGTACCCGAAGTCCCGCGGCAGCCGTTTCCACGCCTCGCGGTAGAACGCGCCGGCCGTCATGCCCGTGCCCGATCCCGATCCGCCGGACGTCGTCACGGGCGGCGGCGGGACCGCGGCGCCCTGCCCGCTCGGCGGCGGCGTCGACGACCAGCTCGGCGGCGTGGGGTTCGGCTGGGCGGGCATCGGTTCGGTGGCTCCCGGCGGGACGGAGTCGTGCAGTGGGACGGTCTCGGCCTGGTCGAGGCGGGCGGTGTCGGTCATGACACCCAGCCTCGCGATCACCGGGCCGATCCCCCATCCTGCCCTCTCCCGGACCCGGGGTGGGGTTATCCCCCGCCCGGGAGTACCGTGACGGCCATGGGGAACGACAACGGGGTACGGATCGTCTCGGCGACCGCGGTGGTCGGGGCACTCGTGTACGGGGTGCTCGGGCTCGGTGACACGGCGGTGCTGCAGGTGCCGTGGTGGCCGGTGGTGCGGCTCGGCGCGTCGGTGGTCGCCGGCGTGTGCGGGGTCGTCGTGCTCGTGGCCGCGCTCCGCGCACGGGACCGGCGAGCCGGGGCCTTCGGCGTCGCCGTGCTCGCGTTCGCCCTGGCCTGGTTCCTCCCCGGCGCGCTGGCCACCGCCCTGTACTGGGTCCCGCCGGCGGCACTCGTCGCGTTCGGCGTGCTGACCGTCCGCGGCCTGCGCGGGCCGCAGCGCACGGTCGGCTGGATCGTGACGATCGCGGCGGCGCTGTGGTTCGTCGCGTCCCTCCTGACGCAGACGGTGCCACCGCCGTCGACCGCGCAGGAGGTGCTCGTCGTGGTGTACGCGATCCCGGGCCTGCTGCAGGCGGTGGCGTTCCTCGCTGCGGCCGTCCTCGTCGCGGTGCCCCTCCTCCGTGTCGTCGGCCGGGGTGCCGGTGCGCTCTGGTCCTCCGCCGAGGTCCGCTGACCCGCACGCTCCACAGATCCTCCGCGGGCCCGGTGCCGCGGGGGTGCCCCGTGGCACGGTCGCTGCGTGACCGATGCACTCCGAGCACTCGTCGACGCCGTCGGCCTCGACGTCCGGTACGGCGACGAGGTCCTCGCCGACGACGACCGGTGGACGCTGGACCTGGGGGCGACCGACAGCCACGTCTGGGTCGCCTCGTCCGCCCGCACCGAGGTGTGGATCCGCCGTGACGACGACGTCGGCGTGGTGGTTCCGGGGACCGCGGCGCTCGTCGCACCCGGGGCGACGGTGACGATCGGCGCCGGTCCCGACCGCTCCGCACCGCCCTCGGCCTGCGACGACTGGCCCGCTCCGACCGGTGTGCACTGGGGCACCGCGACGTTCGGTCCGTTCGTGGACGAGGCGCTCGGGCTGGCGCCGTCCCTCCGCACCGAGCCGCTCGGTGCTCCGTGCACGGACGTCGTCCTCGCACTGGCGCACCTCCGGTCGCTGGTGGCCGGCAGGTGGCACGCGGCGCACCGTGATGCGCTCGCCCGGGTCGTCGTGATGAGCGTGGTCGAGGACAACCCGCCCGCGTTCCTCCGCGACGCCAGCCTCACCCGCTGCATCGACCGACTCCTCGACAGCGCCGGCCCCGTGCCGATCGACGACCTGCGACGCGGCACCGGTCTGTCCGCGAGCACCGTGCGGCGCCGGTTCCGCGCGACCACCGGCTGCTCGCCCGACGAGCTGTGGCGGTGGTTCCGGTCGCTGCCGGTCCGCGCGGCACTCGCCGCCGCCGACGCGGACCCCGCCGTCGTCGCGGCGCACGCCGGGTTCAGCACCACGGGCTCGATGCGGCGCTCGCTCCGGCGCGTCCGGGCTCCCGAGGTCCGTGTTCTGTCCGCGCTGTGACCGTCCTGGTTCGCGATTGCCGGGATCCGCGAACCGGAACGGTCACGCGCCGGACAGGAAACCTCGTCGCCCCCGCTCAGGCCTGGAGGGACCCCGCACGGTCGAGCGCCGCCGACGACGCGGACCCGGCCGTCGTCGCGGCGGACGCCGGGTTCAGCACCACCGGCTCGATGCGGCGCTCGCTCCGGCGTGTCCGCGCGCCCGAGGTCCGTGTTCTGTCCGCGCTGTGACCGTCCTGGTTCGCGATTGCCGGGATCCGCGAACCGGAACGGTCACGCGCCGGACAGGAAACCTCGTCGCCCGCGCTCAGGCTCGGAGGGACGCCGCACGCTCGGAGCGACGCGCAGCCTGCTCGACCGGATCGGGCACCGGCGCCGCCTGGATGAGCCGCCGCGTGTACGGGTCCTCCGGAGCGCGGAGGATCGCGTCGCGGCTCCCCTGTTCGGCGACCCGTCCGCCGTGGAGGACCACGACCCGGTCGCAGAGCGTGTCCACCACGGCGAGGTCGTGCGTCACGAACAGACACGCGAAGCCGAGGCGTTCCTGGAGCTCGCGGAAGACGTCGAGCACCCTCGCCTGCACGGAGACGTCGAGCGCGCTGGTCGGTTCGTCGGCGATGAGCAGGGCGGGGTCGAGTGCGACCGCGCGGGCGATCGCCACGCGTTGCCGTTGGCCACCGGACAGCTCGTGCGGGAAGCGCTCACGGAAGCCGCCGTCGAGCCCGACGTCGGCGAGCAGGCCCTCCACCCGCTGCTCGACGTCGGCCGCGGACAGGCGCAGGATCTGCCGGAGCGGCTCGGCGACGGTCTGGCCGACCGTGTACCGCGGGTTGAGGGAGCGCAGTGGGTTCTGGAAGACCACTCCGACACGACGACGCATCGCACGCCGGGAGGCGCGGCGTGCGCCCGCCACGTCCGTCCCCTCGACGAGGACCGCACCTCCCGTGATCGGCGCGAGGCCGATCGCGGCGCGTCCGATCGTGGTCTTGCCGCTGCCGGACTCGCCGACCAGCCCGACGATCTCCCCGCGCCCGACCGTGAACGACACGTCGTCGACCGCGCGGAACCGACCGCGGAGCGCACCGCCGTACTCGACCACGAGGTGCCGGACGTCGAGGACCGGTGCGGCGACGTCCGGGGCGGGGTCGACCCGCGCCTCCTGGACCGCGCCGGTGCCCATGCGCGGGACGGACGCGAGGAGTTCGCGCGTGTAGTCGGCGACCGGTGCGCCGAAGACGGCGCTCGCCGGACCGGTCTCGACGACGCTCCCGCGGCGCATCACGACGACGCGGTCGGCGATGTCCGCGACCACGCCCATGTCGTGCGTGATGAGCAGGATCGCGGTGCCGGTGCGCTCGCGCAGGCGGCGCAGGACGTCGAGGACCTCGGCCTGGACGGTCACGTCCAGTGCGGTCGTCGGCTCGTCGGCGATGAGGAGGTCGGGGTCCGCGGCGAGGGCCATCGCGATCATCACGCGCTGGCACTGGCCGCCGGAGAGCTCGTGCGGGTACTGGCCGAGTCGCCGCTCGGGGTCCGGGACCTCGACGGCGCGCAGCAGGTCGAGCGAGCGCGCACGGACGTCGGCGCGGTCGAGGCCGTACTCGGCACGACGGACCGCCTCGGCGAGCTGGAACCCGACGGTGAAGACGGGGTTCAGGGCCGCGGACGGGTCCTGGAAGATCATCGAGACGCGGCGGCCACGGACCTCGCGGAGGGTGCGTTCGTCGGCGTCGAGCACCTCGAGGTCCCCGAGCCGGATGCTGCCTGCGGCACGGGCACCGTCCGGGGCGATGCCCATCGCGGTCATCGCGGTCATGCTCTTGCCGGAGCCCGACTCGCCGACGACGGCGACGACCTCGCCTCGGCCGACCGTGAACGAGGCGTCGTCGACCGCTCGGACGACGACGCCGTCGACGTCGAAGGTCACGCTGAGGTGGTCGACGGTGAGGACGTCGTTCACGGGGTCTCCGATCGGTCCGGGTGGTCGCGGGCGGCCTTGAACGCTTCCCACTCCTCGAGCATCTTGCGGTGGTACCCCTGCAGCCACTGCATGTAGTCGCGCCCGTTCAGCAGGCGCTCGCGGACCTCGGCGTCGACGTCGCCGGGGCCCGTCCGGCCAGCCGCCTCGACGACGGCGAGTCCGCGCCCGATGACGTCGCGCTCGCGGTCGAGGTACTTGCGCTCGCTCGCGAGCCACGAGCCCCACACGTCGGCCTCGGCACGGAAGTAGTGGCTGCGTTCGCCGGGCACCGTGTGCCGCTTGACGAACCCGGAGTCGACGAGTCGTCGGGTGGCCATCGAGACGGAACCCGAGCTGGCGCCGAGCGCCGCCTGCAGGTCGGCGGACGACGAGTGCGGCGCGCGCGTCACCATGAGGTAGCCGAGGACCCGCGCATCGGTCAGGGGCATGCCCGCGGCGTCGTTGAGCATGAGGGCGAACTCCTCGACGAAGGCCTGGCGCTCGGGTTCGAGCACGACGTCGTCGACGGTGTCGGACGGGGCTCCTGCGCCGGAGCCGCCCCGGGTCTCGTCGCTCACGGCGCCAGTCCCGCCGCGACCTCGGGCCGTTCGGACGGGATCGCCCACGGCTCCTGGCTCATGCCACCGCCCCCACGGATCGAGCGCACGGTGCCGTCGGCGTCACGCTCGAAGGTGATGTCCTCGTCGATCGACCCGAAGCGGTTGCCGTGGGTCATCCGGAGCGTGTCCGCGTCGACGACCTCGAGGCGCGTCGGCGTGTCGAGGGGTTCGGGGCTCGAGGGGTCGACCTCGACGAGCCGGTCGCCGATCCGCGCGACGTCCGTGACACCCCACGGGTTCGCGAAGCGTCCGGTGTACGCGGTCGTGTCGACGTCGTCCGGCACCGGCGTGCCGGGGGCGTCGTCGTCGGCCGCCGCGTCGAGCATCGCGATGATCGCCGTGGCGATGAGGGTCGCGGGACCGGCGGCGGCGCTCGTCAGCACCGAGACGACGAGACCCGACGCGGGGTCGAACATCGACTGCGTGATCTGCCCGGGGAAGCCACCCGAGTGGCCGCGGATCTCGCGTCCGCCGATCCGGTCGACGATGAACCCGGCGCCGTAGCCGCGCGCGGCGGGGTCGTCGGTCGCGCTCCAGGCCTTCCGCTGCGCGAGGCGCTTCGAGTGGTCGTCGAGCAGCGTGCCCTGGCCGATGACGTGCTCCGAGAAGTACCGCACGAGGTCGGAGGCAGTGCCGTGGAAGCCGGTCGCCGCGGCCATCGCGCGGGTGTCGACGTGGTCGATCCGACGCCGCTGGCGGGCGACGTGGAAGCCGGTGTAGCCGACCACGAAGTCGTCGGCGCGCGTCGGGTCCCAGTCGGGTCCGGTGTTCCGCAGGCCGAGGGGTTCGGTGATCGACTCGCGGACGAAGTCGTTGTACGACCGTCCGGAGACCCGGGCGATGACGAGGCCGAGCAGCGAGTAGCCGAGGTTCGAGTAGTTGAACGACGACCCGGTCGGGACCTTCTGCCCGCGGTCGAGGACGAGGTCGAGGAGTTCCTGCTCGTCGGGGAACGGACGCGCGAGCGACCAGTAGTCGCCGTCGTGCCCGTCGCGGATGACGCCGGCGCCCATCTCCATGAGCTCCCGGATCGTGGCGTCGGCGAGGGGCGACCCGCCCGCGACGAGCGCCGGGACGTGGGTCCCGACGGTGTCGTCGAGCCGGAGCGCGCCGCGCTCGGCGAGCTGCAGGAGCGCGGTCGCGGTGAAGGTCTTCGAGTGCGACGCGATGCGGAAGAGGTCGGTGGTGGTGAGGCGGCGGCCGGCCTCGACGTCCGCGTAGCCCCAGGCCTCGTCGAACAGGACCTCGCCGGCGTACCCGATCGCGACCTGCACCCCGGGGACCCGGAGCTGCCACACCTTGTACGACACCCACTCGTGGATGTACGGCAGCGTCTTCCGGTAGGCGGCGAGGGTGTCGGTCACGGTGGTCCTTTCGAGAACGGGTGTGGGTCGAGTCTGACGGATCAGCGCCGTCGTGGGTCGAGTGCGGCGCGCAGCGTGTCCCCGAGCGCGATGACGGAGAGCACCGTCACGGCGAGGAACACGGCGGGCGCGATGAGCATGTGCGGTGCCCGGAGGAACTGGCTCGTCGCGGCGGACAGCTGCAGGCCCCAGGAGATCGCCGGGCTCTCCAACCCGATGCCGAGGTAGGTCAGCGACGACTCCGACACGATCACCCCGCCCACCGTGATGGTCGCGAGCACGAGCAGCGGGGAGATCGACGACGGCAGGACGTACCGGGTCGTGATCCGCCACGTCGAGAGCCCCATCGTGCGGGCGGCGAGGACGAACTCGGCGTTCCGGACGCTCCGGACGCTCGACCGCACGAGCCGTGCCATGGTCGGCCAGCCGAACAGGGCCAGGACGAGCGACACCGTGAGCACCGACCGCTCCCCCACGCTGTTCAGGACCACGACGGCTCCGAGCAGGAACGGGAAGCCGAGGAACACGTCGGTGAGCCGCGCCAGCACGGCGTCCACCCAGCCGCCGACCATGCCCGCGACGGTCCCGACGACCACCGCGACGACGCCGGCGAGCACCGTCGTGAGGACGGCCACCGCGATCGAGGACCGCGTGCCGTAGACGACGTTGGCGTAGACGTCGCACCCCTGCAGGTCGAACCCGAATGGGTGGCCGCCGGTCGGCGACGCGCCGCTGCGACCGAGGTCGCACGCGCGAGGGTCGCCGTGGCCGAAGAGGCCGGCGAAGGCCCCGGGGAAGACGGCGACGAGCACGACGACGGCGAGCACCCCGGCGGGGAGCCAGAACCCGGGACGGCGGACCGCGGCGCGCAGCGGTCGACGCTTGGTGACGACGGACGGCGGGACGGTGGCGCCGATGGCGGAGGTGGTCATGCGGAGGCTCCTGCCCGGACGCGCGGATCGAGTGCGGCGTGCAGGAGGTCGACGAGCACGCTGGTGACGAGGAACACGAGGATGAGGGCCGTGGAGATGCCGACGACGACCGCTCCCTCGTGCGACCGGATCCCCTGGAACAGCAGGTTGCCGACGCCCGGCAGGTTGAAGATGCCCTCGACGATGACCGTCCCGCCCATCAGGTAGCCGAGGTCGGTGGCGAGGTACGTGGCCGTCGGGATGAGCGAGTTGCGCATGACGTGCACGCCGACGATCCGCCCCGGGGTGAGCCCCTTGGCGCGGGCGGTCCGCACGAAGTCGGCGTCCAGCGTCTCGATCATCGACGTCCGGGTCAGGCGGGACACCGCGGCGAGCCCGAACAGCGCGATCACGAACGCCGGCAGGACGTAGGCGGTCGGCCAGCCGGCCGTCGCGCCGGCCACCGGGAACCAGTGCAACCGCACCGAGAACACCAGTTGCAGGGCGACGCCGAGCACGAAGACCGGGACGGCGCCGACGACGATCGTGCCGACCAGGACGGTCTTGTCGAGCACGGTGCCGCGTCGGAGGGCCGAGACGACCCCGAGCCCGATGCCGAGGACGATCTCGATCGCCCACGCGGTGAGGGCGAGCGTGATCGTGACCGGCCAGCGCGAGGCCATCTGCGCGCCGACCGACTGGCCGCTGAAGTCCGTGCCGAAGTCGCCGCGGAAGAGGCCGGCGAGGTACTGCAGGTACTGCAGCCAGAGCGGCTGGTCGAGGTGGTACTCCGCGCGGAGCGCCCGCACCACGGCGTCGCTGAGCGGCCGGTCGCCGCCGAGCGCCTTGATCGGGTCGCCGGGCAGCGCGAAGGTCATCGCGTAGATGAGGAACGTCACCCCGAGGAACACGACGACCAGGCCGCCGAGTCGGCGACCGACGGTGATCGCCGGGCGCATCACGCGCCTCCCGTCGTGGTGGTGGCGAGGGACGGACGGGAGGCGCGGGTCGGGTCCGCCACGTGGCTCGCGCAGGCGAGGATCGCCCCGAACTGCACGCCCACCAGCCTGCTGATCGCGATCGGTTCCGAGCCGGTCGCCTCGTCGGCCTGCCAGCTCGCGTAGCGCTCGGCGAGGCGGTCGCGGAGCCGCCGCACCGCCGCGGGTGCGGTCCCGGCGGTCGTCTCGGACTCGAGCGCGCGGAGCAGCATCCCGCCGTAGCGCAGCCGGAAGCAGCGGACGAGGTCCTCGCAGCCGAACCGTTCGGCGACGGTGGCGACGCGGGCGGCGGGCTCGCGGTCGGCCCGGGCACGGTCGGTGTCGACCATCCCGGCGATCATCGGGACGAACGCGCGGGACCCCTCGAGGAAGGGCGTCTCGATGGTGAGCATCGGCGACGCCGCGTCGAGGATCTCCTGGAGCTCCCGCCCCGACGCGTCGAGCTCGTCCGCACAGCGACGGAGGAGCTCGGCGTACGGCTCCGTCGTCGGCGTCTGGTCGTCGGCGTCCGGATGGCTCCAGTAGGGCAGTTCGGCGACGACGCAGAGCGCGCCGTGCCGCATCGCCCACGCGGCGCTCGACGCACCGTGGATGTGCTCGCCCGGGTCGACGCCGAGGCCCTCGAGGTAGTCGTACGCGGCCTCGACGCCGTCCATCGCGAACACCGCCGGCGCGAGTTCGCGGAGGTACGGCGACTCCGGTTCGCCGGTGTCGAGTGGGAGTCCGAGTGCCCGGGGCACGGCGTGCAGGGTGTCGATCACGTCCGGGAGGTCCTCGGACAGGTAGTAGTAGACCCCGCCCATCTCGCCGTTGTGCAGGGAGACGAGGAGCTCCGGCCGGACGTCGTCGATGAGTCGCATGAACGCGAGCGTCTCCGGCAGCACCTGGTCGAAGTACACCGACCCGTGGCTGTTCGGGAACGTCCACTCCACCTGGCTGTCCGGCGCGGGGCGGTAGAAGTGCCGTGCGTACCGGACCCGGTCGAACGGGTCGTCGAACCACGCCTCGTTCAGCCGCATGCCGTCCGGGTCGATCGTCGGCACGATGTGCCAGGTCGTGTCCAGCGCCTCGGCCGTCACCGCGTCGGTGACCATCGTCTCGGCGAGGTGCAGCGCCGTCCACGACCCGATCGGTTCGTTCGGGTGCACGCCGCCGACGACGACGGCGGCGTGCGACCCGGATCCGATGCGGTAGCTGTGGAGCGGCTCACCGAGCCGACTCGTCCCGATCCGGGTGACCGTGACCTGGTCCGGGTGCGCCGCGGCGAGCGCGTCGAACCGGGCGTGCAGGTCGTCGACGAGCGGGAAGCCGTCGTGGTCGGGGACCGAGGTGGCGAGGCGGAGGATGGTGCGCTGGTCCATGCGGTGGTGCCGGTCCCTACTTGACGGTGATCGCGGGGACGACCGGGCTGCCGTCGACGGCGGGCAACGAGGCGATCTTGTCGCTCACGACGTACGAGTACTTGTCGAAGAAGGTCGGGACGACCGGGAAGTCCTCCAGCACCGCCTTCTGCGTCTGGGCGTAGTACTCGTTCGCCTCGGCCTGCGACCCGGCGGAGTCCGCCTTCGCGAGGAGCTGGTCGACCTCGTCCGACTGGTAGTACCCGGTGCACGGGGCGCAGCCGCCGGCCTTCGTGAAGAGGGCGCGGAGCGTGTTCTGCTGGCTGGCGTAGAGCGCGCCCCAGTGCCCGAAGTGCGGTCCTGCGACCTTCTTGTCGGTCAGCTCCGAGTAGTACGACGCCCAGTCGGTGGTGGCCTTCGCGACGGTGTCGACGCCGAGGTTCTGCCGGATCTGGTTCGCGTACGCCTGGTAGAGGGAGTCGAGGCCGTTGCCGCCCGGGTAGACGAGCGTGATGGTGCCGTCGAACCCGCCGGCCTTCGCCAGGAGCGCCTTGGCCTTCGAGGGGGAGAACTCGCACGCTTCGCCGCAGATGCCCTCCTGCGTGCCGGACATGTTCGGCGGGGTGAGCGCGGTGGCCGGTTCGTACAGGCCGCCGTAGATCGCCTTGTTGACCTGCTCGCGGTTGATCGACATCGAGATCGCACGGCGGACGTCGGGGTCCGAGTACCGCTCGTCCCAGAGCGGGAAGCCGAGGTAGTCGATGCCCGGTGCGTCGAAGGAGTGCAGCCGGTCGCCGAAGTCCGCGCCGGCGCTCGTCATCTTGTCGGCGGGCAGGAACAGCACGTCGGCGTTCCCGGCGAGCACGTCGGTGTACGCGGTGTTCATGTCCGAGTAGCTCTTGAAGGTGACGTCCTTCGTCTTCGCCTTCGTGCCCTCGAAGCCCTTCCACGCGGTGACGGTGAACGGCTGGTTCGCCTTCCACGCCTCGGTCATCTCGTACGGGCCGTTGCCGATCGGCTTCGCGTCGTAGGCCTTGAGGTCCTCGTAGGCGGCCTCGGGCATCGGGTAGAAGGCGGTCTGCGCCTGGCTGAGCTGGAGCGGGAACTGGCTGTCCGCGTGGTCGAGCGTGACGGTGAAGGTGTCCTTCCCGGTCACCTTGAGTCCCGACATCTCCTGGGTCTTGGGAGTGCCGGACGCCGGGTTCAGGTCGTCGTACCCGACGATCGCGGCGAGCTCGCCGCTGTTCTCCCACGCGTTCGGGCCGTACGCGGTGTGGTTCCACGCCTTGACGTAGCTCTCGGGCGTGACCTCCTCGCCGTTCTGGAACGTCCAGCCGTCGCGGAGCGTGATCGTCCACGTGGTGTTGTCGCTCGAGGTGACGCTCTTCGCGGCGACGTCGTGCAGCTTCCCCTTCGAGTCGGTCTCGGTGAGCGGGGCGAACAGGCTGAGCACCTGCGTGAACGCCACCGTCTGGCGACCGGGGGTGAGGTGGTCGGGCTCGCCGGTGGCGTAGACGAGGCTGCCCCCGGCTCCGGCCTGGTCGTCGGCGTTCCCGGTGGCCGAACAGCCCGTGGCCACCAGCGCCACCGTGGCCGCGGCGGCCAGCGCGGCGATCGTCCTGCGTCGCATGTCTGCTCCTCGAGTCCCAGCGCTCCCGGGTCCGGCCCGGTCGTCGTTGACCGAGAAGCTAGGCCCGGTAGAAACCCGAACACAAGACTTCTTTCAGTGATCTCTGAAAGCTTTACTGTTCTGAAACACACCGGAAACGGCGGCGCTCGCGTCGCCCCCGTCCGGTGTGGAACGCTGGCGTGCATGCGACACACCCCGCACTTCCTGATGACCGACGTCGACGAGGTGCGGCGCCTCATCGGGGAGCACCCGTGGGCGACGATCGTCTCCCACACCGACGCCGCTCTGGTCGCGTCGCACTACCCGTTCCTCCTCGAGACGCCGGCACCGGGCGACGACCCCGACGGCCTCGTGCTCGTGTCGCACGTCGGACGCCCGGACGAGGTGGCCCACGAACTCGGACGACACGAGGTGCTCGTGGTGTTCCAGGGTCCGCACGGCTACGTCTCCCCCGCCTGGTACCCGCCGGAGCAGTTCGTGCCGACCTGGAACCACGTGACCGCGCACTGCTGGGGCACGCCGGAGATCCTGTCCGACGACGAGAACTTCCGCGTCCTCGGCGAGCTCGTCGACCACTTCGAGCGGGTGATGCCGGAGCCCGTGTCGCTCGAGGTCGACGAGGAGACGGCACGCCGGATGGCGAAGGGCACCGTCGGGATCCGCATCCGGGTCACCCGGTTCGACGCCCGCGCGAAGCTGTCGCAGAACAAGGCGCCCGAGGTCGTGGACCGGATCGTCGAGGGCCTCCGTTCGGACGGTCCCTACGCCTCGCCGGCGCTCGCCGACGAGATGGCCCGGGCACACGCGGCACGCGCGGCGACCCAGGAGGCGCGATGAGCGAGGTCTTGCTCCGCACCGTCCGACGGGTGGGCACGTCCGGTGCCCCGTCCGACGTCCGCATCGTCGACGGTCGGGTCACCGCCGTCGCACCGGCCGGCACGCTCGAGGCCACCGACGCCGACACCGACGTCGTCGAGGCCGCCGGCGCGTGGCTCGGCCCCGGGCTCGTCGACCACCACGTGCACTTCGACCAGTGGGCCCTCGTCCGCCGCCGCGTCGACGTGTCCACCGCGGACTCCGCCGAGGCGACGGCGGACCTCCTGCGCGCGGTGGCCCGCACCGGTGTGGCGGACCGTGTCCTGATCGGCCACGGCTACCGCGACGGGATGTGGCCTCGCCCCGCGCGACGCGAGATGCTCGACCGGGTCGACCCGCGCCTCCCGGTCGTCGTCATCAGCGGCGACCTGCACGCGGTCTGGTGCAACGCCGCGGCGCTGGAGCACTTCTCCGGCGTCCTCGGACGCCCGCTCTCCACCGGCGACGACGGCGTGCTGCGCGAGCAGGACGCGTTCGACGTGACCGGTGCGCTCTCGCGGGTGCCGGACGAGGTGCTCGACGGCTTCGTCGCCGACGCCGTCGACGCGGCCGCCGCCCGCGGGGTGACGCGGGTGCGGGACCTCGAGATGGTGTTCGGACTGGACCGCTGGACCCGGCGTGTGCAGGCCGGCACCGACGGCCTCCGCGTCGACTCGGGGGTCTACCCGAACGACCTCGACGCCGCCGTCGCGCGCGGACTCCGGACCGGTGACGTCGTCCCGGGCACTCGGGGACTGGTGCGGATGGGGCCGTTCAAGGTCATCACCGACGGGTCGCTCGGCACGCGGACCGCGGCGATGACGTCGGGCGGGGGCGTGCTGGCGTACGCGTTCGAGGACCTCGTCGAGATGGTCCGCCGGGCCGTCGACGCCGGACTCGTGCCCGCCGTCCACGCGATCGGCGACCGGGCGAACACGCTGGCCCTCGACGTCTTCGAGACCGTCGGCGCCCGCGGCACCATCGAACACGCCCAGCTGCTCGCCGACACCGACGTCGAACGGTTCGCCCGACTCGGGGTGGCCGCGTCCGTGCAGCCGGAGCACGCGATGGACGACCGCGACCTCGCCGACCGGTACTGGGCCGGGATGACCGACCGGGCGTTCCCGTTCGCCTCCCTCGACCGTGCCGGAGCGACGCTGTTGCTCGGGTCCGATGCGCCGGTGGCGCCGCTCGACCCGTGGGTGTCGATGGCCGCGGCCGTCGGACGCGACCGGGGCGGCCGTGAACCGTGGCACCCGGCTGAGCGGCTCGCCGTGCTGACCGCCTGGCGCGGGTCGACCGAGGGCGGTCGGGTCGGCGTCGCCGTCGGTGACGTCGCGGACCTCGTCCTGCTCGAGGCGGACCCGCTCGCCGCGACCGGGTCGGGACCGCTCCGACGGGCGCGAGTCCTCGGGGCCGCGATCGCCGGGCGGTTCACCCACCGCGAGGTCTGACCGGCGCTACTTCTGGTCCTTCGGGCACCAGTAGAGCTTCCGGCCGGCCATGTCGGCCACCCGGATCTCGGTGCCGCAGACCCGGCACGGCTGCCCCTCGCGGTGGTAGACCCAGTGCCGGTCCTTCCGCGACCGGACGGCCTTCGCGTGGTCGCTCTTCGACAGGCCGTCCATCGTGAGCATGAGGCCGTCGCGGACGCCGTCGTGCAGGAGCTTCGACCAGTCGTGCCAGAGCGCCTTGGCCTGCTTCACCGTGATCTTCTTGCCGGGCTTGTACGGGTCGATGCGCTGCCGGAACAGCAGCTCGGCGCGGTAGATGTTGCCGATGCCGCTCACGACGGCCTGGTCCATGAGCAGCTGCCCGATCGCGACGTTCCGCTTCCGGACGTTCTCGACGAAGGTCTTCTCGGCCTCGGGCCCGTCGTCGTTGATCGGGTCGGGACCGAGCTTGTCGAGGGCCTTCTGCACGCCGGCGGGGTCCTCGACGACGCACGCCGTCGGGCCGCGCAGGTCCGCGACGGTGTCCTCGGTGAGGATCCGGACGCGCACCTGTCCGACCGGGTCCGGCGGGAAGGCCTCGATCGGGTCCTCCGCCTTCTCCTGCTCGGCCATCCGGTAGCGGGCGAGCCGGGGCGCGCCGATCGACGACAGCGACTCCTCGCCGTCGCCGTCCTCGGACAGCGCCTCGGCCGACGAGATCACGCCCGCGAAGTCCCACGCGCCGTAGAGGCCGAGGTGCACGCGCAGGAACCGGTCGCCCTCGAACTCGAGGAACATCTGCTTGCCGACCGCCCGGGCGGCGACCATGCGCGTGCCGTCGAGCTGGGCGGCGCCGGCGGCGAACCGACCCTGCGGGCTGGACACCTCGCAGCGTTTGCCGACGAAGTGCCGGGAGAACTGGTTGGCGATGCGGTGGACGGAGTGACCCTCGGGCATGGGACCTGTCTACTCGGCCGAGCCGTCGATCTGCTTGCCGGCGATGTGCCCCGTCGTCTCGTACTCCGCGAGCTGCGCGATGCGACGGGCGTGGCGCTCCTCGCCGGAGAACGGCTCGGCGATGAACAGGTCGACGAAGCGGATCGCCTCGTCCTCGGTGTGCTGGCGAGCGCCGATCGAGATGACGTTCGCGTCGTTGTGCTGGCGCGCGAGGAGGGCGGTCGACTCGTTCCACACGAGCGCGGCACGGACGCCCTCGACCTTGTTCGCGGCGATCTGCTCGCCGTTGCCGGAGCCGCCGAACACCACGCCGAGCGCCTGGACGCCGGCGCGCTGGTCCTCGACCACGGCGTGCGCGGCGTTGATGCAGAACGAGGGGTAGTCGTCGAGCGCGTCGTACTCGGTCGGACCGTGGTCCACCACGTCGTGCCCGGCCTCGGTCAGGTGGGTGGCGAGGGTCTTGTTGAACTCGAGGCCGGCGTGGTCCGTTCCGAGGTGGATGCGCATGGCATCGATCCTATTCCTGCGCCTACTGCCCCCGGACCACGACGACGACGTACCGGGTGGGCTCCTCGCCCGGGTTCCGGTACACGACGTCGGCGGGCTCGCCGAGCTCGATGCGGTCCCCCGCCGCGAGCCGCGTCGGCTCACCGCCGACGACGAGTTCGAGCACGCCGTCGACCACCCAGATGCAGTGGCGCAAGAACGCGTAGGCGGACGCCGGGTAGGCCACTTCGCGGCCGGCCGGGAGGCGCACCTCGGTCACGTCCGCGGGGAAGGCCGCACTCGAGACCGGACGGCGGCGGTACCCGGTGTCGGGATCGGTCCAGGACTCGGCGGTCGCGCCGCGTTGGATGCCGCGTGCGTCGTCGGGATCGGTCGCCCTGGGCACCTCGTGCTCGAGGGCCTCGTCGAGGAGCTGCGAGACCGTGAGGCCGAACGCCCCGGAGAGCCGGCCGAGGATCGTCGCGGTGGGGCTGGACACCCCGCGCTCGACGCGGTTGATCATCGCGCGGGAGACACCGGACTCCTCGGCGAGCTCGGTGAGGCTCCACTTCCGTTCGGTGCGGAGCCGCTGCAGGCGCTCGCCGAGGGCACGCTGTTCGTCTGCGCCCGCGTCGTCGGCGGCGGTTGCGTCATCGACGATCGGTTCGTCTACGATGTGAGACATGACGACAGCATATGCGACGAACGGGGTCGTGGTCCGCGACTGTACCCCGGCCGACCTCGACGTCGTGCACGCCCTGCACGTCGACGCCGTGCTGCACTCCACCGCCATCTGGCAGGAGGAACCGCACCCGCGCGCGTACTTCGACGGCTGGCTCGCCGAGCGCCGTGGTGCCGGGCTCCCCGTGCTCGTCGCCGAGGTGGACGGTGTCGTCGCCGGCTACGCGAGCTACAGCGGGTTCCGGCCGCACGCGGGCTACCGGCACACGGTCGAGCACAGCGTCTACGTGGTCGAGGCGTTCCGCGGGCGGGGTGTCGCGACGGTGCTCATGGGCGCTCTTGTCGACCGTGCACGAGCCGACGGCCACCACGTCATGATGGCGGGCATCTGCTCGTCGAACACGGGGTCGATCGCGTTGCACGAACGGCTCGGGTTCGCGACCGTTGGCGTGCTGCCCGAGGTCGGACGCAAGTTCGACCGCTGGCTGGACCTGACGCTCATGCGCCTGCCCCTCGCCTGACGGAACGGACGAGACGGTGGCGAGCCGCGCCTCCCGTCAGTCGGTGGTGTCGAAGATCGGGCCGACCGTGCGCGAGCGCTTGAGCTCGAAGAAGCCGGGGTACTTGGCCACGGCGACGACGCCGTCCCACAGGTCGAGCGCCTCCTGGCCCGTGGGTGCCGGGGAGATGACCGGTCCGAAGAAGGCGGTGCCCTCGACGGCGATGACGGGCGTCCCGACGTCCTGGCCGACCCGGTCGATGCCGTCCTGGTGGCTGGCGCGGACGGCCTGGTCGACCTCGTCCGTCCAGGCGTCCTCGAGCAGGTCGGCGTCGAGCCCGAGTTCCGCGAGCACCGCCGGCACGACCTGCTCCGGGTCCTGTTCCTGGCGGTGGTGGATGTGCTCGCCGAGCGCGTCGTAGAGCGGCTTGACGATCTCCTGGCCGAGGCGGAGCCGTGCCGCGGTCACGATGCGGGGGTAGACCTGCCCCGCGGTGAGGCGCTCGCGGTAGGTGTCCGGGACGTCCTGGTGCTCGTTGAGGACGAACAGGCTCATCACGTTCCAGGTCACGTCGAGGTCGCGGTGCCGGGCGACCTCGCCGACCCAGCGGCTCGTCATCCAGGCCCAGGGGCAGTTCGGGTCGAACCAGAACTCCACAGCGGTGCGGTCGGCGGTCGTCTTGTCCACAGTCGTGTCGGTCACGGATGCGAGCGTACGCGCGCTCGCTAGGCTGGAGGCGACCGTCCCGCCGGTGCACGACGCCGTGCCGGGACTCCCCTCCACACGGACAAGGACCGTCCGTGTGCAACCGCGAAGATGGAGCGTCCGTGCCCGGAGAGAACCTCACCCGAATCGAAGCCCAGGAACGTGCCGCGATCGTCGACGTGCAGACGTACGACGTCGAGCTCGACCTGACCCGCGGCGCCGAGACCTTCGGCAGCACCACCCACGTGCGCTTCACCGCGACCGCCGGTGCGTCCACGTTCATCGACGCGATCACGAAGACCGTGCACTCCGTCACCCTGAACGGCACCGCGCTCGACGTCGCCGCGGTGAACGACGGCGTCCGCATCCAGCTCGACGACCTGCAGGAGCAGAACGAGCTCGTGGTCGTCAGCGACGCGCTGTACACGAACACGGGCGAGGGCCTGCACCGCTTCGTCGACCCCGTCGACGACGAGGTCTACCTGTACTCCCAGTTCGAGGTGCCGGACTCGCGGCGCATGTTCGCCGTGTTCGAGCAGCCCGACCTCAAGGCCGAGTTCACCTTCACCGTGACGGCGCCGTCCCGGTGGCAGGTCGTGTCGAACTCCCCCACGCCCGAGCCGCACGTCGACGGTGACATCGCCACGTGGGCCTTCCCGCCCACCGCGACCATCTCGAGCTACATCACGGCGCTCATCGCCGGCCCGTACGAGGTCGTCCGCGACGAACTGACGAGCAGCGACGGCCGCACCATCCCGCTCGGCGTCTTCGCGCGGAAGTCGCTCGCCGAGTACCTCGACCCCGAGTACGTCTTCGAGACCACGAAGAAGGGCTTCGCCTACTACGAGGAGAAGTTCGACGTCCCGTACCCGTTCGAGAAGTACGACCAGCTCTTCGTCCCGGAGTTCAACGCCGGCGCGATGGAGAACGCGGGCGCGGTCACGTTCACCGAGACCTACGTCTTCCGCTCGAAGGTGACCGACGCCATCAAGGAGCGCCGGGTCGTCACGATCCTGCACGAGCTCGCGCACATGTGGTTCGGCGACCTGGTCACCATGAAGTGGTGGAACGACCTCTGGCTGAACGAGTCGTTCGCCGAGTGGGCCTCCACGATCGCCACGGCCGAGGCCACCGAGTGGACCGAGGCGTGGACGACGTTCCAGGCGATGGAGAAGTCCTGGGCCTACCGCCAGGACCAGCTCCCCTCGACGCACCCGATCGTCGCGACGATCAACGACCTCGAGGACGTCCAGGTCAACTTCGACGGCATCACGTACGCCAAGGGCGGCTCCGTCCTGAAGCAGCTCGTGGCGTGGGTCGGCATCGACGCGTTCTTCGCGGGCGTCTCGGCGTACTTCAAGAAGCACCACCACGGCAACACCGAGCTGCGCGACCTGCTCGTCGAGCTCGAGGCCACCAGCGGCCGCGAGCTGTCCGAGTGGTCGAAGCTGTGGCTCGAGACCGCCGGCGTGAACACGCTCCGCCCCGAGATCGAGGTCGACGAGTCCGGCGCGATCACGTCGTTCGCCGTCCTGCAGGAAGCGCCGGCCGACCACCCGACGCTCCGCCCGCACCGCCTCGCCATCGGCGTGTACGCCTTCACCGAGCACACCGACGCCCCGTTCGGCGCCGACACGGCGTCCTCCGGCGGCAAGCTCGATCGCACGCACCGCGTCGAGATCGACGTCGACGGCGCCCGCACGGAGGTGCCCGAGCTCGTCGGCGTGCAGCGCGGCGACCTCGTCCTGCTCAACGACGACGACCTCGCCTACGCGAAGATCCGCCTCGACGAACACTCGCGCCGGACCGCCATCGAGCACCTCGCCTCGATCGCGAACCCGCTCGCCCGCTCCATCGTCTGGGGGGCGATGTGGGACGCCACGCGCGACGCCGAGTCCCCCGCGAGCGACTACGTCCGCCTGGTCCTCGGCAACATCGCCACCGAGACCGAGTCGACGACCATCCGCACGACGCTGTCGCAGCTCCTCCTGACGACGCGCAACTACGTCGCGCCGGCGAAGGTGGACGCCACGGTCCGCACCGTGGGCGACACGCTCTGGAACCTCGCGTCGAGCGCCGAGGCCGGTTCGGACGCGCAGTTCCAGTTCGTGAAGTTCTTCGCGCAGATCGCGTCGACGCCCGAGCACGTGGCGACGCTCGCCGGGCTGCGCGACGGCTCGGTCACGCTGAGCGGTCTCGAGATCGACACCGACCTGCGCTGGGAGCTGCTCGAGGGCCTCGTGCTCGCCGGTGTTGCCTCCGGTGCCGAGATCGACGCCGAGCTCGCGGCCGACAAGACCGCGTCGGGCGAACAGGCCGCCGCGCGTGCCCGTGCGACCATCCCGACGGCCGAGGGCAAGCTCGCGGCGTTCTCGTCGCTCGTGGACTCGGCCGAGCTGCCGAACGCGATCGTGCGCCAGACCACGGTCGGGTTCCAGCACGTGAACAGCCCGGTCGTGCTCGAGGGGCTCGTCCCGAAGTACTTCGACGTGCTCACGCGCATCTGGGCCGAGCGCAGCTACCACATGGCCGACACCATCGTCTCGGGGCTCTACCCGGCGCCGCTCGCGTCGGCCGAACTCCGGGACGCGGCGGTCGCGTGGCTCGAGGCGCACCCCGAGACGCCGGCGCTCCGTCGCATCGTGTCCGAGAGCGTCGCCGGGACCGAGCGCGCCCTGCGGGTCCAGGCAGCGGACGCCTGAGCAGCGGATGAGGATCGGCGGGGTCCTGGCGTTCCCCAGGGGATGCCAGGGCCCCGCCCTCTAGCATCGACCGGATCATGACCTTGGTTGCAGTTCCCTCCCCGACCCCGTCCGGCGCGGCAGAGGCCGTCTCGCAGTCGTTCGGCGAGTTCGTCGACACGTGGCACATCCCGATCACGATCGTCATCACGATCCTCGCCGCTCTCGTCCTGCGGCTGATCCTCCGGCACTCCATCAAGGGGATCGTCGACCGTGTCGTGACCGGTGTGAAGAAGCGCCAGGGCGCGACGGACACCCAGGCACTCATCGCCTCACCGATCCAGACCGCCCGGGTCGTCCAGCGCACGCGCACGCTCGGCAGCGTGCTCGAGAACCTCGCGACGGTGATCGTCGTCGTGCTCGCGCTCGTGGTGATCATCCCGCTGGTCATCCCGAACGCCGCGGTCGGCATCGTCGGTGGCGCCTCGCTCGTCGCGGCCGGGCTCGCGGTCGGCGCGCAGAGCATCGTGCGCGACCTGCTCTCCGGCATCTTCATGATCCTCGAGGACCAGGCGGGCGTCGGCGACGTCGTCGACACGGGCCAGGCGACCGGCGTCGTCGAGAACGTCGGGCTGCGGGTCATGCAGATCCGTGACGTGAACGGGATCCTCTGGTTCGTGCCGAACGGGCAGATCCTGCGCGTCGGGAACCTCTCGCAGGGCTGGTCGCGGGTGCTCGTCGACATCACCGTCCCGTACGACACCGACATCGACGCCGTGCAGGACGCCCTCCTCAAGGCGGCGGTCACGATGTCGCAGGAGCCCCGGTGGCGCCAGCGCATCGTCGAGAAGCCGGAGATCTGGGGCATGCAGTCGATCACCGACGCCGGCATGGTGTTCCGCCTCGTCGTGAAGACCCGGGCGTCCGAGCTCGACGTCGTCGGCCGCGAGCTCCGGGTCCGACTGAAGCACGCCGTCGACGAGCTCGGCGTGACCCTGCCCGCCATGGCGATGATCATGCCCGCCGGGTGGGAGAACGCCACCTCGATCAACGGCCTCCGCACCGTCCGCACCCAGCCCACACCGGCACCGACGAAGCCGCGGCGCAGCCGGAACCTCCTCGGTCAGCCGATCCGGACCGACGACCCCGACTCCGGGAAGGACCCCCGATGACCGACCCCACCCCGCCCGCCCAGCCGATCACGCTGCGGGTCGGCCAGCACGGCGCCTCGGCCACGGGTTCGCTCTACGAGCGCATCGGCGGCGCACCCGCCTTCGACCGCCTCGTCCGCCGCTTCTACGAGGGCGTGCAACAGGACGACGTCATCTGGCCGATGTACCCGGCCGACGACCTCGAGGGCGCGATCTGGCGCCTCTCGACGTTCCTGCAGCAGTACTGGGGCGGCCCCGGCACGTACAGCGCCGAACGCGGTCACCCCCGGCTGCGGATGCGCCACCAGCCGTTCCGGATCACGCCGGAGGCGCGTGAGCGATGGCTCCACCACATGCGCGACGCGGTCGAGTCGCTCGGCCTCGCACCCCTCGACGAGGCCGAGCTGTGGGCGTACCTCGACCGCGCGGCGCACGCGATGACGAACACCTTCGACTGACGTCAGCGGACGCCCGAGCCGTCGGCGAGGTCCTGCACGAGGGTGGGCCGGGTCGGGTTCCACCCGAACACGGTGCGCGCGTGTGCGCCGGAGGCCTCCTGGTGGAGCAGCAGCGCATCGGCGAAGTCGGCGCCGAGGCGCTCGCGGCTGGCGTCGACGCTCTCGGCGACGACCGGCGAGCCGTGTGCGCCCGCCTCCGCGATCTCGCGGACCGTCGGGTTGTCGCCGGTGGCCGCGACGACGTAGCCGTCCTGCTCGCCGCGGTGGAGCGCGAGGACGTAGAGCTCGCCGAGGTCGTCGACGTGCACCGTCGTCCACCGCTGGGAACCGTCGCCGACGAGCCGGACCTCGTGATCGCTGTCGCCGACGAACATCGCGGGGATGCCGGCTCCGCGGCCGTACACGATGCCAGGGGCGATGATCGTCGTGCGGACCGCACTGGCCCGCACCGTGGCCTCGTTCGGCACCCGCCACGCGGTGAGCGCGGGCGGCGACACCGGTGACTGCTCGGAGATGTCGGTGGAGTTCCCGAACGTGAAGATCCCGCCGGTGTGCACGAACGGCTTCGGAGTGCCGTCGAGCGCTGCGAGCACCGTCCGGATGAAGTCCGGGTCGATGCGCTCGGCCGAGGCGGTGTGCACCACGGCGTCCGCCTCGTGGGCGAGGCTCCGGACGACGTCGGTGTCGGTGACGTCACCGACGAGGGCATTGCCGCCGGCGTCGCGGACGGCCTGCGCCTTCTCGTCGGTGCGGACGAGGGCGGTGACCTCGTGCCCGTCGGCGACGAGTGCGCGGAGGACCGAGGAACCGATGTAGCCGGACGCGCCGGTGAGGAAGACGTGCATGGCGCCAGCCAACCACCCGCCGTCGGGAGCGGGCTGCCTACGAGGTGAGGGTCCAGGCGCGACGCTTGACGAGTACGTGCCCGCGCGACGTGGTCAGGCGGCTCCAGGGTCCGGTCTCGAACAGCCGGACGGGGTCGTGCCCGAGGAACCCGAGGCTCTCCCCCGCGAAGCCGGCACCGGCCGGGACGTGCTCGATGCCCGCGACCGGACGCCCCCACACCTCGGAGCGGACCTTGCGGACGATCGCGTCGCCCGCGTTCGTCGGGACGGCGTCGGCGACCTCGGCGATGCCGTCCCGGGCGGCACGGCGCAGGAGCTCCGGCGAGACGTCGGGCAGCGGGACCCACCCGCCCCGGGGCGGGGAGATCGCCGCCCAGGTGACCGTGTGGACCTCGAGCGGCAGCTCCACCTCGATCGGGGTCGCCCGCGTGGGGTCGGCGCCGTCGGCGTGTTCGGCGTCCTGCGCGTCGGCGAGCAGCCGCAGACGTTCCTGCAGCGAGGCGAGCGGGACGACCGCGTCGATCGTCGCCGGCTGCGCGAGCGAGAACGTCCGGAGCCCGAGCACGGTCGGCAGCTCGTCGAGCAGGCCGAGCGGGTAGAGGATCGCGGTGTAGACCGCGAGGACGCCGGAGTCCGCGATGAGGCGGACCGAGCCGTCCTCGATGCGGGCGGCCCGTCCGAGGTAGGTGCGCAGGTCCCCGAGGGAGGCTGCGTCGGGAAGCGTGAACGAGGTGCCCATGTCACCCCGAAGCCTACCGGCAGGACCCGGCGGCGCGGCGTTCGTAGACTGCACGGTGTGAACGGCGAACCGGACTTCCTGCGGACCCTCCGACTCGAGGACACGGGCGCGAGCACGGGCGAGACGATCCTCACCGGTGCGAGCCACTGGTCGCCAGGGGGCCGAGTCTTCGGTGGGCAGGTGCTCGCGCAGTGCATCGTCGCCGCGCAGGCCACCATCGAGGACCGCGACATCCACTCGATGCACGGCTACTTCCTGCGCCCCGGTGACATCGACGTGCCGATCACCTTCGGCGTCGAGCGCATCCACGACGGCCGGTCGTTCGCTGCGCGCCGGGTGCAGGCGTACCAGCGCGGCGTGCCGATCTTCTCGATGATCGCGTCGTTCCAACGCCCGGACGCCGGCGTGGAGCACCAGGACCCGTTCCCCGTCGACGTGCCGGAGCCCGAGTCGCTGCCCTCGGCCTCCTCGATCCTGTCCGCCATCGACCACCCGGTCGCCCGGGCCTGGGCGGAACGCTCGATCGACCTGCGGCACGTCGAGGGTCCGGTGTTCGTCGACGTGCAGGGCGAGCACGTCGCGCACCAGGCGGTGTGGTTCCGGGTGGAGGGCGACCTCCCCGCCGACCCTGCGCTCCACCGTGCCGTCCTCGCCTACGCGAGCGACCTGTCCATCCTCGAGCCGATCATGCGCCGGCACGGGGTCGCCTGGGGAACGCCGGGCGTGAAGAGCGCGAGTCTCGACCACGCGATGTGGTGGCACCGCGACGCCCGTGCCGACGAGTGGGTGCTCTACACGCAGGAGTCCCCGAGCGCACAGGGCGGTCGGGGACTCGCGTTCGGCCGGATGTTCTCGCCGGACGGACGGCTCCTCGCATCGGTCGCGCAGGAGGGGATGATGCGCGTCCCCCGCTGATGCACACATCGGTGCGTGATCCGTCCCACAGCGGCGCTCGAGCCGTCCTCAGCGGCGCTCGATCCGTCGTTGGGGGCCGGATCCGGTCCGTGCTACGGGCGGGAGAACGCCACCGGGGCTTCGACGTAGTCGGCGCACGCCGCTCGCTCGGCCTCGGTCAACCGGCGCGGACGGTTGCTGACCGCGTCGACCATCACGAGCGCCGTGGTCGCCCGGGTGTACAGCACCGCGGGCTCCTGTCCGACCGGTGACCAGACCTCGTAGGACACGTCGATGCTCGCCCCGCCGAGCCGCCCGATCCACATCTGGATGTCGAGCGGCTGCCGCAGGTACGGGATCGACGCGAGGTACTCGAGGCGCTGTGCCGCGATGACGGTCATCGTGCCGGACCCGGGACGGCCGTCGATGATCGGCTCGGGGACGGACCCGTCCGGCGCACGTTCCTCGGGGTCGGGACCCCAGAACCCCACGATGCGCGCCTCTTCCAGGAGACGCAGCATCGCGGAGTTGTTGACGTGCCCGTACGCGTCGATGTCGCTCCACCGCATGCGGACCGGAGCGTGCAACCGCGCCACGGTCAGTCGCGGGTGAGCTTGCGGTACGTCGCCCGGCCGGGCTTCGCCGCATCGGCGCCGAGACGCTCGATCTTGTTCTCCTCGTACGCCTCGAAGTTGCCCTCGAACCAGTACCAGTTGGGGGTGCCGTCCTCGTTCAGGCCCTCCCACGCGAGGATGTGCGTCGCGATCCGGTCGAGGAACCACCGGTCGTGGGTGATGACCACGGCACAACCGGGGTACTCGAGCAGGGCGTTCTCGAGGCTGCCGAGGGTCTCGACGTCCAGGTCGTTCGTCGGCTCGTCCAGGAGCAGCAGGTTGCCGCCCTGCTTGAGCGTCAGCGCCAGGTTCAGACGGTTGCGCTCACCACCGGACAGGATGCCGGCACGCTTCTGCTGGTCCGGCCCCTTGAAGCCGAACTGCGAGACGTAGGCCCGCGACGGGATCTCGGTCTTGCCCACCTGGATGTAGTCGAGTCCGTCGGACACGACCTCCCACAGGTTCTTGTTCGGGTCGATGCCGCCACGGCTCTGGTCGACGTACGAGATGTCGACCGTCTCACCGATCTTCAGCGTGCCGCCGTCGAGCGGCTCGAGGCCGACGATCGTCTTGAAGAGCGTGGTCTTGCCGACGCCGTTCGGGCCGATCACGCCGACGATGCCGTTGCGGGGCAGCGTGAAGGACAGGTCGTCGATGATGACGCGCTCGCCGAACTGCTTGTGGAGCTTCTCGGCGTCGATGACCTGCGAACCCAGGCGGGGTCCGACGGGGATGACGATCTCCTCGAAGTCGAGCTTGCGCGTGCGCTCGGCCTCGGTGACCATCTCCTCGTAGCGGGCGAGACGCGCCTTCGACTTCGCCTGGCGTCCCTTCGTGTTGCTGCGGACCCAGTCGAGCTCCGACGACAGCCGCTTCGCGAGCTTGGCGTCCTTCTTGCCCTGGACCTCGAGGCGAGCACGCTTCTTCTCGAGGTAGGTCGAGTAGTTGCCCTCGTACGGGTACAGACGACCGCGGTCGACCTCGGCGATCCACTGCGCGACGTGGTCGAGGAAGTACCGGTCGTGGGTCACGGCCAGGACGGCACCGTGGTACTGCTGCAGGTGCTGCTCGAGCCAGAGCACGGACTCGGCGTCGAGGTGGTTGGTGGGCTCGTCGAGGAGGAGCAGGTCGGGCTTCTGGAGCAGGAGCTTGCAGAGCGCCACACGACGCTTCTCACCACCGGAGAGGTGCGTGACCAGTTCGTCCCCCGGGGGGCACTGGAGCGCGGCCATCGCCTGCTCGAGCTGCGAGTCGAGGTCCCACGCGTCCGCCGCGTCGATCTCCTCCTGCAGCGTGCCCATCTCGGCGAGCAGTGCGTCGAAGTCGGCGTCCGGCTCGGCCATCAGCGCGGAGATCTCGTTGAAGCGCGTGATCTTGGCGTGGATCTCGCCGACGCCCTCCTGCACGTTCTCGAGCACCGTCTTGGTCTCGTCGAGCTCCGGCTCCTGCATGAGGATGCCGACGGTGAAGCCCGGTGTGAGCTTCGCCTCGCCGTTGGACGGCTGGTCGAGACCCGCCATGATCTTCAGGATCGTCGACTTGCCCGCACCGTTCGGCCCGACGACGCCGATCTTGGCGCCGGGGAGGAACGACATCGTGACGTCGTCGAGGATCAGCTTGTCGCCGACCGCCTTGCGGGCGCGGACCATCTGGTAGATGTACTCAGCCATATCGCGCCAAGTGTACTGACAGTGCGGGTCCCGCGTCTGCCGTGCCGTCGGTTCGCCGTATCCCGCACGGGGGCTGTTGCGCTCGCCGACTTCGACGTACGGTTTCCCCGCTCCGCACCGGGAGCAGGGTCGTCCGACCACCGGAGAGGATCAGGTCATGTTCACCAAGCGTCTGCGCCGCCTCGCGCTCCCCATCGCGGGTGCCACCGCGCTCACCGTCGCGCTCTTGGCGCCGGCGAGCGCTGCCTCGGCGGCGTCGCCCGTCCCGCACGGCAGCCCCTACGTGCAGTACACGGCGCACCTCGTGGAGAACGGGTCCGGCACCGGGTACTCGTCCTACATCAACGTCCACGACGCCCACAACAACGCCTTCGCCGTGGGGATCCAGTCGGACACCGCGTCGACCGTGAGCAAGGGGCAGCCGCGGTTCATCTGGGAGCGCGTGCAGAACGGCAAGTTCACGTACGGCTACATGGGCGGCGCGTCGCACAGCAAGACCTCGGTCGGGCTGCGCTGGTACAAGAACGACGTCGCGTCGGTCATCCTCAACAATCGCACGGTCGGCACGATCGCCCTGAACCTCGACGGACGGCTGTTCTTCAACGCCGAGGCGAACGCCCGCGTCAACGGGGACGTGGTGCACTCGCAGGTCAACGACATCTCGATCAAGGTCGGCGACTCGTCGGGCCGCACCGGGCTCGCCGGCAAGTGGGACACGAGCTTCACGTTCCACGGCCTCAAGGCGAAGCAGACGAACAGCCCGAAGGTCCAGGGCGCGAGCTTCTCGATCGACGGCCGTGTCTCGGGCCTCCCGCGTGGCGGCAACTGGGACACGACCGAGGTCGCGGGCATCGCGATGATCGCGCAGAACTGGCGGTAGCCCCGCCCGGACGGCGGCGGGTGCCGGTTCAGGCCGCGGCACGCTCGTCGCCGTCCTCCGTCGGGTCGTCGCCGACCGCGTCGAACGGGTGGTCGAGGATCGCCGCCGTGTGGCGGGCCGCCTCGGCGCCGTCCGGGAGCTCCTCGACGGCGTCCGGTTCGCCCTGGTGGTCCGGTCCGACCCGGTGGTCCGGCCCGGGGCCGTCGTCGGTGGGGACGGCGCCGACCTCACCCGTGACCGGGTCCACGACGGAGACGATCGCGGGGGTGCTGCCCGGAGCCGCGGAGGACTCCCCCGCGTGGCGCGGGACGCGGACCCAGTTGCTGATGCCCCACGCGAGGTCGTGCCCGAGCGCCTCGGCGTCGATCTCGACGGACGTCCCGCCCCGGCCGTCGCGCTCCCACGTGCGGATGCGGATGCGGCCGGTGACGACGATGCGGTCCCCCTTCTTCAGGGAGCGGTGCACGTTGGCCGCGAGCGACCGGAAGGCGGTGACGGTGTACCAGTTCGTGGCGCCGTTGCTCCAGGTGGAGGTCGTCCGGTCCCAGCGTCGGGAGGGCGAGGCGAGGCGCATGCTCGTGATGGCGATGCCGGTGTCGGTCACGAGGTGACGCGGCTCGGTGGCGATGATCCCGCAGACGGTGATGGTGTCGTTCATGGGTCGATCGTCATCGAGCCCCGGGCCGCGCAAGCGGCCCGGGACTCGATCTGTGACTGGTCGACTCGGAGAGGTGCGCTGTGGAGGACGAGTCCCCCGCGCCTCCCGGCCGGAACGCGGTCAGTGCGCGCGGAACTCCGGACGGTCCGCCAGCGGGCCGAGGGCCGCGTGCACCGCGCCCTTCGCCGACTCGAGGGACGGGTACGTCCCGCCACCCGCGCTCCGCCCGTAGAGCTCGACGCGGAACCCTCCGTCGGCTCGGTGGATGCTGCCGACCGCTCCCGCTGGTCCGACCGCGACCCAGGTCCCGGTGTTGTTCGTCATCGTTCGACCACCTCCTCGTGGCCCCGACGTCCGGAGTCTCAGGACGCCAGGATGTACTGACTGTAGGCCTTGCGGACCTTGTTCACCTTCGGCAGCGCCACTGCGAGGCAGTAGCCCTGACCAGGGTTCTTCGCGAAGAAGTCCTGGTGGTACTCCTCCGCACGGTAGAAGGTACCGAGCGGCTCGATGGTCGTCACGATGCCGCCGTCCCAGATGTCCGAGGCGCGCGCGATCGCCCGCTCGAACAGCGCCTTCTGGTCCTCGTCCGCCGGGAACATCGCCGAGCGGTACTGCGTGCCAACATCGGCGCCCTGCCGGTTCAGCTGACGCGGGTCGTGGAGCGTGAAGAACACGTCGAGGATGACGTCGGCCGGGATGACCGCCTCGTCGAACGTGACCGCGACGGCCTCGGCGTGACCGGTCGTGCCGGTGCAGACCAGCTCGTAGGACGGGTCGGCCACCGCCCCGCCGACGTAGCCCGACACCACGTCCTGCACGCCCTGGAGCGTGCGGTACACGGCGTCGAGACACCAGAAACATCCACCTGCGAGCACGAACGTGGTCATGGCGTCACCGTACCGCGCGCGCCTCTGAGCGACCCGCGACCGGGGCACAGGTCCTCCACGATGCGCACGCTCGCGATGCCCGTGCACAGAAGGCCCGACGGTGCCCGGCGTGTCGGTGGTCGGCCGTACCGTCGGACACACACCGACGAGCAGGAGGCACGACGATGCAGGCGACGAACGAACCCGTCCTCAGGATCCGCACCGCACCCGTTGCCCGCTCGCGCGGCGACCTCCGGATCCTCGACGTCCGCGACGACCTCAGCCGCGTGACCCGGGCGAACGGGGAGATCGTCGGGTACGTGGACCGCGTGGACGTCGCCGGGGGCACGGCCTACCGCGCGCGGCGGTACGTGTCGACCGAACGGCGCTTCGTCGAGCTCCCGAACGTGTGGTCGGCCGACGACGCGGTCGACTGCCTGCGCTGGGGATGAGTCCGAGCCGGCGGATCGGCCAGCGCGCGGGGAACACCCGGTCCGCGGAACGCCGCCCGACCTCCCCGATACCTGACCGTTCCGTGAGTAGGGTGCGCGCATGAACTGGTGGAACGACCTGAGCGACTGGATCTCGTCCGACGACGGCTGGCGCGTGATCTCCGGCGCGCTCATCCCGTTCGTCGCGATCGTCGTGGCGGGCATCGTCGCGGCGCTCATCGGACGCGGGGCGACCAAGCGGGTCGTGACGATGCAGGAACGCGAAGCCCGGAACGCGGCCGTCGCGGGCATCGTCTCGGCTGCACGCAAGGCGGCGACCTGGGGTTCCCTCGGGCACGACGAGCGCGCCTACGCGGACCACCTCGCCGAGGACGCCGACATCCGACTGCGGCTGCTGCCCGTCGTAGGTGCGCCCCTCGCGGCGAACTGGACCCAGCACGAGATCGCCGACATCAAGAAGAACTCCTCGACGTTCAGCTTCCAGGCGGAACAGTCCCTCGCCGAGTTCCGTGACCGCATCCTCGAGTGGCAGGCGCGTCCGAACCGTGCGCGCAAGCTGTTCAAGAGCGACCTCGAGCGCTGGAAGTTCGACTCGCCCGATCCCGACGCCGAACTCATCACCAGGCAGCAGGACTGGAACGCCGACCAGGCGAGCGCCTCGCGCACCTCCGACGCCGGCTCGGCCGCGGCGGCTCCGGCCGAGCGTCCGACACCGACGACGACCTCGCTCCGTCCCGCGCCGGGTGCCGCTGCCGGTGCCGGTGTCGGGAGCACGTCCGCGCCGTCGGCGGGTGCCGGGTTCTCGGTGACCCGCGGCGGTTCCGCGCCGGTCGACCCGAACGCGACCACCCCCATCTCGGACACCTCGAGCAACCGGACGACCCCGATCTCGGACGCGACCACCACGCGGGCGTACGGCGACGGCGCGACCCGCGCGTACGGGGACGGGGCGACCCGGGCGTACGGCGACGGGGCGACCCGCGCGTACGGGGACGACGCGACGCGTCCTGCCGGGGCCGGGCCCGCTGCCGACGCCCCGACGCGCGCGCCGCTCGGGTCGCCCGCCTCCCCCGTCTCCGGACGGAACCCGAGCTCCGTCGGCGCTCCGGACGCCGACAACGCGGACGCGGTGGACGACGTCCGCCCCTCCGGTGCACGCGGGACCACGACGGACGGGTCCGCAGCGGGCAGCGCGGCTCCCGTCGCGGGTCCGACGGCCCGTGGGAACGACACGCGGTCGGACGACGCGCGGTCGAACGGTGCGCGGTCGAACGACGTCGGCGAGTCCGGCGACCAGGAGCCTGCCGCCCGCGGCGCCGGCGCTCCCGTCCCGCCGCCGGTCGCGCAGCCGACCTCGGCGGACGCGCACGTCAACCGCACCACGGGCGGCGACGCCCGCGCGGCCGACGGCCCGACCGCAGCGCAGACCCGGTCGATCCCGACCCGCATCGCCGGTGGCCCCGCCGAACCCGCGGACGCCGACGAGACCTCCGAGGCGCCCTACACCCAGCCGATCAGCGCGAGCGAGCTCCGTCGCCGCGCTGCCGACGACGACGAGTAGGCGCTCCCCGAACTGCGCGAAGGCCGCCGTCCTGATGGACGGCGGCCTTCGTCGTGGGTGCCCCCGGCAGGAATCGAACCCGCGGCACGGTGGGTAGAAACCACCTGCTCTATCCACTGAGCTACGGAGGCGGACGGCCCCGATTCTATCCGCGACCCTCGCCGAGGTGCTGCACGAACCGGTCGACCTCCCGCTGCGACCGCAGGTGGACGATGCGCAGGTGCGGCGCGGTCTCGACGAGCGCCGGCACTCGGCGGCGCGAGTCGTTGCGGGTACTGATGCCCCACCGCACGATGTGCCCGCGGTCGGTGAAGAACGTCCAAAGCGACGGTTCGGTGTTGCCGTTCCACATCTCGATGCGTCGGAACCGACGGTGGAGCGTCCGACGCAGGAGCCGCCAGAGTGCCTGGGCCGTCGGCAGGTCGATCCACACGAGCGTGTCCGCACGCTCGGCCAGCATCGCCCGGACGGACGTGTACTGCCACTCCGTCACCCATGCGGGTTCGCTCGTGTACCGCTCGACGTCGGCGACGAAGGTGTCCCGCGGGACCCAGCCGGGCCCGTGGTAGAGCGAGTCGATCTCGGTGTGCGGGAGGCCGAGGACCCGGCCGATCCGCCCCGCCGTGGTGGTCTTCCCGACACCCGTGGTGCCGGCGACGAGGACACGACGGGGCGCGGGGTCGAGGTGGTCGTCCGCTCCGAGCACCCCTCGACCCTAGCCCGCCGTGAGGTCGTAGACCGTGACCCCGCCGATGGTCGACGCGGTGAAGTTCGACTCCACCCACGCCGAGATCTTCGACGCCGCATCGCTGCCGCCGTTCGACTGCCCGACGCTGCCAGCGATGAAGTAGTGGATCTTCCCCGCAGCCACGTCCGCCTCGAACTCGGCGAGGGTCGGTGACGGGTCCGAGCCGTTGAAGCCGCCGATCGGCATCACCGAGGCGCCGGTCGCGAGCTGGTAGGTCGCGGCGCTGTTCGACCCGATGGTCGCAGCCACCCAGGTGTAGTCGTCGGCGTCCTCCAGGAGCGCCTTCCGCAGCGTCGAGGAGATCTCGGTCGATCCGCCGAGCAGCCCACCGGCACCGCCGAACCCGCCACCACCCGCACGACCCGCACCCGTGCCCGTCCCGGTGCCGCCACCCGGCGCGGTGCCGGTCCCGGTGCCGCCACCCGTCCCTGTGCCGGTCCCGCCGGGCGCACCCGCCCCACCGGGTCCACCGGTGCCGCCAGCGCCACCCGCGCCTCCCGGAACACCACCGTTGGTCCCGGTCGCACCACCGGCGGTCCCGCCACCGGCGGTCCCGCCACCACCGAACCCACCGCGTCCGCCACCGAACCCGCCGCGTCCGCCGCCGCCGAAGCCGGCGCCCGCGACCGTCGGCCCGGCCGACGGCAGCGAACCGGTGTGCGCGGTCGTCACCGTGTCGATCGAGTACGCCGTCGGTCCGAGGAGCGCCGTGACGACCGCGCCGACCACCACGATGCTGCCGACCGGTCGTGACCACCTGGCGGACAGCCCACGATCGGCGGGGGCGGGGGTGACGTCGGACCCGGGCTCGCCGATCACCCGCGGCACACGCTCCCACCCGTCGACAGCAGCCGAGGCCCCGGCACCAGCCACGGCCGGCCCCGCCGCCGGGCCCGCCGCCGGGCCCGCGCCTGCCGCCGACCCCTCACCGGCCGCGGCAGCACCGGCCCCGGCAGCACCCGCACCGGCCGCCACCAGCTCCGCACCGGCTGCCTCCGCACCCGCGCCGGGAGCCGAGGCAGCGGCCCCCGACCGCACCGGCACGAGCACCGCCACCGCCGTCACCACCCCGGCCACGAGCACCACCCACCGGATCCACGGCTGCCACCCCGACGCCGCCGTCAGCAGGTGCCACTGCCACACCACGGTCACCACCACGGCGAGCGCAGCCGTCCCGCGCCACCACCACGACGAGCGCCGCTCCCACAGCACCCCGGCGCCGATGCCCACGAGTCCGGCGATGTACGGGGCGAGCGCCACCGTGTAGTACGGGTGGAAGATCCCGCCCATGAAGCTGAAGACCAGCCCGGTCAGGAGCAGCGCACCGCCGAGCGCGAGGACGGTCGCCAGCCGCGGCGAGGTCCGCTGCCGGAAGCCGATCGCGACGAGGGCGGCGACGAGCAGGACGAGCGCGGTGGGCAGCAGCCAGGTGATCTGTCCCGCGAACTCCGAGCCGAACAGCCGGAGGATCCCGGTGGCACCCCAGGAGCCGGCGCCGGCGGTCCCGCCACCGCCGGTCACGCTGCCGGTCTCGTCGCCGGTGACCCGACCGAGGCCGTTGTAGCCGAAGGTGAGCTCGAGGAACGAGTTCGTCTGCGATCCCCCGACGTACGGACGGGACGACGAGGGCACGAGTTCCACGACGGCGACCCACCAGCCGCCGGCGACGACCACGGCGAGGGCGGCCCAGAGCAGGTGCACGACCCGCTTCACGAACGGCAGCGACGAGCAGTACAGGTACACGCCGACGAGGACGGGCAGGATCAGGAAGCCCTGCAGCTGCTTCGTGAGGAAGGCGAACCCGACGGCGACGCCCGCCCAGACCACGTACCGCAGCTTCCCGGTGTCGACACCGCGCAGGACGAGCCAGAGCGACAGCACCATGAGCAGGGTGAGGAGCGCGTCCGGGTTGTTGAAGCGGAACATCAGGGTGGCGACAGGGGTCGTGGCGAGTGCGGCTCCGGCGGTGAGCGCCGCCCCGGCGGAGAAGCGTCGGCGGACGATCGCGTACAGCAGCGCGACGATGGCGACCCCCATCAGCGCCTCGGGGACGAGGATCGCCCACGAGTTCAGGCCGAACAGCCGGACCGACAGCTCCATCACCCAGAGGAACGCCGGCGGCTTGTCGACGGTGATCGAGTTGCCGGCGTCCGAGGACCCGTAGAAGAAGGCCTCCCAGCTCTGGCTCCCGGCCTGGACGGCGGCCGAGTAGAACGCGTTCGCGTACCCGTTGACGCCGAGGTTCACCAGGTACAGCACGCCCGTGGCGAGGAGCAGCCCGAAGAAGGCGGGACGTTCCCAGCGTGCTCGCTGGACGGCGGGTGTGCGGGAGGTGCGACTCATGGGTCAAGGGTCACCGGACCGGCTTTCGGCATCCGTTGCTGCCGCTGTGGAAGAGCCGGGAGGCGCGGCGGACGTCCGCCAGGTCGGGTTCCGGAACCCTTCGGCGCACGTCTGCCTGCCGTTCGCCTGTGCGACACCGCAGCTTCGTAGCGTCCCGGGCATGCGCTCCACCGGTTCCGTCGTCGCGGTCGTCCCGGCCCGTGCGGGTTCGAAGGGCATCCCGGGCAAGAACCTCCGCCAGGTCGCCGGGCGGTCGCTGGTGCGCCGTGCCGTCGAGGCCGCGCTCGCGAGCCCGACGATCGACGCCGTCGTGGTCTCGACCGACGGTGACGCCATCGCGGCCGAGGCCGTGTCCGCCGGCGCCCGGGTGGTCCGCCGCCCGCCGGAGCTGGCCGGTGACGAGGCCTCGTCGGAGTCGGCGGTGCTGCACGTCCTCGACGTACTCGCGGCCGCGGGCGAGGAGCCCGAGGTCGTCGTGTTCGTGCAGGCGACCTCGCCGTTCATCGACCCGGCCGACCTCGACGCCGCCGTCACCCGGGTCCGGGACGGGCACGCCGACGCGGTGTTCGCCGCGGCGCCCTCGCACGCCTTCCTCTGGCGCGTCGACGACGACGGCACCGCCCGCGCCGTGAACCACGAGCAGGCGGTCCGCCCCCGCCGGCAGGACCGCGCCCCGGAGTTCCGTGAGACGGGCGCCTTCTACGTCTTCCGCGCGACCGGCTTCCGCGAGCACCGGCACCGGTTCCACGGCCGGGTCGAACTCGTCGTCGTGGACGGTGCGGGCGCGATCGACGTCGACGAGCCGGCGGACCTCGCCCTCGCGTCCGCCCTCGCGACCCGGCTGGACCGGCCGACGAGCACGAGCCGCTCCACCGAGCACGCACCCGACCCCCGTCCGGCGACCGCGCCGCACGTCCCCGCACCGAACGGAGCACCATGACCGTCACCATCGGCACGTCCACGATCGGCGCGGGCCACCCCGCGTACCTCATCGGCGAGATCGGCCTGAACCACAACGGCGACGTCGACATCGCCAAGCGGCTCATCGACGTCGCGGCCGACGCCGGGCTGCAGGCGGTGAAGTTCCAGAAGCGCACGCCGGAGGTCGCGACGCCGGAACACATGAAGCAGACGCCCCGCAGCACGCCGTGGGGCGAGATGACGTACCTCGAGTACCGGTACCGCGTCGAGTTCGACCGCGACCAGTACATCGAGATCGGGGACCACGCGACGCTCCGGGGGCTCGACTGGTTCGCCTCGCCGTGGGACGAGCCGTCGGTCGCGTTCCTCGAGGACCTGAACGTGGTCGCGTACAAGATCGCCTCGGCGTCGGTGACGGACCTCGGTCTCCTCGCCGAGGTCGCCGCGACCGGCAAGCCCGTGATCCTGTCGACCGGCATGTCGACGCTCGAGCAGATCGACCGCGCCGTCGACGCCCTCGGCACCGAGCGCCTCGTGCTCATGCACGCGACGTCGACGTACCCGCTCCCCGCCGAAGAGGCGAACCTGCGGATGATCGACACCCTCGCGACCCGGTACGCGGGGGTCCCGGTCGGGTACTCGGGGCACGAGCCGGGCCTGCAGATCTCCATCGCCGCCGTCGCCCTCGGCGCCACCGCCCTCGAGCGCCACATCACGCTCGACCGGACGATGTGGGGCTCGGACCACGCTGCCTCGCTCGAGCCGCACGGGCTGCAGACCCTGGCGCGCGACGTCCGCATCATCGAGACCGCACTCGGCGACGGGGTCAAGCGGGTCATGCCGGGCGAGCGGGCACCGCTCGCGAAGCTTCGCCGCGTCGGAGCGTGACCGGCGACGCCCTGGACGCGACCGGCGACGGACGCGGGGCGACGGGCGGACGGGAGGCGCGCCTCCCGTCCGCCGGATCGCCGCGCGTCCGTCGGGTGGTCGGCCTGGTCGACACCGACTCGTTCGCGAAGTGGGGCGCCCACCTGCTCGCCGCCGCACCCGCGCACTGGGAGCTGGAACTCGTCACGGTGGCGACGCCGCGATCCGCGAGCCCGGCGCAGCTGCGGTCCGCGTTCCGGGGGCTCGACGGCCGGCTGGCGCACCTGGCGGCGACACCGCCGGAGCCGCTCGACGTCGACGCGATCGTCGATCGACTCCGCACCGACCCGCCGGACGCGGTCCTGGTGTCCCTGATCGGACCGGTCGCCGAACTCGTCATCGAGGAGGTCCACCGTCGGGTGCCGCGGCGGCCCGTCCTCGTGACGGGGCTGCCGGGCATCTCGTACCCGGCGAAGTGGAAGGGCGTGTTCTTCCGGGCGCGCGCCGACCTGTTCGTGCTGCACAGCCACCGCGAGGTCCGGGCGTACGAGGAGCTCGCGGCCGAGGGCGGCGTCGAGCCGCACTTCGCGCTCGCGACGCTGCCGTTCGCGCGGCCGGCGGCGTCGGACGCGGGCGCAACCGTCGGATCGCCACCCCGCGACGCCGTCGTCTTCGCTGCGCAGCCGAGCGTCCCCGCCGAGCGTGCCGACCGCGAGCGTGTCGTCGGGTGGCTCGCCGAGACCGCGCGCCGACACCCGGAGTGGCGGGTGGTGATCAAGGTCCGGGCCGGCGCCGGCGAACACCAGACGCACCGTGAGCAGGACCCGTACCCGGACCTCGTGCCCGCGGACGCCCCGGCGAACCTCGTGGTCGAGAGCGGGCCGATGTCGGTCCACCTCGACCGCGCGGTGGCCCTCGTGACGATCAGCTCGACGGCCGTGCTCGAGGCGGCGGCCCGGGGCATCCCCGCGCTCACCCTGACCGACTTCGGCATCGGCCGGCACCTCATCAACGAGGCGTTCGTGGGCAGCGGCCTCGAGGGCGACGCGATCGACCTCGTGGACGGCCGGTTCGGGACGGTCCGGCCCGCGTGGATGCACGACAACCACTTCCACCCGGAGTCCGAGAACGACTGGGCGGAGCGGGCCGAGCGGCTCATGGCGTCACGCGACGCCGGGGTGCTGCGCGATCGGCCGGCCGCGCGCCGGAGCCGGGGCGGTGTGCTCCGCCGGGCCTGGGAGCGCAAGAACGCCCTCGGGCCGGACGACCGCAGTGTGCTCGGAGCCGTCGCCCTGGCGATCGGGGCGCCGGTGCGGGCGCTGAAGCGGGTGCTGCGGCAGGGACGCCGACTGCTGCGTCCGGCGGAGCCGCCGGTGCTGCTCGCGCCGACGAGCCAGCGCGGGGAGGCGCCGGGTCGACTCGGAGACCGGCCGCCCGGAGCTGCGTCGCGCGTGGGCGGGTCAGATCGCCTTGGCGATCGCGAGGAGCAGCTGGTCCCGGGTCGGGACGCCGGGTGAACGGAAGACCTCGGCCCCGTCGTCCCGCCGCACGATGATCGTGGGGGTCGACCGGATGCCGAGGTCCTCCGCCTGGTCGGGGTGGTTCGCCACGTCCCGCTCCGTGACGTGCAGCCCGGGGACGAGCTCGGACGCCTCGGCCGACACCCGGCGGGCGGCGGCGCACGGGGCGCAGAACGAGGAGGTCCAGAGGTCGAGCTGCATGGAGTCCTGCAACGCGGGCGGGCGGGGTTCTACTCCCGCCGCGTGGAGCGGGGTGCCGCGGTGCGCGATGTCCGCCGCGCGCCGCGGCGCCGTCGGTTACTCGCGGTCGAACTCGCCGCTGCGGTCCCCGCGGTCGGCGAGGTCGTCGACCGGGTCGGACTCGCCCGGCACGTACTCGAACTCGGCCGAGGTCTGGTCGAGCACCTGGCGCGACTTCGTCATGCGATAGGTGAACGCGGTCTGGAGGCCCTCGACGTCGGCGAACACCGTGACCTCGTCGTCCAGCGCGTCGCTCGTGGCCGTGCGGGTGTCGGTCGTGCCGTCGAAGGGTCCGCCGTGGAAGATCGCGGTGTACTCGTCGCCTTCGTGGATGGTGATGTCGCTCATGCATCCCTTCTACCAGGGGCCACCTGTTGACGACTTCATAGCTTCGCTATATAGTTTTGCTATGGAATCACCGCGCGAGCAGACGATCGAGACGCTCCTCGTCTCCGTCAACCGCCTGATCCGCACCGCAGCGCAGGCGACGGGGAACACCACCTCCTCCGCCGTCTGGCGCACGCTCGGCATCCTCGAGACCGACCAGCCGCTCCGCCTCGGCGAGCTCGCGGCCGCCTCCCGCGTCGCGCAGCCGACGATGACGAGGCTCGTCGCCGGCATGCTCGCCGACGGCCTCGTGACCCGCAGCGTCGACCCGGACGACTCGCGCGGGCAGCTCATCGAACTCACCGAGGCCGGCCACGAACGGCTGGTGTCCTGGCGGGTCACCCTCACCCGGACGGTCGGCCCGCTCTTCGCCGACCTGACCGAGGACGAGTGGGACACCCTGCACGACGCCGTCGAGATCATCGCCTCCCGCACCTCCACCGCCACCAGAACGGAGACCCACGCGTGAACGCCCACGCACCCGCCGGACAGTCCGGCAGCATCCTCAAGCAGTCGTCAGCGGTCTGGGCGATCGCCTTCGCCTGCGTCGTCGCCTTCATGGGCATCGGGCTCGTCGACCCGATCCTCCCCGCGATCGCCTCGTCGCTGCGGGCCACCGCCGCCCAGACCGAGCTGCTCTTCACGAGCTACCTCGCCGTCACCGGTGTCGCGATGTTCTTCACCAGCTGGGTCTCCAGCCGCATCGGTGCGAAGAACACGCTGCTCATCGGCCTCGCGCTCATCGTGCTGTTCTCGGTGCTCGCGGCGACGTCGAACAGTGTGTGGACGATCATCGACTTCCGCGCCGGATGGGGCCTCGGGAACGCGCTCTTCATCTCCACCGCCCTCGCGACGATCGTCGGTGCGGCCTCGGGCGGCACCGCGTCCGCGATCATCCTGTACGAGGCGGCGCTCGGCCTCGGCATCGCGGTCGGCCCGCTCGTCGGCGGCCTGCTGGGCTCGGTGAGCTGGCGCGGCCCGTTCTTCGGCGTCACCACTCTCATGGCCATCGCGTTCATCGCCATCGTCACGCTCCTGAAGTCCTCGGGCCTCGAGAAGCCGACCCCGACGAAGCTCTCCGCACCGTTCCGCGCGCTCGGTCGTCCGGCACTCGCCGCCCTCGCCGTCACCGCGCTCTTCTACAACATCGGCTTCTTCGTCCTGCTGGCGTACACGCCCTTCCCGCTCGGCTTCGGCGCGCTCGGCATCGGCTTCACGTTCTTCGGCTGGGGCGTGGGCCTCGCGATCACCTCGGTCTGGGTCGCCCCGATGCTCACCGCCCGACTCCGCCGCACCACCGTGCTGAAGATCGCGCTCCCGCTGCTCGCGCTCGACCTGTTCGCCGCCGCCGTGGTCGTGCACTCGCAGGTCGGCCTGGTCATCTCGGTCATCGTCGGCGGTCTCGTGCTCGGTGTCCTCAACACCGTCCTCACCGAGTGCGTCATGGAGGCCACCGACCTCCCCCGCTCCGTCGCGTCGAGCGCCTACTCGGCCGTGCGCTTCATCGGCGGCGCGATCGCCCCACCCGTGGCCACGCTGCTCGCCCACCGCTTCGCCCCGTCCGCCGCGTACGTCTTCGCGGGGCTGTCCGTCGCCGTCGCGTTCGTCGTGGTCGTGTGCACCACGCGCGTGCTGCGCCGGGTGGACGACGGCGCCGAGCCGGAGCGCGTCGAGGCCGAGGCCATCGGCGCCGGCGAGATGGCCTAGCCCGGGGCCCGCTCGTCCCCTTCCGCCCGCTCGCGCTTCCCCCGCGCGAGCGGGCGAAACACGTCCCGCTCCCGCCCCGCACACACCACATCCCGCCCGCTCGCGCCTCCGCCGCGCGAGCGGGCGAAACACGTCCCGCTCACGCCCCGTGCCCGACACATCCCGCCCGCGCGCGCCACCGCCGCGCGAGCGGGCGAAACACGTCCCGCTCACGCCCCGCACCCACCACATCCCGCCCGCTCGCGCCTCCCCCGCGCGAGCGGGCGGAAGTCGTCGTGGCGACCGCGGGCACGCGACCGGATTCGCCCGTTGGCCAGCTGCGCCCGTCCGCAGGGTGACCGTCTGGAGGCGCGACACGGTCCCGAGGGGCCGGCCCGCGCCTCCAGGCAGTCGCCCTCAACCCACCGGAGGGCGCGATCGGGCGGAACACGTTCGGCGTACGCCCCTCGCGCTGCACCGATCGCCCGCTCGCGCGGAGCGCGCAGCGAGCGGGCGGAACCCGTTCCGCGCCCGCCAAGGTCGCCGCACAATCCGCCCGTTCAGCGCTCCTCCCCCGCCCGCTCGGGCAGCCCACCCGGCGAGCGGGCGGGAAACGTCCCGGTCGCGCCACGAGCGTTGCAGACATCGCCCGCTCGCGAGCGCGCCACCCAGCACGCGATCGCCCGCGCGCGCCACCGAGCACCCGAGCGAGCACCCCAGCACCCGAGCGACCCCCCGAGCGCCAGCCCGCACTCCCACCCAGCACCGGGCCCCGCGCCACCGCGGAATAGGATCGACACCATGGCAACTGCGAACGACCGCCTCGTCTGGATCGACTGCGAGATGACGGGCCTCGACCTCGAGGTCGACGAACTCGTCGAGGTGGCCGTCGTCGTCACCGACTTCGACCTCGTCCCCGTGCACCCCGGCTTCGACATCGTGATCAAGCCCGACCAGTCGGCGCTCGACAACATGAACGAGTTCGTCACGAACATGCACACCACCTCGGGGCTGCTCGAGGAGATCCCGAACGGTGTGAGCCTCGCGGACGCCGAGTACCAGGTGCTCGAGTACATCCTCGAACACGTCCCCGCCGAGGGTTCCGCTCCCCTCGCGGGCAACACGATCGGCACCGACCGCTCGTTCCTGTCGAAGTACATGCCCCGCGTCGACGGCCACCTGCACTACCGCAGCGTCGACGTCTCGAGCATCAAGGAGCTCTGCCGCCGCTGGTTCCCGCGCGTCTACTTCAACGCCCCCGAGAAGCACGGCGGGCACCGGGCGCTCGCGGACATCCTCGAGTCCATCCGCGAGCTCGAGTACTACCGCCGCGCCGGCTTCGTCGCCGAGCCCGGGCCCTCCTCGGAGGACGTCAAGGCGGTCGCGAACGAGGTCGTCACCAAGTGGGAGCCGCGGCTCGCGCAGTAGGACACGCCGCCTCCGGCGCGTCCAGGAGGCGCGGCTCGCCCCACGTGGTCCGACCCGCCTCCGGCATGTACTACTATTGAGTGGTCGCGCCGGTCGCCCGGTGTGCACATGGTGGATATAGCTCAGTTGGTAGAGCGCCTGGTTGTGGTCTAGGAGGTCGCGGGTTCGAGACCCGTTATTCACCCCAGTCGAGGGAGAGTCCGGTTGCGTGAGACGCAACCGGGGCTCTCCCTCAGTGTTTGTCTGGGCGCCTCCGGCGCCGTGCGGCTTCGCCGCGCGGACGGCCAGCACGCCGTGAGACGATCGGCGGCGTGATGGAGATGTCCGCCGATGCCTTCGAGCAGCTCGTGACCGACGAGCTCGACCTGCTCCCCGACGAGATGGTCGACGGACTCGACAACGTAGTGTTCGTCGTCGAGGACGAACCGGAGGACGGCGAACAGCTCTTCGGCGTGTACGACGGCGTCGCGGCGACCGAGCGCGGCCAGTACGGCTTCGGCGAGCTGCCCGACCGGATCGTGGTGTTCCGGAAGCAGCACCTCGCCGAGTGCGACACGCTCGAGGAACTCAAGGACGAGGTGCACACCACGCTCGTGCACGAGATCGGGCACTTCTACGGCATCGACGACGAGCGCCTGCACGAGCTCGGCTGGGCGTAGCCCGCCGCTCCCGCGCCCGAGTCTCGGCCCCGCGGACAGTTTCGCGGCGCGGCGGCGCGAAACCGTCCGCCGAGCCGAGTCTCGGGGCGGCGCAGCCCACCCCGCGCGGCACGACGGGCGCAGCCCGCCCCGCGCGGCACGACGGGCGCAGCCCGCCCCGCGCGACACGACGGGCGGGTGCGGGCACCGTCGCGGTTCGACGCGACGATGCCCGCTGCGAGGTCGGGGAATCAGGTCCCGGCCTCACGGCTCCGCCCGTTCACTCGGTGCCCCGTCGGGGCCGGGCGGAGGTCGAGGTGGTCGTCAGTGACCGGATCCGAGGGTGCCGGCGAGGCGGCCGTGGAACGCCCGGCTGGCGTCGTTCATCCCGCGGATCTCGACGCGCTTGCCGTGCTGGTGGTACTTCGTCTCGATCGCGTCGAGCGCCGCGACGGTGGAGGCGTCCCACACATGCGACCTCGTCATGTCGATCACCACGAGATCCGGGTCGTCGGTGTAGTCGAACTGGGTGGTGAGGTCGTTCGAGGAGGCGAAGAAGAGCTCACCCTCGACCGCGTACAGGGCATGCTGCGCGCCGTCCGGCAGCGTCTCGATGCTCCGCGACACGTTCGTGAAGTGGGAGACGCGGCGGGCGAAGACGACCATCGCGGCGACGACGCCGATGATGACGCCGATCGCGAGGTTGTCGGTGGCGACCACGATCACGACGGTGAGCACCATGACGATGGTCTCGCCGACAGGCATCCGCTTCAGGGTGGCAGGCCTGATGCTGTGCCAGTCGAAGGTGCCGACCGAGACCATCACCATGACGGCGACGAGGGCGGCCATCGGGATGATCGCGACGACGTCGCCGAGACCGACCACCAGCACGAGCAGGAAGACTCCGGACAGGAAGGTCGAGATGCGCGTGCGGGCACCGGAGGCCTTCACGTTGATCATGGTCTGCCCGATCATCGCGCATCCGCCCATGCCACCGAACAATCCGGAGGCGATGTTCGCGACGCCCTGGCCGAGGGCCTCTCGGGTCTTCCGGGAGCCGGTGTCGGTGACCTCGTCGACGAGCTTCGCCGTCATCAGCGACTCGAGGAGCCCGACCAGGGCCATCGCGAGTGCGTACGGGGCGATGATCGTGAGGGTCTCGAGGGTCAGCGGCACGTTCGGGATGACCAGTGTCGGGAGGCTGTCGGGGAGCTTGCCCTCGTCACCGACGGTCGGGATGGCGATCGACGCGAACACGGTCACCAGGGTCAGGACGACGATCGCGACGAGCGGTGCGGGGATCGCCGTGGTGAACCGGGGCAGCAGGACGATGATCGCGATGCCGGCGGCGGCGATCGGCCACACCAGCCACGAGACGCCGATGATGTTCGGCAGCTGCGCGGTGAAGATGAGGATGGCGAGCGCGTTGACGAAGCCGACCATCACCGACCGGGGCACGAACCGCATCAGCTTCGCCGCTCCCAGCCCGCCGAGGATCAGCTGGAAGACCCCGCCGAGCAGGACGGTGGCGATGAGGTAGTCGAGGCCGTGCTCCTTGACGACCGGGGCGACGACGAGGGCGATCGCGCCGGTGGCGCCGGTGATCATCGCGGCTCGGCCACCGACGAACGAGATGACGACGGCCATCACGAACGCCGAGAACAGGCCGACACGGGGGTCGACGCCGGCGATGATCGAGAACGAGATCGCCTCGGGGATCAGGGCGAGGGCGACGACGAGGCCGGCGAAGACCTCGCGGAGCAGGACCTTCGGGTTCCGCAGGGCGGACAGGACGGTGGGACTGGGATGCGCCTGGACGGGCACGGACTGCGTGACGGTCGTCACGGTTCTCCTTCGGATGGTGGGGTGCGGGCGCTGCGCCCGCGAGAGCTGTTCGTGGGGCGCGTCATCGCGCACGGCCGGCGACGTCGAGGCGTGCGGCACATCTCAACTCTTCCGTCGCGGGAGAGTTGCTGTGGTTCGACTCTAACGCAACGGGAGGGTTGGTGCGCAAGACCGGGACTGCAGATCGCGCGGCGGTACGCTCGCCAGGACACGACGACGGCACGGAGGCTCCTGGCATGACGGACGACGCGGCACCGACCACGATGCACATCGGCGACCTCGCCGAACGCACCGGCCTGTCCCACCGCACGATCCGCCACTACGACGAGGTCGGTCTGCTCCGTCCTTCCGGTCGCTCCGAGGGCGGGTTCCGGCTGTACACCGACACGGACCTCGCTCGACTGCTCGTCATCCGCCGCATGAAGCCCCTCGGGTTCAGTCTCGAGCAGATGGCCGAGCTCCTGGCCGTCGTCGACGCCCTCGACCGGACCGACGACGACGCCGAACGAGCCCGCCTCCGTGGCGAGCTCGACGCGTACGTCCGCGACACCGAGCTGCGCCGCGCGAAGCTGGAACAGCAGCTCGGCATGGCCGACGAGTTCCTCGGGATCCTCCGCAGTCGGTAGCCGCGGCCCGACCGCCCGAGCGGTGACCGGCCAGGAGGCGCGACGTGCGTCCGCAGGGCGGGTCGCGCCTCCTGGCCGGTGCGTCCGCACGCGCCGCACGGCGGGGTCGCGCGCGCAGGCGCGTCGCCGCGTACAGTCCCACGCAACGCACGAGCGGCGAGCGATCGGGGAACGCGATGCGACTCATCACCGGGACGACACTCGTCGTGGCACTGGCGGCGGCAGCGCTGGTCGGTGTGGCGCCACCGGCGACCGCGCTCGGCTCCGGGGCGATCACCGTGCAGCTCGCCTCACCGGACGGCACCCCGATCCGCCTGGCGGACGTGGAGCTCGCGGCGATCGGCGTCGACGTCGTCATCGGGAACGCCACCACCGACGACGACGGCACCGCGACGTTCACGGGCATCCCCGCACCGGACACCGTCACGGTGACGACACGGCAGCTGCCGCCGCACGGAGCAGACACGTACGCGCCCGGCCTCCGCGCGGGCATCGCGGTGCGCGGTGGTTCGACGGTCGCGGTCACCGTGCCGCTGGTGGTCGGCGCCACCGTGCAGGGCGGGGTGGTCGGACCCGACGGCCCGGCCGCCGGACGCCTGATGTACGCGTGGAACGAGGACACCTCGCAGGTGTTCCGCACGACCTCGGACGGCGCGGGCGAGTACCGGTTCGTCGGCCTGAGCACCGGGCTGTACCGCATCGAGGCGTACGCGAACGGGTTGGCCTCGCCCGCCGTCTGGAAGACCCGGGTGTACCAGCAGCGAGGGACGCTGCCGGCTTCCCAGGTGACGTTGTCACGGCACTACGCGCACAGCGACTACGACCTGCTCGTCTTCGCGACGTCCGGCACCTCGTCGGCACAGCTCAGCGGCGCACGCGTCACGGTGACCGACGTGGCGACCGGTGCGTCGTCCTCGACCCGGTTCTCGACGGTGCTCGACAGCGAGCAGACCGCGCAGTTCCAGATCCCCTCGGGGCAGTACGTGGTGGAGCTGCGGACGGCGGCGACGAGTGCGACGCCGGCGCGGACACTGTGGCTCGCACGTCCGGCTGGCGGGTACCGGTACGTGACCGGGCGCGCGCAGGCCGTACCCGTCCGGGTCGTGTTCGGCGGGTTCAACGGGTGGGGCGGGGCCGTCCCGGACGCCGCAGTGCGCTGAGCATCCGCGCCGAGGTTTCGCGCTGACCGACACTTCACGGGCGCGTCCGGGCGTGCGGTGTCGGCCAGCCCGTGACGTTCGCTCGCGGGACGGCCGGCGGCGCCGGCGGGCGGCGCAGGGCACGGCACGGCACGGCACGGCACGGAGCATCCGCGCCGAGGTTTCGCGCTGGGCGACACCTCACGGGCGTGTCCAAGCGTGAGGTGTCGACCAGCCCGTGAAGTCGTCGGGCGGCGGGCGGCGCGGGGCGGGGCGGGCGGCGCGGGGCGGGGCGGGCGGCAGGCGGGCGGCGCGGCGCGGCGCCGAGCGGGAGGCACGGAGGCGCGGCGCGCTACGTCCGCAGCACCACGTCCGCGAGCTTCGCGGGCCGCTCGGCCGCGATGAACGCCGACTCCTGGGCTGCCCAGCGCTCCCACTCCCGGGCGAACACGTCGCCGTCACGGCCGATCGCCCGGTCCCACCGGGTGCCGTCGTCGGCCTCGAGCCACACCCGGAGCGACGCCAGCGGCGCCGAACCGCGCGAGAGCGCACCACACCCCTCGACGACGATCGGGCGCTCGGGGTCGACGGGTGCCCACTCCGCCGGCGAGGACGTCGCCCAGTCCCACCGCCGGTACCCCGACGGCTCCCCCAGGACGTCGGTCACCACGGCCCGAGCGGCGGCGGCCAGTCCGTCCCACCCCGGGTAGACGTCGTCGAGGTGCACGACCTCGGCGCCGAGCCGGTCGCCGAGCACGGTGCCGAGCGTCGTCTTCCCGGTGCCGGACCGCCCGTCGACGAGCACGACGAGCCGGGTGCCCGACGCGGTCGCGACCCCGGCTGCCGCGGCGGCGAGGCCCTCGACGAGCGAGTCCGCCGGACCGGCAGCGCCGGCAGCGCCGACAGCACCGGCCGCGTCCACGGCACCGGCCGCGCCGACAGCGCCGACAGCACCGGCCGCGTCCACGGCGCCGGCCGCGCCGACAGCGCCGGAAGCGCCGACGGCGCCGCGCTCAGGCACGCCAGGTCCCCGCCGCCACGGCGACCACGATCGACACGACCCCGATGCCGACGAGCACGCCGACCATCGCCCACTCCGGCCCCGCGAACCGGGCGGTCCGTGCCCACGTCCGCCGCCCGGGAGCGCCGAACCCGCGCGACTCCATCGCCACCGCCAGCGTCGTCGCCCGCCGCAGCGCGAGCACGAGCAGCGCGAACGCCATCGACGCGCCTCGCCGCAGCCGGCCGGTGTCCGCGACGCCCCGGGCACGACGGGCCATGCCGAGCTGTCGCCAGTCGTCTCCGAGGAGGGTCGTCATCCGGATCGCCGCCAGCGACCCGAGCACGAACCGTGCGGGCAGCCGCAGCAGCTGCGCCAGCCCGTCCGCGAGGTCCGTCGGGTCCACCCGGACGAACAACGCCACCGCCGGCAGGCCGACCGCGAGCACACGCAACGCCGTCGCGAGCGCGAGCTCGAGGGACCCGTCGGTCACGTGGGCGAAGCCGAGGTCGAACCACTCGCGACCGGAGGCCCGCCCGTACAACGCGATGCTCAGCGCGGTCAGGGGGACCGCGACGAGGACCGGCGACGTGCGCAGCAACAGGGTGCGCGGCGGGATCCGGAGCAGCGGCAGGAGCAGGAGCTCCAGGCCGAGCGCGACGGTCGCGGACACGACGTCGAGGCTCAGCACCAGACAGATCCCGAGCGCGAGGACGCCCAGCAGCGAGGCGACCGGCTGGACCCCGCGGACGCCACGGGCGCGCGTGGTGCCGTCGGGTGGGCCGGGAGGCGCGGCTCGTCCGGGCAGACCGGCTGCGGTGGGGTGCGTGGTCACCGGGACACCCCCGTGGCCGGCCCGTGCCTGCCCCGCACCGGCGCGGCGGGTGCTCCGCTCACCGCCGTCACCCCGGTCGCGCCGAGCACGACCTCGTCGGCGTCGAGGGCGCGGACGAGGTCCTGGTCGTGGGTCACGGCGACGATCGCGGTGCCGGCGTCGGCCAGTCCGCCGAGGCGTTCGACCACGGCCTGCCACGTCGCCCGGTCCTGCCCGGACGTCGGCTCGTCGAGCACGATGACGGTCGGCCGCGAGGCGACGACCGTGCCGATCGCCAGCCGCCGCTGCTCGCCGCCGGACAGCGTGAACGGGTTGGCGTCCGCGAGGTGCGCGAGACCGAACGCGTCGAGCAGCTCGTCGACCCGCTCGTCGACGTCCGGTGCGCCGAGTGCCCGGGGGCCGACGGCGAGTTCCTCGCGGACGGTGCGGGCGACGAACTGGTGCTCGGGGTCCTGGAAGACCGTGCCGATCCGACCGGCCAGCTGCGTGCTCGTCCAGGCGGCGGGCGCGTCGCCGATCCCGTCGGCGAGGTCCGTGCCCGCGCGGAGGGAGCCGGCGGCCGGGCGCAGGAGTCCGGCGAGCGTCAGGCCGAGCGTCGACTTGCCGACACCGTTCGGCCCGGTGACGGCGAGCACGCGTCCGGCCCGGACGTCGAGGTCGATCCCGCTCCCGACCGGCTGCCGCCGACCCCGGGCGGTCCCGAGCCCGCGCGCCGCGAGCAGGACGGCGTCGCCCACGGGTGCGTCCGTGCCGCCGTCCGCTCCCGCCTCGTCGAACGGGCGGGATCCGCTCGGTCCCCCGGTGGCGACCGCGCCCGTTCCGCCCGTTCGCGGCGGCGTGCGGGTGCTCCGACGAGCCGAACCGCGCGCGGGCTCCGATCCCGGCACCCAGACGCCGGCGGCGGTGAGCGTCGGGCCGTGGGCGGCGAGGACATCCGCCGGCGCACCGTCGGCGACGACACCGCCGGCCGGTTCGAGCAGCACGAGCCGGTCGACCAGGTCCAGCCAGGTGCCGATCCGGTGTTCGACGACGAGCAGGGTCGCCCCGGTCTCGTCGAGGAGCGCCCGGACGGCGTCGTGGACCTGCACGACCCCGGCGGGGTCGAGGTTCGCGCACGGCTCGTCGAGCACGAGGGCTCCCGGGCGCATGGCGAGCACACCGGCGAGGGCGAGCCGCTGCCGCTGCCCACCGGACAGCATCGTGGTGGACCGGTCGAGCGGCAGGTCGAGGCCGACGACCTCGAGCGCGTGCCGGACGCGCTGCCAGGTCTCGTCGCGCGGGACCCCGGCGTTCTCGCATCCGAACGCCACGTCGTCGCCGACGCGGGACATCACGGTGTGCGCCTCGGGGTCCTGCATGACGAGGCCGACGCGCCCGCGGACCGCACGGGGTTCGCCACCGTCGACGAGGACCGTTCCCCGGACCGAGGCGGCGGTGTCGTCGGTGGCGTCCGGTTCGTCCGGGAGCACGCCCGCGACGGCCCGCAGGAGCGTCGACTTGCCGGCGCCGGACGGGCCGACGACCGCGACCCGCTCCCCCGGTTCCACCCGGAGGTCGACGCCTCGGACGGCCCAGGCGTCACGTTCCGCGTACCGCCAGCCCCAGTCCTCGAAGGTGATCCGCGCGGCGGTGCTGGTCACGCGACGACGCGCGGACGGCGCCTGGCGTGCTCGCGACCGGCGGCGAAGGACGACAGGACGCCCGTCGCAGCGAGGGCGCGGACGAGGAACCACGAGCCGACGCCCGCGATGAGCGCACCCGAGACGATCGCCGAGACGACGTAGACGATCTTGAACGCGAGGTCGAGCCCGGGGTACCAGAGCACCGTGTCGTTGATGCCCAGGGCGAGACCGGCCGCGGCCCCGGCGAGCACGACGACCGGCAGACGGTAGACGCGGTACAGGAACAGGGCGAGCACCAGTTCGGCGCCGAGCCCCTGCACGAGGCCGGCCTCGAGCGTGAGGAACCCCCACTGCGTGCCGAGGAGCGCCTCGACCGAGGCGGCGACCACCTCGGCGTAGAGCGCGGCGCCCGGCTTCCGGACGATGATCGCGACGACGGGGCCGGCGAGCAGCCAGACCCCGCCGAACAGCGCCTGCGTGCCGGGCAGCACGAGCGCCATCACGGCGCTGATCGGCTCGTAGCCGAACTCCCAGAGCTTGAAGACGACACCGATCGCGACGGCGAGCACGCTCGCGACGACGATGTCGACGACGCGCCACCGCAGTGAACGGGTGACGGTGGACGGTACTGCTGACGACGTGCCGATGGGCATCATTCGAGGACTCCTCCCTGCGCCGGCATGACCCGGATCAGGTTCGACGGTCGGAGCGCCACTCGCTCCCTCTCAGCCCGGCGGTCCCGGACTCCCGTGTGTGTCCCACCATCATAAACGCGTGCGCGACCGGGTGACGGATCGCGACCGCACGACGGACAGGAGGCGCGGTGCGGGCCCGCACCGCGCCTCCTGTCCGTCAGGACGTCACTTCTTGAGGACGCGGACCAGCTTGCGGAGAACCGTCCCGGTGACCCAGATGACCGGGACGCTCACCGCGAGGAGGGAGATCAGGTTCGGCTCGAACTCGAGGTCCTTGCCCGGTCGGCGGACGTACGCGCCGATCGGGATCGAGACGGCGCCGCCGCCCCCGCCGCCGCTCTCGTCGCCGTCCCCGCCGCCACCGAAGCCGAACCAGCCGAGGGACACCGGGATGAGGGTCTGGTCACCGACCTCGACCGGCTCCCCGTAGTTCGTGGCGACGCCGGCGGGGCGCACCTTCTCTGCGATCTGCGTCACGATGTTGGCCATGGCCCGGAGGCTACTCGCCGGTTCCTCCACAGGCTGCGGTCCGAGCGGATCCGTCCACCGTGGGGCCTTGTCTGCGGACGTGGAGCACCCGCGCCGATATGTTGGCGTGACCCACCACTGGAGGACCGTTTGCACACCTGGCCCGGCAACCCGTACCCGCTCGGGGCGACCTACGACGGGAGCGGCACGAACTTCGCCCTCTTCAGCGAGGTCGCCGAACGCGTGGAACTCTGTCTCTTCGACGACGACGGGAACGAACAGTGCATCGACCTCGTCGAGGTCGATGCGTACGTCTGGCACGCGTACCTCCCGAACGTCGGACCGGGCCAGCAGTACGGCTTCCGCGTCCACGGCGAGTACGCCCCCGACAAGGGCCTCCGCGCGAACCCGAAGAAGCTCCTGCTCGACCCGTACGCCAAGGCGACCAGCGGCGACATCGACTGGGACCAGGCGCTCTTCTCGTACACGTTCGGCGACCCGGACTCGACGAACGACGACGACTCGGCGGCCCACATGATGAAGGGCGTCGTCATCAACCCGTTCTTCGACTGGCAGGGCGACCGGGCGCCGCGCATCCCCTACGGCGAGACCGTCATCTACGAGGCACACGTCAAGGGCCTCACCGAGACGCACCCCGACGTACCCGAGGAGCAGCGCGGCACCTACGCCGGCGTCGCACACCCGGCGGTCATCGCGCACCTGCAGCGGCTCGGCGTCACCACGCTCGAACTCATGCCCGTGCACCAGTTCGTGAACGACTCGACGCTGCAGGAGAAGGGGCTGTCGAACTACTGGGGCTACAACACCATCGGGTTCTTCGCGCCGCACTCGCACTACTCGTCGTCGGGTGACCACGGCCAGCAGGTGCAGGAGTTCAAGGCGATGGTCCGCGAGCTGCACCGGGCCGGCATCGAGGTCGTCCTCGACGTCGTCTACAACCACACGGCCGAGGGCAACCACCTCGGCCCGACGCTGTCCTTCCGCGGCATCGACAACGCGGCGTACTACCGCCTCGTCGACGACGACAAGCGGTACTACATGGACACCACCGGCACGGGCAACTCGCTCAACGTCGGCCACCCGCACTCGCTGCAGCTGATCATGGACTCGCTGCGCTACTGGGTGACCGAGATGCACGTCGACGGCTTCCGCTTCGACCTCGCCGCGGCCCTCGCCCGTGAGTTCTACGAGGTCGACCGCCTGGCGGCCTTCTTCGAACTCGTCCAGCAGGACCCGATCGTGTCGCAGGTGAAGCTCATCGCCGAGCCGTGGGACGTCGGTCCCGGCGGCTACCAGGTCGGCAACTTCCCGCCGCAGTGGTCCGAGTGGAACGGCAAGTACCGCGACACGGTGCGCGACTTCTGGCGGGGCGAGCCCTCGACGCTCGGTGAGTTCGCCTCGCGCATCTCCGGCTCCGCCGACCTCTACGAGCACGACGGCCGGACGCCCAAGGCGAGCATCAACTTCATCACCGCGCACGACGGCTTCACGCTGTACGACCTCGTCGCCTACAACGAGAAGCACAACGACGCCAACGGCGAGGACAACAACGACGGCGAGAGCCACAACCGCTCCTGGAACTCCGGCGTCGAGGGCCCGACCGACGACCCGGACGTGAACGCCCTCCGGCTGCAGCGCCGCCGGAACTTCCTGGCGACCCTGCTGCTCAGCCAGGGCGTGCCGATGATCGCGCACGGCGACGAGCTCGGCCGCACGCAGTCCGGCAACAACAACGTCTACGCGCAGGACTCCGCGATCAGCTGGATCGACTGGGAGGCAGCCGACGACGACCTCGTCCAGTTCACGGCCGACGTCGTGAAGCTCCGGCACGACCACCCGACGTTCCGCCGCACGCGGTACTTCAACGGGCGTCCGGTCCGCCGCGGGCAGGACGAACCGCTGCCGGACGTCGTGTGGCTCACACCCTCCGGTGACGCGATGGAACCCGAGGACTGGGACTCCGGCTTCGGCAAGAGCGTCGGCATGTACCTGAACGGCAACGGGATCCGCGGGCGCGACTCCCGCGGCGAGCGCGTCACCGACGTCGGGTTCATCACCTACTTCAACGCGCACGACGACACCGTGACGTTCACCCTCCCTCCCGAGGAGTACTCACCGGGCTGGACGGTCCGGATCGACACGGCCGAGCCCGGTGCGCGCGACGACGTCCTCGACGCCGGCACCCCGCTCGACGTCCCCGCGCGCTCGATGATCGTGCTGCGCGCCGAGCCGGACCTCGAGGTCACGGTGACCCCGGTGGACACCGACGCACGCCGACCGGCCACGGCGGCACCGCAGGACGCCGTCACTCCGATCAACCCCGCCGGTGCCACGGCTCCCTCCGCCACGAGCGGCGGCCAGCAGTGACCGCGCGTCGGGTCCCCACGTCGACGTACCGGCTGCAGGTCACGCCGGACTTCGACCTGGGCGCCGCACGGGACGTCGTCGACTACGTGCGCGACCTCGGTGCCGACTGGCTCTACCTGTCGCCCGTGCTCCAGGCCGAGCCGGGCTCGCAGCACGGGTACGACGTCGTCGACCACACCAGGGTCGACGCCGAACGCGGCGGGGACGAAGCGCTCCGTGCACTCGCCGAGGCCGCGCACGCCGTCGGGCTCGGTGTCCTCGTCGACGTCGTGCCGAACCACGTCGGTGTGGCCACGCCCGCGTCGAACCCGTGGTGGTGGTCCGTGCTCGAACAGGGCCAGGGCTCCCCCGTCGCGTGGGCGTTCGACGTCGACTGGGACGCCGGCGACGGCAAGCTGCGCGTGCCGGTGCTCGACGACCGGCTGCTCGACGCGGTCGAACTCCGCGACGGCCGGCTGTACCTCGGCGACACCGCGTACCCGACCGCACCCGGGACGGTGCACGACGGCGACTCGGTGGCGGACGTCCACGCGCGACAGCACTACGAGTTCGTGCACTGGAAGCGCGCCGACCACGAGCTGAACTACCGACGCTTCTTCGCGGTGAACACGCTCGCGGCGATCCGGGTCGAGGAGCCCGAGGTGTTCGCGGCGTCCCACAGCACGATCGGGGCGTGGTTCCGCGACGGCCTCGTGGACGGGCTCCGCATCGACCACCCCGACGGCCTGTACGACCCGGCCGGGTACCTGCAGGACCTCGCGGCGCTCACCGACGGCGCGTACACGCTCGTCGAGAAGATCCTCGAGCCGGGCGAGGAACTGCCGTCCAGCTGGCCGGTCGACGGCACCACCGGCTACGACGCCCTCGGGGTGCTCGACCGCGTGTTCGTCGACCCGGCGGGCGAGGCGTCCCTGACCGCGGCGTCCGGGGCCGAACCGACCGACTGGCAGCGGCTGACGCACGACACCCGTCGTGGCATCGCGGACGGCATCCTCGGCAGCGAGGTCGAGCGGCTCGCCCGGCTGCTCGGCCCGGGTACCGGCGGCGCCGCGTCCGCACCGCTCCCCCACGAGCGGATCGTCGACGCGGTCGCCGAGATCGTCGCGTCGTTCGACGTGTACCGGACCTACCTGCCCGAGGGCGCCCACCACCTCATCGCCGCGCTCGAGCGTGCCGCTGCGGCACGGCCGGACCTCGGCGACGTGATCGACCGGATCGCGCCCGCGCTCATCGACCCGGCGAACGCGGCGGCGATCCGCCTGCAGCAGACGAGCGGCATGGTGATGGCGAAGGGCGTCGAGGACACCGCGTTCTACCGGACGTCCCGGCTGACGTCCCTGAGCGAGGTCGGCGGCGACCCGAGCGTGTTCTCGGTCTCGGTCGACGACTTCCACCAGGCGCAGCGTGACCGCCTCGGCAGCTGGCCGCACACCATGACGACCCTCACCACGCACGACACCAAGCGCAGCGAGGACACCCGTGCGCGGATCGCCGTGCTGGCCGAGCTCGGGCCGGAGTGGGCGAGCACGCTCGCGCGGCTGCAGTCACTCGCGCCGCTCGACGACGCCGTCTTCTCCGACCTGCTCTGGCAGGCGATCGTGGGCGCCCGTCCGGCCAGCCGGGAACGGCTGCACGCCTACGCCGAGAAGGCGTCGCGCGAGGCCGGCGACAGCACCACGTGGACGGCGCCGGACGAGGACTTCGAACGCCGGATGCACGCGCTCGTCGACGCCGCGTTCGACGACCCGGCCGTCGTCGCCGTCCTCGATGCCCTCGACGAACGGATCGACGCCGCGGGGTGGTCGAACGGCCTCGGGCAGAAGCTCGTGCAGCTCACCGCACCGGGCGTCCCGGACGTCTACCAGGGCACCGAGTCCTGGGACCGGTCCCTCGTCGACCCGGACAACCGCCGGCCGGTGGACTACACCGAGCGTCGGCACGTCCTGGCCGAGCTCGACGGGCCGGACGACGACGGGCCCGAACAGCTGCCCGCAGTCGGGCTGGACGGCCGGGCGAAGCTCCTCGTGACGAGTCGTGCGCTCCGCGTGCGGCGCGACCACCCGGAGCTCTTCACCCGCTACCTCGCGCTCGAGGCGACCGGCAGCGCGGCGGACCACGTGCTCGCCTTCGACCGCGGGGGTGCGATCACGATCGCGACGCGCCTGCCGATCGGCCTCGAGCGCGTCGGCGGATGGGGGGACACCCTCGTGCACGCCGTGCCGACGGACCGCGTCGACCTGCTCACCGGCCGCCGGGTCCCCGCCGACCGGGGCATCGCCCTCGCCGACCTGCTCACCGACTACCCGGTGGCGTTGCTCGTGCCGGCTCACGTGGCCGAGGCGACCGACCACGGCACCGAGGCGAACGCCCACGGCACCGCGGCGGGCGACGGCACCGCGGCGACCCACGGCACCGGTGTCGCCGCCGGTCCCGACACCACCGACGCGCCTGCCGCTGCCGCTGCCGCTGCCGACGAATCCGACGCGCAGGCCGAGATCGACATCCTGGAGGGTCACGCATGACCGCACCCGACCGCTACGCCGTCTGGGCGCCCACACCGGAGCGCGTGCGCCTCGTGGTCGACGACACGGAGTACCCGCTGACCCGCGGCGACGACGACTGGTGGACGACCGACCGGATCGCCCCCGTCGTGGGTGCCCGCTACGGCTTCCGCATCGGGGACGACGACGCCGTGCGACCCGACCCGCGCAGCCGGTTCCAGCCCGAAGGGGTGCACGGCCCGTCCGAGGTCGTCGACCCGGCGCGGTTCTCGTGGACGGACGACGCCTGGACCGGGCGTCCGGCCCGCGGCGGCGTCATCTACGAGATGCACGTCGGCACCTACACGCCCGAGGGCACGCTGGACGCCGCCGCGGCGAAGCTCGACCACCTCGTCGAGCTCGGCGTCGAGTTCGTCGAACTCCTGCCCGTCAACGCGGTGAACGGCGAGTGGAACTGGGGCTACGACGGCGTCGGCTGGTTCGCGGTGCACGCGCCGTACGGCGGACCGGACGCGTACGACCGCTTCGTCGACCGCGCGCACACCCTCGGTCTCGGCGTCATCCAGGACGTCGTCTACAACCACCTCGGACCGAGCGGCAACTACCTGCCGCTGTACGGGCCGTACCTGCTCGCGGGGCTCGGCAACACCTGGGGTGACTCGGTGAACGTCGAGCACCCCGAGGTCCGGCGCTACGTGCTCGACAACGTGCGGATGTGGTTCCGTGACCACCACGTCGACGGGCTGCGGCTCGACGCCGTGCACGCCCTGCGGGACACCACCCGGCCGCACCTGCTGCAGGCGATGGCCTCCGAGACGGACGCGTACTCGGCGTTCGTCGGGCGGCCGCTGTCGCTCATCGCGGAGTCCGACCTCAACGACCCGATCATGTTCCGCTCGCAGGACGCCGCGGGCTACGGACTCGCCGGGCAGTGGTCGGACGACTTCCACCACGCCGTGCACGTCGCCCTGACCGGTGAGACGAACGGGTACTACGGCGACTTCGCTCCCCTCTCGGCACTGGCGAAGGTGCTCGAGCACGGCTTCTTCCACGACGGCACGTGGTCGTCGTTCCGGCGGAAGCGGCACGGACGGCCCATCGACCGCGGGACCTCGCCGGCCACGGCGCTCGTCGTGGCGAACCAGAACCACGACCAGATCGGCAACCGCGCGACCGGCGACCGGCTCGCCGCGAGCCTGACCGACGAGGGCCTCGTGATCGCCGCCGCGCTGACGCTGCTCGGCCCCTTCACGCCGATGCTCTTCATGGGCGAGGAGTTCGCTGCCTCGACCCCGTGGCAGTTCTTCACGTCGCACCCCGAACCGGAGCTCGGCAAGGCCACCGCCGAGGGGCGCATCACGGAGTTCGCGGAACACGGCTGGGACGAGTCCGCCGTGCCGGACCCGCAGGACCCGACGACGTTCACGAACTCGAAGCTCGACTGGTCGGACGTCGAGTCCGAGCGGGGGGCGGCGATCCTCCGGGCCTACCGGGTGCTCGTCGCGCTGCGGCGGACCGACGGGGCCTTCGTCGACCAGCGCTACGAAGCGAACGCCGTGCGGTTCAGCGAGGACCGCCGGTGGCTCGTCCTGACCCGCGGGCTGCTCGGACCCGACGCCCGCCCGGTGCACGTCGTGGTGAACTTCCTCGACGACGCGGCCGAGGTGCCCGTGCCGGGCGCCACGGGCGAGGAGCTCTACCGCTTCGGCGAGGCGGACGTCGAGACGGACTGCGTCCGCTTCGCGGGGCGCGGTGTGGTCGTGCTGCGCTGACCGCTGCCGATGCGTGACCGGACGGCCCGTGGCGACACCGCCGCGGGCCGTCCGTCTCCGTGCGAGGCCCCGCGGGCCGTCCGTCTGCGTGCGACGCCCCGCGGACGCGACGACACGGCCGACGGGACTCGTCACGACGACGGACAGTCGCGATGACGGACAGCGCCATGACGGACAGGAGGCGCGGTGCCAGCTGGCACCGCGCCTCCTGTCCGTGGACGGTCGGTCCCCGGCCGCGGGGCGACCCGGGTTCGGTTCGTCAGGCCGCGTGGTCGGCGACCGCGTGCGCGTTCGCCCGGACCGACGGCAGTCGGCGGTGGTCCTTGACGAGGGAACGGGCCTCGCGGATGCGCCGGTCGATGCCCCACTTCGTGACGAGGGTGAGGCTCTCGCGGACGATGTTGCCGCTCATCTTCGACACACCGAACTCGCGTTCGGTGAACGTGATCGGGGTCTCGACGACGCGGAGGCCGGCCTCGAGCGCGCGCCAGCAGAGGTCCACCTGGAAGCAGTAGCCCTTCGAGGCGACGCCGGCGAGGTCGATCCGCTCGAACGCCCGCGAGGTGAACACGCGGAAGCCGCCGGTCGCGTCGCGCACGGCGATGCCGAGGGCGAGGCGCGTGTAGAGGTTGCCGCCGCGGGAGAGCAGCTCCCGGTACCAGGGCCAGTTCTCGACCGTGCCGCCCTTGATCCAGCGCGACCCGAGGACGAGGTCGTTCGTGTCGGCGAGCTCGATCATCCACGGCAGGTACTCGGGGTGGTGCGAGCCGTCCGCGTCCATCTCGACGAGCTTGTCGTAGCCGTGGTCGAGGCCCCAGGCGAACCCGGCGAGGTACGCGCCGCCGAGGCCGTCCTTCACGGTGCGGTGCATCACGTGCACGCGGTCGGTCTCGAGGGCGATCTCGTCGGCGATGTCGCCGGTGCCGTCCGGGGAGTTGTCGTCCACGACGAGCACGTGCACGGTCTCGTCGGTGGCCGCCAGCGTGCGCTCGACGATGGGTCGGACGTTCTCCGCCTCGTCGTAGGTCGGGATGATGACCAGTGTCGTGCTCATGGTGCTCCTTGCGCTTCTCATCGAAGATATCGGCCGGTCGCTGCGTCAGTCCGACGAGAGCTCTGCGAACACGATCAGATTGTCCGTGTAGTGCCCTGTGGCCGTGTCGAACGTGCCGTCGCACGTGATGAGGCGCAGCTGCGGTGTGGGTGCGGTGCCGTAGACGTCGCTCGTCGGGAACGCCGACTTCGCGGCACGCTCGGACCGCTCCACCGTGAAGGTCCGGGTGGAGCCGTCCGACATGGCGACGTGGATGGCGTCGCCGGGGACCAGTTCGTCGAGCCGGAAGAACACGGCTGCGGCGGTGGGGCTGTCGACGTGCCCGGCGATGACGGCGGGGCCGACCTCGCCCGGGACGATGCCGTCGCTGAACCAGCCGGCACTGTCCCAGTCCTTCGGCGGGTCGAGCTCGCCGGCGGCACCCCGGTGGAGGTCCTCGAGCGACGAGGACACCCCGATGGCGGGGATCGTCACGCGGACCGGGGTCGCGTCGGAGCGGGCGGCGGGGGCTGCCGGGTCCTGGAACCCCGCGGCGCCGTTCCGACCGGCGGTGGACGACCCGGTGGACGACCCGGCCGACGACCCGGTCGAGGACGAGGGAGCAGCGGACGCTGACGAGGACGCAGCTGCGTCCGTCGCGCCGCCGGTGCTGTTCGTCGCCGCGACCGCGACCCCGGCGACCCCGCCCACCACGAGCACCCCCGCGACGACGGCGCCGACGATCACGCCCCGACGCCGCGGTCCGCCGAGCCCGAGTGTCGGCTTGCCGGACGCCCGGCGCCGCCCGCTCACGAGGCACCCCCGGCCGCCGTGGCGCACCCGCCGAGCACGTCCGACGTGAGCATCGTCGCGCCGAGCGCCGCCCACGCGTCCCCGTAGTAGGTCGGCGTCGTCGCGGCCGTCCGGTCGGCCCGACGCAGGTCCGCGGCGGCCGCTGCCGACTGCCCGGAGGCCTGCTCCGCCGCCGCCCGCGCCACGTACGCGAGGGCGTTCGTGTCACCGGTCACGGCCGTGCCGCCCAGGTCGAGCTGCGCCGCCAACTGCGTCTGCCGGCGGAGCGTCGGCGCGATCGAGCCGGCGAGCGAGCGGTCTCCGGTGGAGCACGCCTCGGCGTACCGGAGCGGCAGGCGCATGGCGTCGTACCCGTAGAGCACGCGGTCGTCACCACCCGTGGCGGGCATCGGGTCGACGCTGCCGTCGGCGTGCACCTGCGACCAGTCGCTCGGCAGGTCCGACTGCTCGAGCACGGCCGCGGTGACGGCGCGGGACCCGGTGGCGAGGGCGTCCCAGCGGTCGTCGCCGGTCGCCTTCGCCAGCACCTGGTAGGCCACCGGCGACGCGTACGAGGCGTCGTACCGGTACGGCTCCGAGTCGGCCCACGGCCCTGGCAGCAGGATCGTGCCGAGGTCGGTCGTGGCGGTCTCGTGCTCGAGGATCGCCGATGCCATGGTCTTCCCCGCTGCCGTGTACCGGGACTCGTCCCACGAGGACCCGGCGAGCACGAGTGCCCTGGCGGCGTCGAGGTCCGCGTCGCTCGCGGACTGGCCGTCCGCGACGCCGCCGTCCGGCGTCCACCGCCACGCGAGCAGGTGGTCGTCGGTGAGCAGGTGCCGCTTCGTCCACGACCAGATCTCGCCGAAGCGCCGACGGTCGCCGTTCGCGTAGGCGATGAGCAGGCCGTACGCCTGTCCCTCGCTGACGGTGTCGCCGCCCTGGTCGGTGCGGACGACGCGGCCGTCACGGACGTACCGGTCGAGGAAGTCGGTCCGGAGCTGCTCGGGCGAGCGCGCTGCGTCCGGCGCCGCCGAGGACGTCGGGGTCGACGCGCCTCCGGCCTCCGGCTGCGAGGCGCCCCACGGGCGCACCGCGACGAGCGCGATGCCGAGCGCGACGATGACCGCGGCTGCGGCGGTCACGGGGATCCAGGTCCTGCGGGTCATGCGGCCTGCCTTCCTGAGTGGGTGCGGGGTGGGCCCGGAGGCGCGGATCACGCGGGCGGACCCGCCGGGGTGATCCGCGCCTCCTGTCCTGCGATCAGCGGAACAGCGACCGGAGCGTCGCGATCAGCTCGTGGGTGGCCTGCTCGACCGGGTCGGCGGCTGCGCCGCCGCCACCGGTCTGGACCCCGCCGGACGGCGTGGACGCCGTCGCTGCCGCGTCGGTGACGGGCACGACGGTGAGGTCGCCCTTGCTGTCGTCGAGCACGAACAGCGTCGAGACGGTGTTGCCCGCGAGGTCGACCTTCGCCGTCCCCCGCTGCCCGCTGCCCGAGACGTCGAGCGTCCACTTGCCGGCGTCGACGGTCGCGTACTTCGTGGCGGTGCCGAACGCGGCGTCCTCGGCGACGGCGGTGCCCTCGGAGGTGCTCACGTCGACCGACTTCGCCGTGGTCGCGGCCTGCACGAGCCGGAGCTTCGCCTTGCCGTCACCGGGCTGCTGGAGGTCGTCCGTGAAGGCGGTCGTCCGGAGCTTCGCGTTCGTGCCGTAGGCGACGACCGTGCTCGCGTCGCCCTCGTCCACCGTGACGTCGGTGGAGATCACGGGCGTGGAGTCCGGCGCGTCCGCGGCGCGCATCGACAGGACGTAGGTGCCGACCGGCAGCTCCTGGTACGGGCTGACCTGGCCGTAGGTGACGTCGTCGAGTTCGAAGACCTTCTTGCCGCCGGACAGGCTCGACAGTTCGACGTCGACGCCCTTCGTGTCCGGGGAGAGGTGGCCGACGCGGAGCCAGCCCTCGCCGGAGCTGCCCGCGGCGGGTGCGGCGGTGGTCGCGGCGGTGGCGGCCTGCGGGGCGAGGCCGACGGCTGCGGCGACGAGGCTCGTGGCGAGGGCGCCGACGAGGAGGGTGCGACGAGGTGCGGGCATGGTGGTGCTCCTTCTGGTCGTGGTTCGGGTCTGGTGCGGGGGTGCGGCGGGCGCGCGGGTCACGTGGCGCTCGTGGCGGTCGTGGTCGGGTCGGCCGGGGTGTAGACCACCGTCAGGCGGGCCCCGTCACGCTCGACCGATGCGGGCCGGAAGTCGTCCGCCATCGCGTCGAGGGTGGCCGCGATGCGGGTGGCCTCGGCGCTCCCCGAGGCCTGCAGCACCACCCGACGGAAGGGCTGTCCGGTCTCGCCGGTCATCGGCGTGAACCGCTCGACCTCGACGGGCCGGTCGGCGAGGACCTGCCCGAGCGCGATCATCGCCCGCGAGTCCACCTGGCCGGCACGGAACTGCGACTTCGTCCCGGAGTCGGCCCGGAGCGCCGGGTTCGCCGCGAGCTCGGTGCCCATGGTCTTCCGGACGTCGGAGGCCCGGGTGATCGCGGCCTCGGCGGCCGTCGACCCCTCGGAGTGGATGCGCCGGACGTCGACCCGCTGGTTGCCGGTGCCGAACGCGGCCACGGACGTCGAGTTCTCGATCGCCTGTCGGACGTCCGTCGACGAGTTGCCACCCGTGCGCATGGAGTCCGTCGTGATGACGTAGTCCGAGTCCTTCCAGCCGTTCGGCGACTGGCGTTCGACCGCGGCGTCGGTGTCGAGCTTGTAGTACCAGATGACGTTGTTCCGGGCGAAGCCGTCCTGCACGAGGTCGACCCACATGGCGTCGTCGACGAGGAGCCTCGAGGACTTCGGGACGTTGTCGCCCACCCACTGCTCGGCCTGCTGCATCGGCAGGTCGAGGTTGCCGAGCACGAACCCACGGAGCTGCGCGCCCCACAGCGGGAGCGCCACGAGGAGCGCCGCGGACGTGACGACGGCCCACGAGGTGCCGAGGCCACGACGGACGATCGCACGGCCCGAGGTCCCGGACGTGCCGCGCAGGCGACCGAGGACGGTGAGGACGGCGCGCTCGGCGGTGTAGGCGATCAGGAGCGCGGCGAACGGGATGAGCATGATCACGTACGGCACGGGCAGGTACCCGTTCGGGCGGAACATCATGAGGAGCAGGAACACGAGCATCGCCGCGATCGGGCGGACCCGGCGGAGGAACAGCCCCACGACGGCGGCCGCCGAGCCGAGCACGATGAACACCGGGTCGAGCGCCCACCACTGCGACGCGGCCTCGTTCGCGAGGCTGCCCGCGTCGAACACCGAGCCGCTGGCCGCTCGGGAACCGAGCTGGTACGTGATGCCCTGGAGGAGGCTCACTCGTCCGGCACCGGGCAGCAGCTCGCCCTTCACCGCCGCGAGCAGCAGGTAGCCGCCACCGATGACGATGAGGACGGCTCCGGCGACGCTCAGGGTGTAACGACGGGTGCTCCGGTCGGCCCGACGCACCGCGATCCAGATGAGGAACGGCAGCGCGAGCAGGTAGGTCTCCTTCGAGAGCACGGCGATGCCGAGGCAGGCGGCCGCGCCGGCGAACCCGGCGAGCTGCTGCCGACGGCTGAGCACGAGGACGAACGCGGCGAGGAGCCACGGCGTCGCGACGTTGTCGATGTAGACCGTGCGGTGGTACTGCAGGGCCAGCGGCGACAGCGCGAACACGAGTCCGGCGACCGCGGCGGTGGCCCGGCCGCTCCCGAGTCGACGGGCGAGGACGAAGAGCAGGATGCTCGAGACGGCGGCGAAGAAGACCATCGCCTCGCGCCCGGCCTCGACGGCGAACGGGTAGCGCGCGAAGGCGCCGGTGAGCGAGGTGTACCCCGCGATCTGGATCCACCCGAGCGGCGGGTGGTCGTACCAGTACGTGTAGTGGGTGATCTCGCCGAGGTGCGCGATCGCCCACGCCTGGGCCGTGTACGTGCCCTCGTCGTCGATGCGCTGCGGGGTGCCGGACATGTTCCACGTCTGCACCACGACGGTGACGGCGAGGACGGGCAGCAGCCAGCCGAGGCTCGCGGCGTGCCGACGGAACCACGCGCCGATGCCGGACCCGGCGACGGCGCCGCGGATCGGGATGCCGGTGGTGTTCGTGATGCTGGCGCTCATCGGTTCCCTCCGGTGGTCGAGGTGGCGAGCTCGCGGTCGTCCGCGTGGTCGGGTGATGCAGGCACACGTGTGGTGACCGCGTTGGCGAACCCGACGACCTCGGCCGGCTGCCCAGCCGTCCGGTGCTGCCCGGTGTGCTCGGTCTTCTCCCACCCGTTCTGGCCCTTGGCGTGCCGGACCACGGCCCGGACCGCCGCCGCGGCGAGGAAGATCTGGTACGGCACGAGGCCGAGGACGAGCTTCACGTAGTCACGGAAGCGGACCTTCTCCTGGTAGAGCCGACCGAACTCGTTGAGGCCGACGATCTCGACCGCGAGCAGCATGAGCGTCGGCGCAACGGGGATGAAGGACACGAGGGCGATCGCCGTCGGCACCTTCACGAACAGGATCATCAGGACGCTGAGCGGGATGAGGAGCCCGGTGGCCGCCTGGATGAACGGCATCGTGAGCATGTACCGGGCGAAGAACCGCTGCCGGAACGACGGGAGCTTCTTCCACTCGCCCTTGCCGAGGACCTGCAGGAAGCCCTGGTTCCACCGGGTCCGCTGCTTGAGGAGCGACGCGAAGGTGGGCGGGGTCTCCTCACGGGTGACGGCCTCGGGGCTGTACGCGACGACGACCTTGGCGCCGTCGGCGGACAGGCGGACGCCGAGCTCGCAGTCCTCGGCGAGGCAGTGCGCGTCCCAGCCGTTCGACCAGTCCAGGCGCTCCTTCGTCACGAAGACGGTGTTGCCGCCGAGCGGGATGAACTTCGACCCGGCGTGGAAGTGCAGGCGCGAGCGGAACCAGAAGTAGTACTCGAGCACGTTCCGCAGCGACCACCAGCTCGACTTGAAGTTCATCAGCTGCACGCCGCCCTGCACCACGTCGGCGCCGGTCTCCTGGAAGCGCGAGTCGACGAGCGACAGCAGCCGCGGGTAGACCTCGTCCTCGGCGTCGAACACGCCGACGATGTCGCCCGTCGCGTACTGCAGCGCGAGGTTCATCGCCTTCGGCTTGTTCTTCGGCAGGGTGTCGTCCACGACGACCCGGATGAGCTCCGGGTGCCGGGCCGCGGCGGCACGCACGACGGCGTCCGTCTCGGGGTCGTCCTCGCCGACGATCGCGATGATCTCGAAGTCCGGGTGGTCCTGCTTCGCGAGCATGTCGAGGGTCTCCCCCATGACGTCCTGCTCGTGGCGGCCGGGGACCAGCAGCGTGAACCGGTGCGCGGCCGGACGCGGGGTCTGGCTGAAGCTCGTCGACTTGAGCGCGTCGCGCGAGCGCCAGGCGTGCAGCATCCACCACAGCGTGGTGAGCGCGATGATCGTGAGCAGCACGGAGATCGCGATGAGGGCCGAGTACCCGACCCACTCGCCGACCGACCAGGCGGCCTGCGGGACCTGACCCGAGCCTCCCGTCGGCACGTCGGTCGTACCGCGGTTCGGGACGCTCGACGGAGCGGTCCCCTCGTTCGGCTGGAGCAACGGCCCGGCGGCCGTCAGCAGCATGGCGGAGATGGTCATTCGGCGAGCTCCTTCGCGTGAGCGTCGGTGGAACGGAAGACGAGGGCCTTGTACGCGGCGAACCGGAACGCGGTGCCGAGCACGAGACCCACCCCGTTGCCGGCGACGTTGTCGGCGAGGGTGGAGGTGAATCCGAGGACGTAGTGGGAGACGAACAGGCACGCCGCGGCGATGCCCAGCCCGATGAGGTTCGTGACGGCGAAGAGCAACCCCTCGCGGACGGTCTCGCGTCGGCCGGTCTGCCGTTCGGCGCGGAAGGTGATGAACCGGTTGCCGATCCAGGCGACGGCCGTGGACACGACGGCGGAGACGATCTTCGCGGCGATGGGACCGTCGGGCATCACGGTCGCGCGGAGGAGGTTGTAGACGCCGAGGTCGATGACGAAGCACACGGCGCCGATGCTCCCGAAGGAGACGAGCTGGCGGGCCAGGGTGAGCAGTCGCGCGAGGGGCACGCGCGACGGGACGGGCACCGCTCCGGTGGCGCGTGGCACCACAACGGGGGTATCGGTTCGGGTCATGCCCCCGATTCGGGGGGCTTCGCGAGGTGGTTTGGGTGGGGTACAGCCATCCGGAGGCTTCTGCCAGTTTCGCGACACCTGCTGTTCACATGCGGGTCGCGGTGGACGCGCCCACGCAACGGACGGGAGGCGCGGTGCCAGCCGGCACCGCGCCTCCCGTCCGGCAGGTGGCCGCGTCTACGCGGGGCGCGACGCCGGGCTGACGGTCTTCGACGCGTCGCGCTCCGGGATGTCCCCCAGGGCCTGGTCGATCGCCGCGAGGGCGTCGGCGTCGAGCCGCACACCCGCGGCCTTGACGTTGTCGGTGACCTGCTCCGGACGGGAGGCGCCGACGATCGCGCTCGCGACGTTCTCGTTCTGGAGCGTCCACGCGATGGCGAGCTGCGCGAGGGTCAGACCGGCCTGGTCGGCGACGGGCTGTAGGCGCTGCACGGCCTCGAGGACCTCGTCGCGCATGAACCGCTTGATCATGTCCGCGCCGCCCTTCTCGTCCGTGGCACGCGAGCCCTCGGGCAGCGGCTGACCCGGCTTGTACTTGCCGGTGAGGACACCCTGCGCGATCGGCGACCACACGATCTGCGACAGGCCGAGCTGCTTCGACGCGGGCACGACCTCGCCCTCGATGACCCGCCACAGCATCGAGTACTGCGGCTGGTTCGAGATGAGCTGGAACCCGAGCTCCTTCGCGAGGGCGGCGCCGGCGCGGATCTGCTCGGCGTTCCACTCGCTGACGCCGATGTACAGCGCCTTGCCCTGGCGGACGACGTCGGCGAAGGCCTGCATCGTCTCCTCGAGCGGGGTCTCGTGGTCGTAGCGGTGCGCCTGGTAGAGGTCGACGTAGTCGGTCTGCAGACGGGTCAGCGAGCCGTCGATCGACTCCGTGATGTGCTTGCGGCTGAGCCCGACGTCGTTGTGCCCCTTCGGTCCGGTGGGCCAGTAGACCTTCGTGAAGATCTCCAGCGACTGGCGGCGCTCGGCCTTGAGCGCCTCGCCGAGGACCTGCTCGGCTGCCGTGTTGGCGTACGTGTCGGCGGTGTCGAACGTGGTGATGCCGGCGTCGAGCGCTGCCCGCACGCACTGCGTGGCGACGTCGTTCTCGACCTGCGAGCCGTGCGTCAGCCAGTTGCCGTAGGTGATCTCGGAGATCTTGAGTCCGGAGTTGCCCAGGTACCTGAATTCCATGCTGCCGACGCTAGCGGGCTTCCCCGTGCCGTGAGGGGCCGTGCGAGTACCTGGGTGCGGGGGTCCCGTGCGGGGCGGGCGGGGCGCGGGCGGGCGGGGTCCGGCGCGGGGCGGGGGCGAGCGGGCGCGGGGCGGGCACGAGCGGGGCGGGCGGGGTGCGGGCGGGCGGATCCTGCGGGGCAGGCGCGAGCGGGCGGAACCCGCGGGGCGGGCGCGGGCGGAACGCGCGGGGCGGGCGCGAGCGGGCGGAACGCGCGGGGCAGGCGCGAGCGGGCGGAACGCGCGGGGCGGGCGCGAGCGGGCGGAACCCGCACCCGACCACGCTCCGAACGCACGCGTTCCGCCCGCTCGCGCCGCGCCTCCCGGCCCGAACCCGCCCACATCGGCGAGCCCGCACGCCGGACCCGCCGAGCGGGCGGAACCCGCCCCCGACCCCGCTCCGAACGCACGCGTTTCACCCGCTCGCGCCGTGCCTCCCGGCCCGAACCCGCCCACATCGGCGAGCCCGCACGCCGGACCCGCCGAGCGGGCGGAACCCGCACCCGACCCCGCTCCGAACGCACCCGTTCCGCCCGCTCGCGCCGCGCCTCCCGGCCCGAACCCGCGTGCCGGCCATCCGTCCACAGGTGGCGGTGCGCGCTCATCGTCCACAGATCGCGCCGATCCCCGCTGCGAAGCGGGGGCAGCGGCCACGCTGACCAGATGCACGTCGACGCGACCTTCCCGATGGCCCTCCGCGGCCGCCCTTTCCGCGTCCGCGAGGCCCTGCGTCGCGGCGTCAGCGCCGGCCGTCTTCGTTCCCGCGCGTTCCTCCGGCCGTTCCACGGCATCCGCGCCTGGGCCGAACCGCAGACCCACGACGAGCGCGCACGAGCCGTGCAGCCACGACTGCGCCCCGACCAGGCGTTCAGCCACACGACCGCCGCGGCGATCCTCGGCTTCCCGCTCCCCCGACGCCTCGAACGCGACCACCGCGTGCACGTGACGACGATGGGGACCGACCAGGCACTCCGCGTCCGCGGCACGATCGGCCACCGTGCACGACGAGGCAGACTGCAGGTCGTCCACTCGGGCACCGCCGCACTGACGCATCCCGCCGACACCTTCGTGGCGCTGGCGACACTCCTGAACCGCGACGAACTCATCGTGGTCGGCGACGCGCTCATCGGGTGGCTCGGCTGGTGCGACCACGCCGAACTCGTCGCGGCGGCCCGCCGTTTCCGCGGAGCGCGCGGCATCCGTCGGGTCCAAGCGGCGCTCGCGGAGATCCGCCCCGGCTCACGCTCCCCCGGCGAGACCCGACTCCGGCTCGCCCTGACGAGGCGCGGACTCCCACAGCCCGCGCTGAACCACGACGTCGTGGTCGACGGTCGTTGGATCGCGTGCGTCGACCTGGCCTACCCGGACGCTCGCGTCGCGATCGAGTACGAGAGCGATCTGCACCGCACCGACGAACGCTCGTTCCGGAAGGACCTGACTCGTGGGGAACACCTCAAGGACGCCGGATGGTGGCTGCTGCGCGCCACCGCGGACGACGTGGGCCCGGGGATCGACGCGCTCGTCCGGCGCGTGCGTCGCCTGCTCGACGGTGTGTCAGCCGGGAGGCACGACCCACGTCCGACACGCCGTCCTGCGTCATCGAGATGAACATTAGTTGACGCTTCAACCAAACGCGTGCAGAATGGGCTAGCATCAACTTCGATGCAGGCGCATGGAATCGCGGTTCCGCCCGACGCCTGCTCGGGAACGCAGTCCACACGCTTCGAAGGAGTCACCATGACGCTCACCGCCTCGACCATCCCCGGCTACCAGACCGGTACCTGGAAGATCGACCCCACGCACTCCGAGGTCACGTTCTCGGTCCGCCACCTCGCGATCAGCAAGGTCAAGGGCAAGTTCGAGACCTTCGACGCCACCGTCGTCACCGCCGAGAACCCGCTCGAGTCGACCGTCGAGGCTAACATCGACGTCGCATCGATCAACACCGGCCAGGAGCAGCGCGACCAGCACCTCAAGACGAGCGACTTCTTCCTCACCGAGGAGCACCCGCAGCTCACCTTCCGCTCGACGAGCATCGAGGCCAAGGGCGACGACCTGCACATCGCCGGCGAGCTGACTCTGCGCGGCGTGACCAAGCCGGTCGTCCTCAAGGCCGAGCTCGGTGGCTTCACGACCGACGGCTACGGCCAGGTCAAGTTCGGCGCAGAGGCCTCGACCAAGATCGACCGCACCGAGTTCGGCGTGAACTGGAACGCGGCGCTCGAGGCCGGTGGCTTCACGCTCGGCAACGACGTGACGATCAACCTCGACGTGCAGTTCGTCCTCCAGGCGGCCTGACACCTCGCACCTCCTGACCCGCGGGTCACCGCGTTGCGCGTGACCTGAGGGACACCGAACAGCAGGACTCTGCAGCACCCGAGACGAACGGCCCGGCTCCTCCCCCACGGAGCCGGGCCGTTCGTCGTTCCCGGAGCGGGGTCGGGGGCGGGTCGCTTGGACGTCGCCGGTCGCGCGTTGCCCGTCGCTCGTCTCTCGTCGCGCGTCGCGCGTCACCGTCCTGGTCCGGAGCGCTCCGTGCTCTCGTCTCCGTGCCCCGTCTCCGTGCCCTCGTCTCCGCGCCCCCGTCGATCGGGCGAAGTACGTCATGTTCACCATCGGAAGCTGGTCGATTTCACCCGCTCGCACGTCCTGCGCGTGGGAACGCAGTCGTTGTGTGGCGCAGCGTCGGGCCGGTCGTGCCTCCGGCAGCCCGTCGCCATCGAGCGGGCGAAGCCTGTCCGGTCCGGAGTCTCGAGCGCGCCCGTTCCGCCCGCTCGGCCCCGCGCCCGCCGGTGCGAGCTGCGGAGCTCGAGTCTCGGGGCACGCAGACGATTTCGTCGCGGTGGCACGTGACCGGGGCCGGCGCTCGACGTGTCGAGCGGGCGAATCCGGCCCAGGCGGCAACCGCACCAGGCCACGTTCCGCCCGCTCGCCAATCGGCACCGCCCACCAGTCGACGGGAACCGCCCGCTCGCGGCCGCACCGCATGGGCCCGCTCGCGGCCCCGCCGCATCCGCCCGCTCGCGGCCGGCCGCACGCGACCAGCGCCGCACCGTGCGCAGTAGCGTGAGGCTGCGGCGCCCGACACCGGACCACTCCGGTCGCCGGGAATCGGAACCCGTACAGCACGGTTGCAGGCGAACACGGAACACCACGAGCCCGCGCGGAACGCACGAGACCGTGATCGGCCGCTCGACTCGAGACAGCACGAAGCACCCCGCACGCAGCACCCCGCAGGACCCACGAACAGGAGCACCACCATGGCCACCGACTGGATCGCGCTGCAGGCCCTCGCGGCAGCCGAGTTCGGCCGCCGCGTCGCCGCCGTCACGGATTGGGACGCCTCGACCCCCGACTCCGAATGGACCACCAGAGACCTCGTGCGACACGTCGTCGAGGAACAGCGGTGGATCCCGAAGCTCCTGACGGGGTGCGACTACGCGCAGGCCGAGGCGGACCTCGAGGCGGTCGGCCCCGACCTCGCCGCCGAGTGGGCGAAGTTCGCCGCCGAAGCCATCGAGGCATGGCAGCGAACGCCCGCTGACACGCCGGTGCACCTCGCCACGGACGTCGTCCCCGCCGGCCAGTACCTCACCGAGCAGACCAGCGACATCACGATCCACACGTGGGACCTCGCGCGGGCGACCGGCAGCGACGAGACCCTCCCGGACGAACTGGTGCAGGCCGTGTGGGAACACTTCGAGCCGCAGATCGAGGACCTCGCCGCGACGGGCCTCTACGCCGCCCCGGTCGACGTCGACGATGATGCGCCGCTGCAGGTCCGCCTCCTCGCGGTCACAGGGCGCGATGCCAGGGTGGCAGCATGACAGAATCCGCCCGCTCGGCAAGCCCCGAATCCGCCCGCTCGGGAACGAACGCGGCCGACGCCGCAGCAGAACCCGCCCGCTCGGCAAGCCCCGAAACCGCCCACTCGGCAGCCCCGGAAACCGCCCGCTCGGCAACTCCCGGAACCGAAACCGCCCACTCGGCGCCGGGCCGCCCCGACGCGCCCAACGCGAACACGCGCAACACCGACGCGCCCACCGCCGACGCGCCCGCGCCCCGCCCGGACACCGCCCGCCTCGGCGCCTCCGGCCTCCAGATCAGCTCCGTGATCCTCGGCATGATGTCCTACGGCGACCCCGACAAGGGCGCCCACGAGTGGAGCGTCGGCATCGACGAGGCCCGCCCCTTCGTCCGCCGCGCCTACGAGGCCGGCATCACGACGTTCGACACCGCGAACGTGTACTCCGCCGGCAGCAGCGAGGAGATCACCGGCACGCTCCTCAAGGAACTCGCCCCGCGCGAGGAGGTTCAGGTCTTCACGAAGGTCTTCAACCGCATGCGCCCCGGCCCGAACGGCGCCGGGCTCTCACGGGCGGCGATCATGCACGAGATCGACGCCTCGCTGACCCGCCTCGGCACCGACTACGTCGACCTGTACCAGATCCACCGCTTCGACCCGCACACCCCGGCCGAGGAGACGATGGAGGCGCTGCACGACGTCGTCAAGGCCGGCAAGGCGCGGTACATCGGCGCGAGCAGCATGTGGGCGTGGCAGTTCGCCGAGATGCAGCACGTCGCCGAGCTGCACGGCTGGACGCCCTTCGTGAGCATGCAGGACCAGTACAACCTCCTCGAACGCGAGGAGGAGCGCGAGATGCACCCCTTCTGCGCCCACACCGGCGTCGGCGTGATCCCGTGGAGCCCCCTCGCACGCGGCAAGCTCACGCGCCCGTGGGACGCGCAGGGCTCGGGGAGCCGGGCGGACACGGACGAGTTCGGCAAGACGCTCTACCGCCAGGACGAGCACGCGAACCGCACGATCGTCGACGCGGTACAGCAGGTCGCCGAGGCACACGACGTGAGCATGGCCCAGATCGCCCTGGCGTGGGTGGCCGGGAAGGACGCGGTCTCCGCGCCCATCGTCGGCGCGACGAAGGAGCACCACATCGACGACGCCGTGGCCGCGAGCCGGATCACGCTCACCGACGACGAGGTCACGCGACTCGAATCCGCGTACACACCCCGGGTGCCGTCCGGTTTCTGACGCACCAACCTGTGGGACGGGAGGCGCGGTGCCGGCTGGCACCGCGCCTCCCGTCCGTCACACGGTCGTGTCCGGAGCCGATCGCGCGCCGTCCAGCCGCGCGATGCGGACGAGCGCTGCGCGCTCCGTCCCGGGCTGGTGGCCGAGCACGGCACCGATGCCGTCGAGCACGGCGCCGGCCGTCCGGCGGGCCGGGAACTCGATCGGCCCGACGGACGGCGTCCGCAGCCCGAGCATCGAGCGGTGTCGTGGGTCGAGCGAGACGACCGCGCCGTCGAAGAGCGCGCGGTACCCGGGGCGCAGCAGGCGTGCGAGCGGCGGGTCCTTGATGAACCGGACCACGTCGAGCGTCCGCGCGGTCGCGACGAGTTCCCCGCGGTCGAGGTACCCGTTCATCTGGGCGCGGAGCTCGGCCTCGGACTCGGGAGCGTCCTCGACGCCCATCAGCCGGCCGGCGATCGCCCACTCGCGGACGTAGGCGTCGGCGCCGCCGGGGATGGGGTCGCCCCACAGCTGCGCGCTGCGGAGGAAGGCGTCCGTGAACGCGAGGTGCACCCACCGGGCGAGGTCCGGGTCGTTGGCGGCGTAGGGCGTCGTGACCCCGTGCCCGTCGACGTACTCGCCACGGACGCGTTCGTGCAGCTGCCGGACCCAGGCGCTCGCGGACCGCGCCGCCGTGGTGTCACCGTGCGAGACCGTGTAGATCCAGCGGATGGTGCCGGCGAGGCGACCGAACGGGTCCTCGCGGTAGCGGGAGTGGTCGGCGACGCCCGCGAGCGCGCCGGGGTGCAGGGCCTGTACGAGGAGCGCCCGGACACCGGCGAGGATCGTCTGCTTCCCGCCGTGCACCGACCAGGTCGCGGAGCCGGGTCCGAAGAACCCGGCGTCGGTGCCCTGCTCGAGCTCGTCGATCCACGCCGGGCGCTCCGTGGCACCACCGGTGAACGTGTCGTTGAGGCGGGATCGGAAGGCGTCGGCGACAGAGGGCATGAGGCCATCGTCCGTCCTGCCCCTGACAACGCGCCCGGCATCGCGCGAACAGCGCGTGCGCCGGCGTCGACGCACGCGTCGACGAGCGGGCGGGCGGGTGCATGCGAGCGGGGCGCGTGCGTGCGATGCCTCCCAGCCGTCGCCCGGGTGGCCCGCTAGGTTGGTCGGCGTGAGCATCGACACGCCTCGTCCCTGGCTTGCCTCGTACGCCCCGGGGGTCCCGCACGACATCGACGAGCCGACGGGCTCGCTGTACGACATCGTGGAGCAGTCCTCCAGGCGCTTCCCGAAGAAGGTCGCGCTCGAGTTCTTCGGCAGGACGACGACGTACGCCGAACTCGAGGAGCAGATCCTCCGCGCGGCGAACGGTCTGCGCAAGCTCGGGGTGACCGCTGGCGACCGGGTGGCGATCGTCCTGCCGAACTGCCCGCAGCACATCGTCGCCTTCTACGCGGTGCTCCGCCTCGGCGCGGTCGTCGTCGAGCACAACCCGCTGTACACGCCTCGGGAGCTCCGGCACCAGTTCGAGGACCACGGCGCCACGGTCGCCATCGCCTGGGACAAGTCGGTGGCATCGCTGCAGGACTTCCCCTCGGACGTGCGGCTCGACGCGATCGTCTCGGTGGACCTCACCCGGGCGATGCCGCGCAGCACCCGGATCGCGCTGTCGCTGCCGGTGGCGAAGGCCCGGGAGTCCCGGGCGAAGCTGACCACGAAGGTCCGCGGCACGACGAATTGGGACGACCTCGTGTCGAACCGGAAGCTGTCGAAGCGCCATGCGCGCCCCGGCACCGACGACGTCGCGCTCATCCAGTACACCTCCGGCACGACCGGCGTTCCGAAGGGCGCGGTGCTCTCGCACGGGAACCTCATCGCCAACGCCGCGCAGGCGCGGGCGTGGGTGCCGCAGATCCAGCCGGGAGACGGCAGCGTGGTCTACGCGGTGCTCCCGATGTTCCACGCGTACGGCCTGACGCTCTGCCTGACCTTCGCGATGAGCATGGCCTCGCGACTCGTGCTCTTCCCGGCGTTCGACCCGGCCCTCGTGCTCAAGGCGATGAAGCACCACCCGCCGACCTTCCTGCCGGCGGTGCCCCCGATCTACGCCCGGCTGCAGCACGCGGCCGAATCGGCGAAGGTGTCGCTCCAGGGGATCCAGATCGGCATCTCGGGGGCCATGGCGCTCTCGAAGGAGGTCGTCGAACCCTGGGAGGCCCGCACCGGCGGCTACCTCGTCGAGGGCTACGGCCTGTCGGAGTGCTCCCCCGTGCTGCTCGCCAACCCGGTGTCCCCTGCTCGTCGGCTCGGGTCGATCGGCCTGCCGCTGTCCTCGACCGAGGCGCGGGTGGCGGACCCGGACGACCCGACGAAGGTCCTCGGGACGGACGAACCGGGCGAGCTCCAGGTGCGCGGGCCGCAGGTCTTCCGCGGGTACTGGGGCAAGGCCGAGGCGACCGACGAGGTCTTCACGCCGGACGGCTGGTTCCGGACCGGCGACATCGTGGCGATCGGCGAGGACGGCTTCGTCCGGATCGTGGACCGCCTCAAGGAGCTCATCATCACGGGCGGGTTCAACGTCTCCCCGACCGAGGTCGAGGACGCACTGCTCAAGCACCCCAGCGTCCGCGAGGTGGCGGTCGTCGGCATCACCCAGGCGGGCAACGAGCAGGTCGTCGCCGCGGTCGTACCGAAGGACCCGGCGTCGTTCGACCCGGATGCTCTGCGTGCGTGGTCGCGCGAGCACCTGGCCGCCTACAAGGTGCCCCGCCGGATCGTCGTCGTCGAGGACCTGCCGCGGTCGATGATCGGCAAGGTGCTGCGGCGGAAGGTGCGGGACCGGATCCTCGGCGAGGACTGACCCCGCCCGCGGGGCGCGCCAGTCCGTCAGACTGCGACGGCGGTTTCACACCCCTGGCCGAATCCCCACACCGTCAGGCGAGCGTCCGCTCCGGCATCGCGAGCACCGCCAGGCCGACCACGACGAGCGCGATCCCGACCCAGCCGCCGACGCCGAGGTGCTCCCCCACCACGAGCACGGCGAGGACCGCCGCCACGACGGGCTCGAACAACGACAGCAGCGTCGCGACCGAGGCAGGCACGGACCGCAGCCCGAGGGCGTACAGCGAGTGGCCGAGCACCGTCGGCACGAGCGCCAGGTACAGGAACACCGGCCAGTTCGACGCGACCCCGAGCGACGCGTGCCCGGCCACGACGGCGAGCACGACGAGCGGGAGGGCCGCCAGTCCGAAGACCGCCCCGACGAGGCCGCGCTCGCCCGACCGCGCCCGGACGACGATCTCGGCCCCGGGACCGCCGGGCAGCGACACGCCACCCGGCAGCGCCCCGTGAGCGGACACCCCGCGCATGCCCCGCGCGACCGCCCACGAGTACGACGCGTAGGTCAGTCCGGCCGACAGCGCCGCCCCGAGTCCGAGCACGAGCGATCCACCCGCGCCGGAGCCCTCCGACCGCGCGAGCGTCACGACGACCATGCCGACCACGCTCACCAGGGTGGCGACGACCCACCGACGCGTGACGCGCCTGCCGTCGGCGACCCACTCGACGAGCCCCGCGAAGACGGGCGACGACCCGATGGCCACCGTCGTGCCGAGCGCGACGCCCGCGTCGGCGAGGGCCGCGTAGAACGCGACGGCGTAGACGACGAGCGACGCCGCGCCGAGCAGCACCCACCGCCGACTGGCGGGGTCCCGGATCGCATCGAGGGTTCCGCGACGGGCGCCGGCGGCGAGGACGAGTCCGCCCAGACCGAACGTCACGGCACCGAACACGAACGCCGGGACGCCCGGCGCGAAGTGCGTCGCGGTGCCGGTGGTGCCCCACACGGCGGCGGCGACGAGGACGGCCGCGAGTCCGCCGGCTGGCCGGGAGGCGCGGCTCGCCGCCGTCCCGCCGGTCACGACACGTGGACGCTCGGTCGGCGGTTCACGTCGGGTTCGGCCTCGCGCAGGACTTCGCGCGTCACCGGGGCGACGTCGCCGACGCCGGTGAACACGAAGCGGATGGCGTTGCGGATGGGGCTGCCCTCGTTCCACTCGAAGTAGATGCTCGGCACCACCCCGGCGATGTCGCGGATCGCCAGCAGCGTCGAGGCGATGGTGTTCGGCACGTTGCCGGAGCGCACCTTCAGCACGCGGTGGCCGTGGATGACGTGCCCCTCGACGACCAGGTCTTCCTCGAAGTCGGAGGAGTCGGCCGGCAGCACCTCGAGGAACATCGTCGGCACGCGTGCCGGGATGCCGGAGTCGCGGCGCTCTTCGCGGCCCTTCGACCGGTACGCCTCGGCGGTGCCGGCACCGGGTTCGTTCGCGATGATGCAGACCGAGCTGAACTGGTCGGCGTCGGCCTCGACGAACTGGCGTGCGGTGGCGTCCAGCTCGATCGACGAGGCGCGGAGCTCGAACGACCGACGGACGCGGGAGATCAGCGACACGACGACGATCGCGATGATGAAGATCGCGGCGATCCGCACACCGTCCGGGCGCTCGATGACGTTCGCGACGGTCGTGTACACGAACACCACGGCGATGATGCCGAACCCGATCGTCCGCTTCTTCTGCTGCTTGCGCCGGGCCGACAGCGTCACCGCGACCGCCGCGCTCGTGATGAGGACGAGCACGCCGGTGGCGTAGGCACCGCCCTGCGCGTCGACGTTGGCCTGGAAGATGATCGTGATCACGAAGGCGATCAGCGTGAAGATGATGACGAGCGGCCGGGTCGCCCGCGCCCACTGCGGCGCCATGCCGTAGCGGGGCAGGAACCGGGGCACGAGGTTGAGCAGGCCCGCCATCGCGCTCGCACCCGCGAACCACAGGATCGCGACCGTCGAGAAGTCGTACACCGAGCCGAACACCCCGCCGAGGTACTCGTGTGCCAGGTACGCCAGGGCACGACCGTTCGCCCCGCCACCCGGCTGGAACTCCTGCTGCGGGATGAGGAAGGTCGTGACGATCGACGAGGTGATGAGGAACGAGCTCATGATCACGGCGGCGACGGTGAGCAGGCGCTTCGTCCCGCGGATGCGTCCCTCGGGCCGGGGTCCGGCGCCGTCGGTGGCGTCGCCCCGGACCTGGGGCATCACCGCGACGCCGGTCTCGAAGCCGGACAGGCCGAGGGCGAGCTTCGGGAACACCACGAGCGCGATGCCGATCATCACCAGCGGGTTGCTGTGCTGGGCGGTCAGGCCGCTCCACCAGTCGCTCGCCACCATCGGGTGCTCGAACACGTGCCACAGGGACACCCCGACGACGACCGCGTTGAGGACGAGGTACACCGCGACGAGCCCCACGGCGATGCCGATGGCCTCCTTGAAGCCGCGGATGAACACCACCCCGAGCAGGAGCAGGAGCGCGAGGGTGAGCGGCACCGGGATCTCGGTGAACCAGTGCGGCGTGAAGGGGTTCTCGGCGATGTGCGCCGTCGCGTCCGCCGCGGACAGCGTCATCGTGATCATGAAGTCCGTCACGGCGAACCCGAGCAGCACGAGCACGAAGAGCTTGCCGGCCCACCAGGGCAGGAGCTTCTCGAGCATCATGATCGACCCGGCGCCCCGGAAGCTGTCCTGCGCGACGCGGCGGTACACCGGCAGTGCGCCGAACAGCGTCACGAGCACGAGCACGATCGTCGCGATCGGCGAGAGGAGCCCCGCCGCGAGCGCGGCGATCGCGGGCTGGTACCCCAGGGTGGAGAAGTAGTCGACGCCCGTGAGGCACATGACGCGCCACCACGAGTGGGTCTTCTCGACCTCGACCTGGTGCGGGCCCTGGTGCGAAGCACCCTGGTCGGCCCCGTGCAGCATCCAGCGACGCACACGGGTGCTGCGGTCGAGGGGAGGTTCGGTCGCGTCGTGGTCCGCGGCCCGCTCGGCGTCTGTCGCGGTCACGGAGACGATGCTAAGCCGTCCCGGGGACCGCACGCGCACATCCGGTCGACACGGTGGAGAACCTGCCTTTGCCTACTTCGAGCTGATCCGCGTGTACTTGTTCACCGACCACGGCACGAACACCACGAGCATGACCGCGATGCCGATCAGGACGGTCACCACCGGGTGCTGCATCGTCCAGATGTCCGGCACGGGCGCCGAGCCGACGTTGCCGAACAGTTCCCGCGCGGCCTGCACGAGGGACGACACCGGGTTCCACTCCGCGAACACCCGCAGCACGAGCGGCAGCGTGTCGCTCGGGACGAACGCGTTCGAGATGAAGGTCAGCGGGAAGAGGATCATGAACGAGGCGTTGTTGATCACCTCGGGCGTCTTGACGCTCATGCCGAGCAGCGCCATCACCCAGCTGAACGCGTAGCTGAACAGCAGGAGCAGACCGATGCCGGCGAGGAACTCGAGCGGCGACGAGTTCACCCGCCACCCGACCGCGAGCCCGGTGAGCATCATGATCGCCATCGAGATCCCGTTGAGCACGAGGTCGGAGTTCGTGCGGCCGACGAGCACCGCGGACGCCGACATCGGCAGCGTGCGGAACCGGTCGATGAGCCCTTCCTTGAGGTCCTGCGCCATCGCCGAGCCCGAGAACGTGGCGCCGAACACGACGGTCTGCGCGAAGATGCCCGCCATCAGGAACTGCGTGTAGTCGGTCCCCTGCACCTGGATCGCGCCGCCGTAGACCTGGCTGAAGAGCAGGACGAACATGATCGGCTGCAGCACGGCGAACACGAGCATGTCCGGCGACCGCTTGATCTTGATGAGGTTCCGCTTCGTGACCGTCCAGCCGTCCTCGAGCCAGACGGCGGCGGGCGAGGTGACGACGACGGGCAGCTGGCGTCCGAGTGCCGTGGGGGTCGTGGTGGCGGTCATCGTGCCGCCTCCTTCTGCTTGGTGGCAGCGGGTTCGACGGCATCGTCGTCCGTCGCGGCGTGGCCGGTGAGCCGGAGGAACACGTCGTCGAGGGTGGGGCGACGCATGCCGGCGTCGTGCAGCGCGATGCCGGCGTCGCCGAGGTCCGCGAGCACGCGCTGGAGCGCCGAGGGCCCGGCCTCGACCGCGACGGCGTGGGTGCGGCCGTCACCAGAGGCCTCGACCTCGCCCACGCCGTAGCGGCGGAGGACGGTCGTGGCTGCGTCGGCGTCGGACTCGTCGACCAGGGTCACGACGACGCGGTGGCCGCCGACCTGGGCCTTCAGCTGGTCGGAGGTGCCCTCGGCGATGACGGTCCCGCCGTCGATCACCGCGATGTCGTCGGCGAGCTGGTCCGCCTCTTCCAGGTACTGGGTGGTGAGGAGCACGGTCGTGCCGTCCGCCACGAGCCCCTCGATGATGCCCCAGAGCGCGAGTCGGCTGCGCGGGTCGAGGCCGGTCGTCGGTTCGTCGAGGAACAGCACCCTGGGGTTCATCACGAGGGCGCCGGCGAGGTCGATCCGCCGCCGCATCCCGCCGGAGAAGCCCTTCACGGGGCGGTCCCCCGCCTCGGCGAGGTCGAACACGTCGATGAGCTCACGCGCCCGTTCGCGGGCCGTCCGCCGGCCGAGGTGGTACAGCCGACCGATCATCTCGAGGTTCTCGAACCCGGTGAGGTTCTCGTCGACGGCGGCGTACTGCCCGGACACACCGATCGACCGGCGGGTCGCCTGCGGGTCGGCGATGACGTCGATCCCGTCGATGGTCGCCGTGCCGGTGTCGGGCGTGATGAGCGTGGTCAGCACCTTGACCGTCGTCGTCTTGCCGGCGCCGTTCGGCCCGAGCAGGGCCTTGACGGTCCCCTGCGGCACCACCAGGTCGAGCCCGGCGAGCGCGTGCACCGGGCCGGACTTCGATCGGTAGGTCTTGGTCAGCCCGGAGGCTTCGATGATGGCCATGTCGCTCCCTTGTCGAGCATGGAACACGTCGGTGGGTCGGTGCCGCCCGCGACGCGCTACACGTCGAAGTCGCCACCGAAGTCGCTGAAGCCACCGCCGAAGTCGGATCCGCCGTCGCCCCAGCCCGCGTTGTCGAACCCGCCGCCGTCGGACGCGCCTGCGTCGGACGCTCCGCCGTCACCGGGGTCGGCACCAGTGTCCTCCGAACCACCGTCACCCGCAGCATCGGTACCGCCGTCGAACGATCCGGGGTCCGGCAGGAAGGCACTCATGATGGCGGAGCCGATCACGTAGCCGGCGACCGTACCGAGGATCGAGGCGCCGATCATGCTGCCGAACGAGGGTCCGGAGCGCTGCCCGGCACCGCCGAACATCCCGCCGCGACCGTTCCCGACACCACCGAGCGACCGCTCCATGAACCCGGGCTGCCGGATCTCCGAGCGCGTCGCGGCCTGGGCCAGCGACCGCGGGTCGTCGCCTCGCGGGGCCTCGCCGGCGGGGGCGGACCGGGTGAACTCGTCGAAGACCATCCGGCGCTGCTCGTCCGTCAGCTTCGCGAACGCCTCGGCGTGGACCTCCTCGATGCGCTCCGGCGGCGCCGTGCGGAGCAGGTAGCGGTAGCGCTCGACCGCCCGCTCGTCGTCGGTCGACGCTTGGCCACCCGAGGGTGCGCCGCCACCCCACTGCGGCGTGCCGTACCGGTCGCCGGTCGCCGGGGTGCCCGTGGCGGGCTGCTGGTAGGACTGCTGGCCGTAGCGGTACCCCTGCTGCTGCGGCTGCCCCCACTGGTTCTGCTGCGCGGCGCCGTTCTGGTCGCGCTCGGGGCGTCCGAGCAGGCGGTCGAGGAATCCCATGGTCGATGCTCCTTCGGGTGCGCACCGCCAGCGGCGGAGCCGTGCGTCCCGCCGGCGGCGGGACCGTGCGGCCCGCCGTCGAGCGGTGCCGTGGACTGCCACCCTAGGGAGCGCCGACGACCACTGACTGAACGCACGCACAGAGTCCCCCGAGAGCCGGCGGTGCGAGTGCACCGGAGCGTGGGGGGGGGGGGGGGGGGGGGGGGGGGGCCCCCCCCCCCCCCCCCCCCCCCCACGACGCGTACGTCACCCGGCGGCGAGCGCCGCCGTCCACACCGCGTGGAGTTCGTCCGCCGCGCCCGGGTGCGCCACGAGGAACGGCTCCCCCACCGACGGGAAGCCCTCGACCGCACCCTCCCGGGTCAGCACGATCCCACCGGCCTCGTGGACGAGCAGGACCGCCGCACCGTGGTCGACCGGGTTGAACGCCGACACGCAGCCACCGATCCCCCGTCCGGCCGCGACCTGCGCGATCGTGAGCGTGCCGGACCCCTGCACCCGCAGCGTGCACGACCGGTCCGCGAGGGCGTCGAGGAACGCCCCGAACCCGGGCCACGGCCGGTGTCCGTCGAGCTCGGTGCCGACGACGGCGCCGGCGAGTGCCCGTGGTGCGTCGTCGAGGCGCAGCGTCCGGTCGCGGAGGGTGGCCCCGCGTCCACTCCGGGCCTCGAGCACCTCGCCCCGCCACGGGTCCGCGACGACACCGACGAGCGGCCGGCCGCCACGGGTGAGGCAGAGCGACATCGAGGTCCACGGCACCCCGTTCGCCAGGTTCGTCGTGCCGTCCACCGGGTCCAGGTACCAGCGGTGCCGGTCACCGGGGGCCGCGCCGTACTCCTCGCCGGTGAACCCGTGCGTCGGGAACGCCATCCGCACCCGGGACCGCACGTGCTGCTCGACGAGCCGGTCGACGTCGGTGACGAGGTCGGCCGGGTGCGCCTTGGTGGCGACCTCGCCGACCGGGTGCTCCCGGGTGAAGGCGATCACCTCGTGCGCGAGCCGGTGCGCCAGGGCCTGCGCGCGCGACGCGACCTCGGTCTCGGTCGGCTCGCGGTCCGGCTCCGGCCAGCCGTCGCGTTCGGCCCGGGCCAGGGCGGCGCGGATCGCGGCGACGTCGTTCGTCGTGATCGAGTCGACGCCGGCCGTTGCTGCCCAGACGGCCGGTTCGGCGTCGTCGAGGGTCCAGACCGAGACGCGCAGTCCGAGGTCGCGGGCGGCACGGACGGTGCGCGGGGTGAGGAACGCGAGGTCGAGGTTCAGCGTCGAGGGAGTGAGGGCGACCAGGTCCGCCGCGGTCGGCGGGTCGAGCGACTCCCACGCGAGCCAGACGTCGGCGTCCGGCAGGACCTCGCGGACCGCGGCCATGGCCGCCGGCGCACCGCACCACGCGACCCCGGTGCCCGCCCGGGACGCGGCGACGGTCCGGGCGGCGACCCGCGCGTCCTCGGGGTCGGTCAGGTCGACCAGCAGCGAGCTCCGGCACCCGTCGAGTCGCTCGAGGACGGCGTCGAGGCGCGGGATGCGGTCGAGTCCGTTCCCGAGCCGGGCGACGTCGCACCAGTCCACCTCGGACACCCGTCGGGCGTCGCCCCACAGCCGGCCGAGGGTCTCGTCGTGGAGCAGGACCGCGACGCCGTCGGCCGTCCGGCGGACGTCGACTTCGATGGTCTCGGCGCCGAGCGCCTCGGCGACCGCGATGGCGGGCAGCGTGTTCTCACGGCGGACGCGCGGTGCGCCGCGGTGCGCGACGAGCAGGGGGACCCGCGGGCCCCGCGACGGCTGCGGGTCGGTCCGCCGGTCCGTCGGGGCCGAGACCTCCTGCGTGGTCACCGTGCGGCCTCGACGAGCACGCCGTCGCGGTGGACGAGCACGTCGCCGATCCGCACGCCGGTCTCGGTGCCGACGACCGGCGGGACGCCGGTGACGTACGCGCGGAGCTCGGCGCCGTCCGCGGCGAGCACCACCTCGGCGAAGTGTCCGCGCACGAGGACCCGCACCACGGTCGCCCGGAGCGGCGCGTCGTCGGCGAGCGCCACCTGCTCGGGCCGGACGAGGACCGTGTCGCCGGGGCGCGGCACGACCCCGGTGGCGGCGAGGAAGCGACCCGAGACGACGCTCGTCGACCCGATGAACGACGCCACGAACCCGGTGGCGGGGCGGGCGTACAGCTCGGTGGGCGCCGCGATCTGCTCGATGCGGCCGTCGTGCATCACGGCGATCCGGTCGGAGATGCTGAGCGCCTCGTCCTGGTCGTGCGTGACGATCACGGTCGTGATGCCGAGGCGCTGCTGGATGCGGCGGATCTCGTCGCGGACGCTCACCCGGAGCTTCGCGTCGAGGTTGGACAGCGGCTCGTCGAGGAGCAGGACGTCGGGCTCCTGCACGATCGCCCGGGCGAGGGCGACCCGCTGCTGCTCGCCGCCGGAGATGGCGGTCGGGCGCGAGCCGGCGTGGTGCGCGAGCCCGACGAGCTCGAGGGCGTCCCGGACCCGCTCGGCGACCCGCTGTTTCGGCACGCGACGGGTCCGGAGCGGGAAGGCGACGTTCTGCGTCACGGTCATGTGCGGCCAGAGCGCGTAGTTCTGGAACACCATCGCGCTCGGTCGGCGTTCCGGGCCGAGGGCCGTGACGTCGCGATCGCCCATCGTGACGGTCCCGGCGTCGGCGGCGAGGAACCCGGCGACCATGCGGAGCGTCGTGGTCTTGCCGCACCCGGACGGGCCGAGGAGCGAGACGAGCTCGCCCTTCGCCACGTCCAGGTCGATGCCGGCCACGACGTCGCGCCCGCCGAGGGTCTTCCGCAACCCCCTGACGGTCAGGCCGCCGGTGCGGGTGGCGTCCGGCCGGTCGGCCGGGTGGTCGTGGGCCGGGAGGCGCGGTGCGCGTTCCGCGACGAGCGCGTGGTCCGTCATGGGGTCGCCTTTCGAGCTGGTGGTGGTCATCGGATCTGGAACCCGTCCGCGAGGCGGCCGCCCATGATGTGCTTCCGCGCGAGCGTCATCAGCACGATCGACGGGATGCTCAGCGCGATCGCGAACACCGCCGACACCTGGCGCGGCGAGTTCAGGACGAGCGAGTACATCGCGGTCGGCATGGTCATGTAGGTCGGGGCGCCGACGAGGTAGGTGCCCTGGGCCTCGTCGAACGAGGCGAGGAAGCTCATCACCACGGCGACGAGGATGCCGGGCCAGGCGATCGGGAAGGTGACGCTCCAGAACGTGCGCCAGCGGCTCGCACCGGCGTCGCGGGCGGCCTCCTCGAGGGCGCGCGGCACGGCCGAGAACGCCGCGGCCGGGAGCCAGGTCATGAACACCACGCACCCGAGCACGTGCACGATGAGGATGCCGGTGACGGTGTTCATCAGGTTCAGCGCCGTGAACATCGCCGACATCGTCACGAACAGCCCCATCTTCGGGAAGGCGTTCGTGGCGAACAGCCCGACGAGCACGAGGCGCCGCCCGGGGAACTCGATGCGGCTGATCGCCCATGCGGCCGGCAGGCAGACGACCGCGGCGATCCCGACCGTGAGCGGGGCGAGCACGAGGGAGTTCTGGATCGCGACGCCGAGGGTGGGGTCGTCGAAGACCCGCCCCCACCACTGGAGCGTCCACCCGTCCGGCAGCAGGTTCGGGTAGGTCCACGTCGTCGCGAACGCCCGTGCGGCGAGCCAGAGCAGCGGCCCGGCGATGAAGACCGCGAGGACGACGGCGGTGGTCCAGACGAGGGCGGTCCCGGTCACACGTGCGATCACGACTGCGCCTCCTTGTTCGTGTCGGCCAGCTCACGGGCGTTCGTCCGCACCGTCGACCGGAGGTAGAACACGCTCGCGGCGGCGGCGAACGCGAACACGATGAACGCCATCGCGGTCGACTGCTGCGGCCGGTTGTAGGCCTGGAAGTACTTCGAGATGTCGACGCCGAGCATCGTCGGCGCGTTCGGGCCGGTGAAGTACGGGACGGTGAACGACCCGAGCACCCCGATCACCGTGAAGGTCGTCGCGATGACCAGCGGGGTCTTCGCCATCGGCAGGAGCACCTGCCAGACGACACGCCACGTGCTCGCGCCGGCGTCCTTCGCGGCCTCGACCAGGGCGTCGGGGGTGCCCTGCAGCGCGCCGGCGATCATCAGCACCGCGAACGGCAGGCTCGTCCAGACGCTGCCGAACACGACCGCGACGAGGGTGTAGCCCCACACCGGCACGTCGAGTCCGACCTGTGCGCCGAGGCTCCGCAGGAAGCCCTGCGCGTCGGTGAACGTCAGGATCGACCAGCTCGCGATCACCACCGGGACGAAGATCGGGACCACCGCCAGCACGCTCAGGGTCTTGCCGAGCACACCGCCCCGGAGCCGCAGGATCACGGCGACGACCACGGCGAGCGCGACGGTCGACCCGGTCGACAGCGCCGTGACGCCGAGGGTCGCCACGAGGTCCCGGAGGAACGTCGGGTTGCCGAGCAGCGTGCCGTAGACCGCGAGGGAGAACCCACGCACGGTGTCGCCGCCGATGTCCGCGAGCGCCTGGTTGAGGCCGCCGGTGAACCCGAGGCTGAAGAGCGCGGCGTTGACGACCGGGACGCCGACGAACAGCACGACGACGAGGACGGGTGCCGCGACGAGCGCGAGGCCCGTCATGCGCGCGCGGCGCGCCTGGCGACTCCGGAGCGCGCGCCGGTCCGTCTGGTGGGGCGCGTCCTGGACCGGTGGCGGGGCGGGCGGGAGGCCCGTGGCGGACGCGCCACGGGCCTCCCGGTCGGCGACCTGGGTCACTGCGGGACCTTCGCGTCCCACGCCGCGTTCATGTCCGCGGCGAAGTCGCTCTGGAAGCCGAGCCGGAGGTTCGACGGGTCGGCGTCGGCGAACTGCTCCGAGACGGACTTCGGGAGCGAGTCCAGCGGGATCACCGGGTAGCCCGAGACGGCACTCGCGACGAGCTGCTGCCCGGACGAGCTGAGGACGAAGTCGGCGAGCTCCTCGGCCGCACGCTTCTGCGCGGTGGGCTCGGTCTTCGGGATGCCGAGGAAGCTCGCGCTGCCCGTGAACGACGGGTCCGCGATCTGCACCGCCTTGACCGTCTTCGGGATGATCCCGGTCTTCTGCGAGGTGATGAACTGGTCACTCCACACCGGCGCCATCGAGATCTGGCCGGACCCGAGCATCTGGACGACCTGGTCGTTGCCGTTCGGGTAGACACCCTTCTGGTACATCGACGGGCCGAGGTCCTTGAGGGCCTGGAACCCCTTGTCCCACTCCGACTCGAGGGACTTGTCGTACGAGGTCTGCATCGTCTCCTGCTCGGAGTCCGACAGGTACTTCGCGAGGACCGTCGCGACGAACGACCCGCCGGAACCGCCCGACGAGGGCGAGTTGTAGGCGAACTGGCCCGGGTTGGCGCGGATCCAGGCGAGGAGGTCGTCGAGGGTCTTCGGCGGGTCCGTCACCTTCTTCGAGTCGTAGGCGAGCAGGACGCTCGAGGCGCGGTACGGGATCGCGCTCGTGCCGCCCTGCTGCTTGGTGGCCTCGGGGACGTTCGCGAGGTTCGGGATGCTCGTGGCACTGACCTTCGTGAGGAGTCCGGCCTTGCCGGCGGTCGAGACGAAGCCCGCGTCGACGAGGTCGTACGCCACGCGCTTGCCCGCCTTGACCGCGGTGGCGAGGTTCGCCTGGGTCTGGGCGTCGTGCTCGCCGTGCAGGTCGATGCTCGTGCTGACGTGGATCGTCGGGTGCTGCTTCTCGAACGCGGGGATGAGCGACTTCTCCCAGAGGTCCTGGACGTTGGTGTCGCCGCTGATGAACACGGTGAGGTCGGTCGTGCCGCTGCTGGGGTCGGCGGCGTTCGAGGCGTTGGCGCTCTGCACGCAGCCGGACAGTGCGACGGTCGCGGCGGCGGCGATCGCGAGGCCGGCGAGGGCTCGGGTCTTCACGGTGGTGGTCTCCCTGGGTCGTGGGGGTGTGCGGGGTGGGGCTGGGGTGTGCGGGGTGGGGCGCGCGCGGTGACGCGGTGCGGGAACGTTCCCGCACCGAGGTCGAGTGTCGCGCCGCCGGGTGAACGCGAGGTACCGCGGGGGTCGCCCCCGGGTGAACTCCGCGCGGCGCGCCCGGCGCTGTGCCCCTTCCACCGCACGGTGCGCCCTCCGCCGCTCGGTGCGAGGTTGCCCGCTCCGTGCCCGCCTACAACCTCGCACGGAGCGGGCAACCCGCCCGCCGCCCGCGGGCGCCGCACCGTGCGCCCTCCGCCACTCAGTGCGAGGTTGCCCGCTCCGTGCCCGCCTACAACCTCGCACCGAGCGGGCAAGCCGCCCGCCGCCCGCGGGCGTCGCACCGTGCGCCCGCGCCCGCCCCCGAACAAGTCCGTACCGTGCGCGGACAGTTCCCTCAGCGCGACATCCGCACGCCGGCTTGGCGGAGCTTCGCCCGCAGGACCCACTCGTTCAGCAGGTCCGACCAGGTCAACCGGAGCACCCTGCGCACCTCCGGGAACGCACGGAGCCGGTCCTCGCGGAGCTTCTCGTCGACCAGCGCCTCCTGCGGTGTCCGCCCGTGCAGGTACTCGCTGCGCTGGTACTTCACGGAGCCGTCGAACTCGACGACCACGCCCGACTCCGGGAACCAGAAGTCCACGACGATGTCCGGCTCGCCCGCCGATCGGAATCGGTGCTGGAGGACCGGCGCCGGCGTGCCGAACTGGTCGAACCGAGCCCGCGCGTACGACTCCCCTGGCGAGCCCGAGGCCGCGTCGGCGAACTCGACCGCGCGGAGCGCACGCCGCCGCCCCTTCTGTCCCCGCCGTGCCACGGCCGCTCGCACCAGTTCCCGTTCGACCGCCCGGCCGAGGAGCGCATCGAGGGCGACGACCGCGTCGGCGAAGGGCAGCGTCAGCGCGAGGTCCGTCGCGAGCCGCTCCAGCCCGCACAGCAGCAGACCGTCCGAGGTCGTCACGACCGGGCGGTTCCACTCGGGATCGAGGTCGGCGTGGACGACGAAGGTGCCGTTCGTCGTCCGTCGGTCCGCGCCGGTCGAGGTCACGTGGACGCGGGTCGGCGGCGGGGTGAGGAGCGGCACGCCGAACACCACGGCCGCGGACACGTGCGACACGAGGTCCCCGTCTCGGATCCGATCCGCGACCGAGCGCACCCGGACGAGGTGCTGCTCGCTGGAGCGGAGAGCCGCCCAGCCCGCAGACTCGGCGTACAGACCACGGGCGACCCGGGTGAGTTTTCCCGCCGCGGCCCGGCGCCGGATGACGTCGGACTCGTCCGGCCGCCGTGCTGACGTTCGGTAGGTGAGGACTTCGGGGACCGGTGCGAGGTTGAGGTTCGTCGACATGCCCCGATGTTCCGGAGTTCCCCGAACGGGTGAGGCGTCGGACCAAAGCCCTGTGGACGGTGCGTCCCGCTGCCCAGGATGTGGAGGGATGAGCCCGGCCGCAGAACGCTGCGAGAATGTGGGGGTGAACACACGCACCTGGGGTTGGCTCGCAGCCGTCATCGACGTCGTCCTCATCGTCGTCTTCGCGCTCATCGGCCGTTCCTCGCACGGTGAGGGCAACACCGCACTGGGGGTCTGGACGACGGCCTACCCGTTCCTCGCGGGCTGGGCGATCGCCTACGTCACGAGCGGCGCGTGGTCGCGGCCGCTGCGGTTCTGGCCGACCGGCGTCGTCGCCTGGATCCTCACGGTGTTCGTGGGCATGGCGATCCGCGTCGCCACGGGCCAGGGCGACGTCGACGGCAACCCGCTGCCGATCTCCTTCGTCATCGTCGCGACGATCGTGCTCGGTGTGTTCCTGCTCGGCTGGCGCGCCGTCGTCCGCGGGATCCTCCGACTCCGCGCACCCCGCTCCCGGCAGGACGCCGCAGCGACCGACGCGTGAACGGCAGCCGCGGGTCCCAGCCGACCATCCTCGACGTCGCCGCGCGGGCGGGTGTCTCGAAGTCGGCGGTGAGCCGCGTCCTCTCCGGCACCGGGCGGTTCTCCGACGAGACACGAGAGCGGGTCGAGCGCGCAGCCGCCGAGCTCGGGTACGTCGCCAACGCGATGGCGCGCGGCCTCGTCAGCGGACGCACGCACACCATCGGGATGCTCGTCCGCGACGCCTCGTCGATGGTGTACGCCGCTCTTCACGCCGTGATGGAACGCCGTGCCTCGGAGCTCGGCTACCGCGTGGTCACCACGACGGGCGTCGGACGGGTCGAGGACGAGAAGAGCGCCCTCGCCGCGCTCGTCTCGATGCGGGTCGACGGCCTCGTGGTCTGCAGCGGGCTCATGCCGGCGACCGACATCGCGGAGTTCGCCCCACGGATCGCCACGGTGGTCGCCGGACGGCCCGAACTGCACCCCGCACTGTCGAGCGTGTACTGCGATGAGGTCGGAGGCGGTGCAGCCATCGCGGACGCCGTCGCCGACGCCGGGCACACGACGGTCGCCGTGCTGACCGTCCCGCTCGGCGACGCGATCACGCAGCACGCGCGCTCGGCGGCGATGCTCGAGCGGCTCCGCGCGCGCGGCACACGGGTCATCGACATCGACGCCAGCTTCGTGCGACCGCCCGGCGATGTCGCGGCCGACATCGTCGGTGCGATGCAGGAGTCGGACGTCAGCGCGGCGATGTGCCCGACGGACCGACTCATGCTCGACGTCTGCGAGGCACTCGGCCACCGCGGGGTCGAGGTCCCGCGCGACCTGTCCGTCACCGGCTTCGACGGGGTCTACCCGCTGGCGAGCGACTGGATCGGCTTCACGACCCTGCAGCAGCCGATCGAGCGCATCGGCCGCGAGGCGATCGACCTCGTCATCGGCCGCATCGACGACCCCGCGCGTCCTGTCGAGCACCGCTCACTGCGTGGCACGGTGATCGCCGGCCGCACACTCCTCCCGCGCTGAGGGACGAACCACGCACGGTGCGGGCTCCGCGGTTCCGTGCCGGCTTGGCCGAACCCGCACGGTGCGACGTATGACGGGCGGTGCGCTCTTCGTCGTCCGGTGCAGGGTTCGCCAGCCCAGCACCGTGCGAGGTTCGCCAGCCCGTGCAGTGACGACGGCATGGTGCGGCGCCAGAAGGGCGCACGGAGCGAGCAACCTCGCACCGACCGACGAGCCCCGCACCGTGCGCCGTCCCCCGCACAGCGTCCGCGCGCCAGAAGGGCGCACGGGAGGAACAACCTCGCACCGACTGACGGGATCCGCACCGTGCGAGTCGCGCCTCGGCAGCCGCGCGCCGCGCCGCCGCGCGCCCCGCCGCCGCGGGCCCCGCCCACGCGCCGCGCCGTGCCGCCGCCGCGCGCCGCGCCGCCGCGCCGCCGCGGGCCCCGCGCCGCGCCGCGCCGCGCCGCCGCCGCACCCCGCATCAGAACAAGCCGGAGCGGGGCGCCCCCTCCGGGCCGTCGAACCCGCGGAACATGGCGGACACGAGCGCCTCGATCTGCGGCTCGACCAGCCGCTCCACGGCCTCGGCGATCCGCGGACGGTGGTCGATCAGCGCCAGGCACACGGCCGTGCCGGTGGCCCGTGCGCACTCGTCGGAGAGCTCGATCTCGTGCCGGAGCGCCGCCTTCGCCTCGTCCGACAGCGGCTCGCGCGGCGCCTGCTCCGCCGCCCCCGTGCCGGTCAGCTCGCCGAGCGTGAACAGGAACGGCTCCCCCGGTGAGGGCTCGGGGTCGACGTCGAGCCCCTGGAACTCCGGCTGCAACCCCTCGGTCGGTTGGTACCCGGCGTGCCGCTTCCGCGCGTCCGCCCGCTCGAGCTCACGCTGCAGCAGCGGCAGGTTCTTCGCCGTGTAGTCGTCGACGGCGTCCTCGATGATGGTCGAGATGCGCCCGATCAGCGCGTGCTGGACCGCGTGCGGCACGTCCGGTCCGAAGCCCGCCGCCGAGGCGATCGGCGACCCCGTGCACTTCCGACAGATCCGGGTGCGGGGCCGCGCGGTGCCGATCTGCCACCGTGGCAGCCAGCGCAGCCAGACCTCGACAGCGCTCCGCACGCGTCCGTCGATGCCGTCCATGCCCCAACAGTAAGCCTGGAGGCGCGGATCACCCCCGCCATCCGGCGCGCGCGCACGAAACGGTCGGGTCCGTCAGCCCGTCGGTTCCGTCACGAAGTCGATGAGTTCCTCGACGCGGCCGAGGAGCTCCGGCTCCAGGTCGGCGAACGTGCGCACCTGCCCGAGGATCCGCTGCCACGCCCGGGCGATGTCGGCCTGCTCGGCGGCGGGCCAGCCGAGCGCCTGGCAGATGCCCTTCTTCCACTCGATCGAGCGCGGGATCGTCGGCCACGCCTGCAGCCCCACGCGAGCGGGCTTCACGGACTGCCAGACGTCGACGAACGGGTGTCCGACGACGAGCACGTGCGCGCCCCACTTCCCGCGCGTCACGGCGTCGGCGAACCGGGACTCCTTCGACCCGGGCACGAGGTGGTCGACGAGCACCCCGACACGACGGTCGCGCGTCGGCTGGAACTCGTCGAGCACGTCGGCGAGGTTGTCCACGCCGGAGAGCTCCTCGACGACGACGCCCTCGACGCGGAGGTCGGCTCCCCAGACCTTCTCGACGAGCTCGGCGTCGTGCTTGCCCTCCACCATGATCCGGGAGGGCAGGGCCACCCGCGCACGCTGCGACTCCACCGCGAACGATCCGGACGCGGTGCGGAGGCGACCGCCGTCGGAGGCGTGCCGCACCGCCGGGGCCGAGCCGCGCCTCCCGGCACCCGCACCACCCGCCGGGCCCGCACCCGCACCACCCGCCGGGCTCCGCCGCCCCACCGGCGCCTGCGGGCGTCCCAGGGTGACGAGCTCGCCCTCGAGCAGGAACTGCCCGCCGAACGGGAACGAGCGGGTGCGCCCCTTCCAGTCCTCGAGCTCGACGGTGCCGGCCTCGAGCCGGACCACGGCGCCGGCCCAGCCGGTCACGGGGTCCTCGAGGACCATGTCCCGTTCGAGCGGCACCTGCCGCACCTTCTGCACCCCGCGCGAGCGCCAGTCGCCCGAGAGCACGTCACTGCCGTACCGGTCGTCGTCCACCCGCACGAGGGTACTGTCGTCCTCGGCCCGGACGACGTCGACGGGCCGGACACCCCACCATCTCGACGGAAGGCCCACCCGTGCGCGCTGCCATCATCCACGCCCCGAACGACATCCGCGTCGAGGACCGCGACCAGCCCGAGCTCCTCACGCCGAAGGACGCCGTCGTCAAGGTCGTCGCGGCGTGCGTGTGCGGCTCGGACCTCTGGCCGTACCGCGGCGTCACCGAGACGAAGGCGGCGCACGGGATCGGTCACGAGCTCGTCGGCGAGGTCGTGGCGGTCGGCGGCGACGTGCACGACCTGCACGTCGGCGACTTCGTCATCTCCCCCTTCACCATGAACGACGGCACCTGCCAGGCCTGCCGCCACGGCATGACGACCGGCTGCGAGCACCTGTCCGGCTTCGGCGGGAAGGACGCCTACGGCGACCCGGTCGGCGGCGCGCAGGCCGAGTACGTCCGCATCCCGGACGCGGCCGCGACGCTCGTCGCGGTCCCCGGCCCGGTCGACCCGGCGCTCGTGCCCTCCCTGCTCACGCTGTCCGACGTCTTCTCCACCGGGCACCACGCCGCGGTCTCGGCGGCGGTCGGTCCGGGCAAGACCGTCGTCGTGGTGGGCGACGGCGCGGTCGGGCTCTCCGCCGTCCTGGCCTCGAAGCGGCTCGGCGCCGAGCGCATCATCGCGATGAGCCGGCACGCGGACCGCCAGGCGCTCGCCCGCGAGTTCGGGGCGACGGACGTCGTGTCGGAGCGCGGCGCAGAGGGCGTCGCGGCGATCCGTGCGCTGCTCGGCGGCGACCTGGCGGACTGTGCGGTCGAGGCGGTCGGCACCGAGGAGAGCATGGACCAGGCGCTGCACTCGGTGCGTCCGGGCGGCAACCTCGGCTTCGTCGGCGTCCCGCACGGGGTGCCCACGATCGGCACGCGGTACCTCTTCGACACGAACATCACCGTCGCGGGCGGCATGGCCCCGGCGCGGACGTACATCCCGGAGCTGCTGCCCGACGTGCTCTCCGGCGCGATCGAGCCCGGTCGCGTCTTCGACCTCGAGCTCCCGCTCGACGAGGCGGCCGAGGCGTACCGGGCGATGGACGAGCGCCGGGCGATCAAGGTGCTGCTCCGCCCGTAGGCGCGGCACGCTGGGTCGGGAGGCGCGTGGCGGGGCCGACCCGCGCCTCCCGGCCCGCGGTGCGCGCGTCCAGGGCCGCGATCCGTGCGTGCAGGGCGGCTCGCGTTTCGCGCAGCAGAACGCGTGTTTCGAATCGGTAAACAAACCTTTCAGTAAAGAAGGTTGTCCGTTACAGTCCTCGACATGACCACTCGAGGACGCACCCCCGGCCAGCCCGGCCTCCTCCGTGTGCTCAACGACCGCGCGGCGCTCGAGCTCCTGCTCGACGACGGGCCGCTCACCCGGAACGAGATCGCCCAGCGGACCGGACTGAGCAAGCCCACCGCTGCCGAGATCATCCGGCGACTCGAAGCAGCGACACTCATCCGAGAAGCCGGCACCGCACCGCAGGCCGGTCGCCGCGGTCCGAGCGCCGTCGTGTACGAGGCGATCACCGACCGCGACCTCGCGGTGGCGGTCGACGTCCAGCTCGTCGACGTCCGCAGCACCGTGGTGGACGCCGCCGGCCGGACCTTCCCGGTCGCGACCCACACGATGTCCCCGACCGAGATGCGCGCGCCCGGCGCCGACATCGTCGCCGCCGCGATCTCCCGTGCGGCCGCTGCCGCCGGCGTCGACCCCGACCTCGTCACCGCGGTCGCCGTGGGTGTCCAGGCGAGCGTGGACCACGCGACCGACACCCTCATCTTCACCGACGGGCTGCCCGGCTGGCCCCGCGACCGGGTCGCCGCGACCCTGTCCGCCGCGCTCGGGGTGCGGGTCGTCATCGAGAACGACGCCAACCTCGCCGCCATCGCCGAACGCAACATGGGCGCGGGGCGGACCCCGCGCTCGTTCGCCCTGTTCTGGATGGCAGAGGGCCTCGGCATGGCCCTCGACCTCGGCGGCCACCTGCACACCGGCGCCTCCGGGGCCGCCGGTGAGATCGGCTACCTCGGCGTGCCCGCAGCGGCCCGCTCCATCGACCCGACGGCCACGATCGTCGCGGACCTCATCTCCGAGTCCGCGATCATCGCCCTCGCCGCCGAACACGGGATCACGGCACCGGACGGCACCGCAGCCGACTGGCGCCAGGTGCTCCCGCAGCTGCCCGGACTCCCCGAGCAGCACCCGTTCACCACCGCCCTCGGCGAGCGCGTCGGGCACAACGTGCTCCCCGCCCTCGCCGTCGCCGATCCCGAGACGGTCGTGCTGCACGGCCCGACCGGGATCGCGGGCGGACCCGCCCTGGCCGCCGCCGTGACCGCCTGGCTCCGGACCCGCACGCGCTGGTCCACCGCCGTCGTGGCACCCGGCGTCCCCGACACCCCCGTCCTGCACGGTGCGCGCCACGTCCTCATCGACGTCGTCCGCACCGCGCTCGCGGACCGGCTCGAGCGCATCAGTGACGACGTGCCCGCGCCGGACCCCGTCGAGCGCCCCTGACCAGCACCACCCCACCCGCACCACTCGAGGCACCACAACCCGGCCCTGTCCCAGGGCTCTTCGGCGCGCCCGGAACCGGTGCCGCACGCTCGGACCCGTCCGGCGTGCGGCACCGCGACCGCACCGCGTCGGAGCGAGACCAGAGAGCGAGTACCGCAGTGTCCCTCCCCCAACCGAACGTCCCGCGCCGGACCGTCCGCCGCATCGTCACCACGACGGCCGTCGCCGCGGTCGGCGCCCTCGTCGTCGCCGGCTGCAGCTCCGGCAGCAGCGCCGACTCGATCGACAAGACCGCGCCGAAGGAACTCACGGGCACCGTGTCCCTCTGGCACTTCTTCACCGGGCGCGAGGCCGGCGTCGTGAAGAGCGCCGTGGCCGGCTTCGAGCAGGCGAACCCCGGCGTCACGGTGGACATCCACGCCGGCCAGGACGACGAGAAGCTGCAGAAGGCGATCTCGTCCGGCCAGAACATCGACGTGGGCCTGTCGTACTCGACCGCCATCGTGGGCAGCTTCTGCTCGTCCGGTGCCTTCCGTGACCTCTCGCCCTACATCGAGCGCGACAAGGTCGACCTGTCGGACATCCCGAAGGCCGTGCGGTCGTACACGCAGTACAAGGGCACCCGGTGCACGCTGCCTGCCCTCGCCGACGTCAGTGCGTTGATGGTCAACAAGCCGCTGCTCGAGAAGGCCGGGATCGACGCTCCGCCGAAGACGCTCGACGAGCTGAAGACCGACGCGCTGAAGCTGACGACGTACAACGCCGACGGGTCGATCAAGCAGCTCGGCTTCAACCCGCTCATCGACTTCTACGAGAACTCCCCCGAGCACTGGGCACCGATGGTCGACGGGTCGTGGCTGGACAGCAAGGGCAACAGCGTCATCGGCACGTCCGCCGCCTGGAAGAAGCTCATCACCTGGCAGAAGGACTTCGTCGACGAGATCGGGTACGACAAGCTCAAGGCCTTCACCTCGGGCCTCGGGCAGGAGTTCGCGGCCGACAACGCGTTCCAGACCGGCCAGGTCGCGATGCAGATCGACGGCGAGTACCGCACGGCGTTCATCAAGGACCAGAAGCCGGACCTCGACTACGGCACCGCGCCGACGCCGGTGATGGACGGCCTCGGCCACTACGGATCGACCTACATCGCGGGCAACGTCGCGGGCATCGCCAAGGGCTCGAAGCACCCCGAGCTCGCGTGGGCGCTGCTCAAGTACCTCTCCACGAACACCGACGCGCAGGTCACGATGGGCAACGGGTTGAAGAACATCCCGACGCTCACCTCGGCGCTGCAGTCCCCCGACCTCGAGGTCGACGAGAACTACAAGACCTTCGTCGACGTGGCGGGCAACGCGGACACGATGACCTCGCCCGGCACCGCAGACGGCGCCGCGTACATCGGCACGTTCACGAAGTTCTGGCAGGCGTACCAGGAGAACGGCGGGAACCTCGACGCCAAGCTCAAGCAGCTCGACTCCGACATCGACAACGCCAACCAGCTGGCTGGTCCGTGATGAGCGTCACCACCAAGACGACCGGCCGGGAGGCGCGGCTCGCCCGCTCCTCCCGGCCCACGGCCCCGACGGGGTCCGGTCCGGTGCCCCCGACGGCTCCACGGCGTCGGCCCCGCTCCGCCGAGTCGCGGCGTCGGCTCGTCGCCCTGACGATGCTGGCGCCGGCCCTGGCGGGCCTCGTGATCTTCTTCGCCTACCCGCTCGTCGCGTCGGTATTCTACTCGTTCACCCGCTACAACCAGCTGCAGGAACCCGAGTTCGTCGGCCTGCTGAACTACCGGTTCCTGTTCACGCAGGACCCGCAGATCGGCCCCGCGGTCGTCAACACCCTGTGGTTCGTGGTCATCCTCGTACCGGTCCGGATCGTCTGCGGCCTGCTCGTCGCGGGACTCCTCAGCCGGGCGAAGACGGCCACCGGGTTCTGGCGGACGCTGTTCTACCTGCCCGCACTGGTGCCGCCGGTCGCGAGCGTCGTCGCGTTCGTGTTCCTCTTCAACCCGGGGACGGGGCCCGTCAACCAGATCCTGCGGGTCTTCGGGATCGACGGGCCGCTGTGGTTCAACGACCCGGCGTGGTCGAAGCCCTCGCTCGTGATCATGGGCGTCTGGGTGATGGGCGACATCATGATCATCTTCCTGGCGTCGCTGCTCGACGTGCCCCGCGACCTGTACGAGGCGGCGTCGCTCGACGGTGCGAACGGCGTCCAGCAGGTGCGGCACATCACGCTGCCGACGATCGCCCCGGTCATCGGCTTCGCGGTCGTCACGGGGGTGATCGCCGCTCTGCAGTACTTCACCGAGGCGGCGGTCGCGTCGGGCGTCGCGAGCGGCAAGGCGACCATCGGGGGCGGGACCGCGGCGCAGCTCGGCTACCCGGGCACCTCGCTCCTGACCTACACCGAGCTGCTCTACCAGCACGGTTTCGCGAACTTCCAGTTCGGCTACGCGTCCGCGATGGCCGTGGTCCTGTTCGTCATCACCGCGATCGTGCTCGTGCTCACGATGCGCCGGATCAGCGTGTTCCGACCGGAGGAGTCCTGATGACCGCCGTCTCCCAGTCCCCGCTCGCCCGGGCTCCCCGCGGCGCGGCACCCGGTGCTGCTCGCGGCCCGCGCCGGAGCGTGCTGCTCTGGATCGCGGAACACGCGGTCCTCGTGGCACTCGGCGTGCTGACGATCGCCCCGATCGTGTTCGTGGTCCTGACCTCGCTCATGTCGAGCAACCAGGCACTCACCGCGTCGATCCTGCCGCGCCCGTTCGACTTCTCGAACTACGGCCGGGTCTTCACCGAGCTGCCGCTCGCGCAGTGGTTCGGCAACTCGTCGATGTACGCGGTGCTCGCCACCGCGTTCATGCTGGTCAGCTCGGTCCCGGCGGCGTACGCGCTCGCCCAGATCCGGTTCCGGGGCGCGAACCTGGTCTTCACGGTGATCATCGTCGCGATGCTCCTGCCCCCGCAGGTGACCGCGGTGCCGGTCTACGTGATGTGGTCCGAACTGCACCTGACCGGCACGCTCTGGCCGCTCATCCTGCCGAACCTGCTCGGCGACGCGTTCAGCATCTTCCTGCTCCGTCAGTTCTTCATGACGATCCCGAAGGAGTACGGCGACGCCGCCCGCATGGACGGCTGCAGCGAGTGGGGCGTGCTCTGGCGGGTCGTCGTGCCGATGGCTCGGCCGGGCATCGCGTCGGCGGCGATCTTCATGTTCTTCCACTCGTGGAACGACTACTACGGCCCGCTGCTGTACGCGTCCGAGAACCAGGCCGCCTGGCCGGTGGCGTACGGGCTCGCCACGTTCCGCGGCCAGCACGGCACCGACTGGTCGATGACGATGGCGATGACCGTCGTCGTCATGGTCCCCGTCGTCGTCATCTTCTTCTTCGCACAGAAGGCATTCGTCGAGGGCATCGCGCTCACCGGCGTGAAGGGATAGCACCACAGTGAAACTCGCAGTCATCGGTGGCGGATCCACCTACACCCCCGAACTCGTGGACGGCTTCGCCCGGCTCCGCGACCAACTGCCCATCGACGAGCTCTGGCTCGTCGACCCCGACCCCGTCCGCCGCGAACTCGTCGGCGGCGTCGCGAAGCGGATGTTCGCGCACGCCGGTCACCCGGGCACGATCCACGTCACGGACGACGTGGTCGCCGGGGTCAGCGACGCGGACGCGGTGATGTTCCAGCTCCGGATCGGCGGGCAGGCCGCCCGGCACCAGGACGAGACCTGGCCGCACGAGGCCTGCTGCATCGGACAGGAGACCACCGGACCCGGCGGGTTCGCGAAGGCGCTCCGCACGGTCCCGGTGGTGCTCGAGTACGCCGAGCTCGTCCGGCAGCACGCCAAGCCGGACGCCTGGATCGTCGACTTCACGAACCCGGTCGGCATCGTCACCCGGGCCCTGCTCGAGGCCGGCCACCGCGCCGTCGGCCTGTGCAACGTGGCGATCGGCTTCCAGCGCCGCTTCGCGGAGGAGTTCGACGTCGCGCCGTCGGCCGTCCGGCTCGACCACGTCGGCCTCAACCACCTGACGTGGGAGCGCGGCGTCCACGTGACGGACGCTTCCGGCGAGCGCGACGTCCTGTCCGAACTGCTCGCTGCCGACACCGGCGCCCTCGACCGGATGGCGGAGAGCGTGCACATGCCGGCCGACCTCATCCGGCTGCAGCACGCCGTGCCCTCGTACTACCTGCGCTACTTCTACAGCCACGACGTCGTGCTCGAGGAGCAGCTGCACGCCCCCACCCGGGCAGAGGCCGTCATGGAGACCGAGCGGGCCCTGCTCGCGAAGTACGCCGACGCGTCCGTGGTCACGAAGCCCGCCGAGCTCGAGCAGCGCGGCGGCGCGTACTACTCCGAGGCGGCGATCGACGTCCTGTCGTCGATCCTCGGCGACCGTGGCGACGTGCAGGTGCTCAACGTGCGGAACGACGGCACCTTCCCGTTCCTGCCGGACGACCACGTGATCGAGGTCCCAGCACGCGTCACCCGTCAGGCGATCACCCCGCTCCCCGTCGCGCCGCTCGACCCCGACATGGTCGGGCTCGTGTCGGCCGTCGCCGGGTACGAACGCCTCGCGCTCGACGCCGCGGTGCACGGCGGTCGCGACCGGGTGCTCCGGGCGATGTGGGCGCACCCGCTCGTCGGGCAGGTCGACAAGGCGGAGCGGCTGACCGACCTGCTCCTGGCCGCGAACGCCGACCACCTGCCGTGGACCCGATCGGAGCAGCTGACGTGGGCGGGCTGAACCGCACCGCGTCGGGGGTTGCTCGGATCGTCCGGCCGCCGGCTCCCGTCCCACCGGATCCGACCGACGTCGTCCTCGCCGTCGACGGCGGTGGCAGCAAGACCGACGTCGTCGCGATCGCGCTGGACGGCTCGATCGTCGGACACGCTCGCGGACCGGGGTCGAACCCGCAGACCCGCGGCTGGGACGTGGCCGGCCCGATCCTCGACGACGTCCGGGCACGGGTCGTCAGCGAGCTCGGCGACCGTCGGATCCGGACGACGCACGTGTACCTCGCCGGGCTCGACCTGCACGACGAGCTCGTCGCGGCGACCGAGGCGCTGGCCCACTGGGAGGCCGACGGCGGCGCACCGCACGTCCTCGACAACGACCTGTTCGCGCTCCTCCGCGCGGGGACCCTGTCCCCGGACGCCGCGGCGGTCGTCTGCGGCACGGGCATCAACGCGCTCGCGGTCCGGGCCGACGGCACCACGGCGCGGTTCCCGGCCATCGGCGACGTCTCCGGCGACTGGGGCGGCGGCGCGTACCTCGGCAACCGGGCGCTGTGGCACGCGGCCCGGGCGGACGACGGCCGCGGACCGGCGACGGCCCTCGTCGGCGCGGTCCCGGCGGCGCTCGGTCTCCGCAGCGTCCGCGAGGTGACCGAGGCGATCCACTTCGGCCGCCTCGACCAGCGAGTGTTCAACCGGCTGTGCCCCGTGCTGTTCGAGGTCGCCGGCGCAGGTGACTCCGTGGCGCGCAGCGTCGTGGAACGCCAGGCGGAGGAGATCGTCCTGCTCGCGGCGGTCGCCCTCGAACGACTCGGCCTCGGCGGTGCCGCGGCCGGCCCGGTCCCGGTCGTCCTCGGCGGTGGTGTGCTCGCCGCGCGGGACCCGCTGCTCGTCGAGGGGGTCGTCGACGGCCTCGCTGCCCGGGTGCCCGGCGCGGTGCCGACCTGGGTGACCGATCCGCCGGTGCTCGGTGCGGGGTTGGCGGCACTCGAGTCCGTCGGGGCCGACGCCGCCGCGCTCGACCGGTTCCGGCAGGCGGTGCGCTCCCGGGCGTTCGCGAGCACCACGGCGCTGATCCGCTGACGCGGCGGCGGCGCCGCCGCCGCGCGCCGCGCAACCGGCGGATTTCGCGCTCAGCGACAGTTCACGGCCGCCCGATCGCGTGAACTGTCGCACAGCCCGAAACGCGACCGCGACCGCGACCGGAACGTGACCGCGACCGCGACCGCGACCGGAACATGACCACGACCGGGCTGGAGGCGCGGTGCCAGCCCGCACCGCGCCTCCAGTCCGGCCGGACTCGCTACGCGCGGGCCAGCATCCCCAGCGTGTCGACCACGCGGTTCGAGAAGCCCCACTCGTTGTCGTACCAGGCGACCACCTTCACGTGGCGACCTCCGTCGACGCGGGTGAGCAGCGAGTCGAACACGCTCGACTCCGGCCGCCTTGTGATGTCCGTCGACACGAGGGGGTCCGCCGTGTAGGCGAGCACCCCCTGCAACGGGCCGGAGGCCGCCGCGCGGTAGGCCGCGTTCACCTCGTCCACCGAGACGTCCCGCGACACCACCGTGTTGAGCTCGACGATCGACCCGACGGGCACCGGCACGCGGATCGCGTCGCCCGAGAGCTTGCCGTCGAGCCGGGGCAGCACGAGGCCGATCGCCTTCGCCGCCCCGGTCGACGTCGGCACGATGTTCACCCCGGCGGCACGGGCTCGGCGGAGGTCCCGGTGCGGGCCGTCCTGCAGGTTCTGCTCCTGCGTGTAGGCGTGCACGGTGGTCATGAATCCGTGCTCGATGCCGGCGAGGTCGTCGAGGACCGACGCCAGCGGCGCGAGCGCGTTCGTCGTGCACGAGGCGTTCGAGACGACGGTGTGCACGGCGGGGTCGTACACGTCGGAGTTGACGCCGTACGCGATGGTCGCGTCCGCCCCGGTCGCCGGAGCGCTGATGAGCACGCGCCGTGCGCCGGCGGTCAGGTGTCCCGCGGCTGCGTCACGGGCGGTGAACCGGCCGGTCGACTCGAGCACGACCTCGACGCCGAGGTCGGCCCATGGGAGCTCCGCCGGCTCCCGCGACGCCAGGACGCGGATGCGCCGTCCGTCGATCACGAGCGTGTCACCGTCGACCTCGACGGTGCCGGAGAACGGTCCGAGCGCGGAGTCGTACCGGAACAGGTGCGCGAGCGTGTCGGGCGCGGTGAGGTCGTTGACGGCGACGACCTCGAGGTCGTCTCCTCCTCGGGCGATGAGGGCACGGAGGGTGTTGCGGCCGATGCGGCCGAAGCCGTTGATGGCGATGCGGGTCATGTGGATGTCCTTTCGTTCCGCGGTCCATGCTCACGGGGCGCCGGGCACGGCTCCAGTGGCTGGGGAGCCAGTGTTCGAAAGGATCACGCCAGCACCGCCGGCACCGCCGCCAACGCCGCCGATACCAACGCCAGCGCCGGGACCAGAGCCAGCGCCGCCGCCAACGCCCGGGCCAGGGCCCGCGTCAGGTCCAGGGCCACAGCCGGCGCGGGCGCGGGCGCGGTCAGTCCTGGAAGGTGCGCCGGTACGCCGTCGGCGAGGTCCCGAGGATCCGCCGGAAGTGCGTCCGCAGGTTCGCGTCCGACCCGAGTCCCGCGCGCACCGCGACCTGGTCGACAGCGAGGTCCGAGCGTTCGAGCAGTTCCCGTGCCAGGTCGACGCGAGCACGCAGCACCCACTGCATCGGCGTGTACCCGGTGTCCTCGACGAAGCGCCGCGAGAACGTCCGAGGCGAGACCCTCGCGTTCCGGGCCAGCACGTCGAGCGTGAGCGGGTCGGCGAGGTGTCGCACCGCCCACTCGCGGGTCTCGGCGAAGACGTCCCCGAGGGGCTCCGGCATGCTCCGCGGGACGTACTGCGCCTGTCCGCCGCTCCGGTACGGGGCGCTCACGAGCCGCCGTGCGACGTGGTTGGACAGCGCGACGCCGTGGTCCTGCCGGACGATGTGCAGGCACAGGTCGATGCCGCTGGCCGCGCCGGCGCTCGTCAGCACCGACCCGGCGTCGACGAACAGCACGTCCTCGTCCACGTCGACCCCGGGGTAGCGGTCCCGGAGGACGCGCGTGTAGTGCCAGTGCGTGGTCGCCCGTCGGCCGTCGAGGAGCCCGGCCGCGGCCAGTGCGAACGCCCCGGTGGAGATCGCCGCGATGCGGACCCCGCGTTCGTGGGCACGCCCGAGGGCGGCCACCACGTCCGCGGGCGGCGGCGTGTCCGCGGGGAACCGGTAGCCCGGCACGAAGACCGTCTCGGCCCAGTCGAGCGCGTCCAGCCCGTCATCGACCGCGTACGCCAGCCCGTCTCCCCCGGCGATGCGTCCCACGCGGGGACCGCACACGCGCACCTCGTACGGCATGCTCGGCCGGTTCGAGAAGACCTGCGCCGGGATCCCGACGTCGAGCGGCTTCGCACCGTCGAGCACGAGGACCGCGACACGGTGCAGGTGGGGTGCGGCCATGCAGCGACGCTAGCGCCCCTGGCCCGCCTCAGGCGTCGCGGATCGCGAGCACCCGGTGCGGCGACGCCCGTTCCGCGCTCCACCCGGCCGGCAGCACGTCCTGGAGTTCCGGGAGGGTGAAGCTCCGACGGATCGACCGCAACCCGTCGACGCGCACGAACGTCCCCGCCGCGACGAGCGTCGAGCCGACGGCGTACGCGCGGTAGGCCGATCGCGACCGCCGGATGTCCGAGTGCAGGCTGCGGCTCGATGCGAGCTGCTCGGAGTCGGCGAGGAAGCCCTGCCGCTCGGCGTCGCCCAGGTGGTGCAGCACGTGGTTCGACACGACGACGTCGAACCGCTCCCCCGCGGCGACGAGTTCGGCGCTCGACTGCTGCCGGAACGTGACACCGCGCGGCATCGAGCGGGTCGCCGCCTCGATCGCTCGGGCGTCCGGATCGGCGCCGACGACCTCGACGTCGAACCCGTCCGCAGCCGCCCACCGCACGAGCGCCCGTGCCAGGTCGCCGCCGCCGCAGCCGAGGTCGAGCACACGGCCGCGCCCACTCGCGGGCAGGGCCGGTGCGACGTGCGTCCGCCACACGGAGCGCCACCCGCTCACCAGCGCGTTCACCACCGCGAAGCGTCGGAAGGTCCGCGCGAGGACGCGCGGATCGCAGTCCGGGTCGTCCATGAGTTCGCGGAGGTCGCGTGCGCGTGTGGTCAGGTCGACGGCCGGGAGGCGCGGGTCGAGACCGTCGGTCCGGCTCACGGCGTCCCGGCGATCGCCGGTTCGAGCGGGTCGCCATGCGATCGCGATCGTTCCGGTGCCCGCGATCCCTCGAGCGCGGCCGCCCGGAGGGGCTCGGTGGTGCTCCCGACGGCCGTGAGGCGGGCTGCCTCGACCGTGAGGCCGGGACCGAAGGCCAGTGCGACGACCGGCGCACCGTCGTCGATGCCGTCGTCGAGCACCTGCCGGAGGACGAAGAGCACCGTGGCGCTCGAGACGTTGCCGTGGTCGCGCAGCACCGTCCGGCTCGCGGCGAGGGCGGAGTCGGGCAGCCCGAGGGCGACCTGTGTCCGGTCGAGGATCGCGCGCCCGCCCGGGTGCACGGCCCAGGTGGGGATGTCGACGGCCGCGGCGCCCGCGGCGGACAGCAGGGGCGCGACGGCCTCGGCGACGGTCGCCCCGACGAGCTTCGGGACCGCGGTGCTGAGCACCATCTCGAACCCCTCGTCGCCGATGTTCCACGCCATCTCGGACGCGCCCTCGGGCACCACCGTCGTCGCGAAGTCGTCGAGGCGCAGCCCGGGACCGTCCGAGGTGACCACCGCAGCCGCCGCCCCGTCCCCGAAGACGCTGTTCGCGACGATCTGGTCCGGGTCGTCGCTCGCGCGGACGTGCAGGGTGCAGAGTTCGGCGCAGACGACGAGCACCACCGCCGACGGCACCGCCTCGACGAAGGCGGCCGCGATGCGGAGTGCCGGGAAGGCCGCACAGCACCCCATGAACCCGATGTGCTGGCGGAAGACGGTGCGTGGGATGCCGAGTGCGGTCACGACGTCGAGGTCGGGTCCGGGTTGGGTGAACCCCGTGCACGAGACGGTCACGACGTGGGTGATCGACCCGGCGTTGACACCGGCGCGCTCGACGGCGTCGCGGGCGGCCGCCACGAACAGGGCCGGGGCGAGTTCGCGGTAGCGGTCGTTCCGCGTGCCCGTCGACGGTGACCGCAGCACCCCGCGGTCGTCCCGGAACGCTCCGGCAGGTCGGGCGGCGTCGAGTTCGTCGAGCACGGTGTGCCGGTGGGCCACGGCGGAGGCGTCGAACGCCGCGGGGACGAGCCGCCTGCCGAGTCGCCCGAGGTCGGGCTGCGACGCGAAGAGGTCACGCACCGCAGCCTGCTCGAGTGTCGTCTCGGGGACGGCGGTACCGATGGCGCGGATCGTTGCGGACACGACTCATCCTGTCACCGGGTCGCTGACGCGTCCCCAGGTTGTCGCCCGGGTCCGGGCCGTCGACGGACGGGAGGCGCGGTGCCAGCCGGCACCGCGCCTCCTGTCCTGCCCGTGGGCGCTGCTAGGACTGCTGCGCGCGCTCCAGCACCAGCTCGCGGACGCGAGCGGCGTCCGCCTGGCCGTGCATGGCCTTCATCACGGCACCGATGATGGCGCCGGCGGCCTGGACCTTGCCGTCCCGGATCTTGGCGAGGACGTCCGGCTGGGCGGCGAGCGCCTGGTCGACCGCGGCGGTGAGCGCCGAGTCGTCCGACACGACCTTGAGCCCACGCGACTCGACGACCTGCGCCGGCGATCCCTCGCCCGCGATGACGCCCTCGAGCACCTGGCGGGCCAGACGGTCGGTCAGGTCGCCGGACTCGACGAGGCCGATGAGCTCCGCCACGTGCTGCGGCGACACGAGGTCGCCGGGGGCGGCGTCCTGCGTGTTCGCGACACGGCTGATCTCACCCGTCCACCACTTGCGCGCGGCCTGCGGTGCGGCACCGGCCGCGACGGTCCCCTCGAGCTCGTCGAGGAGCCCGCCGTTCACGACGTCCTGGAACTCGAGGTCCGTGAAGCCCCAGTCGCTCTTGAGTCGACGGCGACGCGCCACCGGGGCCTCGGGCAGCGCGGCACGGAGCTCCTCGATGACGGCCGGGTCCGGCACCACCGGGAGCAGGTCGGGCTCCGGGAAGTAGCGGTAGTCGTCGGCGTCCGACTTCGGGCGGCCCGCCGAGGTCCGGCCGGTGTCCTCGTGCCAATGCCGGGTCTCCTGCGTGATCGAGCCGCCGGCGGCGAGGATCGCGGCCTGCCGCTGGATCTCGTAGCGGATGGCGCGCTCGACGGCGCGGAAGGAGTTGACGTTCTTGGTCTCGGTGCGGGTCCCGAGCTTCTCCTGACCGCGGGGACGCAGCGAGATGTTCGCGTCGCACCGGAGGTTGCCGCGCTCCATGCGGGCCTCGGAGACGCCGAGTGCCCGGACCAGGTCGCGGATGACCTGCACGTACGCCGCGCCGAGCTCGGGTGCGCGCTCCTCGGCGCCGAAGATCGGCTTCGTGACGATCTCGACGAGCGGCACGCCGGCACGGTTGTAGTCGACGAGCGAGTACTCGGCACCCTGGATGCGACCGGTGGCACCGCCGACGTGCGTCAGCTTGCCGGCGTCCTCCTCCATGTGGGCGCGCTCGATCGGCACCTGGAAGATCGTGCCGTCGGCGAGCTCGACCTCGACCTCGCCCTCGTAGGCGATCGGCTCGTCGTACTGCGAGATCTGGTAGTTCTTCGGGTTGTCCGGGTAGTAGTAGTTCTTCCGGGCGAACCGCGAGGACTCGGCGATCGAGCAGCCGAGCGCGAGCCCGAGCTGGATCGAGTAGCGCACGGCCTGGGCGTTGACGACCGGCAGCGACCCGGGCAGCCCGAGGTCGACCGGCGTCACGTTCGTGTTCGGCTCGCCGCCGAAGAAGTTCGGCGCGTCGGAGAACATCTTGGTCTTCGTCGCGAGCTCGACGTGGACCTCGAACCCGAGGACCGGCTCGTACAGCCGGAGTGCCTCGTCGAAGTCCATCAGCGCGTCCTTCTGCGCCATCAGATCACACCTTCCTGCGCAGCGGACTGCTGACTCTGGTCGAGGTCCGGGATGCTGTCGATGAGCGGGTGGCCCCACTGCTGCTCGAGCAGACGCTCGAGCGCGGCACCGTAGCGGTAGAGCCGTGCGTCCTCGCGCTGCGGCGCCATGAGCTGGACGCCCGTGGGCAGGGAGTCCTCGGGCGCGAGGCCGTTCGGGATGCTCATGCCCGGGACCCCCGCGAGGTTCGCCGGGATCGTCGTCAGGTCGTTGAGGTACATCGCCAGCGGGTCGTCGATGCGCTCACCGATCGGGAACGCGGTCGTCGGTGCCGACGGGCTGACGAGCAGGTCGACCTGCTCGAACGCGGCCTGGAAGTCGCGCTGGACGAGCGTCCGGACCTTCTGCGCGGACCCGTAGTAGGCGTCGTAGTAGCCGGCGCTCAGCGCGTAGGTGCCGAGGATGATGCGGCGCTTCACCTCGGGCCCGAAGCCGGCTTCGCGCGTCGCGGCCATGACGTCCTCGACGGTGGCGCCGTTCTCGGGCGTCACGCGGAGCCCGAAGCGGACGGAGTCGAACTTCGCGAGGTTCGACGACGCCTCGGCCGGGAGGATCAGGTAGTACGCGCTGATCGCGTAGGCGAACGAGGGGGCGTCGATCTCGACGACGACGGCACCGGCCGACTCGAGCAGGGCCACCGTCTCTTGGAAGCGCTGGGTGACACCGGCCTGGAAGCCCTCGCCACCGGCCAGCTCCTTCACCACGCCCACGCGCAGCCCGCGCAGCGTGTCGGCCTGCAGGCCTTCGCGCGCGGCGGCTGCCATCGAGGGCCAGGCGTCGGGGATGCTCGTGGAGTCCCGGGGGTCGTGCCCGCCGATCACGTCGTGCAGGAGCGCGGCGTCGAGGACGGTCCGGGACACCGGGCCGACCTGGTCGAGGCTGGACGCCAGGGCGATCGCACCGTAGCGGCTGACGCCGCCGTACGTGGGCTTCACACCGACGGTGCCGGTGACGGCACCCGGCTGACGGATCGACCCGCCGGTGTCCGAACCGAGGGCGAGCGGGGCCTCGTGCGCGGCGACCGCGGCCGCCGAACCGCCGCCGGACCCGCCGGGGATGCGGTCGAGGTCCCACGGGTTGTGCGTCGGCCCGTACGCCGAGAACTCGGTGGTCGAGCCCATCGCGAACTCGTCCATGTTGGTCTTGCCGAGCGGGACGAGACCGGCGGCACGGAGCTTCGCGACCGGGGTGGCGTCGTAGGGCGGTACCCAGCCTTCGAGGATCTTCGACCCCGAGGTCGTCGGCATGTCCTGCGTGCACAGGACGTCCTTGATCGCGATCGGCACGCCGGCGAGCGGACCGAGGTCGTCGCCGGCGGCACGGCGGGAGTCGATCGACTTCGCCGCAGCGATGGCGTTCTGGTTGACGTGCAGGAAGGCGTGGACGTCGCCGTCCACCGCCTGGATGCGGTCGAGGTGCGCCTGGGTCGCCTCGACGCTCGAGACGTCGCGCGCCACGAGGGCGTCGGCGAGCGCAGCGGCGCTCAGCTTCGTGATGTCGTCAGTCACTGGTCTTCGCCCTACTGTTCTTCGCCGAGGATGGCCGTCACGCGGAACCGTTCGCCGTCGGAGTCGGGGGCGCCCGAGAGCGCCTGCTCCTGCGTGAGGGTCTGGCCCACCACGTCGGGTCGGGTGACGTTGCCGAGCGGCACGGGGTGGCTCGTCGCCGGCACGTCCGGGGTCGCGACCTCGGTGACCTTGGCGACGCTGTCGACGATGTGCGACAGCTCCCCCGTGAGCTTCTCGATCTCTTCGGGCGTGAGTGCGATACGTGCGAGGTTCGCCAGGTGGGCGACCTGCTCGCTCGTGATGTCAGGCATGGTGCTCCGTCGATCGGTTCGTGGATTGCGCACCAGTCTATTGGAGCGTCAGTGGCCCTTCTGCTTCCCCGTCTGCTTCTGGGGAGACTGCTGCTGCCCCTGCTGCGCTGTGGACGTGGAGTCCCCCGGCGTGGAGCCGGTCGGCGTACTGGGCGACCCGTTCGCCGCCGCACCGGCCGAGGAGTCCGACGACCCGTTCGACGACGAGGTGGACGACGAGTTCGACGAGGTGTGGCTGGCCTGCCCGATCATCGCCGCGTTCGGGGTCGGCAGCGTCCCGCCACCGACGGTCTGGTCGAGGTAGGACATCATCGACCTCCCGACGCCGAACTTCGCGCTGTACCCGGTGGTCCCCTGCAGGAACGGCCAGTTCGCGAGGCTCACGCCGCCCTGCACGTTGCCGATCCACGTCGCGTTCGTGTACTTCGTGCTCGAGGTGACGAGCCAGTTCTGCACGTCGCCGTCGGTCGTCCCGGTCTTGGCGAACTTCGGGACGCTGTCACCAGGGTTCGCGCTCGCGGCCGTGCCCGAGCCCGTGAGGACGCCCTGCAGCGCGTAGTCGACCGTGCCGGCCACGTCGGCCGCGACGCCCCGTGTGCAGGACGCGGGCGTCGGGGTGATCGTCGTGCCGTCGGCCTCGGTGACCGAGTCGATCGCGGTCGGCGTGCAGACGACACCGCCGTTCGCGAAGCCCGCGTAGGCCTCGGCGAGGTCGATCGGCGACAGGTTGTTCACGCCGAGGATCGACGCCGGGGTCTGTCCGAGCGCGCCGCCGGATGCCGGGTGGATGCCCATCGCCTGGGCGACCCCGGCGATCTTGCACAGGTCGAGCTGCTTGCCCATCGCGGCGTACGCGGTGTTGATCGACTCGGACGTCGCCGCCTGCACCGTCATCGACGCGGGCACCGATTCGGCGTTCGACACCGGCCAGGTGCCGCCGCTGACGTTCTGGCAGGAGTTCGTGAACTCGGAGTTCTGGAAGGTGTGCTCCGTCGTCGACACCGACTGCGACAGCGTGTGCCCGGTCGCGAGCCACTCGGCGAGGGTGAACACCTTGTAGGTGGAGCCGGTCTGGAAGCCGCCGGAGTTGCCATAGCCGCTGTCGGCGCTGTAGTTGACGGCGGTGGAGCCGGCCGCGCCGGTGTCGCCCTGGGTGTACGCGGTGTTCTGCACCATCGACAGGATCCGACCCGTCCCCGGCTCGACCGTGACGTTCGACCCGCCGACGTCGACGCCCGCCATCGTCGACGGGACGTAGGTCGACAGGGCGGTCTGCGCCCGGGACTGCAGGTCGAGGTCGAGCGAGGTGTGGATCTCGAGGCCCTTGGTGTCGAGCGTCGCGATGCGCTCGGCGGCCGTCTTGCCGAACGCCGGGTCCTGCAGCACCTGATCGCGCACGTAGTCGCAGAAGTAGCCCGCGTCGTACCCGCTCGCGGCCGACGAGCAGCCGTTCGCCGTGGCGGTGATCTTCGGCGTGATCGGCGTCGCCTTGGCCTGGTCGAGCTGCGCCTTCGTGATGTCGTGGTGGACGTACATCCGCTGCAGGACGTAGTCGCGGCGTTCCTTGGTCGCGGCGTAACCGTTCTTCGCGCCGTTGTCCGTGTTCGTGGGCTGGTCGATGCGCAGGTTCGACGGGTTGTTCAGGATGGCGACGAGCGTGGCGGACTGCACGAGCGAGAGGTCCTTCGCGTGCACGCCGAAGTAGTACTCGGCACCGGCCTCGGCGCCGTAGACCCGGCCACCGAGCCCGACGAGGTTGAGGTACCCGGTGAGGATCTGGTCCTTCGAGTACTTCTTGTTCACGGCGATCGCGTACCGCATCTCCTGGAGCTTGCGCTGCGGCGTCACGCCGGCCGCGTCTTGGTAGCAGGCGGCGACCTTCTTCTCGGTGTCGGCCGCGTCCTTGCCGGTGAGCTCCTCGCACTGCTGCACGAGGACGTTCTTGACGTACTGCTGGGTGATGCTCGACCCGCCCTGCACGTCCCCGCCGACGACCGTCGCCGCCGCGCCCCGGAGCGTCCCGACGACGTCGATGCCGCCCTCGTCGTAGAAGCGCGGGTCCTCGGTGTCGATCGCCGCTTGCTTGAGCGACTTCGCCATCGCGTCGGACGCCACCGTGGTGCGGTTCTCGGCGTAGAACGACGCGATCTTGACCTGGTGCCCGTCCTTGGTGGCGTAGACGGACGACACCTGTTGCGGTGTCTGGATGTCGAGGTAGCTCGGCAGGTCCTCGAAGAAGGACACTGCACCGGACGTCCCCTCACCGGCGACGGCGACCGCGGGCGTGACCGCCACGGCGACGAGCATGCCGGCCAGCGCCGACATCGCCACGAACGTCAGGAGAGCACCAGGCCATCGCACCACACGCATGGGGGCACGGTACGAGGGCGGTCTGGACTGGTTCTGCCGCGGAACGAGTCCTGGCTGCGCCCGTGTTCAGGTTGCCACCCAGGATCAGTCGCGGGGCTGGAGGTCCTGTGGTCGCACGAGGTACATGTCCGGCGACGCCTGCGGCATCCCCTCACCACCGCGCTCGCCCCGACGCACCTGCTCGCGGACGAGGTCGCCCCGACCGACGGCGATGAGCGCCACGTCGTGCAGCGACGCGGTCCCCGGCTTGAGGTAGTCGTTGTGGCCGACCGGTCGACGGAAGACGTCACCGGCGTCCTGGGCGTCGACGCCACCGGTCAGGTCGAGCACGGTCGAGCCGAACCCCGCGGCTCCCGGGTCGGTGCCGAAGTACCCGGACCCGGCGACCGGGTCGCTGTGCGCGTCGCCGACGAAGACCTGTCCGCTGCCGACGGCCAGGTCGGCCGCGGAGCGGACGTCGCTCCCCGGGGACCCCAGGACGGTCAACGAGTCCGCGCGCATCCGTCCGGACGCCAGCGCCATGAGCGCGGTGGTCGACCCGTACGAGTGGGCGACGATGTTCACCCGCGGCTCGTCGCCGGCTCGGACCGCTCGGAGTCCGCCGACCGTGCGCGCGAGCCGGTCGGCACCGGTCTTCGCGAGGCCGAGGGACATGATGTTCGACAGGTCCGGCGTGCGGTAGCCCATCCAGGCCACCACGGCGACGCCGTTCCCCGACCCGGGAGCTGCCAGCCCGGCGACCGTCGCCTGTTCGGTGTACAGGTCGTTCGCGGTGTTCGTGAAGTCCGCCATCTGCCCGGTGACGGTGAAGAACATCCCGGGGACCACGACCGTCACGTCGGCGGCGCTCGCCAGGTCACCGACGGCGATGGCGGCCCGACCGGACCCCCGGGTGTCGAGCGTGATGAGGGAACGGTCCGGGGCGCCGACCTCGTGCACGAGCGCGTCGCGGACCTGGCCGAGCATGGCCTTCACGGCGGCACCGGCGGCGGCGTCGGCGAGTCCGCGGGCGAGGACGGCTCGGTTCGCGCGGTCGCGTTCGGCGTACGGCACGCCGTCGAGGTTGCCGATGACGGACGGTGCGCAGGAGGTCAGCGCCTCGCGCTCGTCGTCGTCGAGTCCCGACCACCAGGCGGCCACCTCGGCGGCGGTCGGCGGGTCGTCCTCGGCGGTCGCGAGCACGCGCCGGTCGCGATCGGCCCGGAACAGGTCCGCACGGTCGAGCGAGGACAGGTCGTCGAGGAACGCCCGACCGTGGTCGACGGTGACGTCGCCCGGCGCGGACGTCGTGCCGGCCACCGAGACCGGCGCGGACATCGTGCCGGTCACCGAGACCGACGCGGACGTCGTGCCGGCCACCGAGACCGGCGCGGACGTCGTGCCGGCCACCGAGACCGACGCGGCGAGATGTACCCCGGTCATGACCGGTCGGGGTACTGAGGGTCCTTCAGGGACCTCGGCGACGGCGTGCACGACGGCAACCGACTGGACGGCGGGCACGACCGGGGCCTCGACCACTCCGAATGAGTGCATCGAGGCGGTGAGCAGAGCCGCGGCGATGAGCAGCATTCGGGTCTCCCCCGGGAAGGCCGTCCCGTCGCCTCCCTGCAGACGACGAGTGATGCTCCGTCAAGTGTATGGAGAATACCCGTCCGAGGGACGTGCGCGATGCAACTTGCCCCCTGAACTGGGTGCAGGACATGGCGCGCCGCGGTCGCCGGACAGTGCCCGGTCGTGCTCCTGAGCGGAACTCAGCCCTCGGTGCCGCCCTCGGCCTCGTCGTCTACCGCGTCGCCGAGCGCCGCCGGCCCCTCGGTGACGAGCACCCGGAACTGCTCGGCGTCGATGATCCGGACGCCGAGCTGCTCGGCCTTCGTGAGCTTCGAGCCGGCTCCGGGACCCGCCGCGACGAAGTCCGTCTTCTTGCTCACGCTCGAGGCGGCCTTCCCACCGGCGGCGATGATCGCTTCCTGCGCACCTTCCCTGCTGTACCCCTCGAGGGACCCGGTCGCGACCACCGTGAGCCCGCTGAGCACACCACCCTCGACGGCCGCGGCGCCGGGCCCGGGGTGGCCGGGTGTCGTGAACTGCACGCCGGCCGCCGTCCAGCGGTCGATGATCTCGCGGTGCCAGTCGACCTCGAACCAGTCGAGCAGCGCGTCCGCGATGATGCCGCCGACACCGTCCACCGCGGCGAGTTCCTCGCGCGAGGCAGACCGGATGGCGTCGAGGGAGCCGAAGTGGTTCGCGAGCGCGCGCGCCGCCACCGGACCGACGTGCCGGATGCTCAGGCCGACCATGATCCGCCAGAGCGGCTTGGTCTTCGCGGCGTCGATGTTCGCGAGCATCTCGAACGCGTTCTTCGACGGGTACCGGCTCGGTTCGCCCGTGTAGTCCGCTCCGCGTGCGTCGGGGTCGAACGGCGGATCGGTCTTCTTGCGCGCCCGGCTGAACGGGGTGACCCGCTTCGGCGCACCGTCGTCGGTGGTCTTCTCCATGCCGGTCTCGGCGTCGCGCACGATGACCTCGATCGGGACGATGTCCTCCATCGTCAGATCGAACAGCCCGGCCTCGGTCTCGAGCGGCGGCTGCTCCGGGTGCAGGGGCTGCGTCAGGGCGGCCGCGGCGACCTCGCCCAGCCCCTCGATGTCGAGCGACCCGCGCGAGGCGATGTGCTCGACGCGGCCGCGCACCTGCGCCGGGCAGCTCTTCGCGTTCGGGCAGCGGAGGTCGATGTCGCCCTCCTTCGCCGGGGCGAGGGGCGTGCCGCACTCGGGGCAGTTCGTCGGCATCACGAACTCACGCTCGCTGCCGTCCCGGAGCTCGACGACCGGCCCGAGCACCTCGGGGATGACGTCGCCGGCCTTGCGCAGCACGACGGTGTCCCCGATGAGGACGCCCTTCGCCTTGACGACCTGCTGGTTGTGCAGCGTGGCCTGACGGACGACCGAGCCCGCGACCTCGGCCGGGGCCATCACCGCGAACGGTGTCGCGCGACCGGTCCGGCCGACGCTGACGACCACGTCGAGGAGGGTCGTGTGGACCTCTTCCGGCGGGTACTTGTACGCGATCGCCCAGCGAGGTGCGCGCGAGGTCGACCCGAGTTCCTCGTGCAGGGCGAGGTCGTCGACCTTGATCACGATGCCGTCGATCTGGTGCTCGACCGAGGCACGTCGCTCGCCGTAGTCCTTGACGAAGGCCAGCACCTCGTCGATGGAGTCGAAGACCCGGTAGTGGGAACTCGTCGGCAGGCCCCACGTCGCGAGGAGCTCGTAGACCTCGGACTGTGCGCGGACGTCGGTGTCCCGCTCGAGTTCGGGGACGGGCCAGGCCCCGATGCCGTGCACGAGCATGCGGAGGCGGCGCAGCCGGTCGACCATGAGTTCGCGCTTCGCCTCGGACTTGCCGTCTTCCTTCTGGCGGAGGGACCCGGCGGCGGCGTTCCGCGGGTTGGCGAACAGCCGCTCGCCCGCGTCGCGCTGCCTGGCGTTGAGTTCGTCGAACTGCTCGACCGGGAAGAAGATCTCGCCACGGACCTCGACGATCGGCGGGTGGCCGGAGCCGGACAGCCGGTCCGGGATGGTGCCCATCGTGCGGACGTTGCCGGTGACGTCCTCGCCGACGACGCCGTCGCCGCGGGTCGCGGCCGAGACGAGCCGACCGTTCTCGTACCGCAGGTTGATCGCGAGCCCGTCGATCTTCAGCTCGGTGAGGAAGCGGACGCGCTCGGCGCCGGCGTCGCGCTGCACCTTCACCGCCCAGTCGACGAGTTCGTCGGGGCTGAACACGTTGTCGAGGCTGAGCATGCGCTCGGCGTGCTCGACCGGCGCGAACTGCACGGTCTGCGCCTGCCCACCGACGGTCTGCGTTGGGCTGTCGTCCGTCAGCAGCTCCGGGAAGCGCCGCTCGATCGCGTCGAGTCGGTGGACGAGCGCGTCGTAGTCGCCATCCGCGACCGTCGAGCCGTTCTCGTCGTAGTAGGCGTGCCGCAGGTCGTTGATCAGGGACCGCAGCCGGTCGACCTCGCGCTGCGCCTGCGCCGCGTCGAGTGCGGCGGGGTCGATCGTCTCGAACGTCGAGTCCGCGGGCGTCGTGTCGCTCATGCCTCCAGTTCTACCGGCAACCACCGACCGGACGCGCAGCGACCGGTCGGCCGGGAGCGTCGAGCGCTCAGACGGTGGCCGGGACCGCCGAGACCGTGGCGTCGATCGTGCACTGTCCGAGCACCCGCGTGCCGACGTAGACCACCGCGGTCTGCCCCGGCGCGACGCCCGAGAGCGGCTCGTCGACGTCGATGACCAGCTGGCCGTCGGCCACCCGCGCGGTGGCCGGCACCGGGTCGGCGTGCGCCCGGATCTGCACGTCGCACGCGAACGGCACGGCGGGGTCGGCCGGTGCCGTGCCCGCCCAGGTGAAGCGCGACCCGGACATCGAGGTCACGTCGAGCGCCTCCTTCGGGCCGACCACGACGGTGTTCTCCTTCGGGCGGATCTCGAGCACGAACCGGGGCTTGCCGTCCGGTGCTGGCCGTCCGAGGTGCAGGCCCCGACGCTGTCCGACGGTGTAGCCGGTCGCACCCTCGTGCGCGCCGACGACCGTGCCGTCGCGCTCGACGACGTCGCCCGGCGCGGTGCCGACGCGGTCCGCCAGCCAGCCGCGGGTGTCGCCGTCGGGGATGAAGCAGATGTCGTAGGAGTCGGGCTTCTGCGCCACGGTGAGGCCTCGCGCTGCTGCCTCGGCTCGGACCTCGTCCTTCGAGGGCGTCGCGCCGAGCGGGAACATCGCGTGCTGGAGCTGCTCCGCAGTGAGGACGCCGAGGACGTACGACTGGTCCTTCGCCCACGCCGCCGAACGGTGCAGCTCGCGCGACCCGTCCGGACCGGTGACGATCGAGGCGTAGTGCCCGGTGCAGACGGCGTCGAACCCGAGGGCGAGCGCCTTCTCGAGCAGCGCCGCGAACTTGATCCGCTCGTTGCACCGCATGCAGGGGTTCGGCGTGCGACCGGCCTGGTACTCGGCCACGAAGTCGTCGACGACGTCCTCCTTGAACCGGGCCGAGAAGTCCCACACGTAGTACGGGATGCCGAGCGCGGACGCGGCGCGCTGGGCGTCCATCGAGTCCTCGATCGTGCAGCACCCGCGGCTGCCGGTGCGGAGGGTCCCGGGCATGCGACTCAGCGCGAGGTGCACGCCGACCACGTCGTGCCCGGCGTCGACGGCCCGTGCCGCGGCCACCGCCGAGTCGACCCCACCGCTCATCGCCGCCAGAACTCGCATGCCTCCAGGGTAACCCGCCGCCGAAGCGGTACCGCGGGCGTACCGTTGCACGAGCGATGACCTCCGAGACCCCTGCCTTCGACTTCCGGTCGGTCCTGCTGTCCGGGTTCCTGCCCGCCGCGCTCTTCGCGATCGGCGAGGGCGCGATCATCCCGATCATCCCGATCGCCGCGGACTCCCTCGGCGCGAGCCTCGCGTTCGCGGGCTTCGTCGCGGCCCTGATCCTCGTCGGCGAGCTCATCGGCGACGTCCCGTCGGGCGTCGTCGTCGCCCGGATCGGTGAGCGCAACGCCATGATCGGCGCCGCCGTGGTGTCCGTCGTCGGCCTCCTGGTCTGCACGATCGCGCCGAACCCGTGGGTCCTCGCCCTCGGGGTGTTCCTCGTCGGTGTCTCCACCGCGGTCTTCGCGCTCGCCCGGCACGCGTACATGACCAGCGCGATCCCGCTGCACATCCGGGCCCGGGCGCTGTCGAGCCTCGGCGGGGTGTTCCGCTTCGGGTACTTCGTCGGCCCGTTCATCGCCGCCGGTGTCGTGCACCTGACGGGCACCACGCAGAGCGCGTTCTGGATCCACATCGTCTGCTGCCTGCTGGCGGCGCTGACGCTCGTCGTCCTGCGCGACCCGGCGACGGGCGCACGCGGCTTCCGGAGGCCGAGCCGCGCCTCCCGGCCCGCGACGGACGACGCGAGCGACGGGACCGTCGCGACCACCGCCGACACGACCGGCCGACCGGCCGCGACCGAGCCGCCGACCGACACCGGGGCGCAGTTCGTCCAGGAGGAAGCGCACGGCCTCTTCCGCACCATCCGCGCGAACCGGGCCGTCCTCCTCCGACTCGGCAGCGGCGCCGGCCTGATCGGCGCGCTCCGCGCCGGCCGCCAGGTCATCCTGCCGCTCTGGGCGGTCAGCGTCGGGCTCGACGACTCCACCGCGGCCCTCGTCATCGGCATCGCCGGCGCCGTCGACTTCGCGCTGTTCTACACGAGCGGGCAGATCATGGACCGGTGGGGACGGCTCGCGAGCGCCCTGCCCTGCATGGTCGGCCTGAGCATCAGCTACTTCCTGCTCGCCTGGTCCGGACACCTCGACGCCCGCGTCGCTTGGTTCGTCGCGATCGCGATGGGGATGTCGCTCGCGAACGGCGTCGGGTCCGGCATCCTCATGACGCTCGGCGCGGACCTCGCGCCCCGGGACCACCCGGCACCCTTCCTCGGCGCCTGGCGGTTCACCGGGGACTTCGGGCAGGCCGCTGCGCCGCTCCTCATCTCCGGCGTCACCGCCGTCGCGTCGATCGCCGTCGCGAGCGGGGTGATGGGCGTCCTCGGCCTCGTGGGTGCCGGCATCCTGCTGCGGTACGTGCCGCGGTACCTCCCCCGGACGCTGCGCTGACGCTCCGGCGTCCGCCGGCGGGTCCAGGAGGCGCGGCTCGCTCCCGGCACGCCAGTCGCCCTCGGTAGACTGCCGCTGCTCGCGGGAGTGGTGGAATCGGTAGACACGCAGGATTTAGGTTCCTGTGCCCCTGGCGTGAGGGTTCGAGTCCCTCCTTCCGCACCAGAGGTTGCGTCCTCACGCATCTCATACCACCGAGGGACGTTGCCGTCATCCGCGGACGGTACCCTCGTCCTGCGGGACGACTCCCCGTGCCCCGCCTCCACGACCGGAAGAACCATGCACTCCGTCGCACTCGCCCTGATCCCCTGGCTGGATCCGCAGTACATCCTCGACAACTTCGGGGCCATCGCCGTGTTCGTGGTGTGCGCCATCATCTTCGCCGAGACCGGGCTGCTGGTCGGCTTCATCTTCCCGGGCGACAGCCTCCTCGTGATCACCGGCCTCTTCGCCTTCGACCGCGGCGGCGAGATCGGCGGCATCCCGGTCTGGGTCGCGGCGCTGATGATCGCTGCCTCGGCGTTCCTCGGCGGCGAGCTCGGCTACTACATCGGCAAGAAGGCCGGGCCCCCGATCTTCGAGCGCAAGGAGAGCGGGCTCTTCTCGAAGGCCAACGTCGACCGCACGAACGCGTTCTTCCACCGCTTCGGACCGCTCGCCGTGATCCTCGCCCGCTTCGTCCCGGTCGTGCGCACCTTCCTGCCGATCGCCGCCGGTGTCGGCCGGATGAACTACAAGAAGTACTCGCTGTACAACGCGATCGGCGCCGTCATCTGGGGCGTCGGTGTGACGTTCCTCGGGTACTTCATCGGGCACATCCCGTTCGTCGCGCACATCGTCCGCGAGTACATCGACATCATCCTGCTCGCGGCCGTCGTCGTGACGGTGGTGCCGATGGCGCTGACCTACGTGCGGAACGCACGCAAGGCCAAGCGCGACGAGGCCGCGGCCGAGGCGGGGACCGAACCGCAGCGCTGACGGTCCCGTCCTGCCGGACAGGAGGCGCGGTGCCGGCTGGCACCGCGCCTCCTGTCCGTCCGCTTCGTCGCTTCGCCGCTTCGCCGCTGGGTCGGCGCTTCGCCGCCGAGCGGGCGAAATACGTCAGCCTCGGCGCGTCCAGTCGACACGTTCCGCCCGCTCGCCGGCGCGCGTGCGGCGTGTCCTGCCCGCTCGACGCCGGCCCGGTCCGGCGTCGGCCCCGTCGCCGCAGCCGCCGGGTCACCGCTTCGCCGCCGGGCGGGCGAAATACGTCACCCTCGGCGCGTCCAGTCGACACATTCCGCCCGCTCGCCGGCGCGCGTACGGCGTGTCCTGCCCGCTCGACGCCGGCCCGGTCCGGCGTCGGCCCCGTCGATTTCGCCGCGCGGTCGCGCGGGCGCTTCGCACAACCAAAGACACCCGGAACCACGTCACGACGTGGTTCCGGGTGCCGTTGGTTGTGCGCCGTCGCCGGCGCGCGTGACCGTCAGACGCCGAAGTGTTCCCGCACCACGGGCGCGATCCCGCGGAACGCCTTGCTGCGGTGCGAGAGCGCGTTCTTCTCCTCGCGCGTGAGCTCCGCCGACGACCGGTCGGAGTCGTCGGACCGGAACACCGGGTCGTACCCGTGCCCGCCAGTCCCGGTCGGCTCGGTCAGCACCTCGCCGTTCCACACCGCCTCGACCACGTGCTCCTCGCCCTCGGGCGTGACGAACGCCGCTGCGCAGACGAAGGCCGCGGTCCGCTCCAGCACGCCCTCGAGGTTCCGCAGCAGCAGCGCGATGTTGTCCGCATCGACCCGGGTGCCGGCGTAGCGCGCCGAGTGGATGCCGGGCGCACCGCCGAGCGCGTCCACGGCGATGCCGGAGTCGTCGGCGAGCGCCGGGAGGCCCGTGTGCGCGACCGCTGCGCGTGCCTTGATGAGGGCGTTGGCGGCGTAGGTGTCGCCGTCCTCGACCGGCTCCGGGCCGTCGTAGCCGACGAGCTCGACACCCTCGCCCAACGCCGAGCCGAGGATCTCGCGCAGTTCGACGACCTTGCCCTGGTTGTGCGTCGCGAGGACGACGGTCCCGGTCACAGTCCGAGCACCTCGCGCTGGATGGCCGCGAGGGACTGGTTGCCGGCGAGCCCGAGGTCGAGCAGCGTGTTGAGCTCGTCGCGGTCGAACGGCGCGTGCTCGGCCGTGCCCTGCACCTCGATGAACTTCCCCGACCCGGTGGTGACGATGTTCATGTCGGTGTCGGCGGCGGAGTCCTCGGTGTACGCGAGGTCGAGCATCGGCTCGCCCTTGACGATCCCGACGGAGATGGCCTGCACGCTGTCGAGCAGCGGGGTCGCCTTCTTCCCGACGAAGCCGCGCTCGCGGCCCCACTCGATCGCGTCGACCATGGCGACGTACGCGCCGGTGATCGACGCCGTGCGGGTACCGCCATCGGCCTGCAGCACGTCGCAGTCGATGACGAGGGTGTTCTCGCCGAGGCCCTTGGTGTCGACGACGGCACGCAGGGAGCGTCCGATGAGGCGCGAGATCTCGTGCGTGCGACCGCCGACCTTGCCCTTGATCGACTCGCGCTGCATGCGCTCGTTCGTCGAGCGGGGCAGCATCGAGTACTCGGCGGTGACCCAGCCGGTGCCCTTGCCGGCGAGCCAGCGCGGGACGCCGTTCGTGAAGGACGCGGTGCAGAGCACCTTGGTGTTGCCGAAGGAGATGAGCGCGCTGCCCTCGGCCTGCGTGCTCCACCCCCGCTCGATCGTGACGGGACGGTGGTCGGTCGCGGTGCGGCCGTCGATGCGGAGCGTGTCGGTCATGGGGTCCTTTCGATGCGGGGCAGCGTGATGGCCCCGGTCTGGAGGTGGCCGACGCTGGAGACCTCGGGGCCGAGGAAGCGTCGGGCGAGTCGGATGAAGCCGTTCTTGTCGTCGCCGGTCGCCTCGAACGAGTAGGTCGGCGGCTCGGTGGTGGTGCGTTCGAGTCCGTGTTCGACGAGTCGGCGGTACACGTCGTTGGCGGTCTCCTCGGCGCTGGAGACGAGCGTCACGTCCGGACCCATCACGTACTGGATCGCTGCGAACATGAGCGGGTAGTGGGTGCAGCCGAGCACGAGCGTGTCGACGTCTGCAGCCCGGATCGGTGCGAGGTAGCCCGCTGCGACCTCGCGGAGTGCCGGGGAGGAGGTGTCCCCGGCCTCGACGAACTCGACGAACCGCGGGCAGGCGGCGAGGCTGAGCGTGATGTCCGAGGCGACCGCGAAGGCGTCCTCGTAGGAGCGCGAGGCGATGGTGCCGACCGTGCCGATCACACCGATGCGTCCGGTGCGGGTCTGCTTCACGGCGGCGCGTGCGGCGGGCTGGATGACCTCGACGACGGGGATGCCGTACGCCTGCTCGTACCGTTCGCGGGCATCCCGGAGCACGGCGGAGGACGCGGTGTTGCACGCGATCACGAGCGCCTTCACCCCCTGCTCGACGAGGTCGTCCATCACCTCGAGCGCGTAGCGGCGGACGTCCGCGATCGGCTTCGGACCGTACGGCGAGTGCACGGTGTCGCCCACGTACCGGATGCTCTCGCGCGGCAGCTGGTCGATGATGGCGCGGGCCACCGTGAGCCCGCCGACCCCGCTGTCGAAGACTCCGATCGGTGCATCCGTCACGACACCAGCGTACCGACGCGCGGCCCCGCCCTCCCCGCCCGCTCCGCGAGCGGGCGGAACGCGCACCGCTCGGCGCCCGAGCGGGACACACTTCGCCCGCTCGCCCCGCAGCACCCGCCGGTCCCCCGCGAGCGGGCGGAATCCGCACCGCTCGGCACCCGAGCGGGACACACTCTGCCCGCTCGCCCCGCCGCACCCTCCGGACCGCCTGGAGGCGCGACCTACCCCCGCCAGGCCGAGCCGCGCCTCCAGGCCGTCACCTCCACCCCCGCACCCGGCCACCCCGCGAGCGGGCGGAATCCGCACCGCTCGGCACCCGAACGGGACACAATTCGCCCGCTCGCGAGCCCGGTCGCGCGCCCGCTCGCGCCGCTGCACCCGCCGCACCCGCCCCGGCGGCCGGGGGGCGCCGCCGCGCGGACCGCACCTCGGAGGCCGCGCGACACTAGTGTCGGAGAGGTGACCAGCGCGCTCCTGACGGACCAGTACGAACTCACCATGGTCGACGCAGCCCTCAAGGACGGCACGGCCGACCGCCGCTGCGTGTTCGAGGTCTTCGCGCGCCGACTGCCCGACGGACGCCGCTACGGGGTGGCCGCGGGCCTCGGCCGGTTCCTCACCGCGCTGACCGACTTCCGGTTCGGCGACGAGGAGATCGCCTTCCTGCGCGACCGCGGAGTCATCGACGCCGGGACGGCCGCGTACCTCGCCGACTACCGGTTCACGGGCGACATCCGCGCCTACCGCGAGGGCGAGGTGTTCTTCCCGAACTCCCCCGTCCTGCAGATCGAGGGCACCTTCGCCGAGGCGGTGGTCCTCGAGACCCTCGCACTCAGCATCTTCAACGCGGACAGCGCGATCGCGAGTGCGGCGGCACGCATGGTCTCGGCGGCCGACGGACGCCCGCTCGCCGAGATGGGGTCGCGACGCACGGGTGAGTGGAACGCGGTCGCCGCCGCCCGGGCCGCGTACATCGCGGGCTTCGGGGCGACGAGCAACCTCGAGGCCGGGCGCACCTGGGGCATCCCGACGATGGGCACCGCGGCGCACGCGTTCACGCTCCTGCACGACACCGAGGAGGACGCCTTCCGCTCGCAGATCGACGCGCTCGGGACCGGCACGACGCTCCTCGTCGACACGTACGACATCGAGGCCGCGGTCGACACCGCGGTCCGGCTCACCGACGGCAAGCTCGGAGCGGTCCGCATCGACAGCGGCGACCTGCCGTCCGTCGTGGCCTCGGTCCGTGCGCAGCTCGACCGGCTCGGCGCGACCGAGACGAAGATCACCGTCACGAACGACCTCGACGAGTACACGATCGCGGCACTCCGCGCGGCCCCGGTGGACTCCTACGGCGTCGGGACCTCGGTAGTGTCCGGCTCGGGGCACCCGGCCGCCGGCATGGTGTTCAAGCTCGTCGCACACCGCGACGCGAGCCACCGCGACGCGAGCGAGGGCGGAACCGGAGGCGACTGGGTCCCGGTCGCGAAGAAGTCGGCCGAGAAGGCCACGGTCGGCGGCCGCAAGCAGGCCGGTCGCCGGCTCCGGAACGGCATCGCCACCGCCGAGGTCGTGCTCACCTCGGGGCAGGTGGGCCCGGACGAGCGCCCGTTGCTCGTCCCGGTGGTGACCAACGGCGAGGTGGACCCGGCGTTCCTCGGCGTGCAGGGCGTCGAGGCGGCCCGCGCGCACCACAAGATGGCGAAGGCCGAGCTGCCCGCCGACGCGTCCCGCATCGGTCGGGGCGACCCGGCCATCCCCACACTCGTCATCTGAGCGTCGGCGTCACTCCGCTTTCATCTTCTCGTAGATCGCCTTGCAGTCGGGGCAGACCGGGAACTTCTCGGGGTCGCGCCCGGGGATCCACTTCTTCCCGCACAGGGCCTTGACGGGCTTGCCGGTCAGGGCCGACTGCAGGATCTTGTCCTTCTTGACGTAGTGCGAGAAGCGCTCGTGGTCGCCGGGCTCGATCGCCTCTTCCTCGAGGAGCTTCTCGAGCTCACGGTCCATCACGTCGAGGCCGCCACCGGGTTCCGTCATGCTCATGGCTCCAGGGTACGACGACCACGCGCGCGCCGCGACGGCGGCGGGCGGACGACCCGGGTGACCCCGTGATGGACGGGAGGCGCGGTGCGGGGCCGACCCGCGCCTCCAGACCGTCAGGCGGTCACCTCCGGGACGCGACCCGGCTCAGTTGCGCTGCGCCGCGGCGAGCAGGTCCGGTCCGTGGCGGTCGAAGAGCCGGCCGCCGACCGCGACGCCGGCCGCGAGGACGACCACGCCGACCAGGACCCCGACGACCAGGGTGGCCATCCCCCACGGCTCCGGGCCGTCGACGAACGCGAGCACCGCGAGCCACGCTGCGGGGACCGAGCAGACCAGGATCCCGAGCACCATCGACGACTGCGCGACCGAGGCGAGCACCCCGGCGGCCTGGGGCTGCTGGAAGGGGTGGTCACCGGGACGGACCGTCGGGTACGGCAGCACGACCGACACGACGCTCGACAGTCCGAGGCCGGACAGGAGCGCACTGGCACTCACGCCGATCAGCAGTGGGAACGCCGTCCAGTCGCCGAACAGCCACGCCGAGACCCACGAGCCCGCGACGAGCGCGGGGATGCCGACGGCCAGCACGGGCACGAGGCGACCCAGCCGGTCGCTCCACCCGGGTGCCCCCGAGGCGACGTGCAGCCACACCGCCGTGTTGTCGTACGAGACGTCGTTGTGCGGCAGGAACCCGGCGATGAGCGCCATCAGCGGCAGCGGCACGAGCGCGGTCCAGTGCCACGGCACGCCGGCCACCCCGAGCGGGATGACGACGATCGGGACGAAGACGATGATCAGGTACGAGGCGCGGTAGCGCGGGTCCCGGCCCCAGTAGGTGAGTGCCCTGGCCGCGACCGCGCCGACGGGCGTGGAGCCGAGCGTGTCGAACCAGCCGAGTCCCCGGTAGCGACGGGTCCGAGCCCGGCCGTCGACCGTCTCGAGCGCCCGTCCCACCAGCGCCCACCAGGCGAGTCCGAGCAGTGCGACGACGACGACCGCGATGAGGAGCTTGACGATCCCCTCGCCCACGCGCCCGCTCGCGACGTCGGCCGGGACCGCCCACGCGGCGCCCCACGGCGTCCACCCGGCGACGTCGGCGACCCGCTGCGTCTCGGCGCCGGTCGGGTCGAGCCAGTCGACCCGCAGCAGGAGTGACACGGCCGGGATCGCCAGGACGACGATGACCAGGGCGACGAACCAGCCGGCGTCGCGGGAGCGGTGCGCACCGATCAGGGACGCCCCGACCGCGCTGCCGACGCGGATGAGCAGGGCGCAGGTGACGATCGCGAGCAGGGCCGCGACGACGCCGAGGACGCCCACGGCGCCGCCCCGCATCCACGTGACCGACTGCGCGACCGCGACGATCGCGACCGAGACCACCGGCACGCCGATGAGCCCGGCGACCCCGAGCCCGACGGCCAGCTCGCGACGGTCGATGCCGAAGACGGTGAACCGCCTCGGGTCGAACTGGTCGCCACGTCCGACGACGATCGGGACGACGGTGAACGCGAAGGCGATGAGGGCGCCGACCGGGACGACCACGGAACGTGCGACCTCGGGCGCGGCGTCACGGAGCCCGGCGACCTCGATCGCGACGAGCACCGCGGCGACGAGGCCGGCGAGACTGCCGAGCACGACCAGCACGGAGCGTCGCGCGCTGCCGCGGACCGAGCCCGCGAGCAGGTCCGCCCTCAGCCGGAGAAGCTGTGCAACCATTCCATGCTCTCTGCCACGACGCGGCCGCCCGCGAGTTCGACGAACTTGTCCTCGAGGCTCTTGCGCCCGCGGACCTGCGCCATCGTGCCGGACGCGAGGACCTTGCCGCCGACGATGATGGCGACCGAGTCGCACGTCCGCTGGACGAGCTCCATCGAGTGGCTGGAGAGCACCACCGTGCCGCCCCCACGCGTGTAGCGACGGAGGATCTCGGTGATGGTCGCGGCGCTCACCGGGTCGACGGACTCGAACGGCTCGTCGAGCACCAGGACCCGGGGCGAGTGGATGAGCGTGGCGGCGAGGGCGATCTTCTTCGCCATGCCGACCGAGTAGTCGGCGACCTGTCGGCCGAGCGCCTCGCCGAGACCGAACGCCTCGGCCAGGTCGCTGCTGCGCTTCCGCGCGGTCGCGCCGTCGAGCCCGCGGAGGGTCGCCGAGTAGTAGAGGAGCTGCGCGCCGGTCAGCCGGTCGAACAGCCGCAGGCGGTCCGGCAGGACGCCGAGGTCGCGCTTGGCGGCGGTCGGGTCGGCCCAGACGTCGTGGTCGAGCACCGTCACGCTGCCCGCGTCGGGACGCAGGAGTCCGGTGACCATCGACAGCGTGGTCGTCTTGCCGGCGCCGTTCGGGCCGACGACGCCGAAGATCGAGCCCTGGCGGATCTCGAGGTCGACCTCGTCGACGGCGAGCGTCTGCCCGTACCGCCTCACGAGCCCGGAGGCGCGGAGGACGACGGGCTGCTGGGGCTGCTTGGTCGTGGGAGCGGGGCGCTTGGTCCCGCTCGGGCGCTTCTTGGCGGGCTTGGTGCCGGTCGCGGACGCGCCCGTCGTCGGCGTGTCCGTCGCGGTCGCGCCGTCGGTCGCGGATGCGGCCGTCGCCGGCGCGTCCGCGGGTGCGTCCGTCGCGGGTGCGTCCGTCGCGGGTGCACCGGTCGCGGGTGCGTCCGTCGCGGTGGTCCCGTCCGTCGCGGCGGTCCCGTCGGTCGCGGCGGTCCCGTCGGTCACGGCGGTCCCGTCCGTCGCGGCGGTGCCGTCGGTCGCGCGGCCGGGAGGCACGGTGCCGGTCTTCCCCGCCGCCTGCGTCGGGCGGGTGGCGCGTCCCTTGCCGCCGCGCGCCTTGGCAGGGCGGCTCGTGGTCGTCGGGGCGACCGCCTGCGCGGCGACCCGGTCCCCGTCCGTCTCCGTCGTGTCGGTGGCCGTCGTGTCGTCGGTCATCGCGTCCTCAGCGGAGGCGTCGTGCGCATCCCCGTCCCCCATGTCGTCGTCCGCGACGTCGTCCGTCGCGGTGGCGTCGTCGTCCTCGGTGGCCGCGTCGTCCGGGTCAGCGGTGTCGTCCGCGTCGGCGTCGTCCGCGTCGGCGGCGTCCGCTTCCGCTTCCTCGGTCAGCCAGGCGGCGTCCGACGTGGCGTACACGTCGTCGTCTTCCCCTGCTGCTGCGGCCACCGCCCCACCGTACCAACGCTCACCCGGCTGCGGGGGACGCCCGGGGCGCGCTGTCCCGAATCCCCGGTGCCGGGTCACGAATTGAGCACGAAGCGCCCGGAGCTGTACCCCGTCGGCGGGTCGTTCCGTATCATTCACCGAGGCACGACGAAGTGTTCACCACTTGGAAACCTGCCCCGGCCGGCCTTCCCATGACGATCCCTCCCTGCGAATGCGCGCAGAGACGGCGGTCCTCTCGGGCAGATCGAACCTTGCGGGGGCAGACTCGACGAGGCCCGCCCGTGCCCCAGGGCGCGCGGGCGGACACCAGAAGGGACCAGCATGACCACGCAGATCGTCATCCTCGCAGCAGGGATGGGCAGCCGCCTCGGGCGCAGCCTGCCGAAGCCGCTGACCGAACTGAGCGACGGCCGCACCATCATGCAGCAGCAGTTCGACAACATCCGCGCCGCGTTCGGCTCGAGCGCTCGCGTCACGATCGTCGTCGGCTACAAGTCGGAGTACATCGTCGAGGCGTTCCCCGAGGCGAACTTCGTCTACAACGAGTCGTACGACTCCACGAACACCTCGAAGAGCCTGCTCCGTGCGCTCAAGGCCACGGGCAAGGGCGGCGTGCTGTGGATGAACGGTGACGTCGTCTTCGACCCCCGTGCGCTCGTCCGTGCCGCCGACATGATCGACGAGGACCGCTCGTTCGTCAGCGTCAACACCGACAAGGTCTCCGACGAAGAGGTCAAGTACACGGTCGACGCCGAGGGCTTCATCCACAAGCTGTCGAAGCAGGTCGTGGGCGGGCTCGGCGAGGCCGTCGGCATCAACTACGTGTCCTCGTCCGACAAGCAGGCGCTCATCCGCCAGCTCGGCCGCGTCGATGACCAGGAGTACTTCGAGGGCGGCATCGAGGCTGCCATCGCAGAGGACGGGCTACTCTGGAGCCCGATCGACATCTCCGACCTCTACGCCGTCGAGATCGACTTCGCCGAGGACCTCGAGCGCGCGAACAACCTGTTCGCCTGAACCAGCGTCAGGACCCCCTCGGCGGTTCCGCCCGAAGGGATACCGTGACCACAGCGAGCGCGCCGACCGCGACCCCGACCGCCACACCGATGGCGTCCCGGAGCGCGGCTCGGCGCTATCGCCATGCCCTGTGGTTGTTGACGGCACGTGACCTCCGGGTCCGGTACTCGACCTCGGCGCTCGGCTACCTCTGGTCGATCCTCGACCCGCTCGTGATGTCGGCGATCTACTGGTTCGTCTTCACCCAGGTGTTCCACCGGGGCAAGGTGGGTGAAGAGCCGTACATCGTGTTCCTGCTGTCGGCCCTGCTGCCGTGGATGTGGTTCACCGGCGCGGTGTCCGACTCCACTCGCGCGTTCGTGAGCGAGACGAAGCTCATCCGCTCGACGACCATCCCGCGGAGCATCTGGGTGGCCCGCGTGAACGCCTCGAAGGGCATCGAGTTCCTGCTGAGCCTGCCCGTGCTCGCCGTCTTCGCGATCGCCACCGGGGCCCACCTGCACTGGCAGGTCGCGCTCTACCCGCTCGCGATCGTGCTGCAGGCCGCGCTGGTGTACGGCATCGGCCTGATCGTGGCGCCGCTCGTGGTCTTCTTCCGCGACCTCGAACGCGCCGTGAAGCTCATCCTGCGGTTCTTCTTCTACGCGTCACCGATCATCTACAGCACGACGGCGCTGCCCGATCGACTGCACGACATCGCCGCGTTCAACCCGCTGAGCGGCATCTTCGGCATCTACCGGTCCGCCTTCTTCCCGTCCCAGCTCGACTGGTTCGAGATCGCCGTCTCCGCCGTGGTCACCGTCGTCGTCCTCGCGATCGGGCTCGTCGTGTTCCGCCGCAGCGAGCACCGCGTCCTGAAGGAGCTGTGATGACCGCCACCCAGCAGACCACCCGCAGCCAGGCGGTCGCCCCCGTGATCTCCGTGCGTGACGCCGGCATCCGGTTCAAGCGCAACCGTCGGGCGAGCCGCAGCTTCAAGGACCTGTTCGCCGGCAGCAATCGCCGCAAGCGCGCGGACGAGTTCTGGGCGCTCCGGGGCGTGTCGTTCGACGTCCGCCCGGGCGAGGCGATCGGGGTCGTCGGGCGGAACGGACAGGGGAAGTCGACGCTGCTGAAGCTGGTCGCGCAGGTCATGCTCCCCGACGAGGGTCGGGTCCAGGTCGGTGCCGGAGTGGCCCCGCTGATCGAGATCACCGGCGGCTTCGTCGGGGACCTCTCGGTGCGCGACAACGTCTACCTCACCGCCGGCCTGCACGGGATGTCCCGGGCCGAGATCCGTGACGCCTTCGACGAGATCATCGAGTTCGCCGAGATCGGCGACTTCGTGGACACCCCGTACAAGCACCTCTCCAGCGGCATGAAGGTGCGCATCGCGTTCGCGGTCATCTCGCGGCTCGACGAACCGGTGATCCTGGTCGACGAGGTGCTGGCGGTCGGTGACAAGGGGTTCCGCGAGAAGTGCTACAAGCGGATCGAGGAGCTCCTCGCCGGTGGTCGCACGCTGTTCTTCGTCTCGCACAGCGACAAGGACCTGCGCCGCTTCTGCGATCGCGGGCTCTACCTCGACAAGGGCCGCCTGCAGTTCGACGGCACGATCGAGGAAGCGTTGCAGCGGTACTCGGCCGACTACACCGTCTGACGACCTCACCCGTCCACAACCTGGGTCCCCCGCACCGCTCTCCACAGCGATCGCTCCCCCACGCCGAACCGGCCACCCGACGTCAGACCCTCACCCTACGGTGACGGCATGCACCACCCGACACCGGCGTACGCCGTCCCGTTCTCGATCGACCGTTCCCGAGCGCCCCACCGCTACGATCTGCTGAACGTCGGGGACGAACCCGTCGACGGCATCACCCTGACCCACCTCGGCAACGGCTACTCGCCGCCCCTGGCCGTGCACCGGCTCGAGCCCGGCCGGTCCCTCTCGATGGCCGTCTTCGGCGCCGACCCCGAGGACACCGGCGTCGTGATCGTCCGCTGGCGTCGTCCGGACCGCTCCGAGTACGTCTGGCGGATGTCCCTGGTGGGTGACGCCCGTGCGGCGTGACGCCCCGCGCCGCGCCGCGCCCCCGCGGGCCGATCCGGTCGGTCGGTCAGTCCTCGTCGCGAGCCGCCGCGACCTCGTGCCAGCGGGCGAGCAGACGCTCCACAGCGTCGTGCAGACGCCGGGTCGCCGCACCCGGCGTGGTGTCCCCGAAGTACCGCTCCACCCAGTGGCGCAGCTTCGCGAGCTCGGCGGCGTCGCTGACCGCGGCGTCCACCCGTGCGACCACGTCGTGCGCGTCCGTCGCGGTCAGCCAGTTGGCGTCCCCGAGGTACCCGCGTTCGTCGACGTCCGCCTCGGGCGAGACCGGCCGGGTCACGATGAGCGGCTTCCCGACGGCGAGCCGGTCGTAGATCATCGCGCTGATGTCCGTGATCGCCACGTCGGCACCGGCGAGCTGCCAGCCGAGGCCGGGTCCGTCGTCGTACACGTGGTGCGCGCTCGGGTCGGCGGCGTTCGCGCTCGCGATGCCCGCGACGATCCGTTCGTGTGCGGCCTTGTACGCGGGGTCGCTGACGCCGCTGCGGGGGTGCGGGCGGTAGACCAGCCGGTGCGCCGGCGACGCGAGCACCCGCTCGGCGATCGTGGTGCCGTGGCTCGCGATCGAGCCGTAGGCGGCCGCGGCCCGGTCGCCCTCCCAGGTCGGCGCGTACAGCACGACCGTCCGACCGTCGGCCGGGTACGGCGCGGCACCGGCGAAGTGGTCGGCCTGCGGGCGACCGATCGCGATCGTGCGGGTGTCCAGGTCGTAGTCCCAGAGCGCGTCCGACAGGCGTTCACGAGCGGCGTCACCGGCGATCAGGGCGTAGTCGTACGCCTTGAACTGGTTCGTCGTCATGTACATCTTGTCGCTCTCGCCGTGGTTCACGAACACGTGCCACATGCGCCCGTACCGCATCATCTGGAAGTTGCGGGCGTTCTGGTTGACGTAGAAGACGATCTTCGGTGCCTGCTCGTCGACGAACCGCTCGAGGTCCACGACCTGCCTGGCGTACACCACCGGCACCGGCGACTCGTCGAGCAGGGCGAGCATGGTGCCGGGGCTCCGCGCGATGATCGCCACGGGGTGCGTCGCCGCGAGCTCGGCCAGGGGCGCGTACCACTGCCGCACCTGGTACATGTTCACCGGGCCGTCCGCGAAGTAGACGGCGATCTCCACGCTCCCCGGCGCGGGTTCCGGGACGGACGGCAGACGCCGTGCCAGTTCGCGGCGGCTGCGACGGGACTTGAGCAGGCGTTCGGCGAGCCGCAGGGCCGTGCGCGCGTCGCTGATGATCGGCATGGTCTCTCTTCCGGGGTCCGGGGACGGTTCGGGGCGGGTGGGTCAGACGACGGGCGGGCGACCGGCGAGCGTCATCCGGCCGATCGTGAGCCACCCCATCACGTGCACCGGGCCGCAGTCGGTGCGCCATCCTTCGCGGACGCCGGCGAACCAGGTCGCCAGACGTCGCGGGTGCCGCCACCACCGGGCGACCTGGATCGCCGCCCAGGACCCGACGTACAGCGGCCGGAGCACCGCCGGCAGGTTGCGCCGCGCGAGCCAGACCCGGTTCCGGGCGTTCAGCCGGTAGTACTCGGTGTGCCGTGCCGGGTCGATCGCGGGGTGGTGTGCGACGAGGTCCCCGGCGTACCAGGTCCGTCGGCCGGCGTCCCACACCCGCCAGGCGAGCTCGATGCCCTCGTGCGCGTAGAAGTACGCCGCGCCCCATCCTCCGGTCGCGCGGTACACGTCCATCGGCAGGATGACCGCGCCCTCCCACACCGAGAACACCGGCGACGAGTGGTCGGGCTCCCCCTTGCGGATGCGGGGGATCCACCGGGTCGGGTTCGCGGCGCCGGTGGGGTCGACGACCCGGGGTTGGACGAGCCCGAGCGACGGGTCGCGCTCGAACAGGGCGATCGCGTCACGCAGGAAGGTCTCGGACGGCACCGAGGCGTCGTCGTCGAGGAAGAACACGTAGTCGCCGTCGACCATGTCGGCGCCGGCGTTCCGTCCGGCGGGGATGCCGACGTTCTCGGGCAGCGCCAGTGTCCGGACGCCCTCGGGCAGGCCGGCGGGCTCCCACCCGTTGCCGACGCAGACCACGTCGAGCTCCACGTCCCGCTGCGCGAGCACGCTCTCGAGACCACGACGCAGCTCGTCGGGTCGGGTGCCCTGCGACAGGCTCACGACGGCGACGCGGGGCCGGTCACGGTGCGGCACGGCGTGGCGACGGAGCGTCCCAGGGGTCACGCCCGGACTCGCTTCGACGAGATGATCGCGAGGAAGTGCCCGAAGGTCGCCAGCACCGCGAGCGGCAGCAGCGCGCCCACGAGGATCCGGTCGGCCAGCGGATGACCGATCACGAGCCCGAGCAGCGCGAAGACGAACGCGAGGATGCTCAGTTCGACCGAGTGGTACAGGCGGTGGAACGGCAGGAACCGTGCGGCCCGGCGCAGCGTCGCGAGCCGTCGGCCGGACGGCACGGTGCCGGCATCACGGCGGTCGACGAGCTTCTCGAGTCCGGCGTTCGCGCGTGCCACGTGCACCATGTCGTTGAGCGCCTTGTTCAGGACGATCACGAGGCCCAGTGCGCAGCCGATCGTCGTCCACATCCAGTCCGCACCGTGGATCGGCCACGTGGCGGCCCGCACGCCGAGCGCGATGGGGATGAGTCCCTCGGTCGTGTAGTGCCCGACCTTGTCGAGGAACACGCCTGCGGGCGAACGGGTCCCCCGCCACCTTGCGACCTCGCCGTCCGAGCAGTCGACGAGCATCTGGAGCTGGCCGAGCACGAGAGCGAGGACCGCGCCCCAGATCCCCGGGATGAGCAGCGCCGCGGCGACGCTCCACCCGACCAGGATCATCAGACCGGTCACCTGGTTCGCGCTCACCCGTGTCTTCAGGAGCACCCACGTCAGGTACGGCGAGACGTCACGCAGGTACAGCGAGGCCGTCCAGTGCTCGGCGTTCGCCCGCGAGCGCACCTCGTCCGGTTGGGCGACGGCGCGGAGCTCGGCGATCGAGGAGGGGCGGGCGTTCCCGCGGCCGGTCGTGTCGTCGGTCAAGAGGTCAGGTCACCGTCCCGTGTGCGTGGTCAGTTCGGACGTCCGGGTCAGGAAGCCGATGATGAAGCCGAGTCCCCACCCGACGTGGATGCACGGCAGCACCACGACGAGCCAGAGGAGCGTCGGGACCCCCGACCGCCGGGCGACCGCGACGGCCCCCAGGACGACGAAGACGAGGTAGACCGCCGGGACGACGAAGCCGAGCAGCGCCCATGCCGCACCGGTGCCGAGCGCGGCGCCGATGATCCCGACGACCCCGGCGACGATGCCGAGCGCCATCGCCGCGACCATCGCCGGGGGCACGAAGTAGCGCAGGCCGTTGTTGGCGGGGAAGCGGCGTGCGAGTTCGCCGCGCCACAGCCCGGTGGCGACGAACTGCCGGACCAGGCGCTTCAGGCTGGGCCGCGGGCGGTAGGTGACGACGAGCTCGGGCGTGAACCAGACGGTGCCACCGGTCTGCCGCAGCCGCCGGTTGAGTTCCCAGTCCTGACCGCGCTTGATGCCCTCGTCGAACAGCCCGACCTCGAACAGGCGGTCGCGGCGGAACACACCGAGGTACGCGGTCTCGGCCGGACCGGCCCGTCCGCCGACGTGGTGCGGCGTCCCGCCGAGGCCGACGCGGCTGCCGTAGGCGAGCGCGACGGCGCGTTCGAAGGGGGTCCGTCCCTCGGCGCGCATGATGCCGCCGACGTTGTCGGCACCCGATTCCTGCAGCACGCGCACCGCGATGCGCGTGTAGTCCGTGGGTAGGACCGAGTGGGCGTCCACGCGGACGACGACCGGGTGCACCGATGCACGGATCGCGACGTTGAGGCCGGCGGGCGTCGAGCCGGCCGGGTTCTCGATCGCGCGGATCCGGGGGTCGGCGGCGCTCATCTCGGCGACGAGTTCGTTCGTGCCGTCGATCGAGGGGCCGAGGGCGAGGATGACCTCGAACGGACCGGAGTAGTCCTGCTCCAGCAGACTCTGGACGGCTGCCCGGACCTCGGTGACCTCGTTGAGGACGGGCATCACGTACGAGACGCCCGGCAGGGGCTGTCCGTCTGTCTGCATCGGTACCTCGGGGTCCTCACCTGGGTGCACGGGACGCACCGCGGACGGTGCCGCCCCGCAAGAGCGACCCTGAGCCTATCAAGTCGCCGCGGGTCGTCGGGGCGACCGGCAGACGGACGGGAGGCGGGGGGGGCCCCGGGCCCCCCCCCCCCCGCCCCGGGGGGGGGGGGGGGGCCGGGCGGGGGGGGGGGGGGGGGGGGGCCCGCGGCCCCCGCGCCTCCCGTCCGTTGCTGGTCGCGTCAGCCCTTGTAGGTCCCGAGGGTGACGTCCGCCTCACGCGTCTGGCCGTTGCGGATGAAGGTGATCGTCGTCTTCGCACCGCCCGCGAAGTAGCGGACCTGCGCCGTCAGGTCGGTTGCATCGGAGACCGTCGCCGACCCGATCTTCGTGACCACGTCGCCCTTCTGCAGACCGGCCTTCGCCGCTGCGCCGCCGGACGACACCGACTTGATGAGGCCGCCCATCTGCGTGGCGTTCGCGTCCTCGGCGGCGTCGCCGACGGTCGCGCCGAGCAACCCGTGCGTCGCGGAGCCGTTGTCCTTGATCTCGTTCGCCACGCGCTTGACGAGGTTCGACGGGATCGAGAAGCCGACGCCGATGCTGCCCGACTGGCTCGAAGACGAGTCGGACGAGCTGCCCGCGCTCGCGATGGCCACGTTGATGCCGATGAGCTTGCCCTTGGAGTCCAGCAGCGCGCCACCCGAGTTGCCCGGGTTGATCGACGCGTCGGTCTGGATGACGGGCAGCGAGACCGTGCTGTTCGTCGAGGAGTTGCTGCCGTTGCCGCCGTTGCCCCAGAAGTCGAAGGGACCGCCGCTCGAGCCGTTCCCGCCCTCGTTCGAGTCGCCGCCCTCGGTGGGGGCGCTCGAGGTGACCTGGATGCTCCGGCTCAGGGTCGAGACGATGCCGTCCGTGACGGTGTTCGACAGTCCGAGCGGAGCACCGATCGCCACGGCCGTGTCGCCGACGTTGAGGTCGCCGGAGTCCGCGAACGTGATCGGCTTCATGTCGGTCGCGTCGATCTTGATGACCGCCAGGTCGACCGTCGGGTCAGTGCCAACGAGCTTCGCCGGGTAGATCTTGCCGTCCGAGGTGGTGACCGTGATCGTGCCGTTCGAGCTGTCACCGTCGAGCGTCACCACGTGGGTGTTCGTGACGATGTAGCCGTCCTTGCTGAACACGACGCCCGATCCGGTGCCCGCTTCACTGCTCGACGAGACGTTGATCGTGACCACCGACGGGGTCGCCTGCGCGGCCACCGCGGTGACGACCGTCGCGTTGTTGTAGTCGTTGACGGTGAGGTTGCCGCCGCCCTGGCTGGTGGACGACCCGACGACGGTCCCCCCGCCCTGGCTTGATCCGGCGAGCCATCCGGCACCGCCGCCCACGAGACCGGCGATGACGACGCCGGCGATGATCGGGAGGGCGAGGCGGCCACGGCCGGTGCCCGCGCGACGGCTGGCGGGTGCCGCACCCGGGACGCCGGCGGCGCCGGCTGCTCCGCTCTCGAAGTAGTGGCCGTTCCGCTGGTTCGAGCCGTCGACGTCGCCGAACGCGCTCGTGGCGGAGGCCGGAGCCTGGGCCGATGCGGTGGCGTACTCGGAGGCCGAGGCGGGAGCCGAGGTGGGCTGGGCGTACTCGCCGTAGCGGGGCTGCTGGCCGTACTGCGACTGCTGGCCGTACTGGTTCTGCTGGCCGTACTGCGACTGCTGGCCGTACTGGCCGTGCTGCTGCTGGCCGTACTGGTCCTGTTGGCCGTACTGGCTCTGCTGGCCGTACTGCGACTGCTGGCCGTACTGACCGTGCTGGCCGTACTGCTGCTGTCCGTACTGGTCCTGTTGGCCATACTGGCTCGTCTGGGACTGGCCGTACTGCGGCTGCTGCGTCGGCTCGGTGCCGTAGGGCGTCCCGTGCGCGCCGTAGCCGCCCGAGGCCTGCCCGTACTGGCTGGTCTGGTCGGCCTGACCCTGCTGGCCGGACTGGTCGGCCCGGCCCGGCTCCGACGCGTGGTCGGACAGCGTCGGGTACGGCGCCGTGTACCGATCGGTCGGGTGGTCGTTCGCGGACGCGATCACGTCGGTGTGGTCCGCGTCGGTGTGGCGCGCGTCGGTGTGGTCCGCGTCGTGGAGGTGCTCGGAGTCGTTCGGCGAAGCGTCCTCGGATGCGGCCTTGGCGGCCGCGTCGTCCGGACGGATGTCGTCGCCCTGCCCGTTGGGCGTGGTGTCGGTCATGCTGGACGTGCTCCTTTCAAGCTCGTGCAGTCTGTCGCACGCACCTGAGCGGTGCTCCTGGTGACGCTGGAAGCGACCTATGGCGATCTTATGCGTGGGCTGTGCGACCCTTCCCGGGGTGCGCTCGACTCGGCCGCTAGGTTGGGGTCCGTTCAGCGCCGCGAGCGCGATCGACACCCCGGAGGGAACCACATGCGCCACGCAGGACCCTGGTTGCGAGCCGCCGAGGGAGCGATGCTCCTCGGACCGGACGGCGTCCCCGCGCCGACGGTGTTCGCCGAGATGAGCGCACTCGCGGCCGCGACGGGCGCCCTCAACCTCGGGCAGGGGTTCCCGGACGAGGACGGCCCGGCCGAGGTCCTCGAGGCAGCGGTCGCAGCCATCCGCGACGGCGTCAACCAGTACCCGCCGGGACGAGGGACCCCGGACCTGCGGGCCGCGATCAGCGAGCACCAGGCCCGTTGGTACGACCTCGATGTCGACCCCGACCGCCAGGTACTCGTCACCGCCGGCGCCACCGAGGCCCTCGCCGCGACGCTCCTGGCGCTCGTCGAGCCGGGCGACGAGGTCATCACGTTCGAGCCGTTCTACGACGCGTACGGTGCGCTCATCGGGCTCGCCGGCGGGACGCACGTCACCGTGCCGCTGTCTGCTCCCGACTTCCTGCCGGACGAGACTGCCCTCCGCGCCGCGTTCTCCGACCGCACCCGCGCCGTGCTCGTGAACACGCCCCACAACCCCACCGGCCGCGTGCTGCCGACCGAGGTCCTGACGACGATCGTCGAACTCGCGACGCACCACGACGCGGTGATCGTCACCGACGAGGTCTACGAGCACCTGACCTTCGACGTGCCGCACGTCCCGATCGCCACCCTGCCCGGTGCCGCCGAGCGGACCGTGACGATCTCGAGCGCTGGGAAGACCTTCAGCACCACCGGTTGGAAGATCGGCTGGCTCACGGCTCCCCCGGCGCTCGTCGACGCGATCACCAGCGTGAAGCAGTTCCTCACGTTCGTGAACGGGGCTCCGTTCCAGCCCGCGGTGGCAGCCGGCCTCCGACTCCCCGACCGGGTCTTCACGGGCATCGCCGCCGAGCTGTCCGCCAAGCACGACCTGCTCGCGGGTGGGCTGGCCGCCGCGGGCTTCGAGGTGATGCGTCCCGACGGCGGGTACTTCGTCATCGCGGACGTCGCGCCGCTCGGGTACGACGACGCCCGGTCGTTCTGCCTGCGACTCCCCGAGCTCGCCGGCGTCGTCGGGGTGCCGGTCTCGGCGTTCGTCCGTCCCGACCACGCGGCCGACTACCGGACCCTCGTGCGGTTCGCCTTCTGCAAGCGCCGCTCGGTGCTCGAGGACGCCGCAGCTCGACTCGCCGGTCTCGCTCGGCGCGGCTGACCCGCCGGCGCCACCACCCGCCGCACCGCTCGACGGGCGCATTCCGCCCGCTCGGGGCCGTGCGTCCGCCTGAGGCGCGCTTCGAGCGGGCGAAACACGGCCCACCCGAGCCCTCAGCCGGACGTATCTCGCCCGCTCAGCGTGAGCGCGTCCCGTGCCGGCGTCGAGCGGGCGAAATCCTGCCCACCTTCCCCTCCAGCGGGACGTATTTCGCCCGCTCGGGTCGGACGCACCGCATGGGCGAGGCGAGCGGGCGGAATCTGGCCCACCCGCGCCTCCAGGCAACCCGGTTTCGCCCGTTCGGCGGGAGCGCGTCACGGGCATATCGAGCGGGCGAAAGGTGGCCCATCCGCGCCTCCAGTCGGACGTATTTCGCCCACTCGGGTCGGACGCACCGCATGGGCGAAGCGAGCGGGCGAAATCTGGCCAGCCCGTGCCTCCAGGCAACCCGCTTTCGCCCGTTCGGCGGGAGCGCGTCGCGTGCCAGCGGACGTACTTCGCCCGTTCGGGTCGGGCGCACCGCCCGAGCGCGGCGAGCGGGCGGAATGTGGCCCCTTGGCGCCTCCAGGCAACCCGCTTTCGCCCGTTCGGCGTGAGCGCCTCGGGTGCCGTCGTCGAGCGGGCGGAATGTGGTGCACCCGCGCATCCAGCGGGACGTACTTCGCTCACTCGGGTCGGGCGCACTGCCCGGACGAGGCGAGCGGGCGGAATCTGGCTCGCCCGCGCCTCCAGGCGGACGTACTTCGCCCGTTCGACGTCGGCATGGGCGTGGGCGCGCCGCGCGCCGGTGGCGCGCGAGCAGCTGACCGCGCGCCGGGTCAGGCGCGGGGCGTGACCTCGTAGCGGCGGAGCGCGAGCGACGGGTTCGTCCGGCGGACGGCCTCGGTCACAGCGGTGTCGACCTCCGCGACGAGCATCCCCGGGACGGCCCCGGCAGCGGCGACCGCGACGCCGGAGGGGTCGAGCACGAGCGAGCCTCCGATGCCGATCGGCGGTGTCTGGCCGACACCGACCACCCAGACGGTGTTCTCGATCGCGCGGGCGGTGAGCAGGGTCCGCCAGTGGTGCTCCTTGCCGGGACCCCGGACCCACTCGGCGGGCAGGACCACGACGTCCGCCGCCCCGTGTTCGGGCGCGACGAGTCGGCGTGTGACCTCGGGGAAGCGCAGGTCGTAGCAGGTCTCGAGGCCGACGCGGACGCCCCCGAGCGAGAACACGGGCAGCTGCTCGGGGTCACCGGACTCGATGCGGTCCGACTCCTTCGAGCCGAACGCGTCGTAGAGGTGCACCTTCCGGTACGTCTCGGCGATCGATCCGTCGGGCAGGACCGCGACGAGGGTGTTCCGGAAGCGGCCCGGGGTTTCGGCGCACTCGGCGATGCCGACGACGAGGGCGATGCCGACCTCGCGGGCGATGGTCTGCAGGCCGGTGACGAACGGGCCGTCCAGGGGTTGTGCGGCGGCCACGAACCGGTCGTCGATGTCGGCGGTGAAGTACGAGGTGTACTCCGGCGTGACGAGCAGGTCGGCCCCCCGGGCGGCCGCGTCGACGGCGGCGGTCCGGACGGTCTCCAGGTTCGCGGCGGGGTCGTCCACGGGCGCGAACTGCGCCGCGGCGACGGTGAGGGTGCCCATCTGCCGAGCGTACCGGGCGGCCCGAGACTCGGCCCCGCGGACGTTGCTCGCGCCATGAGCGCGCGAAAGTGTCCGCCCAGCCGAGACTCGGCCCCGGCGCGACGGCCAGCGCGACGGTCGGCGCACGAAGAAGGCCCCGGTCCGACTGGACCGGGGCCTTCTCTGTGACGCTTGGTTGCGGGGGCAGGATTTGAACCTACGACCTCTGGGTTATGAGCCCAGCGAGCTACCGAACTGCTCCACCCCGCGGCACGTTGAACAGCCTACACGGGGCCGTGGCGGGGCACAAATCGAGCGCCCCGCCACGGTGTGTCTCAGTTCCCGCCCTCGGCCTCGGTCGCGGCCTGGATGGCCTCCTGCAGGCGCTGGTCGGCCTCGGCTGCAGCGACCAGGTCGTTCTCGGCGTAGGCGTCCTGCCGGTCCTGCAGCGCCTGCTTGGCGTCGTTCAGGGCCTTCTGCAGCGCCTCGTTGTCGACCGTGCCGGAGCCGGTCGACGATCCCGAGCCGCTCGACGAACCAGAGCCGGAGTCCGACGAGCCCGAGCCGGAGTCGGACGAGCCGGAGCCCGACGACGAGCCGGAACCGGACGACGCACCCTGGTCACCGGCCGACGCACCCGAGTCGCCGCCGAACAGGCTGTTGAGCGCCTCGTCGAGGGTGTCCTCGAACGCGATCTTGTCGCCGAAGGCCACGAGCACCTTCTGCAGCAGCGGGTACGAGCCGCTCGACGTCGACTGCACGTACACGGGCTGCACGTAGAGGAAGCCGCCACCGACCGGGAGCGTGAGCAGGTTGCCCTGCTTCACGGTCGAGTTCCCGCGCTTCAGGATGTTGAGCTCCTGCGACACGGTCGAGTCACCGTTGAAGAGGCTCTGCACCTGTCCGGGGCCCGGGATGTTGTCGGTCTTCGGCATCGTCAACAGCGTGAGCTTGCCGTAGCCGGACGCCTTCTTCCCCTCGCCCGCGCCACCCGCGTCGGAGTCCACCGCCAGGTACCCGGTGAGCACGTTGCGGTTGTTCGTCCCGGCGGACTGCTGCGGGATGTACGTCGTGTACAGGGAGTAGGCGGTCCCCTGCCCCGGCACCTTCATCGTGAGGTAGTACGGGTCCTGCAGGTTGCCCCTGGTCGTCGTCGTGGTGGTCGCCCCGAGCGCGTTCGCGCCCGTGTTGGTCGTGGTCGACGCGTCCGACGTGTCCGTCTCGTTCGTGCCGGACGTCGGCTCCTGCGGCACGTTCCACGCGTCGTCACCGGAGTAGAACGAGTTCGCGTTGGTGACGTGGTAGGTGCCGAGGATCGACCGCTGCACCTTGAACAGGTCGGTCGGGTACCGGACGTGGTCGAGCAGTTCCGCGCTCATCTTGGACACGGGCTGCATCGACGTCGGGAAGATCTTCTGCCACGTCTTGAGCACCGGGTCCTGGGTGTCCCACGCGTAGAGCGTCACCTTGCCGGTGTACGCGTCGACCGTGGCCTTGACCGAGTTGCGGATGTAGTTGACCTGGTCGGTCCGGTACGACGAGCTCTCGGCGCCGGCGATGGTGTCCGACAGGCTCTGGCTCTGCGAGTACGGGTAGGCGTCGCTCGTCGTGTAGCCGTCGACGACCCACTGGATGCGGTGGTCGACGATCGCCGGGTACGCGTCGCTGTCGAGCGTCAGGTACGGCGCGACCTTCTGCACGCGGGTGATCGGGTCGCGGTCGTAGAGGATCTGCGAGTCCTGGTTCACCGCGTTCGACAGCAGGATCTGCTCCGACTGGAACTTCGCCGCGTAGACGAGCCGGTTGAAGAAGTTCCCGAGGCTCGGGCCGCCGTTGCCGGCGTACGTCGTCGTGGCGTTGCCGCCGCTGTCGTCGTTCTCGTCCGAGCCGGACGGGTAGTCGAGCTCGACGTTCTTCGAGCCCTTCGGTGCACCGACGATCGAGTAGGCGGGCGACGTCTCACCGAAGTACACGCGCTGCTGGAAGTCGCCGAGGGCGCCGTTGGACGGGATCCCCGACTCGAGGAACACCGGCTTGCCGTCGCTCGCGCGCTGGTTGCCGTACGCCGCCGTCACGCCGTAGCCGTGCGTGTAGACGAACGCCCGGTTGTAGGGCGTGTTCGCCTGCGCGCTCAGTCCGTCGAGGTCGATGTCGCGCACCGCGATGACGGTGTCCTCGGTCTCGCCCTTGACGTCGTAGCGGTCGACGTCGAGCTCTTTCGGGAACTGGTAGTACTGCCGGTACTGCTGGAGCTGGCTGAAGGTGTCGGAGACGATCTTCGGGTCGATCAGGCGGATGTTCGCCGTCGTCTGGGCGTCCTGCGCGAGGGCACCGGAGCTCGCCTCGGTCGTCGCGTCGTAGTTCCGCTCCTGGACACCGGCGACACCGTAGGCGTCACGGGTCGCCTTGATGTTCCGCTCGATGTACGCCGACTCGAAGGTCCGCTCCGAGGGCTTCACCTGCAGGCGCTGGACGATCCACGGGTAGATGCCACCGATCACGATCGCGGCGACGAGCAGCAGGCCCGTCCCGACGATCGAGATGCGCCAGCGACCGATGACGGCCGTCACGATGAACAGGATCGCCACGATCGCAGCGATGCCGGCCATGATCTCGCGACCCGGGATGACCGCGTTCACCTCGGTGTACTGGGCACCGGTGATGAGCGAGTTCGACTTCGTCAGGGCGGCGTACTGGTCGAGCCACAGGCTGACGGCCTGCAGCGCGACGTAGACGGCCGCCGTGACCGCGAGTTGGATGCGCGCGGCCTTCGAGATGCGGACCTCACGCCCGCCGAAGCGCATCGCGCCGTACAGGTAGCAGGCGGCCAGGGCGGCCAGACCGGCGATGAGCACGACGGCCGACGAGTACGCCACGATCGCGCGCCAGAACGGCAGTTCGAACACGTAGAAGCCGATGTCGAGCCCGAACTGCGGGTCGGTCTTGCCGAACGGCGTCCGGTTGAAGTACTCGAGCACCATGCTCCAGCGCCCCGCGGTCGAGAGTCCGGCGAAGATCCCGAGCACGACCGGGATGCCGATCATGACGGCACGACGCAGCGGCTCGATGACCTGCTGGTAGCGGTCGAGCTGCGAGTTGAGCTTCGCGTAGACCGGCCGGAACCGGAACGCGAGCGCGATGCTCGCGTACACCGGGACCGCCATCCCGAGGAAGCCGGCGAGGAACATCAGCGTCCCGGCGATCCACCTGGTGGTCAGGACCTGCTGGAAGCCGAGCTGCGCGAACCACGCGTAGTCGGTGTACAGGCTCGCGAAGATGAAGAAGGCGATCACCAGTGCGGCCAGCACGATGATCGTGACCACGATCGGGACCCGCGGCGAACGCCGCCCCGAGGTGGACGAGGTTGTCGTCACTTGATGTGCTCCAGACGTGTCGAACCGGCGGGCCCGGCGCGGCGGGCCGTCAGTGCATCGATCCTATGTGGCGCGAGCACCCCTGAAACTGTACGGCGACTCAGGAACGGGTGTCGCGCCTCCAGGCTGACCGCTCGGGAGGCACGGATCGCGCCGTCCGCGGACATCGCCCGGAGCGCATGGCCGGGTCTAGGACGTGCAGCGCGCGAGCTTCGCGGTGCTCTTCCCGGAGGCGATCGTCTGCAGATCGGTGACCGCCTGGTCGAGGGTCGCGACCCGGTAGACGTCGAGCCCGTCCGGGACGTGACCGACCACCTCGTCGCAGTTGTCGGCCGGTGCGAGGAAGACGGTCGCGCCGGCGTCCTTCGCGCCGTACATCTTCTGGCGGATGCCGCCGATCGCACCGACCTCGCCGTCGGCGGTGATCGTGCCGGTCCCGGCGACGTGCTTCCCGCCGTTGAGCTTGCCCGGCGTGATCTCGTCGATGATCCCGAGTGCGAACATCATCCCGGCCGACGGGCCGCCGACGTCCTGGAGCTCGATGGAGACGCGGAACGGGAAGTCGTACTGCTCGGTCACGCCCACACCGATCAGGGCCGTGCCCTGCTCGCTCCGCGGCGTCAGCTCGACCGTCTTCTCGGCACCGTCGCGTTCGACGACCACCGTCACCGGGCCCGAGGTGCCGTGCTTCGCGACCAGCTCACGGAGCGAGGTCGCGTCGGCGTTCTCGGTGAGCGAGGTCCCGTCGAACGACCGGATGACGTCCCCCTCGTCGATGACGCCGTCGGCCGCCGAGCCCTTCTGGACGGTGCCGACCTCGAGCTCGGTCGGCAGGCGGTACCCCTGGTGGATGAGCGCCGCGGCGACGGCGGACTGCTGCGACTGCTGCATGTCGGCCGTGTCCTGCTGGTTCACCTGGTCGGTGCTGACGCCCTCCGGGTAGATCGCGGACGCGGGGATCACCGCCTCGGACTTCGTGAAGAGGGCACGGATGACGCTCGTCCACGACGGCCGGTTCGTCGCGTCGCCCTGGATGCCGACGGTGAGCATGTCGAGCGCGCCGCCGGTCGGGTAGGTCGGGTGCCCGTCGATCTGGATGAGCTTGACCTGCTTGGCGTCCTTGCCCGTCCCCTGCTCCTGCGTGCCGATGGTGTTGTAGACCGGGCCGGGGACCTCGATGAGGTACGGGCTCGGCAGCAGGCTGGCGAGCAGCCCGAGGACGACGGCACCGATCACGAACGCCCAGCCGACGGTCCGGGAGCGCGGACGTCGGCGGGGTTCGGGGGCGAAGAGGGTCACGCAGCGTCCTTCCACGGTGGGCTGTTCGCCCTCGGCGCAGCGGTTCGGGCGTTCCCACGGGGGCGTCCCAGGCGCGGCCCCGTGAGCAGCGATTAGCGTAGTCGTCATGCCTGATGAACCGCAGCCGGGGCCGGACGACGACTTCCAGGAGATGCTCCGGAAGCTCCTGTCCGGCGAGGGCCAGATCGACCCGTCGCAGCTCGCCGGAGCCGCGGGGCTGCCGAACGACCCGGCCTTCGTCGCGAACCTGATGAGCCAGCTGCAGCGAGCCGCGCAGTCCGGCGGCGACGGCATCGACTTCTCGGTCGCCTCCGAGCGGGCCACCGCGATCGCCCGTGAGGGCGGCCACCCGGTCGACCCCGCGACCTCGCAGGCGGCCGACCAGGCGTTCCAGGTCGCCGCGCTCTGGCTCGACGAGGCCACCTCGGTCGCCGAGCTCACCGCGACGCCGAGCCTCTACACGCGCGAGCAGTGGGCGAAGGCGACCACCCCGGTGTGGGCGCAGATCGCCGAGCCCGTGGCGCTGAGCATCTCGAACGCACTCACCGAGGCGATCGAGCAGCGCGCGCCGGAGCAGCTCAAGGCGATGCTCGGCGACGTCTCGAAGGCGATGCGCGGCGTCGGCGGCGCACTCTTCGCGATCCAGCTCGGCCAGGTCGTCGGGCAGCTCTCGAAGGAGGTCGTGTCCGGCGGCGACGTCGGCGTGCCGCTCCTCGACGAGCAGGTCGCCGCACTCCTGCCGCAGAACGTGGCCGAGTTCGCCGAGGGACTCGACGTCCCCGAGGACGAGGTCCGGATCTACCTGGCCGTCCGCGAGCTGGCACACGCCCGGCTCTTCCGCTCGGCCCGGTGGCTCCGGCTGCACATCATCTCGTCGATCACCGACTACGCCCGGGGCATCCACATCCCGTTCGACCGCGTCGAGGAGCTCGCGTCCGAGATCGACCCGACGAACCAGGAGCAGCTCCGCGACGCCCTCGCGTCCGGCGCCCTCATCCCGCCGCGCACCGACGAACAGGAGGCCGCCCTCGCCCGGCTCGAGACGATGCTCGCGCTCGTCGAGGGCTGGGTCGACACCGTGACCGCCGCCGCCACCGAACGCCTGCCGAAGTCCGGCGCGATCGCCGAGATGGTCCGCCGCCGTCGCGCGGCAGGCGGGCCGGCCGAGTCCGCGTTCGCCACGCTCGTCGGGCTCGAACTCCGGCCCCGTCGCCTCCGCGAGGCCGCCGCGATGTGGCAGCGCGTCACCGACGAGCTCGGCACCGAGCAGCGCGACGCCCTGTGGTCGCACTTCGACGCCGTCCCCACCTCCGAGGACATCGACGCGCCCGACGCCTTCGTCGCCCGGCTCCGGAACCCCGGCCGGTCCGCCGAGGACGACGAGTTCGACAAGGCGCTCGAGGACCTCCTCAACGACGCGACCGGCGACCGCCCGCGCGAGGACGAGGACGGCAACGTCGAGGACGGCCCCGCCGACGACCGCGGCGACGCTCCGAAGTAGTTCTCCACAGATCCGCCGCCCCTCCCCCACGCCCGGGCCCCGTCCGCCAGCGTGGGGGCATGGGCATCCGCATCGATCCGTCCCTCGAGTTCGTCTGGCGCGACCCGACCACCGTCCAGCTCGGGGTCGACCCGCCGCGCGCCGTCGTGCCGGTCCCGAGCACGGCCGAGGAACGCTTCCTGTGCGCACTCAGACGCGAGACCGGTCGGGACGCGCTCTCCGGGGTCGCCGCGGCGAGCGGCTGCCCACCCGGTCTCGCCGCACGCGTCCTCGGGGACGCCTCACCGGCGGTCGTGGACGTCCTCCCCGAACCGCTCGCGCGCGTCGAGGTGCACGGCACCGGCGCGCTGCCCGACGCGGTCGCCGAACTGCTCTCGGGCGAGGGCGTGACCGTCGTGCGTACGGCGGCGCCCCGCGGCGGACCGGTGGCCGTCCCCGACCCGGATCCCCAGCTCGCCGTGGTGGTGGCCGACCACGTCGTCGACCCGGCGGTCCGCGCGGCCTGGACCCGGCGGGGCACCGCCCACCTGCCGGTCGTCGTCGGGGACGGACGCGTGCGCCTCGGGCCGTTCGTCGTCCCGGGTGCCGGGCCGTGCCTCCAGTGCGTCGAGTACGCGCGCGTCGACGACGACCCGTGCTGGCCGGCCATCGCGGCGCAGGTGTGGGGCCGCCCCGCGGCACCGCTCTCGCCCTACCGGATCGCAGCGGTCGCGGCGGCGACGACCCGGATGCTCCTCGAACGGCTCCCGTCCCGGACCCAGCACCCCGGTCCGGACCAGCTCGTCTTCGACCGCGACGACCTGTCGGTCAGTCGGCAGCCGGTGACGTTCCACCCGCGGTGTTCGTGCCGAGCGCTGCCAGGAAGCGACTCGCCACCCGGGCGCCCCCACGCGTGGACCCCTGTCGCGACCACGTGAGGGTCACCGAGCGGCGGGCACGGGTGAGCCCGACGTAGAAGAGCCGGCGTTCCTCGTCGACCTCGTCGTCGGTGGTGGCGTAGGAGATGGGGAGCAGTCCCTCGGCCACGCCGATCACCACGACGTGCGGCCACTCGAGGCCCTTCGACGAGTGCAGCGTGGCGAGGGTCACCGCGTCCAGCTCCGGCTCGTGGTGCGTCGCCGCACGGTCGACCAGGTCCTGCGTGAACTGCTGCATCGTCGTGCCGGCGGGCGCGTCCTCGGCGAGGCCCATGATCGCCTGCAGCGCCTCCCACTGCTCGCGCACCGCACCCGTGCCCTCCGGGGGCGTCGGCGTCCACCCGCTCACCTGGAGCACGAGGCCGACCCGCCGGGTGAGCTCGTCGTCGGTCTGTCGGACGGCCTCGCCCCGCATGTGGTGCACCGCCAGCTTGACCTCGGGTCGGTCGAAGAACCGGGTGCCGCCCTGCACCCGGTACGGGATGCCCGCTCGACCGAGCGCCGACTCGATCGCGGCGGCCTGGGCACCCAGACGGTAGAGCACCGCGACGTCCCCGTAGGACGCGGGCGAGGCCGGGTCGGCGACGAGCGCGGCGATCGTGCGCGCGACCGTCTGGGCTTCGTCGCCATCGTGCACGCACGCCAGGACCTCGGGCCGCGGGCCCGGCTCGGTGTGCTGCGCGACGAGGTCGAGGGCCCCTGGCTGCCCGCGCATGAGCGCGTTCGCGGCGTGCACGACCTCGCGCGTGGACCGGTAGTTCCGCTCGAGCCGCAGCACGGACCCGCGGGGGAACTCGGAACCGAAGCCGAGCAGGTACCGGCTCGACGCCCCCGCGAACGAGTAGATGGTCTGGCTGGCGTCGCCGACCACGCAGACGTCGTCCCGGCCGCCGAGCCAGGCGCGGAGCAGGTCGTGCTGCACGGGCGAGACGTCCTGGTACTCGTCGACCACGAAGAACCGGTACTGCTGCCGGACGTAGGACGCCACCCGGGGTTCGGACTCCACCATGCCGAGCGTGGCGAGCAGGACGTCCTCGAAGTCGAGCTGTCGCCGGTCGTCCTTCAGCTGCTCGTAGGCGCGCATGAGGTCGAGGACCCGACGCGGCGCGGTGTCCCGGGGCATCACCCGGTCGGCGGCGGCGGCCTCGTACTCGTCGTAGGAGAGCATCTGGACCTTGCGCCACTCGACCTCGCCGGCCAGGTCGCGGAGCGTCGGGGTTTCCACCTGCAGCCCCACCGAGTCGGCCGCGTGCGCGATCATGCGGCCCTTGGACTCGACGATCTTCGGCGCGTGGCCGCCGACCGTGTCCGGCCAGAAGTAGCTGAGCTGTGCCATCGCGGCCGCGTGGAACGTGCGGGCCTGCACGGTCCCCGCACCGAGGGACCGCAGCCGCGACCGCAGCTCGCCGGCCGCCCGGGTCGTGAACGTCAGCGCGAGGACGTGGTTCGGCGCGTAGGTGCCGGTCGCGACGCCGTAGGCGATCCGGTGTGTGATCGCCCGGGTCTTGCCGGTGCCGGCACCGGCCAGCACGGCGACCGGCCCGAGCAGGGTGCGGGCGACGGTGCGCTGTTCGGCGTCGAGGGCGGCGAGGAGCTCGTCGGGCGACGGCGGACGGAGCGGCTCGGCGGAGGCCCCGGCGGCGGTCCCGCTCACGGCAGGTCCAGCGGCCCGCCGTACCACTCTTCGATGATGGCGCGGGCGATCGACGTCTTCCCCGGCAGGAGCAGGGTGTCGCCGGCGCGCTCGCGGATCTCGTCGCGCGAGAACCACCGGACGTCCAGGATCTCGACGCCGTCCGGTCGAGCGGTCGTCGGGTCGCCGTCCACCGCGCGGGCACGGAAACCGAGCATGAGCGAGGCTGGGAACGGCCACGGCTGGGACCCCAGGTACTCGGGCTCCTCGACGCGGACGCCCGACTCTTCCCAGACCTCGCGCCGGACGGCGTCCTCGAGGGACTCCCCCGGCTCGACGAAGCCCGCGAGGAGCGAGTACCGGTCGGCGTCCCACGCGGCGTTCGAGCCGAGCAGGATCCGGTCGTCGGCGTCGGTCACCCCGACGATGATCGCCGCGTCGGTGCGCGGGAAGTGCTCGTGCCCCTCGGGGTCCCGGCGGACCCAGCCGCCGGTGACGACGTCGGTCGCGGACCCGGTGCGGGGTGAGAAGCCGTGCACCGCGTGCCAGTTCGCCATCGCCACGGCCTCGACCGCGAGGCCCTGGTCGCGCGGCGAGAGCTCGGTCCCGAACATCCGGAGGCTCGCCCACGCGTCGTCGTCGGGCTCGATCGCGGCCGCGGCGCCGGCGTCGAGGAACGCGGCGACGAACCGGGTGCCGGTCGGCGCATCGGGTGCGTCGGACACGGCACGGCCGAGGTACAGCGTCACGGCGTCCTGCGGCACGGCGTCGGCGGACACGAAGCGCAGCGTGTCGTCGCCGTTCCGCAGCAGCTCCGAGCCGCGGACGGGCAGGTAGCGGGTCGACGGGTCGTCCCGGAGCACGCGGTCGAGGTCGTCCGTCGTGCGGAACTCCGCGTCGCGGTCGAGGTCGTTGCGGGAGAGCGGCAGCCGGGCGGCGAACTCGACGGTCACGGCAGGGGGCTCCTCGGGTCGGGTCGGGTCGGTGTGCGGGAGCCCGGGCTGTCGCAGGCCAGCGTGGCGCACGCTCGACCACCGGCTGCGGACCTACCCTGAGGGGCATGGCGGGATCCCAGTTCACTCTAGCCGCGTTGGCGACCACGGCCGTCTCCGGCCTCGTCGTCACGGGCACGCGCACGCTCGGCTCGGCGGCGTCCGGGGACTACGAATCAGCCGTCCTCCGCGACGTCGACGGCGCCTGGTCGGCGATCCGTCGTCCGCGCAACCAGCGGGCCGAGGCACGGCAGTCCGCCGACCTCGTCGCGATCCGGGCGCTGAGCGCCGGGATCCGCACGCGCCTCCCGTTCGGTGTCGCCGAGTACCGCGGCCAGGCACCCATCGGGTCGACCCGCGCCATCGTCACCTCGTACCTACCCGGTACGCACCCGACGCTGCAGGACCTCGTCGACCGGCCGGAGCTCGCCACCAGCGTCGGCCGCGCAGTCGCCGCCGTCCACCAGCTCCCGACGAGCTTCGTCACCGACGCCGGCCTGCCGTCGCTCACCCCCTTCGAGGTGCTGCGCTCGGCGGTCTCCGTGATGGACCGGGCGGTCGCCACGAAGCTCGTGCCGGCAGCGCTCAAGGAACGCTGGGAGGGTGCCGCGCGCGACCAGCAGCTGTGGCAGTTCACCCCGACCGTCGTGCACGGTTCGCTCGGGACCGAGACGATCCTCGTCAAGGGCGACGACGTCTCCGGGGTCATCGACTGGGGCGAGCTGCGACTCGGCGACCCGGCGAAGGACCTCGCGTGGGTGCTCGCGGGACGGGCGCAGGCCTTCGACACCGTCCTCAGCGCCTACGAAGCGAACGGCGGCGGCCGCGACCGGCAGCTCGCCCAGCGCGCCCGGGTCCACCACGAGCTCGAGACGGCCCAGTGGCTGCTGCACGGCGTGCAGGTGAAGAGCACCGAGGTCGTCGACGACGCCGTCGCGATGATGCACCGCCTGGTCGACGCCGTCCAGACGCCGAGTGCGGCACCGCTGCAGTCGGTCTCACCCGAGACGATGGAGATCGGCGAGGTCGAGCAGCTGCTCTCGTCGACCGAGCGCCGACACGGCTGACACCGGCCTGCTCCGCCGACGCGCGTCGGCCCTGGAGGCGCGGCTCGTCTCCGCCCCGTCGCCGGCGGTCCGACGCGGCGCGCGTCCGGATCGAACCACGGTTCCGACATCGAACCAGCGTCCGCGCGTGGTTCGACGTCGGATTCGTGGTTCGACGTGCAGGCCCGGCGTCTTCGTGGTCCGACGTGCGGGCCGGCGTCTTCGTGGTTCGACGTGCAGGCCGGCGTCGGCGCGGCCGGCCGGCGGCGGGCGTCAGCCGACCGCGTCGCGCCAGGCGCGCTCGAGTCCGGCACGGTCGAGCAGTTCCCGCGGCCGGACCTCGAGGTCGTCGGCCACGAAGTAGAACACGGCGTCGACCTCGTCGATCGGACGCCCGGTGAACTCGGCGTAGGCGACCCGGTACAGCGCGAGTTGCAGCTGCCGCTTCGCCAGGTCGTCCTCGCCCGTCGGTGCCTTGCCGGTCTTCCAGTCGACGACCTCGGCCCGCCCGTCGATCTCGTACACCGCGTCGAGCTTGCAGACGACGCTGTGGCCGAGGAACGGGATGTGGATCTCACGCTCGACCTCGACCGGGGTCAGTGCCGCCCAGCGGGACCGGGCGAAGGTCGCCTGGAAGTCGGCGAGCCGCCGGGCGTCGTCGTCGGTGACCACGGCGTCAGGCGAGGCGTCGACCACGTCGTCCCCGTCGAGGTCGAGCTCGTCCGGCCAGGCGTCGAGCGTCTCGAGCGACCCGCCTCTGCGAGCGCGCTGCTCGACCCACTGGTGGAACAGGGTGCCGAGTCGCGTCGCCCGGTACGGCCGTTCCGGCATGGGCCGGCGCAGCCGCTCGGCGACGGCGTCGGGTTCGGCGAGGTAGTCCTTGAAGCCGGACGCCGGGACGCGGTGCGGGACGACCACCCGGTGCCGGGCCGTCCGGTTCGCGGCGCGCTCGGCGAGCAGCAGGTCGATGTCGGCGCTGAAGCGTCCGGCAGCCCCGGGGTTCGCGTTCCGCACGCGCTCGGCGGCAGCGACGACCCGGGCGGCTCGGTGCCCGAACGGCACGTGCGGCCAGGACTGCGTGGCACCGGCGTCGCCGAGCGGGTTCTCCTCGTGCTCGGTCGTCTCGGGGACGGCGGCGGCGTCCACCACACCGGCGTCGACGAGGTCGCGCAGGTACCGGCTCGGCTCGGTGGGACGGACCCCGCCCGCCCAGAACGACCCGGAGACGAGCAGGTCGTGCTTCGCCCGGGTGAGCGCGACGTAGGTGAGACGCCGTTCCTCGTCCTCGTTGCGGGCCTTCACCTGCTCCTTGTAGGCGTCGATCGCGAGCGTGACGTCCTTCTGCGTGTCGTGCCCCCGCCAGTCGAGCCGCGGCAGTTCGTCGGCGTCGCCGCGGAACTCGTACGGCAGCCGGCCGAAGCCGATCCACCCGGACGAGCCCTCCTGTGGGCGGGCGGGGAGCGCGCCCTCGACCAGCCGCGGGACCGCGACGGCGTCCCACTCGAGGCCCTTCGACCCGTGGATCGTCAGGATCTGCACGGTGCCGGCCTCGGGCTCCTCGGAGCGCGGGCCCATGTCGTCGCGCCGGGCAGCGGCGTCGATCCACCCGAGGAACGCACCGAGGTCGGCCCGGTCGTCCGTCGTCACGAAGCCGGCGAGCTCGTCGATGAAGGCGTCGAGGAATGCGCCGCTGCCCTGCTCGTGCGCGGCGACCTCGATGTCGAGCCGCATCTCCTGCACGACGAGCGTGACGAAGTCGACGAGGTCGCCGCTCGCCCGGGACCGCAGCGCCTGCAGCTGCCGGCCGAGCGCGCGCATGCGGCGACGACCGGTCTCGCTGATGTCGGACAGTGCACCGTGCTCGTCGGGGGCCGTCGCGACGAAGTCGAGGGCGTCGACGATCGACCCGTGCTCCCCCGCGGCGACGGATGCGCGGAACGCCGCCGTGACGTCGTCGTCGAGTCGCTGCTGGGTGTGGTCGCGGCCGAACAACCAGCGAGCGAGGGCGTGCAGGGCGACGATGTCCGCGGCGCCGATCCGCCACCGTGCCCCGGCGAGGAGCCGGATGAGGTCGTTGCCCGCGGCGGGGTCGTGCAGCACGCGGAGGCACGCGACGAGGTCGACGATCTCCGGGCGCTGCAGGAGCCCGCCGGTGCCGAGCACGTGGAACGGCACCCGACGGTCGCCGAGGGCGGCGGTGAACGCGGCGAGGTCCTTCCGGGACCGCAGCAGCAGCGCCATCGAGCCCGTCGGGTCGGCGGCACGGCGCTCGGCGAACCACCCGGCGACCGCGGCGGCCTCGTCCGGCAGGGTCTCGGGGAAGACGGCGCGGACCGTCCCGGCGTCCGCACCGGGACGGGGCACGAGGCGCTCGACGTCGACCTCGGACGCCTCGGACAGCGGCGCCACGACGGCGTTCGCACCGGCGAGGACGTCGACCGGGTTCCGCCAGCTCGTCGAGAGCGCGAAGGTGACGGGCCGGACGGCGTCGCCACCCGGCTCGGCCGCAGCACCGAAGTCCCGCGGGAACCGGGCGAGGTTCGCCGCACTCGCACCACGGAACCCGTAGATCGACTGGTGCGGGTCGCCCACCGCCATCACCGGGTGCCCGCGGAACAGCCGGGCGAGGAACCGGGTCTGCACCACCGAGGTGTCCTGGTACTCGTCGAGCAGCACCACGCCGTACCGCTGCCGCAGGTCGGTGACGACCCGGGGCGCCGACTCGGCCGCGGCGAGCGCGAGGGCGATCTGGTCGGAGAACTCCACGAAGCCCCGGTCGACCTTCTGCCGGCGGAACTCCTCGACCAGGTCGACGAGGGGTTCGAGCGCACCGATCGCGGCGACGGCGTCGGTGATCGCCTTGTACGCTCCGCCGCGGCCGTTCCCCGGCAGCTCGAGCAGCCCGGCGAACTCGATCGCGAAGCGCCGCAGTCGCTCGGGCTCGACGAGGTGCTCGGACACCGCCCAGGCGAGCGCCACGACGGCCGCGGTCACGGTGTCGACGTCGCGGTCGAGGCCGGACAGCCGGTCGTCCCGCGCGGCGACGACGACCCGGCGTGCGAGCTGCCAGGCGGACGGCTCGGTCAGTACCTGGGACTCGCCGTCGCGGCCCACGAGCAGCGCGTTCTCGCGGAAGACCGAGTTGGCGAACGCGTTGTAGGTGGACACCGTCGGGGCCTCGAACGCGTCACCTGCTGCGAGCAGTCCGACGTCCTCGAGCGCGCGGATGCGGTCGTTGATGCGGACCGAGAGTTCCCCGGCGGCCTTGCGGGTGAAGGTCAGCCCGAGGATGCCGTCGGGGCGGACCATCCCGTTCGCGAGGAGCCAGACGACGCGGGACGCCATGGTCTCGGTCTTGCCGCTGCCGGCTCCCGCGACGACGAGCGCCGGGGTGAGCGGCGACTCGATGACGGCGCGCTGCTGCGGTGTGGGGCGTGGGCGTCCGAGGGCGTCGGCGATCGCGTCGGCACCGTGGCGGGGTGCGGCGAGGTCGTCCGGGTCGACCGTGGTGGCGTCGTCGGGTCCGAGCAGCTGGTCCTCGTTCACCAGGTCACCTCGCCCACGACGTGGATCCGGCACGGGGCGCCGGTCCGGGCCTTCTCGCAGTGGTCGTCGACGTTCGCCAGGAAGGTCCGTCCGGCCATGCCCGTCGCGACGGTGTGCAGCCGCTGGCGGTAGGTCTCACGTGCGTCGTCGTCGAACGCCTGCTGCGTCCGTTCCGAGTAGGCGCGGCCGCTCCGGGCGTTCTGCACGAAGACCAGCCGGGCGTCGGCCATCGTCGAGCCGGCGGGCACTCCCTCGACCGCGCCGTCCTCGACCGCGAGCTGGTAGGCGCCGAGCTGGGGGTGCTCCGGCATGTCGTTCTTCTCGCTCGGCATCGACCGTCCGGTCTTCAGGTCGACCACGCTGACGCGGCCGTCCGGGTCCACCTCGATCCGGTCGATGCTGCCGCGCATCCGTGCCGGCCCGGTGACGAGCGCGAACGAGGTCTCGGCGCCGAGCAGTCGGCGTCCGGCGCTCGCGAAGGTGCGGAGGTAGTCGCTGAGGCCCTCGATCATCCGGCGCGTGCGGGCGCGTTCGCGGTCGGCGATCCACGGCGACTCGAACGTGAGTTCGTCCCACCGTCCCTCGACGTGCTGCCACAGGGACTCCACGTCGACGGCGGTCGCGTGCTCCATCGTCTCGTGCACGATCGTCCCGATCCCCATCGCCGGGCTCGGCGCACTGCCGCCGAACGTCTGCACGAACCAGTGCACGGGGCACTCCTCGAACGTGCCGATCCGCGACGGCGAGACGGACACGGTCGGTGCGACCGGTTCACCCCCCTCGTGCTCGGGTGCCGGCGGGGCGTCGAGGTCGACGAGCGGGTCGTCGGTCGAGGGCTCGGCGAGTCCGTACCAGTCGTCCGGAGCGGCACCGGGGACCTCGGCCTCGGCCAGGCGGGCGAGGGCGGACGCGGCCTCGTGGTCGCCCGAGGCCACCACGCGACGTCGGAGCGAGCCGGCGAGCCCGCGCAGCGAGAGCGGGTGGACGGTCGGCTGCCGGTCGGGCGGCACCGGCACGAGGCGGACGAACGGGGACGGTGCCTCGTCGTCGTTCGCCACCGTCCCGATGATCACCTGGGTCGTCGCGCGGGAGACCGCACGGGCGAACAGTCGGAGTTCGTCGGCGATGACCGCGGCACGGTCGTCGATCGTCTCGTGGTCGATCCCCGCGGCCGCACGGACCAGGCCGTCGGGGTCGAGCAGGCTGCCGCGGACCCGCGTGTTCGGCCAGACGCCGTCCTGCAGCCCGAGCACGACGACCACGTCGCACTCGAGTCCGATGGTGGCCGAGGGGGTGAGCACGCGGACCCGTCCGGCGGTGCGGTCGGGTCCGATCGAGTCCTCGGGCAGGTCGGCGCCGAGCAGGTCGTCGACGAACACGCGTGCCGGGGCGTCCGGCGTGCGTTCGACGAACCGCTTGGCGGCGGTGAACAGCCCGACCACGGCGTCGAGGTGCCGGTCGGCCTCGGCCGCGCCGACCCCGCCCGCGGCGGACTGTCCGCCCCAGGTGCCGGCGAGCCCACTGCGCTCCCAGAGTCCCCAGAGGATCTCCTCGATGCTGGCCCCCGCTGCGGCGTCCTGCTGCGCCTGCACCAGGCTGCGCGCCAGCCGCGTGGCACGCCGGGCGAACCCGGCGTCCACCGTCGCCAGTCGCTCGGGGGCGCCGAGCGCGTCCACGAGGAGTTCGTCGGCCGTGCGGGTACCGCCGCCGGCGAGTTCTTCACGGCGGAGGGCGAGCCGGAGTCGGCGCATCGCGAGGGTGTCGAGGCCGCCGAGGGGTCCGGTCGCGAACGAGGTGGCGAGCACGGGGTCGAGCGGGAACACGCCGAGTGCGACCGCCGCGGCGTCGAGCAGCGACCGTGCCGCGGTGTCGTCACGGGGTCGGACGGGGGCGGCTCCGGCGGTCGCCGGGACCTCGGCCACCGAGAGGGCACGGACGAGCTCGGGGATCGCGGCCCCGCTGCGGGTGACGACCGCCATCCGGTGCCACGGCACGCCGTCGAGCAGCCGGTGCTCGCGGAGCCGCCGGGCGATCGCGACCACGAGGGCCGCGCGGCTCGCTCCCTCGAGGTGCACGACGGCGTCGGGGCGGGCGTCCGCCGTGGTCGCGACCGCCGTGCGTTGCCGACCGGCCGCCGCCGCACCGATGCGTGCCGTGATGCCGGACACGAGGGCACGGACCGGGGCCGCGTGCCGGTGCACCGTGCCGAGGACGAGCTCGTCGACGCGGTCCACACCGAGGCGGGACGCCAGCCGGCCGAGCACGTCGGGTTCGGCCCCGCGGAAGGCGGACGCGGCGATGTCCGGGTCGCCGAACGCGACGATCTGCACGCCGGAGCGGGCGAGGGCACCGAGGAGGGCGATCTCCCCCTCGACGAGTTCCTGGGTGTCGTCGACCACGACGAGGCGGAGCGCCTGGACGCTCGCCGGCAGCTGGCCGCGCAGGACCGCCGCCGTGGCGTAGGCGACGAGTTCGGCGGCGTCGAGGCTGGTGGCGCGGAACGCGGTCAGTGCTGCGCGGTACTCGTCGACGAAGTCCCCGACCGCCCGCCACTCCGGCCGCCCGGTGTCGTCGCCGAGCTCGCGCATGTCCTCGGGTTCCACGCCCGCGGCGACCGCCCGCATCATGACGTCGCGGAGCGCGGTGCGGAACCCGGCGCGTTCGCGGACGACCGCGGTGATCGGCGCCGGCCACTCCGGCCCGGTGCCGTCGGTCTCGTGCCCGTCGAGCAGGTCGGCGATGATGCGGTCCTGCTCCCCACCGGTGAGCAGGGTCGGTGTCTCGAGGCCCTGCGCGGCGGCGGCGTGCGCGACGACCTGGAACGCCAGGGAGTTCACGGTGCGGGCGAGCGCCCCCGGCACCGGCCGGTCGACCGCGGCGGCGAGCCGGTCGCGGAGCGCGGTGGCGGCGGTGCGGGCGCTGGTCAGGGCGAGGACGGTCGCGTGGCCGTCGGCCGAGATCGCGTCCGCGCGGGTGAGCCGGGCCGCGACCAGCCGGGTCAGCGTGGTGGTCTTGCCCGTGCCCGGTGCGCCGATGACGGCGGCGTGCCGGCCGTCCGGCAGCGCGAGCACCGCCGCCTGGGTCGGGTCGGACGCCAGGGCCCGCACGACACCCGTGTCCTCGGGAGCGGGCGCGAGCGTGGTGTGGGGCACCCTCGTACGGTAACCGGAGCGACCGACACCGACGAGGTGCCACGACGCCGGTCCACGAGACGCCGGACCGGCGGGCGCAGTGCGCCTGCGGCGAACGCCCGATGGGGTCCACGGCTGCTCGGATACGCTGTGCTCGTGGACATCAAGATCGGCATCACCAACAGCCCGCGCGAGATCGCGTTCGAGACCGCCCAGACCGCCGACGAGATCGAGCAGGCCGTCGCGGCCGCCCTCGGCGACGAGTCGACGCACCTGTCGCTCCAGGACGACAAGGGCCGTCGGTTCATCGTCCCCGTCGGCTCGCTCGCCTACGTCGAGGTCGGCGCGGAGGAGTCCCGTCGCATCGGTTTCGTCGCCTGACGTGGAACTGCTCTTCGCGGTCCTCGGCGGCCTGATCGTCGGGGCCGTCGCGCACCTGGTCGTGCCGTGGCGCTCCAGCCGCGGTTCACTGCTCGGGCCGGCGCTCGGCGGCATCGCCGCCGCCGTCCTGTGGGAGGCCCTTACATGGGCCGGCTGGCGCTACGACGCGACCTGGATCTGGGTCGTGGCCCTCGTCGGCGCCGGCGTGGTCGCCCTCGTCGCGGAGTGGTTCCTCGGCCGGCGCCGCACGGCCGCCGACACGGCGTACTTCGAGCGCGCCAAGGCTGAGGGCGCCTGAGTCCGAGGACGCACCACCCGCGGGACGTGACGGGACCGCCGGGTGCGAGCCGCGCCTCCTGGACCGCCGTCAGGCCGTCAGGCCGAGCGCGTCCATGCGTCGCGTGTGCGCGGCGATGAGCTCCGTCCACACCGGCTCGAGCCGCTCCTGGTCCTCACGCGCGTGGGACGCGAGCGCCGAGCGGGCCACGAGCAGGGTGTCGCCGACGAGTCGTCGGCCCCACATCGCGAGCCGTGAGCCGACCTTCGGGTCCTCGGCGATGCGCTCGGTGAGCTCCTCGACGACGGCGGCTTCCTCGCGCGCGTCGAACACGGTCTTCAGCCGCTGGCGCACCTCGGCCGGGAGCGACCGCAGCAGCGAGCCGAACAGGTCGTTCAGGATGCCGGCGGTGACGTAGCCGGTGAGCATCGACTCGTACCAGTCGGCGCCGCTCGTGCGTTCGAGGAAAAGGTCGATCGCCTCGCGGTGGGGTGCCATCAGCGCAGCGGGATCGCCGCCCGTCCGCTCGATCTCGGCGACGATCGCCCGGTGCCGCTCGAGTGCCGTGGTCGCGAGCACGCCCGTGACGAGCCGTCCGGACAGCGTGGGCGCTCCGGCTCCGGCGCGGCCCATCGTCTCGTAGAGCGAGAGTTCGAGGTACGCGGCCTGGCCGAGGTACACGTCGAGCTCGGGGCTGACGTCGTCGAGCTGCAGGCGTTCGACGGGCGAGGCGTTCCGCGGGTTGCGCGACGCGAGCCACGCGGCGGCGAGCTGCGCAGCGCGCTTCCGGTTCCACCACGACACCACCCGACGAGCATAGCGGGAACCGCCCCGGCACCCCGCCCGACCGGCCCGTCGGTAGACTGGTCGGGACTTCCACCAGGACTAAGGTGATTCTTTGACTTTCGCAGACCTCAACATCGAGCAGGACATCGTCGACGCGCTCGCGACGAAGGGCATCATCGAGCCCTTCCCGATCCAGCAGCAGACGATCCCGCTCGCCCTCACCGGCCAGGACATCATCGGCCAGGCCAAGACGGGTACGGGCAAGACCTTCGGCTTCGGCCTGCCCCTCATCCAGCGACTCGGTGCCGACCCGGACCACGGCGTGAAGGCCCTCGTGGTCGTCCCGACCCGTGAGCTCGCGGTCCAGGTGACCGAGGACCTCGAACTCGCGACCTCGAACCGCCCGACGACCATCGTGTCGATCTACGGCGGCAAGGCGTACGAGGGCCAGATCGAGCAGCTCAAGGCCGGCGCGCAGATCGTCGTCGGCACACCGGGTCGACTCATCGACCTGCAGCGCCAGCGCCTGCTCGACCTCTCCCACGTGCAAGAGGTGGTCCTCGACGAGGCCGACCGCATGCTCGACCTCGGCTTCCTGTCCGACATCGAGCGGATCTTCCAGGCCGTCCCCGACGTCCGGCACACGATGCTGTTCTCGGCGACGATGCCGGCGCCGATCGTCGCACTGGCCCGCCGCTTCATGAGCCGCCCGGTGCACATCCGCGCCACGGACCCCGACGAGGGTCTGATGCAGGCGAACATCAAGCACGTCATCTACCGCGCGCACTCGCTCGACAAGGACGAGGTCATCGCCCGCATCCTGCAGGCCGAGGGGCGCGGCAAGACCGTGATCTTCACCCGCACGAAGCGCGCCGCCGCGAAGCTCGTCGAGGAGCTCAAGGACCGCGGGTTCAACGCCGCGGCCGTGCACGGCGACCTCAACCAGGAACAGCGCGAGCGCGCCATGGCCGCCTTCAAGGCCGGCAAGCGCGACGTGCTCATCGCCACCGACGTCGCGGCCCGCGGCATCGACGTGGACGACGTCACGCACGTGATCAACCACACGATCCCGGACGACCCCGACACGTACCTGCACCGCGCCGGACGCACCGGTCGCGCGGGCAAGACCGGCATCGCGGTCACGTTCGTGGACTGGGACGACCTGCACAAGTGGACGCTGATCGACAAGGCGCTCGAGTTCGGCATCCCGGAGCCCGTCGAGACGTACTCGTCGTCGCCGCACCTCTTCGAGGAGCTCGACATCCCGGCCGGCACGAAGGGTCGCCTGCCCGGTGCCTCGGCGCACGCAGCCTCGGCCGGTGGCCCCGCCGAGAAGTCCTCCGGCGACCGTCAGCGCAGCAGCTCGCGTCCGCCGCGCACGCGGACCCGCTCGGGCTCCGGTTCCCGTTCGGGAGGCGCGGCACACGCCGACACGCAGGCCCCGGCCGACGGCGCCCCGGCTCCGCAGGCCGCTGGCACCGAGAGCGCGTCGGCCGACGGTTCCACGGACGGTGCCGCGAAGCGTCGGCGTCGCCGCCGCCGTCGCGGTGCCGGCGGCGGGTCGTCCGAGGCGACCGCCTCGGCACCGCAGGGGTCGTCGGACGGCGAGTAGCGCCTCCGGACCGAAGGGCCCGTCGCTGACGCGACGGGCCCTTCGTCGCATCCGCCGCGGGACCGTTCTCACGCCCTGAGCGACAGATCACGCGCACGCTGATCCGTGAGGTGTCGCTGGGTCCGAAAGGTCGTCGGGGCCCGGACCCGTGGGGCGCCGGTCAGGGCAGGCGGGAGCCGGCGCCGACGACGGGCGCGCTGCCGGTCGCCTCGGAGCGGATCGCGTCGAACGCGGCCAGTGCCGTCCGGTGCTCGCCCAGCCGGTTCGGCTTGCCGGTGCCGTGGTAGTCGCTCGACCCGGTGACGAACAGCCCGTACCGCGTCGCCCAGTCGAGCAGGGTGCGCTTGCCGTGCGCGAGGTTCTCGCGGTGGTCGACCTCGAGTCCGCCCAGCCCGGCCTCGACCAGCTCGCGGAGCATCGGCTCGTCGATGACGATCCCGCGCGACGACGCCGCCGGGTGCGCGATCACCGGCACGCCGCCGGCCTGCCGGATGAGCTCGACGCCCCGGAGCGGACTCGGCGCCTCGTGCGGCTCGTAGTACCCGGAGGCCGGGTGCAGGATGCCGCGGAACGCCGCGCTGCGGTCGGGCTCGAGCCCGCGGGCGACCAGGGCGTCGGCGATGTGCGGACGGCCGATCGTCGCACCGTCCCGCGACTGCGCGAGCACGTCGTCCCAGGTGATCGGGTGGTCCTGGCCGATGCGCTCGACCATGCGCCGCGCACGCGCGAGACGGCCGTCACGGATCCGCTGGGTCTCGGCGACGAGGGCCGGGTCCGCGGGGTCGACCAGGTAGCCGAGGACGTGCACGCTGCGGTAGCCGACACGGGTGCTGAGTTCGAGACCCGGGAGGAGCGTGAGCGGCAGGTCGCGGGCCGTCGCCGTGGCCTCGTCCCACCCCGCGGTCGTGTCGTGGTCCGTCAGCGCGACGGCGTCCAGTCCGGCGGCCGCTGCCGCCCGGACGAGGTCCGCGGGTCGCTCGGTGCCGTCGGAGACGCTCGAGTGCGCGTGCAGGTCGATGAACGGATCGGGCACGTCGCCAATGCTATCCGCAGGTGAGCGGGCGCACAGGCCGCGGTGCGAGCGGCGGTGCGATGATGGGTGCATGTCCGACACCACGCCCCGCGCGACGAGCAACCGTTCCACCACCCCCGGATCCTCGACGTTCAAGGACTACATCGGCTCGCAGTGGGCCGATCGTGACCGTCCGCTGCCCGAGCCCCGCGAGCAGGCCGCGTTCGCCGCCGACCGCCGCGCCAAGCTCTCCGAGCTGCACCCCGGCCGGACGATCGTCGTCCCCGCCGGGCAGGCCAAGGTCCGCTCGAACGACTGCGACTACCCGTTCCGTCCGCACTCCGCCTTCGCCCACCTCACCGGCTGGGGAACCGACACGGTCGTCGGATCCGTGCTCGTGATGACGCCGAACGGCACCGGCCACGACGCCACGCTGTACTTCCGCGCGACCGCCGGCCGCGACTCCGAGGAGTTCTACGCCAACCCCGAGATCGGTGAGTTCTGGGTCGGTCCGCGTCCCTCGCTCGACGAGGTCGCGGCGGACCTCGGGCTCCGGACGGCCGACCTCGGCGCGTTCGACGCCGTCCGCGACGAGCTCGACGCGTCCGCCCTCGTCGTCCGCGACGCCGACACCGACCTCACGCGCGGCCTCGACGACCGGATCGGCAGCGCCGTGGGTGGCGCGCCCGAGGCCGACGGCGTGCCCGCGACGGACGACGCCGCCGCGCGCGACCTCTCCGAGCTGCGGCTGGTGAAGGACGCCTACGAGATCAACGAGCTGCGCAAGGCCGTGAACGCGACCAAGGCCGGGTTCGACGACGTCATCGCCGACTTCGACGCCGTCCTGGCGCACCCCCGTGGCGAGCGCATCGTCGAGGGCACGTTCAACCGCCGTGCACGTGCCGACGGCAACACCGTGGGCTACGACACCATCGCCGCCTCGGGCCACCACGCCTGCATCCTGCACTGGACCCGCAACGACGGCGCCGTCGAGCCGGGCGACCTCATCCTCATCGACGCCGGTGTCGAGGTGGACTCGTTCTACACGGCCGACATCACCCGGACGCTCCCGGTCAGCGGCACCTTCACCGACGTGCAGCGGCTCGTCTACGAAGCCGTGCTTGAGGCGGCGGACGCTGCGTTCGCGATCGTGAAGCCCGGCATCACCTTCCGTCAGGTGCACGCCACTGCGATGGAGGTCATCGCGCGCAAGACCGCCGAGTGGGGCTTCCTGCCCGGCACGGCCGACGAATCGCTGCAGCCCGACAACCAGTTCCACCGCCGCTACATGGTGCACGGCACGAGCCACCACCTCGGCCTCGACGTGCACGACTGCGCGAAGGCCCGTCGCGAGATGTACATCGACGGCATCGTGCAGCCCGGCATGGTGTTCACGATCGAGCCCGGCCTGTACTTCCAGCAGGACGACCTGACCGTGCCCGAGGAGTTCCGCGGCATCGGCGTCCGGATCGAGGACGACATCCTCGTGACCGAGGACGGCGCCGAGAACCTGTCCGTCGGCATCCCCCGGACCCCCTCGGAAGTGGAGGGGTGGATCGCCCGCTCCGGCCGCTAGCCTGAGCGTGTGACGACTCCCGAGGTCTCCCCCAGCATCCCGTCGGACCCCGTCGACGGCGCGTTCTCGATCGACGTCGAGCACTTCGACTCGCCGGACGCCCAGCGACTCCGAGCTGCCCAGCGGCTGGAGATCGACCGCGCCTACGGCGGCGACACCGAACCGGGCGAGAAGCCGACGGCCGACTCGATCGCGGTCTTCTTCCTCGCCCGCGACGACGACGGCACGCCGCTCGGATGCGGCGGGCTGCGGATCGTGCAGGACGGCATCACCGAGATCAAGCGCATGTACGTCCGGCCCGAGTCCCGCGGAGCGGGCGTGGCGACGGGGCTGCTGCGCCGACTCGAGGACGCCGCGCTCGACCTCGGTTCACCGGCGCTCGTGCTGGAGACCGGCAACGAGCAGAAGCGGGCGATCGGGTTCTACGAACGCGAGGGGTTCACGCGCATCGCGAACTTCGGGCCGTACGTCGGGGTCCCCACCTCGATCTGCTACTCGAAGGTCCTGTAGTCCGCCGCACGCCGGCACCGCGTCGCGCCGAGGTCGCACGAACGGCCGCTCCCCGTGACGGGGAGCGGCCGTTCGTGCGACCTCGGCGGGCGTGAGCGGCGAGCCGTGCGACCGGAGCGGCCGCGAGGCCTCAGCGGGACTCGTCGTCCTTCGACCCGGACTCGGGAGCACTCGGCGGCGGCGTGGTCCCGGTGACCCGTTCCCCGTAGCGCGGCGGCTCGTCGGCACGCGGCTGTGCAGCGGGCGTGGGCTCGGCCGGGGCAGGGGCGGTCGTGGGGGTCTCGCCGTAGCGCGGCCCCTCGTTCGTCCCGTAGCGCGGCGCACCCGTCTGCGTGCCGGAGGCCGACGTGCCGGACTGCTGCGCGCCTCCCGGCTGCTGGTGCGGTGTGGCGTGCCCACCGTACGGCGATCCCTGCTGACCGCCTCCGTACGGCGATCCCTGCTGGCCGCCACCGTAGGGCGATCCCTGCTGACCGGCGCCCGGCCCGCCCGCCGGACCACCGGCCGGAGGACCCGGCCGCCACGGCTGCTGCCCGTGGAGCCCCGGACCACCGGCGCCCGGACCACCGGCGCCCGGACCACTCTGCGGGCCCGGGGCACCCGGGGTCCCGGGGTTCCAGTGGGTGGCCGGCGCGATCCCGGCCTCGCCGAGGATGCGGCGGGCCTGCCCGGTCAGCTGCGGGGCGACGACGATCTGGTAGTTCGTGGCGAGCACCTGGTGCACGCTCGTGAAGTCGCGCTGTCGCTTCGTGATCGCGAACGACACGATGCCGTAGAGCATGCCGAACGCCGCGCCGATGATGGCCGCGGCGAGGATGAGTCCCCCGGCGCTCGGCGAGAAGAGCGTCAGCACGATGCCGAAGAAGATGCCGAGCCAGAGACCGGACAGCGCGCCGGCGATCGCCGCACGGCCGTACGTCATCTTGCCGGTGACCCGCTCGACGGTCTTGAGGTCGTTGCCGACGATCGAGAGCTGGTTGACCGGGAAGTCGGCCTCGGCGAGCTTCGCCACCACGCGCTGGGCGTCGGGGTAGCTGTCGTAGGTGCCGAGGACGTCGCCCTTGGGCAGCGTCGGGAAGGCCTGGGCGGTGCGGCCGCCGAACGGGCTCTGATTGCTCACACAGCCATCATTCACCGCACACCTTGCAATCGCACGTGCACTCTCAGGGAAGCCGCCGACCGCCGCGGCGGTTCCGCTCGGACGTACCGACTACGCTGGGTCGGGTGAGCGCCACGAAGGTCTTCGTCGCCCGTCTCGCCGGGTGCTCCGTCTTCGACCCCGCCGGCGATCGCGTGGGTCGCGTCCGGGACGTCCTGGTCGTGTACCGCCGAGCCGACCCCCCGCACGTCGTCGGCCTGATCGTCGAGGTCCCCGGCAAGCGCCGCATCTTCGTCAGCATCGGCCGCATCACCTCGATCGGCGCCGGGCAGGTCATCACGACCGGCCTCGTGAACATGCGCCGCTTCGAACAGCGCGGCGGCGAGGTCCGGGTGATCGCGGAGATGCTCGGTCGCAAGGTCCTCATCAAGAAGGAGCGCACGCGCGCCACCATCGAGGACGTCGCGATCGAGGACCGCGGGCAGGGCGAGTGGGAGGTCTCGCAGCTCTTCCTCCGGAAGCCCAAGACCACGCCGTCCCCGTTCGGCAAGGGCCCCACGACGTTCGCGACCTGGAACGAGGTCACCGAGGACGAGCTCCCCGGCGAGGCCCAGTCGGCCGAGCACGTCATCGCCGCCTACTCCGACCTGCTGCCGGCGGACCTGGCGTCCACGCTGCTCGACCTCCCCGCCGAGCGCCGGTTCGAGGTCGCCGAGGAACTCCCCGACGACCGGCTCGCCGACGTGCTCGAGGAGATGCCCGACCAGGAGCGCATCGAGATCCTCACCCGGCTCGAGGACTCCCGGGCCGCCGACGTCCTCGACCACATGCAGCCCGACGACGCGGCCGACGTCCTCGCGCAGTTCTCCGACGAACGCAGCGAAGCGCTCCTCCAGCTCATGGAGCCGGAGGAGGCGCAGGACGTCCGCATGCTCCTCGAGTACGAGCCGGACACCGCCGGTGGGCTCATGACGACCGAGCCGGTGATCGTCTCGGCGGACGCCACCGTCGCCGAGGGCCTCGCACTCGTCCGCCGTCACGAACTCGCGCCGGTGCTCGGTGCCGCCGTCTGCGTGACGCTGCCGCCGTACGAACCGCCGACCGGGCGGTTCCTCGGGCTCGTGCACTTCCAGCGGATGCTCCGGTACCCGCCGAACGAGCGGCTCGGCACCCTGATCGACCAGCAGACCGACCCGGTCCGCGTGGACGCGAGTGCGGCCGAGGTCACCCGCATCATGGCGACCTACAACCTGCTGTCCGTCCCCGTGGTCGACGACGCCCACCGTCTCGTCGGGGTGGTGACGATCGACGATGTCCTCGACCACGTCCTGCCGGACGACTGGCGAAGTCAGGGCGAGGGGGAACCCTCACCGCTTCCACGCCAACGCCCACGCAGGACGCCCGTGACGACGGGAAGGAGGACCACCCGTGGCCCGAACGGATGACAACCGCCGCGATCGCGAGCGGACCGACGCTCGACTCGACTCGCCCAAGGGCATGCGCACCCGCGTCCTGCCGACCCGACGCCGCGGCCGTGGTGACACCTTCGGTCGCGCGACCGAGGGCATCGCGCGGGCCATGGGCACGCCGTGGTTCCTCGTCGGCCTCACCCTCTTCTGCGTCGTGTGGATGGGCTACAACACGCTCGCACCACGGGCGTGGCAGTTCGACTCAGCGGCGATCGGCTTCACGGCCCTGACCCTCGTGCTGTCCCTGCAGGCGTCCTACGCGGCGCCGCTCATCCTGCTCGCCCAGAACCGGCAGGACGACCGCGACCGGGTGCAGTTCGAGCAGGACCGGCAGCGCGCCGAGCGGAACCTCGCGGACACCGAGTACCTCGCCCGCGAGGTCGTGGCACTCCGCCTGGCGATGCGGGACATGGCGTCGAAGGACTTCATCCGCGCCGAGATCCGCTCCCTGCTCGAGGAACTCGACCGGCGCGACGCCGAGGACGCCGGCTTCGCCGACGAACCCGGCACGACGGCCCGTGGCTGACGCCGCCAGGACCGACGAGCAGCTGGGCACCGCGGTCCTCGCGGCGCTCGGCCGCGTCGTCGACCCGGAGATCCGCCGGCCCGTCACCGAGCTCGACATGATCCGTGGCGTCGACGTGCAGCCAGGAGGCGCGGTTCGCGTCGACCTGCAGCTCACGATCGTCGGGTGCCCCGCCGCCGACACCATCGAGCGCGACGTGCGCGTCGCCGCGGGGTCCGTGGACGGTGTCTCCAGCGTGGCGGTCGACGTGTCCGTGATGGCCCCGGCGACCCGCGCCGCGCTCACCGAACGCCTCCGCGCGGGGAGACCCCGGGGCGTGCAGTTCACCCCGGACTCGCTCACCCGGGTGATCGCGGTCACGAGCGGCAAGGGCGGCGTCGGCAAGTCGACGGTCACCGTGAACCTCGCGGCGGCCCTCGCGGCCCGCGGGCAGCGCGTGGGGATCGTCGACGTCGACGTGCACGGGTTCAGCGTGCCCGGGCTGATGGGCCTCACCGACGAGCACGGCGTCGCACCCCGGCCGACACGGGTGGACAGCATGATCCTCCCGCCGGTCGCCCACGACGTGAAGGTCGTCTCGATCGGCATGTTCGTCGACGACGTCTCGACCGCGGTGTCGTGGCGCGGCCCGATGCTGCACCGGACCGTCTCGCAGTTCCTCACCGACGTGTACTTCGGCGACCTCGACGTACTCCTGCTCGACCTGCCGCCCGGCACGGGGGACGTGGCGATCTCGGTCGGCCAGCTCCTCCCGCACGCCGAAGTCCTCGTCGTCACCACACCCCAGGCGGCCGCGGCGGACGTCGCCGAGCGGAGCGGTACGGTCGCCCGGCAGACCGGGCAGCGGGTGATCGGCGTGGTCGAGAACATGGCGGGTCTCGTGCAGCCGGACGGCCAGGTGCTGCACCTCTTCGGCGAGGGTGGTGGCGAGGAGACCGCGCGACGGCTCTCCCGCGGCCAGGACGCCCCGGTGCCGGTCCTCGGCAGCGTGCCGCTGTCGGTGCCGCTCCGCGAGGGCGGGGACGCCGGGCTGCCGGTCGTGCTCGGCGTTCCAGAAGACCCGGCGGCGCTGGCGCTGGCGGAGATCGCGGACCGCATCGGCACCATGGGGCGCGGGCTGTCGGGTCGGAAGCTCGGTCTGACGCTGTCGTAGGGTCGAGTGCATGAGCACTGATCACGTCAGCGTCGACTGGGAGCAGGCCCGCGACACCAACCGCGCGAACTGGGACGACCGGGTGCCCATCCACGAGGGCGCCTACGAGATCGACGCCCTGACCGACCCGGACCACCGCTCGACCGTCGTCCGCGACGACCTGCCCGCACTGCGCCCCTGGCTGCCGGACGGCTCCCTCGCCGGCCTCGACCTCTGCCACCTGCAGTGCCACATCGGCACCGACACGGTCTCGCTCGCGCGTGAGGGCGCCCGGGTCACCGGCGTCGACTTCTCCCCCGCGGCGCTCGCCTCGGCCGCCGGGCTGTCGACACGGCTCGGACTCGACGTCACCTGGGTCGAGACGGACGTCCTCGACGCCCGAGCTGCGGTGGTCGGCGACTTCGACGTCGTCTACACGAGCATCGGCACGATCTGCTGGCTCGACGACCTGGACCGCTGGGCCGCCCAGGTGGCGGCGCTCCTGCGGCCGGGCGGCGTGTTCTTCATCCGCGACGGCCACCCCGCCCTGTACGCGCTCGACGAGGACGCCGACGGGCTCGTCACCCGCTACCGGTACTTCGCGGACGGCTCGGCACAGCAGTGGGACGACGCCGGCACCTACGCCGGCGAGGGCACGGTGGCGAACACCCGGACGTACGAGTGGCCGCACCCGCTGTCCGAGATCGTGAACGCCATGCTCGGTGCCGGGCTCCGACTCCGACGACTCGACGAAGGCCGCACCCTGCCGTGGCGGTTCAGCCCGCGCATGGTCGACACCGGCGACGGCTCGTGGGCGTGGCCCGGCGAGGACCGGGACCGGCTCCCCACGACGTTCACGATCGTCGCCACCAGGGACTGAGCGGGTGGACCACAGCCGAACAGTCCGGGGACCGCTCGGCTGTACGTCCTTTCATGGACAGGTCGTTCCACCGCAGAGCATTATGCAGGGGTATTCCACAATGCTCCTGCGGAATCGGGTCTGCAGGAGCTCCACCCGTGTCCGGCAACGACGCCGGCCGAGGACAGGAGAACCGTGTGAACAGCAAGACCAGGCTCAGGATCGGACTCGTCGCGGTGATCGCGGCGGCACTCGCGGGCGGCTCCGTCGCTGTGGGGCCCGCGATGGCCGCCACCGCGGCGTGCGCGACCGCGTGGAACGCCGGCACCGCCTACACCGGCGGGGCAACGGTGAGCGAGAACGGCACGAACTACACCGCGAACTGGTGGACGCAGGGCGACGACCCGGCGACCCACTCCGGGGCGACGGGGAGCGGCCAGCCGTGGACCTCGACCGGCGCGTGCAGCGGCACGGGCACCGGCGGCGGCACGGGTGGTGGCACGGGTGGCGGCGGGACCGGCACGGGCGGGGGTACCGGCGGGGGCACGGGCACGGGCGGCTCGGGCGGGACGGCGAAGGGCCTGGTCTTCAGCCCCTACAAGGACGTCACCGTGAACCTCGACTGGAACACCAACGTGATGAACACCGCGGTCACCGGATCACGGATCCCCGTCGTCGGGTCGTCGAACAGTCTCGTGTCCACCCGCGAGCCCGGGCTCGGGGCGATCACCCTCGCCTTCGCGACCGGCACCTGCGGCAGCGAGAACTGGGGCGGGGTCGCCGCGGACGCCTTCGCGAGCGCCAACATCCCGAAGCTCGACGCCGCCGGGGTGAACTACATCGTGAGCACCGGCGGCGCGGCGGGGTCGTTCAAGTGCTCCGGTACGGCGCTGCAGAGCTTCATCGCGCGGTACGCGACCCCGCACATGATCGGCGTCGACTTCGACATCGAGAGCGGGCAGTCCGCGGCCGACGTGCAAAACCTCGTGAACGCCGCGGCGCTCGCGCAGTCGAAGTACCCGGGGATGCGGTTCTCGTTCACCCTCGCGACCCTGGCTGCCAGCGACGGGAGCTTCGGCGGCCTGAACAGCACCGGTGACGCCACGGTCAAGGCCATCAAGGCGTCGAGCCTGACGAACTACACCGTCAACCTCATGACGATGGACTTCGGCCGCGCGACGACCGCGAACTGCGTCCTCTCCGGGTCGACCTGCGAGATGGGCAGGTCCTCGATCCAAGCCGTCACGAACCTCGAGCACACCTACGGCATCGCGCCGTCGAAGATCGAGGTCACCCCGATGATCGGTGTGAACGACGCCTCGGACGAGGTGTTCACCCTCGCCGACGTCGACACGCTGACCGCCTACGCGAAGGCGAACGGTCTCGCAGGCATCCACTTCTGGTCGCTCGACCGGGACACCCCGTGCTCCTCCACGACGGCGATGTCGACCTGCAGCTCGGTGCCGAGCGCACCGGCGCTCGCCTGGACGGACCGGTTCCTGGCCGACCTGCGGTAGACGCGGCCATCTGACGGCCAGGAGGCGCGGTGCCGGCTGGCAGCGCGCCTCCTGGCCGTCACACGGTCACGTGATCCGGCGTCAGGTCGCCTCGGCGTCGAACGGTGCTGCCTCGCCGACGGCGAGCGGCACCACGGGTGCCGTCGCACGGACCTTGGAGGCGGTCACCTGCGCCGTCTGCACGGCGGCCACGCTGCTGCCGGAGTCGAGCAGCGCGTCACGGATGATGCGTCGCGGGTCGTACTGCCGGGGGTCCAGCTTCTGCCAGTCGACCTCGTCGAACTCCGGGCCCATCTCCTCGCGCATCCGGTCCTTCGCGGTGTCGGCGAAGCGGCGGACGGCCTTGACGAACTCGGCGAGCTTCTGTGCGTACTGCGGCAGCCGCTGCGGGCCGAGCAGGAGGACGCCGATGATCCCGATCACCAGGAACTTCTCGAAGCCGTCGAACACGGTACGAGCGTAACCCGTCCGCACCGCGCAGCACCCGTAGAGTTGTCACCCGAACGGAGTGTGCGTGTCAGAGAAAGAGTCGAACTGGAAGTTCGCCGAGGACATCGTCTCGGAGTCCGAGGTGATCGCCCGAGCGCGGGAGCACTCCCTCGAACTCGGGGTCGAGGCGATCTCCCCCGCCATCGGCGCACAGATCGGGGTCGTCGCGGCCGCCTCGCGCGCCACGAGCATGATCGAGATCGGGACCGGACTCGGGGTGTCCGGGCTGTACCTGCTCGGGGGCGCACCGTCCGCCACGCTCACCACGATCGACGTCGAGGTCGACCACCAGCAGTACGCCCGTGACGCGTTCATCGCCGCCGGCACCGCACCCGCACGCATCCGGCTCATCCCGGGTCGCGCGAACCAGGTGCTGCCGCGCATGAACGAGGCGTCCTACGACGTCGTCCTCGTCGACGCCGACCCGGAGCACGTCATCGAGTACGTCGAGCACGGCCTGCGGCTGGCGCGCCTCGGCGGGACCGTCCTCGTGCCGCACGCCCTGTGGCGCGGCCGCGTCGCCGATCCCGTGAAGCGGGACCGGGCGACCACCGACTTCCGCCTGCTGCTCACCGAGGTCTCGACGTCGGGTGCGGTCATCAGCGCACTGTCGCCGGCCGGAGACGGACTGCTGCAGATGACGAAGGTCTCCGCCTAGTCGGTGTCGTCTCGGTCGGGGTCGTCGTTCCCGAGGTGGCGCAGGTAGCGCTCCGGGGACTCGAGGAACGACCGCTGGTGCCGGACCAGGTCGAGGTCGGCCCATTCCGTCCGTCGGAGCCCCCACTCGCCGACCTCGTGGATCGTCGCACCGGGGAAGGCCGCGAGCACCGGTGAGTGCGTCGACATGAGCACCTGTCCGACACCGCTCTCGACGATGGACTGCAGCAGGCCGATCAGCGCCAGACAGCCGGAGAACGACAGCGCGGACTCGGGCTCGTCGAGGATCCACAGGCCGGGCCACCGCGCGCGGTCGATCACGAAGTCGAGGAACGACTCGCCGTGGCTGCGCTCGTGGAAGACCGGCTCGGGTCGGGCGTGGTTCGGGTGCTCCTCGAGGTAGGTGAAGAAGCCGTGCATGGTCTCCGCCCGCAGGAAGAACCCGCCGCGCGGGGCGCCGAAGTCGCGTCGGATGGCGATGTGCTCGCACAGGTCGGACTCGGACGGACGGGTCGAGTGCCGTGACCCCGTGCCGCCGCCCTCGGGTCCCGTGCCGAACTGCAGCGCGATGGCCTCGACGATGGTGGACTTGCCGACACCGTTCTCGCCGACGAAGACCGTGACCGGGTCGAGGTCGAGCCCCTCGTCGAGGAGCTGCCGGACCGGGGCGAGCGTGGCGGGCCAGACGTCGCGTGGCATCGGGTGCGGGTCGCGGAACTCCTCGACGCGACGGATCGGCAGGTGGGTCCTCGGCACGCCGCCATCTTGCCCTGCCGCGCCGACATCCGCCCTGTGCGGGGCAGACGCGCGCGGTGCGGGGACGGACGGAGGGCCCGGAGCGTACGCGCTCCGGGCCCTCCGTTCTGGTGCGTCGACGTACTAGGCCGAGACGACCTCGGCGAGTGCGTCGTGGAGTTCCTTGGCCTCGGCATCGTTGACCGAGACGACCAGGCGGCCTCCACCTTCGAGCGGAACCCGCACGATGATGAGTCGACCCTCCTTAACAGCCTCCATCGGCCCGTCACCGGTCCTCGGCTTCATGGCTGCCATCAGATGTCCCCTTTCGTGCAGTACATGCACCCCCATTATCTCGTATCGGTGGGGGAACTGCGAAACCGCCCAGGTTGGGGGCCGCGGATCGCGACGTTCTCGCGGTTCCGAGTGGTCACCTTGGCGTGTGCCGTACATCCGCTCCAAGCGCCGTCAACCGCTCGACCCCGCCGTCGAGGCCGTCCCAGCGGGCATGCGCGTCGCCGGGGCCTTCTCGTGGCGACTGATCGTCGTCGTCGGGGCCCTCGCCGTCGTCGTGGCCCTGGTCATCCTGCTGCAGGACATCGTGGTGCCGTTCCTCATCGGCCTCATCGTGTGCGCCCTGCTCGCGCCGTTCTCGCGGTTCCTGCAGCGACACCGGTGGCCGAAGTGGCTCGCGGTGCTGTCCTGCTTCCTCGCGGTGGTGATCGTCATCGGCGTGCTCGCCCTCGTCGTCACCGCGCAGATCCGGTACGACCTGCCGATGCTCGAGCACCGCCTCGACCACAACGTGCAGTCGCTGCAGTCCCTGCTCGCCACCGAGCCGTTCGGGATCACCGCCTCGCAGGTGACGAAGTGGCTGTCCGACGGGACGAAGTTCCTGCAGTCGCACGCGTCGTCGATCGCCTCGGGCGCGGCGGAGGCGGGGAGCGGGCTCGTGCACGTGCTCGAGGGCCTCTTCATCGTGGTGTTCACGACGATCTTCGTGCTCGTCGACGGGCCGCGGATCTGGTCGTGGGTGGTGCGGCTCTTCCCCCGCCGGGCGCGCGGTCGGATCGACGTCGCCGGACAGGCCGGGTGGAAGACCCTGACGAGCTTCATCCGGGTCCAGCTCGTCGTCGCGGTCACGGACGCGCTCGGCATCGTGATCGGCGCCCTCGCGCTGCAGGTGCCGCTCGCGATCCCGATCGGGGTCATCGTGTTCTTCGGCGCGTTCGTCCCGGTCGTCGGCGCCATCGTCGCCGGGGTCGTGGCGGTCGTCATCGCCCTCGTGTTCAACGGCTGGGTCCCGGCGTTGATCATGCTCGGCATCGTGATCGCCGTGCAGCAGCTCGAGAGCCACGTCCTGCACCCGTTCCTCACCGGGTCGGCGGTCCGCGTGCACCCGCTCGGTGTCGTGCTCGGCGTCACCGCGGGCACGACCATCGCCGGCGTCGTCGGGGCGTTCTTCGCGGTGCCGTTCATCGCCACCGCGAACGCGATGATCCACGCTGCGGCGTCAGCGGACCCCGAGGCGGTGGAACGCGGCGCCGAGGAGCGCGAGGTCGACGCCGATCACGGCGGGGTCGACGCCGATCACGGCGGGGTCCAGTCGTAGCCGTCGATCCACCAGCAGAAGTACATCCACACCCACTGCAGCGCGATGCACACGACCACGACCGCCACCCGGTAGACCCGCGACCGGGGCAGCGCCACGATCCCGAGCAGCGGGGCGATCGGCAGCAGGATGCGCCAGGTGCTCGACTGCGGGAAGAACACCGCCAGCAGGTACACGAGGTAGGCGACGCCCCACAGGCGCAGCTCCAGCCCGATCCGCCTGGCAGCCGGCAGGGCGACGAACACCACGAACCCGACGACCACCACGGCGAGCAGGACCGCGCCGGCCGGCTGCCCGAACCACCACCCGAAGCCCTGCACCCAGGGTGCGAACGGGACGAGTTCCTTCCACCCGATGTAGGACGACCGCCAGGCCAGCTCGGTGTCGGTGTACGCCCGCGGCACCCCGGTGACCGCCCAGGCGATCGCCGGCCACGCCAGGCCGACGAGCCCGGACACCACGGCGACCACGGCGGGCGGCACGAGCTGGCGAACGGTGAGCGGTGCGGACGCCCGGACCCAGGCCGGCCGGACCGCCCACGCCACGAGGAACAGCGCGATCAGCAGCGCGAACGCGAGCCCGGTCGGCCGGGTCATGCCGAGCAGCAGCACGACCGGGAGCATCGACCACCAGCGGCGGTCCACCATGAGCAGCAGGGCGACGAGGAGCAGGAACAGGCCCATCGACTCGGCGTAGGCCACCTGGAACATCGCGGAGACGGGGGCGACGACGAACAGCACCGTCGCGAAGGTCGCCCGCGCCGGGTCGAGGAACCGCCCCATCAGCCGTCGGAACACCAGTGCCGCGCCCCAGCCGAACAGCACCGACACCGACACCGCGACGAACTCGAAGGACGCACCCGTGACGGCCATCAGACCACGCACGAGGAACGGGTAGGCGGGCATGAACGCCCACGCGTTCTCGGTCACGTGCCCGGCGGTGTCCACCGGCAGCGTCGACGGGTACCCGGACGCGGCGATCACCCGGTACCAGGCACCGTCCCAGATCGACGAGAACGACAGCAGGCCCGGGTGCTGCACCGTGAACGAGTTCGCGGCCTGCACGCTCGCGAACGCGGCGAGCATCACGCCCGTCACGATCCGCGCGAGCACGTAGACGACCGTGATCCGCACCCACCACGGCACCACCCGGTAGCGGGCGTTCCACCGGGCGCGGGCAGGGCTCAGCCGGGTCGACCCGGCCGTCGTCAGGCCGTCAGCCACCGACGCAGACCGTGCTCGACCGAGGTGATCTGGTCGACGGGGACCTGCTCGTCGTCGTGGTGGGCCCAGACCGGCTCGCCGGGGCCGTAGTTGACCGCGGGGACGCCGAGCGCCGAGAACCGGGCGACGTCGGTCCAGCCGTACTTCGGCCGGGGTGCCGGACCCCCGACGGCCGCGACGAAGTCCTGCGCCAGCGGAGCGTCGAGCCCCGGCCGGGCCCCGGCCGCGAGGTCGACGATCTGCACGTCGTAGCCGTCGAACAGCTCACGGACGTGGGCGACGGCCTCGTCGGCGGTGCGCGACGGAGCGAAGCGGTAGTTGACGTGCACCATGACCTCGTCCGGGATGACGTTGCCGGCGATGCCGCCCGTGATGCCGACGGCGTTGAGCCCCTCGCGGTAGTCGAGCCCGTCGACCGTGACCGTGCGCGGCTCGTACGCGGCGAGGGTGGCGAGGATCGGTGCGGCCTTGTGGATCGCGTTGTCGCCGATCCAGCTCCGGGCACTGTGCGACCGCTTGCCGAAGGCACGGATCTCGGCGCGGAGGTTGCCGTTGCAGCCGCCCTCGATCTGCGCGCCGGAGGGCTCGCCGAGGATCGCGAAGTCCCCCGCGAGGAGCTCGGGTCGGGTCCGGGCCAGGCGACCGAGCCCGTTCAGGGCGTCGCTGACCTCTTCGTGGTCGTAGAACACCCACGTGACGTCGACGTTCGGTTCGGCGAGGTCGTACGCGAGCTTGAGCTGCACCGCGCACCCGGCCTTCATGTCGACCGTGCCGCGGCCCCACAGGATCTCGGTCCCGTCATCGGCGGTGCGGAACTCGGTCGGCAGGTTCGCGTTGAGCGGGACGGTGTCGATGTGCCCCGCGATGACGACCCGGCGGTCGCGGCCGAGGTTCGTGCGCGCGACGATCGCGTCGCCGTCTCGGATCACCTCGAGGTGGGGCAGCGGCGCCAGGGCGGCCTCGATCGCGTCGGCGAGCGGTCCCTCGTTGCCGGACACCGACTCGATGTCGCAGATGGCACGGGTGATGTCGATGGACGAGGCGGTGAGGTCGAGCGGCTCCGGCATGCGGGAAGCCTACCGGCCGACCCTTGCAGGGGCCGTCGAGGTGACCACCTGTGGACGGTTCGTGCTCTGTCCACAGGTGCCGCGCTTCCAGGCCGGGAGGCGCGGTGCGCGTCCGTCGGACCCGTCCGGACGGACGGGTGGTCGCCACCGACCGCTGGGTACCCTGGTGCGGTGACCGACACGACCGCTGCCACCGACCGCCCGACCCACGCCTGGGGCCACGGCCTCGCGACGATCGCCGCCGACGGCACGACGCTCGACACCTGGTACCCCGAGACCCACCTCGGCGCACTCCCCGCCGACGCCGCGTTCCCCGCCGAGCTGCGGGCGCACGTCGGCGACGACCCCCGCCGTGCCGTCACGATCGAGGCGGTCACGACCGAGGTCACGATCGACGCGGCCCCCGCCAGCACGCCCGACGCCTACCTGCGCCTGCACCTGCTCAGCCACCTGCACGTCCGCCCGAACGAGGTCAACCTCGACGGCGTCTTCGCGCACCTGCCGATCGTCGCCTGGACGAACGCCGGCCCCGTGCACCCCGACGACCTGACGCGGCTGCGCCCCGGCCTGCAGCGCGCCGGGATCGCCGTGCACGCCATCGACAAGTTCCCCCGGCTGGTCGACTACGTCGTGCCCGACCGCGTGCGCATCGGCGACGCCAACCGGGTCCGTCTGGGCGCGCACCTCGCCCCCGGCACCACGGTCATGCACGAGGGCTTCGTGAACTTCAACGCCGGCACGCTCGGCGACGCCATGATCGAGGGGCGCGTCTCCCAGGGCGTCGTCGTCGGCCACGGCACGGACATCGGCGGCGGCGCGTCCATCATGGGCACGCTGTCCGGCGGCGGCACCCACCGTGTGTCCCTCGGCGAGCGGGCGCTGCTCGGGGCGAACGCCGGGCTCGGCATCTCGCTCGGCGACGACTCCGTGATCGAGGCGGGCCTGTACGTGACGGCCGGCACGAAGGTCGTGCTCGTCGGGGCGGCACCGAACCCCGACGGGACGCCCCGGACGGTCAAGGCCGCCGAGCTCTCGGGCACGCCGAACATCCTGTTCCGCCGCAACTCGCTGACCGGCGCAGTCGAGGCCCTGCAGCGGCGGGGGCAGGGCATCCAGCTCAACACCGCGCTGCACGCCTAGCCGGTCGTCGGCCGTGGGGGTGGTCGAGGGGCCGCACGGCCCGGTGCCGGTCCGCCGGTACGCGGCTCGTACGGAGGCCGCTCGGGGCACGACGCTCGTGTGGCTGCACGGCGGCGGGTTCTTCCGAGGTGACCTCGACCTGCCGGAGGCGCACGCGGTCGCCGGTGCCCTCGCCGACCGCGGACTCGACGTCGTCACGGTCGACTACCGTCTCGCTCCCCTGCCCGGGTTCCCGTTCGTCGGACGACGCGGCGCCCGCGGTCGACGACACCACCCGGTACCGAACGACGACGTCCGCGCCGTCCTCGCCGAGGTGCGTGCGGCGGCCGACGGCCCGGTGTTCCTCGGTGGCGCGAGCGCCGGAGCGTGCCTCGCCGCGGCGGTCACCCTGGCGCTGCCGGAGGATCGGCGTCCGAACGGCCTCGTCCTCGCGTACGGGTTCTTCCACGCCAGGACGCCCCGCGACCCGGCGGTGCTGCGGTCGGTGCGCGGGCACCGCCGCGTGACCCACCACCCGGTGCTGCTCGACCTGGCGAACCGGAACCACGTCGGACGCGCGGGCGACGGCGACACCGCGTTCCCCGGCGGGACGGACCCGTCGGGCATGCCGCGCACGCTCATGGTGGACGCCGAGCACGACACGATGCGGGCGTCGGGCGACCGGTTCGCCGCCGAGCTCCGGGCCGCCGGCGTCGACGTCGAACGGCACGTGCTCGCGGCAGCGCGGCACGCGTTCCTCAACCGACCGGGGTCGCCGGACTCGGACCGGGCGCTCGACCTCGTCTCGGCGTGGGCAGCGCGCGTCGCCGGCGCCTGAGCGGCGGCGCGGCGCGCTCGCCCGACGGCTGGGCGGCGTGAGCGGGCAGGCGGTGGAGCCGGCCGTGCGACGGACGGGAGGCGCGGTGCGGGCCGGCACCGCGCCTCCCGTCCGCCGCCGCGCCCGTCCCGCCACTCCCGCACAACCAAAGTCACGTCGAACCACGCGATGACATGGTTCGACGTGACTTGTGTTGTGCGCTGCGCGCCCCCGAACGAACATCGCGCCCCGTCGGAACGGGGCGCATTGTTCGCGCGGGGGCGCGGTGCAGTGGCGACGCGGCGACCACCGCGCTCCCGCGCGCGGCGTCAGCGCGCCGGGAGGTCCCGCTCGGCGTGCCCCACGTAGAGCTGCTGCGGGCGCCCGATCTTGTTCAGCGGGTCGTTGTTCAGCTCGCGCCACTGCGCGATCCACCCCGGCAGACGCCCGATGGCGAACAGCACCGTGAACATCCGCGGCGGGAAGCCCATCGCCTTGTAGATGATGCCGGTGTAGAAGTCGACGTTCGGGTAGAGCTTGCGGCTGACGAAGTACTCGTCCTCGAGCGCGATGCCCTCGAGCTCCATGGCGATGTCGAGCAGGTCGTCCTGCACGCCGAGTGCCTCGAGCACCTCGTGCGCGGACTCCTTCACGAGCTTCGCGCGCGGGTCGTAGTTCTTGTAGACGCGGTGCCCGAAGCCCATGAGCTTCACACCGCGCTCCTTGTTCTTCACCCGCTCGACGAAGCGGGTCACGGGCTCGCCCGAGTCCTTGATCTGCTGGAGCATCTCGAGGACGGCCTCGTTCGCACCGCCGTGCAGGGGGCCGTACAGGGCGTTGATGCCGGCGGAGATCGAGGCGAACATGTTCGCCTTCGTCGAGCCGACCAGCCGGACCGTGGCCGTCGAGGCGTTCTGCTCGTGGTCCTCGTGCAGGATGAGGAGCCGCTCGAGGGCCTTCGACAGCACCGGGTTCGGCTGGTAGGTCTCGGCCATGGTGCCGAAGTTGAGGCGCAGGAAGTTGTCGACGAACGACAGCGAGTTGTCCGGGTACAGGAACGCCTGCCCGATGGACTTCTTGTGCGCGTACGCGGCGATCACCGGCAGCTTCGCGAGGAGCCGGACGGTCTGGAGCTCGACCTTCTCGGGGTCGTCGACGTCCATGTCGTCCTCGTAGTAGGTCGACAGGGCGCTGACGGCGCTCGAGAGGACCGACATCGGGTGCGCCGAGTGCGGCAGGGCGTCGAACAGACGACGGAGGTCCTCGTGCAGCAGCGTGTGCCGACGGATCCGGGCGTCGAAGGACGCGAGCTCGGACTCGGTCGGGAGCTCGCCGTAGATGAGGAGCCAGGCCACCTCGAGGAAGGTCAGGTTCGACGCGACCTGGTCGATCGGGTAGCCGCGGTACCGCAGGATCCCCTGGTCGCCGTCGATGTAGGTGATGGCGCTCTTCGTCGACCCGGTGTTCACGAACCCGTAGTCGAGGGTGTTCATCCCGGTCTGCTTCTTGAACGTCGAGATGTCGATGGCGGACGCACCGTCGACGCTCGGCAGGATCGGGAACTCCGCCGTGCCACCCGGGTACGTCAGCGTCGCGGTCGCCGTGGCCTGCTCGGCGGCGGGACTCACGGGGACGGGCGTGGTGGGCGGTGTGGCCGTCTTCTGAGCGTCATTGGCAGTGTCAGTCACGGTGACAGCCTAATCGCGCCCACTGTCGGTCGTGCACACATCGAGCCTCAGGACTTGGTGGGAACCACGGATTGCGCGGAGCGCGAAAGGCTCAGGCGGATGCCAGACGCCGCGAGCTCGCCAGTCGCTGCGCGGCTGCGGCGATGCGTTCGTCGGTGGCGGTGAGGGCCACGCGGACGTGCTCCGCGCCCGCCGATCCGTAGAACGTGCCCGGTGCGACGAGGATCCCGCGCTCGGCCAGCCAGGCGACGGTGTCGAGTGCGGGTTCGCCCCGGGTCGCCCAGAGGTAGAGACCCGCATCGCTGTGGTCGATCCGGAAGCCGGCGCCTTCGAGTGCCCGTCGGAGCATGTTCCGTCGGGCGCGGTACAGCGCCTTCTGCGCCTGCACGTGGGTCTCGTCGGCGAGGGCGACGATCATCGCTTCCTGCACCGGGAGCGGCGGCATCATGCCGGTGTGCTTGCGGACCGCGAGCACCTCGGCGAGGACCCGCGCGTCGCCCGCGACGAAGGCCGCCCGGTACCCGGCGAGGTTCGACTGCTTCGACAGCGAGTAGACGCTGAGCACGCCGTCGACGGAGTCCCCCACCACCCGGGGGTCGAGGATGGTCGGCGTGGGGGCGACGTCGTAGGGCGGCTCCCACCCGAGTTCGGCGTAGCACTCGTCGCCGACGATGACCGCGCCGAGTTCCCGGGCCCGCTCGACCGCGGCACGCAGCTCGTCGATCGACAGGACGCGGCCGTCCGGGTTGCCCGGCGAGTTCAGCCAGACGAGCTTCGTGGTGGACGGCCACGCCGCCGGGTCGTCCGAGGCGAGGGCGTCCGCGCCGACCAGCGCCGCACCGAGCTCGTACGTCGGGTACGCCGCGGCCGGGAACACGACCGTGTCACCGCGGCCGATGCCGAGCCAGAGCGCGAGCCCGGCGATGAACTCCTTCGAGCCGATCGTCGGCAGCACCTGGTCGGGCGTCAGCGTGACGCCCTGCCGACGGCCGTACCAGTCGGCGATCGCCTCGCGCAGGGCCGGCGTCCCGGCGACCTGCGGGTAGGCGTGCGCGTCGGTCGCCTCTGCCAGCGCCGTGCGGACGACGGCGGGGGTCGGGTCGACGGGCGAGCCGACGCTGAGGTCGACGATGCCGCCCTCGACCGCCGCTGCCTGCTGCTTGAACGGGACGAGCTGGTCCCAGGGGAAGTCGGGGAGGTCGAGCGCCACGGTCCGGCTCCGGGTCAGCCGCGGGGCGGCTCGGCCATGACGACCGGGTGGTCCTTGTGGATCACGCCGACCTTCGCGGCACCGCCGGGGGAACCGACCTCTTCGAAGAACTCGACGTTGGCCTTGTAGTAGTCGGCCCACTCGTCGGGGAGGTCGTCCTCGTAGTAGATCGCCTCGACCGGGCAGACCGGCTCGCACGCACCGCAGTCGACGCACTCGTCGGGGTGGATGTACAGCGACCGGTCACCCTCGTAGATGCAGTCGACCGGGCATTCGTCGATGCAGGCGCGGTCCTTGACGTCGACACAGGGCTGGGCGATCACGTACGTCACGGTTGGGGTGCTCCCTTCGGACTGAGCAGATCGAGTCTACCCGCGCGGCCCGGCCGCACCTGACCGCCGGGACGGCGAGGTCCGCACTCCGCCTGACCGCGAGGTCCGCACTCCGCCGGACCGCAGGACCGGTCCACACCGCGCCGGACCGTCAGGACCGCATCACCGCGCCGGACCGTCAGGACCGGTCCGCACCGCCGGACCGTGCGGCGGCCGCCCGGATCCCGGACAGGTCCGGCCAGGCGAGCACGAGCGCGGTGACGGCCGCGGGGCCGAACGTCCACACGTAGCCGGCGACGTTCGCGAGCACGAGCGGGGAGCTCTGCCCGGCCACCGAGGTCAGGACCTGCGTCGCGGCGATGATCCCGATGCCGAGCGCGGCGACCATCGCCCGCGACCGGTACAACAGCCGGATGCCGACCGTCAGCCCGACCACGATGAGCGAGGTGAGCACGATCCCGACCGGGAACCCCCCGAGGGCCTGCTGGTGCGTGACGGTGCCGAGTCCCCCGGCGACGAGTCCGAGGACGAGGGCGACCACGACCGCGGTGACCTTGCCCTGCCGCGAGAACTCGGCGAAGGTCTGCGGTGCCTCGGGGACCCGGTCGACGTCGTGCCGGAACGCCTCGGTCGCCCGGGCGTGCTGCCGTTCGCCGTGCGGCATCACCCACGACAGCGCGGTGGGGTCACGGGGATCGACGGGGTCGACGGTCACCTGGGAGCGGTACTGCTCGACGGCCGCCCGGACCTTCGCCCGCACGGGGAGGACGTCCACGGTCAGGTCGGCCTGCCCGGAGTCGGGGTCGACGATCATCGAGAACGGGAGTTCCTCGGCGCGTGCGGCGTACCGCGCCGCGTGGTGGACGCGGACGTGGTCCGGGTGGCCGTAGCCACCGTCGTCGGCGTAGCTCACCACCGCGTCGGCGCCGGTGGAACGGATCGCGGCGCGGATGTCGTCGACGACCTCACCGAGGTCGGCCGCGGTGAGCGAGTCGGCCGGGGCGTCCCCCGCGGCGACCGCGCGACCGTCGGGGCCCCACTGCATGCCGGAGTCGGTGTAGCGGCGCTCGGGCAGGTCCGTCGGCCGTGCACCGGGGCCGCCGAGCCAGAGGTGCGCGGGACCGCCGAGTGCGGCGAGGGCACCGGCGATCTCGGTCTCGCGGTGTGCGGCGACCCGGGGGCCGTCGCCGAAGAGCGGCCCGAGCTCGGGGGTCAGCATCTCCCCGCGCTCACCCCGGGTCGCGGTGAGCACCGTCACCTCGGCGCCGACCTCGAGCAGGGTGGCGATCGTCCCACCGGACGAGAGCGTCTCGTCGTCCGGGTGGGCGTGCACGAACAGGACGCGCTCGGGGCGGGTTGCAGGGGCCTTCGACATCGGGTCCAAGCGTACCCAGCGGCGACTAGCGGGGCGTCACGATGTAGGTCGCGGTCACACCGTCGTTGCCGTCCGAGAACGTCAGGACCACGCGGTAGGCGTCGCTCCGGAACATCCCGAAGGCGCTCGAGGAGTCCGCGCGCTTCGCCGACTCGGTGAACCCGGCGTCGGTGAGCTGCTGCGCCGCCGCCTGGAAGTCGTCGACGGAGCCCGCGCGGACCTGTGCGACCCAGCCGGAGCCGTTCGGGCCGGAGCCGCCGCCGAGCACGGTGCCGTCGACGAGCGGGACGTCCTCGGTCGGGAAGCCGTCCGGGACCTTGCCGTCCGAGGTCACGTTCGCGCCCTTCAGCGCGGTGTCCAGGGCGCCGTCGATGCCCCCGGCGACCGAGGCCATGCCGTCCTGGACGGCCTTGCCGTCGATGCCCTGCACGCCCTCGGCGACGCTCGACGCGACCGAGGAGCCGAGGTCGGTGGCCTGCCGCACGGCGTCGGACGAGCAGCCGGCCAGTCCGGCGAGGGCGATGCCGGCTGCGACGGCGGCGATCAGGGTGCGGGTCGGGGTGCGCATGCCCAGCACCCTAGGGGGCGAGCCGGGAGGCGCGGCGTGAGTCCCCTGGGAACGTCACGTGCGCGACGGGGTCGCGCCGCGCCTCCTGGCCGGCCCGAGCGGACCGCTCGCGTCAGGCGACGTACGCGCGCGTCGCCGCGACGAGGGCGTCGACGCCCACCGGGATCGCCGTCTCGGCCTGCGGCGCGTAGAACGGCGAGTGGTTGCTCGGGATGTCCTCGCCGCGACGGAAGAGCTCCGGGTCGGTGATGCCGGTGAACCAGTACACGAGCGGGGCGCCCGCGGCGGTGGCGAGCTGCCCGACGTCCTCGGACGCCATCGCCAACCCGATCTCGAGGTCTCGCGCGCCGGGGACCTCGGCGCGGATCGCGTCGAGCACGACCTGGGCGGCCTCGACGTCGTTCACGGTGACCTCGGCGCCGGGTGCGCGCACGATCGTCGGCTCCGGCAGTCCGCCGGCCTCGCTCTCGGCGCGGACGATGCGCTCGATCGAGGCGATGATCCGCTCACGGGTCTCCTCGTTGCGGGCACGCGTGGAGATCTCGATGACGGCCTGGTCGGGGATGATGTTCGCACGGGTGCCGGCGTGGAAGCTGCCGACGGTGACGACGCCGGCGTCGCTCGGCGAGACCTCACGCGAGACCACGGTCTGCAGGCGGACGACCGCCGAGGCCGCGGTGACGACCGGGTCGAGCGAGGCCTGCGGGGCGGAACCGTGCGCACCACGGCCGTTGAACGTGACGGTCAGCCGGTCGCTCGACGCCATCACGGGGCCGCTGCCGACGGCGACGATGCCGACCGGTGCCGGCGCCGAGTGCTGCCCGAGCACGACGTCCGGCTTCGGGAAGCGGTCGACGAGCCCGTCCTCGACCATCGCCCGGGCGCCGGAGATGACCTCTTCCGCGGGCTGGAAGACGCCGACGACCGTGCCGTGCCAGTCGCCGGTGGTCGCGGCGAGGCGTTCGAGGGTGCCGAGCAGCCACGTCACGTGGATGTCGTGGCCGCACGCGTGCATCGTCGGGACGTCGTTGCCGTCCTCGTCGGTGCCGTGGTGCTCGCTGGCGTACGGCAGGCCGGTGCGCTCCTGGACCGGCAGTCCGTCCATGTCGGCGCGGAGCCAGACGACCGGCCCGTCGCCGTTCGACAGGACACCGACGACACCGGTGCCGCCGATGCCCGTGGTGACCTCGATCCCGCCGATCGCCTCGAGCCGGTCGGCGACGATGCCCGCGGTGCGGTGCTCCTGGAAGCCGAGCTCGGGGTGTGCGTGGAGGTCCTGGTACAGCGAGAGGAGGTCGAGAGTCACGCGCACCACGCTACATCCGACGACGGCCCGGCCACCTCGGACGAGGTGACCGGGCCGTCGGACGCGAGTCGCGCCTCCTGGATGGACCGCTTACGCGTCCTGACGCTTCAGGCGGGCGTGGGCGCCCGCTCTGTTGCGACGGGCCTACGCGTCCTGACGCTTCAACCGGGCGTAGGCGCGCTGGCGAGCCTGCGCGTCGAGCTCGACCTTGCGGATGCGCACGGCGTCGGGGGTGACCTCGACGCACTCGTCCTCGCGCGCGAACTCCAGGCACTCCTCGAGGGAGAGCTGGCGCGACGGCGTCATCGACTCGAAGGAGTCGGCGTTCGCCGAACGCATGTTCGTGAGCTTCTTCTCCTTCGTGATGTTGACGTCCATGTCGTCGGCGCGCGAGTTCTCGCCGATGACCATGCCCTCGTAGACCTCTTCGGTGGGGTTGACGAAGAACGTCATCCGCTCCTGCAGGTTCGTGATGGCGAACGGCGTGACCACACCGGAGCGGTCGGACACGATCGAGCCGTTGACACGGGTCTGGATCGGGCCGGCCCACTCGGCGTAGCCGTGCGAGATCGCGTTGGCGATGCCGGTGCCGCGGGTCTCGGTGAGGAACGCGGTGCGGAAGCCGATCAGGCCACGCGACGGCACGATGAACTCCATGCGGATCCAGCCGGTGCCGTGGTTCGTCATGTTCTCCATGCGACCCTTGCGCGCGGCCATGAGCTGCGTGATCGCGCCGAGGTGCTCCTCCGGCGTGTCGATCGTCATGTGCTCGTACGGCTCCTGCAGCTTGCCGTCCTCGTCACGCTTGGTGACGACCTGCGGCTTGCCGACGGTGAGCTCGAAGCCCTCGCGACGCATCTGCTCGACGAGGATGGCCAGCGCGAGCTCGCCGCGACCCTGGACCTCCCACGCGTCGGGACGACCGATGTCGAGGACCTTGAGCGAGACGTTGCCGATGAGCTCGCGGTCGAGGCGGTCCTTCACCATGCGGGCGGTGAGCTTGTGGCCCTTGACCTTGCCGACCAGCGGCGACGTGTTCGTGCCGATCGTCATCGAGATCGCCGGGTCGTCGACCGTGATGGTCGGCAGCGGACGGACGTCCTCGGGGTCGGTCAGGGTCTCACCGATGGTGATGGTGTCGAAGCCGGCGACGGCGACGATGTCACCGGGGCCCGCGGACTCGGCCGGGTAGCGCTCGAGTGCCTTGGTGACGAGCAGCTCGGTGATGCGGGCGTTCACGACGCTGCCGTCGTGCTTGACCCACGCGACCGTCTGGCCCTTCTTCATGGTGCCGTGGAAGATGCGCAGCAGCGCGAGGCGACCGAGGAACGGCGAGGCGTCGAGGTTCGTGACGTGCGCCTGCAGGGGGTGCTCGTCGTCGTACTTCGGGGCCGGGACGTGCTGCAGGATCGCCTCGAAGAGGGGCTCGAGGTCGTCGTTGTCGGGCAGCGAGCCGTCCTCCGGCTTGTTGCGCGACGCGGCACCGGCGCGACCCGAGGCGTAGACCACCGGGACGTCGAGGATCGCGTCGAGGTCGAGGTCGTCGACCTCGTCCGACAGGTCGGAGGCGAGCCCGAGCAGGAGGTCCTGCGACTCGGACACGACCTCGTCGATGCGGGAGTCCGGGCGGTCCGTCTTGTTGACGAGCAGGATCACCGGGAGCTTCGCGGCGAGCGCCTTGCGGAGCACGAAGCGGGTCTGGGGCAGCGGGCCCTCTGATGCGTCGACGAGGAGCACGACGCCGTCGACCATGGAGAGGCCGCGCTCGACCTCGCCACCGAAGTCGGCGTGACCCGGGGTGTCGATGACGTTGATGGTGATGGGGCCGTCCGCGCCGAACTCGGTCGCGTGCTTGCCGTTGTAGAGCACCGACGTGTTCTTCGCGAGGATCGTGATGCCCTTCTCGCGCTCGAGGTCGTTCGAGTCCATCATGCGGTCTTCGCCCTCGAAGTGGGCGTCGAACGAGTTGGTCTGCGTCAGCATCGCGTCGACGAGGGTGGTCTTGCCGTGGTCGACGTGTGCCACGATGGCGACGTTGCGCAGGTCGGACCGGGTGGCGAGCGCCATACAGGACATCCTTTGGTGTTCGGAAGAAGATCGGGCGGCCGACGGTGGCACGCGCGCCGCGGTGGCACTGCCCGGAGGTGGGCAGAACGCCCGACACGCCAGTCTACCGGTAGTTCGCAACCGAGAGGAGTACCACCGATGAGCCGTCGGCGAACGTGGACCGAGATCACGATCGTGCTGCTGCTCTCGCTCGGCGGCAGCGCGCTCTACTCGGTGCTGCAGATCATCGACGACCTGTCGCAGACGACGCCGCTCGGCGAGCAGTCCACGGCGCTGAACACGTCGACCACGACCGTGCAGTACGTCGACCTCGCCCGGCAGCTCGTGGGCATCGCGGTCGACCTCGCACCGGTCGCGCTCGTCTGCTACCTGCTCTGGAGCACGACCCGTCCGCACCTCGGCCGGCTCGGCATCGACCGGTTCCGGGTGCGCCCCGACCTCGGCGGCGCGGCGCTCATCGCCCTCGGGATCGGGATCCCCGGCCTGGCGCTCTACTTCACCGGGCGGGCGCTCGGCGTCACGGTGAACGTGGACCCGGCGGCGCTCGACTCGTACTGGTGGACGATCCCGGTCCTGCTGCTCTCGGCGATCCGCTCCGGGCTGCAGGAGGAGGTCATCGTCATCGGCTACCTCTACGAGCGGCTCGGCTCCGTCGGGTGGGGGCGCTGGCAGATCATCCTGTCCACGGCCGTCCTGCGCGGCAGCTACCACCTGTACCAGGGGTTCGGCGCGTTCGTCGGCAACGCCGTGATGGGCATCGTGTTCGGGTGGATCTACACCCGGTGGGGGCGGCTCCTCCCCCTCGTCATCACGCACTGCCTGCTCGACGCGGCCGTCTTCGTCGGGTACCCGTGGGTCGCGCACGCGTTCCCGCAGCTGTTCCGCTGACGCCAGCGCCCGCGTCACCGCCCGTTCCCACAGTGAACCCACAGCGCGGCGCGGCAGCGGACGGAGGTCGCGCCCCTACCGTTGCCGCATGAGCATCCCCGAGGTCGGCGATCCCGCACCCGGATTCACCCTTCCCGGCATGATCGTGCGGGGCGGCACCCGCACCGACGACGAGTACGCGCTGTCCGCCGTGATCGGCCGGACCCTCGTGCTCGCCTTCTACCCCGGCGATGCCACCCCCGTCTGCACGGCGCAGCTCTGCAGCTACCAGGAGGAGCTCGACGACTTCGGTGACCTCGGCGCCGTCGTGTGGGGCGTCAGCCCGCAGGCGCTCGACTCGCACGAGGCGTTCGCCCGCGGGTCCTCGCTCACCTTCCCCCTGCTGAGCGACACCGCTGGCGACGTCGTCCGCGCGTACGGCGTGCAGGCGCCGGGCATCGGCCTCCGACGGTCGGTCTTCGTGATCGGACCCGACGGCGTGGTCCGCTGGCGGCACGTCGGGCTGGTCGGGCTCCGGTTCCCGAAGGCCGAGGCGATCCGGGAACAGATCGAGCTCCTCGTGGCCTGAGACGGGTGACACGGCGTGTCGGTCACCAGAAGATGCGACACCCTGGGGTATTGACACCCGAACGGGGGCCGAGGACCATTGACGCCACGAGAGGTCCACACAGGGCCTGCCTCCCCGGGGAATCGGGTCGTCCGGAGATACGCGCAGGTGTGTCACACCCGCTCCCCGGACGTCTCCGGGGAGGCATCTCGTCACCTCGTCTCGTACGCTCGTCCGGGTGACCACGATCCTCGCCCCCGGCATGCGCCTGCTCGCCGTCGTCCTGTGGGTCGCGGCCGTCGCGCTCGTCCCCCTCGCACTCCTGACCGGTGGCGCCGTCTGGCTCGCCCCCGTCCCGAGCATCTGCATCGCGTTCATCGCGTGGGCCGTCCTCTGGCGGCCGCGCTTCGAGCTCACCGACGACCACCTGCGGATCGTCGACGTCCGGCGCACCAGCACCTACTCCTGGCGGCGCATCACCGAGGTCCGCACGAAGTACGGCCTCGAGATCGTCACGAGCGAGGGCGTCCGACGCACCTGGCTCGCGACCCGCAGGTCGGCTCGGCTCGCCGCGGTGGTCGACGGTCGTCCAGGAGGCGCGACCCACCTCGACGTCGACGCTGCGGCCGAGCGGATCCGCGGCTTCGTCCCGGCGCCACCCGAGGCGGACGGCCCGCCTCCGGCGACCGTGACGGCTGCGCCGATCACGCACCGTGTGCACGGGTGGACGATCCTCGCGATCGTGGTCCTCACCTTCGTCGCGACCCTGGCGGCCGCGCAGCTCTGAGCGCCGCGATCCGACGTCCTGTCCCTGGACGAAGAACGACATCCCCGACGTCGTGCGACGTCGGGGATGTCGTTTCCGGCTGGAGTGCGGCGGACTACTTCTTGTAGCCCACGTCCTGCCACTTCACGGAGGACTGCTGGAACTGCGCGGGACCGTAGTTCACCAGGTCCTTGCGCACGCCCCAGGCGTAGGGCTCCGGGAACAGCGGGATGGTGCCGGCGACCTTGACGATCTTCTTGTCGATCGCGTCCGCGTCCTCGATGCGCTTGTCGGCGTCGAGCTCCGCGTTGGCCTTGTCCCAGGCGGCACCGAGCGAGTCGTCCGTCACGCCGGTGTAGTTCTGACCGGCGTCGGCCGGGTAGTAGATCGACTTCAGCGACGACACCGGGAACGGCGTGCCCTGCCAGGCGAAGTACGTGGCGTCGAAGTCACGGCCGTCGGTGGTGACGTACTTCGTGAAGAAGTCGTCGGTCGGGACGGTGTCGATGGTCACCTTGAAGCCGGCGAGCTTGGTCTGCTGCTGCACGAGCTGCGCGACGTTCGCCGAGTTCTGGTTGTCCGACGGGATGACGAAGCGGACGTCGAGCGTCTTGCCGCCCTTGGTCGCGTAGCCGTCCGAGCCGATCGTGTAGCCGGCGTCCTCGAGCTTCTTCTTCGCCTTGTCCGTGCTGTAGCCGTAGACCGACGAGACGTTGTCCTGGTAGCCCTTCTGGCCGGGCAGGTACACGAGGTTGTTGAGCACCTGGACCGGGCTCTTCACCGGCGAGAGGATCGCCTGCGCGACGACCTGGCGGTTGATCGCCTGGGCGAAGGCCTGACGGACCTCCTGGTCCTTGAACACGTCGGACGTGCCGTTCAGGGTGATCTGACGCTGGGTCGTGCCGAGCGAGCGCTCGATCTTCGAGTCCGAGCGGCTGTTCGCGGTCTTGAAGTTGTCCGCGGAACCGTTCAGGTTGAACGCGTCGAACTCCTTGTTCGCGTACGCCTGGGCGACACCGTCACGGGACACGGTCTTGAAGACGATCGTGTCGAGCTTCGGCGCGTCACCCCACCACTTGGAGTTCTTCTCGAAGGTCACGACGCCGCCGTTGGCGTCGAAGGACTTGAGGATGTACGGGCCGGCGGAGACGTACGTCTTGCCGTCGGCGGCGTAGGGACCCTTCGCCCACGAGTTGTTGAAGTGGTCGGGGGTGTCGACGGCCCAGTAGGGGTAGATCGCGCTGAAGACGCTCGGCCAGTCGGCGTTGGTCTTCGAGAACGTGACGATGACGTCGCGCTCGTCGGACCCCTGCTTGACGGAGTCGACGTCCTCCCAGACGTTGGTGGCGAGCGGGGCGAAGGCCTTGTTCGTGCCGTTCAGCGCCTTCCAGTTCGCCTCGACGTCCTTCTCGGTGATCGGGGTGCCGTCGGACCAGACCGCCTTGGGGTTGATCTTGATCTCGACGGTCTGGGGCGAGTCCTTCGTCAGCTCGATCGAGTCGACGTAGTCCTTGTTCGCCTCCCACTCACCGTTGGCCTTGAACTGGATGAACCCCGGCAGGTAGGTGCCCGCGATCGTGTTGTCGTCGACCGTCCCGGAGTCGAGGTTCGACAGCTGCCAGTTCGCCGGAGCCGAGTCGATCGGCAGGGTGAGCGAGCCGCCGTCCTTGATCGTGTCGCGGTCGGCGACCGTCCAGCCCGTCGACTTCAGCGACGACGTGGCGACGGCCGAGCTGCTCTGTCCGGCGGATCCGCCGCCGGAGCAGCCCGCGAGCACGAGTGCCGCGGCGGCTGCTGTGGCGAGCACGGCCGTCGTCTTGATCCTCATTCGCATGGCGAGGATTCCCTTTCGTTGTGGTTCGCGCCGGAGCGCCGGGACGCGACAGCCCCCGCCGCCACGCCTGTTGGTTGAGAACCCTAGTCACATCCGAAGGTCGCACAAGGCCTGCTGTACCGAATCGAAACATGGTCGTAACGAATGTTGCATAGCGTCAACAGTGATCACCCACCCCGGCTCGGAAGCGGCTAACCTGTCGCCACCGAACAACGCCGTCCGGACGGACGGCCGCACCCCCCTGAGGTCCCAGTACATGCTTGCTTTCCTCGCGAAGCGGATCGTCAACTACGTGATCCTGACGATCGTCGCGACGACGCTCGGCTACCTGCTCGCCAGCGCGACGCTCAACCCGACGGCCAGGTACCTCGGCAAGAACCCGCCGGTGCCGCAGAGCTCGATCGACGCCGCGCTCCAGAAACTCGGCGCCGATCCGAACACCCCGCTGCTGGTCCGGACGTGGAACTGGTGGGTGAACCTCGTCACGCACGGCTCGCTCGGCATCAGCGCCCGCGGCACCGAGGTCACCGCCGACATCGTCGCCCGGTCCGGCACGAGCCTCCGGCTGCTCGTGATCGGCACGCTGCTCGGCGCGATCCTCGGCGTCCTGCTCGGCGTCTGGAACGCGGTGCGGCAGTACAAGACGTCCGACCAGGTCTCGACCTACGCGTCCTTCGCGGTGCTCGCGACCCCGCCGTTCGTCATCGCGGTGGTCCTGATGATCCTGGCGACCAACCTCAACAACGTGGTCGGCACGCAGGTGATCAGCTTCACCGGCGAGTACACCCCGGGCGTCAGCGGGTTCTTCCCGGTGCTCGGCGACCGGCTGGTCCACCTCTTGTTACCGACGATCTCGCTGACGGTGGGCGCCGTCGCGTCGTACTCCCGGTACCAGCGCTCGGCGATGCTCGACGTCCTGTCGAACGACTTCATCCGGACGGCACGCTCGAAGGGCCGGACGCGTGGATCGGCCATCATGCGGCACGGCGTCCGCGTCGCGCTCATCCCGATGTCGACGTTCTTCGCCTACTCCTTCGGCCTCATCCTGACGGGTGCGAGCATCACCGAACTCGTCTTCAGCTGGCACGGCATGGGCGAGTACTTCGTCCAGAGCATCAGCAACAACGACATCAACGCGGCAGCGGGCACGATCCTCTTCACGGCGATCCTCGTGCTCATCGCAGGCACCCTCGCGGACCTGCTCTACGCCGCGCTCGACCCGCGAGTGAGGGTGTGACCCGTGTCTGTTCTCGACCCCACGACCACGAACACCGCCGGCGACCCCGGTGACGGCGGCGCCGGCACCCCGGCGCACGTCGTCGAGGTGAAGGGTGGCCGCACCCCGCTCTGGCGCAAGGTGCTCGGCACCTGGCGCGCCCGCATCGGCGGCGGCGCGCTGCTGCTCATCCTGCTCTGGGCCTTCGTCGGCCCGTACCTGTACCACTGGAACGCCGTCGACTCCGACGGCCTGGCGTTCGGCATGCCGCCGAGCGCGTCCCACTGGTTCGGCACGAACGACATCGGGCAGGACATCTACGCGCAGACGCTCGTCGGCCTGCAGAAGTCGCTGCTCATCGGCCTCATCGCCGGTCCCGCCGCCACCCTCATCGCCGGCATCGTCGGCGCCGTGGCCGGGTACTTCGGCGGGTTCGTGGACCGGGCGCTCGTCTGGGGCATCGACCTGCTGCTGGTCATCCCGTCCTTCTACGCGCTGGTCCTCCTCAGCCCGCTGTTCAAGAACCTCAGCTGGCTCGCGCTCATCGTCGGGCTGGCGATCTTCGGATGGATGATCATGGCGCGCGTGATCCGCGGGCAGACGATGTCGCTGCGAGAGCGCGACTACGTCAAGGCCGCGCGGTTCATGGGTGTGCCGTCGTTCACGATCATCCGGCGGCACATCCTGCCGAACGTGGCCTCGCTGCTGATCATCGACGCCACGCTCGGGGTCGGCGCGATGATCCTGTCCGAGAGTGCCCTGAGCTTCTTCGGCTTCGGCATCCAGGTGCCGGACGTGTCGCTCGGCACGCTGCTCGCCGCCGGTAGCCAGTCCGCGGTCACCCGACCGTGGCTGTTCGTCCTGCCGGCTGCGACGCTCGTCGCCACGGTCCTCTCCACCAGCCTGCTCGGCGACGCCCTGCGCGACGCCATCGACCCTACCTCGGGAGCCAACCGTGACTGAGCCCCTGCTCTCCGTCTCCGACCTGACCGTCACGTTCAACCCGGGCTCGAAGCCCGTGTACGCCGTCCGCGGTGTGGACTACTCCGTCAACCAGGGCGAGTTCCTCGGCATCGTCGGCGAGTCCGGGTCCGGCAAGTCGGTGTCCTCGATGGCCGTCATGGGCCTGCTGCCGTCGTCGGCCAAGGTCGAGGGCAGCATCCGGTTCGACGGCCGCGAGCTGCTCGGCCTGAACGACCGCGAGATGTCGAAGCTCCGCGGGCGCGACATCGCCATGGTCTTCCAGGACCCGCTCTCCGCCCTGACGCCCGTGTACACGATCGGGCAGCAGATCGTCGAGGGACTGCGGCTGCACGACCGGAGCCTCACCCCGCACGCCGCGCGGACCCGCGCCGAGGAACTGCTGCGTGTCGTGGGCATCCCGAACCCCTCCAGGCGACTCGACGCCTTCCCGCACGAGTTCTCCGGCGGCATGCGTCAGCGCGCGATGATCGCCATCGCCATCGCGAACGACCCGAAGCTGATCATCGCCGACGAGCCGACGACCGCGCTCGACGTGACGATCCAGGCGCAGATCCTCGACGTCCTGCAGACCGCGAAGGAGATGACCGGCGCCGCGGTGGTCCTCATCACGCACGACCTCGGTGTCGTCGCCGGCAACGCCGACCGCGTCGCCGTGATGTACGCGGGCCGGATCGTCGAGACCGCTCCGGTCGAACCGCTCTTCCGCGAGCCGGTCATGCCGTACACGATCGGGCTGCTCCGCTCGATGCCGAACATGACGTCGGCGCGCTCGGAGCGCCTCGTCCCGCTCGAGGGCCGCCCGCCGCTCCTCACCCAGAAGCCGACCGGGTGCCCGTTCGCCGACCGCTGCCCGGCCGTGCTCGACGCCTGCCGCGAGGGCGAGCCCGCCCTGATCGCCCCCACGGTCCCGCCGAGTGCCGACAACCCGGTGCTGACCGGCGCGACGCCCACGATCTCGAACGGCGCCTTCGACGACGAGCACACCGCCGCGTGCATCCGCCGCGACGAGATCGCCGCCGGGACGCTCGCTCGCTCCGAGATCTTCCCGCGTCCGGAGGACGTGCCCGAAGCCGAGATCGACCACGGCGACGACGTGGTGCTGCAGCTCGACGACGTCGTGAAGACGTTCCCGCTGACCAAGGGTGCGCTGTTCCGTCGGCGCATCGGCGAGGTGCACGCGGTCGACGGCATCTCCCTCACCCTGAAGCGCGGGCAGGTCCTCGGCCTCGTCGGCGAGTCCGGCTGCGGCAAGACGACCACGATCATGGAGATCCTCGAGCTCGCCGGCGCCCAGCAGGGCACCATCAGGGTGAACGGTGTCGACACCGGCTCGCTGTCGAAGGCCGACCGCCGTGCGCTCCGCAGCGACATCCAGGTCGTCTTCCAGGACCCGATGGCCTCCATCGACCCCCGGCTCGACATCGGTTCCGTGATCGGCGAACCGCTCACCGTGCAGGGTGTGCCGAAGGACGAGATCCGTCGGCGGGTGCGCGACTCCCTCGAGCTGGTCGGCCTCGAGCCGAGCTACATCGACCGGTACCCGCACGAGTTCTCCGGCGGGCAGCGCCAGCGCATCGGGATCGCCCGCGCGCTCATCGTCGAGCCGAAGATCCTCGTGCTCGACGAACCGGTCTCCGCGCTGGACGTCTCGGTGCAGGCCGGCGTCATCAACCTGCTCGAGGACCTCAAGCACCGGCTCGGCCTGTCCTACCTGTTCGTCGCGCACGACCTGTCCGTGGTCCGGCACATCGCCGACGACGTGGCCGTGATGTACCTCGGCCGGATCGTCGAGTACGGCGACGGTGACCGGGTGTTCGACGACCCGCAGCACCCCTACACGCGGGCGCTCCTGTCCGCCGTCCCGGTGCCCGACCCGTTCGCCGAGGCCGCCCGCGGACGCATCCTGCTCGACGGCGACCTCCCGTCGCCGACCGAACGGATCGAGGGGTGTCGCTTCCGGACCCGCTGCCCGCTGTACCAGCTCCTTGACGAGGGCCGGCAGCAGCAGTGCCGTTCGGTCGACCCGCGGCTGCAGGACGTGCACGGCCGCGGTGTCGCGTGCATCCAGACCGACCAGAACCCGCTCCTCACCGAGCGGGTGGAGGCCGTCGCGTAGGCGGTTCCGCGAGACGGACTGGAGGCGCGGTGCCAGCTGGCACCGCGCCTCCAGTCCGTTGCGGGTCGCGTCGCGGACGCGACGTCAGACGAGCAGGGCGACGACGCAGAGGACGACGATCACCGCTCCCGCGACGAGCGCGGGCCGGTCCCATCCGCGGACCACGGGTCCGTCGGCGGCCGTACCGTGTCGTTCCGACCACCGGTCGCGCACTGCGACGAACTCGTCCGGCTGCCGCAGCACCCGGGGTTCGCCGCGGCGGGTCGGCTTCGGCCGCGGCAGCGACGGGCCGCCCCAGCAGGTCAACCGCCGGCCGTCGGCGAGGTCGAGCACGATCTGCCAGCGCATCCGGACGTCCTCGACGGCGCCCCACGGCACCGTCGTCCGGCGGAGCGGGTTCACGACCGTGACGGCGTCGTCGGCGATCCGCACGTGCGGGCGGAAGGTGAGCACCCAGAGCACCCAGACGAGGGCGGCGAGGGGACCGACCGCGTGCAGGACGACGTCCCAGCTGCCGCGGACCGCCGCGTCGCCGAGCATGAAGAGGGCCAGCACGGCGACGAGGCCGGACGCGACCGCGCCCCCGCGACCTGCGCGGAGGACGACGGTGCGTCCGGCCTCGTTGGTGTCCAGCGGGATCAGCGTCCGAACTCGAACCCGGCGCCGGGGATGGCGTCGAGCAGGTCCTTCGTGTACTGCTCACGCGGGTCGGCGAAGACCTCGTCGGTCGTCGCCTTCTCGACGATCTGGCCCTTGCGCATGACGCAGACGTTGTCCGCGACGAGGCGCACCACGGCGAGGTCGTGCGTGATGAACAGGTAGGTCAGGCCCAGCTCGGACTGCAGCTCGGTGAGCAGGTCGAGGATCTGGCCCTGCACGAGCACGTCGAGGGCCGAGACCGCCTCGTCGAGCACGATGACCTCGGGCTTGAGCGCGAGCGCGCGGGCCACGGCGATGCGCTGCCGCTGCCCGCCCGAGAGCTCGTTCGGGTAGCGGTTCACCATCGACTTCGGCAGCGCGACCTGGTCGAGCAGCTCGAGCACGCGCGCACGGCGCGAGTCCTTGTCCCCGACCTTGTGCGTCTTCAGCGGCTCGGCGATCGTGTTCCCGACGTTGTACATCGGGTCCAGCGAGCCGTACGGGTCCTGGAAGACCGGCTGCACGCGGCGGCGGAAGTCGAAGAGGTCCTTGCCCTTCAGCGCGCCGATGTCGATCCCGTCGAACTGCACCGTGCCGCTCGTGATGTCCTCGAGCTGCAGGACGAGCTTCGCGACGGTCGACTTGCCCGAACCGGACTCGCCGACGAGCGCCGTGGTCGTGCCCTTCGGGATCGAGAACGACACGTCGTCGACGGCCTTCAGCTCGCGGGTGGCGAGGTTCTTGCCGCGCAGCTTGTAGACCTTCTCGAGGTTCTTCACCACGATGAGGTCCTCCGCCGGCTGGTGCTCACGCTGCTGGGCACGGGCGAGGAGCTCGGCGTCGTCGCTGCCGACGTCCGCGATGTCGACCCGCTGGTGCTGCACCTTCGACTGGATGCGGCGGCTCGCGAGCGACGGCGCGGCGGCCACGAGGCGCTGCGTGTACGGGTGCCGCGGGTTTGCCAAGATCTCCTTCGAGGGGCCGGCCTCGACGACCTGGCCCTTGTACATCACGACGAGCTTCTCGGCCCGCTCGGCGGCGAGGCCGAGGTCGTGCGTGATGAACAGCACCGAGGTGCCGAAGTCGCGGGTCAGTGTCTCGAGGTGGTCGAGGATGACCCGCTGGACGGTGACGTCGAGCGCACTCGTCGGCTCGTCGGCGATGAGCAGCTTGGGGCGACTCGACAGACCGATGCCGATGAGCACGCGCTGCCGCATGCCGCCGGAGAACTCGTGCGGGAACTGCTTGAGGCGCGTCGACGCGTCGCCGAGGCCGGCCTCCTGCAGGACCTCGATCGCGCGGGCGCGGATCGCGTGCTTGCCGGTCGCGATCCCGTTCGCCTTGATGGCCTCTTCCACCTGGAAGCCGATCGACCAGAGCGGGTTGAGGTTCGACATCGGGTCCTGGGGGACGTAGCCGATCTCCTTCCCGCGGATCTCCGACATCTCCTTGTCGCTCAGCCCGACGAGCTCGCGCCCGTTGAACTTGATCGACCCGCCGGTGACCTGGCCGGTGCCGGGCAGGAGCTTGATGATCGACTGCGCGCTGGTCGACTTGCCGGACCCGGACTCGCCGACGATCGCGAGGCGTTCGCCCTGCTCGAGGGTGAAGCTCGCGCCGCGGACCGCCTGGACGAAGCCGTTCTGGGTCTTGAAGCCGACCTCGAGGTCGGTGATCTCGAGCAGGGGCGCGCCGGTGCCACCGGTACGGCTGGCGTTCGGCTGGGTCAGAGTCTCGCTCATCGGCGGGCCCTCGCCTTCGGGTCGAGTGCGTCGCGGACCACGTCACCGAGGAGGAGGAACGAGAGCACGGTGATGGACAGTGCGGCCGACGGCCAGAAGATCGTCGAGGGCGCGGTGCGGATCGACGCCTGCGCGTTGCCGATGTCCTGGCCCCAGCTGAGCGCCGAGTCGGGCAGGCCGATGCCGAGGAAGGACAGCGTCGCCTCGGCCACGATGAACGTGCCGAGCGACACGGTCGCGACGACGATGACCGGCGCGAGCGAGTTCGGCACCACGTGCCGGACCAGCGTCGTGAAGCGGCTCACGCCGAGCGCCGCCGAGGCGGTGACGTAGTCGGACTGCTTCGCGCTGAGCACCGCGCCGCGCATGATGCGGGCGATCTGCGGCCAGGCGAACACGGCCAGGACGAGCGACACCGTCAGGGCGTTCCGCGCCGGGAGCACCGACATGATCACGATCGCGCCGAGCACGGTCGGGATCGAGAAGAAGATGTCACCGATGCGGGACACGATCGTGTCGAGCCAGCCGCCGAAGAAGCCGGCGAGTGCGCCGATCACGATGCCGACGACCGACACCAGGACCGTCGCCACGATGCCGACGATGAGCGAGTTGCGCGTGCCCCAGATGGTGCGGGCGTACACGTCGTTGCCCTGGCGGTTGAAGCCGAGGATGTGGCCGGGCTCGGACCCCTCGTTGCTCTTCGCCAGGTTCGCCGCGCGCGGGTCGACATGGGCGAAGAGGCCCGGGAAGAGCGCCACGAGGATGATCAGCAGGATGAGGACGGACGACACCCAGAACATCGGGCGGACCCGCATCGCGTCCCACGCGTCACTCCAGGTCGAACGGGTCTTCTCGTCCTCGTTGACCTGGTCGACCGCCTGGAGCGGGGTCTCCTCGATCGGGGCGACGTAGTGGGTCGCCGAGCGGGGTTCGGTGTTACTTGGCATAGCGGATCCTCGGGTCCAGGACGGCGTAGAGCAGGTCGACCAGGAGGTTGGCGAGCATGAAGATGATGACCATCACGGCGACGAACGACACGACGGTCGGGCCCTCACCGAGCTTGACGGCCTGGAACACCGTGCCACCCACACCGTGGATGTTGAAGATGCCCTCGGTGACGACCGCGCCGACCATCAGGTTGCCGATGTCGACACCCAGGTAGGTCACCACGGGGATGAGCGAGTTGCGGAAGATGTGCACGCCCACGACCCGGCGTCGCGCCAGCCCCTTGGCCGTCGCGGTCCGCACGAAGTCGGCCGACATGTTCTCGGCGACGCTCGCACGGGTCAGGCGGACGATGTACGCGAACGACACCGTCGCCAGCACGATCGCCGGCAGCACGAGCTCGGACCACGGCGCCTGGCTCGACACCGTCACCCGGAACAGCCCGAGGTTGATGCCGAAGACGTACTGCAGCAGGAAGCCGACGACGAACGTCGGGACCGAGATGAGCAGGAGGCTGACGACCAGGGCGGTCGCGTCGAAGAGCTTGCCCTTGCGGAGGCCGGCGATGACACCGACGACGATGCCGGCGATCGACTCGAAGAGCAGGGACAGGATCGCCAGACGTGCCGTGATCGGGAACGCCTGCGCGAGCTGCGAGCTGACCGGCAGACCCGAGTAGGTCAGACCGAGGTCGCCGCGGAACACGCCGCCGATCCAGAGGAGGTACTGGATGATGAACGGCTTGTCGAGGTTGTACTGCTGACGCAGCTGCTCGATGACCTGCGGGGACGGCTGACGATCGCCGAACAGGGCGGCGATCGGGTCACCCGGCAGGGAGAACACCATGAAGTAGATGAGGAACGTGGCCCCGAAGAACACGGGGATGAGTTGCAGGAGGCGCTTGCCGAGGTACCAGGCCATCAGATCCCTGCCTGGTTCGGGACGCGCATGTCGTTCAGGTTCATTTCGTGAGGGGTGGACGGTCCGCGGGTCGGCACGGGTGTCCGGTGCGGGCGGCGGCGCCCGCGGTGGTGGGGGAAGGTGTTGCCGCCGTGGTACGGGGGTTCGGGAGCCTGGTGGGCCCCCGAACCCCCGTCCGGTGGTCGCGGAGCAGGATACCCGTCCGCGATGTGTCTCACGAGGAGACTGGTGTTACTTCTTGACCTCGACGTCGTAGTACAGCGGCACCGAGTTCCAGCCGAACTTCACGTTCGACACGTTGTCCGCGTTCCAGACGCCGGTGACGTTGGAGTACCACAGCGGGATCTCCGGGAGGTCCTTGAACAGGAGCTCCTGCGCCTGGTCGAAGTACTTGTTGCCCTCTTCGACGGTCGCGGCCGAGCGGCCCTTCGCAAGGAGCTCGTTGTACTCGGACGAGTCGTAGCGCGAGTAGTTGCTCGACGAACCGTCACCCATGGTCGGGCCGAGGAAGTTGTACAGCGACGGGTAGTCCGCCTGCCAACCGGTGCGGCTGCCGCCCGTGAGCTTGTTGTCCGTCTGGACCGCGAGCGCCTCGGCGAAGGTCGGGTACGCCTTGCCCTCGGCCTTGATGCCGAGCGTGCTCGAGATCGAGTTGGTCACCGCGGTGACCCACGCCTGGTGGCCGCCGTCGGCGTTGTACGCGATGGTGAGGGTGTCGTTGTACTTCGAGATCTTGTCGGCCTCGGCCCACAGCTCCTTGGCCTTCGACTTGTCGTAGGTCAGGACGTCGGAACCGTCGAGGTCGTCGTTCCAGCCGGCGATCACCGGGGAGGTGAAGTCCTTGGCCGGGGTGCGGGTGCCTTCGAAGATCTTGTCGGTGATCTGCTTGCGGTTGATCGACAGCGAGATCGCCTCGCGACGGAGCTTGCCCTCTTCACCCTTCCAGTGGTCGAGGTAGTAGGGCAGGTAGATCGCCTGGAAGATCGCGGCGGCCTGGTTCACGTTCGAGTCCGGGAAGTCGGACTTGTAGGTCGCGAAGGCGCTGTCCGGCACGGCGTCGAGGACGTCGAGGTTGCCGCCCTGGGCGTCGGAGTACGCGGTGTCCTGCGAGGTGTAGAACGTGACCGTCAGGCCGCCGTTCTTCGGCTTGCGCTTGCCGACGTAGTCCTTGTTGGTGACCAGCTTGATCGACTGGTTGTGCGTCCACGCACCCTTGCCGTCGAGCTTGTACGGGCCGTTGCCGATCGGGTCCTCACCGAAGGCCTTGGTGTCCTTGTAGAACGCCGAGGGCAGCGGCACGAACGCCGAGTAGCCGAGCGACAGCGGGAAGTCCGACTGCGCCGACTTGAGGGTGACGGTGAACTCGTCGTCGCTCTTGACCTTGAGGCCGGTGAGCTCCGAGTCCTTCGTCGCGTCGTAGCCCTCGATGTTCTCGAAGAAGTAGCTCGCGCCCTGCTTGTTCGAGAACTGCGCCGCCCAGTTCCACGCCTTCGTGAACGACTCGGCCGTGACCTTCTCGCCGTTCGTGAAGGTGTAGTTCGTGTTCAGCTTGATGTCGAACGTCTTCGAGTCATCGGTGTCGATGCTCTTCGCGACCTCGTTGACCGGCTTGCCCTTGGCGTCGTACGACACCAGGCCTTCGAAGACCGAGTCGATGATCTTGCCGCCGCCGACCTCGGTGGTGTTCGAGGGGATGAGCGGGTTCTGGGGCTCGTTGCCGTTGGTGGTGACGATGCCGGACGCGTTCGTCGAGCCCGACTTGTCACCGCCGCTGCTGCTGTTGCTGGAGCAGCCGGCCAGGGCGATTGCTGTGGCCCCGAGCACGGCGAGGGCTGCGAGCCCAGCGCGCTTCTTGATCAAGATTCCTCCTGGTGCATGGGACGCGGCGAGGCGCACGGGTGCCCCCTCGCCACGTTTGACCTTTGCACTGTAGGCAGTGCGGGGAGCGCTCACCAAGCCCAGAGGAGATCGGTTACAAATCGGAAACCAAGTTGCACGATCCTTGCGAGAGGATGCAAGATTCGGGCGGATCGCGGACGCCCGGGCGAGATTGTTGCAACCGCATCGAGATGCTTGCATCGACGCACAACTCTGTGCAAGTCGGCATGCAGCGGGGCGCCACGGCGACGCGCCCGGACAGCGGGCGTGCCACCCCGGCACGGCGGTCTGCGCGACCACGGGACGGCGGCGTGCACGCTCCCGGAACGGCAGTGTGCCCCGCCCGGCAGGCCGGACGGGGCACACGGTACTCGGACTCGCGGTCAGGCGAACGCCTCGACCGGCGGGCAGGCGCATACGAGGTTGCGGTCGCCGTACGCCTGGTCGATGCGGCGCACCGGCGGCCAGTACTTCCGTGCGCTGATGCCGGGCAGCGGGTACACCGCCTGCTCCCGCGTGTACGCGTGCGTCCACTCCCCCGAGATCACCGAGGCCGCCGTGTGCGGCGCGTGCACGAGCGGGTTGTCGTCGGCCGGCCACTCGCCGCGTTCGACGGCCGAGGCCTCGGCACCGATGGCGAGCATCGCGTCGACGAAGCGGTCGAGCTCGGCGAGGTCCTCGCTCTCGGTCGGCTCGACCATGAGCGTGCCCGCGACCGGGAACGACATCGTCGGGGCGTGGAACCCGTAGTCGACCAGACGCTTCGCGACGTCGTCGACCGTGATGCCGGTCGTGTCGCGCAGCGGGCGGAGGTCGAGGATGCACTCGTGCGCGACGAGCCCGGACTCGCCCGTGTAGAGCACCGGGAAGGCGTCGCGCAGACGGGCGGCGACGTAGTTCGCGCCGAGCACGGCGGCCTCCGTCGCACGCGTGAGCCCCTCGAGCCCCATCATCCGGACGTAGGTCCACGTGATGGGCAGGATGCTCGGGCTGCCGTACGGCGCCGCGCTGACCGGTCCGCCGGCGTGCGCGTCCCGCCCGGACCCCGGCTCCGCCACCGAGCCCGTGCGGCGGTCGGCGTCCTGCGCGAACGGGTGCCCGGGCAGGAACGGCGCGAGGTGCGACTTCGCCGCGACCGGTCCGACACCGGGACCGCCACCGCCGTGCGGGATGCAGAACGTCTTGTGCAGGTTGAGGTGCGAGACGTCCCCGCCGAAGTCGCCGAAGCGGGCGTGACCGAGCAGCGCGTTGAGGTTCGCGCCGTCGACGTAGACCTGGCCGCCGGCGTCGTGCACGGCGGCGCAGATCTCGCGGATGTCGTGCTCGTAGACGCCGTGCGTGGACGGGTACGTGATCATCAGCGCGGCGAGCCGGTCGCCGTGCTGCGCGGTCTTCGCGCGGAGGTCGTCGAGGTCGACGTTGCCGTTCTCGTCGCACGCGACCACGACGACCTGCATGCCGGCGAGGACGGCCGACGCGGCGTTCGTGCCGTGGGCGCTCGACGGGATGAGGCAGACGGTGCGGGCGTCGTCGCCACGGGACCGGTGGTACCCGCGGATCGCCAGCAGCCCCGCGAGCTCCCCCTGGCTGCCGGCGTTCGGCTGCAGGGAGACGGTGTCGTACCCCGTGACCTCGGCCAGCCAGGACTCGAGGTCACCGATCATGTCGAGGTAGCCCACGACGTCCTCGCGCGGGGCGAACGGGTGCACGTTCGCGAACTCCGGCCAGGTGACCGCGGCCATCTCGGTGGCGGCGTTGAGCTTCATCGTGCAGCTGCCGAGCGGGATCATGCCGCGGTCGAGCGCGTAGTCCTTGTCGGCGAGGTGCTTCAGGTACCGCATCATCCGCGTCTCGCTCCGGTGCGCGCTGAACACCGGGTGCGTCAGGTACTCGCTGGTGCGCCGGAGGGCGTCCGGGAGGCCCGTGGCCGCGTCCCGCACGGCCGTCTCGGTCGCCGGGACGGTCTGGTCCACGGCCCCGAACACGACGGCGAGCGCCGTCACGTCGTCCGGCGTCGTCGTCTCGTCGACGGACAGCTGGAAGGTGTCGGCGTCGACGAGGTGCAGCAGGCGGTCCGCGTCGCGGGCCGCGGCGACGAGCGCGTCGGCGCGTCCGGGGGCGCGGAGCGTGAGCGTGTCGAAGAACGCGTCGTGCACGACCTCGAGCCCGGCGTCACGGGCGACCGCGGCGAGCGCCGAGGTCGTCCGGGCGACGCGGTCGGCGATGAAGCGGAGGCCCTCCGGCCCGTGGTACACGGCGTACATCGAGGCCATGACGGCGAGCAGGACCTGCGCGGTGCAGATGTTGCTCGTCGCCTTCTCGCGGCGGATGTGCTGCTCGCGGGTCTGCAGGCTGAGGCGGTACGCCATCTGCCCGTCGGCGTCGAAGGACACCCCGACGAGTCGGCCGGGGAGCTGGCGCTCGAGCCCGGCCCGGACGGCGAGGTAGCCGGCGTGCGGGCCACCGAAGCCGAGCGGGACGCCGAAGCGCTGGCTCGTGCCGACGGCGACGTCGGCACCGAGGTCACCGGGGCTGGCGAGGAGGGTCATGGCGAGGAGGTCGGCCGCGACGACTGCGATGCCGCCGCCGGCGTGCACGCGCTCGATCGTGGTGGACGGGTCGACGATCCGACCGGACGCGCCGGGGTACTGGACGATCACGCCGAAGGCGCCGTCGAGCTGTTCGTCGCTCGGTCCGGCGACGGGGTCGAACCCGCGCAGCGTGATGCCGACGGCGTCCGCGCGGTGGTCGAGGAGTGCACGGGTCTGCGGGAGCAGGTCGTCGTCGACGAGGAACGCGTCGCCCTTCACCTTCGACGCACGGCGGGCGAGGAGCATGCCCTCGACCACGGCGGTGCCCTCGTCGAGCATCGAGGCGCCGGCGGTGGCCATGCCCGTCAGGTCCGAGACCATCGTCTGGAAGTTGATCAGCGCCTCGAGCCGGCCCTGCGAGATCTCGGGCTGGTACGGCGTGTAGGCCGTGTACCAGCTCGGGTTCTCGAGGACGTTCCGCTGGATCACGGCGGGGGTGTGGGTGCCGTGGTAGCCGAGGCCGATCATCGCGCGGCGGACCGTGTTGCGGGCGGCCTTGGCGCGGAGCTCGGCGAGCGCTTCGGTCTCACCGACGGCGGCGGGGATGGTCGAGTCGACGGTCGGCGCCGCGTGGATCGACTCCGGGATCGCGGCGCGGACGAGGGCGTCGAGCGAGGGCTGCCCGACGGTGTCGAGCATCGTCCGCTGGTCGGCCGGGGTCGTCCCGATGTGCCGGTCGGCGAAGGACGTCTGCAGGTTCTGGAGGTCGCCGGTCATGCGAGGGACGCCCGGTACGCGTCGTGGTCCATGAGGTCCTCGGGGAAGGAGGTGCCCTCCACCTTGATCTTGACGAGCCAGCCGGCGCCGAACGGGTCCTGGTTGACGGTGTCGGGGGCGTCGACGACGGCGTCGTTGATCGCCACGACCTCGCCCTCGATCGGGGCGAAGAGCTCGCCGACGCTCTTGGTCGACTCGATCTCGCCGATCTGCTCGCCTGCGGTGGTCGCGGTGCCGACGGCCGGGAGTTCGACGAAGACGACGTCGCCGAGCTGTTCGGCTGCGTGGTCGGTGATGCCGACGGTGACGGTGTCGCCCTCGACGAGCAGCCACTCGTGGTCGGCCGTGTACTGGAGTGCGGTCTGGTCGGTCATTGCATCAGCCTTTCGAGGCGCGGCGGTAGAAGGGGAACGCGGTGACGGTGCTGGGGATGGCCGTGCCCCGCACGTCGATGTGGAGGACCTGTCCCTCGGTGGCGAGGGCCGGGTCGACGAAGGCCATGGCGACGGGGTGGCCGATCGTCGGTGACAGCGCACCGGACGTCACGGTGCCGACGACCTCGCCCTCGTGGACGACGTCGTACCCGGCGCGGGGAGCGCGACGCCCCTCGGTGACGAGGCCCACGAGCACGCGGGCACCGTCGGCCGGTGCGACGCCGGTGGCACCGACGAAGTCGCCCTCCTTGGCCACGACCCGGCCGAGGCCGGCCTGGGCGGGACGGACGTCGGTGCCGAGCTCGTGCCCGTAGAGCGGCATGCCCGCCTCGAGCCGGAGGGTGTCGCGGGCGGCGAGCCCTGCGGGGACGACCCCGCGGTCGGCGCCGGCCTCGAGCAGGGCGTCCCAGAGCGCTCCGGCGACGGACGGGTCGCAGTAGACCTCGAAGCCGTCCTCGCCGGTGTAGCCGGTGCGGGCGACGAGGACCTCGGCACCGTCGAACACCGCGTGCAGCGCCCGGTAGTACCCGAGCTCGTCGAGGGGGCTCTCCGGCTGGAGCCGGTCGGCGACGACGAGCGCGTCGAGCGTCCCGGCAGCTGCCGGGCCCTGGATCGCGACGAGCGCGGTGGTGTCCGAGTCGTCCGACACCTCGACGTCGAAGCCGTCCGCCCGTGCGGTCAGGGCGTCCACCGCGACCTGCCGGTTCGACGCGTTCGCGACGACCAGGAAGACGTCCTCGTCGGTGCGGTAGACGACGAGGTCGTCGAGGATCCCGCCGTCCTCGGCGAGCAGGAGCGAGTACTTCGCCCGCCCGACCGGCATCGCCCCGAACGATCCGGCGAGGGCGTGGTCGAGGAAGGCGACGGCAGCGTCACCGGTCACCCCGATCTCGGCCATGTGCGAGAGGTCGAAGACGCCGGCGGCCTGACGCACGGCATGGTGCTCGGCGAGGTCGGACGAGTACCGGACGGGCATCCGGTACCCGGCGAAGTCGGTGAAGGTGGCGCCGGCCGCCTCGTGGGCGGGTTCCAGCGGCGACGAGCGCAGTGGGGACGTTGGCATGAACGGAGTTCTCCTGGCATCGGCAGGACCCGACGACCGTCGTCGGGCGGAACTCCCCCTCTGTCATGGGCCTGAGAGTTTCACCGCGGCCCGTGAGGTCCGGCGGCTTTCACCGTGGGCGAGCCACGGACCGACCCGGTGGGGGCTTCGTGGCTGCTTTTCAGAGTGGCCTGTCCGCTGCGGTGTGGGACCTGAGAGATTGTCGGGGGGATTGCTCCTTCGGTGCCGTGCAGGGTGCCCAGGGCACCGCACGACGTCTCCCGCGACGGATGAACGGCCGGTCTTCAGTTGTCCGGGCCGATCATACCGACCCCGCGTTTCGGGCATGTGTCGGATCCAGGGGTTCGACATCTCGTAGAATGCCCGGATGGCAGGTCAGCGATCACGCCCCAGGGGGCAGCTCGAGCAGGCGGTGCTCGACGCACTGTGGTCGGCGGACGGCGGGCTCAGCGCACGCCAGGTCCTCGACGCCTTCCCGGAGCCCCGGCCCGCGTTGACGACCGTGCTCACCGTGCTCGACCGGCTCGGTCGCAAGGGGCAGGTGGAACGACAGCAGCACGACGACGCCCCGCTCACCTTCCGCGCGACGAACAGCAGGGAGGAGCAGACCGCCTCGCTCATGTCGAACGCCCTCGCCGCCGCGACCGACCGCGAAGCCGCCCTGCTGCAGTTCACCGGCTCGCTCGCCTCCGACGACCTCGACGTCATCCGCCGCGCCCTCGACGCCCGAGCCCGTTCCTGACGGTCCCGCTGTCGTGGTCGTCTCCGGAGTCGTCCTCATCGCGCTCGCCCTCGCGGTGGTGGTCCTCGCGCCCCGGGTGCTGACCCGCTCCGCGTGGACGATCGACCGGCCGCGCACCGCGCTGGTGTGCTGGTCGCTCGCCGTGCTGCTCGGGGTGGTCGGCTTCGTCGCCGGCATCACCCTCCTCGTCGTGGCGAACCGTCCGATCACCGACCCGCTCGGTCTCGGTGACTCCCCCACGCACGGCCTCAACGTCGGGGTCGCCCTGCTCGCCGTGCTCGCGTTCGTCGTCGCCGTGCGCGTCAGGCCGGGGCCCGAGCACGAGGCCGTGCGCGAGGCGATGCGCTCCGGTGCCGCGCCGCACCGCGAGATCGACGGCACGCCCGTGTCCGTCGTCGAGGCGGACCACGCGCTCGCCTGCGCCGTGCCGGGCCGGGCCGGTGGCGTGCTCGTGAGCACCGGGCTCGCGGACCGCCTGCGCACCGACGAGCTCGAAGCGGTGGTCGCCCACGAACGCGCCCACCTCACCCAGCACCACGCGGTCGCGGTCGCCATCGCGGAGTCGATCGAGCGTGCGGTGCCGTGGGTACCCGGCGCGCGCGCCATGGCGCGGTCGACGCGCGTCCTCGTGGAGTTCGCCGCCGACGACGCCGCGGCCCGACGCGTCGGACGCGACGCGCTGCGTCGAGCGGTGCTGGTGGCGGACGCGACGAGCGCGCTCGGGGCGATCCGCGCCTCCCGTCTGGGGTCCTGACGCGTGTCGGTGGCGAGGCATATGGTGGTCGCACCGTGAAGCCACTGACCGAAGCAGACATCCGTTCGTCGTTCGTCAACGCCACCCCGGACGAACTCGCCCAGCTGCCCATCCCGGGTCTCCACGAGATGCTGTGGGACGAGCGCGAGTTCCTCGGGTGGCGCGACCCGCAGGCCGCTCGTCGCGGCTACATCGTGTCGTGGATCGACGACCGACCCGTCGGGATCGTCGTGCGGTCGGCCGGCGGATCACTGCGCGCGGGCATCGCCGCGATGTGCTCGTTCTGCCACTCCCCGCAGCCGGCGACGCAGGTGCGCCTGTTCTCCGCCGCCCGTGCCGGAGAGTCCGGTCGGAACGGCAACACCATCGGCTCCTACATCTGCGAGGACCTCGGCTGCTCCATGCTGATCCGGACGGCACCGCCGCACCTCAACCCTCCGGCGACGATCGCGATGCGCGGCGAAGCGCTCCTGCAGCGGGTGCGGAACTTCACCGAGGACGTCGCGAAGACCGCGTGAGCCGGTTCAGCACCGCCCGGTGGGCCGTCGTCGAGGAACTCGGTGACGGCCGGTGGCGGCTGACCCTGCACGACGAGGCCGACGACGAACTCGGTGCGATCGGACTCGGGGTCGAGGGTCCGTGGGACCCGGACGTCGAACCGCACGTGGGATTCGTGCTCGCCCAGCTCGGGCTGACCCTGCGCGGCGCGCGGCCCTGGCGGGTGGACGAGCTCGGGGACCAGCGGGCGCCGGTGCTACCGCTGGCGTGACCGGCGCCGCAGCAGTCACTCCGCCGCGGCGACGAAGTTCCGCAGGATCTCGCGGTCGTCGTCGGCGCGGGCGGCCCAGACGAGCTCACTCCGATGCTCGTCCGCCTCGAGCGGCAGCAGCACGACCGTGTCCGGAGCGGCGAGGGTCGCGCTCTCCGGTGCGACCGTGACCCCGAGGCCCGCTCCCACGAGGTGCAGCACCGTGGCCCAGGTGGTGGCCTCCTGCACGACCACGGGTCGCCTGGCGCCCGACACCACCGGCGCGAGGTTCCGTTCCATGGCGACCGAGCCGGCCTCGGCCGGGAAGAACACGAACGGGTCGTCGAGCAGCTCCGGGCCCCGGATCGACGACCGCGCGGCGAGGCGGTGCCCGCTCGGGACCGCCGCCACGAACCGCTCGCTGCGGAACGGCAGGAAACGCACCCCCGGGTCGGGATCGGGGTCGCGCAGGACGGCGAGGTCGAGTTCCCCGCGGACGATCCGGGCGAGCAGCGTCGACGAGTAGCCCTCGGTGAGTTCCACGCGGACGAGGGGGTAGCGCTCCCGGAACACCTGGACACGCTCGATGGGGCCGAGCGGCAGGGCGGAGACGACGAACCCGACGTCGAGGCGACCGGCCTCGCCGCGACCGACCCGGACGGTCTCGTCGAGGTCCCGGCGCGCCTGGGCCAGGAGCGATCGCGCGCGACCCTGCAGCGACCGGCCCGCCGCGGTGAGGGCCACGCTGCGACTCGTCCGGGCGAAGAGGTCGACGCCGAGCGCCTGCTCCGTCCGCCGGATCTGCTGCGACAGCGCGGGCTGGGCGATCCGGAGCGCCCGGGCGGCCCGGCCGAAGTGCAGCTCGTCGGCCACGGCGAGGAAGGCACGTAGCTGGCGGAGGTCGACCTCGGGTTCCCGATCCATGCACTGAGCGTATCGATCGACACGAACGAGTATTGGACGGCACTCGGCCCGAGTCCGAGGATGGGTCCATGCCCGATGCGACCACCGACGCCGTCCTCATCACCGACATCGCCTCCGCCGCCGACGCCGAGGCGTTCCGTGTCCTCAACGAGGCGTGGATCAGCCGGTTCTTCACGCTCGAGGACGAGGACCGGAAGCTCCTGGGCGACCCGCTCGGGCAGATCGTCGAGCCCGGTGGCGCGGCCTTCATCGCACGGCTCGGATCGGACGGGCCGGTCATCGGCTGCGTCGGCATCGCGCCCGTCGGGCCCGGGGTGTTCGAGCTGGTCAAGATGGCCGTCTCGCCCGAGCACCAGGGGCACGGCACCGGCCGGAAGCTCATCGCCGCGGCGCTCGAACGTGCCCGGGCGATCGGTGCGCACCGGGTGGTGCTGGAGAGCAACGCGCAGCTGGCCAGCGCGGTGCACCTGTACGAGGCGTTCGGGTTCCGGCACCTCGGCCACGACGAGGTCGCGCCGAGCCCCTACGCGCGCGCCGACGTCCACATGGCGCTCGACCTCTGACCCGCCGACCGGCGCGACCGAGCCGGCCGGCGCGACCGGCGCGTCCGGGCCGAGCGCCGCGTCCGGGCCGGCCGGCGCGTCCGGCGCGTCCGGCGCGTCCGGGCAGCCGGTACGCTCGCGGCATGGCGACACACGAGGTGCAGGCCGTCCGCGAGCGCGGCGCGTGGCAGGTGTTCATCGACGGGTTCCTGGTGACCGAGGTCACCCGGTGGCCGTCCGTCGGGTTCGTCGCCCGCGAGTGGATCGCGCTCACCGACGAGGTGCCCGCGCGCGAGGTCGACATCACGATCCGCGTGGTCGGCCGCAACCAGTACGTGGCCTGACGTCCCCCGTCAGCGAGCAGCTGCGACGAGCTGCTGCGCCCGTTGGTGCGACACGTGGAGCAGCGGGCCGATCTCCCGCACGGTGAGCCCGGACTCGTGGAGGACCAACGCCGCAGCTGCGGTCTCCCTCGCCGCCTCGACGCGCGCACGCTCGGATTCCTCCCGAAGCGCCCGGGCACGGTCCAGGTGTGCCTGCGCCGCTTCGGGCATCGCCACCTCGACGACGAGCTCGAACGACTCCGGATCACGGTCGTCGTTCATCAGCGAGAGCCAATCGCGAGCCATGAGCTCGATCTCGCGTTCGCGCTTTGCCTGCGTCCGGACGACCCCGTCGATCGAGATCACCCAGTACTTCGTGCCTCGTTCGGCTCGTACCGTGTGTCGGCTCATCGTCGGCCATCTCCTTGTCGTTCGCATTCGCGGAGGATGCTGCGCGCCGTCAGCTCCTCCACATCTCGGCGTCTCGGGACGGCGATCGTGTTCGGACCGAACCGGAACAGGTCGTGACGCCCGCCGTGGCGCTGGAACACGAACCCGACACCCTGCTCGTCGGCTTTCCGAGCAAGCCGGCGGAGCAACTCCGTGCGCCTCACGGTAGTTGCCCAACTGTCGGTAGGCAACTCTGTCTAGTCCCGTTGGACAAGTGAGATCCGTGTGGTCGCATGCACCGACCGTGACGGGCCACGGACCGCTGCGCCGGAGCAGCGACACCACCGGTGGACAGGTGAGGCCAGCGGGGCGCTGTGGAGGAATGTCTGGGCACGGGCCGACGCCGCGCGCTGCGACCGTCTGCGCGACCTGCACGGACCGTTCGTGGCGTCCTCGGCTCGCCGCCTCATCGAGGCGCGCCGGACCGAGCAGCCGACCCGCGCCTCCAGGGCGACGGCAACAGCCGACAGCCGACAGCCGACAGCCGACAGCCGACAGCTGACGGCTCACACCCACCCGCCGCTCACGCGACGTGCCAGACCAATCCCTCCTGCGCACTGGACGGGTAAGCCGCGGCGATCCGCAGCACCGCCTCGCGCAGCGTGTCCGGCGAGCACGCGAGGTTCAGCCGCGCGAAGCCGCGCCCCTGCGACCCGAAGCCGAGTCCGGAGTTGAGCGCGACGTAGGCGTGCTCCCGGAGTGGCACCGCCGGGTCGTCGCCCAGCCCGATGCCGCGGAAGTCGAGCCACGCCAGGTAGCCCGCTCGCGGTCGGGTGTACACGACGCCGGGCAGGTGTTCGGCGAGCAGGGAGCCGAGCAGTCGCTCGTTCGCGACGATCCGGGCGACCACGTCGTCGAGCCAGTCCGTCGCCAGGCTGAACGCCGCGAGGTTCGCGTGCAGCCCGAGGATGCTCGTGCGGCAGGCGACCTCCTCCCACAGCGTGTCGAGGAGCGCTGCCGTCCGTGCGTCCCCGGCGACGATGATCGAGCACTTCACGCCGGCGAGGTTCCAGCCCTTGCTCGCACTCGTGACGCAGATGCTCCGCGCACCAGCGGGTTCGGCGACCGCGGCGAACGGGGTGAACCGGACGCCGGGGTGCGTCAGCGGTGCGTGGATCTCGTCGCTGATGACGAGGACGTCGTACCGTGCGGCCAGTTCGGCGAGCGCCACGAGGTCGTCGTGGTCGTGCACGAGGCCGACGGGGTTGTGCGGGTTGCAGAGCAGGAAGACGCGGACGCCGTCGGCGAAGGAGCGCTCGAGCGCCTCGAGGTCGAGCCGGTACACGCCCCACTGTTCGAGCAGGGGGACCTCGGCGACCTGACATCGGGCCTCTTCGACGAGCTCGAAGAACGGCGGGTACACCGGCGGGGTGATCGCCACGCGGCCACCGTCGGGCAGGGCGAGCCGCAGCGACTCGACGATCCCGACGCTCACGTCCGTGGCCAGGTAGACCCGGGCCGGGTCGACGTCCCAGTCCCACCGGTCCTTCGCGAACGCGGCGAACGCCGGTGCGAGCGGGCCGGGGCCGTCGAGGTAGCCGAGGTCGGACTGCTGCACCCGCTCGATGAGCGCCTGCCGGATCGCCGGCGCGACCTCGTGGTCCATCTCGGCGACGAACAGGGGCAGCACGTCGGGCGCGTACCGCGTCCACTTGATGCTCGTGCGGACCCCTCGGAGCGTGCCGACCGGGTCCTCCTCGTCGTGCGCCATGCGTCCCAGCATGCATCGGACTGGAGGCGCGGCGCGAGTCCGGCCGTCATCCTGCGTCGCGCGGGGGCCACGCCGCGCGGGGGCCGGCGCTGCGGCCGGGGGCCGCGTTGCGGCCGGGGGCCGGATCGCATCGTGAGCAGAAGTGGTCGGGTTGCCTGCGCCGACCCGACCACTTCTGCTCACCAGATGCGCGTCACGCCCTCGGCTCGGGCTCGACCGCCAGCCAGAGCTCGGCATCCGCGCTACGACCGTCGGGGGCGAGCCGGACACGAGCGATCTCCGGCGCCGCCACGAGACGGTAGGGGTTGGCGGGCAGCCACTCCCCGAACGCCTGCGGCCACAGCGCCTGGATCGCTCCGGGCACCGATCCCGAGCCGGAGAACACCACCCACGTCGCTGCCGGCACCTCGATGACGTCGAGGCCCGGTGCGCTCTCGACCGAGGTGGCGGCGACGACGGAGTAGCGGAGTCGACTGCCGTCCGCGCGCCCCTCGGTGAACGCATCGGACACCGAGAGCACGCCCGACGGCTCCTGGTCGGACAGCCCGGCGATGCGCGCTCGGTCCTCCGGAGTGATGCTGCGTTCGAAGGCCTGGATCGCGTCGTTCGGCCCCTCGTACACGAGCGGGACACGGGTCGAGCGTCCGATGAGACGGAAGGCGGGTTTCTGGACGAGGCGGTACTGCACGGGAGTGCTCCCTTCGACGGTGAGACGGAAGGACAGCCGACCCTGCGACCGGAGGACGGCGCCGGGCTCGCGCGCCTCCTGTGGCCCGATGCCGTGCACGGCTCGGAACGCCCGCCCGAACGCATCGGCCGAGCCGTACCCGAAGCGTGCGGCGACCTCCGAGACGGTCGTCGTCCCCGAGGCGACGACGGCGGCGGCGAGCGTCATCCGGCGACGCCGGACGTAGTCGGAGAGCGGCATGCCGGCGAGCGCGGAGAACACCCGCCGGAAGTGGTACTCGCTCGTCCCGGTGATGCGCGCGAGCTCGTCCACGGCGAGCACCGTGTCGTCCGGGCCGCCGTCGAGGTGTTCCTCGACCGCGGCGATCGCCTCGTTCCAACGCTCCATGTCGGTGTCCTTCCTGGTGGTGTCCTCGACGCTACGGTGACGTCGCGCGACGGACACGATGATCCCTGCCCGGGTTGGTCGGCCTACTGTCTGGGTCATGAGCACGAGCACCGCCGACAAGGCGACCACCCTCAAGCAGCTGCACGAAGCCCCGGAGATCCTCCGGGTCGTCAACGTCTGGGACGCGATCAGCGCGAAGGTCGTCAGCGACCTGCCGGAGACGAAGGCGATCGCCACCGCCGGGCACTCCATCGCCGCCTCGCACGGGTACGAGGACGGCGGGATGCCGCTCGACGTCGCCCTCGCCGGGGCCGCGACCGTCGCCGCCGCCACGGACCTGCCCGTCACGGCGGACCTCGACGACGGCTACGCGGACCCGGCCGAGACGATCCGGCGCGCGATCGCTGCGGGGATCGTCGGCGCGAACGTCGAGGACCGCCTGCGTCCCTTCGACGAGGCCGTCGCCCGCGTCGCCGCCATCACCGCCGCCGCCCAGGCCGAGGGCATCGACTTCCAGCTCAACGCCCGTACCGACGCCATCGCCCGCGGTGGGGACCGTCCGATCGAGGAGAGCATCGCGGACGCCATCGCCCGCGGCAAGGCGTTCCTCGACAACGGTGCCGCGCTCGTGTTCGTGCCGGGAGCCGTCCAGCGGGACGTCGTCGAGCAGCTCGTCGCCGGCCTCGGCCGCGGCAAGCTGTCCGTGATCGGCCTGCCCGGCGCCCTGCCCGCCGCCGAGTACGAAGCCCTCGGGGTGGCCCGCATCTCGTACGGGCCGCTCACCCAGCGCGTCGCACTGCGCGCGCTCCGCGACCTGGCGACCGACCTGTACGGCGGTGGCGTCGTGCCGGAGGACACCCCGACCCTGAACTGAAGCAACAGTCGGCCTGGAGGCGCGGTGCCAGCTGGCACCGCGCCTCCCGTCCGACGGCCGGTCACCTCCGCTAGCGTCGTGCCATGACCCTGGACGTCGACGCACTGCTCGCACCGCCCTCCCCCGTGGCCGCGCGGGCGCTCGACGTCGTGCGGGCGTGGTCCTCACCGGCGCTGGTGAACCACTGCCTGCGTTCGTGGGCCTGGGCCGTGCTCCTCGCGGAGTCCGAAGGGCACGAGCCGGACCGTGAGCTCCTCTTCGTCGCGACGATGCTGCACGACCTCGGTGTGACGCCCTCGTTCGACGCCCACGCCGTCCCGTTCGAGGAGGCCGGCGGTGCCGTCGGCAGCGTCTTCGCACGCGGTGCCGGATGGGACGCGCTCCGCGCCCGTCGCGTCGGCGAGGTGATCGAGCGGCACATGTGGACGTCGGTCGACCCCGCGCTCGACGTCGAGGGGCACCTGCTCGAGGTCGCGACCTCGCTCGACGTCTCCGGGGCCGGGTTCTCCCGCTGGAAGGCATCGGACCTCGGCGCCGTCACCGCGGCCGTCCCCCGCCTCGACTTCTCCGAGGCGTTCCACGGGCTGGTCCACGAGCAGGCCGGTCGGAAGCCGTCCTCGTCCGCCGCCCGCCTGGACGGCTCGGGCAACGTGGCGGCCGGCGGCACCCGCTGGCGATCATTCCTGGACAATCCGTCCGCCATCCACTAGTCTGTTCACTTGGTGCACTGCAGCGAACCCATCTGACTCGCGCACACCGACCCGTCTCGAAGCCGACTCACCCGAGTCGCATTCCCGCGAGACCCCGCTCGATCCGAACGGACGAGCTGCACGTCGAAGCTCGACGTGCGCGCCCCGCACTCGATGCGTCGCGCCGGACTCAGCCGTCCGCCGACACCGAGTCGCCCTGGCGCCGAACGACCAGGAAGTACCGCAACACCATGACCAGCAACGAACGCATCACCATCATCGGCACCGCCCTCGCGGCGCCGACCGTCTCCCCCGACCGCATCGCCGAGTTCGGGGTCCGTGACGAGCACTCGCAGCGCGAGTACCTCGTCCGCATCCCGGCCGACGACCTCGGTCTCTTCATCACCCGTGGCGCCCGCGTCGACATCGACGGCGAGGCCGGCTGGACCGTGCCCGGTCGCTCGTGGCGCGGCGAGGCGAGCCGCACGCTCGTGCAGGCACAGTCCGTCCGCGGCGGCGAGCTCGCGCTCGCAGCCTGACACCAGCGCCCCACCACACGAAGGCCGTCGAGCACTGCTCGGCGGCCTTCGTCGTACGCCCGGTCAGTCGGTGTCGTCCGCACCGGCGAACCGGTGCCCGCCGTCGACGTCGACCGGTCGTTCGGTCCCCGCCCGCGTGGCAGCGTCACGCAACCGTCGGATGAAGTCGTGGTCCTCGGGTTCGAGCTCGTCGTCCGGTGCCGCACTCACGGTCAGTTCGCTCGACGGCCCGACCAGCACCGTCGTCCGGGTCACCGAGCCGTCGTCGGCCACCGCCGGGATCGCAACGGTGTCCGTCCGAGCATTGGCACCGAGGACCGCCGCGTAGTCCGCGACCGCATCGGCGATCGCGTCGCCTGTGAGGATCCGGCTGCCGTCGTAGTGGATGTACTTCACGTTGCCTCCTAGCGTCCTGACGGTAGGAGGGCGTGATGCACGCGGGCCGGACGAGCGCGTTCCGTGGCCAAACGAGGGGCGTTCCGGACCGGCTGAGGCCACGAACATCCGGAATGTCCGGGCCGCCGCCGTGCTGCCAGCCATCGTGGTCCGATGCGTGTCGAAGACAGTGCCGCCCTGATCCGCTCGGCTCGCGATGACGTTCTGATGTCGAGGGCATCGCTCGCACGGGCAGCCCGGCTCCCGGCATCCACGATCGCGGCGTTCGAAGGAGGGAAAGCGCGCCCCTCGGAAGCGGTGTTCCGGAGGATCCTCCGCGCGGCACGTCTCCGACCGAGCATCCCGCTCGCCTTCTACGCCGACGATGTCCTCGCCGAGGCTCGCCGGTTCCGACTCCGGGACGTCCGTGTGTTCGGGTCCGTGGTGCGCGGCCACGACACCGAGACGAGCGACATCGATCTGCTGGTGTCCATCACCTCGACGACGTCACTCTTCGACCTGGGCGGCTTCGCCCATGCTGTCGAACAGATCACGGGGTTCCCCGTCGACCTGCTGGCGGACGACCTCGACGACGACGAGCAGTTCCGCCACGTCCTCGTCGAGTCCGTACCGCTCTGAACGCTGTGGGTCAGTACTCGCCCTTGACGACGAAGTACGAACCGCGGATCGTCCCGGCGAGCTTCGACTTCTGCCGGGCGAACTTGAACCCGGACAGCTCGTCGGGTACCTCCATGCCGTCCGAGAGCTTGAAGCCGACCGCGCGCTTGCCGCCCGGCTCCAGCGTGTAGAGGACGTTCACGGCGAGCCCTGACTCGTAGAAGACGTGGGTCCAGCGGATCCCGTCGACGAAGGCCTCGGTGGCCTCGAGCGGCTTCGACGCGATGACCAGCCCGCGTTCGTCCTGCAGGACCTTCGTGACGTAGTCGACCAGGTCGGGGACGTCCTCGGCAGGGTGGGTCGTGAGGACGTGGTCGTACTTGTTCTTGAAGTAGCGGGCCTCGTTCGCCCGCAACCCGGCGAGTGCCTCCGCGACCGGCGAGGACTCCAACCCGACGGTGGACACGTGCTCGAAGTCGACGACGTACGACATGGGGCCTCCTGGTGCTGGACTCGAGGCCAAACTAGCGCGGCGACGTGGACGGAGTCCGCGTCAGACGAGCTTCTCGAACACCATCGTCGCCTGGATCCGGTCGCCGCCCCCGAACCCCGTGCTGCCCGACGACGACGTGGTGATCGTGTGCAGCCGGTAGCCGAGCGCCGCCTGCGCGTTGATCGCACGCTCGAGTTCCGTGAGGTTCCCCGACCCAGTCCCAAAGAACTTCTCCTTGAGCACGACCTGCAGCACGACGTAGCTCATTCCCGCCGGAGCCGGTCGGGGCTGGCCGCCGGCCGAGGCCTCGGCCTGGATGCGGTCGATCAACCCGCCCACGCCGGGCGCGGGCGCCGCCGCGGGCTGCACCTGCTCCGTCCACGCGGCGCCGTCCCACCACCGCATCGTGCCGGAACCGTCGTCGTACCAACCCGCCTGTGCGTTCGTCATGACCCCGTCGATCAGTTGTTGAAGCGGAACTCCACCACGTCGCCGTCCTGCATGACGTAGTCCTTGCCCTCGATCCGGGCCTTGCCGTGCGCACGGGCCTCGGCGATGGAACCGGCGGTCATGAGGTCCTCGAACGAGATGACCTCGGCCTTGATGAAGCCCTTCTCGAAGTCGGTGTGGATGACACCGGCAGCCTGGGGCGCCTTCCACCCCTTGCCGATCGTCCACGCCCGGGCCTCCTTCGGACCGGCCGTCAGGTAGGTCTGCAGCCCGAGGGTGTCGAAGCCGATGCGGGCCAGCTGGTCGAGGCCGGACTCGGTCTGCCCGGTCGACTCGAGGAGTTCCGCGGCGTCTGCCGGGTCGAGCTCGATGAGCTCGGACTCCACCTGCGCGTCGAGGAAGACGGCCTGGGCGGGAGCGACAAGCGCGGCCAGCTCGGCCTTGCGCGACTCGTCGGTGAGGATCGCCTCGTCGACGTTGAAGACGAAGATGAACGGCTTGGCCGACAGCAGCCCGAGCTCGGCGATCGGTGCGAGGTCGATCGAGGTGGCGGACAGGAGCGTGCCCTGCTCGAGCGCTGCCTTGGCCTCGCGCGCGGTCTCGAGCACGATCGGCTCGGCCTGCTTGAGCTTCACGGTCTTCTCGTACCGCGGCAGGGCCTTCTCGATCGTCTCGAGGTCGGCGAGGATCAGCTCGGTGTTGATGACCTCGAGGTCGTCCTTCGGGGACACCTTGTTCGCCACGTGCACGACGTCGTCGTCGGTGAAGCCGCGGACGACCTGCGCGATGGCGTCGGCCTCGCGGATGTTGGCGAGGAACTTGTTGCCGAGCCCCTCGCCCTCGCTCGCGCCCTTGACGATGCCGGCGATGTCGACGAACGACACGGGGGCCGGCACGGTCTTCTCGGAGTTGAAGAGCGTCGCGAGCTGGTCCAGCCGCGGGTCCGGCAGGTTCACCACGCCGACGTTCGGCTCGATCGTCGCGAACGGGTAGTTCGCGGCGAGGACCTGGTTCTTGGTCAGGGCGTTGAACAGGGTCGACTTGCCGACGTTCGGGAGACCGACGATTCCGATGGTGAGTGCCACGGGAGGACAGCTTACCGGCGGCCGCCAGCCGGGGCCGACCCGCGCCTCCAGCCCGATGCCTCAGCGACCCGCGTGATCGCGCGCTCGACGACGTCGAGGACGTCGGTCTGCAACCGCTGCGAGCGCCGCCAGTCGCCGCGCACCTGCAGCGCGTGGTCGGCACCGCCGACGGTCTGGAGGCGCGCGGCCGTCCCCGACGCACGCTCGGGCCGCCACATGGTGTCGACCCCACCCCCGATGGCGACGTGCTCGTCACCCGCGTCGGCGAGGGAACGAGCAACGTCGTCGTGCGTCAGCACCGGCGTGAGCCAGATGCCTGCGACCCCGTTCCGGACCGCCCACGGCAGGGCGAAGCACCCGAAGGACTTCGCGACGACGAGGTCGGGCAACCGGCCGCCGAGCGCGTCAGCGACGGCGGCCTCGACGAAGCCGACGGGATCGGTCGCAGCACGGTCGTCGACGTCCCAGCCGGGCGCGACGACCTCGCACCCGGCCGCGGTGGCGATCTCGCGGGACCACCAGAGCAACGGTGCCTGCTGGCCGTAGCCGGACCCGGCGAGCACGAGGACGAGCGGCGGTCGGTCGGTGCGGTTCCCCATCCGCCCACCGTACGGCTGGGACCGCCGACCCGGCCGCAACGCCGGGGCGGCTTCCAGCGATGTCGGCGCCGCGTGCGACCATCGGAGCCGTGCCGTTGAACTTCACCGCGATCGACTTCGAGACCGCGAACAGCTCGCCCGCCAGCGCCTGCTCGGTCGGACTCGTCAAGGTCCGTGCCGGCAGGGTCGTCGAGCGGGCGTCCTGGTTCATCCGGCCGCCGGTGGGGCACGACGCCTTCCTCGAGTGGAACACCCGGATCCACGGCATCGTCGCGTCGGACGTCGTCGGGGCGAAGTCGTGGGAGCAGCAGTACCCCGACATCGTCGCGTTCGCCGAGGGGGACGTGCTCGTGGCGCACAACGCCCGGTTCGACATGGGCGTGATCGCGGGCGGGTGCTCGGCGACGGGGATCGACCTCGCGGAACACCACTCGCTGTGCTCGCTGCAGGTCGCCCGCAAGACCTACACCCTCGACTCGTACCGGCTGCCGATGGCGGCACGGGCCGCCGGGTACGAGGGGTTCCAGCACCACGATGCCGCCGCCGATGCCGAGGCCTGCGCGGCGATCGTCGTGCACGCGGCCGGGCACCACGGCACGGACACGGTCGAGGCGCTGGGTGCCGCGGTCCGGGTCGCCATCGCTCCGGTGCGGGCACGAGCCGAGCAGCCGCGCACGGCTCCGCAGCCGCGACTGTCGAACCGCCCGATGATCTTCGCCGACTGACCCTCCCCGCCGCGCCGTTCCACCGCTACGCTCAGCGCATGGCCGCGACCACCACCATCGAGCGTGACGTCGTCATCGCCGCGCCAGCGTCGACGATCCTGCCGCACCTGTCCGACCTCCACCGGTGGGTGGACTGGTCGCCGTGGGAAGGCCGCGACCCCGAGCTGCACCGCGAGTACGGCGGGACACCCGGCGCGGTCGGCTCCACGTACGCGTGGAAGGGCAACCGCAAGGCCGGCAGCGGCGACATGGTCGTGCGGCGGGTCACCGCGGACGAGGTGGAGATCGGCCTGCGGTTCACGGCACCGTTCGCGTCGTCGAGCACCACCGCGTTCCGGCTCGACGAGGTCCCCGGCGGCACCCGTGTGGTGTGGACGATGACGAGCCCGGTGACGGTGATGTCGAGGATCGTCAACCTGGTGATGAACATGGAGCGGTTCATCGGGGGCGACTTCGAGAAGGGCCTCGCGCGGCTCAAGGTCGTCGTCGAGCGCTGACGACGACCGCACGGCACCGCGGCCGGGACCGCACGAGCCCCGGTGGTGCGGCCGGGACCGCACGAGGCCCGGTGGTGCGGCCGGGACCGCATGAGCCCCGGTGGTATTGTCATGACAATCCCTCGGTGCCGCCGCCGAACCGTACTGCTGAAGGACCGCGATGACCAACGATGGCCAGCTGCCGTCCGACCTGTTCCTGGACCTGGACCGGTCGGGGCCGATGCCCCTGTACTTCCAGGTGGCCTCGCGCATCGAGGAGTCGATCCGCTCCGGCGCCATGCCGCCCGGTGCCCGTCTCGAGAACGAGATCGCCCTCGGTGAGCGGCTCGGACTGTCGCGTCCGACCATCCGCCGGGCGATCCAGGACCTCGTCGACAAGGGCCTGCTGGTGCGTCGCCGCGGGATCGGCACGCAGGTCGTGCACGGCCCCGTGACCCGCAAGGTCGAGCTCACGAGTCTGTACGACGACCTCGCGCAGGGGTCGCAGGCGCCCGCGACGAAGCTGCTCGAACGGAACGACGTCCCCGCGCCGGAGGTCGTCGCCGAGGCCCTCGGCATCGCACCGGGGACCACGGTCGCGCACATCCGCCGCGTGCGCTTCGCCGAGGACGTGCCGATGGCGATCCTCGAGAACTACCTGCCGCCCGAGTTCCTCGAGATCACCGACGACGACCTGCAGTCGCACGGCCTCTACCAGCTGCTGCGCGGCCGCGGCGTGACGATGCGGGTCGCGAAGCAGCGGATCGGTGCCCGTGCCGTCACCGACGAGGAGGCCACGCTGCTCGAGATCGAGGACGGCGACCCGGTGCTGACGATGAGCCGCACGGCCTACGACGCCTCGGGTCGAGCGGTCGAGTACGGCGTGCACTGCTACCGACCGGACCGCTACTCGTTCGAGGTCACGCTCGTCGACAAGTAGGACTCAGGCCGACGGCACGCCGAGCTCGCCGGTCACGTACTGCGCGCGACCGAAGCCGAACGACCAGTCCTCCGGACCGTTCTCGACGTACCCGATGAAGACGTCCTCGGACGCCACCCCGACCGCGGCGAGCCCGTCGTGGATCGCCCGGTAGAGCTCCTGCTTCGCCGCCTGGTCCCGCCCCCGCTGGGTGAAGACCTGGATCATGACGACGCCGTCGGTGCGCTCGAACCCGAGCCCGGCGTCCTCGGCGATGATCTGCTGGGCGGGGTGCTCGGTGATGACCTGGAAGCGGTCGCGGGCCGGGATCCCGTACACATCGACGATGGCGGTGTGGATCGCGTCGGCGATGGCGCGCACGGCCTCGGGGGCGCGGCCGGTGGTGAGGTCGATACGGACGAGCGGCATGGCGCCTCCTGCAGTTCGGGACTTTGTCCTGTCAAAGTACCACGTCGGTGGATCGCGACACCCAGACGGACGGGAGGCGCGGTGCCAGCTGGCACCGCGCCTCCCGTCCGTCCGTCGTGGCCGGCTAGAGCACCGGTGTCGCCGCCTCGTAGGTGAGCGGTCCGTCGACACGCGCGACCTCGTGCCACGCACCGTCGGCGAGCGACGCCTCGGCCGCTTCCACGATCGACGCGGCCGCCAGGCCGTCGGCGACCGACGGCGCGAACTGCTCCCCGCGCCGGACGCTCGCGATGAACTGCGCCGCCTCGACGGTCTTCAGGTCGTCGTACCCCATGGCGGTGCCGGCGCCCGGTTGGAAGCGGGCGAACTCGCCGTCACCCGGGGCCACGTAGTGGGTGGCGTACCCGTCGACCTCCTGCCCGTCGAGGAACACCTCGAGCTCGTTGAGGCGCTGGAAGTCCCACCGGATCGACCCCCGCGTGCCGTAGACCTCGAGCGTGTACTCGGCGTGCGGCCCGCGCATCACCCGGCTGGAGTCCATCGTGCCGACGGCACCGTCCTCGAAGCGGAAGAGGAGCGCCGCGTAGTCCTCGTTCTCGACGGGCTTCCGCTCCCCCGTCGCGGCGGCACTGCGGTCGACGATGCCGGCGCCGGGGAGCGGGCGGTCGGCGATGAAGGTCTCCGCGAGCGCCGTCACGGACGCGATCCGGCCGACGACGTACTGCGCCAGGTCGAGGCCGTGCGAGAGCAGGTCGCCGAGGACCCCCGACCCGGCACGCTCTCGTTCGAAGCGCCAGGTCAGCGGCGCCGCGGGATCGGCCGAGTAGTCGGCGAGGAGCGATCCGCGCACGTTCGTGATCCGACCGAGCCGACCGGTGCGCACCAGCTCCCTGGCGCGTTGGACGGCGGGGGCGTGCCGGTAGTTGAAGCCGACACTCGTGACGACGCCCGCGCGCTGGACGGCCTCGTGGATCGCGCGGGAGTCGCTGGCGTACCGCCCCATCGGCTTCTCGATCCAGAACGGCTTGCCCGCCTCGGCGGCGGCGACCGCCATCTCGCGGTGCAGGAAGTTCGGCGAGCAGATCGACACGACGTCGACCTCGGGGTCGGCGAGGACGTCGTGGAAGTCGGCGACGGCACGGTCGTAGCCGAGCCGCGACGTGGCCTGGTCGCGGGCGGCCTCGATCGGGTCGGCCGCGACGACGAGCCGGGGGTGGACGCCGAGCTCCGGGAAGTGGTCGGGCAGGGCCCGGTAGGCGCGGGAGTGCAGGCGCCCCATCCAGCCGACCGAGATGAGGCCGACCCCGATGGTGGCGGGCGCGGGCACGGGCTCGGGCCCGGGCGCAGCCCCGGGTGCGGGTACGGGCTCGGGTGCGGGTGCGGGTGCGGGTACGGGCTCGGGCCCGGGTGCGGGTGGAGTCGCGGTCATGCTGCCGGCACGATGATGTCGCGTACCAGGGCGTCGAGCTTCGCGTCGGCGTCGAGGAACTGCCGCAGCGTGGTGACCGTCGCCCCGAAGCGGTCGAACTCGTCGATCGTCATGCCGTCGACGTCGTAGCCACGCGCGAACTCCGGCGTGGCCGCACGGAGCGCCGCGATGACCGCTGCCGGGACCTCGTCGTGGATCGCGTCCGGTCGCCACGGGAAGGCGTTGTCGTTGATGTCCTTGGACCATTGGAACGGCGGCGACACGACGAGGTCACCACCCTGGAACTCCGACCACTGCAGCGGGTTCCGGAAGGCGGCGACGAGGACCCGCGACCGGAAGCCACGCTCCTGGAAGACCCGGTAGGCGTGCTTCACCGCGGCGATGCCCGCCCACTCGAGGATGCCGGGGTCGACCATGACGTGCTCGCGCGCCACGACGGTCTTCAGCCAGTCGTCGAACCGGCCCGCCATCAGCGTGACGACGTGACCGAACTCCTGCTGCGGCAGCCCGTCGGCGGCGCGACGATCGAGGGCGCGCTCGATCGCCTCGCCCACGGCCACCACCTGCGGCACCGTGAACGACACCGTGGCGTTGATCGAGACACCGCGGTACGCCGCCTCCTCGATCGCCGCGATGCCGACCTTCGTCGCCGGGATCTTCACGATGATGTTCGGCGCGAGCTGCGAGAACCGAACGGCCTGCTCGACGAGAGCGTCCTGGTCGCGGTGGAACCGCGGATCGGTCTGCATGCTCAGTCGACCGTTGCGGCCGCCGGACGCCTCGAACGCGGGCAGCAGCTGTGCGGCCGCCGCGATCGAGAGCTCCTCGACGGCCTTCCAGCCGATCCAGGACTCCCCCGCCGTCGGGTGCTCGGCGGCGATCTCGCGGATGCGGGGCACCCAGCGCTCGGGGTCCTGCTGGATGCACGTGTAGGCGATCACCGGGTTGCACGTGGCCCCCACCGCCCCGTACTCGTGGATCGCGGTGGCGAGCTCGCGGAGGTCCGCCGAGTCGTTCCACAGGGCGGTCGGGGTCTGGTCCGCGGCCTGCCGGGTGACGGGGCGGGCGTCGGCGTCGGAGGTCGCCGTGGTCGACAGCGTGTCGGTCATCGGGAGGGTCCCTTCGTGATCGTGGCGAGTCGGGAGCGCGAGACCTGGGCCGCGGGTTCGTCCGGCATCGGTCAGGCCGTCTCGTAGAACGCCGGCTTCCGGGTGGCGTACGCGACGTGTTCGAGGGCGCCGGACTGCTGGGCCCGCACCGCGACCCCGGCGACGACCGAGGCGGTGTAGCCGTCCCACGCGCTCGGACCGTCGATGCCGCCCTGCTTGGCGGCGTCGACCCAGCGCTGCACCTCTTCGTCGTAGGCGGCGCCGAAGCGTTCCACGAACGACGGCGTGACGCCCTGGCCGGAGATCCCCTGCGAGACGAGGGTCATCGAGGTCTCGCGGCCGATGTACGCGACACCGGACTCGAAGACCGCGTCGGTCGTCACCTGGTACCCGAACTGGGCGTTCACGTTGATCTCGACGATCGCCATGGTGCCGGACTCGGTCGTGAACAGGACGAACTGCGGCTCGGGCAGGTCGGCCGGGGCGAGGGAGCTCTTGCGCGGCTTCTTCACCTCGACGGCGACGATCGGCTCGCCCGTGATGAACGGGATGATGTCGATCTCGTGGATCACCGAGTCGTGGATGAGCATCGACTCGCTGAAGTTCGGCGGCGTGGTCGGGTTCCGGTGCGCGTGGTGCAGGGCGAGCAGTGCGCCGTTCGACCCCGACTCCCGCAGCGCCCGGAGCTCCTGGTACCCCTTGTCGAAGCGCCGCATGAAGCCGACTTGGATCATCGGACGGTCGGCCTTCGCCTGCTCGAGCTCGACGATGCGCAGGGAGTCCTCGGCGCTCGTCGTCAGCGGCTTCTCGCACAGGACGGCGAGGCCCCGCTCGACGGCGGGCACGAGGACGGGTTCGTGCAGGAACCCCGGGGTCGCGACGATGACCGCGTCGATCCCGGTGGCGTCGAGGGCGTCCTCGAACGACGCGGCGGTGATCGCACCGGGCACCGTCGCCGCGGCGGCCGTGGCACGCGCGGTGTCGGGGTCGACGATCGCGACGACGTCCGCGCCGGCGATCGTGGAGGTGATCCGGCGGACGTGGTCGCTGCCCATCGCGCCGGCACCGACGACGGCGACGCGGAGGTTCTCGGTGGTGCTCATGCTGGTCTCCAGTGGTGGTCGGCGCGTCAGCGCGTCCGGGCGGCGGCGGTCGAGCCGAAGATGTGCTGGAACGTGCGCTCGGCGATCGGGCCGGGAGCATCGACGGAACAGCCGTACATGTCCTGCTCGACGATCCCGAAGACGTCCGGGTTGATCGCCGCGACCGCCTCGATGATCGGGGCGAGCTCCGGGGTGCCGTGTGGCGGCTCGGTCATGATCCCCTGCGCCACCGCGGTGCCGAACGGCACGTCGTTCTTCAGCACGTCGAAGAGCAGGTCGGTGTCGACCTGCTTGAGGTGCAGGTAGCCGATCCGCTCGGGGTGCTCGGCGATCATCCTGAGGTTGTCGCCGCCGTAGTAGGCGAAGTGCCCGGTGTCGAGGCAGAGGTTCGTGTACGCCGGGTCCGTCTCCGACAGGAAGCGGACGGTCTCCCGGTAGGTGCCGATGTGGCTGTCGGCGTGGGTGTGGAACTGCTGGTGGACGCCGAACTCCTCGAGCAGCGCCTTGCCGAGCTGGTCGTGGCCCTTCCCCAACCGCTCCCACTGCTCGTCCGTCAGGGTCCGGGGTTCGAGCACCTGGTTCGTGGCGTCCGAGCGCCACAGGTCCGGGATCGTGACGAGGTGCTCCGCGCCGAGCTCGGACGCGAGCCCGGCGACCTTGACGGCCTGGTCCCAGGCGCGCTGGAACTGGTCCTCGCCCTTGTGGAAGCCGGTGAACACGGTGCCGGCCGAGAGCTGCAGCCCACGGGACTCGAGCTCGTCGGACAGCTGCGACGGATCGGTCGGCAGGTACCCGTACGGGCCGAGCTCGATCCACTCGTAGCCGGCGGCCGCGGCCTCGTCGAGGAAGCGCTGCCACGGGACCTGGTTCGGGTCGTCCGCGAACCAGACGCCCCACGAGTCGGGGGCGGTGCCGATCCGGATGGCGTCGGTGGCGGTGGCGGTGTCGGTCATGACGTCGTCGTCCTTTGCGGAGGGGTCGGGTCGGAGGGGTGTTCAGCCGAGCAGGGGGCGCTGCGCCGTGACCTGCTGCTCGTACGCGGCGCGCGCGGCCTGCGTCGTGGGCAGGGTCGAGGTCTGGGCGACCGGCACGTCCCACCAGCCGTCGCCGTCGGGGGCGTAGACGAGCGGGTCGGAGTGGACGTGCACGAGCGTGGTGTGGTCGTTCGCCTTCGCCTGACGCACCGCGGCCCGGAGGTCGTCGATGGCGCTCGGCCCCGGCTGCACCTCGATGACGTCCACGCCGTAGGAGCGGGCGTTCGCGGCGAGGTCGACCGGCAGCACGTCGTCGTTCTCGAACGAGCCGGTGTCGTCGAGGTACCGGTACTTCGTGCCGTACCGCTCGGAGCCGACCGTCTCGGACAGGTGCCCGATGGACGCGAACCCGTTGTTCTGGATGAGGACCACGACGATCTTGATGCCCTCGGCGACCGCGGTGACGAGCTCGGTGTGGAGCATGAGGTAGCTGCCGTCACCGACCATCACGATCGCGTCGCGGTCCGGGGCGGCACGGCGCACCCCGATGCCGCCGGCGATCTCGTAGCCCATGCAGGAGAACGCGTACTCGACGTGGTACCCGAGCGCGTCCCGCACCCGCCAGAGCTTGTGCAGGTCGCCGGGCAGCGATCCGGCCGCCTGGATGACGACGTCCCGCGGGTCGGTCGCGGACTGCACCGCGCCGATGATCTCGGACTGCCCGGGCAGGGCGCGACCCGACGGTGCGAACGCGCGGTCGACGACGGCGTCCCACTCCTGCTTCCGCTCGGCGATCTCGGCCGCGTAGCCAGCGTCGACCGCGTACGACGAGTCGGACGTGAGCGACGTGGTCAAGGCGACCAGCGCCTCCCGGGCGTCCGCGATCAGCGGGAGCTGCGACCCGTGCTTGTAGGCGTCGAACGCGGCGACGTTGATGTTGACGAACGTGACGTCCGGGTTCTGGAACGCCGTCCGCGAGGCCGTCGTGAAGTCGCTGTACCGCGTACCGATCCCGATGACGACGTCGGCCTGTGCGGCGATCGCGTTCGCGGCAGCCGTGCCGGTCGCACCGATGCCGCCGAGGTACTGCGGGTGGTCCCAGACGAGCGACCCGCCGCCGGCCTGCGAGGTGCCGACCGGGATGCCGGTCGCCTCGACGAACGCGGCGAGCTCGCCCTCGGCGCCGGCGTAGAGCACGCCACCACCGGCGACGATGACCGGGCGCTTCGCCGCCCGGATCGCCTCGACCGCACGCGCCAGCGGGCCGTGCTCCGGCAGCGGGCGGCGGATGTGCCACTCGCGCGGCTGCAGGAAGGCGACGGGGACGTCGAACTGCTCGGCCTGCACGTCCTCCGGCAACGCGATCGTGACGGCACCGGTCTCGGCCGGGTCCGTCAGCACCCGCATCGCCGCGAGGGCGATCGAGAACAGCTGTTCCGGCCGTTCGACGCGGTCGAAGTAGCGCGAGAGCGGACGGAACGCGTCGGTCACCTGCAACGAGGTGTCGTGCGGCAGCTCGATCTGCTGCAGGACCGGGTCGGTGGTCCGCGTGGCGAAGGTGTCCGACGGCAGCAGGAGCGCCGGCAGCCGGTTCGTCGTGGCGAGTGCTGCGGCGGTGAGCATGTTGGCGGCGCCCGGGCCGACCGAGGCCGTCGCCGCGAAGGTCGCCCGACGGCGGTGCATCCGCGCGAAGCCGACGGCCTCGTGCACCATCGCCTGCTCGTTGCGGGCCTGGTGGTACGGCAGCAGTCCCGGCTGCTCGACGTGCAGCTGCTTGATGGCCTGGCCGACGCCGGCGACGTTGCCGTGCCCGAAGATGCCGAAGATCCCCGGGATCGTGCGTTCGCGGACGTCGCCGTCGACGGTCCACTGGTTCGCCAGGAACAGAACGAGCGCCTGGCCGACGGTCATCCGACGGGTCTCGGTCATCGGACGGGGTCCTTCCGGTAGGGCAGGCGTGGGTCGAGCTGTTCGTGCTCCCACGTCTGGCGGACCCAGCCGTGTGCCGGGTCGTCGGTGATGTTCCAGACGCGCTCCGGGTCGGGCCCGGCCATCACGTTGAGGTAGTACATGTCGTAGCCGGGCGCCGCGACGGCCGGCCCGTGCCAGCCGAACGGCACCAGGGCGATGTCCCCGGTGCGGACCTGACGGAACTCGTCGATCGCCCGGTCGTCGGACGCGTACGTCCGGTGCAGCGCGAAGGGGGCGGCCTCCGGTGGGGCGGCGACCCCGCGGGACACCGCGGCCTCGTAGTAGTAGATCTCCTCGAGGTTCGACTCCTCGCCCTCGATGTGCGTGTCGTGCTTGTGCGGCGGGTACGACGACCAGTTGCCCGCGGGGGTGATCACCTCGCACACGATGAACCGCGCGGCGTCGAGTGCGGCGGGCGTCCCGAAGTTGTGCACCTGTCGGCTCGACTGCCCGGCGCCGCGGAGCTCGACCGGGACGTCGTCGCGGGCGATGTACGCGCTCGGCCGGACGGTCTCGGTGGGCGCCTCGGCGACGGCGACCCGGCCCTCGCCGGTGATCGTCGCGGCGGTCCCGGAACCCAGGTAGAGGACGTCGGTCGGTCCCTCGAAGACGCTCGCGCGTCCGTCGAGGGGCTGCGTGGTGCCGTCGTGCGCGACCGTGACGCTGCCGGCGAGGGGAACGACGAGTCGTTCCACCGCGTCGGCCGGGAGGCGCAGCTCGCCCCCGTCGCGGAGCGCGCCGGTCCGCAGACCGGTGTGCGCCCACCCCGCGATGCGGCCGTCCACCACGTCGGTCCAGCCCGCCTCGGGGCGGGAGCCCGCCGGGATGAACCAGTTCTCGTTCGTCATCGGTCGCGTCAGCCGTTCGACGGGAAGCCGAGATTGATGCCGCCGTGCGACGGGTCGAGCCACCGGCTCGTGATCGCCTTCTGGCGGGTGAAGAAGCTCACGCCGTCGGCCCCGTACGCCTTGTGGTCGCCGAAGAGCGAGTTCTTCCACCCGCCGAACGAGTAGTACGCGACCGGCACCGGGATCGGCACGTTGATGCCGATCATGCCGACCTGCACGTCACGCTGGAAGCGACGAGCTGCACCGCCGTCGTTGGTGAAGATCGCGGTGCCGTTGCCGAACGCGCCCGAGTTGATGAGCGCCAGGCCCTCCTCGTAGCTCGCGACACGGACGACGCTCAGCACCGGGCCGAAGATCTCCTCGGTGTAGACCCGGCTCGTCGTCGGCACCCTGTCGATGAGGGTCGGGCCGAGCCAGAAGCCGTTCTCGTCGCCGTCGGCTCGGACGGTCCGGCCGTCCACCACGACCTCGGCACCGTCCTGCTCGGCGACCTCGATGTACGAGGCGACCTTGTCGCGGTGCTGCTTCGTGACGAGCGGCCCCATGTCGCAGCCACGACGGCCGTCGCCGACGCGCAGGGTGGCCGCGCGCTCGGTGATCTTCTGGATGAGTTCGTCCGCCACCGGCTCGACGGCGACGACGACCGAGATCGCCATGCAGCGCTCACCGGCGGAGCCGAAGCCCGCGTTGATCGCGTTGTCGGCGACGAGGTCGAGGTCGGCGTCCGGCAGCACGAGCATGTGGTTCTTCGCGCCGCCGAGGGCCTGCACGCGCTTGCCGTGCTTCGTGCCGGTCTCGTAGACGTACTGGGCGATCGGGGTGGAGCCGACGAACGAGATCGACTCGACGTCCGGGCTCGTGAGCAGGCCGTCGACGCTCGTCTTGTCGCCGTTGAGCACGTTGAAGACGCCGTCGGGGAGGCCGGCCTCCTGGAACTTCGACGCGAGCCAGATCGCCGCGGACGGGTCCTTCTCGCTCGGCTTCAGGACCACGGTGTTGCCCGCGGCGATCGCGATCGGCAGGAACCACAGCGGCACCATCGCGGGGAAGTTGAACGGCGAGATGATCCCGACGACCCCGAGCGGCTGCCGGATCGAGTAGACGTCGATGCCGGTCGAGACCTGGTCGGAGAACTCGCCCTTCATCAGGCTGGGGATGTTCGTCGCGAGCTCCACGACCTCCTGCCCGCGGGCGATCTCACCGAGCGCGTCGTCGATGACCTTGCCGTGCTCGCTCGTGATGATCTCGGCGAGCTCGGCCTTGTCGCGGTTCAGGATCTCGCGGAAGGCGAAGAGGATCTGCTGGCGCTTGGCCAGCGAGCGCTCGGCCCACGCCGGGAACGCCGCCTTCGCACTCGCGATCGCCGCCTGGATCTCGTCCTCGTTCGCGAGGGCCACCTGCTTCGTCGCGACACCGAGCGCCGGGTCGTAGACCGGGGCCGTGTTGCCGGACGCCGACGCGACGCGCGCCCCGTCGATCCAGTGCCCGATGGTCGTGGTGGCGGTCTCCGTGGTGGTCATGCGTTGCTTCCTTCCGGGATGGACGGGTCCATGGTGGTGGCCTGCGCGGGCCGAGCGGTCGGTTCGTGGGCATCTGTGGAGAACCCGGACCCGGTCGGGCGGGTGTGGACGAGCCCCGCGGCCACGTCCACCGCTGCGGCGACGTCACCGTCCGGCGGGTAGAGCAGCGTCCGGCCGACGACCAGGCCGCGCACGCCGGGGAGCGCGAGCGCGTCGGCCCACTTGGCGTAGGTCTCGAGCGGCCGGGTCGACGGGTCCCCGCCGAGCAGCAGCGTCGGCAGCGTCGTGGCCGCCATCACCCGCTCCATGTCGTCGACGACGGGGATCTTCAGCCAGCTGTACGCGCTCGACTCCCCCAGCCCCGCGGCGATCGCCATCGAGGTGATGACGGCGTCGGCGGTGAGGTCGTTCACGACCCGGCCGTCGCGCCACGAGGACATGAACGGCTCGAGCATGATCGGCAGCCGGAGCGCCGCCGCTTCGCTCACCGCCCGCGCCGTGGCCTCGAGCGTCGGGGCGGTCCCCGCGTCTTCGAGGGCGATGCGCACCAGCAGCTTGGCGAAGTCGAACCGGGAGTCCGCGATGGCCTTGGCCGAGTACGCCGTGTACCGGTCGTCCATCTCGAACGACGCACCGCGCAGGCCGCCGCGGTTCATCGACCCGACCACGACCTTGTCGTCGAGTGCGCCGAGGACAGCCAGGTCCTCGAGGACGTCCGGCGTCCCGAGCACCCCGTCGACCCCTGGTCGCCCGAGGGCCGTGACGAGCCGCTCGAGCAGGTCGTAGCGGTCGGCCATCGCGGACTCGTCACCCCGGACCGCCAGGGCTCCGCGTGCCGGGTGGTCGGCGGCGACGATGAAGAGCTTGCCGTCGTCGGCGAGCAGGGAGCGCGTGCGACGGGCGTCGAGCGCGGCACGGACGAGGTCCGGCCGTCCCGCGCGGACGTCCCGCAGCCGCGCGAAGTCGGCGGTGCTGATCTCAGGCACGGACGGCCTCCTCGGTCGGGTTGTCCTGCAGGAACCGTTCGATCTCGTCGCTCGTCGGCATCGCGGTCGAGCACTCGAAGCGGGTGGCGACGATGGCGCCGGCGGCGTTGCAGAAGGCGAGCGTCCGCTCGAGCCCCCACCCCTGCAGCAGCCCGTGGGTCAGTGCCCCGCCGAACCCGTCGCCGGATCCGAGGCCGTTGACGACGTCGATGCGGTGCGGGCGGAGCTCGACGAACTCGTCGTGGGTCTTCGCCAGCACGCCCTTCGGTCCCTGCTTGACGATCGCGATCTCGACGCCGCGCTCGAGCAGCGCGTCGGCCGCTCGGACGGGGTCGGTCTCGCCGACGGCGACCTCGCACTCCTCGCGGTTGCCGACGGCGACCGTGGCGTGCTCGAGGGCGGCCTCGACCTCGCGCGTCGCGGCCTCGGGGCTCGACCAGAACATCGAGCGGTAGTCCAGGTCGAGCACCGTGTGCAGCGCGGTCGGTGCGTCGGCGTCGCTCCGCGCCCGCATCGCCGTGTGGTGCGCACTGCGGCTCGGCTCCTCGCTGAGGCCCGTCACGGTGGTCCAGAAGACCCTCGCGCGCTCGATCTCGTGCAGCGGCAGCGACTTCGCCGTGATCATGAGGTCCGGCGCCTTCGGTGCCCGGTAGAAGTACAGCGGGAAGTCGTCCGGCGGGAAGATCTCGCAGAACGCGACGGGGGTGTTCAGCCCCGCGACCGTCTCGACGAAGGCGTTCGCGACGCCGAACTCCGGCAGGGTCCTGGCGATGTACCGACCGAACGGGTCGTTGCCGGTGCGGGTGATGACCGCGGCGTCGGCGCCGTGCCGGGCTGCCGCGATCGCGACGTTCGTGGCGCTGCCGCCGACCGACTTCGAGAAGGTCGTGACGTCCTCGAGCGGCCCCGTCTGCTGCGGGTAGACGTCGACGCTCACACGTCCCATCGTGATCACGTCGTACGCGTGGGGAGCGGGGTTCGTCATGCGACGCGAGGGACCTTCCGTGCGGCTTCATCGGCGGACGATGACGACTGTACACCGTGTTTGCCATAATGTCATGACATGGATGCACCCGGCCTGGAGGCGCGGTGTCGGTGGGTCCTGACAAGGTCACGACATGCAGATCCTCGCCCTGGTCATCGGTCTCGTGATCGGCGTCGCCGTCGGTGCGGTCGTCGCCTGGTCGCTCGCACGGTCGCGCGCCGGCGTGGAAGCCGCCACCTCCCGTGCCAGCGCCGACGCGCTCCGGTCCCGCTTGGACGAGGTCCGACGCGACGCCGAGGAACGGCTCGACGCACAGGACGCCCAGTACCGCCGGCAGGTCGACTCGCTCGAGCGCCGGGCCGCCGAACTCGAGCACCTCGTCCAGCGCATGCACGGTGCCGACGCCGCCCGGTCGCAGGGCGAGTCGAAGGTGCTCTCCGCGCTCAGCCCGGTCGCCCAGACGCTCGACGTCATGCGCGCCAAGATCGCCGAGCTGGAGCAGTCCCGCAGCGAGCAGTACGGGGCGATCTCCGCGCAGCTGCGGTCGGCGGCCGAGTCCGAGGAACGCCTCCGGGCCACCGCCGACACCCTCGCGAGCGCGCTGTCGTCGAACAGCACGCGCGGAGTGTGGGGCGAGACGCAGCTGCGCAACGTGGTCGAGGCCGCCGGCCTGCTCGAACGCGTCGACTTCGACGTGCAGTCCTCGGTGACGACCGCCGCCGGCACCGCCCGGCCCGACATGGTGGTGCACCTGCCCGGTGGCAAGACGATCGCCGTCGACGCCAAGGTCCCCTTCAGCGCCTACCTGCAGGCGGCGGAGATCCCTGCGACCGCGACCGGTGCCGAGGGTGCTCGACGCGACGCGCTCATCGGGCAGCACGTCAAGGCACTGCGAGCGCACGTCGACGCCCTCGCCGCGCGTGAGTACTGGACCGGGTACGACGCCTCACCCGAGCTGACGATCGCGTTCATCCCCTCCGAGTCGCTCGTCTCGAGCGCCCTCGCCGCCGACCCCGGACTGCTCGACCACGCGTTCCGCAAGCGCATCGCCCTCGCCTCGCCCGTGACGCTGTGGTCCGTGCTGAAGACCGTCGCGTTCTCGTGGCAGCAGGACGTCGTCTCACAAGAGGCGCACGAGCTCTTCCGGGTCTCCCGCGAGCTCTACGGCCGCCTGGCCACCATGGCCGGGCACGTCGACAAGCTCGGGCGCTCGATCCGTGGCTCCGTCGTCGACTACAACCGCTTCGTGGGGTCGCTCGAACGGCAGGTGCTCCCGAGCGCCCGTCGCCTGTCGCTGCTCGACGAGTCGAAGGTCATCGCGGACCCGGCGTCGATCGACGACGAGCCGCGACTGCTCACCGCGCCCGAGCTCGTCGCCGCCGTCGACGACTGACCCCGCGCCCGCGGCACACTGGCACCGCTCCGTCGAACCACGAATGCGACATCGAACTCCCCCGCGGGGCTGGTTCGATGTCGCATTTGTGGTTCGACCCGGCCGCGGGTCAGCGGGTCAGCGGATCAGAACCACTTCTCGGCGCGGTGGTCGGCCTGGATGCGGCGGATCGTGTTCGAGCGGGATCGGAGCACGAGCGAGTCCGTGTGGATGACGCCACGCGAGCGCCGGACACCGTCCACGAGGACACCGTCGGTTACACCGGTGGCGACGAAGAACGTGTTGTCCCCGGTGACCAGGTCGTCCTGGTCGAGGACCTTGTCGAGGTCGTGCCCGGCGGCGAGGGCCTTCTCGCGCTCCTCGTCGTCCTTCGGCTGGAGCTTGCCGAGGATGACCCCGCCGAGCGCCTTGATCGCGCACGCCGTGATGATGCCCTCGGGGGTCCCGCCGACACCGACGCACATGTCGATCGTTGACCCGGGCAGCGCCGCCGCGATGCCACCGGCGACGTCACCGTCGAGGAGCAGTCGCGTGCCGGCACCGGTCGCGCGGATGGCACGGATGAGCTCGTCGTGACGGGGACGGTCGAGGACGGCGATCTGCATGTCCTCGAGGTCCTTGCCCTTCGCCTTCGCGAGCGCGCGGATGTTGTCGCCGATGGGCTTGTCGAGGTCCAGGACCCCACGCCCCTCGGGGCCGGCGGCGATCTTGTCCATGTAGAACACCGCGCTCGGGTCGTACATCGAGCCGCGGTCCGACACGGCCATGACGGAGATGGCGTTCTGGCGTCCAGCGGCGGTCAGCGAGGTGCCGTCGATCGGGTCCACGGCGATGTCGCAGGCCGGGCCGTGCCCGTTGCCGACGTGCTCGCCGTTGTAGAGCATCGGGGCGTTGTCCTTCTCGCCCTCGCCGATGACGACCACGCCGTCGAAGTTCACCGTGCCGAGGAACTTCCGCATCGCGTCCACGGCGGCACCGTCCGCGAGGTTCTTCTCACCGCGCCCGACCCACGGCTGCGCTCGGATCGCCGCCGCCTCGGTCGCACGCACGAGCTCGAGCGCCAGGTTGCGGTCGGGCTGGAGGAACAGGGAACCGGTTTCCGTCGTGGGAGTCACGCTCGTCAGCCTACCGACCGGCGGCCGACCGCCGGTCCGGACGGCGGGCCCGTGAACGCATGTGCACGCCCGCCGCGCGTCGGCGGCGTGACCCGCACCGCGCCTCTCCCAACCGGCACGGCCAGCCCGCCGCTGGCGCGTCGCACCGGAACCGGCGGTCGGGGCCCAGTCCTGCTGACTACGATCGGCGAGGACACCACCGAAGTCGAAGGAGATCCACGTGCCCATCGCAACGCCGGAACAGTACGCCGAGATGATCGAACGAGCGAAGGCCGGCAAGTTCGCGTACCCGGCCGTCAACGTGTCGTCGTCCCAGACGATCAACGCGGTCCTCCAGGGCCTGCAGGAGTCCGGCTCGGACGGCATCCTCCAGGTGACCACGGGCGGCGCCGACTACTTCGCCGGTCACACGGTCAAGAACCGTGCGGCGGGCGCCCTCGCGATGGCGCGCTTCGCCCACGAGGTCGCGAAGAACTACGACATCACCGTCGCCCTGCACACCGACCACTGCCCGAAGGACGCCCTCGACGGCTTCGTGCTCCCGCTCATCGCGGCGAGCGAGGAAGAGGTCCGCCAGGGTCGCAACCCGATCTTCCAGTCGCACATGTGGGACGGCTCGGCCGTGCCCCTCGACGAGAACATCGAGATCGCGACGACCATGCTCCAGAAGACCCGGAACATCAACGCCGTCCTCGAGGTCGAGATCGGCGTCGTCGGCGGCGAGGAGGACGGCGTCGAGCACGAGGGCACGAACGACGCCCTCTACACGACCCCGAACGACGTCGAGAAGGTCGTCGACGCCCTCGGACTCGGTGACCAGGGCCGCTGGATCGCCGCGCTCACGTTCGGCAACGTGCACGGTGTCTACAAGCCCGGTGGTGTCAAGCTCCGCCCCGAGCTCCTCGGTGAGATCCAGGCGTCGGTCGCCGCGAAGCACGGCACGGGCGAGAACCCGCTCGACCTCGTCTTCCACGGCGGCTCCGGCTCGACCGACGACGAGATCCACGAAGCCGTGCGCAACGGCGTCATCAAGATGAACATCGACACCGACACGCAGTACGCCTTCACGCGTTCGATCGCCGACTCGATGTTCCGGAACTACGACGGTGTGCTGAAGATCGACGGCGAGGTCGGCAACAAGAAGCAGTACGACCCGCGCGCCTGGGGCAAGGTCGCCGAGACCGCCATGGCGGCCCGCGTCGGCGAGGCCGCGAAGGTGCTCGGCTCGGCCGGTCACAGCCAGGGCTGACGCGCCGGGGTCACGACCTGGAGGAACGGGGCGCGTCCGTCGGACGCGCCCCGTCCTGCATCCGGTCGCCTCCACCGCGTGCCACGATGGCAGGGTGACCGCCGACGCCATCGCCTCCGACTTCGCCCAGTTCGTCACCGAGTCCCCGACCGCGTTCCACGCGGCCGCGGTGGCCCGGGACCGCCTCGTGGCGGCGGGGTTCGAGGAGCTCGACGAACTCGCCGCGTGGCCGACGACGCCGGGCGCGTACGTGGTGGTCCGCGACGGTGCCGTCATCGCCTGGCGTCTGCCGGCGGGTGCCACCGCGACGACACCGTTCCGGATCCTCGGCGCCCACACCGACTCCCCCGGGTTCCGCGTCAAGCCGAACCCCGGTGTCCGGACCGGCGGCTGGGAGCAGCTGAACGTCGAGGTCTACGGCGGCGCGCTGCTGTCCACGTGGTTCGACCGCGACCTGCGGATCGCCGGCCGGGTCGTGGACGCCGACGGGACCGTCCGGCTGGTGTCGACCGACGCCGTCGCCCGCATCCCGAACCTCGCGATCCACCTCGACCGCGGCGTGAACGACGGCAAGGAGATCGACCGGCAGCGGCACACGCTGCCGATCGTCGGCGTCGACGGTGACGCCGGCGGCACCGACGTGGTCTCGTGGCTCCGCGCCCGACTCGGCGAGACGTGCGTGTCCTGGGACCTGTTCCTCGCCGACACCCAGGCCCCCGCGCGCATCGGCATCGACCGCGAGTTCCTCACATCCGGTCGCATGGACAACCTGACCAGCGTGCACGCCGGGCTCCGCGGCATCGTCGACGCGCCGGCCGACGGCGACCACGTCCCCGTGTTCGCCGCGTTCGACCACGAGGAGATCGGGTCGTCGACGCCGTCCGGCGCGGGCGGGCCCTTCCTCGAGGACGTCCTCGGCCGCGTGCAGGAGGGCCTCGGCGCCACCCGCTCCGAGGCGGCGCGGGCGTTCCGTGCATCGTGGCTGCTCTCGAGCGACGCCGGACACCTCGTCCACCCGAACCAGCCCGAGAAGCACGACCCCACCAACCGCCCGCGCCCCGGCGGTGGGCCGCTCCTGAAGATCAGCGCGAACCAGCGCTACATGACCGAGGCGAAGGGCGAAGCCGTCTGGGCCGCCGCGTGCGCCACCGCCGGCGTGCCGTGGCAGCCGTTCGTCAACGTGAACACGATCCCCGGCGGCTCGACGATCGGCCCGATCGCGGCGACCCGGCTCGGGATCCCGACGATCGACATCGGCGTGGGGCTGCTCTCGATGCACTCGATCCGGGAGCTCGTGCACGTCGACGACCTGGCCGCCCTGCACGGGGCCGTCGCCGCGTTCCTGGCCGGGTAGCGGGGTCGCCCGGAACGGTCGGGTGCCCAGCTACAGCGTCACGACCACCTTCTGGGCGGACACTCCGGCGCGCTGGCGGTCGATCGCCGTCTGCACCGATCCGAGCCCCTCGCCGACCACGAGCGCCTCGGGGACCGGACGCAGCGTCCCGTCGGCCAGCCCGGTCTCGAGCACCTCGCTCCAGAGTCGACGGCCCACCTCGTCGTCGCGCAGGCTGCTCCCCCACACGAACGCCGACCGGATGCCGGCCCGTCGTGCACGCAGCGTGAGCCGGGCCATGGTCAGCCCGACCCGCGTGAAGACGGGCAGCATCGCCGGGAACAGGCGTCGGCGGCCCGCGAGGCCGTCGAGCGAGACGGGCGTGCTCGCCATCGCGAGGACGCTCCCGCCGGTCCGTCGGAGCACCTCGATGCACGCGGCTGCCGAGGTCGTGCCGAGTGCGACGGCCCCCACGACCCGGCGCCCGCCGATGCCCTCGACGAGGTGCTCGACTGCCCGCGCGTCGCCGTGGTCCACGACGACGTCCGCTCCGAGTGACCGCACGAGTGCGGCGTTCCGGGGCGATGCCGTGCTGACGACGTCGTAGCCCGCTGCCCGGGCGAGCTGGACGGCGTTCATCCCGACACTCGTCGAGCCGCCCCACACCACCACGACGCCCCCCTCACCCTCGGGCTCGACGGCGTCACCGGGCACGACGGCGTCGCCGGGCATCCTGAGGCCGAGGTGCGCCGGCTGGAACAGTGCGCAGGCAGCGGTCGAGGCGCCGAGCGGCAGGACCGCGGCCTCTGCGTCCGACACGCCGGACGGCGTCGCAGCGGTCAGCCGCTCGAGCAGCACCGTCGTCTCCTGGAACGCTCCCTCCCGCATCGGGTCACGCCCGCGGTCGGTGCCCGTCGCGAGCCCGAACACCCGGTCCCCGACGCGGAAGCGGGTGACCCCGGCCCCGACCGCCAGCACCTCGCCGGCGACGTCCGACCCGAGGACCGCCGGGTAGCGGAGCCAGCGGTAGGTCACCGACCCCGTGCCCTGGATCACCCAGTCGACCGGGTTCACGGCGACCGCCCGGACGCGCACCAACACCTCGCCCGCTCCGGGTTCGGCGTCGGGGACGCTCGACACGACGAGGGGTGCGCGAGATGCGCGGAGGACGGCGGCGGAGTGCTGCGACACGGGTGTGCCTTTCTGCAGGAGTGATGACACGCGGTGTCGTCACTCTAGCGCGTGACGACACCCGGTGTCATCATCTAGGCTCGCAGTATGGCCAGATGGGCTCCCGACTCCCGGGAACGACTGCGGACCGCCGCGCTCGAGCTCTTCGCCGAGCGCGGTTTCGCGGCCACGACCGTGCCGGACATCGTCCTCCGGGCGGGACTGACGAAACGGACCTTCTTCCGGCACTTCAGCGACAAGCGCGAGGTGTTCTTCGGCGACGACGAGATCCCGCGCCTGGCCGCGGGGGTCCTCGCGGGCGCACCCGCCGGCGTCGATCCACTGGAGCTCGTGACCGAGGGACTCCGGACGCTCGCGATCCGACGGTTCGAGGCACAGCGCGAGCACATGCGTTCGGCGCGGCGGATCATCGAGGCCGAACCGTTACTCCGCGAGCGGGACCTGCGCAAGCAGGCCGACCTCCGAGACGCCGTGCAGCAGGGCTTCGTCGACCGGGGCGAGGACGAACTCACGGCACGTGTCCTCGGCGGACTCACCGTCGAGCTCTTCCAGACCGCGCTCGAGGGATGGCTGGCCGACGACGACACCGCACCGCTCACCGAGCACCTGGACCGGGTGCTCAGCCGGATGCGGTCGACCTTCGGCTGCTGACCCGGCGATCGAGACCGTCGTCGCCGCGTTCCCCGTCGGCGGACGCGCTGGGCGGGTCAGCCGCCGGTGGCCATCCGCTGCACGTACGCCGTGAACGCCGGGTCCTGGAGGAGCACGACCATCACCGGCACGATGCCGAGCACCGACGCGACCACACCGCCCAGGAGCGGGACCCAGAACGTCCAGCGCCGGGCACGGAGCCGCCGGATCGACCACCAGGCGACCAGCACGAACACCACGACGAGCACGACCGCCCGGACGAGCACGGCGGTCGAGAGCGCCGCCGGGTCGGACAGCTCGGTGTACTGGCGCTCGACGAGGGTCCGGATCGTCGAGGCGGTGGTGCCGACGGCGAGGGACTCGACGACCGACCAGAGGCCGATCACCAGCAGCCCGACCGTCAGGACGACGTCGAGCGGGGTGGCACCGAACCGTCCGGCGACCGGTGTCGGGCGGGCCGTGGCATCGTCGGTCGCAGCGCTGGGCCGCTGCGCGCCGGCACGGGGACCGCGGTCGCGAGCGGGCTGGTCGCGCGCCGCGCGTTCGTCAGCCGCCCGGGAGCGTTCTTCGTGCGCGAGGCGCTCCTGTTCGACGAGCACCGGGTTCACCCAGCCCTCGGGCGCGTACTCGCCGTACTGCGGTGCCGGGCGGCCGTGGACGCGACCGCGCTGGTCGGCGTCGGCCGACGTGGCGGGGGTGCGCCGAGCCTCCTGGCCGGCAGGGGGATCGGCGACGTGACCCGGGTCGCGGGCCGGGACCGCGGACCAGCCGTCCGTGCCGCCGCTCACCGGCGACGCCCGCCGAGTGCGCGCGTCGGGTTGCCCGACGCGTCGGTGCGGAGCTCCTTGGGGAGCGAGAACATGAGGTCCTCGTGTGCGGTGACGACCTCTTCGACGGCGCCGTAGCCGGCGTCCGCGAGCTGGTCGAGGACCTCGGTGACGAGTTCTTCCGGGACGCTCGCGCCGCTCGTGACGCCGACGGTCGCGACGCCGGTCAGCCAGTCCTGCTGGATCTCGGCGGCGTAGTCGACGCGGTGCGCGGCCTTCGCGCCGTGCTCCAGCGCGACCTCGACCAGGCGGACGCTGTTCGACGAGTTCGCCGAGCCGACGACGATCACGAGGTCTGCCGCGGGGGCAACCTTCTTGATCGCGACCTGTCGGTTCTGGGTGGCGTAGCAGATGTCGTCGGAGGGCGGGTCCTCGATCGCGGGGAACTTCTCACGCAGCCGACGGACGGTCTCCATGGTCTCGTCGACGCTCAGCGTGGTCTGCGAGAGCCAGACGAGGTTGTCGGGGTCGGGGACCTCGAGCGCGGCGACGTCCTCGGGACCGTTGACCAGGATCGTGCGGTCCGGCGCGTGCCCCATGGTGCCCTCGACCTCTTCGTGGCCGGCGTGTCCGATGAGGATGATCGTGCGGTCGGCCCGGGCGAAGCGCGTGGCTTCGCGGTGGACCTTCGTGACCAGGGGGCACGTGGCGTCGATGGCGTGCAGGTCGCGGTCGGCCGCGCCGGCGACGACCGCCGGCGAGACGCCGTGCGCGCTGAACACGACGTGCGAGCCGCGAGGGACCTCGGTGACGTCGTCGACGAACACCGCTCCACGCTGCTCGAGGGTCGACACGACGTGGACGTTGTGCACGATCTGCTTGCGGACGTACACCGGCTCGCCGTACTGCTCGAGGGCCTTCTCGACCGCGACGACGGCACGGTCGACGCCGGCGCAGTAGCCGCGGGGCGCTGCGAGCAGGACCTTCTTGGTGCCGGCGACCGGTTCGTCCCGCAGGCGGCCGCGCGCCGCGAGGACCCGCGGGGCGGCGAGCGGGACCGTGTGGCCGTTGGTGATCGTCACGTCCCCGATGATAGGTGAGCGGGTCGCGTGCGGGCTGGGCGCGGGTGCGACCTGTGGAGAACCCGTCGCGCCCCCGCTGTCACCGGTGTCCGGCACGATGGACGTCCCGCACGAGAAGGAGCGACATGGCGATCGAACAGGGACCACCCACGGCCGACAACCCGTGGCCCGTCGCACTGCTCGGTGCCAAGATCCGCGACTGGATCGACCGCCTCGGCACCGCCTGGGTCGAGGGCGAGATCACCCAGTGGAACGTCGCCGGCGGCAACGTCTACGGCAAGCTCAAGGACGTCGAGGTCGACGCCACCGTGTCGTTCTCGATCTGGTCGAGCGTGCGCTCCCGGGTCCCGGCGGACATCAAGCAGGGCGACCGGGTCGTCGCCGCCGTCAAGCCGAACTACTGGGTCAAGGGCGGCTCGCTGACGATGCAGGTCGTCGAGATGAAGCACGTCGGGCTCGGTGACCTGCTCGAACGCCTCGAACGGCTGCGCCGGACCCTGGCCGAGGAAGGGCTGTTCGACCCCGCCCGGAAGAAGCGGCTGCCGTTCCTGCCGCACCGGATCGGCCTCATCACGGGCAAGGACTCCGACGCCGAGAAGGACGTCAAGCGCAACGCGCAGCTCCGGTGGCCCCAGGTGGAGTTCCGGACGGTGCACACCGCGGTGCAGGGCGACCGCACCGTCGGCGAGGTCACGGCCGCGATCGCGGAACTCGACGCCGACCCCTCCGTCGACGTCATCATCGTCGCCCGCGGCGGCGGCGACTTCCAGAACCTGCTCGGCTTCAGCGACGAGGGACTCGTGCGTGCCGCCGCCGCGGCGACCACCCCGATCGTCTCGGCCATCGGGCACGAGGCCGACCGGCCGATCCTCGACGAGGTCGCGGATCTCCGCGCCTCCACCCCGACCGACGCGGCCAAGCGTGTGGTGCCGGACGTCGCCGAGGAACTCGCCAACGTCCAGCAGGCGCGGGCACGACTCGGGCTGCGCCTGTCGCACACCCTGTCGGTCGAGGCGGACCGGATCGCGGCCCTGCGCTCCCGCCCGGCCCTCGCGTCCACCGCGTGGCTCGTCGACACCCGCGCGGAAGAGGTGGCGCGCGACCTCTCCCGTGCCCGTGAGCTGCTGGACCGGCGGCTCGAACGCTCCCACGCCGAGGTCGGTCACCTCACCGCCAGGCTCCGGGCGCTGTCGCCGCGGGACACCCTGCGCCGTGGCTACGCCATCGTCCAGACGGCGGACGGCGGGGTCGTGCGCGGCGCCGATGACCTGTCCGGGGCGACGCCCGTGCACGTGACGCTCGGCGCCGGGACGGCCACCGGGACGCTCGAGCCGGACGGGCCGGGGCCGGACGGCGTCTGAGCGGCTGCGGGTTCTCCACCGGTCTGCCCGTGCGGGGCACACGTCGGTGGGCGCTCGGTAGGATCGAGGGGTGTCATCCCAGCAGGAACCCGAGCAGCCCGACGTCCGGTCGCTGAGCTACGAAGCGGCGCGCGACGAACTCGTGCGCGTCGTCGCCGAGCTCGAACAGGGGTCGGCCACGCTCGAACGCTCGCTGTCGCTGTGGGAACGGGGCGAGTCGCTCGCCGCCCGGTGCGAAGAGTGGCTCGTCGGCGCACGGGCCCGGCTTGACGCCGCCCGTGCCGCGTCCGAGTCCGAGGACGGCGCAGCGCGATGACCGATGCCGACGGCCGCCCGATCGTCGCCGAGCTGGGCCGCCCCGAGACCCCGGAAGAGACCTGGGCGCGAAAGGACGCCGCACGCACCGCACGACGGCAGCACCAGACGGCGTTCAACCTCGTCATCGCGCTGATCGCCTCGCTCGGGATCGTCCTGTTCCTCGTCGCCGTGGTCGTCCGCCCGGACACCACGATCGGCGACCGCACGGTCGACTACCGGCAGGTCGCGTCCCAGGCGCAGGTGCCCGGCGTCACGCTGGCGGCTCCGGCCCTGCCGAAGGGCTTCTCGTCGAACCGCGCCGACTACCAGGACAAGACCTCCGACGGCGTGAGCGTCTGGACCGTCGGCCTGATCACGCCCGACAAGCAGTACATCGGCCTGCAGCAGGGCATCGACGCGAATGCGACGTGGGTGTCGAACCAGCTCGACCAGCACGCGGCCACCGGCTCCCGCACGATCGCCGGCACGAAGTGGACCGTGTACGACCGCCGGTCCGAGGGGGACGACGCCGGCAACCAGGCGTACTCGCTCGTGGCGAGGTTCGACCAGGGCACCGTCGTCCTGGCCGGCACCGCCGACGACGCCGCCTTCCGGACCGTCGCCACCGCCGTCGCGAAGCAGTTCGCGAACTGACCCCTCCGCACCAGCGCGAGCACCAGCACGACCACCAGCCCCACCCCCAGCGCGAGCACCAGCCCCAGCACGACCACCAGCGCGAGCACCAGCCCCAGCCCGACCCCCAGCACGACCACCGACCCGAAGCCCCGAGGAACCCCATGCCCGACCGCGCCGCCGCCACCCCGTCCGACGCCCTCCGACTCCTCGTCGAGGGCAACGCCCGCTTCGCCGCCGACAAGCGCCGCACCGGCCGGATCGACCCGGACCGCCGCTCGGAACTCGCCGGGTCGCAGGCACCCTTCGCCACCGTGCTCGGCTGCTCCGACTCGCGCGTGCCGTTCGAGCACGTCTTCGACGCCGGCATCGGTGACCTCTTCGCGATCCGCAACGCCGGGCAGATCGTCGACGACGTCGTGCTCGGGTCGATCGAGTTCGCCGTCGTCGCGCTCGGCACCCCGCTCGTGGTCGTGCTCCGGCACACCAAGTGCGGCGCGGTCGCCGCCGCCCGCTCCGGCGAGCCCGTGCCGGCACCGCACCTGCAGGCGCTGGTGGACGCCATCGCCCCGAGCGTCGAGCGTGTCCGCAGCACCGACGCCGACGTCCCGCAGGAATCGGTCGGCGCCGCCCACCTCGAGGCCACGCTGCGCCAGGTGATCGAGCGGTCCGGTGCCGTCTCCGACGCGATCGCCGAGGGTAGATTGGCCGTCGTCGGCGCGACCTACGACCTCACCACGGGCGAGGTCGCCATCGACACCGTCGTGGGCCAGGCCTGACCCGCCGCCACGACGAATCGTCCCGGACACCCTCGGGACATCCACCAGCCGGCGCGACCGCGGCCGGCGAGCACCCCAGGAAGGACCACGACGACGTGACCGACACCACCCCGACCACCGTGACCGACAGCTCCGGCGAGTACCGCATCGAGCACGACACCATGGGCGAGGTCCGGGTGCCGGTGTCCGCGCTCTACCGGGCGCAGACGCAGCGCGCGGTGGAGAACTTCCCGATCTCGGGGAGCGGACTCGAGTCGGCGCAGATCGTCGCCCTCGCCCGGATCAAGCGCGCCGCCGCGATCGTCAACGGGGAGCTCGGCATCGTCGACCCCGCGCTGGCCGACGCCGTCGCGCAGGCGGCGGACGCGATCATCGGCGGGGCGCACCACGACCAGTTCCCGGTCGACGTCTACCAGACCGGCAGCGGGACCTCGTCGAACATGAACATGAACGAGGTCCTCGCGACGCTCGCGTCGGACATCGCGGGCACCCCCGTGCACCCGAACGACCACGTGAACGCCTCGCAGTCCTCGAACGACGTGTTCCCCACGTCGGTGCACGTGGCGGTGACCGAGGCCCTCATCCGCACCCTCGTGCCGGCGCTCGAGCACCTCGCCGAGTCGCTCGAGGCCAAGGCGACGCTGTGGGCCGACGCGGTGAAGTCCGGTCGGACGCACCTCATGGACGCGACGCCCGTCACCCTCGGGCAGGAGTTCGGCGGCTACGCACGCCAGGTCCGTCTGGGCATCGAGCGGGTCGAGGCGACGCTTCCCCGCGTCGCCGAGGTCCCCCTCGGTGGCACGGCGGTCGGCACCGGGATCAACACGCCGAAGGGCTTCCCGCAGCGCGTCATCGCCCAGCTCGCGACTGACACCGGCCTGCCCATCACCGAGGCGCTCGACCACTTCGAGGCCCAGGGTGCGCGTGACGCCCTCGTCGAGGCCTCGGGTGCCCTCAAGGTCCTCGCGGTCAGCCTGACGAAGATCAACAACGACCTGCGCTGGATGGGCTCCGGGCCGAACACCGGCCTGGGCGAGCTGCACATCCCCGACCTGCAGCCGGGCTCGTCGATCATGCCCGGCAAGGTCAACCCGGTCATCCCCGAGGCCACTCTCATGGTCGCCGCCCGCGTCATCGGCAACGACGCCACGATCGCCTGGGCGGGTGCGTCCGGCGCGTTCGAGCTGAACGTTGCGATCCCGGTGATGGGCACCGCGTTGCTCGAGTCGATCCGTCTGCTCGCGAACAGCTCGCGGGTGCTCGCCGACAAGACCATCGACGGGCTCGAGGCGAACCTCGACCGTGCCCGCGCGTTCGCCGAGTCCTCGCCGTCGATCGTGACGCCGCTCAACCGCGTGATCGGGTACGAGGCAGCCGCCAAGGTCGCCAAGTACGCCGTGCGCGAGGGCATCACCGTGCGCGAGGCCGTGATCGCCCTCGGTCACGTCGAGCGGGGCGAGGTCACCGAGGAGCAGCTCGACAGCGCCCTCGACGTGCTCAGCATGACGCACCCGAACTGACGCACCCCCTGACGGACAGGAGGCGGGGGGGGGGGGGGGGGCCCCCCCCCCCGCCCGGGGGGGGGAGGGGGGGGGGGGGCCGGGGGCGCCCGCCGGCGGGGGCCCCCGGGGGCGGGGAGGCGCG